>NZ_JBIAWS010000004.1:0-870358 GCF_042896045.1 Streptomyces sp. NPDC001351 | reverse complement strand
ATCGGGTGACACATCACGAGAGCGGAACCGCCGGGCGGAATAAGCCCGAACGGTTCACAGCGTCCTCGCTGTGTATTTTCAAAGGAACCTCGCCCTCCCGAACGGGAGAGACGGGGTATCAACATATCTGGCGTTGATTTTTGGCACGCTGTTGAGTTCTCAAGGAACGGACGCTTCCTTTGTACTCACCCTCTCGGGCTTTCCTCCGGGCAGTTTCCCTTCGGTCTTGCGTTTCCGACTCTATCAGACCGTTTCCGGTTCCGATTTCCTCGGTGCTTTCCAGGTTCCCGCTTTCGCGTTTCCCTTTCCGGCGGTTCCGACTCTATCAGATCCTTTCGGGCCTGACTCCCAGTCAGAGGGGGCTGTCCTCCCGGCCGTTGGGCCGTTCCGACGTCTCAAACCTTAGCGGATCCCTTCGGCAGTTCCTAATCGGGCTGCCGGGTCCGAATCGAATTGAATTCGGGCACGCCGAAAGCAATCCCATTGGGAGATCGTTCTGATGGTTTGAGGGTGCCGCTCGTGCGGCGGAGGTGCTGTCGCAGAACCGTTACGGCTCTGTGGCAACCCGAAGAACTTTACGGATCTGGGAGGGGCTTGTCAAGCACCCTCTGTCAAGATCTTTTAGGTCGGCCTCAGTCCAGGTCGGTGAGGCGTCCGCCCGCGTCCGGCTGGGCGTGTTCCACCCTGCGCAGGAGGCGGGTGAGGACCTCCCCCAGAGTACTGCGCTCGTCGGGGGACAGGTCCTGGAGGAGGTCCTCCTCGAAGACCGTGGCGAGGCGCATCGCCTCGAGCCACTTCTCGCGGCCCTCCGCGGTCAGCTCCACGATCACCCGGACCCGGTTGGACTCGTCGCGCTCCCGGGTCACCAGGCCCTCGGCGACCATGCGGTCGATCCGGTGGGTCATCGCGGCCGGCGTGAGACCCAGGCGCTTGGCGAGATCGCTCGGGCCCAGGCGGTAGGGGGCACCGGAGAGGACGAGGGCCTTGAGGACCTCCCACTCGGCGTTGCTGATGCCGAGGGCGGAAGTCTGGCGGCCGTAGGCGACGTTCATACGGCGGTTCAGGCGGGACAGGGCCGAGACGATCTTTTCGACCTGGGGGTCGAGGTCCCGGAACTCGCGCTGGTAGGCGGCGATCTGCTCTTCGAGTGTCGGTTCGCCGAGGGTGCCGGGGGTGTCGCCCATGGGCGAAGTATGGCACGGGCCTGCTTGGCGTTGAAGTTCTTCTGGGTGTACTGTTTAGCTTCGAAGTTTAGCTTCTAAGTCTTCACTCCTAACTACTGAGAGAGGTGAACGTGACCAGGGCGATGGGCGCAGCGATGCGCCGGATCCACGTGGGTAACGCACTCAGCGCATTCGGGCTCGGCTTCACCGTCCCCTACCTGTACGTCTATGTGGCGCAGGTGCGGGGGCTGGGGGCCATGACGGCGGGGCTCGTGCTCGCCGTCTTTGCCGTGGCCGCGCTGATCGTGCTGCCGTTCGCCGGGCGGGCCATCGTCCGGCGCGGTCCCCGGCCGGTCCTGCTCGCCGCCTTGGTCACTGCCGCCGTTGGAGCGCTGAGCCTGGGGCTGGCGGGCAGCAGCACCGCCGTGCTGTTGTCGGCGGCCGCGCTCGGGGCCGGACAGGCCGTGATGCAGCCGGCGCTCGCGACGATGATCGTGGACTGCTCCACGGCGGACACCCGCTCGCGTGCGTTTGCGATGCAGTTCTTCCTGCAGAACCTGGGGCTGGGTGTCGGCGGGCTCATCGGCGGCCATCTTGTTGACTCTACGCGCGTCGACTCCTTCACTCTGCTGTTCTCGATCGAGGCCGCGGTGTTCCTGCTGCTCGCGGTCGTGATGGCCACCGTGCGGATGCCGCACTCCCCGCGCATCGGGGACGCGCCCGCTCAGTCGGTGAAGGGCAGCTGGAAGCAGCTGCTCGGCAACCGGGCCATGGTGCAGCTGTCCGTGCTGGGCTTTGTGCTGTTCTTCGCCTGCTACGGGCAGTTCGAGTCGGGGCTGAGCGCGTACGGCGTCGAGGCCGCGGGCATCTCGACCTCGGCGCTGGGGACGGCGCTCGCCGCCAACACCCTGATGATCGTCGTCGCGCAGTTCGCCGTGCTGAGGTTCGTCGAGCGCCGGCGCCGGTCCCGGGTGATCGCCGGTGTCGGGCTGATCTGGGCCGTGGCGTGGGTCCTGGCGGGGTACGCCGGGCTCGGGCACGGCAGCCAGGAGATGGCGACGGCCGCGTTCGTGTCGACGTATGCCCTGTTCGGGCTGGGTGAGGCGATGCTGTCGCCGACCGTCGCTCCGCTGGTCGCCGATCTCGCTCCGACCGGGATGGCGGGGCAGTACAACTCCGCCTTCGCGCTGGTGAAGCAGCTTGCGCTGGCCGTCGGGCCGGCCGTGGGCGGGCCGCTGGGGGCGTCGCTGCCCGTGCCGTACATCGTGACCTTCCTGCTGTTCTCGCTGGGGATCACCTTCCTCGCGCTGCGGCTGGGGCGGCAGCTCACCGCCGTACAGGATCAGCCGTGGCTCGGGAAGAGCCGGGTGGTCGCCCGGGGTGGGGCTGCCGCGGAGTCGGTGGTCGCGGAGGCCTGAGCGGGGGTCAGGGCGAGCCCTTGGGGAGGACGAACTCGCACCAGACCGCCTTGCCTCCGCCCGGGGTGCGTCGTGAGCCCCAGTTAGAGGCGATCGTCGCGACGATGGCGATGCCCCGGCCCGACTCGTCGCCGGGTTCCGCCCGGCGGCGGCGCGGGAGGTGGTCGTCGCCGTCGGTGACCTCGATGATCAGGCGGCGGTCGGTGCGGCGCAGGCGCAGGCGCATGGGTGGTGTGCCGTGCTGGAGGGAGTTGGCGACCAGTTCGCTCGCTGCCAGGACCCCGAGGTCGTGGAGTTCGGTCGGGAAGCGCCAGCTCGTCAGGACGCCGGAGGCGAAGGCACGCGCGCGTGGGGCCGCCTCGATGCCGCCGAGGAGTTCGAGGGCCGCGTTGCGGAAGAGGTCGCTGTCCGGGCCGGTGCGGGCCGGGTGCTGGAGGACCAGGACGGCCACGTCGTCGTCGTGGTCCGCCGTCACGCCTGCCGAGCGGACCAGGCGGTCGCACACGACCTGGGGGGTGCCCGTGGCGCCGGACAGGGCTCGCTCCAGGGCCGCGATGCCCTCGTCGAGGTCCTCGTCCCGGCGTTCCACCAGGCCGTCCGTGTAGAGGACGGCCGTGGAGCCGGGGCCCAGGGGGACCGAGCCCGAGGCGTGCATCCAGCCGCCCGTGCCGAGGGGCGGGCCGGTCGGTTCGTCGGCGCGCAGGACTACTCCGCTCTCGTCGCGGACGAGGATCGGGAGGTGGCCGGCGGAGGCGTACACCAGGCGGCCCTCGTTCGGGTCGTGGATGGCGTACACGCAGGTGGCGATCTGGTTGGCGTCGATCTCCGTGGCCAGGCCGTCGAGGAGTTGCAGGACCTCGTGCGGGGGGAGGTCGAGGCGGGCGTACGCGCGGACCGCGGTACGGAGTTGGCCCATGACGGCCGCTGCTCGTACGCCCCGGCCCATCACGTCGCCGATGACCAGGGCCGTGCGGCCGCCGCCGAGGGTGATGACGTCGTACCAGTCGCCGCCGACCGCCGCCTCGGTGCCGCCGGGCTGGTAGGTGGCGGCGATGCGCAGGTCGTCGGGTTCTTCGAGTTCCTGGGGCAGCAGTGAGCGCTGGAGGGTGACGGCTGTTTCGCGCTGGCGGCGTTCGCTGGCGCGGAGGCGTTCCGCGGCCTCGGCGTGGTCGGTGACGTCGGTCGCGAAGACCAGTACGCCCGCGTTCTCGCCTTCCGTCACCGGGGTGCAGGTGAAGGTGTAGGAGCGGCCGTCGGGTGCCTTGCGGGACTTGAGGGTGCGGGGCTTGCGGCTGCGCAGGACCTGGTCGAGGAGCGGAAGCAGGCCCAGTTCCTCGAGTTCGGGGAGGGATTCGCGGGTGGGCTCGCCGAGCGGCCGTACGCCGAAGGCCGTCACATAGGCGTCGTTGATGTAGGCGACGCGGTGATCGGGGCCGTGGACGAGGGCGACGAGGGCCGGGACGCGGTCGAGGACCTCGCGGACGGGGAGCTCGTCGACGGCCGGTACGGGTGCGTGCTCGTCGGTGAGTTGCTCGGCGCGGGCCGCGGGCACGGCGTTCGGGGTCTCGGCCTGCCGGTCGGGGGCGGCCGTGTGATCGGTCCGCGCTGCGGCGCGGCGCTGCGTTCCGGGGAGCCGGGCGCTCCAGCGCGTGAAGTTCACGAATCCTTGCCTCGTGTCGTCGTCTTCGGCGTCTTCGGCCGGCTCCGGACCCGGCCGGAGGGCTGGGGCGTGACACCCCCGGGGTGCAGCACGGTGGAGAGAGCCTCTTGGGTTCGAAGGGCGAGCATCTGCTCGCCCTGGGGCGGGGATCAGTCTGGCAGTGTGGCCCACCGGGGCGACATCCGTGAGACGCCCGGTCGGTCGGTGGAGTTCCTGGGTCCGGTCAGGACGACCCCTTCGAGTCGTTCATCGGGTCGGTAGGAGGCTTTCCACCGGCCGCGAGTTCGAACTCCGCTCGGGGATGTTCGAGCGAACCCAGGGAGACGATCTCCCGCTTGAAGAGGCCCGAAAGGGTCCATTCGGCCAGGACACGGGCCTTGCGATTGAAGGTGGGCACCCTGCTGAGGTGGTAGACGCGGTGCATGAACCAGGCAGGGTAGCCCTTCAGCTTGCGCCCGTAGACGTGGGCGACGCCCTTGTGGAGGCCCAGGGAGGCGACCGAGCCGACGTATTTGTGGGAGTACGTCTCGAGGGGCTCGCCGCGCAGCGAGTGCGCGATGTTGTCGCCGAGGAGCTTGGCCTGGCGGACGGCGTGCTGGGCGTTGGGGGCGGTCTCCGTGCCGGGTTCGGCGGCCGTGACGTCGGGGACGGCGGCCGCGTCTCCTGCCGCCCACGCGTGCGTGGCGCCGTCGATCGTCAGCTGGGGGGTGCATTTCAGCCGACCGCGTTCGGTGCGGGGCAGGTCGGTGGCGGCGAGCAGCGGGCTGGGCTTCACGCCGGCCGTCCAGACGACCGTACGGGTCGGGAAGCGGGAGCCGTCGCTGAGGACGGCGACGCGGTCCGCGCAGGACTCCAGGCGGGTGTGCAGGCGTACGTCGATGTTGCGGCGGCGCAGTTCGGTGACCGTGTAGCGGCCCATCTCCTCGCCGACCTCGGGCAGGATGCGGTCCGAGGCCTCGACGAGGATCCACTTCATGTCCTCGGGCCGGAGGTTGTGGTAGTAGCGGGCGGCGTAGCGGGCCATGTCCTCGAGTTCGCCGAGCGCCTCGACCCCGGCGAAGCCGCCGCCGACGAAGACGAAGGTGAGCGCCGCGTCGCGGATCGCGGGGTCGCGGGTGGAGGAGGCGATGTCCATCTGCTCGATGACGTGGTTGCGCAGGCCGATGGCCTCCTCGACCGACTTGAAACCGATGCCGTGGTCGGCGAGGCCGGGGACGGGCAGCGTGCGCGAGATCGAGCCGGGCGCCAGGACGAGTTCGTCGTACGTCATGTGCTCGGGGCCCGCTCCCTCCTCCTCCGTGGCGAGGGTGGTGAGGGTCGCGGTGCGTTTGGCGTGGTCGATGGAGAGGACCTCGCCGACGACGACATGGCACTGGGCCAGGACGCGGCGCAGCGGTACGACGACATGCCGGGGTGAAATGGCACCGGCGGCCGCTTCGGGAAGGAATGGCTGATAGGTCATGTACGGGTCTGGAGTGACGACTGTGATCTCGGCCTCGCCCCGCCTGAGTTCCCGTTTCAGCTTCTGCTGGAGGCGCAGGGCCGTGTACATCCCGACGTAGCCGCCGCCGACAACGAGAATGCGCGCACGTTCCTTCACCATCCCATGACGCACCCAGCGCTTGAGTTTGTCCACAGCCCCGACAATTTGTGTGACGCGGGGCCGGGGACGCCCAGGGTTGGCCGAATTGCCCGAGTACCCGAAAGGATCGCAGGTCAGCGGGTGTGCGCCGGATGACCTTGGGGGGCGCAATCGGGACGTATGCGACCCGTACTCCGATCGGGGGGCGCTCCGTGCGGAACCTGCCCCTTCTGAATTGACTCCCTCTCAACTATGTTCGTGTCTCGACGGGGTGTAGGGGGATGCACTCATCGGTCGTCGAGTCCGCGACGGGCGGGCCGGTGAACCGGGCTTGTTCCCACGCTCCGGCAACCAATGAATGGCGGGGAGAGTCTCCGGGGGGAGACGTCATTACCGGGGGAACGCTTATGCATGTTCAGGACTCTCATTGGTCGTCCGCGTCTGCACTGACATCGGGCGGCATGGTGAGCGCGGCGACGGGCAACGGACGCGGGGACACCTCGCGCACGACGCCGCTGCGCGTGGATGCACAGCGCAATCTGGAGCACGTACTGCGCGCGGCGCGCGAGGTCTTCGGCGAGCTGGGGTACGGCGCGCCGATGGAGGACGTGGCGCGGCGGGCGCGGGTGGGTGTGGGGACCGTGTACCGGCGGTTCCCGAGCAAGGACGTCCTGGTGCGGCGGATAGCCGAGGAGGAGACCTCCCGGCTGACCGACCAGGCCCGGGCGGCGCTCGGCCAGGAGGACGAGCCGTGGTCGGCGCTCTCGCGCTTCCTGCGGACGTCGGTGGCCTCGGGTGCCGGGCGGCTGCTGCCGCCGCAGGTGCTGCGGGTCTCGGCCGGGGACGAGGGGTCCGACGGGACGGTCTTCGACGAGGCCCGGGTGCCGCAGCAGCGCACGCAGCCGGGTACCGGGGAGCTGCGGCTCGTTCCCGAAGGGGCCCCGAGGATCCCGGCGGAGGACGACACGGGTGCGGCGGCGCTGCTCGAGGTCGTGGGCCAGCTCGTGGAGCGGGCGCGCGCGGCGGGTGAGCTGCGGGCCGATGTGTCGGTCTCGGACGTCCTGCTGGTCATCGCCACGGCGGCGCCCTCGCTGCCGGACGCGGCTCAGCAGGCGGCCGCTTCGGCACGGCTGCTCGACATCCTGCTGGAGGGGCTGCGGTCACGGCCGGCCTGAGGCGGCGGCCTGTCCGCGGGAGGGGCCGTGTCAGCGTCTCCGGTGGCCTGTAACTCGAACGGTCCGTAACTCGAAGAGGTGACGGTGGGGCGTGGGCAGTGCTCAGCCCGCGCGCCCGGCGTGAGCCCGGAAAGAGCGGGACATTTCCGGTATGCCGCTCAACTGCCGCTCAATTTCCGTCTGTCGGGCGTCGATTGAGCCTTCCCCGAATGAGTGACGGCTAGTACTACGGCACGACAAGTCCCCACGGACGGGTGGATGGCCCGCACTGATGGGTCCTGAACAAAAGCCAATATGGCACTCTGACCCGGTGTTCGGGACTGGTTGGGCAGGCGTCGGGGGCTTTCCGCGATGAGCGTTGACGGGCGGGACGAGCCACTGGGTGACGGTGACGCGGAGGCCGGTGGTTCGCCGCAGGTGCCGAGTCAGGGCGGGCCGGGCGGACGGGCGGGTGTCCCGCGCGGCGGCGGTCGCCCGGAGACCGTCATCCCGCCGCAGGGCGGTGAGCCGGTCGAGCCCGTCGAGGGCAGTGTCCCGGCGCAGCGCGACCGGCGGGAGGACGGCGTCCTGCCGCCGCCCAGGGACCAGCCGCCCTCCGACGCCGATCTGATCGGGCGGATGCGCTCGGGCGACGACACCGCGTACGAGGCGCTGTACCGGCGCCACGCGGACGCGGTGCGCCGCTATGCCCGCACCTGCTGCCGGGACGCGCACACCGCGGACGACCTCACCGCGGAGGTCTTCGCCCGCATGCTCCAGGCGGTACGCGGCGGCCACGGCCCCGAGCACGCCGTACGCGCGTATCTGCTCACCACCGTCCGACGAGTGGCCGCCAACTGGACGAAGTCCGCGAAGCGGGAGCAACTGGTCGACGACTTCGCGGTGTTCGCGGCGCAGGCCGCGCGCTCCTCCGAGGTGTCCGAGGACGACGCTTTGGAGCTCGGCGCCGAGGTGCGCGCGATGCACGAGGCCGAGCAGTCCATGGCCATGCAGGCCTTCCGGTCGCTGCCGGAGCGCTGGCAGGCCGTCCTGTGGCACACCGAGGTCGAGGACGAGTCGCCGAGTGAGGTCGCCACGCTCTTCGGCCTTGACGCCAACGGCACCCGGGTGCTCGCCAGCCGCGCCCGCGAGGGCCTCAAGCAGGCCTACCTCCAGGCCCACGTCAGCGCCACGCTCGCCGACGACGAGGAGTGCGCCCGTTACGCCGACCGGCTCGGCGCCTACGCCCGCGGCGGACTGCGCACGCGCGCCGAGCGGGGGCTGCGCAAGCACCTGGAGGAGTGCGCCAAGTGCCGGCTGGCCGCGGGTCAGATCAAGGAAGTCGCCGGCGGTATCCCTGGCGTCGTGCCGGTCGCGGTCATCGGCTGGTTCGGTGCCGCCGGGTACGCCAAGGTGGCCGCGCTCATCGCGGGCGGCACCGGAGCCGGTGCGGCGGGCGCCGCGGGTGCGGCCGCCGCGGCGAGCGGCGGCTCCTCCAGCGGGGCGGGCGCCGGTGGCGCGGCGGCCTCCGAGGGGCTGGGCGCCCCCGCGAAGATCGGGATCGCCGCCGGTGTCCTCGCCGCCGCGGGTGTGGCGGTGGCCCTCGCGATGTCCGGGAGCGACACCCCGGTCAGGAAGCCGGACGCGAAGCCACCCGCCTCCGCGCCGGCCGTCCGGCCAAAGGCGCCCAAGCCGACGCCGCCGAAGAAGAAGCCCGAGCCGAAGCCGCCGGTGATCGTGGGTGCGGCGGCTCCCGCGCCGACTCCGACCCCTGCTCCCCGGCCGAAGCCCACCCCGACCCCCACGCCCACCCCCACGCCCACCCCCAAGCCGAAACCGACGCCGAAGCCCACCCCCACCCCGACTCCGCCGCCGGTTCCGGCCGTCTACCAGTGGAGCGGGCTGTCGTACAACCTCGGCGGCGACGGCACCAAGCCCGAGATGCGGCTCGGCGAGAGCAGCTGGGTGTGGCAGCGGTACGGCATGGCGATCGCCGGCAAGCAGTACGCGCAGGGCGTGACCGTGCACGGCGAGTCCTCCGTCACCGTCGACCTCAACCGCAGCTGCTCCGCCTATGACGCCCTGGTGGGCGTCGACGACATGACCCTGGGGCTCGGCAGGGTCTACTTCTCCGTCTACGCCGACGGCGTCCGGCTGTGGCAGTCCGGGCTGAGCCAGGGCGGCTACCGGGCGGTCCCGGTCCATGTGAACCTCGCCGGGCGCCGGACGGTACGGCTGGTCGTCCAGCCGCAGAGCAGCTTCGACACCCTGACGCTCGCGGACTGGGCCGAGTCGAAGTTCACCTGCTCGTAGCGGCGTACGGCTGCGGTTTCGGCTACGGGAGCTGCTCGGCAGGGTGCCTGTGCAGGGCCTCGCCCAGTTCGGCGAGGAGGTCGTCGGCGGTGAGGGCGGCGCCCCGGGCGCACTCCGCCTCGTACTCCTCGGCGCACAGCGCGGCGCGGGCGGCGGCCTCGGCCCGCTCGGCCTCGGCGCGCTCCGGCATGGTGCGCGGTGCGCCGCCGCGCAGCTGCTCCGCGGCGGCGAGCAGGCGGACCGCGCGCGGATGGTCTCCCAGGTCGGACAGCACGACGGCCGCGCTGTCCAGGAGGGTCGCCGTGATCACGTCGGCGCAGCGCCGCTCCACCGCCTCGCGGACGGTGTCGGCCAGCTTCGGCAGTCCGTGCGCCGGGCCCGACTCGGCGACCGTCACCATGGCGTCAATCGCGTTCAGCATCACCATGAACTGGGGCGGAGGCGTGCCCCGCCCGATCTCCGCGCGAGCCGCCTCGTGCAGCGCGCGGGCACGGGCGGTGTCCTTCTCGTCCAGGGCGAGCTGGGCGCGCAGCAGCAGGACGAACGCCCTGGAGTCCGGTACGCCGTAGCGGTCGGCGGCGGCGGTCGCCTCGTCCAGCCCGCTGAGCGCGGCCGCGCGGTCCCCCGCCCGGTAGGCGATCTCGGCGAGCCGTGCCAGCAGGAACGGCGTCTCGGTGTAGGCGCCCACCTCGTAGGCGAGCCGCAGCGCCTCCCCGTACTCGCCCTTGGCCTCCTCCAGACGGCTGCGGGCCATCGCCGCCTCGCCGGCCGCGCTGCACACCTGGGCGCGCATCCAGCGGTCGCCGACGCGCCGGCTCAGCGCCCTGAGCTCGGCGAGGTCCTCGTCCACGCCCTCCATGCCGCCCGGTGAGTCGACGGCCATGTGCGTACGGAACATCAGGGCGACGCCGACCGCCCAGTCGTCGCCGTGGGCACGGCAGTTGGCGACGGACACGTCCAGGGCGGCGCGGACGTCCTGCGGGCTGTCCAGGACGAAGGTGGTGAACGGCCAGACCAGGCCCGGCATACGGGCCGCCTCCGGACCGCCCCGCTCGAAGAAGTCCCGCAGCCGGCCGACGTACTGACGCAGCCGGTCGTCCAGCAGCGCGTCCATCGGCTGGGTGTCCGACTTCATGAAGAGGTGCAGCATCCGGAGGTTCATGCGGACGGAGTGGCGGGGGTGGTGTGCTTCGGCGTCGGGGGCGGAGAGGTAGGCGTCCATGGGGTCTACGGCGTCCATGGGGTCTGTGGCGGAGGCCTGCGAGGCGGTGGTGGTGCCGTCCAGAGCGACGCCCAGGCGGAGGACCTGATCCAGCCAGGACTCGGCTTCGTGCCGGTAGTTGCGCAGCCACCAGAACCAGCCCATGGACAGGGCGAGGGCGGCGGCCTCCGGCTCGTCGCCCGCGGTGAGGGCACGGTGGAGGGCGGCGCGGATGTTGTCCAGCTCGGTCTCCAGACGGGAGATCCACGGGAGCTGGCCGGCGGAGCGCAGCAGGGGGTCGGCCTCCTCCACGAGCGCGCGCACCCACGCGCGGTGCCGGCGCTCGGCCGCGGCGCGCACTTCGGGGGTCTCGGCGGCGCGCTCCGCGGCGTACTCGTGGATGGTCTCCAGCATGCGGTAGCGCATGCCGCCGGAGCCGGTCCCCTCGTAGGGCGTCTCGGCCGGGGTGGCCACGATCAGGGACTTGTCGACGAGCGCCCCGACGAGATCGGTCGCGGGGCCGGTGCACACGGTCTCCGCCGCCGCGAGGTCCCAGCCGCCGGCGAACACGGAGACCTCGCGCAGCACCGTGCGCTCCCGCTCGTCGAGCAGCTCCCAGGACCAGTCGACGACCGCGCGCAGGGTCTGCTGGCGGGGCAGGACCGTACGGCTTCCGGAGGTGAGGAGGCGGAAGCGGTCGTCGAGGCGGTCGGCGATCTGGCGGGGCGTGAGCATCCGGAGCCGGGCCGCGGCCAGTTCGATCGCGAGCGGCAGGCCGTCCAGGCGGCGGCAGATCTCCTGCACCGCCTCGCGGTCGCGGAGCACGGTGGCCGCGTCGGGACGGACCGCGGAGGCGCGCTCCTCGAAGAGGCGGTGCGCCTGGTCGAGGACGAGGGGTTCGACCGGGCGCACGGACTCGCCGGGGACGCCCAGGGGTTCACGGCTGGTGGCGAGGATCGTGAGCCCGGGGCAGCGGGTGAGCAGCGTCTCGGCGAGGGCTGCCGCTGCTTCGATGACATGTTCGCAGTTGTCAAGGATCAGGAGTTGGCTGCGTGGGGCGCAGTACTCGACGAGCAGGGCGAGCGGGTCGTCCTGCGGGGCCGTCAGCTCGGTGGTCATCAGCACGGTCTCGCGCAGACCGAGGGCGCTGACCACCGCTCCGGGCACCGCCTCCGGGCGGTCCAGCGGTGCCAGTTCGACCAGCCAGGCCTGGGGGAGCCCGGCGGCGGCTTCCTCGGCGAGGCGGGTCTTTCCGGAGCCGCCCGGACCCGTGAGGGTGACGAGCCTTGCCCTGTGCAATTCGGAACGGATGGCGTCGAGTTCCGGTTCCCGGCCCACGAAAGAGGTAAGGCGGGGACGGATGTTGCCGGTGCGGGCGGGGGGCTCGGGTTGGGGGGCGGCGGGAGTGGGGGCGCGGGTGGGGGCGGGTTGCGGTGCTGTCGCGGGGGTGAGCAGTTCCATGTGCAGGGCGCGTAGTTGGGGGCCGGGATCGGTGCCCAGGCCTTCGGCGAGGGCTCGGCGGGCGGTCTCGTACGCGGCGAGGGCGTCGGCGGTGCGGCCCGTGTCGCGCAGGGCGCGGATGAGGAGGGCGTGCAACGGTTCGTCGTACGGGTGCGCCGCGGTCAGTTCCTGCAAGTGCGGTACGGCGGCGTGGGCGCGGCCGAGGTGCAGGTCCGCGTCGATGCGGGCCCTTGTCGCCTCGCGGTGCAGCGCGGCGGGGCGGGTGGCGGCGAGGCGGTCCGGGAGGTCGGCGAGGGCGGGGCCTCGGTACAGGGCCAGGGCCTGGTCCAGCATGTGTGCGGCGGTGTGCGGGTCGCCGTGGTCGAGGGCCGTGGTGCCCCGGCGTACCAGTCGCTCGAAGACGAACAGGTCCACGTCGTCCTGGGTCGCCTCGAGGCGGTAGCCGCCGGGGGCGGAGGTGATGCTCTGTCTGCCCAGGGTGCGGCGGAGGCGGGCGACCAGGGCCTGGAGGGCGGCGGGGGCGTCCTGGGGCGGGGCGTCCGACCAGACCTCGTCGATGAGGGTGTCGGGGGTGGTGACTCGGCCGGGGCGCAGGGCCAGGGCGGTGAGGAGGGTGCGGAGGCGCCGGCCGGGGATGGGTAGGGCGGTGCCGTGGTCGTCCTCTGCCTGGGTGACGCCCAGGATTCTGTACCGCACCGGGTCATTGTCGCCGGGGGGCGGGGGTGGGGCACGTGGTTTGCGGGGGCCGGGGTCTCGGGGCCCGTGCGGCTGGGGGGCACCGGGTGTTTTTCGCCCCCGCCGCCCCTACCCTTCCCGTCCCCAGGGGCTCCGCCCCTTCGACCCCGCCAGGGGCTCCGCCCCCGCACCCCGCTTCGGGGCTCCGCCCCGGACCCCGATCGGCCTGGACGGCCTCGTCCTCACACGCCGGACGGGCTGAAAAACGTGGACGCTCACGCCACCCCCGCTCCCCCGCCAGAAGCCAGCGCGCCCCTGCGGGGTGTGATCCCCGCCGGTACTGCTCGCTGGCGGGCCGGGGTGCCTGTCCAGCAGGTTCCTCGGCGGGAGAGGAGGCGGCGCAGCCAGAGTTCCAGGGAGACCAGGTCTGCCAGGCCGTCCAGGGGGAGGGGTTCACCCTCTGCTGCCGCGCGCAGGGCCTTGCGGACGACTCGGGCCTCCACCAGGCCCGCCTCCGCCAGCAAGGGGGTGCCGAAGAGGGCCATCAGGGAGTCGGCGGCCACCCTCAGCCCGGTGCGGGCCGCCACCGCTGCCGAGGCGTGGGAAGGAGCGCCCCAGCCGGGCGGGAGGTCGCTCACGCCGGCGCCTTCCAGGACCGTACGGAGGATCGCTGCACGCGCGCCCGGCTGTACGCGCAGCGCCTCGGGGAGGGCGCGGCAGGCGCGGACCACCTGGTTGTCGAGGAACGGCGCGTGCAGGCGTTGGGAGCGGACCTCGGCTGCTTGTTCCAGGATGCGCAGGTCGGCGGCGTGGCGGGCCAGGGCCGCCCGTGCGCGGTAGTCGCCCGGGCGTTGGGCCGGGCCCACGCCCGCGCGGCCCGTCGACGCCTGCAGGCGAACCGATACTTCAGCGAGGGCCTCGCCGGTCAGCCAGCGTGCCGCCGGGCCCGGTCTGGCCCAGGTGAGGGCGGCGAGGGACGCGCCGACAGCACCGCCCGGCTCGTCGAAGCGGCGTTGCAGGAGGCGTTCGGCGAGGAGGTCCAGGCCCGCCCGGTACGGGGTTCTCGCCAGCTTCCGGGCCGCGCCGTACACGCGCGCGGGGACCATCACCGAGCCGTCCGCCTTCGCGAGCGCCGCGACGGGACGGACCAGGTGGCGGCGTTTGCGGTCCATCAGGAGGTCGGCCAGGCGGGCCGGGTGCGCGTCCAGGACCTGGCGGGCGCCGTAGCCCGTGAAGTGGTCCGCGCTGCCGGAGGCCAGGCGGGCGCGGTGGCGGGCCGCCGTGACCAGGGACTGGCCCGGTTCGTCCGTCAGGGGGCCGTCCAGTTCGGCGTACGGGAGCGCCTCCTCGCCTCCGGTCACCACCACGTGGTGCAGACGGGGGTTGGCGGCCAGCGATCCCGCCCGCTCCAGTTCCGCCTCGCGGCCGCCGACCGCCAGGTCGTTGAAGGTGACCGCCAGCAGGCGTTCGCCCGCGCCCGTGCCGTGGCCCAGGACCGTGCCCGGCATGCCCGGCAGGCCGGCCGCCAGCAGGGCGAGCGTCCCGGACGCCGGGCCGCCGGAGAGGTCCGCGCCGATGCCCGCCACCGGCATCCCGCGCCCGGCGCGGCGCTCCGCCGGACCCATGCCGGGGACGGGACCCGGGTCCATGTCGGCTCCCGGGACGTGTCTCGGCGCCGCCAGGCGCGTGCGTACCGCCTCCACCAGCGCGTCGCGCACCGCGTCGACCGCGCTGTCCGGGTCCGCCGAGGGCGCCGCCACCGCGAGCGAGGCGACCGGCTCGTAGCCGGCGATCTCACGCGCACCCGCGCGCAGGATCAGCGCATGCCCCGGCGGAATGCGCCGTACGCCGTCGTAGGGCGTGGAGTCGTGCAGCGCGGCCGGCACGTCGGGGGCGGCGAGAAGCGCGGCGAGATGGCCGAAGTCGAGGTTGGCCTCGATGAGGTCGGCGAGGGGGAGCGCGGCGGTGGCGTAGGCCGTACCGCCCGCCCACGGGGTGTAGAAGACGGGCCGGGCGCCCGCCAGGTCGCCGCAGACGGTGACCCGGCGGCCGACCTGGACGATGGCGGTGTAGCTGCCCGGCCACGCCGTCAGATGCCGCAGTGCGCCCCCGCGTGCGGCGAAGAGACCGACCCGCAGCTGCTCGTCGGACGCCCCGCACGTGCCCAGGACCGCGATCCGGGTCTGCGCGTCGGCCTTCACCACGCGCACCTCGTCGGGCCGCCAGTCGCCGACCGCCCAGAGCGGGTCCGGGTCTCCCCACAGGAGTTGGGAGCCCACCGGGTGCACGGTCTCGCCGTCCTGTCCGGTGGCCCCCGCGGATCCGATGTCCGAAGCCCCCGCGGCGGTGCTGCTCCATCCCACCAACCACCGCATGGACGCCTCCACAGGCTGTGGACAACCAGTGCACCGTACGAACTGGTTCACCATGCTGCCATGAAGAGCGCACGCCGGAGGCGTGGTGGAGCCGCTTACGCCCCCCGGGCGGCGCTTCGGCGCTCAACCGCCCGCCGTGCCGAACACCCGTGCCCGGCACGGCGGCTGCGACGCGAATGCGCCCCCGAAATGCTCCCCGAAAACGCCGTTCGCGCCCTCAAGTCCCATGGTGGGAGCGGCAATTACCTGGGAAGCGCGGGGGCGATTTTCAGCCAAATCGGTGATGGCGAGCCAGGCTTGGACACGCTCCGTACATGCTCTGAGCATCGCCTCACCCGCGCGCAGCCCGGGAGACGGAGTTCGCCCCCCGGGCCCGTCCGCCGCCCGCGGGGATGAAGGCGGCGGTGTCCCCCAGCCCGCTGGATCCAGTACAGCGGGCCGACCCACGCACCATCCATGGAAGCGCTCCCGGCATGGCCGGAGAAGAGCGCACGGACGGGCGCACGGCCACACACCGGGAGCATGGCGCAACTGCGCGTATCGGACCCGCACTTCAGTACGGACCACAATCCCGCCATCCGGAACAATGCCCCTTAACGCTTGGGATGCGGCGAACTACGCTGGGTTTACGAATGCCGCGTGGTTATGCCAGCGCGGCAGCCGTCTGTGTCGAGGGGTGGCGCATGTCCAGGGAGCAACGCGGGCCGAACGAAAAGCTCGGCGCCGTTCTCGCCCTCGCGGGAATCAGCAACGCAGGACTCGCGCGTCGCGTCAACGATCTTGGCGCTCAACGCGGGTTGACTCTTCGCTACGACAAGACCTCGGTGGCGCGCTGGGTGTCGAAGGGCATGGTGCCGCAGGGCGCCGCGCCGCACCTCATCGCCGCCGCGATAGGGCAGAAGCTCGGCCGCCCGGTGCCGCTCCACGAGATCGGCCTGGCGGACGCGGATCCCGCACCCGAAGTGGGCCTCGCCTTCCCCAGGGACGTAGGACAGGCGGTGCGGTCGGCGACGGAGCTCTACCGTCTCGACCTCGCCGGGCGCCGGGCCGGCTCCGGCGGGATCTGGCAGTCGCTGGCCGGATCGTTCGCAGTAAGCGCATACGCAACGCCCGCCTCACGATGGCTGATAACACCGGCCGACAGTTCGGTCGCGCGCGAGGCGAACTCCGCCGACGGCTCGGGCGCACCGCTCAAAGTCGGCCACAGCGATGTGCAGAAGCTGCGGGAGGCCGCCGAGGACGCCCGGCGCTGGGACTCCAAGTACGGCGGAGGCGACTGGCGTTCGTCGATGGTGCCCGAGTGCTTGAGGGTGGAGGCGGCTCCGCTGCTGCTCGGGGCGTACTCGGACGAGGTCGGGCGCGCGCTGTTCGGGGCGAGCGCCGAGCTGACCCGGCTCGCGGGCTGGATGGCCTTCGACACCGGGCAGCAGGAGGCCGCGCAGCGGTACTACATCCAGGCGCTGCGGCTGGCCCGGGCCGCCGCCGACGTGCCCCTCGGGGGGTATGTGCTGGCGTCCATGTCGCTGCAGGCGACCTATCGCGGCTTCGGCGACGAGGGCGTCGATCTCGCGCAGGCCGCCCTCGAGCGCAACCGGGGGCTGGCGACCGCCCGCACCATGAGTTTCTTCCGGCTCGTCGAGGCGCGGGCGCACGCGCGCGCGGGTGACGCGCAGGCGGCGGGCGGAGCGCTGCGGGCCGCCGAAGGGTGGCTGGAACGGGCCCGTGACGGTGACAATGACCCGTCCTGGCTCGGTTTCTACTCTTACGACCGTTTCGCTGCGGATGCGGCGGAGTGCTACCGCGATCTGAAGGCGCCGCGTCAGGTGCGGCGGTTCACCGAGCAGGCGCTGTCGAAGCCGACGGAGGAGTTCGTGCGGTCGCACGGGCTGCGGCTGGTCGTCTCGGCGGTGGCCGAGCTGGAGTCGGGCAATCTTGACGCGGCGTGCGAGCAGGGGGTCCGGGCCGTGGAGGTGGCCGGGCGGATCTCGTCCGCGCGGACCACGGAGTACGTGAAGGATCTTCTGCACCGGCTGGAGCCGTACGGGGACGAGCCTCGGGTGGTGGAGCTGCGGGAGCGGGCGCGGCCCTTGCTGATGGCCCCCGCCTGAGCCGGGGCTGGTGAAGGAGAACCTCTTTCCTCCCAGGTTTGAAGTGGTTGTCAGTGGCGCAGTGCACTATCGGTAGCGGGAGGTGGTGCACGTGCGGCCGGGGATCGCTTACGACTGTGATGTGCTGGTGGTGGGGGGTGGCATCGTCGGGCTGTCCACGGCGTTCGCGATCACGCGCATCGCGCCGGGGACGCGGGTGACCGTGCTGGAGAAGGAGCCGGGGCCGGCCCGGCACCAGACGGGGCGCAACAGCGGGGTGATCCACAGCGGGATCTACTACCGTCCGGGGTCCCTGAAGGCGCGGTATGCGGTGCGGGGCGCCGCCGAGATGGTGAAGTTCTGCGCGGAGTACGGAATCGCGCACGCCGTCACCGGCAAGCTGATCGTCGCGACCGAGAAGGACGAGCTGCCGCGGCTGCACGCCCTGGTGCAGCGCGGACGGGAGAACGGGATTCCGGTACGGGAGCTGAGCGGCCCCCAGATCGCGGAGTACGAGCCGGAGGTGCGCGGTCTCGCGGCCATACACGTCGGGACGACCGGGATATGCGACTTCGTGGGGGTCGCCCGGCAGCTGGCCGAGGCATCCGGGGCGGAGATCCGGTACGGGGCACGGGTCGAGCGGATCGACCGGCGGCCGGAGCTCGGGGTGGCCGTGCGGACGACGAGCGGGGACGTCGTCCGCGGGCGCGTGCTGGTGAACTGCGCCGGGCTGTACTGCGACGAGGTGGCCTGGCTGACCGGGGACGACCCCGAGATGCGGATCGTGCCGTTCCGGGGCGAGTACTACGAGCTGGCCCGTCCCGACCTGGTGCGCGGGCTGGTGTATCCGGTGCCGGACCCGGCGTTCCCGTTCCTCGGCGTGCACCTCACGCGCGGGATCGACGGCGGTGTGCACATCGGGCCGAACGCGGTGCCGGCGCTGGCGCGGGAGGGGTACGACTGGGGCGTCGTACGGCCGCGGGAGGTGGCGCGGACGCTGGCCTGGCCGGGGGCGTGGCGGATGGCCGGGCGGCACTGGCGGTACGGGGCCGGTGAGCTGGCGCGGTCGGTGTCCAAGGGGGCGTTCACCACGGCGGTGCGGCGGCTGCTGCCGGCGGTGACCGCGGATGATCTGGTGCCGACTGCGGCGGGGGTGCGGGCGCAGGCGGTGCTGCGGGACGGGGGGCTGGTGGACGACTTTCTGATCAAGGAGGGGGCTCGGGCCGTGCATGTGCTGAATGCGCCCTCGCCTGCGGCGACCGCTTCGCTGCCGATCGGGCGGGAGGTGGCGGGGCGGGCGCTGGCCATGCTGGGGTCGGTGTGAGGCCGCCCGGCGGCGGGGTTGCCGTCCCTGGGGCTGGGGGGTGCCACCCGGGCTGAGAGGTGGCCGCACCCCGTAAAATCGGCCTCACTGTGTCTGACTCCCTCAACGCCCCCGAAGCCCCCCGCCCCGGCGAGCATGTGCCGCACATCCCCGGAGTGTCCGTCCGGCATACCCGGGCCAAGGGGGAGCCACGGTTCCCGGACGGGCCGAAGGCTGATCCCGCCGGGTCGCACTTCGAGCGGCGGATCCGGAGTTTTCAGCCGCGGCGCAGCCGGGTGACCGCCGGGCAGGCGGATGCGCTGCAGCGGCTGTGGCCCAAGTGGGGGCTGGACATCGACGGGCAGCGGACCCTCGATCTCGGCGAGCTGTTCGGGAACGGCAATCCCGTCGTGCTGGAGATCGGGTTCGGGATGGGTGAGGCCACCGCGCAGATGGCCGCCGCGGACCCGGACACCAACATCCTCGCCGTGGACGTGCACACCCCGGGGCAGGGGAATCTGCTCAACCTCGCCGACCACGACGGGCTGTCCAACGTCCGCGTGGCCAACGGGGACGCGATCATCCTGCTGCGCGAGATGCTCACCCCGGATTCGCTGGACGGGCTGCGGGTCTATTTCCCCGACCCGTGGCCGAAGAAGCGGCATCACAAGCGACGGCTGATCCAGCCGGAGTTCCTCGACCTCGCCGCGGCCCGGATCAGGCCCGGCGGCATCGTGCACTGCGCGACCGACTGGGAGCCGTACGCCGAGCAGATGCTCGAAGTGCTGACGGCGCATCCGGAGTTCGAGAACACGCGGCCGGAGGGCGGTTTTGCGCCCCGTCCCGACTTCCGGCCGCTGACCCGTTTCGAGGGCCAGGGACTGGACAAGGGACATGTCGTGAACGACCTGCTCTTCCGTCGCGTACAGCATCACAACCAGCCCCCCACCGGCGCCTGAAGCCCCACGGCCCTGCGGGCAATCCGAAGTACCGTCGCGGGCGGCGCCCTCCCTCGTTAGGGTCAATGCCGTGGCCACCTTTCCCCCGTACCCGACGCATCCGCCACGCCCCGGCGCCCCGGCCGGCGGTGCGCTCGGGCACGCTCACTGGTGGCAGCGCAGGGCGGTGCGGTACGGCGCGCTCATCACCCTGCTCGCGCTCTCCGGGCTCGTCATCCTCGCCCTGGTGCGCGAACAGACCGGCACCGAGGGGTTCCTGGTGGGGCTCGGGCTGGCCGTGCTGCCCGTGCCGCTGCTCATAGCCGCGTTCCGCTGGCTGGACCGCGTCGCGCCGGGGCCCTGGCGCAATCTGCTGTTCGCCTTCGCCTGGGGGGCCTGTGCGGCGGCGCTGATAGCGATCGTCGCCAACAGCTTCGCCACGAAGTGGATAGCGACGGCGACCGCCGACCCGTCCAGCGCGGACACCCTCGGCGCGACCGTCATAGCGCCCATAGTCGAGGAGTCCTCGAAGGCGGCGGCCGTGTTGCTCGTCTTCCTGTTCCGCAGACGGGACTTCACCGGGATCGTCGACGGGGTGGTGATCGCCGGGGTCACCGCCACCGGCTTCGCGTTCACCGAGAACATCCTCTACCTGGGCACCGCCTTCGGCACGGACCAGCTCAACGGTGACCGCGGCATCGCCTCCGTCACCGCGGCGACGTTCTTCGTGCGCATCATCATGTCCCCCTTCGCGCATCCGCTGTTCACCGTCCTCACCGGCATCGGCTTCGGCATCGCCGCGCTCTCCGCGGAGCGCCAGCACCTGCGGCGCGTCCTCGTCCCGCTCTCCGGTCTGCTGCTCGCGATGAGCATGCACGCGATCTGGAACGGCTCCTCGAACTTCGGCGAGTACGGCTTCTTCGCGGTGTACGCGGCCTTCATGGTCCCCGCGTTCGGCCTGCTGACCTGGCTGGTGATCTGGACCCGCCAGCGCGAACTGCGCACCGTGCGCGAGGAACTGCCCGCCTACGCCGTCGCGGGCTGGCTCACCCCCGCCGAGCCCTACGCCCTCGGTTCGATGCGGGCACGCCGGCTGGCCCGCGAACACGCCGCCCAGCACCTCGGCAAGCCCGCCGCACGCGAGGTCGCCCAGTACGAGGCGTACGCGACCTCCCTGGCCTTCCTGCGGCACCGGGGGCGCCGTGGCCGCGCCGGCGCCGATTTCGTCGTCAGGGAACGGGAGCTGCTGCACGAGCTGTGGCGCCGCCGCGAGGTGGCGCGCCCGGCGCTGGACCACGCGGCGCGGATGACGGCGCCCCCGGTGCCGGTGGCGGCGCCGCCCTGGCCGGTGTACGGGGCGTACGGGTACCCGGCGGTGCCGAATCCCGCGTACAACCCGTACCGGACGTAGGACCCCCAGGGGTCAGGCCGACGCCTCCGTCAGGCGGGCGACCTCGGCGTCGGTGAGCGTCAGCTCGCCCACCGCCAGCAGCGCCGGGAGCTGCTCCACCGTCCGTGCGGACGCGATCGGGGCGGCGACCGTCGGCTGGGCGCCGAGCCAGGCCAGGGCGACCGTGGCGACCGGGGCCTCGTGGGCCTGGGCGATCTCGTCGAGAGCGGTCAGGACCCGCTGTCCCCGCTCGGTCTCCAGGTGCTTGGCCGCGCCGCCCGCCCGCGGGCTGTCGACCGTCGCGCCCGGGCGGTACTTGCCGGTGAGGAACCCGGAGGCGAGGGCGTAGTACGGGACGGCGGCGAGGCCGTAGCGGGCGGCCAGGTCCTGCAGCTCGCCCTCGTACGTGTCGCGGGAGACCAGGTTGTAGTGCGGCTGCAGGGCCACGTACTTGGCCAGGCCCTCGCGGTCGGAGAACTCCAGGGATGCGCGCAGCCGGTCGGCGGAGATGTTGGACGCCGCGATGTGCCGGACCTTGCCCGCCTGCACCAGCTCGTCGAGCGCGCCGATGATCTCCTCGACCGGCACCTCGGGCTTGTCGAAGTGGGTGTAGTAGAGGTCGATGTAGTCGGTGTCGAGGCGCCGCAGGGAGGCCTCGGCGGCGGCCTTGATGTTGGCGGCGGACAGGCCCTGGAACTCGGGGTGCTGGCTGACCTTGGTCGCGATGACCACGTCCTCGCGGTTGCCGCGCGCCTTCACCCACTTGCCGATGATCGTCTCGGACTCGCCGCCCTTGTTGCCCTCGACCCACGCCGAGTAGCCGTCAGCAGTGTCGACGAAGTTGCCGCCGGCGGCCGCATAGGCGTCGAGCACGGCGAAGGAGGTGGCCTCGTCGGCGGTCCAGCCGAAGACGTTGCCGCCCAGGGAGAGCGGAAAGACCTCGAGGCCGGAGGAGCCGAGCTTGCGCAGTGAAGGAGAAGTCATGCTCTACGTCAACGCCCGCCCCGGTGGTCGGTCTTCCGCGACGGGCGCAAAGATCCCGTAAACATGCGGACTACGGCACTCCGGGTACGGACGGAGAACGTACGAGTATCAGGGGTTGAGGCCCTTGCTGCGCAGCCACGGCATCGGGTCGATGCCGGTGGCCTGGCCGTCGGGGTGGACCTCGAGGTGGCAGTGCGGGCCGGTCACGTTGCCGGTGGCGCCGACGCGGCCGATGACGTCACCGGTGCTGACCTTCTGGCCGACGCTGACGCTGATCGAGGACTGGTGGCAGAACCAGAGCTCCGTACCGTCGTCGAGGGTGAGGATCGTGCGGTAGCCGTACGCGCCCGCCCAGCCGGCCTGCGTGATGGTGCCGGAGTGGATGGCCTTGATGAGCGTGCCCGTGGGGGCGGCGAAGTCGAGGCCCGTGTGGTAGCCGGAGGACCACATGGAGCCGGCCTGGCCGAAGGTGCCGGTGATCGTGTACGACACGACCGGCAGCGTGTACTGCTTGGCCAGCTCGGCGAGCTTCGCGTCCTCGGCGGCCTTCTTGGCCGCCGCCTCCGCCTTCTCCTTCGCGGCGGTGGCCTTGGCCGCGGCTTCCTTCTCGGCCTTGGCGGCGGCGTCGTCGATCTGCTGGGCGAGGGCCGCCTCGGTGGCGGCCTGGCTCTTGCTGTCGATCTGGACCCGCTGCGACTCGGCCTGCGCCATGATCCGGTCACGCAGCGCCTCGCCGGCGCCCTTGGCGCCCTGCGCGGTGCCGGCGGAGGTGGTGGCGACGTCGCTGAGCGCGGTGGCGGAACCCTTGGGGGCGTCGGAGCCGCCGCCGAACACATGGCTGACGGAGGCGAGATCGGGCAGGGAGATCGACACCGGCGGCTTGCCGGTGTTGGCGCTGGCCATGCCGCCCGCGCCGACGGCGGCTATGACGCCGACGCCCAGGACCGTGGAGCTGCGGGCGAGTCCCCCGCCGCGCTGCTTGGCGACGCGGTGCCGGCCGCGGACGGGGGCGATGGAGTCCTCGGTGGGATTCCACTCCTCCCAGGGGCCCTCGTCGGTGCGGCGGCCGGCGAAGCCGAAGGGTTCGGTGCTCGGCACGAACGGGGCTGCCGGGGCAGGCGGGTTGGACGCCACGTGGGCGTGCTCCTTTCCTTCCTTCTCGCCTACCGGGTTAGCTGACGGGTTCGGAGCAGGAAGGTCTCCTACGCGCGTAAACCTGCCGTGCTGCCACGGCGGTATCGGCGCGATTCACCCCAGGGTGGTGGTTCCCCGGTTCCCTTGCGGGATTCGGCGCGTGCGCACGGAGCCGCCTCTTGTGACGGCTGGGACGACCGCGCTGCGTTATCGAACGTTAATAGACCCGGGGTGCCGATTCCAAGGTGTTCCGCTTGATCATTAACCTTTCCGACCTGGACGTACGGCGCATGAACGGCGAAAAACGGGCGAGTTGACCGCGCCTCAGGAACCCGGTTTCAGGGCCGTCGTACGGCGAGCAGCGCCATGTCGTCCGTCATGGCCTCCCCGGCATGGCGGCGCACCTCCCGCGCGAGGGCGGCGAGCAGCGCGCCGGGGTCGTGGAAGACCCGGCCGGTGAGCCGGTCCGCGGGTTCGAAGAACCGCCCGTGCTCGTCCCGTGCCTCGGACAGCCCGTCGGTGTACAGCAGCAGCGTGGCCCCGCTGCGGAACGGGGTCTCCTCCGCGCGGTCGGGCCGGCTCCCGAACTCGCCCATGCCGAGCGGCAGCGCGGGCTCGCGGGCGTGCAGGGTGTGCACGGTGCCGTCCGGGCACAGCAGCAGCGGTGGCGGGTGGCCGCGGGTGACGATGCGGACGATGCCTTCGCCGTGCGGGAGTTCGACGAGCACGGCGGTGGTGAACCCCTCGATCAACTCGATGCCCTCGCGCCGCGCCGCCTCGCGCGCAAGGGCCCGGTCCAGCCGCAGTGCGACCGCCTCCAGCGTGGCCTCCTGCTCGGCGGCCTCCCGGAACGCCCCGATGACGACGGCCACGGCGGCCACCGCCCCCATCCCCTTTCCGCGTACGTCGCCCACGACCAGCCGTACGCCGTGCGGGGTGTCCTGGACGGCGTACAGGTCGCCGCCGATGGAGGCGTCCGCCTGTGCGGCCTCGTACCGTGCCGCGATCGCGAACCCTCCGATCCGTTCGGCGGGTTCCGGCAGCACCGCGCGCTGGGCGGCCTCGGCGATCTCGCGCTGCGAGGCGAGCTCCTCGCGGTTGCGGCGGACGAGGAGGTTGATGAGAACGGCCAGGACGGAGACCGTCGCCACGGTGGCCAGCTCGGTGATCGCCTCGACCTGGAGGAGGACGCCCACCTGGGCGTGGATCGCGGTGACGACGAGGACGGTCGCGATGCCGGTGAGGGCCGTGCCCCGGCGTGAGTAGAGCGGGGCGGCGACCAGGGGTGCGGCGGTGAAGAGGGGGCCCGCCGTGAACCGCGACGGGGTGAGGTAGTCGTAAAAGGTTCCGCCGACGATCAGCAGCCCCGGGAGCAGCCGCATGAAGGTGCGCGCGTATGAGATCGGCCCCTCCTCGTCCACCCCTCCAGGTTTCCCGGGGCGGCGGCGCGCGGCGAGCCGGATGGCCCGACCGGGGGAAACACTCAGGGCCGGAATCCAGTGACTGGACTCCGGCCCTGAGCCTTGAGTAGCGGGGACAGGATTTGAACCTGCGACCTCTGGGTTATGAGCCCAGCGAGCTACCGAGCTGCTCCACCCCGCGTCGTTGTGTCACCAGCATACGCCATCCGCGGGGCTGTCTGCGCCAGGGTTTGTGTCCGCCCCCGTTCGCCTGCGTTTTCGGGGGTTCGCAGGGCGGCCGTCAGGCGGCAGGGTTGTCCGCGTGGGTGAGCGTCTCCCAGGAGACGAAGAGGTCGTCGGTGCCGGCCGGGCGGGACTGCTCGACCAGCTTGTGGGCGGCCGGGACGGGGGTGCCGAGCCGGTTCTCCAGGTGGTTGAGGGCGACCTCCAGGTCGGGGCCCATGTTCCCGACGACCCTGCCGCCGCACAGCCACCGCGGGGGCTTGGCCCCCATCTCGTAGCGGGCGTGGAAGTCGAGGGCCGCCTTCAGCCGGTCCTTCACGTCGCCGTACAGGTCGACACCCTGGTGCCAGGCGGTCTCGGCGATGTGCGCGGTGGCGGCGAGGGAGTAGCCGACGTGCTTGAAGTTGCGGCAGGTCTCCTGCGCGATGCCGTCCTCGAACTTCGTCTCCTTGAACCAGTACGTCTCCAGCTTCTGCACGGTGTTGGCGTCGGAGCCGGCCGGGGTGAGCGGGATCTTGCCGTCCTTGCGCAGATAGAAGTAGTCGGGCACCAGGCCGCGGAAGCGTTTGACGGCGGCGTCGAAGGTCTTGTGGTCGTCGGTGAAGACGGCGATCCCGATGGCGGCGTCGGTCATCGCCAGGTCCCAGTTGCCGTTGTAGTCGGGGAGGTCCCTGGTGACCTCGGGGAGGTAGGCGGTGCGCAGCATGGCCGTGAACCGCCGTACGCGGTCGGCGGGCCAGCCGGCGCCAGGTGCGTACCGGATGATCTCCGCGGCCCGCGCCCAGGTGGACCCGGCCCAGGAGGACTGCAGCCGGGCGTCCTGCGCCGTGTGCCGCTTCAGCTGCGCCGACCAGGCGTCCATGATCTCCCGGGCCTTGACGGCGTGCTGCCGCTGGCCCGTGATGCTGAACAGCAGTGCCTGCGTGTACGCGGCGATGGCGTCCTGCCGCTCCTCCAGACAGCCCTTCGCGCCCTTGCCGCCCCAGGGACAGTTGACGACCGCGGTCGGCTGGGCCGTGTACTTGTACGAGCCGTACTTGCTGTCCCGCATGTCGAGGAACGCCTGCAGCCAGGGCTGCTTGCCCGCGATGACGTTCTTGCGTACGACGTCCAGCTGGGCCTGGCTGACGAGGACACCGGGGTGGGTGAACGGTGCGCCCGGGGGCAGCGCCCTCGCCATGGTGCGGGTGCCCGGGTCGGTGCCGCAGGAGGCGACGAGCGCCGTCAGCAGGAGGACGAGGAGAACTGCCGCCGCACGTCTGGGAACTGACCTCACTGGCACTACCTCCGCGATCGCCTCCGGCCGGTACGGTCAGGGTCGCCCTTCGGAGGGTCGCGCGCAGGATCTGTTGGGCCGATCGGCCGGTGCGGGGTGGTTGTGGTGGGCGGTGCCGGGGGCTGCGCCCCCAGACCCCCGCTTCGGCCCTTGAGGGGCCTCGTCCTCAAACGCCGGACGGGCTGAAAACACCTACGCCAAGTGTCGGTTCGGTGCCTTTGCCCGCTCCTCGTGCTCCCCCAGTACGACCACCTCGACCCCCCGCCCCGCGAGCAGCCCGCTCCCGTCCGCCCCCGTCACGAAGGTGTCCGGCTCGCGCCAGGCCGTGACCACCCGGCGTACCCCCGCGTCGAGGATCAGCCGTGCGCAGGGCTTGGGGCGGGAGGCGCGGTGGGCGCAGGGTTCCAGGCTGCTGTAGACCGTCGCCGTCGCCAGCCTGGGGTCGGCCGGGTCCAGTTTGGCGAGGGCCGCCTCCTCGGCGTGGACGACCGGGTCGTCGCCCTCGCGGGAGTGGCCGCGGGCGAGTTCCGTGCCGTCGGCGGCGACGATCACCGCGCCGACGCTGAAGGCCGTGCGTGAGGGCGGACACCGGTCCGCCAGCTCGCAGGCGAGGGCCAGCCAGTGGTGGTCGGCGGCGGCGGGGAGCGGGCCGGTGCCGGGGGCCGTGGGCTCGTAGCGCATGAGGACGACGTCCTCGATCCGGCGGGTTTCCGTCAGGCGCAGCCGGCCGGGCTGGTAGGCGCCGGGGCCGAAGAGGCGGGGGGCGTCGGGGTCGCCCACGAAGAGGGGGGCCAGGACCAGCTGGAGCTCGTCGGCGAGGCCCTGCTGGAGGAGCTGGGTGTGGATCGTGCCGCCGCCCTCGACCATCAGGCGCCGTACGCCGCGTACCTCGTGCAGATGCTCCAGGAGGCGGCGCCAGTCGAGGTCGGGGCCGAGCGGGACGACGTCGGCGGCGAGGCCGAGGGTGCGGGCACGTTCGGCGCCCTTGTCGGTCGTGAGGACGAGCTTTTCGCCGCCCGTGTGCCAGAAATTGGCGTCCGGGTCCAGGTCGCCGGAGCCGCTGACCGTGACCTTGAGCGGGTATTCCGGCTGTCCGGCCGCCACGCGGGCGGCGCGGCGCTCGGGCGAGTTGACCAGCAGGCGCGGGTTGTCGGCGCGGATCGTGCCGGCGCCGATGAGGATGGCGTCGACGGAGGCTCGTACCTCGTCCACGCGGTCGAAGTCCGCCGGGCTGGAGAGCAGGAGGCGCTCGGGACCGGTGTCGTCGAGGTAGCCGTCGAGGGAGACGGCGGCGGACAGCAGGACGTACGGGTACGGCATCGGACGCGCTCACTCTCGGCGGCGGACAGCTGGGACGGCGGGCTGCGGACTGCACGCTTGGTTAAAGTTTGAAACAAACCTACACTGGTCGCATGACGACTCGCTGGCTCACGGAGAAGGAGCAGCGCGCCTGGCGCGCGTACATCGCGGCGACGCACCTCCTGGAGGACGCCATCGACCGGCAGCTCCAGCAGGACGCCGGCATGCCGCATCTGTACTACTCCATCCTGGCCAACCTCTCCGAGGCACCGGACGGCAGGCTGCGCATGACCGATCTCGCCGAGCGGGCGAAGATCACGCGCAGCCGGCTGACGTATGCCGTGACGCGCCTGGAGAAGGACGGTCTGATCCGGCGCGAGGACTGCAAGTGGGACAAGCGCAGCAGCTTCGCCATGCTGACCGACGAGGGGATGGCCGTGCTGGAGCGGACGGCGCCCGGGCATGTGGAGACCGTGCGTTCGCTGCTCTTCGACCAGCTGACCCCGCAGCAGGTGGAGCAGTTGGAGGAGATCTTCTCGGGAGTGGTGCAGGCGCTGGAGCGGGAGGAGGAGCGCCCCACCTCGGACGAGGTTCCCTGGCGGCGCCGCTCCTCCGGTCCGTGTTCCTGAGGCAGCCCGGAAAGCCCGGAAACCTCACGTATCCCGAAAAGCTGTTGCTTCAAATTTAAAACATGGGGTAGGGTTCCCAGCCATGAACCTGCTTCAAAACTGAAGCAGATGTGGACGACCCCGGAGACCCGCATGCCCGACTTCCCCGCCGCCACCCCGCGCTCCCGCGTCCGGGTGCCGCTGCGCTTCCAGGACGGCTACAGCGTCGACGCCGAACTGGTCACCTTCCACGGCCTGACCGACGGCCAGGAGCACGTCGCCGTCGTCCTGGGCGACCCGGCTCCCGGTACAACGCCTCTGGTCCGCCTGCATTCCGAGTGCCTGACCGGTGATGTGTTCGGCTCGGCCCGCTGCGACTGCGGTCCGCAGCTGCGGGAGGCGGTCGAGCGGATCGCGGACCGCGGCGGAGTGCTGCTCTACCTGCGCCAGGAGGGGCGCGGCATCGGCCTCTACAACAAGCTGGACGCCTACGCCCTCCAGGACCAGGGCCTCGACACATACGAGGCGAACGCGGCCCTGGGCCTGCCCGAGGACGACCGCGACTACACGGCCGCCGCGCAGATGCTGGGGGCCCTGGGCATCGGCAGCCTGGACCTGCTGTCCAACAACCCCGACAAGGCGGGTCAGCTGCGCGATCTGGGCATCGACGTGCACGACCGCGTCCCCACGGGCGTCTTCACCACCGCCCACAACGTCCGCTATCTGCGCGCGAAGGTCCTCCAGACCCAGCACACGCTGCCGCTGGCGGAGCTGAGCGCGGGCTGATCCGCGCCGGCTCGGGCCGATGACCGCGGGGTGCCGGGCAGCAGCCGTTCCCCACACGCACGGCAGCAGCACGTCGATCACCCTCGGCCCGCCGGCCGGGCCGGAGACCTCCACGCTCCCGTCCGCCTCCAGGTCCGCGATCCGCACGGTCAACGGCAGGACGAGAGGCGTACGCCGCAGCAGCCCTTGGGAGCCTTCCGGGATCCACGGGAGCCAGGGCATGGCGCCGGGTCCGAGCCTGCGGGCGGTCGCGCCTCCCCCGGCACCCCGCAACGTCGGGCCGCGCTCGTGCCTCAGGCGGGTCCGGCCGCCCGAGCCGCCAACAGCCGCAGCACCTCCGCGACTTGGCGGCGCGTCTCCGGGTCGTCGACGACCCCGTCCGCGCCGACCGTCTCCCGCCGCACCGGGATCCTCACGCAGGCCGGATCCACGATGTCGGCGCCGGTGTAGCCGAGCACCGTCCGCAGGGTGGCCTCCGCGCCCTGGCCGCGCCCCGGTGCGGCCGCGTTGACCCAGGCCACCGGCTTGTCGCAGATCTCGGTGCCGCCGACCGTCCAGTCGAGCAGGTTCTTGAACGCTCCCGGCAGGGTCCCCGCGTACTCCGGAGTGCAGACCAGCACCCCGGCCGCCCCCTCGATCGCCGCCCGCAGCCCGGCCACGGCCTCCGGCAACGGGTCCACGTCGTCATCGGGATTGAAGTGCGGAAGCCCGGCAAGACCGCCGTAGAGCACGGCATGCACCGGCACCGCCGGCGCCACGGCCCGCGCGGTGCGCAGCACGGCCTCGTTGGTGGAGCCGACCCGCAGACTCCCGGACAGCAAGAGGATCACCGGCAAGGTGGACATCCGCCCAACTTACTGCGGACCAGGCCCCCTTCCGGCGCGCCACCCCCGCTTCTGCGTCCTCCCGCCCCTATCTTCAACCCCAACATGTTGTGGCCTACGGCAAGTTGGTGCCCACAGTTTGTGTACAAGGGTGCACCCTGCCGGAATTGGGCCACGAATGTCCCAGGCACCGCAGATCGACGACGAGTGAGGGCGTTCATGACGGAGCGATTCGGGGACGGTACGACACGGGTGGCCGGCGAGACGCGGGCGGCGGCCCGGCCCGCCGTACCGCGCCCCGCGAGGCGCATGCGGTCGACGACCCGGTCATTCAGCGTCGGCGAGGGCAAGGGGTACCTCACCGTCGCGCACGCCCCCGACGGCCGCGTCGCCGGGGTGATGGTCCGCATGGCCAAGCAGGGCTCCACGCTCGCGGGCATGATGGACGCCTTCTCCTCGACCGTCACCCGGGGCCTCCAGCACGGCGTCCCGCTCGAAATCCTCGTGGCGGACTGCGTCGGAACCCGCTTCGAGCCCTCCGGTCTCACCAACGACCCGGACATCAGGCAGGCCGGCTCCGTCATGGACTACGTCGGCCGCCGCCTCGCCCTCGACCACCTGCCCTACGAGACCCGGGCCGGTCTCGGCATCCTCACCACCGCGGAACGCGCCGCGCAACAGACCCTCGACGGTGTCGGCGAGGCCGTATGGACCGATCTCGTGGGCCTGTCCATGTCCGCGCCGATGGTGGGGCGACCGCGCCGCGGCTGACGGACGTACGAAAAAACGACACGGCGCGCGGACAACCGCAAGATCCCAAATGACTACTATCAGTGCATATATTGTCACAATACGTAGCCAAGCCAGGGCGTCGCGCCCGGGTAAGAAAGGGTCTAACCATGCGCAAGTTCCAGCGTGTTGCCGTCGTAGCCGCGGCGATCGCGAGCCTCTCCGCCTTCGGCGCCGGCGTCAGCTTCGCCCACGACCACGGCCATGACCACGACGACGAGGGCGTCACCGCCGTGGCCAACTCGCAGTCCAACGCCGTGGCCTACGACGACGACAGCCACAGCGGGCGCCACGGCAGCCCGGACGCGGCCCCCTCCTTCACGACGGGGAGCGACTTCAGCCTCGGGAACGTCACTCCGCCGGCATCCAAGTAACGAAGCTCCGCCCGGCAGGCCGCGAGGAACGGCCACGGCCTGCCGGGCGCTCCGCCCGGCAGGCCGTTCATCCGGCAGCAGCCGTCTGCGACTTACTTTCCGAAGGCGTTGCTGCAGCCCATGTCCGAACCCTCGGAGGTGCTCTGCGCCCCCGTGTTGCCCTCGCCGTTGAGCGCGTTGCCCAACAGGCCGTTGATGAGCCCGACCTCACCGAGGACGCTGATGTTCAGGTCGTGCGACCTGCAGGTGGTGCTCTGCTGGACGCCGACGCCACCATCGGCGTGCGCGCCGCCGGCGCTCAGAAACCCGACACTCCCGAGGGCGGCGAGCAGGACGGCAGCCTTGCGAAGCTTGTGCATGTCATCTCCGGTGGAGCGAAGTGGATGCGACCTGTGACAGATCAACTCCTTGTTGCAACCGGAGATTAGTGGTAAATACCCCAAAACGGACGGCAGCGCGCCAGGTGTCGTGATCTCGCATGTGTTCTCGCAGCGAGAACCCCACGGTCGGCGAGGTCCCCGTTCGGCACGATGCCGAAGGTGACGGTGGCCCGCCGCCCGGGCTGCACATGGGCCTTCCTCGCCGGCCCGCTGTCCCGTGTTGGTGATGCCGACGCTCACCCGGGTCGTGGCATCGGCCTGTACGACAGAGGGAGCCGGCCCACGTCACGGGGGAAGGCGACGGGCAGCCTGCCGGTCGGTTCGACGTCGCCGAACAGCGCCTCGGCGACCGCCCGGCCCCCGGCCTCGCCTGGAGCGCCGCGGCTCGGGCGGCCGCGAGGCCGGAGGTGTGGGTTCCGGTCACGTCGCAGCCGCGTGCGTGCACGATCCGTACGTCGTCGCCCACCAGTTCCCGGAGCGCCTCGCGGATCGAGGGGGTGGGCCGATCAGGGCGAGCGTGCGCACCCGGTCGCGCGACAGCGGCAGCGGTTCCCGTCCCTCGCCTCCCTTTCCCGGGTCGTTCTTGAGCAGGACGAGCGACTGCCGGGCGCACTGGAGCGCCAGTTCGCGGTGCGCCGCGCAGTTGACGACCCGCTCGGCCCGGTCCGGATCGACGTAGGGGTTCTCGAAGAGGCCGAGCCGCTCCTTCAGGGCGAGCACCCGGCGTACCGCACGGTCGAGCAGCGCTTCCCCGACGCCGTCCTCCTCGCAGCGTCGAACCGAACCGGTCAGCGGCCGAAGAGCTGAACCACCGCGACTTCGGTCGCTGTTCGGCGCAGGAACAGCGCCTTCTGGCTGACTGCGCCGGACACCGGTCCGCACACCGGCCCCGGGAACGACTCGGCGCCCGGCTCCTCCGTGATGGGCCCTAAGCGGCCGGACCGGTGCCTGTGGGGTTTCGGGGGAGCAGGGCTGCCGCGATGAGGCCGAGGAGGCAGAAGAACGCGATGGTGATCATTGCGGCGGCGTAGGCGCCCTTGGTGAGGCCGGCCACGAGGATGGTTCCGGCGATGGCCGTGCCGAGTGAGGATCCGAGGTTGGAGACGCTGCGGGACAGGCCGGAGATCTCGCCCTGCTGCTGTTCGGGAAAGCTGGACTGGACGATGTTGACGGAGGGCGTCAGCATCACGCCGAGTCCGAGTCCGATCAGGAGGAGTCCGGGCGCGAACGCCCAGGGGCCCGGGGAACCGGAGACCAGGGCGAGCAGGACGACGATGCCGACGGTGGTGAGGGTGAAGCCCGCCATGACGAGGGTGCGTTGTGCGCGCCGCTCGGCCAGGCGTTCGGCGGCCAGGGACGAGGCGAGCAGGCCGAGGGTGGCGAAGGTGAAGATGACGCCAGTCTGGATCGCGTCGTAGCCGCGTACGACCTGCAGGTAGGCCGCCACCACGAAGGACGTGCCCATCAGCACGAGCCACTGGATGTTCTGGGTGATCAGGCCGAGGTTGGAGGTGCGATTGCGGAACAGGGACGGTGACAGCAGTGGCTCCTCACCGGCCCGTTCCTTGGCGCGTGCCGACCGGAGGAACCAGGTCAGGAAGAGCGCGCCGGCCAGGAGCAGGCCGGTCATCAGCCAGAGGTTGTTGTCGGCGGCCAGGATGCCCATGACGAGGAGGATGAGGCCGACGGCGGACAGCACCGCGCCCTGGGTGTCGAAGGGGCGGTCGGGGTCCGGTGGCAGGGGGTCGTCGATGCGGCGGCTGAGCAGGATGATGGCGGCGATCACCAGGGCTTGGAAGACGAAGGCTGCTCGCCAGCTGAGTCCGGAGGTGATGAGGCCGCCGATCAGGGGTCCGGCGGCGGCGCCGATGCCGCCGAGCGCCATGATGGCGCCGAACGCGCGGGCGCGTGAGGTCAGGTCGGTGAACAGAAGTGTGGTGAGGATGTAGACGGGCGGGATGAGCAGGGCGGTGCCGACGCCTTCGAGGAGGGAGTTACCGAGGATGAGGACGCCCAGGCCCGGGGAGACTGCGCTGAGCAGGGCACCGATGCCGTAGACGACGAGCCCGGCCACGAAGCAGCGTTTGCGGCCGTAGCGGTCGGTCACTTTGCCGCCGGGGATCATCAGCGCCGCCATGACCAGCAGGAAGATCGTGATCGCGATCTGGACGCCCTGCACGGTCGTATCGAGATCCTTGCTGATGTCGTTGATCATCACGTTCATGTTCGAGCCGGCGAAGCTGCAGATGAACTGGGCGAGCGCGAGCGGGAGGAGCACTCCTCGCCGCATGTCGGCGGAAGGGGCGGGGGCGGCTCCGGTCATCGGTGCCACGCCGGTGTTCCCGGGACCGCCGCTCGGTCGAGTTGTTCGTCCAGTGCCATGGCGGCGGTGACCAGGGCGAGGTGGGTGAACGCCTGGGGGAAGTTGCCCAACTGTTCGCCGGAGGGGCCGATCTCCTCGGCGAAGAGGCCGACGTGGTTGGCGTAGGTGAGCATCTTGTCGAACGCATAGCGGGCCTGGGTCAGCCGCCCTGCCCGGGCGAGTGCTTCGACGTAGAGGAAGCTGCACAGGTTGAACGTGCCCTCGGAGCCGAGCAGTCCGTCCGGGGAGGCTTCGGGGTTGTAGCGGTAGACGAGGCTGTCGCTGACCAACTCCTGGTCCATGGCCTCCAGCGTGCTCACCCAGGCCGGATCCTGCGGGGAGAGGAACCCGACCCGGGGCATGAGCAGGAGCGATGCGTCCAGTACCTCGGAGTCGTAGTGCTGGACGAACGCCTCCCGCTTCGGGCTCCAGCCACGTTCGACGATCTGGTCGAACACGGTGTCGCGGGCCTGCGCCCACCGGGCCGTGTCGGCCGGCCGGGAGTGCTCGGTGGCGATCCGGACACCCCGTTCGAAGGCGACCCAGGTCATCAGCCGGCTGTAGGTGAAATCCTTGCGGCCACCGCGGGTCTCCCAGATGCCCTCGTCGGGCCGGTCCCAGGAGTCGGCGAGCCAGTCCAGCATGGACGCGAAGGCGCGCCACCCTCCCAGGCTCCCGAAGTCACCTCCTGGAACCAGGGCGTCAACGGCTTCACCGTAGATGTCCAGCTGGATCTGTTCGGCTGCCCCATTGCCGATCCGCACCGGTGCCGAGGCCCGGTAACCCTCCAGGTGATCGAGGATCTCCTCGGGGATCCGGGGGTCGCCGTCGACGCGGTACATGATCTGCAGTCGCTCGCCCGAGGCCGTGCCGCCGGCCTCGATGCGGCCGCGCAGCCAGCGGCGGAAGGCCAGCGCCTCCTCGGTGAATCCGAGATCGATCAGCGTGCGGACGGACAGCGAGGCATCACGGATCCAGGTGTAGCGGTAGTCCCAGTTGCGCTCACCACCGATCTGCTCCGGCAGGCCCGCGGTGGCCGCTGCGATGGGCGCCCCGGTCGGGGCGTAGGTGAGCAGTTTGAGAGTGATCGCCGCGCGGTTGACCATGTCCCGCCAGCGACCCCGGTAGGTGGAGGAGCGCAGCCAGTCCAGCCAGAAAGCCCGGCAGGAGTCGAACTCGGCACGGAAGGAGTCCGGGGACGGCGGGGGTGGAGCGGCGCCACCGCGTGAGGCGCTGGTGAGTACGACGGCGGCGACGTCGCCGGCCTCCAGGGTGAAGCGGGCGGTGATGTCACCGGCGTCGTCGTGGAACACGACGGGATGGCTTGCCTGCAGGTGCAGATCCAGGTCGGGACCGTGGAAGACCGCCGAGCTGCTGTCCGTACGCTCCAGGGTGTGCGAGGCACGGCCGTAGTCGAATCGGGGCCGGCAGACGAGCGTGAAGGGCAGCCTGCCCCGCACCACCCGTACAAGCCTTACCAGGCGGTGCCGATCGGTGGGCGCGGAGGCGGGAAGCGGCTCCATGAAGTCGGCCACCTCGCCCACTCCGCCGGAGGCCATGAACCGGGTGACCAGGATCGCGGTGTCCGACAGATAAAGCTGCCGGACCGTGACCTCGTCCTCTCCGGGAAGATCCGCGGCGAGTCGGCAGTAACCTCCCCGCTCGCTGTCGAGCAGGGAGGCGAAAACGCTGGGCGCGTCGAAGCGCGGCGTGCACCACCAGTCGATCGAGCCCCCGGAGGACACCAGAGCGGCGGTCTGAAGATCACCGACCATGCCGTGGTCGGCTATCGGCGGGTAACGGTTCACCGGTACGCCTCCTTTGCCAAGGCCCGACGCACCGGGTCACCCGGCTCAAGTGGGGGGACCGCTCGGCTGTCGGCGCACTCACCTGCGCACCGCCCCGTGGTCCCGTGCCACCGCGACCGCTTCGGCTCTGCCGCGGTTCGACCTCGCCGCAGGACTCCTCTACAAGCCTGCACCCGACCGAGTCCCGGCGCACTCCCGGCCCGGACACGGTCGAGGAAGTCGTCGTCAACTCCGAGTGCGGAACGGGCTCCACGGACGCATGGCGCCCTTCCCATTCAGCTGTTGCGCGGGCATCGACGGGCGGGCACTCCGGACATCCGCTCACGCATCGCTCGCGCAGAACCCCGCAAACGCCGCAGCGCCCGACCCGACCGAAGCCGACTCAGGCGCTGCATAGCAGGTAAGAGGCTGTTTCCCTCCCCCACCACCGGTAGGCCCTGTGGGACTCGAACCCACAACCAATGGATTAAAAGTCCACTGCTCTGCCAATTGAGCTAAGGGCCCCTGGCGATGTTGCCTCCCCGAGCATAGCCGGACACGGCCGTGTCTCCGATCGGGTATCGGAGACACGGCCGTGCCCGAGGTGAAGATCCGGCCGGAGTGTCAGGGATCGACCTTTTCGGGGGCGCCCGCGGGAGCACTCCCGGAGGCCGCCGCACGGGCCGCCTCGCGGGCGAGCGTGCGTTCGTGGCCGGGGTTGAGGAACCAGTGCCGGGCCGACGCGCCCCACCACGCCGCCGCGAAGCCGAGGACGACCAGGACGGCGACCGGGGCGTAGTTGAAGCTCTCCCAGGTGACCGGCGAGACCTGGGGCAGCATGAAGAGGATCGTGATGACGCACACCCAGACCACCGAGACGATGCCGATGGGGCGGGACCAGCGGCCCAGGTGCCACGGCCCCCGCGCGAAGTCGTCGCCCTTGAGCACGCGCAGCAGCGTCGGGATGACGTACGCGATGTACAGGCCGATCACGGCGATCGACGTCACCGCCGCGTACGCCGTCACATTGATCAGATACGGCAGGCCGAGGACCAGCGCTCCGGCCACCGCCAGCCATACGGCGGCCACGGGTGTCCGGGTCCGCGGGCTCACCGTGTGCCACACGCGCGAGAAGGGCAGGGCGCCGTCGCGCGAGAAGGCGTAGATCATGCGGCTGTTGGCCGTCACCGAGGCCATGCCGCAGAACAGCTGGGCGCCGATGACGACCAGGAGCAGCAGCTTGCCCGCGGTGGCGCCCAGCGCGTCCAGCAGGATCTGGGCCGGCGGCGCGCCGGTCGGGGACGCGAGCTCCTTGTCGTACGACTGGATGGCGAAGGTGAAGCCCAGCAGCAGCACGAAGCCGGCTATCCAGGACGTCCAGATGGACTGGACGATGCCCTTCGGGCCCGCTGTCGACGCGTCGTGCGTCTCCTCCGTCATATGGGCGGAGGCGTCGTAGCCGGTGAAGGTGTACTGCGCCATCAGCAGGCCCAGGAGCACCACGTACACACCGCTGCCCCAGCCCGTGTTGTTCACGAACTTCGTGAACACGAAGGAGGCGGACTGGTGATGGTCGGGTACGAAGGCCAGCGCGCCGACGATGACGCCGACGCCGAGTACGTGCCACCACACGCTGATGTCGTTGAGCAGGGCGACGATCTTCACGCCGAAGGTGTTCAGGAGGCCGTGCAGCAGGAGGATCGCCGCGAAGAGCAGGACCGTACGACCCGGTGTGACCTTGAAGTCGAACTGCAGGTTCAGGTACGCGCCCAGGAAGGACGCGGCGCCGAAGTCGATGCCCGCCGTCACGGCCACCTGGCCCAGCACGTTGAACCAGCCCGTGAACCACGCCCAGGCGGCCGCGGACCGGGGCGGTGCGAGGCGGTGGGCCCAGAAGTACAGGCCCGCGGAGGTCGGGTAGGCCGAACAGATCTCGGCCATCGACAGGCCGACGAAGAGCGTCATCAGGCCGACGGCCACCCAGCCCCAGGTGATCACGGCCGGGCCGCCCGTGTTCATGCCGAAGAGGTAGAGGGTCAGGCAGCCGGACAGGACCGAGATGATCGTGAAGGAGACCGCGTAGTTGGAGAACGCCGACATGCGGCGGGCGAGAACCTGCGTGTAGCCGAGCTGGGCAAGCCGTTCTTCGTCGGAGAGGCCCGACTTCCCGCTCGCTATGGCGTCATCTGTCATGCCCCCAGCGATTCCCTGGGCGGAGTCGTGACATGCATCACAGCATGGCCAAAAAATGCCCCTGAAGGCCTGCCCGGCGCCCCTGTTCCGCGCCCGCTCGCTGCAGGAACCATTGCCCCTGCCGCCGTTGCGGTGAAGGCACCCTGCGATGCCCCGTACGACCAGCTCGTTCTTCCGGTCACCGGCGCTCCCGCCGACGCCGAAGACCGTCTCGTACGCCGCTCCCCGGCCGCCGGAGACCTTTGCGCGGACCTCCGGCGTCCGGGACATGCGACGTGACACGCAAAGGGCCCGTACGACCGAAGTCGTACGGGCCCTCAGCTCAGCTCAGTCGCTCAGCTCACTCGGCGTCAGCCGTTGCGCTTCCAGCGCGGCTTGTCGTCGCGACGGCCGAAGGAGGAGCCGCCGCCGGTGCCGCGGTGGTCGTCACGGCGGCCGTAGGGGCGCTCGTGGCCACCGGAGCGGAAGCCCGGGCGGTCGCCCTGGCGGTCGCGGTTGAACGGGCGGTCGCTGCCACGGTGACCGCCGCGCTCGTCCCGGCGCTCGAAGGAGCGGCCGGCCGGACGGTCGTCACGGCGGAACCCACCGCGGTCGTTGTCCCGGCGCTCGAAGCCACGGCCACCACGGTCGTCACGGCGCTCGAAGGAACGGCCACCACGGTCGTCCCGACGGTCGTCACGGCGGAACCCGCCCCGGTCGTTGTCCCGGCGCTCGAAACCACGGCCACCACGGTCGTCACGGCGCTCGAAGGAACGGCCACCACGGTCGTCCCGACGGTCGTCACGGCGGAACCCGCCCCGGTCGTTGTCCCGACGCTCGAAACCACGGTCGCGGTCCCGGTTGAACCCGCCCCGGTCACCGCGGTCGTTGTCCCGGCGCTCGAAGGAACGGCCACCACGGTCGTCACGGCGGAACCCGCCCCGGTCGTTGTCCCGGCGCTCACGACGCTCGTACGACGGGGCCTCCGCCTTGTCGGCGTCCTGCGCCGCGGGCTGCTCGGGCACCGACACCTCGGCCACCTCGACGGCCGCCTCGGCCTGCGCCAGGGCCACCGCGGCCTCGGGGTCCTCGCCGCGCTCGCGGGCGACGCGGGCGACCAGGCGGTCGGCCTCCTCGCGCAGCTCGCTCGCGCGCCGCTGCGCCCGCTCCAGCTGCTTGGTGAGGTGCGCGACCTCGCGCTCGGCCTGCTGCGCCGCGTTGCCCGCGGACTCGGCCTGGACCTCGGTCATCGAACGGGCGCCGGTGATCTCGGCCACCTCGGGCTCGAAGGCGGTACCGGAGTTGATGAGGTGACGCCCGGCGTCGACGCCCGCGTCCTCCATCAGGCGGAAGATCTGGCGGCGCTGGTGCGGCAGGGACAGGGAGACGACCGTGCCGGTGCGGCCCGCGCGGGCGGTACGGCCGGCGCGGTGCAGGTAGTCCTTGTGGTCACCGGCCGGGTCGACGTTCAGCACGAGGTCGATGCCGTCGACGTGGATGCCACGGGCGGCCACGTCGGTCGCCACCAGGCAGTTGACGTACCCGTCCTTGAAGTCGGCCAGCGTCCGGGTGCGGGCGCCCTGCGTCATGCCGCCGTGCAGCGCGTCGGCCTTCACGCCCGCCTCGCGCAGCTGCTCGGCGACACGGTCGGCACCGAGCTGCGTACGGACGAAGATGATGGTGCGGCCCTTGCGGGAGGCGATCGCGGCCGTGACCGGCGCCTTGTCCTTGGGCTTCACGATCAGGATGTGGTGCGACATGGTCGTCACCGCGCCCTGGGCGGCGTCCACCTCGTGGCTGACCGGGTTGTTCAGGTACCGGTCGACGAGGGTCTTGATCTCGTTCTCCATGGTCGCGGAGAAGAGCATCCGCTGACCGCCGGCCGGGACCTGGTCGAGCAGCTCGGTGACCTCGGGCAGGAAGCCCAGGTCGGACATCTGGTCGGCCTCGTCGAGAACGGCGATCTGCACGTCCTCCAGCGAGCAGGCGCCGCGGTTGATGATGTCGCGCAGCCGGCCCGGGGTGGCGACGAGGATGTCGACGCCGCGCTCCAGGGCGTAGATCTGGTTGCCCATCGACGTACCGCCGCAGACGACCTTCATCTTCAGGCCGAGCACGTCGCCGTAGGGCTGGAGGGCGTCCGCCACCTGCATGGCGAGCTCACGGGTCGGGGTGAGGATGACGGCGCGGGGCTTGTGCTTCTCGGTGCGGCCGCCGGCGAGCGTCGCCAGGGTCGGCAGACCGAAGGAGAGGGTCTTGCCGGAGCCGGTGCGGCCACGGCCGAGGATGTCCTTGCCGGCCAGGGCGTCCGGGATGGTCGCGGCCTGGATCGGGAAGGGGGTGGTCACGCCGTTCTGGGCGAGCTTGCGCACCACGCCCTCGGGGAGGCCGAGGTCCGCGAAGGTGACCTCGGCGGCGTCCTCGGTGCCCTCGTTCTCGGGCACGACGACGTGATCAGTACTGGAAATGGACATGCGTAAGCGAAACCTTCCGGAGTCTCGTCGGCACGCGCCCGTCAACTCCGTGAATTCGCATTACGACCGCCTCTATGCGGTCAGCCACGGCAAGGGAGAGAACGCGCCACGCGGCGCTCTCTGCAATGGCGCCGGGCAATGGGATCAAACGATCTACCACCATACGCACCCTGCACACCCCAAGGCAAACCGAGCCCGCGAGACGCTCGTCACGTCCCTAGGCGGGCGATCCCGCCGTGGGCGCCGGCTCCCGCTCCGCCAGCTGTGGCGACGTCTCCTCGTGCGCCGACGACGACGGCTCGGCGACCGTCGGCTCCGGCGAGGCGGGGGTCGGCTGCTCGCTGGGCGTCGGCTGCGGGTCTTCCGTGTGTGTCGGGGTCGGCGACGCGACGGTCGGCGCGGGGGCCCCGGGCTGCTGGCTCTTCCCGTTCCCGGGCTTGCCCGCCGGAGGGGCGGACCGGCCGTCCCCCGCGGACGGCGAGGCCGAGGGGGACGCCGATTCCCCGTCCTTCTCCTTCTCCCGCTTGCCGCCCTTGTGCTTGCCGTCGGCCGTGCCCGCCCCGAACCCCCTGCCGGACACGCCCGTCCCGCCGTCGGGCGCCTCACCGCCGCGCCGCCCCGCGGAGTGCGACGGCTTCGCGCCGCCTCCCCCGTCCTCCCCCACGCTCATGCAGCCGGCGGCAGCGGCGACGGCCATGACCGTGGCGGCCAGACGGACGGGTACGTACAAGCGGCGCACGGAAAGCCACCTCCGAGGCGGGGGAAGGAGTCAACCTGCCCAACTCCCGCCGCCCACAAGAGGACACGCGCCCCGGTCATCCGTATCCCAGGGCGTGCAGCCGCGCGTCGTCGATCCCGAAGTGGTGGGCGATCTCGTGCACGACGGTCACCTCGGTCTCCGCGACGACGTCCTCCCGCGACCGGCACATCCTGAGCGTCGGACCCCGGTAGACGGTGATGCGGTCCGGCAGCACCCCGGCGTACCACTCACCCCGGTCCGTCAGCGGAGTCCCCTCGTAGAGCCCGAGCAGCTCGGGATCGTCCGCCGGCGGCTCGTCCTCGACGAACACCGCGACGTTGTCCATCAGTCGCGTCAGCTCCGGCGGGATCCGGTCGAGCGCCTCGGCGACCAGTTCCTCGAACTCCTCGCGCGTCATCTCCAGCACAGGCCCATTGTCGGCCACGGCCCGTCCGTACGAGAGTCACGGATCCACTCGCATATCCACGCCGACACTTGGGCATATGGGACCAATGGCCCGCGTCACCGCCATCGCCGCCACCGTACTGAACCGGGTACGCACGTCCCCGCGCACCCTCGCCCGCCACTACCGCGCACGGCATCCCCACCCGACCCTCGAGCTGGTCCGGCAGCCGCACCCCTGGCCCAGGGCCCTGGGCCTGGCCGCCGTGGTCCTGCTCGGTGCCTGGCTGGGGCTGCTGATCGTCGGGAACGTACGCGTGCCGGTCGGGCCCATGGACACGACGATGACCCTGCGCCCGTCCTTCAGCGGCGGCACGAAGATCAACGTCTCGCCGCTCGGCGCCCTGGAGCTGAACAGCCACCATGCGCCGCTCCGCCTGGACGTGAACGTCGACCAGCTCGACCCCGTCCGCGCCCAGGCCCTGGTGGACCACCCCGAACGCCTCGCCGGCCTCCAGGACGAGGTCGCCCACGACGTCGAGCACGGCACCCTCGACGTGGCCCTGCGCTCCTGCGTCGCCGTCGTGTCCGGAGCCACGGCCCTCGGCCTCGCGGTCTACCGCCGCCCCGGCCGCGCCCTCGCCGCCGGCGGCACGGCCCTGGCCCTCCTCGTGGCCTGCGGAGCCTCGGTGTACGCGACCTGGAACCCCGACTCCGTCCTCGAACCGAAGTACTCGGGTCTGCTCTCCTCCGCGCCCTCGCTGGTCGGCAACGCCCGCAACATCGTCACCGAATTCGACGTCTACCAGAAGGAGCTGGCCCGTCTGGTGACCAACGTGACGAAGCTCTACGACGTCACGTCCACGCTCCCCGCCTACCAGCCGGACCCGTCCACCATCCGTGTCCTGCACGTCTCGGACATCCATCTCAACCCCGCGAGCTGGAAGATCATCGCGTCGCTGGTGCACCAGTACAAGGTGAACGTGATCGTCGACACCGGCGACACGATGGACCACGGCTCGGCGCCGGAGAACGGCTTCCTCGACCCGATCGCGGACCTGGGAGCGCCGTACGTCTGGGTCCGCGGCAACCACGACTCGAAGATCACCCAGCACTATCTGCAGGGCATGAAGAACGTCCACGTGCTGGACGGCGGCCAGGCGGAGACGATCGGGGGCCTGCGCTTCGCGGGCATGGGCGATCCGCAGTTCACCCCCGACCGCTCGAAGGTGATCGGCGCCGACGAGTCGGAGCAGCTGGCCGGGGACCGCCTGGCGACGGCCCTGAGCGACCAGAAGAACGCGCACACCCCGGTGGACGTGGCCATGGTCCACGAGCCGTCGGCGGCGCGCGAGGTCGACGGCGAGGTGCCGCTGGTCCTGTGCGGGCACCTGCACCACGAGGGCGACGAGATCCTCCCGCGCGGCACCCGGCTGCGCATGGAGGGCTCCACGGGCGGCAGCGGCCTGCGCGCCCTGGAGCACAAGTACCCGGCCCCGATCGAGGCCTCGATCCTCTACTTCGACCGCGGCACCCGCCGGCTGCAGGCCTGGGACTCGATCCAACTGGGCGGCCTGGGCGAGACGACGGCGGAGGTCACCCGCCACCTCCCGGACGAGAACAAACCGGGAGCCGCCCCTTCCACTCCCGCCCCTTCAGCACCTTCCAGCTCCACCCCGTAAACCGTTTTGGCGATACCTCCCGCCATCCCATATGCTTCTCACGTCCCCGACGCGCCGAGAGGCGCCCAGGCGGGCCGATAGCCCTCATCGTCTAGCGGCCTAGGACGCCGCCCTTTCAAGGCGGTAGCACGGGTTCGAATCCCGTTGGGGGCACTGGTTTTTTTCTGCGTTTTAGCAGGTCAGGGCGGATTTTCATCCGCCCTTTTCCTTTGCCCGCCGTCCCTACCGAAGTGCCGACGAGGTCTCGGCGGACGCCGTGGCCAGGAACTGGGTCGCGGCCAGTTCCCCGTACAGCGGGTCGGCGGCGACGAGTTCCGCGTGGGTGCCCACCGCCCGGACCCGGCCCGCGTCCATCACCACGATGCGGTCGGCCATGGTCACCGTCGACAGGCGGTGCGCCACCACCAGGACCGTCACGTCCCGGGACACCTCGGCGACCACGTCACGCAGGGCCAGTTCGTTCACGGCGTCCAGCTGCGAGGTCGCCTCGTCGAGCAGCAGCAGCCGGGGCCTGCGCAGCAGTGCCCGGGCGATCGCCACGCGCTGCCGCTCCCCGCCGGACAGCTTCGAGCCGCGGTGACCGACGAGGGTCTCCAGCCCCTCCGGCAGCCCTGCCACCAGAGGCTCGAGCCGTGCGCGGACGACGACCTCGCGCAGCTCCTCCTCGGTGGCGTCCGGCGCCGCGAAGAGGAGGTTCTCGCGCAGGGTGCCCGACAGCACGGGTGCGTCCTGCTCCACGTATCCGATGGCGGCGCGCAGTTCGGCCAGCGGCCACTCGCGCACGTCCCGGCCGTCCACGAGGACACGGCCGCCGCCGGCCTCGTAGAACCGCTCGATCAGGCCGAACACCGTGGTCTTGCCCGCCCCCGAGGGCCCCACGAAGGCCGTCATGCCGGGTCCGGGCACCTCGAAGGTCACGCCGTGGTGGACGGGGGGCAGGTCCGCGCCGTAGCGGAAGGTCACGTCCTCGAAGGCCACCGTCGCGGGGGCCGGGCCCGGGCGTCCGGTCGGCTCCCCCTCGCCGGCGCCGTCGGTGTCCTCGGTCTCCAGCTGCTCGGCCCGGGTGATGCGGGCGACCGCCGCCGCCCCGACCTGGTACTGCTGGGCCGCCTCGACGAGCCTGCCGATCGGGTCGAACAGGTAGAAGAGGAACAGCAGAAAGGCCACCAGCGTGGAGACGGGGATCGCGCCCGAGGCGACCCGCGCCCCGCCGATGCCGAGCACCGCAAGGAACGAGACCTGCACCGAGAGCCCGATCGAACTCCACGTCAGCGCCTGCCACTTGGCCGACTTCACACCGTTGCGCCAGGCCTCCCGGGCCGCCTCGTCGAGCAGCGCCGTCTCGCGCGCCTCCGCGCCCGACGCCTTGACGGTGCGATAGGCGCCGAAGGCCCGCTCCAGCGCGGTCGACATGACGCCGACCGCCTCCTGGGAGCGTTCCGTGGCCTGCGAGATCTTCGGCATGACCAGGCCCATGGCGATACCGACGAGCACGATGACGCCGAGCGTGACGCCGAGCAGTACCAGATCCATCACGCCCATCAGCACGATGGTCGCGACGAAGGTCAGACCGCCGGTGAAGGCGGAGACCACCGCCTGGGTCGTCACCGCCTTCAGCAGGGTGGTGTCCGAAGTGATCCGGGACATCAGGTCACCCGGCTGCGCGCGCTCCACCTCCGCGAGGCGCAGCCGCAGCAGCCGCCCGACCAGGGTGCGCCGGGCCGCGAGCACGACGGACTCGGCGGTGCGCTCCAGCACGTAGGCGCCCACGGACTGCATCGCGGAGCCGAGCAGCACCAGTGCGGTGAGCAGGAGCAGCATCCCGGCGATGGAGCCGTCGCCGCCCAGCCGGTCCACGAGCGCCTTGGCCGCCAGTGGCTGCAGGAGGCCGGACACCGAGCCCAGCAGCGTGAGAAGGCCGCCCAGGGCGATGGCGCCGCGGTGCGGCCGGAAGTAGCGGTACAGGGCCCGCCAGGTCTCCCCGGCGGGAAGCCGCTCGGCCTTCGCCGCCTCCGCCGCCCGTCTCGCCTCTTCGTACTTCGCGTACTTGGCGTTCTTGGCGTTCTTGGCGTCCTCGGCGGCGGCGGGCGCCCTGTCCTTCTCCGGTTTCGCTGTGGTCGTCACGACATCGAATGAAGCACTGAAAGCGGCGGGGAGGGGGCGGATGAACAGATAACCGACAGATCCCTTTCCGTTTCGGGGAGTTGGGGACCCGGCCGGCCGTCAGGCGTGGTGACCGGCCACCTGTGCGGCCTCCACCAGCTGCCGGAGGTGGTCGACACGGGTCGTGCCGGGGATGACGGCGACATGGGGGCCGAGGTTCAGCAGCCGGCCGAGGACGGGGGCCGGTCCCCCGCCGACGAGCCGGCCCTTGCCCAGCGGGCGGTAGGCGACGTAGGGGATGCCCAGGCTGCGACAGTGGTCCAGGGCCGGATCGTGGCTCCGCGCGGGGTTCATCGGGTTCTGGACCGCGGCGATCGGGGTGAGAACGCGTGCCCCGTCGATCTCGTCGACCGTGACGCGGGACAGACCGATGCCGGCGATCTTCCCCTCGTCCCGCAGGTCGGTGAGGGTGCCCAGCTGGTCGGGGAGAGGCACTGCTGCGTCCAGCCGGTGCAGGTAGCACAGGGACAGGCGCTCGCACCCCAGTCGGCGCAATGACGCCTCGACGGCATGGCGCAGGTATGCCGGACGGCCCAGTGGCTCGTACACGCCGGGGCCGGGACGGACCAGTCCGACCTTCGTGGCCACGAGCAGTTCGTCCCCGTACGGGTGCAGGGCCCGGCGGATCAGCTCTTCGACGGTGTGGGGGCCGTACGCGTCGGCGGTGTCGATGTGCGTCACGCCGTGCTCGCCGACGGCCGTGCGCAGGAGCCGGACGGCTGCGGCGGGGTTCGGGGGCTCTCCCCAGTTGCCCGGGCCGGTCAGCCCCATCGTGCCCAGGCCGAGGCGGGAGACGGTCCTGCCGGCCAGCACGAGCGATCCACCGGGTGGGCCGTGTCGTGGCGCGCCCTGGGAGATCATCCGGCCGTGTCGTCCCGTGCGTGGAAGAGGCCGAGGAGCAGTGCGGCGATCTCGTCCTGGGAGAGCTCGTCGGTGGTCAGAACGATCCAGGACGGGTCGTCCGCGATCCGCTCGATGCAGAACGCGTCGAGCGCCGCGAGGCCTTCCGGGTTGGCCCGCAGATAGGAGTTCAGCCCGTGGGCATCGCCGTTTCGCCGGCCGGCCCGGCGTTCCCGTTCGGCCGGGGAGCAGGTCAGGTACGCCTGGACGGTGAACCGCGGCGCGCAGGTGGCCACCCATGCGTCGCTGAGGTAGCCCTCGCCGGGGTTGAAGTACTGGTTGTTGCAGTACTGCGTGAACCAGTGCCGGTCCTGTACGAGGGCCGGGCCGGCCGCCCCCGCCGCGTAGACGGAGTCCGTGGCGAGTTCGCTGTCGATGACCATCTGGGCGGACTTCATGACGTTGAACGGGCGAAGCAGGTCCGGATCGGGAAAGGGGCGGCCGGCGCTTTCGCCGACGGACGACTTCGCCCGCGACTGAAGGGCCTGCGTGCCGTCGGTGTCGCAGACGTGGCAGTGGCGCGAGTGGACCTCGGTGCCGCGGGCCCGCAGCAGTGTGGTGAGCCGGGCCGCCGTCGTCGTCTTGCCGGCGAAGTTGAGCCCTTCGAGGAGCACGCCCCTCAGCGTCGTCTGGCGCGAACTGTTCATCGTGCTCCTCGGGCCTTCTCTCCTCGGGCTTTCCCGGCGGCTGAGACCAGGTCCCGGCGCAGCCGTCGCAGAACCCTGGCGTAACGGGCGTGTTCGACCCGCAGTGACGCGTGGGGGCCGGGCGTTCCCGGCGGTTGGTAGCGGCGGGCCGCGTGGCCGGCCACCAGGCCGCGGGCGCGCTCGGCGGCGGCCCCGCCCTCCTGTGTGGCAGCGATGTAGGCGGCCACCGTGGCGGCCTGGTCGTCGAAGAGCCACCAGGCACCGCTGTCGGGCTGGATCATGCCGACGACGAAGAGGCCGTCGTGAACGGGGTGGAAGAGGTGCAGGGCCAGGTCCGGATACCGGCCGGAACCCCTCAGGGGCAGGTCGTCGGGCGACAGGAAGGGCAGGGAGGCGTTGAAGCCCGTGGCGTGGACGATGACGTCGACCTTCTCCTCGGAGCCGTCCGTGAAGCGGACCCGGTCACCGCGGAGTTCCGCCACGTCGGGCTTGGACACGACGGACCCGTGGGCGACGTGGTGCACCAGTTCCGAGTTGAGGATGAGCCGGCCGTCCATGATGCGCCCGGACGGCCGTGGCAGCCCGAATCTGGAGGGGTTGCCGAAGACGCACCAGATCGCGATCCGCCGGATCCACCGGTGGACGAAGCGCGGGGCCCGGACGCGTACGAACCACTCCATGACCTCGTCCATCGGCCGCCCCAGGAAGTACTTGGGCAGGTAGTGGCAGCCCTGCCGGACCGAGTTCAGGGTGCGGGCGGCGACCCGTGACGACTCCACCGCTATGTCGGTCCCGGAGTTTCCGGTTCCGACGATCAGCACGCGTTTGCCCTGGAGCACGCCGGGGGTCCGGTACTCGCTGGAGTGCAGGACCCGGCCGTCGAAGTGGCCGGGAAACCGGGCCGGCTTCGGGTCCCAGTGGTGTCCGGACGCGACGACGACACCCCGGTAGAGGCAGGTGCGGCCGTCCTCGAACGTCACCGACCAGGCCTCGCCCGCCCGCTGGACCCGGCTCACCGCGAGTCCGTGACGGATGTGCTCCGGCAGGCCGTTGGCGTGCGCGTAGTCGGTGAGATAGGCGAGCGCCTCACGGTGCCCCAGGAAGTCCTGCGCGGCCGCCGGCATCGGGAATCCACGGAAGGCGCTGAGCCGCTTGGAGGAGATCATGCAGGTGGACCGGTACACCACGCCGCCCGGTTCGCCGTAGCGCCAGATCCCGCCCAGGCCGGCCTGGCGCTCCACGATCTCGAAGGGCAGGCCCGCGTCGCGGAAGTTCTTCGCGGTGGCCAGGCCGGCGGGGCCGGCCCCGATGATGCACCAGCGGTCCGTGCGGTCGTCGTCGCCGCTCGGCCCGGTCAGCGGCGACCTCACCCCGTCGACCGCCGATCCGCCCCGGCCCCGGCCGCCACCGGCTCCGCGGGGCGGGCGGCCGGACGGGCGTCGAACCGCCGCACGACCGCGTCGGTCAGCTCCTGCGGCGAGAGCCGGTCGGACCGCAGCACCAGCCAGTGGGGACTGCCCTCGACGAGCCCGGCGGTGAACCGGTCGAGACCGGCGACTTCGTCGAGGTGCCGCCGCAGGAACGCGTTGAGCGGGTGCTTGGCACGGGCGCCGTCGCGTGTCGCGGCCCGACGGCGCCGGGTCTCGGCGTCGCAGGTCAGATAGACCTGCACGGTGAACCTCGGCACGCGGGAGGCGATCCATGCCTCGCTGAGATAGCCCTCGGCGGGCGTGAAGTACTGGTTGAAGGCGTACTGCGGAAGCCAGTAGCGGTCCTGTACGAGGATCTCGCCTGGGCCGGGTCCCAGCTCCCCGAACAGCTCGGTGTCCAGGACCAGTTGCGCCGAGCGCCGGCTGTTGAAACGACGCCAGGTCCTCGGGTGGCGGAACTCGTGGTGCTCGGCGCCTTCGAAGACCGTCAGCGCCTCGTCCAGCAGCGACCGCACGAGCGGGTCCCGGGTCAGGGTTCCGTGCGAGGAGCGCACCGTCAGTCCGCGGCGCCGCAGGACGTCCGCGACGCCTCGTGCCAACGTGCTCTTGCCGCTGTACTCGTGACCCTCTATGAGAATGCCGGGCACGGGCGGTCTGTCCATGTCGTCTCGTCTTCTCCAGCGTGGATCTCGGATGGGATCGCCCCGGCAGAGCCTGAGCGCTCCGCGGGGCAGCAAGGGGCCGTCGATCGTCTGCGGCGCTCAGGCGCCCCGGGGGGACTCGCGCAGCTCACGGGCGAGGTCGCGGGCCGTTGCCGCCAGGACCTCGTGGTCGAGTGGGAACATCGGGCAGGGCGGCATGTCCGCGATGGCGAACCAGGCCGCGGGCTGTCCGATCTCCGGGGCCAGGGGTGCCGCGGGGTCGGCCACGAAGGCGTAGGCCAGCCCGTAGACCCGTTCGGGGCGCTCCCGGTTGCCGAGCACCGCCACCGGATCGGGCCGCAGCGGGCGCGGGTCGGTTCCGGTCTCCTCCGCCACCTCGCGGCGGGCGCCGTCCGGCGGTGACTCCCCCTCCTCCAGGCGTCCGCCCGGGCTCAGCCAGCCGAACCGTGGGTGGTCGACGAGAAGCGTCTGCCGGAAGTCGTGGGAGAAGACCCAGCCGGCGACGATCACGTCGCGGTCGGGTCCCGGACCGCCGCTCGCGGCGCATGCCAGCAGGCCGCGGGCGCCGTACGGGTCACGCTGCGCGGACATGGCCGCGGCGGCCAGGTGCGGGGCCACCCGGGGCAGTCGGATGTGGCGGCCCACGGTCACTCTCCCCGAGCGTGCGCGGCGGCCGCGCGGGCGGGGAAGAGCGGCGGGACGTCGCCGGCTCCGGTGTACCGCTCACGCAGGTCGCGCAGCAGCTCGACGGTGCGCACCGGGGCCGTCCCGGCGGCCGTCTCGTCGGCGAGCATCAGTCCGGCCGTACCCGACCTCAGCAGCTCGCTGACGTAGGCGAGTTCGGACCGGTGCGGCAGCCAGCCGGCGGACAGGCTGGTCAGCAGCTGGGTGCCGACGATGAGGGGACACCCCGCCTCGGCCGTGCCCGTACGTACGCTCTCGCAGAGGTCGGAGAACTCGAGCGGGCCGGAGTCGAGCAGCAGGTCCCCCCGGCCCAGCAGGACCGCGTCGGCGCACTCGGCGATCTCCCGCACGGCGGCCGCCCCGGCTCGCGTCTCCACCTTGGCGATCAACGGCGGGACGTCGTGGCCGGCGGCGGAGGCCGCCATGATGTCCCGGGCCTCGCGCACGCCGTCCGCCGACTCGACGAAGGAGATGATCACAGCGCTGAAGACCGATCCGGGGAGCGTCGCCAGCGCGGCCCGGTCCTTGTCGGTGAGCCCGGACGCCGGGACGCTCCTGCCCGGCAGGGCCACCCCCCGGCGTTTGCCGAGGAACCCGTCGGTCAGGGGGATGGTGACGCAGTGGTCCGCTTCGACCCGCTCCACCCGGAGGGCGTCCTCGCCGTCGCCGATGAGGAGGATGTCCCCGGGGCCGACCCGCCCGGAGATGTCCGCTCCGGTGAGCCCGAGGACGGGCACCTCTCGGTGGACGTCGGAGGGCACGGGTGCGAAATGCACCCGTACCCGCGAGATCCCCTTCAGGGAGAACTGGTCGTCGTTGGTGAAGCGGGTCTTGGCGCCCGGCAGGTCGAGCAGCAGGTCGGGGGCCCGGCCGAGGCCGGCGGCGACCGAGGACACGTCGGCCGCCAGCTCGGCCAGGGAGGCGACCGACGCCTTCGACGCCGGGAACCGGAAGGAGTCCGCCCCCGCCTTGACGACCTGTTCGAGGATCAGGGGGTCCTGGGTGGCGGGACCGAGGGTGACGACGATTCTGGACATGGGGCCTTCCTGCTCACTGGGGAATACGGCTCGGGAAGAGCGGTGCCGGCGCGGCGCCCGACCCGTACCGCTCGATCAGGGCGGTGACGAGTTCGACGGTGCGCAGCGGCGCGCTGCCCACCGTGGTCTCGGTCGCCAGCAGCAGACCGTCCACCTCCTTCTCGACCAGGTGCGAGAGGTAGGCCAGTTCGGACCGGTTGGGCAGCCAGCCGTCGGACAGGCTCGGGATGAGCTGGGTGCCGACGATGATCGGACGCCCGGCCTTCTGGGTCTCCTTCATGACCTTCTTGCCGAGGTCGTAGAAGTCCAGTTCGCCCACGTCGAGCAGCAGATCGCCGCGCCCCAGCAGCACACCGTCCGCCGCGCGCGCCACCTCGGCGGCCCGCTCGGCGCCGGCCCGGGTCTCGATCTTCGCGACGACCGCGGGGGCCGGACGGCCGTCGGCCGGTGCCTCTCCGACCAGGGAGCGCACCTCCTCCACCACGTCCGGGCCCTCCACGAAGGAGACGATGACCCCGGAGAAGACGCTGTCGGTGAGGCCCTTCAGCGCGGTGGTCTCGGCCTCGCCCAGCGCCTGGTACGCCTGGGGTTTGCCGTGCAGACTGATGCCCTTCTGCCGTCCCACGTCCCCTTCGGTGAGCGGGCGGGTCAGGCAGCCGTCGGCGGTGCAGGACTCGACGCGCAGCGCGTTCTCCCCGTCGCCCAGCACCAGGACGTCACCGGGCTCGATGTACGGCGCGATCGCCATGCCGGTCGTACCGATCTCCGGGACGGGCAGGTCCCGCCGGGCCGGTGCGGGACCGAACAGGACGCGCAGGCGTTCCACGCCGGCCAGCGGGAACCAGTCCTCGTTGGTCAGCCGGGTCTTGGCGCCCGGAAGGTCGAGGAGCAGGTCGAGGGGCCGGCCGAGCGCGGCCCCGGTCTCGGCCGCCCGCCTCGCCTGTGCGGCCAGTTCGTCCGCCGAGAACTTCGACGCCGAGAAGCGGAGGGCCGACACTCCCCGGGCGACCGCGTCGTGCAGGGTCTGCGGGGCGAGAAGGGCAGGGCCCATGGTGGCGATCAGACTCGTCATGTGTTCGTCCTTGCCGGGCCGTCAGTCGGCACGCGTGAAGAGTCGTCCGTCGGACCAGATGAGGCGGACACGGCCCCATTCCATGGCCGAACGGACGTCGGGGAAGAATCCGCAGCCCTTGAGGTTCGCGCTGGTGTTGCACAGCAGCGGGATTCCGCTCAGCTCCTGGTAGTGCGTGAGGAGGTCGTGGACGGCCTCGTTCTCGGAGCGGCTCACGGTCTGCAGGCGGGCGGTGCCGTCGAGGTGGCACACCGCCGGGACCCGGTGCTTCCAGGAGTCGCGCACCGCGTGGTCGAACAGCATGTACGGGTCCGGGGTTCCCGGGGAGAAGATCTCAGGGGCGAACTCCTCCAGGCAGATCGGGGCGACGGGCCGGTAGAACTCGCGGTCCTTGACCTCGTTCAGCAGGTCCTTCATCTTCTCCGAGCCGGCGGGGGCGAGGATGCTGCGGTTGCCCAGCGCCCTCGGACCGATCTCGGCCCGTCCGTTGAGAAAGACCACCGGTTCGTCGTTCTCGTGCATCAGCCGGGCGAGGTCACGCAGGTCGCAGGTCTCCTCGCGCCAGCCGGGCAGCGGGGTGGAGTCCTTCAGGGCCGGCCCCGAGTACACGTCCCAGTCGAGCGCGATCCGTTCGGTCCGGGTGAGCATGGCGGCGCAGGCGGTTCCGATGGCGCTGCCGGAGTCGTTGGGGAAGGGCGGCACCCACACGGTGTCGAAGACTCCGCTGTCCCGCAGGGCGCTGTTCCACTTGATGTTGAGTCCGCAGCCGCCGACGACCACGAGGTTGCGGTCGGGGAGGTCCGCCGCGGCCACCTTCTCCCGGACACCGTCGACCAGCCTCCGGCTCAGGGCGTGGTGGAGGGAGGCGAGCATGTCCGCCGGCTCCACCCCGGGCAGGGCCACGTTCTTCTTGATCCTCCTCAGGATCTCCACGCCGTTGCCCACCTGGTAGAACCGGTCGTCGTCCGGCCGGTCGCCCAGCACCTCGTGGAAGGCTGCGTCGATGGTCCGGTCGATGTGCTCGACGGCTTCCGGCCTGACCTCCCCCAGGGCGATGTAGGCCATGATCTTGCCCGCGAGACCGAGGATGTGCGGGTACTCGATCGGTTCGTCGAACGGCGGGAAGAGCTGTCCCAGTTGCAGGTAGGAGTCGCCGATCACCGGCATGAGCGGGCCGCAGCCGGTCACCTTCCGGCTCTGTCCGTCCACGTGGTAGAGGAAGGGGAACATCCAGCCGTCCCAGGCGAGGACGTAGGAGCCCTGTCCCGCGCGGGCGAACGGACTGGCGCAGTAGCCGGACGCGACATGGCCGGCGTAGTGGGTGAAGCTCAGGTACGGCAGGTCCTGGACGGAGTTCGGGTAGGCGCGCAGCAGATCGTCGTCGAGCAGGCCGCGCCGGTAGGGGGCGAGGACCGCCTCGAACTCCTGGCCGTGCCATGACTGGATCTTGTGGGTCTTGTACCAGCCGTCCAGGACGAAGTGGTCGATGTCCTCGGGCCGGTAGCCGTGTTCCGCCAGCAGCTCGAAGACCGTGGAGAAGTCCTTGATCTTCGCGTAGCGCTGGTTGTTGCCGAGCTTCTCCATCTCCGTGGAGAAGACGAGGCGGCCGTCCTCCACGAGGGCGACGCCCCCGTCGTGCGTCGTCTTGACGCCGCAGATCAGCATCGGTCGTCTCCTTCCGTTTCCTGGTCAGTCCTGCACACGGCGGGCTCGGAAGTCGATGACGAAACTCTCGACGTCCTCGTGGTCGCGGAGGATGTCCCGGGTGATCTCGATGCGTTCGGGGAACCGCGAGCGCACCCGCACCAGCGGCTGTTCGATGCGGTTGAGACCGATGACCTTGTTGTCCGGTTCGATCTGGAAGATGAAGTCGTCGGCCCAGTCCAGGTGGGCGAAGAGCGGAATGTAACGCTCCATCCGTTCGACGGCCTCCTCGCGGCTGTAGCCGATGAACTCGATGGCGGGCATGGCGTCTCCTTGAGGGCGGTGCACGGGGCACACGACGGGGTGAAGGGCAGGGGCGGCGCCCCGGCCCGGTTGCGGAATCCGGGATTCAGGCCACGGTGGCGGAGCGGGCGGACGGGTCCGGGAGCGACGGGCAGCGACGCAGGACCCCGGCGTGGATCCGGTCCGCCTCCCGCAGGGCGGCCCGGATCGCGTCGGCGCCGCCCGCCGCGCACGGCCCCAGCCTCAGCAGGCGCAGGACGCGTGCCGTGTCGTCCGCGCCGATGGTCTCCTTGTGCAGGCGGAGCAGCCGCGGATGCCAGTGGCGCCTCGGGTTGGTCTCACCGGCCGTGGCGAGCAGGGCGGCGAGGAGTTCGGCCCCGCATTCGCTCAGCATCCACCCGGCGTCCTCGACGTCCTCGTTCTCGAGCAGGCTCTCGGCCTGACGGCGCCGGGCGGCGAAGCGCCGCAGGTGGATCGAGGCGACGTACAGATGCAGCTGATCGAGCCCCAGCCGCTCCCGCCAGACGCGGGCCTCCGAGGCGCCGGCCAGGACGTCCCCGCGGCGCAGATCGTGCAGCAGCTTGCGGGTCCCGAGGTCGAGGTGGGGGAAGTGCGCCCGTACGGCGGGCACCCGCAGGGCCAGGGCGAGGTGATCGACGGTCTCGGCGATCGCGGACAGCTCCTGGCTGGTCCAGAAACCCAGCCTGACCGGGTCGCCGCCGGCGACGCTGTAGGTGCCCCACCGCATGGCGCCGACCGTGGCCGTGACGCCCCCGGGCGGCTGCCCCGGGCCGATGAGCAGCAGCTGGGGCGGCGCCCAGGGATCACGCCCGTCGAAGGCGGGACCGACCGCGAGCAGGACGTCCGAAGGACGGACGAGGGGTACGAGGTGCCGGGCCAGCAGTTTCGGGTCATCGCTGCGCATGGCCGCTCCCCACCCGTGCCGCCTCGCGCCGCGCCGTGACGTCCGTACCGATGCCGAGCGTCCGCAGGGCGCGGGCGGCCGGTTCCGCGCGGAGCCGGGCGAGCCCGGCCGTGGCGAAGCCCAGGCTGAGGCGGAAGACGGATCGTCCCAAAGGCTCGTGCGGGGGCCGCTCGAACACCCACGGCCTGCCGACGTCGTCGGGCGTCCACGAGGCGAGGTGGGGCACAAGCTTCTCCGGGACGAGGGAGAGTCCGCTCAGGCCGTAGCGCAACAGGGCCAGGCAGCCCAGCAGTTCGAGCCGGGCCGTCTCCTCCTCGGTGGGAGGACGGCCGAAGTAGCGCACCAGGAAGGCGTCGGCCGCCCTCGGCGGGAGGCCGAGCGAGTCGAGGGCCGTGGCCACGTCGAAAAGGGGATCGCCGAGGCCGACGTGATCGAAGTCGATCAGCCAGCCGCGCCGGCCGTCGAAGAGCATGTTGCCCGGATTGAGGTCGTTGTGGCACAGGGTCTGCGGCACGGCGAGGCCGCGCAGACCGCCGCGGAGCGCGTCGAACGCGCACAGTGCCTCACCGAAGAGCGCGAGCCTGGGAAACCGTTCCGTGAGCCGCAGCACGGTGTCGTTGGCGGCCCGGCGCTTGTCGGCGTACAGCCGGCTGGGGTCGTCCCACGCGAGGGAGTGCAGCCGTGCCAGCAGGTCCGCCACGGACAAGGCCTGCCACCGGGCGGCCGGGCGCACCGGGTGGCCGTCCACCCGGTCCATCACCAGGACGCCCGTCTCGGCGTCGGCGTTCCGGACGGCCGGGCCGATGCCCTGCTCGCCGAGCAGCCGGGCGGCCCGGAACTCGGTGCGGACGGCCTCGCGTTCGCAGACGCCGGCGTCGATGAGCCGTACCACGTACCGGTCCGGGAGGTCCGGCCAGCTCAGGGCATGGGCCTGTGCCCACGCCGTGGGGGTTTCGGGGAAGGGCTCGACGAGGGGTGGCACGCCTGGGTTCAGGACGTGCCCGATCGCTGCCAGTCTGCGGTCCTGGGACACGGGTTTCCTTCGTTCGTGAGGCGCGGGAGGTCGGCTGCGGTTCAGACGAACGCGGCTCCTGGTTCGTCACCGAGGAGGAGCTGGCCGCTCCATTCGAGGATGCGGTGCTGTCCCACGACGTGCTGGCACGCCGTGGTGCTGTCGCGGACCGCCCGGTCCAGGGGCGTCCTCGAACGATGGGTGGCGTCGCCGCCCACCAGGTCGTAGAGCGTGTGGGCGATGGTGCGGGCGCTGCGGAAGGCGTGGTACCGGGCCAGGGCGGCGTCGGCGCGCTCCTTCTGCGTCGGCCGGCCTCCGGCGACGAGGCGTTCCCACACGGCTTCGACGGTCGCGTGGACGGCGGAGCGTGCCACGGTGAGCCGCATCTCGCACTCGGCCAGGACGGCCTGGACGTGGCGGGACGACCGCCACGGCACGCCGGGTCCCTCGAATCGCCGGTCGACGAGGCCGTGGACGTGGTCGATGGCGGCGCGGGCCAGACCGAGCGGGACACCCGGCATCTTCCTGACGACGGTGTCCGGGCGCCGGTACATCGGTTCGTCACGGCGGGGCTCGTCGAAGGAGAAGGTGTGCTCGGCGGGGACGAAGAGCTGCTCGGCCCGGTAGTCGCAACTGCCCGTACCCGCGAGGCCGGTGGTGTGCCAGGTGTCCTCGACGGCATAGCGGGCGGAAGGCGCCAGCACGATCCTGGTGACCGGATTCCCGGCCTCGTCCAGCAGCGGTACGCCGTCGCGGTGGACGGTGCAGCCACCGGCGATGACGTCCGCGTGGGTGCAACCGCTGCCGAACCGCCAGTGCCCGTCCACGAGGTAGCCGCCGGCCGTCTCGTGGGCCACTCCGGCCGGGGCGATCCACCCCGCGGTGACGAGGTCGAGGCGGGGGTAGAGTTCCGCGGCCGCACCGGGAGTCAGATGCCCGGCGTAGATGCCCGAGTCCATTCCGATCATGACGCACCATCCGACGGCGGCGTCGGCGGCCGACACCTCCTCGATGAGCGTGATCTGCTCCATCGACGTCAGCTGGGGCCCGCCCCACTCGGCGGGCATCGTCGCCCGGAAGACGCCGCATCGGCGAAGGTCCTCCACCAGGTCGCGGGGCAGACGGCGGGCGTTCTCGATCTCCTCGGAGCGCGCGGTGATACGCGGCGCCAGAGCCCGCACCCGGCGCAGGATCTCGTCGAAGCCGATCGTCTCGTCGTCCACGGCTGCTTCCGGTTCTGCGACTGCGACTGCTCGGGGCGACGCCGGTCCGGTCATGTCCGTCCTCGAAGTCCTCACCTGCGCATCACCAACTGTGTGAGTACGGCCATCCGCAGGTACATGGAGTCCCTGACCTGTTCGAAGTACAGGCCGCCCGGCGTTCCGTCCACGTCCGGGTGCAGTTCGTCCTTGCGCGGCCCCGGGTGCAGGACCAGCGCCCTGGATCCGACGGCGCGCATCTTGGCGGCGGTGATCCGGTAGGGCTCCGGGGTCACGTAGACGTGTGAACTCAGCGCGGACGGCTGGGTCTCCAGGGACGGGACGTCGATCGGCATCATCTCGACGACGTCCGCCTCGGCGAGCAGCTCGGTGACGTCGGAGCGGAACTCGTACGGCGTGCCGGACTCCTCCAGGACCGCCGCGAGGTCGGCCGGCAGCGTGGTGTGGATGACCGCGTCGAGGCCCGCCATGATCAGGGGTGCCGCGGGCGGGACCAGGAACAGCAGCCGCTTCACCGGAAGGCGCGCGAGCAGGTGCACCAGTGAGCGCAGCACCCTGGTGCCGGGGTCGCCGACCAGGGCGACCACGGCTCCGTCCAGACCGCCCAGACGGCGCGTCATGGTCCAGATGTCGCTGAGTGCCTGCGTGGGGTGCTCGTTGGAGCCGTCACCACCGTTGACGACGGGGCAGACGGCGGCCTGTGCGGCCCTGCGGGCGGCGCCGGTGACGTAGTGCCGCAGCACCAGGGCGTCGCTGAGCTCGGAGACGACCCTGGCCGTGTCCTCCAGGCTCTCGCCGATGTAGTCGACGGAACGCGAAGTGCTCGGGTCGGCGAATCCCGTCACACGCGCGCCCAGGCGGAGCGCGGCCGCCTCGAAACCGAGCCGGGTACGGGTGCTGGGCTGGAAGAACAGGGTGGCGACGATCGCGCCGTCGAGGAGGGTCTGCGCGTGCTTCGGGGGCGTCTCGCGCAGCCGTGCGGCCTCGGCGAGCAGTCGCCTCACATGGGCGGTGGACAGGTCGGCGGTGGCGACGAGGTGACGGGGAAAGTCATCGGTGAGCTGCATAGCGTCCCCCGGATATCAGGTGGTGGGGGTCGAGGAGGTCCTTGAGCCGGGCGAGCAGCTCCTCCACCTCCGGTTCGTCGCGCAGCTTGGCAGCCGCGTCCGCGTGGTCGATGTCGAGGCGGTACGGCAGGAAACCGGCCCCCGCGAACCGGTCGTGCAGTGCGTCGAGGAGCGCCTGGGCACGCCGTGAGGTGGCGGTGTCCCGGGGGAAGCGGATGGACACGACCATGTCGACCCAACCCCCGGGCATCAGGTTGAAGGTGTGGCCGACGACCATCCCGCTGCCCAGTTGCAGGGCCGCCGTGGCCAGCAGCTCGGCCGCCCTGCCCAGCGCCGCGCCGTTCAGCGGGAGAACAGGGGTGAAGAACAGCCAGCCTGCCGTCCCACGGAGTTCGGTCTCCCGGACGGGAACCCGGAAGATGTCCTCGACCATGGCGTCGTTGGCGGTCGGATCACCGGCGTAGGCACGCAGGGTGGCGTGTTCGGCGATCGTCGTCCCGTGGTCGCCGGGCCCGTGGACGCGGGGCGGTGCGAACACCTTGGCCCGGGCCGCCCGTTCGGTGAGCACGTCGACCGCCGAGTCGACCATGCGCGCGGCACCGCCGATGTGCACGTAGGCGAAGTAGCCGGCGTCGGACGTCCCGCCGTAGGCGGCGGCCGCTTGCGAGCTGAAGACCTTGATCACTCCGGACGCCAGCCGGTCCGCCCGCACCCCGGCCAGCAACCGGGCCGCCGCCGGGAGGTCGGTGGCGGCGAAGGCCAGCCGCACCACGCGGAAGGTCTCGGGGCGGGGCATCAGACGTACGGCCGCCGCGGTGACCACTCCCATGCCCGACTGGACGAACAGTTCCGCGAGGCCGGGACCGACCTGGTGGGCGTAGGGGGCCGGCGCGACCCGGGGTCCCGGCCAGCGGCCGACGTGCACCACCCTGCCGTCGGCCAGGACCACTTCGAGCCCCAGGACGTCCTCGGTGCGCTGCCGGTGCAGGCCGACACCGCGGTCCAGCGCGTTGCCGACGACGCTGGTGTGGGAGGACGAGGCGGTGACGTTGAGCAGGTAGGGGCTGCCCTCGAGCCGCTCGGCCAGCATGCCCTGGGTGACGCCGGGTTCGACGACCGCGATGCCGTTGTCCAGGTCGAGTTCCCGGATGGCCGCAAGGCCCCGCAGTTCCATCAGGACGGCACCGTCGTCGGCCGGCTGGTCCGCGCCGAAGCCCCAGTTGAGACCTGTGCTGCAGGGCTGCACCCGGACGGCGCCCGGCCCGCGGTCGTCCGCGGCGAGGCTGCGCAGCAGCGAGCGGACCTCGTCGACGGAGGTGGGTGAGAGGACGACATGGGCGCCTCGGTCACGGAATGCGCCACTACCCGCCATGTTGTCCTGCCGCCGCGGGGTGACCACACGGCACCGGTCCGGCCCGGCTGCCGACAGGCATCTCGCCAGAACCTCTTCATCCAATCCGCGCTGAATTAATGAGGAGTGGACGCGCATGATCTCAGCGTCCATTACGAGGTGTGGAAAGTGGCATGGGAACGTCCTTCTGTATTTCTTCAGCGAGTTCCGACCGCTCTCGAACATAGCGGCTGACAGGTGAATGCGGAACTGAACGTCCTGTCGACGGGACACCGGTGCACCCCCGCTCGGGGCAGGTTGCCTGCTCCCGCTGCCCGCTGCCACGCTGGGCCCGCGCCGAGAGCGCGACTATTTCCGGGGTCGTTCGCACGGAAAGGCATGTGCGCGGAATGACGCCGACGCTGTTTTTCAGATGCGCAGCACATCAACACGTTTCGACGTTTCGACGGGAGTGGCGCATGCGAAGTGACGGGGATTTCGACACGGACGTCCTGGTCGTGGGCGGCGGTCCGGCCGGCGGCGCCGCCGCGCTGGCGCTGGCCACCTACGGCGTGGACACGGTGGTCATCGGCAAGCACGGCTGGGTCGCCGACAGCCCCCGCGCCCACATCACCAATCAGCGGACCATGGAGGTGCTGCGGGACCTCGGCGTCGAGGAGGAGGCCCTGTCGGTGGGCACCCCCCAACACCTGATGGGTGAGAGCGTCTTCTGCACCAGCCTCGCCGGTGAGGAGATAGCCCGCATTCGCACCTGGGGCACGGAGGACGAGCGGCTGACGGAGTACGCGGCCGCAAGCCCGTGCCCGATGCTCGATCTGCCGCAGCCGTACCTGGAGCCCGTGCTGATCGGCAACGCCGCCCGGCGTGGCGCGAAGGTCCGCTTCGACACCGAGTTCCTCGGCCTGGAGCAGGACGTGGACGGCGTCACCGCGCTGCTGCGCGACCGGCTGCGGGGGGACGAGTTCACTCTGCGCGCCCGCTACCTGATCGGCGCGGACGGTGGCCGCAGCCGGGTCGCACAGCAGATCGGCCTCCCCTTCGTCGGCGAGGAGGGCAAGGCGGGCAGCATGAACATCGTCTTCGAGGCCGACCTCACCCGCTACGTGCAGCACCGGCCCGGCGTCCTGTACTGGGTGGTCCGCCCCGGCGAGGGAATCGGCGGCATCGGCATGGGCGCCCTGCGCATGGTCCGGCCCTGGAGCAGGTGGATGGCGGTGTGGGGATACGACATCAACGGCCCGGAGCCGGTCCTCGACCACGCGGAGGCCGAGCGGATCGTGACCGGTCTTCTCGGCGACCCGGACATCGACGTCCGGATCGAGTCGACCTCGCTGTGGACCGTCAACGACATGTATGCGAAGGCCTATTCGGCCGGCCGGGTCTTCTGCGCCGGTGACGCGGTGCACCGGCACCCGCCGTCCAACGGCCTCGGTTCGAACACCTCGGTCCAGGACTCCTACAACCTGGCGTGGAAACTGGCACTCGTCCTGCGCGGCCAGGCCGGTCCGGGGCTCCTGGAGACCTACAGCGCCGAACGGGCCCCGGTCGGCGAGCAGGTCGTCGCCCGTGCCAATCGCAGCACGGGCGAGTTCGTCCCGCTCTTCGAGGCGCTGGGTCTGGGTGACGGCCTGGTGTCCGGCGACGCCGCGGCCGGTGTGCGCCGCGGCCGGCTGCCGAGCGCCGAGGGCGCCCGGCGCAGACGGGAACTGGCCGAGGCCATGCAGCTCAAGCACTACGAGTTCAGCGCGCACGGCGTGGAGATGAACCAGCGTTACGTCTCATCGGCAGTGGTGCCCGACGCGGGCCCCGCCGAGGAGTGGCGCCGCGACCGCGACCTGTACGCGCAGCCGTCCATCCGGCCGGGCGCCAAACTGCCCCACGCGTGGCTCGTCGACACCACGGGGCATCGTCTCTCCACCCTGGACCTCGTCGGAGGCGGGGGTTTCACCGTGGTGACGGGACTGGCGGGCGGGCCCTGGGCCGAGGCCGCGCGGGTGTGCGCGGCTGAGTTCGGCATCCCGTTGAAGGTGGTCCGGATCGACGAGGACGGCGCCCGTGACGTCTACGGCTCCTGGCAGCGGGTGACCGAGGGCCTCGACGAGCGCGGCTGTCTGCTGGTCCGGCCCGACTGCGTCATCGCCTGGCGCTGTTCGACACCCGTGGACGATCCCGCCGAGGCGATCTCCGGGCTTCGCGAGACCCTCAGGACGGTGCTGCACCGATGACGTCGCGCGGCCCCGCGGTGGGAGGGCGGGGCCGGGAGGCAGGGCGTCACGGCCTGCGGCGCGCGATGGTCATCCCGTCGGCGATCGGCAGCATGACGACATCGACGCGGTCGTCCTTGGCGAGCCTGTCGTTGAAATCGACGATGGCGTCGTCGACCTCACTGGACGGATTGAGCACCCGCCCCTTGCGGAAGACATTGTCGAATACCAGGAGACCGCCGGGCCGGGTACGGACGACGAGTTCACTGAAGTAGTCCCAGTACCCGGTCTTCTCCGCGTCCACGAAAGAGAAATCCACCTGAGCGGTATTCGGCAGGGAGCGCAGCGTCTCGATCGCCGGTGCTATGCGCAGTTCGATGCGGTCCTCGACGCCGGCGGCCTGCCACGCCTCCCGGGCGAGGGGGGTCCAGGTGTCGTCGACGTCGCAGCACAGCAACCTGCCGCCCGGCCGCAGGCCACGGGCTATCGCGAGCGCCGACATACCGGTGAACGTGCCGACCTCGACCGCGTTCTGCACACCCAGCGTCTGCACCAGCAGGGTCAGGAACGGGCTCTGCTCGGGAGCTGTCTGCCAGTGGGCGACGTCCGCGAACTCCTTGGTCCGCTCGGCCAGGCGCTCCTGGACGGCGTCGGGTCCGGTGCTGTGCGCCAGCATGTACGCGTGAAGTTCTGCCGGCATCAGAAGAGTGCTTTGCCTCATGGCTGTGGGCCTCTCTCGAAATGATTTGGCCGTCGATTTCGGGCGTCGCGACAACACTGTCATGTCACATTCCGCGGGGCCAGATCAAGAGTTCGACGGAAAAGCGGCCTCCTTGCCGAATGAAATGAATGTTAATCTCCTCGGCATGCTCAGACTCATAGAGCCCACCACACGTTTGAGGACCTCCTGGACCGAGGCCCGGCAGGAGTGGGGCCCGGACGCTCATCAGGACGGCAGCGGACTGCGGCTGGCGGGGCCGGATCTCGACACCGCGGCGGGCTTCGGGGAGTGGGTGGAGCGCCTGCGGGCGCAGTCGGACCGCTCCCTGCCCATGCCGGAGGGCAGCGTGCACGCGACGCACCTGTGGATCGTCGAGGACTCCACCTATCTGGGGGCGATCGACGTACGGCACTATCTGAACGCCTTCCTGCTGGAGGGCGGAGGCAACATCGGCTACAGCGTCCGCCCTTCGGCCCGCCGGCAAGGACACGCCACCTGGGCCCTCGGCGCCGTCCTCCCCGAGGCGCGCCGACTGGGCCTGGACCGAACCCTGTTGACCTGCGACGACGGCAACACGGCCTCCGCCCGCACGATAGAGGCGAACGGAGGCGTCCTGGAGGACGTCCGCACCACCCCGATCGGGGTGAAACGGCGTTACTGGATCACGCTTTGAGTCCGTGTCCGGGCCGCCTCCTGAGACAGGTCCCGTCGCTCGCGGATTCCGCTCGTCAGAAGGATGACCGGCCCCACGAAGGCGCACGCGCACACGATCCAGAGCGCCGGACGCAGTCCCGCGGTCGCCGCCACCAGGCCGCTGAGGGCCGCGCCCACCGGGGACGCCCCCCACGAGACGAAGCGCACGGTCGCCATCACCCGGGCCAGCAGCTCCGGCGGTGACTCCGTCTGACGGTGCGTCCGGGTCACGATGCTGCCGACCACGACACCGCCGTTGAAGCCGGCGTTGCCGGCCACGAAGAAGAAGGCGCTGCCGAACCCCACCGTCAGCGGCATGGCCAGGGCCAGTACGGCGCCGGTCAGTGAGGCCAGGACCAGGACGCGCGCGGTGCCGAAGCGGGCGGCGAGCCGGGCGGCGGCGAAGGAGCCCACCAGAGCGCCGACCCCGTCGGCGGCGATCAGAAGCCCCACCATGAAGGGCGTCAGATGCGCCTCGCGGACCAGATAGGTGGGCGTCAGCGCCACCAGAGCGCCGCACACGAAGTTCGTGGCGGTCGCCCACCACATGCACGGCCTCAGCACGGGGTGGCGGACGACGAACTCCCACCCCTCGCGGATCTGCCGGCGAAACCCCGCCCGGGCGGACGAGGGAGCCGTGGGGCGCGGCAACTCGGGCAGGGTGCGCAGGGTCAGAGCCGAGACGAGATAGCTCACGGCGTCGACGCACAGGGCCCCCACCGGCCCGGACAGCTGGACCAGCAGACCCCCGAGCGAGGGGCCGCCCGTCTGGGTCACGGCGAGGGTGCCCGACAGCAGACCGTTGCGTGCGATCAGGTCCTTCTTGTCGACGACGGCCGGCAGGAAGGCGGCGTTGCCGACGTCGAAGACGACCGTCGCGAGCCCGACGGTCAGAGCCGCCACGACGAGGTGTGCGTAGGTCAGGTGTCCCAGCCACCACGCGAGGGGGATGGAGGCGAGCGCGACAAGCCGTATGAGGTCGGTGGCCACCTGGAGCCCGCGCAGCGGATACCGCTGGACGATGACGCCCGCGGGGAGCCCGAGGATCAGCCATCCGACCTGCCCGGCGGCGGCCAGCAGACCGACCTGGGCCACCGACGCGTCGAGAACGGTCACGGCCACCAGCGGCAGAGCCACCAGGGTGACGGCCGAGCCGACCCCGCTCACGGTCGTCGCTGTCCAAAAACGCCAGAACGATGAGAACGACGAGAACGACGAGGACGACCGCGTCGTCCTCCCGGTGAGCGCAGCGGTCATGACCGCGTCCCTTCCAGTGGGTCGGTGTCCGGTTCCGCCTCACGCGCGAGCAGCCCCGCTGCCGTGAAGGCGTACCGCGTGCGGCTGTCGTCGAGGGCCCCGACCTCGGTGAAGTACCGGACGGCGGGTGCCGCCGACTGCGCGATGGAGAGCGTCAGTTCGTGCTCCGGCCAGGATTCGGTGACGGCCTGGACGATCTCGTCGTCCGAGAGTCCGACGGCCGCGAGCCGGGTCGCCACCTGCGTGTGGTCGGGGGTGAGGAACGCCTGGATGATCGCCGGCACATGGGGTCCGACGGCGCGTCGCTCGCGGAGGGTCAGCGCCGGCCACAGATGCCGGAGCACCGAGCGGAAGTAGACGTGGTGGCGTCCCTCGTCCTCGGCGTGGTCACGGACCAGTTCGCGCACGGGACGGGGCAGCCTCTCGTCCCGTGGGAGGTCCGACAGGATGCCGGAGATCAGGGTCTCGCTGACGATCGAGAAGACCAGCGCCTCCAGCCCCGCGACCTCCGGGGGCAGTTGGGCGGCGATCTCGTCCAGCCGCCGTACGAACGCCGGGACTCCGCCTCCTCCCCAGGGCACCCCGGTGACGCGTTCGAGCTCCTGGGTGAAGTCGTAGGAGAACTGCGCGTGCCACGCCTCGTCGGTGACGATCTTGAAGGCGTCGGCCTGCATCTGCCGCGGCAGGATGAGACCGGAGGCGCCGCGGGCGATCTTCGCCGCTACCGGGATGACCGCGAGGTTCTCCAGTTCGGTGGTGAAGTCGAGGTAGTCGTACAGCCGCTGCAGCAGCAGCATCCGCACGGTGGCCGGCCCCCGCGCGACCACGAGGGGATGGGACACCACGGGATACAGCTCGGGCGGGAAGTAGAGGTCGGCCGGATCCACCGGACGGCGCTGCGGCTTGCGGCGCACGCCGGCCAGGTCGTCCCACCGGCCGAAGCGGCTGGCGTAGGTGCTCAGCACCGGTCTGGCCGCCGCCGTGCCCGGCACCAGCTGCTCGCGCGCCAGTCGCTGGTAGGGGCCGCCCGGGGCAGCCGGCAGCCGGGACACGTTCGCGCCCTCCGCCTGCAGCGCCGCGCGGCTGGCCCCGCTCATGACGCCCAGCCGAGCAGTCGCTGGCCGAGGAGCTCGTCCAACTCGGGGCGGACCTCGTCCAGATCCGCTCCGGCGGCCTCCAGGGCGCCGCCGAGCGACGCCGAGCCCTCCAGCCGGCGCAGGACCCGCAGGACCGGCGAGTCGTCCTCGAAGACGTACTCGATCTGCCCCTCCCGGAGCAGGAACCAGGCGCCCGCGTCGTCGGTGAGCAGGGTGGCGTCACCGGCGAGCCTGAGGACACCGTCCCCGTCGAAGTCACGGCCCACGGCGAACAGTTCGCCGGCGTCCGCCACCGGGCCGCCCAGCGAGGACAGGACCGTGCCCGCCGAAAGGTCGCCGAGCCGGGGCGGTTTCGCCGCCATGTCGGCCAGCAGCCCCGTGTTGACGACCCGCAGCAGGATCTCGACCTGCGGGTTGTCCGTGTCGCCGTCGCCCAGGGCGTCGAGCCTGCGCCGTACGGCATCCGCGTCGAGGAAGACGTCCGCACCCGGGGCCGAGAGCGCACGTTCCACGAGATGGCAGTCGTCTGCGCGCAGCAGGCGGACGAGCATGCGATAGGCGTGCCGGGTACCCGTGCCGTAGAAGAAGGGTCCCTTGGGGCGCTGGGCGATCCTTTCGGGCATGCGCGAGGTCATGGCGTCGCGCAGGATGCGCTTGTCCCACAGCAGACGCGGCCGCAGCCGGTCCGGAACGGTGGCGACGAGCTCGACCAGCCGGTGGTCGAGGAAGGGCACCCGGGCCTCGATGCCGCTCCCGGCGGCCGTCCGGTCCTCGTGCCACACGTTGTACTGCTGCACCTTGCGGTACTCGGACTCGACATACGCCCGGTACACGTCCTCGCCCCGGCGCTCGCTGCCCCCCTCCAGCGCGGACAGCGCGATCAGCGACTCGCCGCCGGTCCACCAGCGGGCCAGTGCGGGATCGCGCTCCAGCCGCGTCTCGCGGTCGAGGTAGGCCAGGCCGTCCAGGAAGGACTGCCAGTCGCCCTCGCCGAGGACGTCGCGCGAGTACCCGCCGTTGAACTCGTCGCTGGCCGCGCCCAGCAGCATCCCGCGCAGCTCCGGCCGCTCCTGACGCGCGAACCGGTGCAGCTCGTGCTTGTAATAGGCCTCGGGGCCGCACAGCGGTGTCTCGGTGAGCCACAGCAGCCGCAGCCATTCCTCGGGCGACGGCGCGTGGTCGCGTGGGAACACCACCTGGTGGTTGGGCACACCGAGCTCGCGCGCGATCCACTGAGCGTTCTCGGCGTCGCCGTTGTCGTGGGTACCGCCGGTCAGGGCGGTGAAGGTGTGCAGGGTGTCGAGGCGCTCAGCGGCGAGCGCCAGGACCGAGCCGGAGTCGATCCCGCCGGAGAGGAACAGTCCGAGTTCCGTGTCGGCGGTGGCACATTCCGCCACCGACGCCTCGAGCAGTTCACCGTAGCGGCCGATCAGGGCCTCGGCGTCGGCGTCCTCGTCCGGTTCGGCCGGGAGCTCCCAGTAGCGGTGCTCGGTGGTCCGGCCGTCGCGCAGGTCGATGCGCAGGACCGTGGCGGCCGGGACGCTCTCGACGCCCTCGAACCATGTGCACATGTCGGGCTCCGCGAAACGCGGCGAAGCCGGCAGCATCGCCACCGACAGGGAGCGCGCCCAGTCGAAGCCCCGGGGAGTGGCCGGGTCGGCGAACAGGCCCTTGATCTCCGAGGACAGCACGATGCGCCGGCCGTCGCGCTGGTAGTAGAGGGGTTTGACACCGAATCGGTCCCGGGCGAGGATCAATTGGCCGTTGGCCCGGTCCCACAGAATGACACCGAACATGCCGCGCACGTCACGCAGGAAGTCCATTCCGCGCTGCCGGTAGAGGTGGAGCAGCACCTCGCAGTCCGATCCCGTGCGGAGACGGACACCGCCCGGCAGGCCGGCGGCCAGTTCCCTGTGGTTGTACACCTCGCCGTTGGCGATGAGCACCAGGGAGCCGTCGTCACTGACCAGCGGCTGGCCGCCGCCCGCCGGGTCCACGAGGGAAAGCCGGGTGAAAGCCATGCCGACGGGTCCGTCACGCATCAGCTCCCGGTCGTCGGGACCTCGGTGGTCCAGGATCTCCGCCATCTCATGGAGCACGGAGTCCGTCTCCGGCCCCAGCTCCCGGCCGTCGAGCCGGGCTACGCACGCAATGCCGCACATCGAATCTCCTCAGCCTGTCGGCGCGTTCGGGGAACGCCGAAAACAAATGTGGGTGGGCGATCCCTCGAAGGGATCGCCCACCCACAGGTAGAATCAGGTGTTGCTCTTCAGGACCGAGCTCTGCTTGACGCTCTTCGCAGACGGCTTGATGTACTTCTTCATGGGGAACTCCTCCGCTTGGTGGGCCTTCCGGTGAGCACCGGTTGTGTTGATAAAACTAGTCACCCGACTTTTCGATCCGTTATCGATCGGACTTCGCCGACTGCGCCCCTCATTGACGAATCGGGAGAGGCCGAAAATGCAGCAGATCAGCACCGAGGAATGGCTTGAGCCACTGCGCCGGAGGGAATTGATACCGGAGGACTGTCTGGCGGCGGTCGTCGTGGGATCAGCCGCTCGGGGATGGAACAACGCGCGCAGCGACAACGATGTGTACGTCATCACCACACGCGCATGGGACACCCCCACCAGCAGGCCGATCCCGATGCCCCTGGATCCGCCCGGCGTGCAGAGCGAGACGTTCCACGAGGACGGCCGGCGCTGGGAGGTGACGTACTGGCTCGACAGCCAGATCGACCAACTGCTCGCCAAGGTCTCCTGGGAGGCGTACGAGCGCGATCTGGCCGGAGAGGCGCTGACGCCCCGCGAGGAGGTCTCGCTGGGGCGCATGGCCAACTGTCTGACGCTGCTGGGTCAGCACTGGGTGGAGGGGTGCCGGAGGCGTCTCGCGGACTCCGCCTTCAAGTCCTTCCTGGTCGTCCGGTCGCTGAACCTCGCGGACGACGCGGTCGAGGACGCTCTGGGCCAACTGGAGGACGGAAATCCGGAGAGCGCGACCATCTCCGCACGGCGGGCCTTCGGCCACGCCGTGGACGCGCTCCTCGAGAGCCACGGCGAGTTCGGCAGTCACATGCCCAAGTGGCGGCCCACCCGCCTGCGTGTGGTGGCGCCCGAGTTCCTCAGCTTCGAGCGGTACTGGTCCCTGGAGACCATGCGGAGCTACGACGCCGCCGACCCGAAACCCTGGATCAGGGAAGTCCTCGGCCTGTGCCAGGACATCTCCCTGCGAGTGGAGACGCCGTGAGCGAGGACGCCCCGCCCATCGCCCCTCGTGACGTGCCCCGCCGTGTGCTCGGCATCCGGGTCCGCCGTTCGGGCGAGGACCTGCTGCTCGGTTTCGCCGACCAGGCCCTGCTGCTCGACGGTTCCGCGGCACTCGTCTACGCGAACGTCGACGGCACCCGCAGCGTCGGTGACGTCGCGCGGGTGCTGGTGGATCAGTACGGCATCGACGAGGAGGAGGCCCTCGCCGATGTGACCGCGTTCCTGGCCGACCTGACCGCCCGGAACATCATCGAGTGGTAGCCGGACGGCAAGGGCCGCCCGGCTGCCACGGCGCGGGTACGAGGTCTCAGGCCACGCTCGTCAGATGGCGGTGCCTGGGGTCCGGTGGGCCGACGGCGGGGACGGGCACGGGCGCCTGTCGGTCCGAGAGGTAGCGCAGCACGGCGAGCACCCGGCGGTTGTCGCTCGGGCTGCCGGGAATGTCGAGCTTGTCGAAGACCGAAGCGACCCGTTTCTCCACGGTGCCCTGGGAGACGACGAGTTGCTCGGCTATGGCGCTGTTGGTGCGGCCCTGCGCCATCAGCGCCAGGACCTCGGACTCCCGCTCGCTGAGCACGTCGAGCCCTCCCCCACGCCTGGCACGCCGCTCCTCGCGGCTCGTGCGGGTCGTCCCCACTGCGAGCGCCCTGACCATACGGGGGTCGACGACCGTGCCGCCCTCCGCGATCCGGGTGAGCGTGTCCAACAACTCGTCGGAGTCCGTCATACGGTCCTGGAGCAGATACGCGAGACCCGCACCGTCACCCGCGAACAGTCGGGCGACGTGCTCGGGTTCGGGGGCCGCCGAGAAGAGCAGGACGCCGCATCCCGGCTGCCGGCGCCGCATGTCCAAGGCGGCGTCCACTCCCTCGTCGCTCCAGGTCGGCGCGAGGCGGACGTTGGTGATCAGCACGTCGGGGCGGTGCATGGCGACCAGCGCGGGCAGCACCCGGACGTCGTGGACGGCCGCGGCGAGTTTGTGGCCCTGGGCGCCGAGCACGTGTGCCAGCCCGGCCCTGAGGATCGCGGAGCCCTCGGCGATGACAAGACGCATGGCGGATCACTTCCTCTGCCCGGCATCCGGGCCGCGCCGCTCGAGGAGGTCCGCCATCTGGGCCAGGGTGGGGGTGCGGGCGAACTCGGCGACGGACAGGCGGCGCTCCAGCGCCACCACCAGCCGGGCCGCGGCCCGTGAGGTCCCGCCGATCTCGAAGAAGTTGTCGCCGCGTCGGATCCGCTCGACCGGAACGCCGAGCGCCTCGGCCCACAGGGCCGCCAGCTTCCGCTCGTATCCGTACTCCACGCCACCGGTCATGTGCGTCGCCTCCACTGGGAATGTCCTGTGGGCACGACGCTAGGGGGCGGCTTTATCGAAGGAGTATCGGTGCGTCAGTCCACGCCCTCCAGAAGCCGCTGCAGCGCCCCCACCCGGCGGCCCAGCTCGGCCACCTCGGAGTGCAGCTCCCGCTGCCGCTGCGCGGCGGCACGCTCGGCGGCGCCGCGTTCCCGGGTCCAGTTCGTCGAGACCCAGACGAGCCCCGTGGCGAGCAGTGCCGAAGCGCTCAGCATCACCGCGCCGGCGACCATCGCGTCTGCCGTGGATTCCATTGTGCCGCCCTCCCTCTGGGCCCTGCCGGCCCTTTCGAAATATGCACGGTACAAACGAAGTTACGCGGCTTCGGACGGGCGCACCATGGAGGAAAACCTCCGTGTTCGCCCCGCTGTGCCTTCCTTCTGCATTCGGCTCGCATTCCCGTTTCCGGGCACGCCCGTGGGCCCCGGGGACGAATCCCAGGGGCTCACGGGTCGGGGTGCGTCGGTGATTACGCCGCGGCCGTGGCGTTCACCATTCCGCGTTCCGCGCGTTCCTTGATGATGGCGTCGACTATTTCACCGCTGCGCACGGCGATGTTCGACAGGAGCGACGACGTCAGACCGTGCGTGTGCTCGGTGCCGCCCTGGAGGTAGATGCCGCAGGACAGTTCCGGCGTGGTGACCAGCCGGTAGTCGCGGGTCACCCGGTGCCGGCCCGACTCGTCGCGCAGGCAGTAGCGGTCCAGGTCACCGAGCAGCTCCGTCGGGTCCAACGGGTCGTAGCCGGTGGCGAAGACGATCGCGTCGACGCCGAGTTCCCGCTCCGCACCGTCCAGCCGGCGCAGCAGTACGCGTGCGGTGTGCCCGTCCCTCGTCACGGACGTCACCTTCGTCAGGTTGTGGAAGTGCATCCGCCTGACGCCGGACACCTCCTCGTCGTAGGCGATCTGGTAGAGCTCCCCTATGTCGCTGTCGTCCGCCACCCCGTAGTTGGTGTTGCGGTGGTAGCGCCAGAACGCCTCGCGTGTGGCCTCCTCGCCGAAGTAGTAGTCGTCGACCGCCTCGGCGTCGAAGATCTGGTTGGCGAAGGCCGTGTCGTCCGCGACGGAGTAGCCGTACGACGGGAAGACCGCGTGCACCTGGGCGTGCGGCAGCCGCGCGTGGAGGAACTTGGTGATCTCCACCGCGCTCTGGCCGGCGCCGACCACGGCCACACTCTTCAGCTGCGCGGGGTTCGCCAGGCCGTACCGGGTCAGGAACTCCGAGCTGTGCCAGACCCGTTCGTCACGCACGACGCCGTCGGGCATGCGCGGTCGCAGACCCGTCGAGACGACGATGTTGCGGGCGTTCACCGTGCGGGTGGTGCCGCGCACGGTGTCGCCTATCTCGAGCTGCAGGTGGTCGATGGCACCGGGCGCGGCGCCCGGCGGCTGCCGTACGGCGAGCACGGCCGAGTTGTAGGTGACCTGGTTGGTCAGATGCGATTCCGCCCATTCCAGGTACTGGTGGAATTCCTGACGGGTCGGGAAGAAGTTCTTGCGGTTGACGAACTGCGCGAGCCGGCCCTGCGCGTGCAGGAACGAGACGAAACTGAACCGCGATGCCGGGTTCCGGAAGGTGACCAGATCCTTCAGGAAGGAGATCTGCATGGTCGCCGACGGAAGCAGCATGTTCCGGTGCCAGCCGAACTTCGGCTGGCGTTCGAAGAAGGCGGAGGTGACCGGGTCGGTCAGCACATTGGCGTGATGCTCCTCCAGGGAGATGGCGAGCGACAGATTGGACGGGCCGAATCCGACGCCCACCACATCGTAGGTGTGACTTTCGCGAGTACTCATGGTTGGTCTCCCCGTCAGTGTCGGGCTTGGTGGCGGATCTCCAACGTGCAGCACTTCACGCTGCCGCCCGCCTTGAGCAGTTCGGACAGATCGACGCCGATCGGCTCGAACCCGCGCCGACGCAGCTGCGCGGCGAGTCCGGTGGCGGTGTCGGGCAGGAACACATGCAGCCCGTCGGAGACCGCGTTGAGCCCGAACGCCAGCGCGTCGGCCTCCTCCGCGACGACCGCGTCGGGGTAGAGCTCGCGCAGCGTGGCGAGGCTGTCCGCGGAGAAGGCCCCGGGGTAGTACATGACCTCGGTGTCGGAGAGCACGGCGAGCGCCGTGTCCAGGTGGTAGAAGCGCGGGTCGGTCAGGGTGAGGGTGACCACCTCGCAGCCGAGGGCCTCCCGCAGCTCGGCGTGGGCCCGCGGGTCGGTGCGGAACCCCGTGCCGGCCAGGATGGTGCGGCCCACCACCATGTAGTCGCCCTCGGCCTCGTTGACGTAGGTGGCGGTGTGGAGGTCGCGGTAGCCGCGGGAGGCGAACCACTCCCGGTGGGCCGCCGCCTCGGCGGCCCGTTCGGCATGGCGGAACCTGGCCACCAGCACGCGGTCGTCGACGACGGTCGCCCCGTTGGCGGAGAAGACCATGTCGGGCAGGCCCTCGACGGGCTCGATGAGGTCGACGGCGTGGCCGTACTCGAGGTACAGCCTTCTCAGGCCGTCCCACTGCTCGATCGCCAGGTCGGTGTCGACGGGCTTGGTGGCGTTCATCCAGGGGTTGATCTCGTACGTGACGTCGAAGTGGGTGGGACGGCACATGAGGTAGTGCCGACGGGTGGCCTGGCGTACGGCCGGCAGCGCGGTGGTGAACAACGGAGGATCCCTCTCTGTCTGTGAAGCAGGCGGTCGGGTGGACCGGTGAACGGTGGACCGGTGGACGGCTGGGTCGGTCGCCGGGTCAGGCGGCGGCGCGCTCGATGGGGCAGCTCATGCAGCGCGGGCCTCCGCGGCCCCGGCCGAGCTGGTCGCCCCTGATGCGCAGCACTTCGATGCCGTTCTCCTCGAGCATCCGGTTGCTGTTCTCGTTGACCTCGTAGGCGATGACGGTGCCGGGTGCGACGGCCAGGAGGTTGCAGCCGTCGTTCCACTGCTCGCGCTCGGCCGCACTGGTGTCCTGTTCGGTCTGCAGGACCCGCACCGCGTGCAGGCCGAGCGCGGCGGCGATCTCGGCGAAGAAGTCGTCGTTCTCGGTGACGGCGAGCCCCTGATGGGCCCCGGGCAGCAGCGTCCAGGACCTGAGCGCGCGACGGTCGAGGCCAGTGAAGAGGGTGAAGGCGTCCCTGTCCACCATGGTCATCACGGTGTCCAGGTGCATGAAGGCGCGGGCCTTGGGCAGCTGCACGGCGATCACCCGCCGGGCGGAACCCGCGTCGAAGAGCCGGCGGGCCAGGATCTCCACGGCGGCCGGGGTGGTGCGCTCGCCCAGGCCGACCAGAACGGTGCCGTTGCCGATGACCTCCACGTCGCCGCCCTCGATCGCGGCCGGCGCCATGGCCTCGCCGTCGATCCAGCGCTTCGCGCCCTGGTCCGCGAACATCGGATGGAACCGATAGATCGCCTCGTAGTTGACCGTCTCGCGCCTGCGGCCGGCCTTGCGCATCGGATTGACCGAGACGCCGTCGTACACCCAGCAGCTCGTGTCGCGGGTGAACAGGGAGTTGGGCAGTGGCGCAAGGACGAAGTCGCCGTCGGCCAGCAGGTCGAGTCCCAGGGACCGGCCGCCGGTGCGGCCCTCCCCCAGCGCCTCGGTCAGCTCGCGCTTGGTCAGTCCGCCGAGCAGGTGAGTGGCCAGGTCCTCCGGCCCCATCGCGGCGAGCAGCCGGCGGGTCGTCCCGGCCAGCGCGGCACCCAGATGGGGCTGCCGTTCGTCCAGGACACGGTCGAGTACGAAGGCCACGGCCTCCTCGTGCTTGACCGTCTCGGCGAGCAGGCCGTGCAGGAGATGGACCGTCACTCCCCGGTCGCGGAAGACCTGCTGGAAGAGGCGGTGCTCCTCCTGCGCCCGGGAGACCCAGACGACGTCGTCGAAGAGCAGCGCGTCCTTGTTGCTCGGCGTCAGCCGCTCCAGGTCCAGGCCGGGTTCGTGCAGGATGACCTGTTTCAGCTCACCGACCTCAGAATTCACATGGAACATGCTCTCTCCTGACCTCGATCCGGGGCAGTGACCACTCGGCGAACGACGTTATTCGCGTGGCTTTCCCTTTCGTTATCGAACCTTTTTCAGCCAAAGCTCACGGCCGGTTTCCTGTGCATCACACCGGGCACCGTCGAGCATCGGCCAGGCGTATATCGCACGGCCGGTTCCGGTTGCGCCGCACGTAAGACGCCTCGGACATCCGTCCGCCGAAGTCCGATCGATAACGCTTCGAAAGAACGCGTGGCTAGTTTTCTCGGCATACCGAACAAGCCACACCCACCGAGAAACACACCCACGCCGAAGTCGAGAGGGCGGTACCCGATGTTCGTTCCTCCGCTGTACCGCGCACCAGACGCCTCCTGGATGCTCGAACTGATCCGCCGCAATCCGCTGGCGATGATGGTGAGCAACGGCACGGAGGCCGAAGGCCCGTTCGCCACACACCTGCCGGTGATTCCGGATCCGCGCACGACCGGCGAGCCGGCCGCGGGCCTCGCGGGCACCACGCTGCTCGGGCACATGAACAGGGCGAACCCGCACTGGGCCGCGCTCAGGCCCGGCGCCACCGTGCTGCTGACCTTCACCGGGCCGCACACCTATGTGTCGCCGACGCTCTACGAGGTCTCGCCGGCCGCTCCGACCTGGAACTTCACCGCGGTCCACGCACGCGGCACCATCGAGAAGCTCGACGAGGGCAGGCCGGACGAGGACACGTTGCGCGTGGTGACCTCCACCGTGCGGGACTTCGAGGACCGGTTCGGCACGGGCTGGGACATGTCCGAGTCCCTCGGCTACTTCCGCGAGATCATGCCGGCCGTCGGAGCCTTCCGGTTCACCGTCTCCCGTGCCGACGCGATGTTCAAGCTCAGCCAGGAGAAGACGCCCGACATCCGGGACCGGGTTGAGCTGTCCTTCCGTGAGAGCCCATGCGGCCACCGCCGTGCGACCGCCGAGCTGATGGAGCAGTTGCCATGATTCCCGTTCATCTGGACCTGGCGGTCCGTGAATTGTCCCGGATCACCGCCAAATACCTTTCCATAGCGCTGCGCAAGGCAGCGCAACGCATGGCGCGAACAGGAAATCCGCCGCTCCGGCAGCCGGTCACGACTTCCCTTCGCAATACGAGCTGACCCACGACCGCCTTTTATTCCGGCCGGATCCCGCCCCCCACAGACCTGAAGCACCGTGCACTCCCGTTTCTTCGAGGCATGAGCACGAGATGAGGTAATGCGATGACACGGCAGTCAGTTGCTGCCCAGGCACCCACGACGCCGCGGGGCGGCCTGACCCGGACCGGCGAGCAGGCACAGCTGCTCCGGGTCGGCATGGTCTCCCTGCACCACACAGATCCCGAGCTCGCCGGGCTCCTCGACGCCGAGGTCACCCAGCAGAACTCGACGCTCGCCATGATCGCGTCGGCGAGCATCGCGGATCCGTCCGTTCTCGCCGTCGGCGGATCCGCCCTGTCCAACGTGACCGCCGAGGGCTATCCGGGCGCCCGGTACCATCCCGGCGCCCAGCAGTTCGACGCGGTCGAGAACCTGGCGGTGGAACGGGCCAAGCAGCTGTTCGGCGCACGGTACGCCAATGTGCAGCCGCACTCCTGCTCCTCGGCCAACCTGGCGGTCCTCGCGGCGCTGATGCGCCCGGGCGACACCCTGCTCGGCCTCGACCTGGACGCGGGCGGCCACCTCACCCACGGGTCTCCCGCCTCGGTGACCGGACGCCACTACCACTCGGTCTCCTACGGCCTGGACGAGAGCGGCCGCATCGACTACGCGCGGCTGACGGATCTGGTGCTGGAGCACCGGCCGCGGGTGCTGATCGCGGGAGCCAGCGCCTACCCCCGACTGATCGACTTCGCCCGGTTCCGGGCCATCGCCGACATCGCCGGGGCCTATCTGCTCGCGGACATCTCGCACATCGCCGGCCTGGTGGCGGCGGGCCGGCACCCCAGCCCGGTGGACGTCGCGCACCTCACCACCACCAGCACGTACAAGCAACTGGGCGGCCCCCGCGGCGGGTTGATCCTCAGCGGACTCGAGTACAGGACGCCAGGACCCGACGGCCGCACCCCGCTGCACCGGCTCATGCAGCGCGCGGTCTTCCCGCAGTCCCAGGGCACGCCCAGCCCGGCGTCCATCGCCGCCAAGGCCCGCGCCTTCGCCGCGGCCGCCGAACCCGCCTTCCAGGAGACGGCGCGGCTGATCGTGCACAACGCCCGTGCCCTGGCCCAGGAACTCTCCGTGCTCGGCCACCGGATCCTGACCGGCGGCACCGACAACCACATGGTCCTCATCGACGTCACGGACTTCGGTCTGAGCGGAGTGGTCGCCGAGCGCGCCCTGGAGGAGTGCGGCATCCTCGCCAACCGCAACCGCATCCCCGGCGACACCAAGCCGCCCCTGGTCACCAGCGGTCTGCGGCTGGGCACGAACATCCTGGCGCAGCGCGGGATGGACCCCGCGCAGATGCGCGTCTGCGCCCAGCTGCTGCACACCGTGCTCGCCGGGACCACCGCGCTCTCGGACACCGAGTACCGGATCGACCCGGCACTGGTCGCCCAGGTCCGGGCGGAGGTCCAGTGGCTGTGCTCCCGTCATCCCCTGCCCATCGACACCGCCGGCCGTGTCCCGGTTTCCCTGATCGGAGTCGGAACATGACCGACCACCGCCCTGCCTCCGAGGCCCGGCCCGCGCCGGGCACACCGCCCTGGCCCCCGGCGCTCGTGCCGACGGACCGGCCGCGCCGCCCCGGCACGGCTCCCCGGTGCTCGGCCGTGGAGAGCACTGACCTGGACTCCCGGTCCGTGCGCGAGCCCGTCCTGGCCGCCGCCTTCGCGGCGGTGCTCCACCGCTACACCGGCCAGGACCGGATCGCCCTCGCCACCACGAGCGGCGAGCGCCGCTTCCAGATCACCGGCGAGTCGACGCTGCGGGACCTGGCCGCGCACAGCACCATCGCGGACGCGACCGGAGACCGCCCCGCCGGCTTCACGGCCGGGGCGACCCCGGCCCCGGACGGTGCCCGCTTCGAGCTCCACCTGGTCGTACACGACCGGAAGGCGGAACTCCACTACGACGCCGAGCTGTTCGAGCGCTCCACCGCGCTGCGGCTGCTCGGCCACTACCGCACGCTGCTCGTGGACGGACTGCGCCACCCCGAGCACGCCGTGGGCCGGCTGCGGCTGCTCACCGACGAGGAGCTGCACCGCACCCTCGTGGAGTGGAACCGCACCGAGACCGAGCTTCCCGACCAGGGTTGCCTGCACGAGGCCTTCGAGTCCCGCGCGGACGCCGCGCCCGACGCGGTCGCCGTCGTCGAGGGCGCCACGAAACTGACGTACCGTCAGGTCAATGCGGCGGCCAACCGCCTCGCCCACCACCTGCGCTCCCTGGGCGTGGGCCCGGACGCGCGGGTCGGCCTGTGCCTGGACCGTTCGGCGCAGCTGCTGATCGCGGAGCTGGCCGTGCTCAAGGCGGGCGGCGCCTATGTGCCCCTCGACCCGGACTACCCGGCGCAGCGCATCGCGGCCATGGTGGCGGGCACGTCCTGCACCGTCATGATCAGCCGCACGGAGCTGGCCGCGAACCTGCCCACCAGCGGCGAACAGGGACCGCCGCTGATCCTGCTCGACCGCGACGCCGACACCCTCGCCCTGCAGCCCGCGCACAACCCGGGCCGCGTCGCCTCGCCCGACCACCTGTGCTACATCATCCACACCTCGGGTTCGACGGGTGCGCCCAAGCCGATCGCGCTGCGCCACCGGGGCGTCCTGAACAACATCGCCGACCTCAACACCCGCTACGGCGTGGGCCCGGGGGACTCGGTGCTCGCACTGTCCTCGCCCAGCTTCGACATGTCGGTCTACGAGTTCCTGGGCCTGACCATCGCCGGCGGCACCGTGGTCGTGCCCGACGCCGCACGCGCGAAGGACCCCGAGCACTGGGCCCGCCTCCTCGTCGCCGAGAACGTCACCGTGTGGAACTCGGCCCCCGCGCTGCTGAACCTGCTTGCCGACCACCTGGAGCAGACCGGCGCCGAGCCGCTGCCGCAGCTGCGCCTGGCGCTGCTCGGCGGCGACTGGGTTCCGGTCACGCTGCCCGACCGGGTCCAGGCCCTCGCGCCCGGACTGCGGTTCGTCGTGATGGGCGGCGCCACCGAGTCCTCCATCCACTCGACTCTCTACGAGGTGGAGAAGACCGACCCGCAGTGGACCAGCATCCCGTACGGCCGCCCCATGGCGAACCAGCGCACGTACATCCTCGACGACGACCTGCAGCCGGTGCCGCAGGGGGTGCCCGGGGAGCTGTACCTGGCGGGCACGGGTCTGGCCCGCGGCTATCTGGACCAGCCGCAGCGCACCGCCGAGCGGTTCCTCGACTGGTCGTACGAGGACGTGGTGGCGGACGAGCGCCTGTACCGCACCGGCGACCTCGCACGGTTCGGCCCCGACGGCCTGATCGAGCTGATCGGCCGCAAGGACTTCCAGGTCAAGATCCACGGCCTGCGCGTCGAACTCGGCGAGATCGAGGCCGTGTTGCGCTCCCATCCGGACGTGCGGCAGTGCGTGGTCGTCGCGCGCTCCGACCGTCTGATCGCCTATGTGGTGTCCGACGGCGATGTCGGTGCCGAGGCGCTGCTGGCCCTCGCGGCCGACCGGCTGCCCGCGTACATGGTGCCCGCCGCCGTGATGTTCCTCGACCGGCTGCCGCTCACCCCGAACGGCAAGCTGGACCGTCTGCACCTGCCCGAGCCGGTCTTCGCCTCCGCCCCCTACCGGGCACCGTCCTCACCGTGGGAGGAGATCCTGGCCGGTGCCTTCGCCGAGGTGCTCGGCGTGCGGCGGACCGGCGTCGACGACGACTTCCTGCGCGAGGGCGGCGACAGCACCAAGGCGATCAGGGTCGCCACCCGGGCCCGCGCCCGGGGCCTGGAGGTCACTCCGCGGCAGATCCTGCAGTGCCGCACCGTGGCCGCGCTCGCCCGGGTCGCGACGCGCAGGGACGACAGCGCGGACACCGCAGCCTCCGCTCCGCTGACGGACGCCGGCTCCGCACAGTTCAGGGAGTTCCAGGAGCGCTACCCGACGCTCTCGGACGTGTGGCCGCTGACCTCCCTGCAGTCCGGCATCCTCTTCGAGTCGTCGCTCAGCGCCGACGGGTACGACGCCTACCAGATGCAGACGGTGATCCGCCTGGCCGGCGAGGTCGACGCCGCCCGGATGCGGGTGGCCGGGCAGGCCCTGCTCGACCGGTACGCCAATCTGCGCGTGGCCTTCGTCGAGGACGCCGACGACAACCTGCTGCAGCTCGTCGTCGACGACGTCGAACTGACCTGGCAGGAGATCGACTTGAGCACGCTCTCCGAAACCGGCCGTGACGAGGCGCGCCGGCGGTTCCTCGCCGAGGACTACGCCACGCACTTCGACCTCACCCGCCCGCCACTGCTGCGCCTGACCCTGCTGCGGTGCGGACCAGGCCACCACGAGCTGGTCCTGACCACCCATCATGTGCTGGTCGACGGCTGGTCCGAACCGATCCTGCTGCAGGACCTGCTGCGCCTGTACGCCTCCGGGGGCGACCCCTCCGGACTGCCCGCGGTCCGCGACTTCCGCGACTTCCTGTCCTGGCTGTCACGGCAGGACCGTGACGGGGCGGCGAAGGCGTGGAAGGAGGAACTCGCCGGGGTCGAGGAGCCGACGCTCCTCGCGGCGCGCGCACCACGCGGCGAGGTCTCCGGCGCCGCCGAGGAACGCGTCAGCCTGTCCGACGACGAGACCCGCCGGCTGCTGCGGCGCGCCGCGGAGCTGGGCGTCACGGTGAACACGCTGGTGCAGGGCGCCTGGGCGGTGCTGCTCGGCGCACTCACCGGACGCCCGGACGTGGTGTTCGGCGCGACCGTCTCCGGCCGTCCGGCGACCCTGCCCGGCGTGGAGTCGATGGTGGGGCTGTTCATCAACACCCTCCCGGTACGGGTCCGCCTCACGCCCGGCGACAGCCTCGCCGAGCTGCTGACTCGCCTGCAGGAACGGCAGTTCGAGCTGCTGGACCACCACCACTACGGGCTCGCCGAGATCCACCAGGACCTGGGTGTGGACGCCCTGTTCGACACGCTGGTGGCGTTCCAGTCGTACCCGGTGGACCGCGTCGGGCTCGCCGACGCCGGCGCCGCGGCGGGCATCGAGGTCACCGGGATGCACGCCGAGGGCGCCGCCAACTACCCGCTGGCACTGATCGTCCACACCGACGGCGAGTTGTCCCTGACCCTCCAGTACCACCGCAACGTCCTCACCGCCGACGCCGTGCGGACCATCGCCGCCCGGCTGCAGGCGGTGCTGCGCCAGCTGACGGAGGACCCCGCGCGGACCGTCGGCGCGGTCGACGTGCTGATCGCCCCCGAGCGCGAGCGGACCGCCGTCCGCCGGACCGCCGCCGCCCTGTCCGTGCTGGTCGAACGGCAGGCCGCCGCGACACCGGACGCGGAGGCGGTGTGCGCGGACGGGGTGTCCCTGACCTACCGGGAGCTCAACACCTGGGCCAACCGCCTCGCGCACCGGCTCATCCGGCGGGGCGTCGGCCCCGAGACGGTGGTCGGCCTCGCCCTGCCGCGCTCGGTCCAGCTGGCGGTCGCACTGCTGGGGACCCTGAAGTCCGGCGCCGCGTTCATCCTCGCCGAGCCGGGCGGGGCCGTACCCGCCGAGACGGCCGAGGTCGTCACCCGGGCCGATGTCGACGCGCTCGGCGCACAGCCCGGGTCGCCGTCGGACAACGCCGACCCGGCCGACGAGGACCGCGCCGAGCCCCTGGCCCCGCTCCACCTCGCCTGGCTGCGCCGTCCGGCGCGCGGCGACGGGCCGCTCGTGACGGTCGGCCAGCACGCGCTGGCCCACGCGGCGCTGCGGTTCGCGGCCGAGGCGGATCTGTCCGCCGGGACACGGCTGCTCGCGGCGTCGCCGCACGACGACGCGATGGTCCTGGAGGTCCTCGGCGCGCTGTGCTCCGGCGCCTCGGTCAGGATCCCGACCGACCTCGGCTCCCTGGGACGGGACTGGGGCTGGACCGGTGACGTGATCAGCTCCGTCGCTCCGTTCTTCGCCCAGGTGCTGGACCGGTCCCCGGGCGTGATCTACGTCGGCAGGGTCGTCCTCACCGGGGACACGCTGCCCGGCTCGTTCGTGCAACGGCTGCGCGAGGCGATACCGGGCGTGCAGGTGGTCGGCACCCACGGCCCGGCCGAGGCGGCGCACGCCACCGCGTTCACCGCACCGCGGGAGACGGACGCGACCTGTGTGCGCCGGCCCCTCGGCTCCCCGCTCGGGGGCGTGCGGGTCCGCGTGCTGGACTCGGCGCTGCGGCCCGTACCGACCGGCGTCACGGGCGAGTTGTACGTCGCGGGCGAGGTGGCGCGCGGCTACCACGGCCGGGCCGGTCTGACGGCCGAGCGTTTCGTGGCCGACCCCTGCGGCCCGTTCGGCGGCCGGCTGTACCGCACCGGGGACCTGGTGCGCTGGTGCGCGGACGGAACCCTCGAGTACGTCGATCCGGAATCCCGCCTTCCGCGGGTGCGCGGGCGCCGGGTGGCCCCCGGCGAGGTCGCCGCCGTGCTGGCGGCCCACCCGGGTGTCGCACGGGCGACGGCGGTCGTGCGCGAGGCCGACGGCGAGGCCTCACTGGCCGCCTATGTCGTGCCGGTGCGCGGCGGCGACGTACACCCCGCCGAGCTGGGCGAGTTCACGGCGCGGCACCTGCAGGAGCACCTGGTCCCCGCCGTGTTCGCCGCACTCGACGAGCTGCCGCTCGCGGCGGACGGCACCGTCGACCGGGACGCGCTGCCCGAGCCGGGCGCCGACCCGTCCGGCGACGGCCGCCGCGGCGCACGTACCGCACAGGAGCAGGCCCTCTGCGAGCTGATCGCGGACGTACTCGGCGTCGACGAGGTCGGCATCGACGACAACCTCTTCGCCCTGGGCTGCAACTCGCTCAAGGCCACCCGCATCCTCGGCCGGATGCGCCGCACGCTGGGCCTGGAGACCACGATCCGCCGGCTCTTCCAGCACCCCACCGTCGCCGCACTGTCCGAGCACCTCACCCCCACGGCCGCCGGGAAACGTCCCGCTCTCGGCCGTCAGATCCGCACCGAGTTGAAGGAGCAGGCACCCACCATGCGCAAACAGGCGAAAGAACAGGCCAAGGACCTCACGGCACAGCTCAAGGAGGAGCTCACCACGGCGGCCCTGGAACAGTGGACCGGTGAGAACCTTCAGGCCGCGGTGAGCGCCGACATCGACGAACGGATCCGTGCCTCCGTGCGACGCAGCACCGGCCACCTCGACGGCGGATCGAGGGGCAAGGACGCCAAGGAGACCCAACGGCTGCTGAAGCGGATGCTGGAGCGCTTCGCCGAGCAGGTCCAGGACTCCGCCAAGGGCCGCTCCCTCACCGGGGAGCAGCTGGACCAGGTCCAGGAGATCCTCACGGCTTCCGCCGACTCCCTGCGCCCCCTCCTTCGGGAGGTCTCCGAGAAGGCCGGCTGATCCCCCGCAGCCCGGCCGACGGCTCCGGCCCTGCCGCCCCACCCCCCGGCGGCAGGGCCGGAGCCCTGTCACTGTCGTGGCGGGACGGAGTCCAGGACACCGCCACGCACACAGCGAGAGGTGCTCCCCGCCGTCGGGGAGCACCTCTCGCTGTGCGGGGAGGCACGGATCAGTCGATGCGCACGTGCATTCCTCCCGAGCGCACGCCGGTGAAGTCGGGCGAGTTGAAGAAGAGCGGCGGGATCGCCGGGTCGATCCGCAGCTTCGGGAACCGGTTGAAGAGGACCTCGAACACGACTCGGGTCTCCACCCGCACCATCTGCCCGCCCATGCAGTAGTGGGCGCCACGGCCGAAGCCGAGGTGGGCGTTGGGGCTGCGGGTCACGTCGTAGGTGTCCGGGTCGGTGAACTGGCGCGGGTCGCGGTTGGCCGCGCCGAGGTAGACGCGCAGCAGCGAGTCCTTGGGAATCTGCTTGCCGCCGAGCTCCACGTCCTGGAGGGTCGCGCGGTAGGAGGCGGCGCCCGGGGTCAGGAACCGCATCGTCTCCTCGATCATGCCGGGGATCAGCGAGTGGTCCGACTTGACCAGCGCGTACTGCTCCGGGAACGACTCCAGGCACAGCATGGTGTTGCCCACCAGCAGCGGGGTGGCCAGGTGGCCGGCGCCCAGGATGCCGATGATGAAGTTGATGATCTGGTCCCGCGTCATCAGGCTGCCGTCGACCTTGGTGACCTGGCTCAGCAGGCTGATCAGGTCGTCCTTCGGGTCCTTCGTCTTCGCGTCGACATGCACGCCGAGCATCTCGCGCAGCGGCTGCAGGGGCTTGGTCAGCTGCTCGAAGTAGCCGTCCTCGGTGCCCTCGCCGACCTGCGTCATCTGGGCTTCCTGGTCCATGTTCTGGTCGACCAGCTTGAACATGGTCCGGTCCTCGGCGGGAATGCCGAGGAGTTCACTGAAGACGATGCCGGCGACATGGTCGATGAAGTCGCTCAGCAGGTTGAACTTGGCGAACTTCTCAAGCGTGTCGGCGTATTCGTTGGCCAGGTCGCGGACCCGGGACTCGAGACGCGCGATGAATTTCGGGTCGAATGCCTGGGCGGCCTGCTTGCGGACGTTCGCGTGCTCCGGCCCGGTCATCTGGGCGAGGTCGCCGTCGAAGTACTTCGCCGTCTCCTCGTCGAAGTTGAACAGCTTGCCGGAGTCGGCCGAGTAGCCGTCGTTGTTGCTCAGCGCCTCGTTGACCTCGGGATAGCCGTACACCTCCCAACGCTGAAGCTCCTCGCGCCACTCGACAGGGTTCTCGGGCCGCTCGCCACGCAGCCAGAATTTGTCCGGTGCGAAACCCCAGCGGTCAGCGAATTCGGTCACGGTTTTCCTCCGTTGATGGGAACTACGGCAACTGGCCAGAGAACGCTCAGCCGCTTCGGTCACTCCGGAATGACAGCCGCACAGAATGCGGCAACTGCCGCACGCGCCAGGGACTTTTGGCGCTCGGCTCGCATCGTAGAACGCCGCTGTCGACCGGACCAGCCTTTGTGTGTCCGGCCGTCCCGTCGACAGGACACCGGGTGTCGGTCTCTCCGCCCGGTCGCGACCGTCGTCCGACGTACGTTCCTTGACGCGAATCCCCCCGGTCCCCAACGATCGGTGGGCGGCCGGGTGGGCGCCGCCCGATTACCGACGGGAATGACCGCCGATATTTCAGGCCACCGCCCCCGTATTCCCCAGAGGTCTTCTGCCGTTGTCGCAGAATTCGCGCATGCCCGCCGCGAGAGCCAGACAACCCTGATGAGGAGCGTGCGATAGTGACGGCCGAGCTGACCGAACAGGAAATCCCCCAGCAGTCCGAGGAGGACTCCACGCCCGCGTGGCTGACCGCGCTGCGCGACGAACTCGACCCGACGAGCCGGCGGCGCCTGGCGGCGCTGGAGCCCCGACCGGACTGGCACTGCCTGGAGATCGGCGCCGGCTCGGGCACCACGGCCCGCTGGCTGGCCGAGCGCTGCCCCGCGGGCAAGGTGATCGCCACCGACATCGAACTCGGCTCGCTGAGCCGTCAGGTGGCCCCGAACCTGGAGATCGTCCGCCACGACGTGACCACCGACGACTTCCCCGAGCAGTCCTTCGACCTGATCTACGCGCGATACGTCTTCGCTCACCTGCGCAGCCGCGAGGCCGACCTCGCGCGCGTGGTGTCCTGGCTGAAGCCGGGGGGCCTGCTGCTGCTGGAGGAGCCCGCGCAGTTCCCCGTCGAGTCGGCGCGGGACGACGACTACCGCGAGGTCAGCCTCGCCACGCTGGAGCAGTACCGCGAACAGGTCGGCACCGACCTGCGCTGGCCGCGCACCTTCCCCGCCCCGCTGCTGGATCTCGGGCTGCAGGACATCGGCGTGGAGGCGTCCCTGTCGGTGGTCGGCGGCGGCCGGCCCATGTCGCTGTTCTGGGGCGAGGCCCTCAAGGGCTGGGGGCCGTACGTCGTCTCGGCCGGCACGGCGAGCGAGGAGCAGGTCGAGCGGGCCGCCGGCCTGATGTACAGCGACGACTTCTGGGATCTGGGCCTGGCCACCATGGCGGCCTGGGGCCGGCGTCCCGCCTGACGGATCCAAGAATCATTCAGCGCGCCGGCGGTGCCCCCGAGGGGCACCGCCGGCGCGTATCTGTTTCAGTATAAGTGCCCTTTACACGAAGGCTTGTTGACCCTCCCCGCAACCGGAAAGTAGCGTTCTACTTGTCGCTCATTCCACTGCTATGCGGGCTCACTGACCAAGAGCCCGCGACGGGGAGTTGTGAATTGACCACGGAATCCTTACCCCCCCTCCCGGAATTGCCCATCGAGCGTCCGGAAGGCTGCCCCTTCGATCCTCCCGCCGAATTCGCGCAACTGCGTGCCCAGGCACCGCTGCGCCCGCTGCGTTATCCCGACGGCCACCTGGGCTGGCTGGCGACCGGCCACCGCACCGTCCGCGAGGTGCTGGCCGACCCCAGGTTCAGTTCGCGGGCCGAACTCGCGCACTGGCCGATTCCCGGCCCGGCCGCCGAGTACCAGGCGCCGCCGGCCCCGCCCGGCATGTTCGTCCGTCAGGACGCGCCCGAGCACACCCGCTACCGGCGACTGCTCATCGGCAAGTTCACCACCCGCCGGATGCGCAGGCTCACCAACCGCCTGGAGCAGATCACCGCCGAACGCCTGGACGCACTTGCGCAGAAGGGCCCGACGGCCGACCTGTTCCAGGAGTACGCCCTGCCCATCCCGGCACAGATGATGTGCGAGCTGCTCGGGGTGCCGTACGCGGACCGGGAGTTCTTCGAGCGGCAGGCCATCGCGACCAACGACAACAGCCAGGGCCCCGAGGCCCAGTTCGCGGCCTACGCCGAACTGCAGAGGTTCCTGGGCGAACTGGTCCTGGCCAAGCGTGCCGAGCCCACCGACGACGTGCTCGGCGAGCTGGCCGAGAGCGATCTCACCGACGAGGAGCTCACCAACATCGGCTCGCTGCTGCTCGGCGCCGGGTTCGACACCACCGCCAACATGATCGGCCTGAGCGTCTTCGCGCTGCTCACCCACCCCGACCAGCTCGCCGTCCTCCGCGATGAACCGGAGGCGGCCGACGGGGCGGTGGAGGAGCTGCTGCGCTATCTGTCCATCACGGACACGAACATCCGCACGGCGCTGGAGGACGTCGAACTGGACGGACAGCTCATCAAGGCCGGTGCCACGGTCACCCTGGCCGCCCAGGCCGCCAACCGCGACCCGGAGAAGTACCCGGACCCCGACACCCTCGACCTGCGGCGCCCGGCCACCGGTCAGCTGACCTTCGGGCACGGCATCCACCAGTGCCTCGGCCAGCATCTGGCCCGGGTGGAGATCAAGGTCGCCCTGCTGGAACTGTTCGCCCGCTTCCCGGGGCTGCGGCTGGCCGTGCCGGCCGAGGAGGTCCCGATGCGCACCGACTCCGACTTCTACGGGGTGAAGAGCCTGCCGGTCACCTGGTGAACCAGGGCCTTCGGTCGGCGAGGTGACACGAGCCACGGTCAGATCACGTCCTGGCCGTGGCTCGTCCGTCGTATCAGGATGTCCCCGATGATGGTGCGGGCGGTCACCTTGACCGTCGTCCCGTCCCCGCCGTTCCCCGCCGGCGCCTCGGCGCCGCTCTCGACGAAATCGAGGGTGCGGTACACGGTGCCGACATGCGAGTCGAGGTCCAGGCTGGCGCCCAGGCCCTCGGGAATGCCCACGTCCAGCATCCCGGAGGCGGTCTCCAGGACCAGGGGGCCGCGCAGTGCCCTTCCCACCTGGATGTCACCCTGCGCGGCACGGGCCTCGACCGCACCGTGCGCCCGGTCGATGCTCAGGTCCCCGCTGTCGGCGTAGACGCGTACGTCCCCGAGGGCGGTGCCGATACGGACGCCACCGGTGCCGCGGTTGATGTCGGCCGCGCCGTCGATCCGCCGCACCGCGATGTCACCGCAGCCGGCCACGGCCTCCAGGTCGCCGGCCACCCGGTCCACACTCACGTTCCCGAGGGCCGAGGAGACATACACCGGTCCCGAGCGCCCGAGACGGACATGGCCGCAGCCGGTGACGATCCGGCACTCCCCCACCTCGCCCTCGCAGTCGAAGTCCGCCGCCAGGGCCGTGCCGTGCATCCGGGATCCGGCCGGCACCCTGATGTCGACGAGGACGGCACCGCTGCCGTCCGAGTCGCGGGACCGGGAGGCGGTGACGGTCAGCTCCTGGGCGGTGCAGCGGACCCGGGCCGCCCGCGCGGTCGCCGTGTCGCAGGCGTCGTGGCGGTTCCTGGGGCGGACGGAGACGGTGACGCCGGGACGGTCGCCGGCCGTGACACGTACCGCCCCGAGGTCGAGGCCGACGGTGACGAGAATCGGCCCGCGGGTGTGGAAGTCGTATGTCGGCATGGTGTGCCCTCATGCGGATGGCGAACAGCCCGTGGCCGCACTGGGTGCCACGGGCTGTTGCAGGGGTCGGAAGGGGGCGCCGGGCCTCAGCGGGTGCGGTCCTTGGTGAAGTGCTTCATGGACCAGGCGAAGCCGAGGACGGTCAGACCGGCGATCCAGGCGGCGGCGAGCCAGCCGCTGCTGCCGATCTCGGTGCCGAAGAGCAGACCGCGCAGCGTCTCGATCATGGGCGTGAAGGGCTGGTACTCGGCGAACTGGCGCAGACCGGTGGGCATGGTGTCGGTGGGGACGATGCCGGAGCCGACGAAGGGGAGCAGGATCAGCGGGAACGGCGCGTTGCTGGCCGCGTCCAGGGTCTTGGCGGCCAGGCCGAAGGCGACGCCCAGCCAGGTCAGCGCGAAGGCCGCGCCGGTGAGCAGGGCGAGCACACCCAGCCAGTCCAGGGCGCTCGCGTCCGGCGAGAAGCCCATCAGCAGGGCGACACCCAGCACCACGGCCATCGAGGCGACGGTCTGCAGGACCGAGGAGATGACCCGGGCGATGAGGATCGACGGACGGAAGATCCGCATCGTCTTGAAGCGGGCGATGATCCCCTCGGTCATGTCCATGCTGGTGGAGACCGCGGTACCGAGCGAGCCGGTGGCCGCCGTCATGATGACCAGTCCGGGCAGGACGTAGTCGATGTAGTCGTGGTGGCCGTGCGGCAGGGCGTTGGTGACGCCGTTGCCGAGCACGCTGCCGAAGACGTAGACGAACAGGAGCAGGAAGAGCACCGGGATGCCGATGATGGCGATGACGGTGGTCGGGTAGCGCAGCTGGTTCTTGAGATTGCGGCGCAGCAGGGTGACCGAGTCGGTGACCGCGTAGGCGAGAGTGCTCATGCCAGGACCTTCTTCTCCGTGTCGGCGGGGGCGGGGGTGTCGGTGGGGGCGGTGCCGGTGAGGGCGAGGAAGACGTCGTCCAGGTCGGGGGTGTTCAGGCTGAGCTCGTGGACGGTCGTGGTGTCCAGGCGGTTGAGGATCTGCTGGACGCTGCCGGCGGTGCCGTCGCTGGGGACGCGCAGGGTGAGGGCGTCGTCGTCGCGGGTGAAGGGGGTGCCGTCCAGTGCGGCGGCGGCCTGTCCGAGGGTGCCCGGGGAGGTGAACTGCAGGTCGACGCTGCCGCCGGGGATCTGCCGCTTGAGCTGCTCGGGGGTGCCCTGGGCGACCAGGCGGCCGCCGTTGAGGACGGCGATGTCGTCGGCGAGCTGGTCGGCCTCCTCCAGGTACTGCGTGGTCAGGAAGATGGTGACGCCGTCGGCGACCAGGTCGCGGATCAGCTCCCACATCGAGCGCCGGACGCGGGGGTCGAGGCCGGTGGTGGGTTCATCGAGGAAGATGATCGGGGGCGCGCCGACCAGGGTCATCGCCAGGTCCAGACGGCGCTTCATGCCTCCGGAGTAGGTGACGACGGGCTTCTTGGCGGCCTCGGTGAGGTCGAACTGCTCGATCAGACGGGTGCAGCGCTGGCGGGCGGTCTTCTTGTCCAGGTGCCACAGCCGGCCCATCAGCGCGAGGTTCTCCTCGGCGTTCAGGAACGGGTCCACCGCGGAGAACTGGCCGGTGACGCCGATGCTGCCGCGGACCCCGTCGGGGTCGGTGGCCAGGTCGTGCCCGGCGACGGTCACCTGCCCGCCGTCCGCCTGGGTGAGGGTGGAGAGGATCTTCACGGTGGTGGTCTTGCCGGCGCCGTTCGGGCCGAGCAGGGAGAACACGGTGCCCTGCGGGATGGTCAGGTCCACCCCGTCCAGGACCTTGTGCTCGCCGTACGCCTTGCGCAGGCCGGTCACCGCGATCGCCGCGGCCGTACCGGAACCCGCCGAAACCCTGGCCTGGTAGGCCGTCATGGCATTCCTCCTCAGGAACGGTATGGAAGTTGCACGCTGTTCAAGTCAGACCGTAGAGGCGAATTGAACGCTGTGCAAGTGGTTTCTTGAACATTGTGCAACTGAGGGTGCTGATCTACCCTGTCCGCATGCCGCGTGACACGTTGACCAGGGAGCAGATCCTTCGGGCCGCCATCGAACTGCTGGATGACGAGGGCCTCGAGGGCCTGAACATGCGCAGCCTCGGCAAGCGCCTGAACTCCGCGGCGACGGCCGTCTACTGGCATGTGAAGAGCAAGAGCAATCTGGTGATCCTCGCCAGCGACGAGGTCTGGAACGAGGTCGGCCTACCCGACCTCGACGCCGTCGACTGGCGCACCGCGGCGACCGCCATGGCGACCGACTTCTACGCGATGCTCAACCGGCATCCCTGGCTTGTGGCGGCCTTCGCCTCCCAGCCCCTGTACGGGCCCAGGAAGGCCCGGCACGACGACCACAGCCTCGGGGTCTACGAGAAGGCGGGCTTCGTCGGGCTGGAAGCCGACCAGGCGGCGGCCGCGAGCTTCACCTTCGTTCTCGGCCATGCCCTCGGCCTCACGGCGACGATCTCCGTGAACCGCCGGCTGACCCAGGGCAGCAAGAGCGTCCAGGAGCAGACCCTCGACGCCATCTCCCAGGCCACCGAGATCGCCGGGCAGTTCCCACGGCTGCGGACCCGGGTCGAGCTCTACGCCGACGCGGAGTACGGTGCCGCGCCCGAGAAGACCTTCGAGTTCGGCCTCCAGGCCCTCCTCGACGGACTGGAGGTCCGCCTCGGCACCCGAGGGCTCACCGACCCGGCCGGGACCGGTTCGTAAGGCCCGGACTTTCCGCATCGACAACCCCTCTCGTAGGCGAGGGGTCGCGATGCTCGACCGCCTCGGCTTCTTCGGTACGACTACGACCGTAGGGGCGCGGGTTATCACTCGGTTATCGACGGAGCATCCGCCGCAGAGCTGCGACGACGAGGTGTGCACCGCACTCACTTGCACATCGTTCAAGTGAGCCCGTAAGGTGACACTCGCACTGGACTTGCACTTTGTTCAATTCCTGGTGAGGAGACCGCCGTGTCCCAACAGCATCTGTCGTCCGCCGTTGCGTCCGCCGCCGCCGAGTTCGGTGTGCCGGGGGCCTCGGTCGGGATCCTGCTCGACGGCCGGGAGATCCACGCGTCCCACGGCGTCACGAGCGTCGAGGGTCCGCTGCCGGTCGACGAGCACACCCTGTTCCACCTCGGCTCGGCGACCAAGCCGTACACGGCGACCGCGCTGCTGCGCCTGGCCACCGAGGGGAAGGTCGACCTGCACGCCCCGGTGCGGCGGTATGTGCCCGAGCTGCAGCTCGCCGACGAGCGGGCCGCCGCGGAGGTCACCGTGTTCCAGCTGCTCAACCACACCGCGGGGCTGGGCTGGAACCTGATCGACGCCGGGCCGGGCGAGGCCGATCCGGCCGCGTTCGTGACGGTGCTGGACAGGTTGGAGCTCATCGCGCCGCCCGGTACCCGGGCCTCGTACAGCCAGGCCGGTTACAACGTCCTCGGACGGGTCATGGAGAAGGTCACCGGGCTGCCCTTCGAGAAGGCGGTGGCCTCGCTGGTGCTGGAACCGCTGGGGCTCACTCGCACATTCTTCGACCTGGACGACGTCATCGTCCGGCGGTTCGCCCTGGGGCACGTCCGAGACGGGGACGGGGAGCTGCGGATCGCCCGCCCGTGGAAATCCTGGCCGGCCGCCGCCCGTGCGAACAACCCGGGCGGCGGCGCCGCCTCCTGCGTCTCCGACCTGCTGCGCTGGGCGCGGTTCCATCTGGGCGGCGGGGACGGCGTGCTGCCCGCCGAGGTGCTGCACGGCATGCGGGAGCAGACGGTCGCGCTGCGCGGCAGCTCGCTCGGGGACGGCTTCGGCATCGGCTGGTTCCTGCGCGAGGTGGACGGCGTCCGCACGATCGGGCACGGCGGCTCGGGCAACGGCCAGTTCTCCGAGCTGCTGATCGTCCCCGAGCGCGACTTCGCCGTCGTCTCCCTGGCCAACGAGGGCACCCGGGGGCACGGCTTCAACCAGGCCGTCGTCCGCTGGGCGCTGGAGCACTGTCTCGGCCTGGTCGAGCGCGACCCCGAGCCGGTCCCCTACGACGCGTCCAGGGCCCGCGAGATCGTCGGACGGTACGAGATCGACGCCCTGAACCTCGACATCGCCACCGACGGCAGTCAGCTCACGCTGGGCGTCGCCATCAAGCCGGAGATCCGGGCGGCCTCGGACGCCGAGATGCCCCCGGACCACGAGCCCGCCACCATGGGACTGCTGCCCGGCGACGGCGACGAGTACATCCTCACGGCGGGCGGCCTGAAGGGCCAGCGCGGCTACTTCACCCGCGACGAAACAGGCACCATCACCGGCGCCGACCTGGCAGGCCGCCTCTTCACCCGAACCGCCCCCGGGCAACAGCCGGGGGCCAGCTGAGCAACGGGGGCCGCCGCCCCGGGTGGCCGCGCAACTGCCCCGCAGCTGCGGGCAGTCATACCGCCGGGCAGACCACCTGGCCCGCCGCCCAACCACCGCAACTGCGGGCCGCCGACCAACCGCCCCAGCTTCGGGGCAGTCCTGCCGCCGGGGCGGCCGCGCAGCGCCGTCAGGTGGTCAGGACCGGCATCGAGCGGACGCCGACCATGTCCGGGGAGGGGAAGAACTCCGTCGGACGGTCCGGGTCGGACCTGAAGTCGGGGTAGCGGTCGAGAAGCGCGTTGACCGCGATCCTGCCCTCGAGCCGGGCGAGCCGGGTGCCCAGGCAGTAGTGGACGCCGTGACCGAACACGACGTGGTCGTTGGGGCTGCGGTCCGGGAGGAACTCGTCGGGCCGCTCGAACTGGAGCGGGTCGCGGTTGGCCGCGGCCACCCACGGCAGGACCATCTGGCCCTCGGGGATGGTGACGCCGCCGATCTCCACGTCCCTGAGGGTGCCCCGGGACAGCACCGCCGCCGGCGGCAGCAGCCGCAGGGCCTCCTCGACCGCGCCCGGCACCAGGGAGCGGTCCTCGCGCACCCGCGCCAGCTTGTCCGGCTCCGCGTCCAGGCAGGCCATGGTGTTGCCGAGCATCATCGTGCTGGTGATGTGGCCGGTGATCAGCAGCACGTTGGCGACGTTGACGATCTCGTTGTCGGTGAGCCGGTTGCCGTCCTCCTCGACCTGTGTGAGATAGGTCAGCAGGTCCTCGCGCGGGCTGCGGCGGCGCTCCAGGACCTGTTCGAGCATGTAGTCGAGCAGGGGCTGCAGACGCTGCTCGGCACTGTGGATCTGCTCCTCGGCGTTCTCTCCGCCGGCGACGAAGTCGATGCCCGCCATGTTCTCGACGATGTCGAACGCGGCACCCTTGAACAGGTCGAGGTCGTCGACGCCGAGGAGGTCGGCGATGATGCGGACCGGCAGCGGATAGGCGAGATCGGCGACCAGCTCGAAGCTGCCCTTCTCGTCGACCGCGTCCAGCAGTTCACCGGTGACCTTGTGGATCTGCGGTTCCAGGCTGCTGATGATCCGGGGGCTGAACGCCCGGCCGATCAGCTTGCGGTACATGGTCTGCTCCGGCGGGTCCATCTGGGAGATGTCACCCGCCATGAACTTCTCGTCGACCTGCACCGCGGCGAGGTCGGCCGTCCTGGCCGAGAACGTCTCGTGGTCGGCGAGGATCTGCTGCACCTCCCGGTAGCCGTAGGCGCACCAGGCGCCGAGCGCCTCGTTGAACTCGACGGGTTTCTCGGGCCGGACTCCGCGCATCCAGGTGCTGCCCGGGTGGACGTTCCACCGCTCGATGACTATCGACATGGGAAGGGGTTTCCTCTCTGGTTCCCGGGACCCTGGGCTACTTCTCGGCGGCCATCGCGGCCCGCAGACTCCTGGGCCGCAGATCTGTCCAGTGCTCCTCGACGTAGGCCAGGCACTCCGCCCGGCCCGCCGTGCCGAACACGGTCCGCCAGCCCGCCGGTACCTCGGCGAAGGCCGGCCACAGCGAGTGCTGGTCCTCGTCGTTCACCACCACGAGGAACTCGCCGTTCTCGTCGTCGAAGGGGTTGCTGCTCATGTGTCGCACTCCATTTCCGTTGACCGGCCGGTCCGTGCGGTGAGTTCCCGGCCGAGAATCCGGCAGATGTCGGCGGCGGGCTCCGCGTTGATCATTTCGTGATGGGTGGTCTCGATGTCGTACTGCTTGATGGACCCGGTGATGTACGGCTTCCACCGGTCGCCGTGCGTCCCGTCGGGGTTGGGCACGGCGTTGAAGAAGACCGCGTCCCCGTGGAAGACGGGTGAGTGGAAGTCCCCGGACAGGGACGTGTGGTTGACGATCACCCGTACCGCGTTGTCGAGGAAGGTCTCGTAGTCCTGCGAGCCGGCCATGCCGGTCAGGTGCTGGCGGAAGTACTCCCGCAGCGCGCTCGCGGTGGGTGCGGGCTGCGTCGCCAGATAGTCGCCCGGCACGCAGTCGAGCATGGCCAGGAACGCCACCTCGTGGCCCCGGCCCTGCAGCCGCGCGGCGATCGCCTGGGCGAGCGTGCCGCCGATGGAGTACCCCGCCAGGTGGTACGGCCCCTGCGGCTGGATCGCCAGGATCTCCTCGACGTAGTCCAGGACCATCTCGTCGAGGGACGCGGGAAGCGGGCCCTCCCCGTCGAATCCCTTCGCCTGGATTCCGAGGATCGTCCCGAACTCGGGCAGCCGACCGCCGAATCCGAGGTAGGGCCAGCAGATGCCGCCGCCCGGGTGGACGAGCCAGAGCGCTTCGGATCCGGTGTCCGGGCCGCCGCCGGTGTTCGCCTTGATGGTCAGGACCGGGGCGAACGGGCTGCCGGCCGGTCCGGCCTCGCCCTCCGACTCCAGGAAGGCGGCCAGTTCGGCCACGGTCGGGGCGTCGAACACCGTGCGCAGCGGCAGGTCGACACCGAGGACGACGCCGATACGGCTGATCAGCCGGGAGGCCAGCAGGGAGTGGCCGCCGCGGGCGAAGAACCCGTCGTCGATGGTGACGGAGTCGAGCCCGAGCACCTCGGCGTACAGGCCGCACAGAATCTCCTCGCGGGCGGTACGCGGCGCCCGGCCGGCCGGCTCTCCCGCGTAGTTGGGCCTGGGCAGTGCCCGCCGGTCGACCTTTCCGCTCAGGGTCAGCGGCACCTCGTCGAGGACGACGAGGGCCGCGGGGACCATGTGCTGCGGCAGCCGCTCCCGGACCAGTTCGTGCACGTCGGTCACCAGGCGCTCCGCCGACTGTGCGGATGCGCGGCCGGCGGGCACCACGTAACCGACCAGGCGCCGGTCGCCGGCGCTGTCGTCGACGACCACCACGGCCCGGTCGACCCCGGGGTGTGCCGTCAACGCGGCCTGGACCTCCCCGAGTTCGATGCGGAAACCGCGGATCTTGACCTGGTCGTCGGCGCGGCCGTGGAAGACCAGCGCACCCCCGGCGTTCCAGGCCACCACGTCGCCGGTGCGGTACATCCGCTCCCCCGGCTCCCCGAAGGGGCAGGCCACGAAGCGCGAGGCGGTCACGGCCTGCCTGCCGAGGTAGCCGCGGGCCAGCCCCGGCCCGGCGATGTACAGCTCGCCGGGCACCCCGACGGGCACCGGTGACAGGGTCGCGTCCAGCACGTAGAGGCGGGTGTTGTGGATGGGCGTGCCGATCGGGAACACCCGGTCGTCCGGGGCCATCGGCGCGCTCATGGTGGCGCACACGGTGGTCTCGGTCGGCCCGTAGACGTTCATCATCCGGCGGCCCGGCGCCCACTGGGCGACCAGCTCGGGCGGCGGCGCCTCCCCGCCGACCAGCAGCGAGACCACGCCGGTCAGCGAGCCCGCCGGGAGCGCGGCGAGCAGGGAGGGCGGCAGCATCATGTGCGTGACCCCGTGCCGGTCCACGGTGCGGGCCAGCGGCAGCCCCGGTGCCAGGTCCTCCTTGTCGGCGAGGACCAGGACGGCGCCGGACAGCAGCGCCGTGAACATCTCGCACAAGGAGACGTCGAAGCTCGGCGAGACCAGCTGCAGCATCCGGCTGCCGGGGGTGACCGCCATCCGCCGTACGTGCGCCGCGACCAGGCTCGCCACACCGCGGTGGGTGACCACGGTGCCCTTGGGCTGCCCCGTGGAGCCCGAGGTGTAGATGAGGTACGCGGCGCTGTCCGGCCGAGTGCCGCGGGGCACCGGCGCGGTGGAGCGGGCCTCGGGCAGCCGGTCCACCCGCAGGGTGTCGAGGCCGTGCCCGGCCAGCACCTCGGCCGCGGCGGCGTCGACCAGGGCGAGCCGGGCGCCGGAGTCGCCCAGCATGTACGCGATCCGCTCGGCCGGGTAGGTGTGGTCCACCGGCAGATAGATCCCGCCCGCCTTGGTCACGCCGAGCAGGGCGACGACCAGGTCCGGCGAGCGGCGGGTGGCCACCGCCACGACGGTTTCCGGCCCGACCCCGTGCGCGCGCAGCGCGTGCGCCAACCGGTCGGCGCGCTCGTCCAGTTCGCGGTAGGTCAGCCGCTGGTCCTCGTACAGCACCGCCGTGGCGTCCGGGGTGGTGGCCGCCTGGTGCTCGAACTGGTCGGCCACCGTCCCCTCGGCGACGGGCTCGGCCGTGGCGTTGAAGCCGGCGAGCAGCCGCTCCCGTTCGGCCGCGGACAGCACGTCGACCGCGCCGACGGGTACGTCGGGGTCGGTCGCCACCTGGGTGAGGATCCGCGCGAACCGGGCGGCGATGTCCTCGGCCGCGGCCGGGCCGATGTGGTCCTCCAGGTACTCCATGACCACGTGCAGACGGTCGTCGGCCGCGGCCGCGATGCCCAGCGGGTAGTGGGTGCCGTTGCCGGTGGACACTCCGGTGACGGCGATACCGCCGTGGGCATCGGTGTCACCGAGGCCCTCGCGTTCCATCGGGAACGACTCGAAGACCACGACGGTGTCGAACAGGGTGCTCAGACCCGCGGCCCGGCAGATGTCGGTCAGGCCGATGTGGTGGTGGTCGAGCAGCTCGCCCTGCCGGTGCTGCAGTCCGGTCAGCACCTGCCGGAGGCTGTGCCAGGGCGACAGCTCCACCCGTACCGGCAGGGTGTTGATGAACAGGCCCACCATGGACTCCACGCCGGGCACCGCGGGCGGACGGCCCGACACCGTGGTGCCGAACACCACGTCCTGACGGCCCGTCAGCCCCGCGAGCACGATCGCCCAGGTGCCCTGGACCAGGGTGTTGAGGGTGATGCCCAGGTCGGCGGCGGAGCGGACCAGGGCGCGGGCGGTGTCGGCCGGCAGCGGGATGTCCCGCTGCCCCACCCGTTGCGGGTCCGCCTCGGCGGTGCGGTCGGGCACGAGCAGGGTGGGGTCCTCGACCCCGGCGAGTTCGGTCCGCCAGGCCTCCACGGAGGCCGCGGCGTCCTGCTCGGACGCCCACACCAGGAAGTCGCGGAAGGCACGCGCCCGCGGCAGGACGGAGGCGTCGCCCCCGGAGCCGTACAGGGCGAGCAGCTCGCCCATCAGGATGCTCAGCGACCAGCCGTCGAGCAGCGCATGGTGCGAGGTCAGGACCAGCTCGGCGCTGTCCGGCCCGGTCAGCGCGAGGCTCATCCGCAGCAGCGGCGGGGTGGCCGGTGTGAAGCGGTCGGCCTGGTCGGCGGCGAGGAACCGCTCGAACTCCTCGGACCGCCGCGCCTCGTCGAGGCCGCGCAGATCCGTGAACCGCCAGGGCAGTTCGACCTCGTCGAGGACGAGCTGCACCAGATCGCCGGCCGTGTTGGAGACGAACGCCGTGCGCAGGTTGTCGTAGCGGTCGAGCAGAGCCTGGCCCGCGGCCCGCATGCGCCGCGGGTCCACGGCGCCGCTGAGCCGGTAGACGACCTGCACGTGGTAGGCGTCGTGCGCGGTGTCGGCGAGCATCGACTCGAAGAGCAGACCGGACTGCAGCGGGGTCGGCGGCCACACGTCCCGCAACGACGGGTGGCGCTGCTCCCAGCGCTCCAGCTCGGCCTGGCCGACCGTGACGAGCGGCACGTCCGAGGGGGTCAGACCACCCGCGCCGGGCCGGGCCACATGACGGGCCAGACCCTCCAGGGCCGTTCCCCACAGGTCGGCCAGCTCCCGCACCTCGGCCTGCGACAGCACTCCCGCGGGGAAGCCGAAGCGGACGCCGAGCCGGGGCCCGTCCGGCGTGTCCGTGACGGCCGCGTTGATCTCCAGGGTGGACATCACCGGCATGTCCGCGTCGGGCGTGGCGATCAGCTCACTCACGTCGGACGCCTGGTTGAAGCCCAGTCCGCGCAGTTCCTCGGGCATGTCGGCCGCGGTGAAGTGCCCCAGGTAGTTGAAGGCGATCTGCCCACTCGGATGCGACGCCAGCACCGCCGCCGTCTCGTCGTTCAGATACCGCAGCAGGCCATAGCCCACCCCCTTGTCCGGGATGCGCAGCACCTGCTCCTTGACGGCCTTGACCACCGCCCCGGCAGCCACACCCCCGGCCAGCGCGTCATCGAGATCGGCATCACCGACCTCCACACGTACCGGGAACATGCTGGTGAACCAGCCGACCGTGCGCGAGAGATCCGCGCCCGGCACCACCGCCTCCTCACGGCCATGGCCCTCCAGCCGCACCAGCAGCGACGACTCCGCCACACCCCGGCCCCGCCGCCAGCGCGCGACCGCCACCGCCAACGCACCCAGCAGACCGTCGTTGACACCCGCACGGAACGCCGCCGGCACATCGGTGACCACGGCCTTGGTCACCCACGACGGGACGTTGAGCCACACGTGCTCGACGGTGGCGACCGTGTCGACAGCGGGATCGAGTGCGCGAGAGCCGAGCAGTGGGTCGGGGCCTTCGACGACGGACCGCCACAGATCCAGCTCCGCCACCCGCTCCGGCGAGGACGCCTCCTCGACCAGAGCGTGCGCCCAGCGCCGCACCGACGTGCCCACCGCGGGCAGTTCGGCGGTACGGCCGTCGCGGACCTCCTCCCACGCCGCCGCCAGATCCGGCAGCAGGATCCGCCACGAGACACCGTCCACCACCAGGTGATGCAGCACGATGATCAGCCGGCCCGGGACATCCTCACCCGCGTCGAACCACACCAGCCGCCCCATCACACCCGCAGCCGGATCCAGCAAGCCGGTCGCAGCATCGAGTTCGGCCTTCGCCCACTCCAGCCAGGCCTCGCCCCAGACCCCGTCGCACTCCACCCGGTGCAGCAACGAGCCCACATCGACCGAGCCCGGCCCGGACACCACCATGCCGTCCTCGACCAGCCGCGAGCGCAGCACATCATGCCGGTCCCACACCGCCGAAACGGTGGCGTTCAGCCCGGCCTCATCGATGCCCACCGGCAGCTCGGCCACCGCCGACATGCTGAACCGGCCGTATCCACCACCCAGTTCGAGCAGATACCGGCTGATCGGCAGCAACGGCTGGAACCCGGCCCCGCCACCCTCCAACTCCTCCAGGACAGCGGTCACGGTACTCCGCTCCGCGGACACGGCGGCCAGCCCCGCCACCGTGCGGTGCTGGAAGACCTCCCGCGGAGTGACCTCCACGCCCCGCGCCCGTGCCCGTGAGACCACCTGGATGGAGCGGATGCTGTCCCCGCCCACGGCGAAGAAGTCGTCGTCCACACCCACCCGGTCCGCGCCCAGCACCTCCGCGAACACGGCGGCAAGCACCTTCTCCGCCTCGCTGGAGGGCGCCCGGTAGGTCTCGCCCTTGAACACGGGAGCGGGCAGCGCCTTGCGGTCGAGCTTGCCGTTCGGGGCGAGCGGCAGCCGGTCCAGGACCACGAACGCCGACGGCACCATGTACTCCGGCAGGCGCCCGGACGCGAATCGGCGCAGTTCCTGAGTCGACACGCCCGCCGTCAGATCGAGGTGGCTGCGGCCCGTGGCGGCCGGGTCCTCGACGGCCGCCGTGGTGCGGGCCGGGACGACGTAGCCGACGAGTTGCCTGGTGCCGGCGTTGCCCTCGCGGACCACCACGGCGGCCTGGGCGACACCGGGATGGGCGGTCAGGGCCGCCTCCACCTCACCGGGCTCGATCCGCAGACCGCGGATCTTCACCTGCGCGTCGCCGCGGCCGACGTACTCGAGGCGCCCCTCACGGTCCCAGCGCACCAGGTCACCGGTCCGGTACATCCGCGCACCCGCCGGCCCGAACGGATCCGGCACGAACCGCTCCGCCGTCAGCCCCGGGGATCCGCGGTAGCCGCGGGTCACGGAGGCGCCCCCGACGTACAGTTCGCCGGGCACGCCGGGCGGCACGGGCAGCAGCCCCTCGCCGAGCACATGGGCGCGTACGCAGTCCAGCACGGACCCGACCGGAGCGACCGCGCCGCCGATCCGGTCCTGTTCGCCGGAGAGCAGGAACTGGGAGACGTAGTAGGTCTCGGTCTGGCCGTAGCCGTTGACGATGCGCACGCCCGGGAAGGCCGCACGCGCCCGCTCCACCAGCGAACCCGGCAACGCCTCACCCGCGAACACCAACGTGTCCACCGCGACCCTGCCGGCGATCTGCTCCAGGATCTCGGAGAACACCGACGGCACCGAACTGACGACACTGCCCCGCCAGCTCTCCCGCTCCGTCAACTCCAGGACATCACGGACCACTTCGACGACACCGCCACTCGTCAGCGCCGTCATCACCTCGAACACCGACACATCGAAGTTGATCGAGGTACCCGCCAGCATCCGCTTCCCCGGGCCCATGCGGACGGCGTCCACCTGGGTGGGCAGGCAGCCGGCGACGTTGCGATGGGTGGCCGTGACGCCCTTGGGGACGCCGGTGGAGCCGGAGGTGTACATCACGTACAGCGCGTTGTCCGGGTGGACTGCGCTCGCCACGGGGCTCGGGTCACCGGCCTCCAGGTCCAGGTCGTCCAGGACAAGGACGGGTACCTCGTGCCCGGGGAGGGTGGGTGCCGTCGCGGCGTCGGTCAGCAGCAGCGCCGGGCGGGCGTGCCCCAGCATCAGGCCGAGCCGTGCGCTGGGGTAGCGCGGGTCGATGGGCAGATAGGCGCCGCCGGACTTCATGATGCCGAGCAGGGCGACCACCAGGTCCGCCGAGCGCGGCAACGCCAGCCCCACCACCGACTCCCCGCTCACACCCCGCGCGACCAGGGCACGCGCGAGACGGTTGGCCCGCTCGTCCAGCTCCCGGTACGTCAGCCGCACCGCCCCGCACTCCACCGCCGGCGCGTCGGGGCTGTCCTGGGCCTGCCGCTCGAACAGGGCGTGCACGGTGGTGTCCGCCACCGGCAGGCCGGGCCCGGTGCGGCCGTCGAACCGCTCGCGCTCGCCGGGCAGCAGCACGTCCACCTGGTCGATGCGGCGCCCGGGGTCGGTCACCAGCTGCTCGACGGTCCGCAGGAAGCGGTCGGCGAGGCTCTCGGCGGTGGAGCGGTCGAACAGGTCGGTGGCGTACTCGAGGTTGCCGACCACGCCCTGGCCCGGAATGTCGCCGACGTTGAAGAACAGGTCGAACTTGGCGGTGTCCGAGAACGACGGCTCCCACCTGACCCGCAGCCCGCGCATCCCGAAGTCCTCGCGGGCGATGTTCTGCCAGGCGAACATCACCTGGAAGAGAGGGTGGTAGGCGGTGGAACGCTCGGGGTTGAGGACCTCCACCAGCCGCTCGAAGGGCGCGTCCTGGTTGTCGTACGCGGCCAGCGCCCGCTCCCGGACGCGGTCAAGGACCTCCCGGAACGACGGCGCACCGGACAGATCCGCGCGCAGCACCCAGGTGTTGACGAAGAAGCCCACCAGGTCGGCGAGTGCGGCGTCGGTGCGGTTGGCGATCGGTGAGCCCATGGTGATGTCGTCGCCGCCGCCGAGGCGGCCGAGCAGCACCGCGAGCGCGGACTGCAGCACCATGGCCTCGGTCGCGCCGCTGTCCCGGGCGAGCTTCGCCACCTCGGTCATGACCTCGGGGGCGATGCCGAACTCGACGACGTCTCCGCGGTGGCTGGGCGCCGGGGGGCGGGGCCGGTCGGTCGGCAGCTGCAGTGGCTGCGGCGCCCCGGCCAGCTCCTGGCGCCAGAACTCCGCCTGGGAGGCCAGCAGGCTGTCGGGGTCGTCCTCGTTGCCGAGCAGTTCGCGCTGCCACAGCGTGTAGTCGACGTACTGGACGGGCAGTTCGGCCCAGTCGGGCGCGCGGGACTCCAGGCGGGCCTCGTACGCCGTGGCCAGGTCGCGCGCGAGCGGGGCGATCGACTCGCCGTCCACGGCGATGTGGTGGATGACCAGGGGCAGCAGGTGCTCCTCGGCGCCGAGCCGCAGCAGCGCGGCGCGAACGGGGAGGTCGGCGGCCAGCCGGAAGGGACGCCCGATGACCCGGGCGAGTTCCTCGTCGACCGTGTCCGGTGTCACCTCGGTCAGCGCGACGTCCAGTCCGGCGTCGACGACGGGCAGCACCCGCTGGTACGGCCGGCCGTCGGCGTCCTCGGCCACGAGGGTGCGCAGGGTCTCGTGCCGGGCGACCACGTCACCCAGCGCCGCGCGCAGCGCGTCGGCGTCCAGCGGCCCGGTCAGGCGCAGCACGAAGGACTGGTTGTACGTCGCCGAGGGCCCCTCGAAGCGGTCCACGAACCACAGGCGGCGCTGGGCGTAGGACAGCGGCACCCGCTCGGGCCGGGTGTCGGCGCGGCCGAGGCGCGGCCGGGCCGGGTCACCGGTGGCCAGGTGCCCGCTCAGCCGGGCGACGGTGGGCGCGTCGAACACGCGGCCGACGCGGACCTCCGCGCCCAGTTCGGCGCGGATCCGGTTGACGAGCCGGGTGGCGAGCAGCGAGTGGCCGCCGCGGACCAGGAAGTCGTCGTCGATGCCGACCCGTTCCACGCCCAGCACCTCGGCGAACAGCCGGCACAGCACCTCTTCGGTGGCGCTCCGCGGGGCGCGGTAGGGCACGCCGGCGAACTCCGGCTCGGGCAGCGCGGAGCGGTCCGCCTTGCCGTTGGGCAGCAGCGGAAGCCGGTCGAGGGTCACGAACGCGGACGGCACCAGGTGGTCGGGCAGCTTCGCGGACATGTAGCCGCGCAGGTCCCGCGGCGGCTCGCTCCCGGCCGGGACGACGTAGGCGGCCAGATACGAGGATGCCGAGGCGCCGCTCGCGGGGCTGCGGCGGGCGATGACGAGGGCCTGTTCGACGTCGGGGTGGGCGGCCAGGGCCGCCTCCACCTCGGCGGGCTCCACGCGCACGCCGCGGATCTTCACCTGGCCGTCGCCCCGGCCGACGTAGGCGAGCTGACCGTCAGGGGTCCAGCGGGCGAGGTCGCCGGTGCGGTACATGCGGGATCCGGCGGGACCGAACGGGTCGGGCACGAACCGCTCGGCGGTCAGTCCGGCCTGGCCGAGGTAGCCGCGGCCCAGCGAGGCACCCGCGACATAGAGCTCGCCCACGACACCGGGCGGCACGGGCCGCAGCCCGGTGCCGAGGACGTAGGCGCGGCCGTAGTGCAGGGGCCGGCCGATGGGCGCGCTCGCGCCGCCGGTGAACTGCTCGCCCGCGCCGAGCGTGTACGCCGTCGCGTAGAAGGACTCGGTCTGGCCGTAGCCGTTGACCACGCGCGCGCCGGGGAAGGCCGCTCGGACGCGCTCCACCAGGGAGCCGGGGAGGCCCTCGCCCGCGAACACGAGTGCCTTGGGGTTGATGCGGCCCGGGAGTTCGTCGAGGAGTTCGGCGAACGCGGACGGCACCGAGTTGACCACGTCGGCGGACCAGGTGTCCCGCTCGCCCAGGGCGAGCACGTCGCGGACGAGTTCGACGCTGCCGCCGTGGCTGAGCGTCGCGAAGATCTCGTACACGGAGACGTCGAAGTTCACGGACGCGCTCGCCAGCATCCGCATCCCGGACCTGACCCCGAGGGCGTCGACCAGGCCGGGCAGGACGCTGGTGACGTTGCGGTGGGTGATGGCGACGCCCTTCGGCCGGCCGGTGGAGCCGGACGTGTACATCACGTAGGCGACGTTCTCCGGCCGCGCGGCCACCGGATGCGCGGACGCGGCGCCCGGCTCGGTGAGTTCGGCGAGGGTGGAGGTGGGGATGCCGGTTTCGGGCAGGACGGCCGCCGACGCGGGGTCGGTGAGGACCAGCGACGGGGACGCGTCCGACAGGAGGAACTCCAGGCGGGCACTGGGGTATTCGGGGTCGACCGGCAGATAGCCGGCGCCGGCCTTCAGCACGCCGAGCAGGGCCACGACCAGGTCGGGGGTACGGGGCAGCGCCACCGCCACCAGCGACTCCGGGCCGATGCCGCGGGCGGCCAGGGAGCGCGCCAGCCGGTCGGCGCGCCGGTCCGTCTCCCCGTAGGTCAGCGACTCGTCGCCGCTGATCACCGCCACGGTGTCGGGTGCCGCGGCGGCCCGTGCCTCGAACAGCGCGGGGACCGTCGTGTCCGGGACGGACGGCGCGGCGGTGCCGCTGAGGCGCAGCACCCGCTCACGCTCGGCGGGCGTGAGCACGTCCACCGCGCCGACCGGCAGCTCGGGGTCGGTCACCAGCCGCCGCAGCACCTGTTCGAAGCGTTCGGCGACCAGCTCCACGGCGGGCCGGTCGAACACATGCGGCTGGTACTGCAGCGACAGGCGCAGGGCGGGGTCGGCGTCGGCCATCACGGTCACCGGGTAGTGGGTGCCGCTGAACGGCGTGATGCCGGTGATGGCGACGCCGGCCGTGTCGTTGGCCTCGCTCAGACCGACGTGGTCGACGGGGTACGACTCGAAGACGACGATGGTGTCGAAGAGCCGGGTCGCCCCCACGGCCCGGTGGATCTCGCTGAGGCCGTAGTGGTGGTGGTCGAGCAGCTCGCCCTGCCGGTGCTGCAGTCCGGTCAGCACCTGCCGGAGGCTGTGCCAGGGCGACAGCTCCACCCGTACCGGCAGGGTGTTGATGAACAGGCCCACCATGGATTCCACGCCGGGCACCTCGGGCGGACGGCCCGAGACGGTGGCGCCGAAGACCACGTCGCGGCGGCCGGTGAGCTGTCCGAGCAGCACCGCCCAGGCGCCCTGCACCAGGGTGTTGAGGGTGACGCCCAGGTCGGCGGCGCACGCCGAGAGGCCACGGGTCAGGGCAGGTGACAGCGGTACGTCGACGTTGCCGACGTCGTCGCTGTGCGCGGCCGGGTCCTTGTCCCGTACGAGCAGGGTCGGCTCGTCGAAGCCGTCGAGTTCGGCCGTCCACGCCTCGGCGGCCGCGGCCCGGTCCTGCCGCGACTGCCAGGCGAGGAAGTCGCGGAAGCCGCGTGCGCGCGGCAGGACGGAGGCGTCGCCCCCGGAGCCGTACAACCGCAGCAGGTCCTGCATGAGGGTGGGCACCGACCAGCCGTCGAACAGCACGTGATGGGCGGTGAGCACCAGGGCGGAGCGGTCCGGTCCGCGCGAGACGAGGGTGAGCCTGAGCAGCGGCGGCGTGACAGGGTCGAAGCGCTGGGCGCGATCGGCGGCCAGGACCCGCTGGAAGGCCTCCTCGTCGGCGTCGGTCAGGTCCAGGTACCGCCAGGGCAGTTCGACCTGGCCGAGCACGAGCTGGACCAGGTCTCCGGCCGTGTCGGAGACGAAGGCGGTGCGCAGGTTGTCGTAGCGGTCGAGCAGTGCCTGGCCGGCGGCCCGCATGCGCCGCGGGTCCACCGGTCCGGACAGGTGGTACGCGAACTGCATCTGGTAGGCGTCGTGCGCGGTGTCGGCGAGCATCGACTCGAAGAGCAGACCGGACTGCAGCGGGGTCGGCGGCCACACGTCCCGCAGGGACGGGTGCTGCTGCTCCCAGCGCTCGATCTCGGCCTGGCCGACCGTGACGAGGGGCACGTCCGACGGGGTCAGGCCACCCGCGCCGGGCCGGGCGGCATGACGGGCCAGGCCCTCCAGGGCGGTCTGCCAGAGCGCGGCCAGCTCCTCGACGTCCGAGCGTCCGAGCACACCGTTCGGGAAGCCGATACGGGCGCTCAGCTCGCCGGAGTGCTCGACGAGCGCGTTGATCTCCAGGGTGGACATCACGGGCATGTCCGCGTCGGGCATGGCGATCAACTCACCGGTGCCCGGCGCCTGGTTGAAGCCCAGTCCGCGCAGTTCCTCGGGCATGTCGGCGGCGGTGAAGTGACCCAGGTAGTTGAAGGCGATCTGCCCGCTCGGCTGCGACGCCAGGACGGCCGCCGTCTCGTCGTTCAGATACCGCAGCAGGCCGTAGCCCATCCCCTTGTCCGGGATGCGCAGCACCTGCTCCTTGACGGCCTTGACCACCGCCCCGGCGGCCGTGCCCCCGGCCAGCGCGTCGTCGAGATCGGCATCACCCACGTCCAGGCGCACCGGGAACATGCTGGTGAACCAGCCGACCGTGCGCGAGAGATCCGCACCCGGCACGACCGCTTCCTCACGGCCATGGCCTTCCAGCCGCACCAGCAGCGACGACTCCGCCACACCCCGGCCCCGCCGCCAGCGGGCGACCGCCACTGCCAACGCACCCAGCAGACCGTCGTTGACACCCGCACGGAAAGCGGCCGGCACATCGGTGATCAGGGCACGGGTGACCGAGGTGGGCACCCGCAGCCAGACGTACTCCTGCGTGGAGATGGTGTCGACGGTCGCGTCCAGCGGCCGCGTGCCCAGTAGGGGGTCGGGTCCTTCGACGACGGACCGCCACAGATCCAGCTCCGCCACCCGCTCCGGCGAGGACGCCTCCTCGACCAGGGCGTGCGCCCAGCGCCGTACCGACGTGCCCACCGCGGGCAGATCCGGGGTACGGCCGTCGCGGACGTCCCTCCAGGCAGCGGCGAGATCAGGCAGCAGGATCCGCCACGAGACACCGTCCACCACCAGGTGATGCAGGACGACGATCAGCCGGCCCGCGGTGTCCGGCCCCGCGTCGAACCACACCAACCGGCCCATCACACCCGCAGCCGGATCCAGCAAGCCCGTGGCGGCATCGAGTTCGGCCTTCGCCGCCTCCAGCCAGGCCTCGTCCCAGGCCCCGTCGCACTCCACCCGACGGATCAGCTCCGCCACGTCCACCGAGCCCGGCCCGGACACCACCATGCCGTCCTCGACCAGCCGCGAACGCAGCACATCATGCCGGTCCCACACCGCTCCGACGGTGGCGATCAGGCCGCCCTCATCGATGCCCACCGGCAGCTCGGCCACCGCCGACATGCTGAACCGGCCGTATCCACCACCCAGTTCGAGCAGATACCGGCTGATCGGCAGCAACGGCTGGAACCCGGCCCCGCCACCCTCCAACTCTTCCAAGGCCTCGGTGGCACCACCGCGCCCGGCGGCCGCCGCCGCCAGCCCGGCCACCGTGCGGTGCTGGAAGACCTCCCGCGGCGTGACCTCCACGCCCCGCGCCCGTGCCCGTGAGACCACCTGGATGGAGCGGATGCTGTCCCCGCCCACGGCGAAGAAGTCGTCGTCCACACCGACCCGGTCCGCGCCCAGCACCTCCGCGAACACGGCGGCAAGCACCCTCTCCGCCTCGGAGGACGGCTCCCGGTACTTCTCGCCCCGGAAGACCGGCTCGGGCAGCGCCTTGCGGTCCAGCTTGCCGTTCGGGGCGAGCGGCAACCGGTCCAGGACCACGAACGCCGACGGCACCATGTACTCCGGCAGGCGCCCGGACACGAACCGCCGCAGCTCCGGCACCGACACGCCGGCCGTGAGGTCGACGTGCAGGTCGCCGATGCTCTCGGCGGCGCCGAGCTCCGTGCCGACGACGCCGACCGGCACCACATAGCCGACGAGCTGCTTGGCACGGCCGCTGTCGTGGACGGTCACGGCGGCCTGCGCGACACCGGGATGGGCGGTCAGCGCCGCCTCCACCTCGCCCGGCTCGATCCGCAGGCCCCGGATCTTGACCTGGGCGTCTCCCCGGCCGACGTACTCCAGACTCCCCTCACGGTCCCAGCGCACCAGGTCACCGGTCCGGTACATCCGCGCACCCGCCGGCCCGAACGGATCCGGCACGAACCGCTCCGCCGTCAGAGAGGGGCGGTCGTAGTAGCCGCGCCCGACGACGCCCGCGACGTACAGCTCGCCCACCACGCCGGGCGGCACCGGCTGCAGGCCCTCGCCGAGCACATAGGCGCGCATGTTGCGCAGGGGCTCGCCGATCGGCACGCTGCGCGTGGCGTCCCAGTCCTGTGCCGCCTCGACCGTGAACGTACCGGCGTAGAAGCTTTCCGTCTGGCCGTAGCCGTTGACGATGCGCACGCCCGGGAAGGCCGCACGCGCCCGCTCCACCAGCGAACCCGGCAACGCCTCACCCGCGAACACCAACGTGTCCACCGCGACCCTGCCGGCGATCTGCTCCAGGATCTCGGAGAACACCGACGGCACCGAACTGACGACACTCCCCCGCCAGCTCTCCCGCTCCGTCAACTCCAGGACATCACGGACCACTTCGACGACACCGCCACTCGTCAGCGCCGTCATCACCTCGAACACCGACACGTCGAAGTTGATCGAGGTACCCGCCAGCATCCGTGAGTCACGGCCCACGCCGACCACGCTGGCCAGGCGCAGGACGCCGTTGACCACACCGTGGTGGGTGATCGCCACGCCCTTGGGGACGCCGGTGGAGCCGGAGGTGTACATCACGTAGGCGAGGTTGTCGGGGTGCAGGTCCACCGTGACGGGGCTCGGGTCGCCGCCGTCGAGGTCCAGGTCGTCGAGGAGGACCACGGGCGCGTCATGCCCGGGGAGGGCGGGTGCCGTCGCGGCGTCGGTCAGCAGCAGCACCGGGGTGGCCTGGGAGAGGACCGCGCTCAGGCGTCCGCCGGGGTAGCGCGGGTCGATGGGCAGATAGGCGCCGCCGGACTTCATGATGCCGAGCAGGGCGACCACCAGGTCCGCCGAGCGCGGCAACGCCAGCCCCACCACCGACTCCCCGCTCACACCCCGCGCGACCAGGGCACGCGCGAGACGGTTGGCCCGCTCGTCCAGCTCCCGGTACGTCAGCCGCACCGCCCCGCACTCCACCGCCGGCGCGTCGGGGTCCACGGTGAGCTGTTGCTCGAACAGTTCCGGGATGGTCAGCGCGGGCGTGTGCGCGGCCTGACCGGCGAACCTGGACAGCCGCTCGCGCTCGCCGGGCAGCAGCGCGTCCGTCGCGCGGACCGGCCGCTCGGGTTCGGCGAGGAAGGTGTCAAGGAGCTGTACGAAGCGGGCCCCGATGTGCTCCACCGTGACGCGGTCGAACAGATCGGTCGCGTACTCGACGACGCACCGCATGCCGCCGTCGGCGGGGTCGACGGCGAAGTTGAACTCGAGGTCGAACTTCGCGGTGTGCGTGGGGACGGCCTCCAGGCGGCCGTGCACGCCGGGCAGGTCGAGGTCGATGCGGTCGTTGCTCTGCCAGGTGAACATCACCTGGAACAGCGGGTGGTAGGCGGTGGACCGCTCGGGGTTGAGGACCTCCACCAGCCGCTCGAACGGCGCGTCCTGGTTGTCGTACGCGGCCAGCGCCCGGTCCCGGACCCGGCACAGGACCTCCCGGAACGACGGCGCACCCGACAGATCCGCGCGCAGCACCCAGGTGTTGACGAAGAAGCCCACCAGGTCGAGCAGCGCCTCGTCCACCCGTCCGGCGATGGTGGCGCCGATGGGGATGTCCTCGCCCGCGCCCAGGTGGTGCAGCAGCACCGCGAGGGCGGTCTGCATCACCATGGGCGTGCTCGCGCCGTGCGCGGCGGCGATCCGCTCCGCCGCCTGGGCCAGCTCCCGCGGGATCGGGAAGTCGACCATGTCGCCGCGGTGACTGATCACCGCGGGCCGCGGCCGGTCGAAGGGCAGCTGCAACTGGTCGGGGGAACCCGCCAGTTCACCGCGCCAGTACTCCAGCTGGACGGCGAGCGGGCTGTCGGGGTCGTCCTCGTCGCCGAGCATCTCGCGCTGCCACAGCGTGTAGTCCCGGTACTGGACCGGCAGTTCCTCCCAGTCGGGTTCCCGGGACTCCAGGCGGGCCTCGTACGCCAGGGCCAGGTCGCGGGTGAGCGGCACCATCGACTCGCCGTCGGCCGCGATGTGGTGGATGTTGAGGACGAGGGTGTGCTCCTCGGGCCCCGTGCGGACCAGGGTGGTGCGCACGGGGATCTCCGAGGACAGGTCGAAGTGGTGGGCGACCGCCCGCGCCACCAGGGTGTCCGCCTCGCCGGGGGAGGCCTCGACCAGAGGAAGGCCGAGACGCAGTTCCCCGGCGGGTACGACATGCTGCGCGGGCACGCCGTCGTCGACGACGAAGACCGTGCGCAGGCTCTCGTGCCGGATCACCACGTCCCGCAGGGCCGACGCCAGCGCGTCCACGTCGAGCCGGCCGGTCAGGCGCAGCAGGAAGGGGATGTTGTACGTCGCCGACGGCCCCTCGAAGCGGTCGATGAACCACAGGCGCCGCTGCGCGAAGGACAAGGTCGTCATGTGGGGTCTACTCCTCGGTCAGTCGTCCTGCGCAGACGTGGTGTGCGGTGAGCCTGTGGTGGCGGACCGCCGGTCAGCCGACGCGGTGCCGGTCGATCGTCACGGCCATGCCCGCCACGGTCGGGTTCTCGTAGAGCTCCTGCGTGCTGACCCGGACGCCGAGCTTCCGGTCGGTCAGCGCGAGCAGCCGGGTGGCCCGCAGCGAGTTGCCGCCGAGCTCGAAGAAGGACTCGTCCCGGCCCACCTGTGCGCGGCCCAGGGCCTCGGCCCAGACGTGGGCGAGCCGGATCTCCAGTTCGGTCTCGGGCGGGCTGTGGCGGCGGCCCGGCCTGCGGGGCGCCGTGTCCCGCAGCAGTTGGGCCGTGTCCACGGCGCCGAAGGGGTCCCGCGGGATGCGGGGCACCTCGGCGACGCGCACGGGCACCGGGCAGTCCGTCGCGCACGCGGCGACGGCGGTGCGGACGTCGTCGCCGGCGCCGTCCTCGGCGACGTAGGCGATCAGGAGCTCGCTGACCCGCAGCTGCCGGGCGGCGAGTTCCTCGACGATGTGCGGGTTGTCCGCGTCGAGGCCGATGACCAGGTACGGGTCGGGCAGGGCCAGCGCGTCGAGGAACAGCCTGAGGCCGGTCTCCGGGTCGATCGCCCGGAAGCCGCGGTTCTCGGCCGCGGCCGTCGACTGGCCGCGGTTCATGCCGACCCCGGTCCACAGGGACCAGGCCAGACAGTGCACCGGCCGCCGGCGCTCGTGGTGCCAGTGGTCGGTGAAGCCGGTCAGGAAGCTGTTGGCGGCGGAGTAGGCGCCGAAGGAGTGGCCGCCGAACTCGCCGTTGACCGAGCCGAACAGCACGAGCGACGCCTGCGGCCGGGTCTCCAGGGCCCGGGCTATGGCCAGCGTCCCGGTGACCTTGGCACGGTACTGCTCCGCGTAGGTCTCGGCGCTCTCGCGGGCGATGGTGTGCCGCTCCAGGTCGGCCCACTGCCCGGTCGGGTCGGCGGCCGCCAGGTGCAGAACGCCGTCCAGTGGCCGGCCCCAGCGCTCCTCCGCCGCCCCGATCGCCTTCTCCAGCGCGTCCGCGTCGGCGACGTCCACCTGCTCGTAGACGACGGAGCCGGCCGGCCCGAGCGCGCGCAGTTCGGCGAGCCGGGCGGCCCTGGCGCCGTCGGCGGGTGAGCGGCCCACCAGCAGCAGGCGGACGCCGTACGAAGCGATCAGACAGGCGGCGATGTCGTGGGCGATGCCGCCGAGTCCGCCCGTGACCAGGTAGAGCCCGCCCGCGGTCACCGGCGGGCCGGTGAGCCCCGCGTTCTCCCGGACCACGGGGGCGAGCCTCGGCTGCAGGCGCCCCTCGGCGCGTGCGGCGACGATGCCCGTACGGCCGGGGTCGCCGAGTTCGGCGCGCAGGGCGGGCGCCCAGCCGGCGGTGTCGGCCGGCAGGTCGAGCAGGCGCACGGGCAGCGGAGCGGCCTCGCCGACGGCGGTGCGCACCAGGCCGGTCAGGGCGCAGACACCCAGGTCGATCCGGTCTCCGTCGTGGACGCGCACGGCGCCCCGGGTGACCACGAGCAGCTGCGGCCGGCCGAACTCGCCGTCGGCGAGCGCCGCGACGAGCGCGGTCAGCTCCGCGGTGGCGGTGGCCAGTCGCTCCTCGGGCTCGCCCGTGAGCGACAGCGGCAGCGCGAACACGACGGAGGCGAGGCCGCCGTGCAGGGCGGTCACGGTCGACAGCAGGCGACGCAGTGCCCCGCGGTCCGCCGCCGGGACGCGGAAGCGGTACGGCGACTGCTCGGTGAACTCCTCGCCCCTGCGGGCGGTGACAGCCGTCACGTCGATGCCGAGGCGGTCGGCGTCCTCGTCGGCGGCGAGCACCAGGCACACCCCGGGGGCCCCCGCCGGGCGCGCCTGAGCGGCCCCGGTCCCCGGCTCGGGCTCGTCGAGCCGCGCCCACTGCCGTGCGAAGAGCCAGGTGTCCTCCTGCGGCTCCTCGTCGTCCGCGGGGGCGGACACCCGGTCGGCGAAGGCGCCGGCCTTGAACCGGGCGACCAGCGCGGGCCGTTGGATCTTGCCGTTCGCGGTCTTCGGGAACTCCGCCTCGGTGACCGGGACGATCAGGTCCGGTGCGACCCCCGACTCGCGGACGAGGACGGCGCGCACCTGTTCGCCGGTGCGGGCCAGCGCGGCGGCGTCCCAGCTCTTCGGTACGTAGAACACGACCAGCTGGTCGGTCGAGGCACCGGGCTCGCGCACGCCGACCGCCGCCGAGAAGGTGACCCGTACGCCGTCGACGCGCTCGACGACGCTCTCCAGCTCGTGCGCCATGTAGTTGGTGCCGCGGACGATGATCTGGTCCTTCTTGCGGCCCGCGATGACGACCTCGCCGTCATGGACGAAGGCCAGGTCCCCGGTGCGGAACCAGCCCTGCTCGTCGAACCCCTCCCGGTTGGCCTCCTCGTTGCGGAAGTAGCCGGCCATGATCGTGGGTCCGGTGATGCGCAGCTCGCCCATGCGGCCCTCGGGCAGGACCCGCCCGGCGTCGTCGACGACGCGCAGACGCACCCCGGGGATCGGGCGGCCGACCCGGGTCAGGACGACGGCGTCCTGGTCCGCGGGGTCGAGGTGGCGGATGGTGCCACCGAGCGAGGCCGGGTCGATGGCGACGGTGCCCGCGGTGTGGTCCTCGCGGCTCTGGCGGGTGTAGGTGACGCCCGAGCAGGTCTCGGACATGCCCCAGCAGGGGACCATCGCGTCGGCGGGCAGCCCGTGCGGAGCGAGGAGTTCCAGAAACCGCCTGCTGGTCGCCGCGACCACCGGCTCGCCGGCGTTGACGACGTCCCGCAGGCGGGACAGGTCCCAGGAGCGTGCGGCTATCTCCGCGGCCCGCTCGCTCACCAGCGCCATGGCGAAGTTGGGCGCCCAGGTGTTGGTGACGCGGTAGCGGTCGGCCCAGTCGAGCCACAGCAGCGGGTCGGACAGGAAGTGGTCGATCTTGGCGTTGACGTGCAGGCACTGCAGGAACACGTCACGCACGTTGTAGTAGACGACCGTGACGTGGTCGAACGGCATCCAGATGAGGCTGATGTCCTCGGCGGTCAGGCCGCAGTGCCCGATGACGGCGTAGGTCCGGGACACCACGCTGGAGTTGGTGTGCTGCACGCACTTGGGCACCCCGGTGCTGCCCGAGGTGAGCAGGTTCAGCACCGGCGAGTCGGGGGCCGCAGGGAACCACGCGATGTCGGCCTCGTGCCGGGCGAGTTCCTCGACGGTCAGGATGCGCACGTCCGGCTCGTCCCACAGCGCCCGCACCCCGGCCAGGGCGGTCTCGGTGGCCGCGTCGGTGACCAGGACCGGCCGGTCGAGCAGCTGCCAGGCGCCACGCAGCTTGCGGTTGGCCTCGTTCTCCGATGTGTACGTCGTGGCCACGGCCACCGGGGTCGGCACGAACCCGCCGAGCACACAGGCCCAGAAGGCGGTGAGATAGCCGCGGTTGGAGCCGAAGACGAACAGGGCGGCGTCCCCGGGCCGAAGGCCCGCGGCGCGCAGCCCGCCGAGCACGTGCTGGGCCTCGTCGAGCAGCTCGGCGTAGGTCTGCAGGACGTCGTCGTTGCCCTCGGTGATGTACACCGTGCCCTTGTCGGCGGCCTGTTCGGCGGCACGGCGCAGCCCCTCCTGCAGCGTGCGGGGAGCGTCGCCGGGCAGGTGCACGTCGCCGCCGTACAGGTCGGCCGCGGGCAGGCCCGCCTGGGCGAACGGACACTCCGCGGCGGGCGCGGCGGCCTGCTCGGTCGGGGCCGGGCGCGGTCGTGCGGCCGCCCGTACGCCCTTGCGGGCGACGGCGGCCACGTCGTGGACGCCGGGTACGGCCCCGACCGCCTCGGTCAGGGACCGCAGCACGTCCTGGTTCAGCGGGTCCACGGCGCTCATGCGGTCCTCCCGGCCGCCGCGGGGGCGGGCATCCGGCCGACGATGAGGGAGACCACCGGGGCGGGGTCCTCGATGAAGTAGAAGTGGCCGCCGGGGTAGAACTCGGCGGTGAACGCGCCGGTGGTCTGCTCCCGCCACCGCGTGACCTCGGCGCGCGGTGCCCGCGGGTCCGCGTCGCCGCACAGCGCGGTGATCGGGATGTCGAGCGGGGTGCCCGGCTCCAGGCGGTGCCGCTCCCAGAGCGTGAAGTCGGCCCGCAGGACCCAGAGCATGGCCTCCATGGCGTCCTCGTCCTCGACGAGTTCCTCGTCGACTCCGCCCAGCGCGAGGATCTCGGCGTAGAAGTCCTCGTCGGACAGCTGGTGCAGCTGCCGTACCGCGGAGGCGCCCGGTGCGGGCTGCGCGGACAGGAACAGCTGCTCGGGCCCCCGCGCACCGCGGTCGCGCAGCGCGCGGGCCAGTTCGAAGGCGAGCGTGGCGCCCCCGGAGTGCCCGAAGAACGCGAACGGCAGGTCGAAGACGGGTCGCAGCGCATGGGTGAGCACGTTCACGAGCGGGCCGACCTCGGTGAACGGGTCCTCGGCGATCCGGTTCTGCCGCCCCGGCAGCTGCACGGCGACCAGCTCCGTGTCGGCCGGCAGCAGCGCGGCCCAGTCGGCATAGGCGGCCGCGCCGGCCCCCGCGTGCGGGAAACAGATCAGCCGCCGGGTGACTCCCGGCCGTTTGGCGCGCCATATGTACGGGCTTTCGGGGGCCAGTTCCTGGATTTCCAAAGGAATCATCTGCGGGTTACTCCTCGCACGGTTTTCTTGTACGGGAAACCGGCTATACGGGAACCGGCTGTACGGGAAGTCGACCTGGAAGACCGGTCCGCGGAAAACACGCAGACATTCCTGGAATCCACCCCCGTATGACGACCCATACCTTCCGCCCTGCGCGGCGCCGGAGTCAAGCAACTTCAAGTACCGCACGGAACAGTTGGGTTCCGGCCACGGCAGGTGCTGTCCTGGCGACAGGACAGCCCTATAAGAGAACTCCGACCAACTCCCGTACAGTTCTGAGGACAGGGGTTTCGATGGAATACGGCATTCTGGGTCCCGTACGGGTACGGGACGGCGCGACGGACATCGTGCTGGACGGGGCGAAGCAGCGCACCGTGCTGGCGGCCCTGCTGCTGGCCGAGGGATCGGTCGTCGCCGACACCGGGCTCAGCTGGTTCCTGTGGGGCGACCGGCCGCCCGCCACCCTCACCGCGCAGCTCTACAACCACGTCTCCCGGGTGCGCCGCGCGCTCGGCCCCGAGGCCCGCATCGCCCGCCGCGCGCACGGCTACGAGATGCACACCGAGGCCGCCCGCGTCGACGTCCTTCAGTTCCGGGAGCTGGCCGGCCGGGGCAAGGCCGCGCTCGCCGACGGGAAGTACCAGGAGGCCTCCGACCTGCTGCGGGCCGCGCTCGTCCTGTGGCGCGGGCCCGCGCTCGCGGGCGTCTGTGAGCAGCTGGCCGCCGCCGAGGGACCGCCGCTGGAGGAGGCCCGCACCACCGCCCTGGCCGGCCGGATCGAGGCCGACCTCGCGCTGGGCCGGCATCCGCGGCTGCTGCCCGAGCTGACCCGGCTGGTCACCCGGCACCCCCTGCATGAACGTTTCCGCGCCCAGCTGATGACGGCGCTCTACCGCTGCGACCGGCAGGGCGAGGCGCTGGCCGTCTACGACCGGGGCAGGCAGTTGCTCGCCCGTGAGATCGGCGTCGAACCCGGCCCGCTGCTGCGCGGCGTCCACCACGCCGTCCTCACCGCCGACCCTCGCCTCTACGCGCCCCCCGCCCCTGACGAAGCCCCCGCCGAGCGGCGCCGGGATCCGGCCTGAAGGCCCCAGGAGCCCGGGTCAGGCACTGATCCGCCTCAGATAGTCGTACTGGGTGGGCAGCGTCTCGACCAGCCCTTGTGCCGTCCGCCGCACCGCCGCGAACTCCGCGCGCGCGACCGCGTCGTCGGCGAGGACCACGGCGGTCGGGGGCCGCACCTCGATGGCCCCCGTGCCGAGCAGCACGGTGGCGTACGCGTGCGCGGGCACCCCCTGCTGGTACGGCGGCAGGTGCTCGGCCCCGGGCAGCCGCACCCGCCAGTGCTCGATGCGCTCGGCCAGCCCGTCCGGCACCGGCCGGGTCTTGGCGTCCCGCCAGTACTGCGTGTGGTCGCGCGCCGTGCCCTGGTAGAGGAGGGTGAGGAACTCCCGGGCACCGTCCAGCTCCTGGGCGACGGCCGTGTTGTAGCCCTCCCTCAGCCGCGGGTGCCAGTCGGCGCCCGGGAAGTGCCGCACCAGTTGTTCCAGCGCGTGGTGGGTGAAGGACACCTGCGTCGTCTGCAGCGGCTCCACCCGCCCGGCGGCCCCCGCGACGGCGACGCAGTTGTGCCGCCACGCCGTCAGGCTGCGCCCGGTGGCCAGCGGAGCGTGGACGGCCTCGGTGCCGGCCGCCTCCGGCCCGGCGAACTCGCGCAGCGTGCGTTCGGCCTCCTCGGGCGTGCAGTACTCCTGGGCGTACACGTAACCGGTGCCGATCCGGCTGCGCAGCGGAACGGTCCGTATCCAGCCCGCCGCCTGCGCGGTGACGGTCGTGTAGGGCGGGATGCCGTGTGCCTTCATGTCCGCGGGCACATCGAGCGCGACCACGGCGTCGCCGGGCAGCGAGTTCCGGTACGACAGCCAGGGGACCTTGAGCGCCTGGCGCAGCAGCAGCCCCGCCGTGCCGGTGCAGTCCACGAACAGGTCTCCGTGGACGGCCCCGTGCCGCGCGGTCACCACGTGGTCGATCCAGCCGCGCGCATCCAGCCGCACGTCCACGACCTCGTCCGTCAGGCGGCGTACGCCACGCTCCACCGCGTAACCGGCGAGGTACCCGGCCAGCGCCTCGCCCTTGAAGTGATAGCCGTAGGGACCCGTCGCCGGCGCGGTACCGGGCAGGGCCGAGTGGGACGCACGCGGGCTGCGCCCGGCGTCGCACAGCCACGCGGCGACGAAGCAGTCCCGGTCGAAGCGTCCGCTCGGACCGTTGTGCAACCACCACTCGGTCAGCGGGAACCCGCCGGCCTCCCGGGCTCCCTCGAAGGGGAGGTAGAAGTAGTGGTCGGGGCGGCTGAAGTCCTGGAAGCGGACGGCCAGTTTGTACGTGGCCTCGCAGGCCGCCATCCAGTCCTCCTCCGCGAGGCCGAGGACCTCGAAGAAGCGCCCCAGATCCCCCAGGCTCGCCTCGTCCTCCTCCACGGCCTCGGCCGCGCCGGGGTCGAGGAGGGTGACCGAGACCCGGTCGCCGAAGGCGGCTTTCAGATACGAGGCGGCCATCCAGCCTGCGACTCCGCCACCGACGATCACGACATTGTCCGGGTTCCGCGCACTCACGCCAGCACCTCAATTCCTGTGTTCACTTGTGAACCTGTCCGGTCTCTTTCCGTCCCGCCCGGCCACTCTCGCAGCCGGATCTATACGACCTCTATATCCGGGCCGACTTCCATGGTTTCTCTGACCAGGTACGGGGGTTCAGGAGATGCCGTCCACCGTGTTCTGTCCCGGCGACAGGACAACACCGGCACCCATCGCCCGGGCTGGCCAAGAAAAGGGTGAAGTGGCGATGATGAGACGCCCCCTCCTCCGCCTTCTGCGATTCTTCTGCGGCTCACGGGCGAATTACCCCAACGAAAGGGCTCACCGATGCACGGCACCCAACTCGATGTGCGGGCCTATCAGACGGCAGAGCGGCTGCTGCGGCACCACCGCAAGGAACTCGTCCTCGGCGACCGGGTCACCCCGCGCTGGCTCGAGGGCGGCGCGCGCTTCTTGTACTCCGTCTCCACGGGCAGGGGGAAGCGGTTCGTCCTCGTCGACGTGAAGGCAGGCACCCGGCAGGACGCCTTCGACCACGAGCGGCTGGCGCGGGCGCTGGCACAGGCGTCGGGGCAGAGCGTGGACGCGGCCGCGCTGCCCTTCCCCGTGATCCAGCCCGGTGACGGGGAAGTGGAGTTCGACGCGTTCGGCGAGCACTGGCGGTGCCGCCTGGCCGACTACACCTGCGAGCGGACCGCGGGACAGGCGCCGGGCAACCCGCTGGAGGTGGTCTCCCCGGACGGCCGGCACGCGGTGTACCGCGCCGGGCACGACCTGCGCGTCCGCACACTGGACGGCACCCGCGACTGGGCGCTCACCTCCGACGGCACCGAGGACCGGGACTACGCCGCCAACCCGGACTACCTCATGTACTCCACCCTGCTCGGCAAGATCGGGCTGCCCCATCTGCCGCCCGCCGTGGCCTGGTCGCCGGACGGCACCCGGCTGCTGACCCACCGCACGGACCAGCGGGGCGTGCGGCGCACGCACCTGCTGCGCGCGGCCCCCGCCGACGGCCAGGAACCCTCCTTGCTCTCCCCGCGCTACGCGGTCGCCGGCGACGAGCACATACCGAGGGCCGAGTTCGTCGTGATCGACATCGAGACCGGCACAGTCACCCGAGCGCAGGGCGAGCCGGTGGGCATGTCGACGATGTCGCCGATCTTCCAGAAGTGGGCCTGGTGGGCCGCGGACGGCTCGGCCGCCTACTACCTCAGCCGCAGCCGTGACGCCCGCACCCTGAGCCTGCACCGGCTCGACCCGGCCTCCGGCGAGGTGAGCGTCGTCCTGACGGAGTCCGGCCGGACCCGGGTGGAGCCCGCACAGCAGCAGCTGCAGCCGCCCGCGGTCAGGGTCCTGACCGGCGGCAAGGAGGTGCTCTGGTACTCCCAGCGCGACGGCCAGGGCCATCTGTACCTGCACGCCGCGCACTCCGGCGAGCTGATCGTCCCGGTGACGTCCGGAACCTGGTCGGTGCAGGAGATCCTGCACCTCGACGAGGACGAGCGGGTCGTCTACTTCACCGTCGCCGGTCTGGTGAAGGAGGACCCGTACCGGCGCACGGTGTGTGCGGCGAACCTGGACGGTTCGGGTTTCGTCCGGCTCACCGACGACGGTCTCGACCATGTCGTCACCCTCGCGCCGAACGCCGAGTACTTCATCGACTCCGCCTCCACCACCGGCACCGCACCGGTGATCACGGTGCGGGACTGGGCGGGCAAGGTGCTGGTCGAGCTCGAAGAAGCCGACATCTCCCGTCTCCTGGAGACCGGCTGGCAGGCGCCCGAGCGGTTCAAGGTCCGCTCGGCCGACGGCACGACCGACATCCACGGGCTGCTGTACCTCCCGCACGGCTTCGACCCCGCCGAGCGCTACCCGGTCGTCGACACCCCGTACGGCCTGCCCACGGCGCCCCGTGTGAGCCCCTCCTTCGACCCCGGTCACTACGGCTACGACGCGGAGGCGCTCGCCGCCCTCGGATTCGTCGTCATCGCCGTGGACGGCCAGGGCTCCCCCGGCCGCGACAAGGCCTTCCACGACGCCTCCTACGGCAACCTGGGCGACGCCTGCGGCCTCGGCGACCACGTCGCGGCGCTGCGCGAACTGGCCACCACCCGGCCGTGGATGGACCTGGACCGGGTGGGCGTCACCGGCATGTCCTCGGGCGGATACGCCGCCGTGCGCGCGCTGCTGAAGTACCCGGACGTCTTCAAGGTGGGCGTCGCCGAGTCCGGCATGCACGACTTCCGGTACCTGGAGCCGGTCCTCGGCGAGGCCTACCACGGGCCGTTCGACGCGGCGACCTACGCCCAGCTGTCCAACGCCGAGCACGCGGACCGCCTCCAGGGCAAGCTGCTGCTCGTCCACGGCGGCCTCGACGACCGGGTGCCCCCGCAGGTGACGCTGCGGCTCGCCGAGCGCCTGATCGCCCACGGCAAGGACTTCGACCTGCTCCTCGTCCCCGACGCCGACCACATCTACTTCGGCTACGAGCACTACGTCACCCAGCGCCGCTGGGACTTCCTGGTCCGCAACCTCCTCGGCGCCGAACCCCCCACGGGCTTCCGCCTCCCGCCGGTCCCGGTCGACATGGAGGCCCTGGCCGACCTCTTCGGCTGACCCGCCGCCACACCCCGCAGCACCCAGGTGCCCGTGCCCGGACTCACCTCCGGCCACGGGCACCTGCTGCTTTCGCCCTTCGGCCCGCCCGGCGTCCTTCATCCCCACCCGTCCGGGGTTCGTCCTTTCAGCCCGTCCGGCGTTTGAGGACGAGGCCGTTCAGGCCGAAGCGGGGTCCGGGGGCGCCAGCCCTCAGGGGCATTTCGCGGCAGCCCCCGGCAGGGACGAGCCGGCCGTCCTAGCCGACCACCGCCCCCAGCGCCTCCTCGGCCCGCCGCTCCCACCCCGCCGCCCCCACGGCGGCAAAGCTCTCCCGCGCGGTGCGCAGAATCGCACGGGCCGCCTCGTTGCGCCCCAGCCGTCGGTTCACCTCGCCGAGGACCAGACCGACCCGGCCGGCCACCAGCCGGCTGCGGCAGTCGTCCGCGATCTCCAGCGCGTCCGTCAGCGTCGCCTCGGCCAGCTGTGTGTCCCCCTGGGCGAGGCGGGTCTCCCCCAGTCCCAGCAGTGCGTAGGCGAGGCCGATCATGTCCGCCTTCTCCTTGACGATCCGCACCGCCCGCAGGAACGACTCCTCGGCCGCCGCCAGCTCCCCCTCGGCGAGCCGGACCAGCCCCAGCCGGTACAGCGCCTGGGCCAGATTGCGGGTGTCGGGCCCATTGCTCTCCTCCAGCTGCACGGCGCTCAGAGCGAACGTGAGCGCCGAGTCCACGTTCCCCCGGTCGAGTTCGCTCTCCGCCATGTTGTGCAGGGTGTGCACCTCACCGGTTCGGTTGCCCACCTGCCGGAACAGGGGCAGCGCCTCAGTGAACCGCGCCACCGCGCTGTCCGAGTCGCCACGCATACGGTCGCCCTGGCCGAGCGAGCGCAGGGCCATCGCCCGCCCGTGGTCCTCCCCGGCCTCCGTGTAGAAGTGCAGTGCCTTCTCGAGATACGAGGCGGCGCTCTCCAGCCGGCTGTAGATCAGCTCCAGGGCCCCCAGACCGAACAGCATCGCCCCCTGACCGCGCAGATCGCCCACGGCACGGGCCGCCTCCAGGGCCACCTCGCAGCAGGCCCGCCAGTCCTCGGTGTAGCTGCGGGTGCCGAAGAAGGCCGACGCACACACCGTCAGGTCCCAGGCCAGTTCGGCCTCGCCCGCTCTGGCGGCCTGCCGCACCGAGGCCACCAGCGCCAGCCGCTCCGCCTCGTACCACGCCAGGGGGACGGTGAGCAGCTCGTCCATGAGGAAGGAGTCGATCCGCCTGCGCTGGACGGTGCTGTGCACCCCGGTGCCATGGCCGCCGTGCTCACGCCGGTCGGCCTCCTCCGCGATGGTCAGGAAGGTGCGCAGGAACCGGGTGGTCGCGGCGAGCCGGTCCGGTTCCGTCTCCTCCTGCCGGGCGCGCTCGGCCGCGTAGAGGCGCACGAGCGTGTGGAAGCGGTACCGCAGCTGTCCGGTGGCGTCCACGCTGACGACTTCCAGGAACTGGGCGTCGACGAGGTCCTCGACGATCCGCTCCGCGTCGAGGACCTCCTTGTTGAGCACCGCGGCGGCGGCCCAGGCCGTGAAGTCCGGTACGTCCAGCAGCCCGAGCCTGCGCAGCAGCCGCGCCGGCTCCTCGTCCAGATAGCGGTAGCTGAGCGCGAGGCTGGCCCGCACCCGCGACTCGCCCTGGCTGAGCTCGTCCAGCCTGCGCCGCTCATCCGTCAGCCGGTTCACCAGGTAGCGCACCGTCCAGTGCGGCTTGGAGGCGAGCCGCGCCGCGGCGATCCTCAGCGCCAGCGGCAGCCGGTCGCACAGCTCGACCAGACGGGCGGCGTCCGCGCGGGCGGGCGCGATCCTGGCCTTGCCGACGATCGCGGTGAGCAGTTCGATGCCCTCGTCCTCGGAGAGCAGGCCCAGGTGCACCCGGGCCCGGGAAGGCCGGGCGACGAGTTCCTCCATCTGGTCCCGGCTGGTCACCAGGACACAGCAGTGACCACTGCCGGGCAGCAGCGGACGGACCTGCGCGTAGGTGCGGGCGTTGTCGAGGACGATGAGGACGCGGCGGTCCGCGAGCAGACTGCGGTAGAGCGCGACGCGCTCCTCCAGATCGTCGGGGACCTGCTCGCCGGGCACTCCGAGGGAGCGCAGGAACCGGCTGAGTATCTCGTGGGCCCGGACGGGTTCCCGGTGTTCGTCGTAGCCGCACAGGTCGGCGAAGAGCTGGCCGCCGGGGAAGTGCTCGGCGGCGCGGAAGGCCCAGCGTATGGCGAGACCGCTCTTACCGATGCCGGCGGCGCCGGTGATCAGACCGACCGTGGTGGTGGCCTGGCCCTGGGCGTCGTCGCTCAGCAGGCTCTGAAGAGCGGCGAGTTCCTCGGTACGGCCGGTGAAGGCCGGTACCTCGGGCGGCAGTTCGGACGGGACGGCAGGCGCGACCGGTGCCGGCCGGTGCGACTCGGGCGACGCCGCGGCCGCCAGGGCCGGGTCGTCGCGCAGGATCGCGTCGTGCAGTTCGTTGAGGTCGGGCCCCGGCTCGATGCCGAGTTCCTCGATGAAGTGCTCGCGGGCCTCCCGGTAGGTCTCCATCGCGTCGGCGCGACGGCCCGAGCGGTACTGGGCGAGCATCAGATGGTGCCGGGTGCGTTCGCGCAGCTGGTGCTCGCGCACCATGGCGGCCAGTTCCGGGATGAGCTCCTGGTGCTGGCCGAGTTCCAGGCGTACGAGGGTGGAGTCGTCGTAGGCGTTGAGGCGGTGTTCCTCCAGGCGGGCCGCCTCGTCCTCGATCAGCTGCCCGTACACCCCGGCGAAGGCGGGTCCGCGCCACAGCTGCAGCGCCTGCGTGTAGAGCTGCGCCGCCTGGGGCAACTCTCCGTTTTTGGCGGCCTGTTCGGCCTCCCGGACGAGATCGGCGAAGTCGACGGAGTCGAACCGGGACCCCGCGGTGTGCAGCACGTATCCCGGATGCGCGGTGACGATGACGTCGTCGGTGACGTCCGCGGCCTTGAAGAGCTTGCGCAGCGCCGCGACACAGATAGCGACCTGGGTTCGCGCGGTGGGCGGCGGATTGCTGTTCCAGACGGCGTCCACCATGGTGTCCACGGGGACGACACGGCCGGGCGTGAGCAACAGCAGTGCGAGGATGGTCCGTTGACGGCCGCCGCCGATCGGGACGGTCGTCTCCCCCGCGGTCACCGCCAGGGGCCCCAAGACCTTGAAGCTGACGTGTGCGCCCACTCCGGCTCCCCCTTGTCGAAGTCCTGTTTTTCACGGACGACAACCAATGTAGGTCACCTGACGAGATGGTCCCTAGTGCGATGCACTGGCGGCATACGCAATCAACTTCCGTGCGGTGCTGATCGGTTAATTCTCGAACGCTCCGGCAAAGCGTGACTCGAGCCGCGGCCCTATGATATCGGCCCTTAATTCGGCGAGCGCGTCGGAGCGGAGGGTAAGGCAGGTGGGGGAAACGTTCTACCAGCCGATGGGGTCGCCCTGGGACCCGGCCGACACGACCGTGCCGCCGGCGGGGGCGGAGTGCGACGTGCCCCACCCGATCGGGTCGGCCAGCACCGAGGTCACGGCCTCCACCGGCGCCCCGACGGCCATGGCCACCGCGGGAGCGGCCACCACGAGGGTCGCGCCGGCGGTGAGCGCGAGGGCGAGGGACTTGACAGCGGCATTCAGCTTCTTCGTCATTGTCTTCGTTTCCTGTCTGTGTGGCGCTCAGGGGTTCTGAGCTGCGCTTCCTTGCGGCTGACAGAAAACTTAAAGACCGGTCTTTTCGGGCCGTTATCGGATCAGCTTCGCCCGCCGGGCGCGGCGATAACGACGGCGCGCGGAGGTTTTCCACCCCCCGAAGAGCGGAGGATTTCCGGCTACTGGAGCGGCTCGGCGAAACGAAGACTCGGTAGGGCGGCAGAAGCACTGCCGCCGTACGGAGGTGAAAACCCATGACACCGTTTCCAGCGCCCACGGCCACGCCCGTGTCCGCCGCCGGCACCGGTGCGCCGCGGCCGGTCGCCGAGTGCCGTATCTGGTCCCTGCCCCCGCTGCCCCGGCCGTCGTCCTGGTTCCATCTGCTCGACGGCACCGAGCTGCTTCGCACCTCGTCCTTCGCCCACGAGCTCGACCTGGCCCGCTTCGTCACCGGGCGGGTGCTCGCCAAGACGGCGCTGGCCCGTCTCCTGGGCACCGGCCCCCGGGCGATCCGGCTGCGCACGCGGTGCCCGGGGTGCGGCGGCCCGCACGGCAAACCGCAGGCGGTCGGTCTCGCCGAGGGATGGCAGCTGTCCATCTCCCACTCGGGCCGGCTCGTGGCGGTGGCTCTCGCCCTGGACACCCCACTGGGCCTGGACGTCGAACGCTACGAGCCCTGGCACGGCCCCGGCCTGCCGCCCGAGTACGAGCTGGTCCTCACGGCCGCCGAACGGGCCGCCGTCGAGCGGCTGCCCGCACAGCACCGCACCCGCGCCTGTCTGACCTACTGGGTGCGCAAGGAGGCCGTGCTGAAGGCCACCGGAGAAGGGCTCGACACCCCCATGACGGACTTCACGCTCTCCGGGCCCGGCGAGCGGCCCGCCCTTCTCGGATGGCACGGTCCCCGGCCCGGCCGCCCGGTTCCGGCGATCGCCGACGTGGAGCTGGACGAGGGCTATCACGCGGCCGTGGCCGCCCTCGACGTCCGTTCGGTCCGGCCGACCGTGCACAGCGGCACGGAACTGCTGCCCGAAACCACCGCTGAGCTGCTCGTTAACTCCCCGCGCTAGCCAGGAAGTTAAGAGGGTCGGCAACGATCGGCCACCGGGGCCCGCCCCTGCCTCAGCCCTTGAAGCCTCAACGCCCCTCGAGGAGAACCCGATGCCCAAGATCACCTACGTGGCCGCCGACCGGAGCGAGCAGACACTCGACCTCCCCGTGGGCACCACCGTCATGCGCGGCGCCCTGTCCAACGACGTCGACGGCATCGTCGGCCAGTGCGGCGGCTACACCCAGTGCGCCAGCTGCCATGTGTACGTCGACGAGGACGCCGCCGCCAGGCTGGACCCGGTGAGCGCCGAGGAGGACGAGATGCTGGAGTTCACGGCGTGCCCGCGGGAGCCGGGCAGCCGCCTCAGCTGCCAGATCAAGGTCGGCGAGGACCTCGACGGCCTGCGGGTCCTCCTCCCGGAACGGCAGGGCTGATGGGTACCCACCCGATGTCCGCCCGGATCGTCGTCGTCGGCGCGGGACAGGCCGGCCACCAGACCGCCGCGTTCCTGCGCGAGCGCGGTCACGAAGGCCCGCTCACCCTCGTCGGCGACGAGGGGCTCCTGCCGTACGAACGCCCGCCGCTGTCCAAGGCCTATCTGAAGGGAACGGCCGACGAGAGCGGACTGTGGCTGCGGCCGGAGACGTTCTATACGCGCAACTCCATCGAGCGGGTCACCGGCAGCGCCGTCGGCCTCGACCGGGCCGCGCGGACGGTCCGCCTCGCCGACGGAAGCGTCCACCGCTACGACCACCTGGTCCTGGCGACCGGCTCCCGGGCCAGGGCCCTGCCGGTTCCCGGCGCCGGGCTGCGCGGGGTGCACACCCTGCGCTCCCTGGCGGACGCCCGGGCGCTCAAGGCGCAGCTCGCCGGGGCCGAACACGTGGTCGTCGCCGGCGCGGGCTTCGTGGGTCTCGAGTTCGCCGCCGCGGCACAGGAGCTGGGGCATCGCGTGACCGTGGTCGAGGCCATGGGCCGCCCCCTCGCCCGGGTCGCCTCGGCCGCGACCGCCGAGCACTTCGCCCGCCTGCACGAACGGCACGGCAACCGGCTGCTCTTCGGGCAGGGGATCACCCGCTTCCACGCGGAGAGCACCGGACGGGTGGCCGCGGTGGAACTCACCGACGGCCACCGGCTGCCCGCCGACCTCGTACTGGCCGGTGTCGGGGCCGTGCCGTGCACGGAACTGGCCGAGACCGCCGGACTCGAGGTCGCCGGCGGGATCGTCGTGGACTCCCGGCTGCTCACCGGCGACCCGCGCATCTCGGCGATCGGCGACTGCGCGGTGTTCCCGCACCCGCGCGCCGCCGCGCCGCTGCGCATCGAGTCGGTGCAGAACGCCGTCGACCAGGCCCGCCTGGTCGCCGACCGGCTCACCGGCACCACGAGGACCTACGAGGACCTGCCCTGGTTCTGGAGCACCCAGTTCTCGACGACCCTGCAGATCGCGGGGCTCGGCCACGGCCACGACGCCGAACTGGTCCTGGGCGAGCCGGATTCCGGCTCCTTCTCCGTGCTGCTGTTCCGCGACGACCGGCTGATCGCCGTCGAGTCCGTCGGCCGGCCCGCGGACCACATGGCGGCGCGCCGGCTGCTGGCGGGCGGCATCCCGCTCGTCCGCTGGGAGGCGGCCGCGGCGGACTTCACCCTCAAGGGGCATCTCAAGGCCCGTACGGGCCGCCTCGTACCGACACCTGCATGAGGGGCCCCACCTGCCCCGCCCCGGCGAGAGCCGCTGCCCACCGGCCTGGCTCTCGCACCCCACGCCCCGGCAGGGCGGGCCCCGATCGGGCCACCCGGCCGGCGTCGCGGACGAAGCGGTACCCGATCGGTACCGTGCCTCCGCGACCACCGTCGCGCACGCGCCATGCCGGTGCGTGCGCGACGTCCCGTGTCCGCCTAGGAGACCGCGGCCGCGGGCGGCAACTCCTCGGCCGGTACCGCCCCTTCGACGGCGGCCGTCGGCTCGTCGGTGTCCTCGATGACCTGCTCGGCGGCCGAGTCCAGGGTGGTGAGCACCCACTCGGCGACCTCGACACCGCTCTGCTCGGCGGCCTTGTTCCAGCGCTGGTACCGCTCCCGCGCGACGGCCAGCTGACGGAAGGGGACGGCGTCGGACGCCGCCGTGGGCTCGCCACCCCTGGCTTCCCGCAGCGCGTTGCGCAGTTGCTTGGTCGTCCAGGACAGTTCCTCGGCCCTGAGGAGCCATCGGTCCTGCTCCTCGGTGGGCAGGGAGGCCACCTCGGCGTGGTGCTGGAAGGTCAGCCGCGCGCGCCGCCTGGTCATGTCGAACCGACGGGCCACCCAGGCGTAGTTGCGCAGTGTCTGGTAGCGCAGCCCGGCACTGCGGATGCCCTGCAGATAGCGGTCGGAGTAGTGGTCCTTGCCGTAGGTCAGCCAGTCGCCCAGCCACCACGAGGACGAGTCCACCACACCCGCCAGCTGGCGTCCGGCACGCTCCCACTCGTCGAACGAGAGCACGTCCGGTATCTGCAGGCCGACCCTGGTCGTCAGCACCTGGTCGTTGCGCGGTTTGCGCATCCCGCGGTGCGGCGGCGGAGTCCTGGTCAGCCACGGAGTGGGCTGGGGCAGGGCCGTCGTGGGGCCTTCGGCGCCATGGTTCGAGCTCACGTACGTTCCCCCGGTCTGTTCGTCGTCTGTCTCGGTCGTCTCGGTTCGCTGTACGGGCGGGTGTCAGGACGCCATCTCGGCCTGGACGTCGAGGACATAGCCCCGGCCCCATACGGTGCGGACGGTGAGGCCCAGCGCGTTGATCCGCTGCCGGACGCGCATCATGTGCAGGTCGAGGGCGTTGCGGGTCATCGGCTCCGCACCGTGGCCGGCCTCGAACCTGAGCACCTCACGCGGGACGACCTGGCCGAAGCGGGACACCAGCAGCGACAGCAGCTCGGCCTGGGTGGGCGAGAGCGTCACCGACTGGGAGGCGAACCACAGCACGCCGTTCTCGTCGAGCTGGGGCGAGCGGAAGCGCCGGTAGCGGTACGCCAGCGCGTCGGCACGCGCCTTGAGGTCGTGGGAGGGGACCGGCGTACGGACCCAGTCCTCGTAGATGTCGTCGCAGACCGGCGCCTGCAGGCCCGCCTCGACCACCAGAATCCGAGGCACGCCACGGGACCTGCACTCCTCGCGCAGGTCCTGCTGGGCGGGCCAGCGCAACAGCTGCACTTCCCTGTTCAGCGACTTGTTGTGGGTCTGTCCTTCTTGCGTGATCATCCGAACCCCGTCTCTTCGGCAGGCCACTCCGCCACAGGACCTTCATAAACATACCAGTGCCCAGGTTTTTTTCACCCGTCCGAGCCGGGATTTTGCCTGACCGCCGAGACCATCCGGAGAACCACCCTCGCGCAAATCCCCCTAAATCTGCCCACCATTGACACACTGACAGCAGGACGCGCACGGAGGGCTACCTTCAGTGAAGAAAGTTCCAACAAACCACCTTGCTGGTTTGTTAACCTTTTACACCGCATCCAGCCTCGGGGAGAAGCCGATGATGAAACAGGAACGTGCCGCCCGCACCCGCCAGTTGCTCATCCGCTCGGCGGCCGAGGCGTTCGAGAGGCACGGGTTCACCCGGGCGAGGCTGGCGGACATCAGCTCCAGCGCCGGGGTCAGCACCGGAGCCCTGCACTTCCACTTCCCCAACAAGGACGCCCTGGCCTCGACCGTGGAGACGACGGCGGCCGAGGTCCTGCGCCGCGCGGCGGGCAGCGCCGGACAGCCGGAAGCGAACGCCCTGCAGCGGCTGGTCGGCGCGTCCCACGCCCTGGCCGACCGGCTCCACCAGGACGTCGTGGCCCGCGCGGGCTTCCGGCTCAGCTGCGGCGAGGGCTCGCATCACCCGGGCCTCGACCTGCGGGGCGAATGGTTCGAGTGCATCCGCCACCTGCTCACCGAGGCCGACGACGACAACCTCCTCGCCGAGGGCGTCTCCCGGCAGGACGCGGCCGCCTCCATCGCAGCGGCCACCACCGGCTTCGAGGTCCTGGGCCGTACGGACCCGGCCTGGCTCTCTTCCACCTCGCTCAGCCGCTTCTGGCGCCTGGTCCTCCCCCGCCTGGCCACGACGGAGGCGCTCGCCGCCCTCGACCTGCCGGCCGGCGAATCCCGTCCGACGGCGAGTTATGGAGATTTTGGAAAATAAAAACTGACTGCCCTGTCTTCTTCGCACAGTTGGCCGGTTACGTTGCCGAGGTCGGCCAGGCCATGGAGACGGGGGAACGTTCGATGACACCTGCGCAGGCTGCGCTGAGACCTGCCCTGAGCACATCCGCAGGGGACCGGTCCCTTGCGGGGAAGGTCGTCCTCATCACGGGCGCCAGCAGCGGGATCGGCCAGGCAGCGGCACGCCTGTTCGCCCGGCGGGGAGCCTGCGTGGTGCTGGTCGCCCGCAGGGAGAAGAAGCTGGTGGACCTCGTGGACGAGATCCGGGCCGCAGGGGGGCAGGCCTCCCATGCGGTGGGGGACGTGCAGAACTCCGCGGAGATCGCCCGCGCCGTCGCACACGCGACGACCACGTACGGCCGCCTGGACGCGGCCTTCAACAACGCCGGCACGGTGGTGGCCCCGCTGCCCCTTCATCTGATGGAGGACGAGGCGTACGACGAGGTCATGAACACCAATGTGCGCGGGGTGTGGAACTGCATGCGCCATGAGATCAGCGCCCTGATCTCGTCGGGCGGCGGCTCCATCATCAACACCAGCAGTACGGCCGGCCTGGTGGCCACGTCGGCCGGTGCCGCGTACATCGCCTCCAAACACGCCGTCATCGGCCTGACCAAGGCGGCCGCGGTCGAGTACGTGAAGGACGGCATCCGCATCAACGCCATCGCCCCCGGTCTGACCCGGTCGGAAATGACCGACGACTGGTTCGCCCGCCACGCCGGGGCCAGGGAGCGCAGCCTCGCCTCGGCACCGCAGGCCCGCGTCGCCGACCCGGAGGAAGTGGCCGAGGCCGCCGCCTGGCTGTGCAGCGACGCGGCCTCGTTCGTCACCGGCGCGACCCTGCCCGTGGACGGCGGAGCCACCGCCTGGTGAACCGCCCGGTCAGACCGGCTGCGCCGCCTCGAGGTCCTCGCTCCTGATCTGCGCGTACACCCGTGCCCCGCGGTCCGCCGCCGTGTCCAGGTTCGCCAGGACCGCGGGGGCCGCGATCGAGGGCAGCAGGTGCCGGAAGAGGACGGAGACCCGGTGCTCGATGTCCGCCAGGTCCTTCTCGAGATGCGAGTAGGTCTGGGCGCCGTGGAAGGACGTCAGGACGAACTCCGCGGTCTCCCGCGGCACCACGTGCGCGAGGACCTCGTTGCGTTGCTGCGCCTCGACCAGATAGCGGGTGAGCAGCTCTATCCAGGCCGGCCAGGCGCTGCCGTAGTGGCTGCGTCCGTCCCGGTCCTCCGAGAGCTTGGCACCGGCGCGCAGCACGGGATCGTCCGACAGCCGGTGGGCCACCACCATGGCGGTGTCCACCATCTCCTGGAGCTTGAAGCTCTGGGCGGGGACGTCCAGCGACGTCTGCACCTCCAGGACCCCCTTGGCCAGGGCCTGCTTCGAGTCGAAGTGGAAGTACAAGGCGCCCTTGGTGACTCCGGCGACCTTGAGGATGTCGGCGACGGTCGTGGCGGCGTACCCGCGCTCGGCGAACACCTCGGCGGCCGCTTGCAGAATCACCCCGCGGGTCCGGATCGCACGCTCCTGCTGCGCCATGGGACCTCCCCTCAGGTCGAGGACTTGCCTGGGACGGTCGCACAAAGAAACCGCCAAGCACGTACCTTATACGGGCAGGGAGAAAGCCGTAAGAGACCGAGTGGTCCAATTTGTGGTCCAAGCGTCGATCCGCACCGATCGAACACGGCGCGGCTCAACACAAAGGAACACGGACTGCCCGATTCCGGCGCTCGACCCGGGCGGCACGGTGATACGCGCGCGGCAGAGTGCGGATCAGCGGCGGCCTACCGCGGCGACCGCGGCCGCGGCCTCGGCGTCGACGGTCCGCAGCAGCCCTTCGTCGATCGCCTCGAGCGACGGGACCACATGGCGCACGCCGGCCCGCCGCATCAGCTGCTCCTGGAAACTGTGCTCGTAGTCGGTCGGGCACCCGATGAACGGGGCCCCGAGCGCCTGCGCCGCCTCCGCAACGCTCGCCGCGTCGTCGATGAACAGCGCCTCGTCGCAGCGGAGCCCGAAGACGTCCTCCGCGATCTCCCGGATCCCCGGCCGGACGGCATCGGTGCACACGTACACGGGATCGTCGAAGAACCCTGCGTACGCCTCGAGATGCGCGTCGAAGTGCGAGCGGTCGAGCCCGCCGTAGCAGACCACGCGGACCCCGAGATCACGCAGCACGGCGAGCAGGGCGCCCGCGCCGGGCTGCACTCGGAGCGGATGCTCCCGGAGGTACTCGTCCCGCTCGCGGAAGTAGGCCCGCGCCAGTTCCTCCGGGGTCCCCTCCAGCCCGGTGGCCGCGGCCGCCTCCAGCCGGGGGCGGGACAGCACCGCACGTTCCACCTCGGCCGTGTACCGCCCGCCGCGGCTCACGATGAACCGGTGGATCACGGGGCTGAACGTGTCGTTGAGCAGCACACCGTCGATGTTCACCGCGACCAGTCGCAGATGGCAGAGGGTCATGTGGGCTCCCGCGTGACATAAACCAGGCACGCGGTTTCATCGGTGGGTCATTTCGCCCCCCGTGACCCCGATCGCGCCCCAACTCCTGCATCATCCATCGCAATTGATGTCCACACCAGCCTTGAAAAAAACCGGTGAGTACGTATCTTTGGAGCATCCATTCGCCTCCTTGGGGGAGAGGTCCATGAGTGTGCTGACGGTTCATGAGCCAGAGCACCGCCACATCGACCGACCGGAGGAACACCTTCCCGGAGAACGGCTCGACGAGCTGCCGCGGCTGACCACAACGGTGCCCCGGGAGTACGTCCACCGGGCCTCTGTCGCTGAGGTCTTCCTGACCAGCTGTACGCGGATCGACGAGACGCACTTCACGCTCACCGGGCAGTGGCCCCGGGCGCACACCTACTTCAACAGCTCCGACGGCCTGCGGCACGACCCTCTGCAGGTAGCCGAAACCATTCGCCAGGCGGGCCTGTGCGTGGCCCACTCGGAACTCGGAGTCCTGCTCGGCCAGCACTTCGTACTGTGGGACCTGAGCTGGACGGCCGCACCGGAGCAGCTCGGCATCGGGGCCACGCCGACCGACTTCGTCGTGGACGCCGTGATCGCCACCGAGGGCCGCAAGAACGCCGTGACGGTCAAGAGGCGCCTGGAGGTGACGATCCGGCGCGACGGACGCACCGCTGCGACGGGTACCTCTCGCTTCACCTGCCTCACGCCGGAGACGTACCGGCGACTGCGGGGGGACGCGCTGTCGTCCTCACCCGGCCCCGGGCCGCAGGAGCCCCCGGCCCGCATGGACCCGGCCGAGGTCGGCCGGACCCTCCCGGGCGAGGTGGTGCTCGCGCCCACCGACCGGCCGCACTGCTGGCTGCTCGCCCCCGACACCCGGCACCCGGTGATGTTCGACCACGCCGGCGATCACATCCCCGGCATGGTGCTCATGGAGGCGGTGCGCCAGGCCTGCTGCGCCCTGCTCGGACCGTCCGCCACGCTGATCCCGCTGCAGGCGTCCACGGAGTTCCACCGCTATGTCGAGTTCGCCGGCCCCTGCTGGATCGAGGCCACTCCCCTGCCCGGCCGGCCGGACGGACTGGCCGGCTTCCTGGTGACGGGCCGCCAGGACGGCAAGACGGTGTTCACCTCCTCGGTCTCCGGCCCGGTCGCCCCACACTGATCGTTTTCAGAGCACCGCTCATCCTCTGATACGCTGCTCCAGCGACGTCACCCCAGCTGACGAGGGCCCCCGCAGTCACCAGATGACAGCGGCGGAAACTCGCTGGGGACACGCAGAACGGTGTGCGACACTAGGTTCACTGGTTCGCACAACACAAGGTCCTGTGGAGCAGTTTGGAGTGCTCGCCACCCTGTCAAGGTGGAGGCCGCGGGTTCAAATCCCGTCAGGACCGCTGAGGCTTCCCCGGAAGCCTCGTGGCTGGGTAGCTCAGTTGGTACGAGCGATCGCCTGAAAAGCGATAGGTCGCCGGTTCGACCCCGGCCCCAGCCACAACCCCAGGGCCCCCGTCCACCAGGACAGGGGCCCTGACCATTTCACCTGCACCTATTCCCTCCACACACACCACGACCCTGCCAAGGTGGAGGCCGCGCCCGCGGCGCAGCCGCAATCGGGTACAGCAAATCCCGTCAGGACCGCTGAGGCTTCCCCGGAAGCCTCGTGGCTGGGTAGCTCAGTTGGTACGAGCGATCGCCTGAAAAGCGATAGGTCGCCGGTTCGACCCCGGCCCCAGCCACACGGTATGAAAGCCCCGTCCCCGGACGGGGCTTTCGTCATGTGTACGGGCGTGGAGGGCTGCGATGACTGACGGATTCCAGGGCTTCGACATCGTGCGGCGAGGCTACGACCGCGCCCAGGTCGACGAGTATCTACGGCTCCTCGGCGCCGGCACGGCCCCCACCGCACCCCCCGCCTTCGACCTCGCCCGCCGCGGCTACGACCGGGCGCAGGTCGACGCCCGAATCGCCGAACTGCGGGCCGGCTGAGAACGGCGCTCCGGCCGCTTGGCAGCGAACCGCCGTAGCGCTACGTTCTGCCTGGTCGGCGTAGGGCCAAGGGGGGCGGGGGACGATGAGCCGGGACGAGGCCAAGGCGATCCGGGATGTCGAGCTGGAGAAGGACCGGGCCCGGTACGGGCTGCTGGCCGTGGTGATCAGCAATCTCGCGATCGCGGGCGTGGCGATCTTCGGGGGGTGGCGGCTCGACGGGGACAAGTCGGTGATCGTCGGTGTGCTCACGGCCGCCTTCACCGCGGTGAGCAGCATGACCACCGCCTATCTGGGGATCAAGGCCGTCTCCAACACCGCCAGGTCCATCGCGCTGGGCGACGGCGGCCTGCGGCAGCAGCCGCCCGCACCCGCGCCGCCTCCGGGGCAGCGGACCGGCTGAGCCGCACCCGCCACACCCGCGGGGCCGCCGGACGACAATTCGTTCGCCACGGATTTCTCCGGGATGAGATCCTGGATCGCGTATGTCTACGCACCCTGCCCCCGCCACCCCGGCCCTCGGCACCCTCGCCCCCCGCCTGACCGAGCTGTCCCTGCGCGACGCGCACCGGCTCGGGCGCAGGCTCGAAGGCGCGCGCAAGATCCGTAAGCCCGAGGCCCAGGCCGCCGTCCTCGCCGAGATCGAGGCGGAGATCGCGAAGGCCGAGGAGCGGATGGGCGAGCGGCGCGGCCGGGTCCCCGCCGTCTCGTATCCCGAGCAGCTGCCGGTCAGCCAGAAGAAGGACGTCATCGCGGAGGCCATCCGCGATCACCAGGTCGTCATCGTCGCCGGTGAGACCGGGTCCGGAAAGACCACCCAGATCCCCAAGATCTGTCTTGAGCTCGGGCGTGGGGTCAGGGGGATGATCGGGCACACCCAGCCCCGCCGTATCGCCGCCCGTACGGTCGCCGAGCGCGTGGCCGAGGAGATGGACACCCCGCTCGGCGAGGCCGTCGGCTGGAAGGTGCGGTTCACCGACCAGGTGAACCAGGACTCGACCTTCATCAAGCTGATGACGGACGGCATCCTGCTCGCCGAGATCCAGACCGACCGCGAGCTGCGCGCCTACGACACGATCATCATCGACGAGGCCCACGAGCGGTCCCTCAACATCGACTTCCTGCTCGGTTATCTCGCGCAGCTGCTGCCGAAGCGGCCCGACCTCAAGGTCGTGATCACCTCCGCGACCATCGACCCCGAGCGCTTCTCCCGGCACTTCGGCGACGCGCCGATCATCGAGGTCAGCGGGCGGACGTATCCGGTGGAGGTGCGCTACCGCCCGCTCCTCGAAGAGGACAGCGAGGACTCCGACCGCGACCAGATCACCGCGATCTGCGACGCGGTCGAGGAGCTCCAGGGGGAGGGCAAGGGCGACATCCTCGTCTTCCTCTCCGGGGAGCGCGAGATCCGGGACACGGCGGACGCGCTGGTCAGGAAGAACTACCGGTTCACCGAGGTGCTGCCCCTGTACGCCCGGCTGTCGCACGCCGAGCAGCACCGCGTCTTCCAGCCGCACACGGGCCGCAGGATCGTTCTGGCGACGAACGTCGCCGAGACCTCGCTGACCGTCCCGGGCATCAAGTACGTCATCGACCCGGGCTTCGCCCGTATCTCCCGCTACAGCCACCGCACCAAGGTCCAGCGCCTGCCCATCGAGCCGATCTCGCAGGCCAGCGCCAACCAGCGCAAGGGCCGCTGCGGCCGTACGTCCGACGGCATCTGCATCCGCCTCTACTCCGAGGACGACTTCCTCGCCCGCCCGGAGTTCACGGACGCGGAGATCCTCCGTACGAACCTGGCGTCCGTCATCCTGCAGATGACCGCGGCCGGCCTCGGCGACATCGAGAAGTTCCCCTTCATCGACCCGCCGGACCACCGCAACATCCGCGACGGCGTGCAGCTGCTCCAGGAGCTGCACGCGCTGGACCCGGCGGAGAAGGACGTACGCAAGCGGCTCACCCCGACCGGCCGCAGGCTCGCCCAGCTGCCCGTCGACCCGCGCCTGGCCCGCATGGTCCTGGAGGCCGACAAGAACGGCTGTGTCCGCGAGGTCATGGTCATAGCCGCCGCCCTGTCCATCCAGGACCCGCGCGAGCGCCCCGCCGACAAGCAGGCCCAGGCCGACCAGCAGCACGCCCGCTTCAAGGACGAGACGAGCGACTTCCTCGCCTACCTCAACCTGTGGCGGTACGTCCGCGAGCAGCAGAAGGAGCGGGGTTCGAGCTCCTTCCGCCGTATGTGCAAGCAGGAGTACCTCAACTTCCTGCGCATTCGCGAATGGCAGGACATCTACACGCAGTTGAGGACGGTCGCCAAGCAGATGGGCATCCACCTCAACGAGGAGGACGCCCCCGGCGACCGCATCCACGTCTCACTCCTCGCCGGCCTGCTCTCGCACATCGGCATGAAGGACGTGAAGGAGGGCGCGAAGAACGAGTATCTGGGCGCCCGCAACGCCAAGTTCGCGATCTTCCCGGGCTCGGCCCTCTTCAAGAAGCCGCCGCGGTTCGTGATGTCCGCCGAGCTGGTGGAGACGTCCCGGCTGTGGGCCCGCGTCAACGCGAAGATCGAGCCGGAGTGGGTCGAGCCGCTCGCGGAGCATTTGCTGAAGCGGACGTACAGCGAACCGCACTGGGAGAAGGACCAGGCGGCCGTGATGGCGTACGAGAAGGTCACGCTGTACGGCGTCCCGATCGTCGCCCAGCGGAAGGTGAACTACGGCCGGATCGACCCCGAGGCCAGCCGCGAGCTGTTCATCCGCAACGCGCTCGTCGAGGGCGACTGGCGTACGCACCACAAGTTCTTCGCCGACAACCGCAGACTCCTCAGCGAGGTCGAGGAGCTGGAGCACCGCGCCCGGCGCCGGGACATCGTCGTCGACGACGACACGCTCTTCGACTTCTACGACCAGAAGGTGCCCGAACACGTCGTCTCCGGCGCCCACTTCGACTCCTGGTGGAAGCGGAAGCGGCACGAGCAGCCGGAGTTCCTGGACTTCGAGCGGGAGATGCTCATCCGGGAGTCGGCGGAGGCGGTCACCAAGGCCGACTATCCGGACTCGTGGCGGCAGGGCCCGCTGAAGTTCCGTGTCACCTACCAGTTCGAGCCGGGCGCGGACGCCGACGGTGTGACCGTCCACATCCCGCTCCAGGTCCTCAACCAGGTCACGGACGAGGGCTTCGACTGGCAGATCCCGGGCCTGCGGGAGGAACTCGTCACCGAGCTGATCCGCTCCCTCCCGAAGCCGATCCGCCGCAACTACGTGCCGGCACCGAACTTCGCCAAGCGCTTCCTGGATACGGCCGTGCCGCTGCAGGAGCCCCTCACCACGACCATGGCGCGCGAACTGAAGCGCATGGTCGGCGTCCCCTTCGAGGCCTCCGACTTCGACTGGTCGAAGGTCCCGGACCATCTGCGCATCACCTTCCGCATCGTGGACGAGCGGCGGCGCAAGCTGGCCGAGGACAAGGATCTGGAGGCGCTGCGGCTCCAGCTGAGGCCGAAGGCCCGCAAGGCCCTGTCCCAGGCCGCCGCGGCCACCGCCTCGCGCGAGGGCAGCCAGTCCCTGGAGCGCAAGGGACTGACCGACTGGACGATCGGCTCCCTGACCCGCGTCTTCGAGACACGCCGGGCGGGCCAGCCGGTGAAGGCGTACCCGGCGCTGGTCGACGACGGCGACACGGTCTCGGTCCGCCTCTTCGACACGGAGGCGGAACAGGCGGAGGCGATGTGGAAGGGCACCCGTCGGCTGATCCTGCGCAACATTCCGGTCAACCCCGCGAAGTTCGCGTCCGAGAAGCTGACGAACGCCCAGAAGCTCGCCCTGTCCGCGAACCCGCACGGCTCGATCCAGGGCCTGTTCGACGACTGCGCGATGGCGGCGGCGGACAAGCTGATCGGGGACTTCGGGGGCCCGGCCTGGGACGAGGAGTCGTATCGGAAGCTGTACGACAAGGTGCGCGCGGAGATCGTGGACACCACGGTCCGTACGGTGGGGCAGGTGCAGCAGGTGCTGGCCGCCTGGCAGGCCTGTGAGCGCCGCCTGAAGGCCGTACGCAGCCCCGCGCTGCTCCCGAACCTCCAGGACGTCCGGGGGCAGCTGGACGCCCTCGTGAAGCCCGGCTTCGTCACGGAGACGGGCCTTCGCCGCCTGCCCGACCTGATGCGCTACCTGGTGGCCGCGGACCGCCGGCTCCAGCAGATGCCGACGGGGGTCCAGCGGGACACGACGCGCATGGAGAAGGTCCACGAGATGCAGGACGAGTACGCCTGGCTCCTGGAGCAGATGCCCCAGGGCCGCCCGGTCCCCTCCTCGGTGCTGGACATCCGCTGGATGATCGAGGAGCTCCGGGTCAGCTATTTCGCCCACGCGCTGGGTACGGCGTACCCGGTCTCCGACAAGCGGATCGTGAAGGCGATCGACGCGGCCGTCCCGTAACCGCCCGCGCACAGTGGGTGAGTTCGACCAGCGGGCTCACCCTCCTGTACAGTCTCTTCTCGCAACGCACGAATGGCGCCGCGAAACCTGGTCCTGTGGAGCAGTTTGGAGTGCTCGCCACCCTGTCAAGGTGGAGGCCGCGGGTTCAAATCCCGTCAGGACCGCAGTGAATGGTGAGCGAGGCCCGCACCTGGTCGGTGCGGGCCTTCTTCATGCTCGCGCGCACCCACCACGCGCGGTGTTTCAGGCCGAAGCGGGGGCTGGGGGCGCGGCACCCGGGGAGCCGTCACGGCAGCGTGTGTCACCCCCTGCACGGGCGTCCGGCGGAGCCCCATGCCGTCTTGACGGCGTCACATTCCATCGGTACCCAGAAGACAGGGCCCGTTCCCGTTCGGCCCCGTGGAGGTGGCGTATGGCGGCGTCGGTCAGGCACGAGACACGGGCCCTGCTCCGTGCGCATCTGTCGGCCGCTTCCTCGTACGGCCACCTGACCCGCCACTGCCCGATATGCCACCACCTGCTGCGGCTGGCGCTGGACTCGCCGAGGGTCGCCGAGGCCCCGGACGAGGCCGTCGAGGACGAGAGTGCCGCCGGCGCATGACGGCCACCCGCCCCAACACCCGCCCCGCCATGGGAATCTGGCCCGCATGGCTCCTTTAGCGCACGAACGCCGACACCAACAAGCACCCCGGCATGTGACGGGTGTCACCGCATGAGTTTCTGAAACCGCGGTACTTACACCCCGCCTACAAGTGGTCAATTTTATATGTGCAATTGCACCACTCGGGGTCCCCTCCGGGAGGCTGCCGCAGGGCGCCCCCCAGCCGCGCCCCCCGGGCGACCCGACACCCGCCCCCAGACTCCGACAAGGCCGCTCACAGCACCCCCGGCCAGGCACGCCGCACGCACAAAAAAGATCGCGCTGGACCCGGCGGAGTCCAGCGCGATCGACGACGCACCCTGTTACTTGCTTGGAAAGCTCTGAAGAGCGTGGGCGTGGAGCCTGTTGGGGCAGACCCCGCGTCGCTTGGAGCCAGGGTTCGGACGCTGCGGCAAGTGGGGGACCTGCCGGTTTGCCCGGTTATGCAGTTGTTCAGGCCTCGCTGCGCTGCTGCGGGATGCCCGCGAGCAGCGCACGGACCTCCGCCTCGCGGTAGCGGCGGTGCCCGCCGAGCGTTCGAATCGAAGTGAGCTTTCCGGCCTTCGCCCACCGCGTGACCGTCTTGGGGTCGACGCGGAACATCGTGGCGACCTCAGCCGGGGTCAGCAGCGGCTCGGCATCAGGGGTGCGAGCGGTCATGAGCGGCCTCCTCGGGAGAACCGAACCTTCTCGGTTCTTTCCTCTAAATTCTGCACCTTGACCCGCGTTGCCCGAAATGGTGGACGCGAGTCGAGTCGGTTATAGGACGAACGGCTTGTCCTCGGCACTACAACTACACCATCTGTCCAGCCGCGTCGGCCAAACCGATGGAATTGCCCCTCCAGGTGTTCATCAGCGACGGAAGCCGATGGACCATGCCATAGCGGACAGTCACGTCACTGTGACGATCAGTCACAGGACAATCAGGAGCCACGAGACCCCCCAAAGCGTGCAATGCTGAGATTCCGCCCACAGCGGTACGCACTGGGACGGACGGAGCCCTCCCCGGACTCCTTGTCCTATTTTGGCACGAGGAGGGGCAAGGGACGCAAGGGCCGCGTAAGTGCGGTCCGTCACGCTTGGCACAGCTTGAGATGAACGCCCGGATCGGGACCTACGTCCCATGTTGACGACACCTCAGGAAACTCAGAGCACACTTCGGTGCGAGGACGAAACCCCAAAACGGGCGATTCGTCAAACATCAGTTCGTGACCTGAGGCCGCCGTCAGTTGGCCGAGCGCCGGTCCCGGACCGACCGCCAGCGCTCCACCAGCCGCGCGTAGGCCGCCCCCGCGGCCGCCCCGTCGCCCTGCCGCAGCGCCTCGATGCCCTCGGCGACGTCCGCCGCGGAGTGGTCGTCCTCGAGCTCGCCGGCCGGCAGCGTGTGCACCAGGCCGCCGTAGTCCAGCTCCACCGTCGAACGCGGGTGGAACTCCTCCAGCCAGCGCCCCACGTCCACCAGGCCGTCGATCAGCGGCCCCTCGTCGATGCCGTCCTTGAGGGCCCGCAGGGCCCGTGCCACCCGCCGCCGCGCCTGCACCATCGGCGTCTGGTAGCGCAGCATCGGAGGGATCTCGCCGGACCCCTTGTCGAAGCGCCGCTCCTGGTCCGACACCAGCACGAACCAGTGCAGCGGCACCTGCCAGGTCGCCGTGCGGATCCACGGGCGGGCGTCCGGGTTGCGGACCAGCCAGCGCTCGTAGTCCTGGGTCGCCTGGCGCCGTACGACCTCCGGGAGCACCGCGTCCAGGACCGGCTTCGGCAGTTCCTCGGGCAGCTCCTGAAGGGCCTGCCAGCCGCGCAGCCGGGTCCGCCAGGGGCACACGCACAGCACCCCGTCGGCATCCAGCACGAAGGCGTCACTGCTCTCGTGCACCGGCACCGGGATCGGCGGGGTGGGCACCAAGTCGGCCAGGGAGCGGCGCAGTTCGTCCTGGTACGAGGGACGGTCGGCGCGCCGGGCATAGCGCGCCCAGTGGCTGCGCTCCGGCTCCGGGAAGGCGGCCAGTGGCTCGTACACGCGCAGATATGTCGCGTACGGGACGATCACCGAGGACACCTTGGGCACGCCTGCTCCCTCCCCCGCCCACCACCGGGAAAACCTGCGGAACCCGCTCACAAACCGGCGGGAAATCTATGCAAATCGTCGCACGGACGTACTCCGCGAGTGGGTGATCCTGAGCACTGCGCGGTGACGGGGGCGTCCAGGCTCTAATCTCATGCTCACAGCACCCGCCACCCCCACGGGAGCTGGTCTCCAACCGCCGCTAGCTACTCAGGAGTCACCACCGTGACCGACGTAACCGGCGCACCTGCTGATGTACTGCACACCCTGTTCCACTCGGACCAGGGCGGACATGAGCAAGTCGTGCTCTGCCAGGACCGCGCGAGCGGCCTCAAGGCCGTCATCGCCATCCACAACACCGCTCTGGGCCCCGCCCTCGGCGGTACCCGCTTCTACCCGTACGTGAACGAGGCGGAGGCCGTCGCCGACGCGCTGAACCTCGCGCGCGGGATGTCGTACAAGAACGCCATGGCCGGTCTCGACCACGGCGGCGGCAAGGCCGTGATCATCGGCGACCCGGAGCGGGACAAGACCGAGGAGCTGCTGCTCGCCTACGGTCGCATGGTCGCCTCCCTCGGCGGCCGCTACGTCACCGCGTGCGACGTCGGTACGTACGTCGCCGACATGGACGTCGTGGCCCGGGAGTGCCGCTGGACGACCGGACGGTCCCCGGAGAACGGCGGCGCCGGCGACTCCTCCGTCCTCACCGCCTTCGGCGTCTACCAGGGCATGCGCGCCAGCGCCCAGCACCTGTGGGGCGATCCCTCGCTGCGCGGCCGCAAGGTCGGCATCGCGGGCGTCGGCAAGGTCGGCCACCACCTGGTCCGGCACCTGCGCGACGAGGGCGCCGAGGTCGTCATCACCGATGTGCGCGAGGAAGCCGTGGGGCGGATCCTCGCGGCGCACCCGGAGGGCGTCAGCGCCGTCGCCGACACCGCGACCCTGATCCGCGTCGAGGGCCTGGACATCTACGCCCCCTGCGCGCTCGGCGGTGCCCTGAACGACGACACCGTGCCCGCGCTGACCGCGAGGATCGTCTGCGGCGCCGCCAACAACCAGCTCGCCCACCCGGGCGTCGAGAAGGACCTCGCCGACCGCGGGATCCTCTACGCGCCGGACTACGTGGTGAACGCCGGCGGTGTCATCCAGGTCGCCGACGAGCTGCACGGCTTCGACTTCGACCGGTGCAAGGCGAAGGCGGCGAAGATCTTCGACACCACGCTGGCCATATTCGCACGTGCGAAGACGGACGGGATTCCGCCGGCCGCGGCGGCCGACCGGATCGCCGAGCAGCGGATGCACGAGGCGGCCGCGGGGCGCAGTATCTGACCTCCGGGAGGTTTGGCCGGTACCCGTCGGCGCACACTTAGAGAGAACTCTCACGTTCGTCGGCGGGTCGCCTGCCAAGAAGTGGTTAAAATCGCGGTTGACCAGCGGGGACGGGGCGCCCCGAGGGTCCTGGACCCGGGCCCGTCCTGCGGGCGACGTACCGTATGGGCGCGGGCTCAGGTACCGTGGAAGCCCTACGGACCGGTCTCTCCGCGGAGAGCCCGTTCCAGATCATGAACGCGTGTCAAGACTCTGGGGCCGTCGAGCCCCGTCACCGAGGGGGTCGAGCCATGGGGCGCGGCCGGGCCAAGGCCAAGCAGACGAAGGTCGCCCGCCAGCTGAAGTACAACAGCGGCGGGACTGACCTGTCGCGTCTGGCCAGCGAGCTGGGCGCTTCGACTTCGAGCCAGCCGCCGAACGGCGAGCCGTTCGAGGACGACGAGGACGAAGACGACCCGTACGCCCAGTACGCGGATCTCTATAACGACGACGATGAGGACGAGGACGACGAGTCCGGTCCGTCGTCGCAACATCGCCGCGGCGCTTGACGCACTGAGCAGTGCTTGACCCGGTCCGGTAGTGGTCCACACCACCGGACCGGGTTTTGCGCTGCTGTCGCCACCGTCAGGCGCTGTAGTCCCCCACGAGGGCCGCGCCCGACTCGTGATCGCCGCGCTCGGTGATCTCTCCGGCGACCCATGCCTCGACGCCGCGGTCGGCCAGCGTCGCCAGGGCCACGTCCGTGGACTCCTCGGGGACGATGGCGATCATGCCCACGCCCATGTTGAGGGTCTTCTCCAGCTCCAGGCGCTCGACCTGCCCCGTCCTGCCGACGAGGTCGAAGACCGGGGCCGGGGTCCAGGTGGAGCGGTCGACGATCGCGTGCAGGTCGTCCGGGATGACACGGGCGAGGTTCGCGGCGAGGCCGCCACCCGTGACATGGCTGAACGCGTGCACCTCGGTGGTCCGGGTCAGGGCCAGGCAGTCCAGCGAGTAGATCTTGGTCGGCTCCAGCAGTTCCTCGCCGAGGGTGCGGCCGAGCTCCTCGATCCGCGCGTCCAGTGACAGGCCCGCCTGGTTCAGCAGGACATGCCGGACGAGCGAGTACCCGTTCGAGTGAAGCCCGGAGGCCTCCATGGCGATCACCGTGTCACCCGTACGGATGCGATCCGGGCCCAGCAGCCGGTCGGCCTCCACCGCGCCCGTACCGGCGCCGGCGACATCGAAGTCGTCCGGGCCGAGGAGCCCGGGGTGTTCGGCCGTCTCGCCGCCCACGAGGGCGCAGCCGGCCAGCACACAGCCCTCCGCGATGCCCTTGACGATCGCGGCCACCCGCTCGGGGTGGACCTTGCCGACACAGATGTAGTCGGTCATGAACAGCGGCTCGGCGCCGCACACCACGATGTCGTCCATGACCATCGCGACCAGGTCGTGGCCGATGGTGTCGTACACACCGAGCTGGCGGGCGATGTCGACCTTGGTGCCCACGCCGTCGGTGGCGGAGGCGAGCAGGGGACGCTCGAAGCGCTTGAGGGCGGAGGCGTCGAAGAGGCCGGCGAACCCGCCGAGGCCGCCGAGGACCTCGGGGCGCTGCGTCTTCTTCACCCACTCCTTCATCAGCTCGACCGCGCGGTCGCCCGCTTCGATGTCGACGCCCGCGGCTGCGTAGCTGGCACCAGTTGTCTCAGACATGGCTATGAGAACTTTCGTGTCGTACGGCAGGCGTTTCAAGAAAGCACTGCACGGGCCGTCTTACGGGCGGCGGATCGCGTCGGCGGCGGCCGTGGCGGCCGGGCCGGCGGCCAGCTCCGTCTCCAGCAGCTGCTTGCCGAGCAGCTCGGGGTCCGGGAGCTCCATCGGGTACTCGCCGTCGAAGCAGGCGCGGCACAGGTTCGGCTTGGCGATGGTGGTCGCCTCGATCATGCCGTCGATGGAGATGTACGCCAGGGAGTCGGCGCCCAGCGAGGTGCCGATCTCGTCGATGGTCATGCCGTTGGCGATGAGCTCGGCGCGAGTGGCGAAGTCGATACCGAAGAAGCAGGGCCACTTCACGGGCGGCGAGGAGATCCGGATGTGGACCTCCGCCGCGCCCGCCTCACGGAGCATCCGCACCAGCGCCCGCTGGGTGTTGCCGCGGACGATCGAGTCGTCGACGACGACCAGGCGCTTGCCCTTGATGACTTCCTTCAGCGGGTTCAGCTTCAGACGGATGCCGAGCTGGCGGATCGTCTGCGAGGGCTGGATGAAGGTCCGGCCCACGTACGCGTTCTTCACGAGACCCGCACCGAAGGGGATGCCGGAGGCCTCCGCGTAACCGATGGCGGCCGGAGTGCCGGACTCCGGGGTCGCTATGACCAGGTCAGCCTCGACCGGGGCTTCCTTGGCGAGCTTGCGGCCCATCTCCACGCGGGAGAGGTACACGTTCCGGCCGGCGATGTCGGTGTCCGGGCGGGCCAGGTACACATACTCGAAGACACAGCCCTTGGGCTTCGCTTCCGCGAATCGGGAGGTGCGCAGGCCGTTCTCGTCGATGGCCACGAACTCGCCCGGCTCGATCTCGCGGACATAGCTCGCGCCGCAGATGTCGAGGGCGGCGGACTCGGAGGCGACCACCCAGCCGCGCTCCAGGCGGCCGAGGACCAGCGGGCGGATGCCCTGCGGGTCGCGGGCGGCGTACAGGGTGTGCTCGTCCATGAAGACGAGGGAGAAGGCGCCCTTGACCTGCGGGAGGACCGTGTGGGCGGCCTCCTCGATGGTCAGCGGCTTGCCGTCGGCGTCCTCTTGGGCGGCGAGCAGGGCCGTCAGGAGGTCGGTGTCGTTGGTGGCCGCCACGCGCGGGGTGCGGCCGCCCTCCTTCTTCGGGAGGTCGGCGACCATCTCGGCGAGCTGCGCCGTGTTGACCAGGTTGCCGTTGTGGCCGAGCGCGATGGAGCCGTGCGCGGTGGCGCGGAACGTCGGCTGGGCGTTCTCCCACACGGAGGCGCCGGTGGTCGAGTAGCGGGCGTGACCGACCGCGATATGACCCTGGAGCGAACCGAGCGAGGTCTCGTCGAAGACCTGGGAGACGAGGCCCATGTCCTTGAAGACGAGGATCTGGGAGCCGTTGCTGACCGCGATTCCCGCGGATTCCTGGCCCCGATGCTGGAGGGCGTAGAGCCCGAAGTAAGTGAGCTTGGCGACCTCTTCACCGGGAGCCCAGACTCCGAAGACGCCGCAGGCGTCCTGGGGGCCCTTCTCACCGGGGAGCAGATCATGATTGAGTCGACCGTCACCACGTGGCACGGCTCCGAGTGTAGGCGAGATCGACCACTGGTCCGAATTGGGGATACGTGCCGCTCATGGATCACTGCTCGGCGACCGTCGTGGCGGTTTCCCCGTTTGCGCTGGTCAGCGTGAGGGTTTGCTGATCCAACTCATAACTCACGGTGCCACCGAAGAGGCGCAGGAGGCTCTTCTCCGTATGCATGAGTGAGGTGTCGCACATCATTCGTGTGGTGGACGGGGCGCCGAGGGTGATATGTCCGTCGCGGACCGTGGCGTTCGCGGTGACGTGGTTGCAGCCGAGGCGGCCGGTGACCTTGCCGGACTTCTTGTCGAAGGTGAGGTACGCGGACGCCGTCTGCCCGTGCGGCAGGCTGGTCGCCGTGCCGTTGGTGTCGCCGAGTGCGGTGATCGTCCACTTCGTCCCGTACAGCGGGGCGCCCTTCTCCTGGGGCTCCTTGGTCAGCCGGACGCGGTCGCCGTCGTGGGTGGTGAGCGTCAGGCCGTCGCCCTTGGTCGCGACCGTGAGCGAGTGGTCGGTGAGAGTGGCGGCGAGGGCCCGCTCGAAGGCCATGCGCCGGGGCTCGCAGGCCATCAGGGTCTGACGGGCGTTCGTCAGTTCGACTCGGTGGTCCTTGAAGGCGGCCTTCGCGCCGAACGCGTTGCAGCCGTAGTCGCCCACGGCGGTTCCGTCCGCGCGGATCCTGAGGTCGGCGCCGGCGGGAGCGCGCCGGGTGGTGCCGTCCACGGTGACGCTGTCGACCCTCCAGTGGACGCCGGACACCTGTGAGGCGACGGAGCTGCTGCCCGTGTCGCTTCCGCAGGCCATGACCAGCGGAAGGACGGTCAGGACGGCGAGGGTGAGTCGCTGTTTGTCCATGCCGATGGGACGAAAGGGACGGAAGGCCGGTTCCCCCCGTTCACCTCATCAGCGGCAGCAGCCCGCCCAGGTCCGCCCGCTCGCCACTGGCGCTGACCTGGGCCTCCTGGACGGCATCAGCCCAGGTCACGCGCCCGGTCGCGAGCCGGATCCAGGTCAGCGGGTCGGTCTCCACGACGCTCGGCGGGGTGCCACGGGTGTGCCGCGGGCCCTCGATGCACTGCACCACGGCGTACGGCGGGATCCGCACCTCGGTGGAGCCGCCGGGCGCCTTCACGGCCAGGGCGTCGGCGAGCAGCCGGGTGCAGGCGGCGAGCGCCTGACGGTCGTACGGCACCTCCAGGCCCGGCACGGCTGCGTTCAGGTCGTCGGTGTGGACGACGAGTTCGACGGTGCGGGTGACGACGTAGTCGGCAAGGGGTACGGCGCCGAAGTTGGTCTCCAGGAGACGGCCGCCGGGGTGCTCGTCCAGCAGCCGGTCCAGGCTCTGCTCGATGTCGGCGAGATAGGCGCCCAGGTCGGTGTGCTGCTCGCCGAGCCGCCGGGTGAACTCGTCGATGGCCGAGGAGCTGGCGGCGGTGGCGAAGACCCAGTCGAGCAGCACGGCGTCCTGCTTGACGGGCTCCGGCTTCTCGAGCGACCGGTGTACGGCCGTCACCGCCATCCCGATGTGCGCCACCAGCTCCCGCACGGTCCACTCACCGAGCCGCGTGGGCCCGGCCAGCTGCTCGGGGGTCAGGGTGCGCACTGCCTCCCGGACGTTCCCGAACTGGTCCTGCACAGCCTTGCGGATCTTGACGGGGTCGTACGTACGGATGCGTCTCTTGGCCGGGGGCATGACAGCGAGCCTATGGGACGAGCCTGAGGCCCGAACTGGAGCCGATCACCCGTGCGAGTGATCACCGGGTGATACCCGCCCCCGCTCCGTCGGGACCAGGCAATGCTGGCCTTCGCCTGGAAGGGGGTGCAACATGACGGTTATGGCCGAGCGCACGTCTCAGATGTCGGTGGAGGAGTTCGAAACGATCGCCTCCGCCGCTCCCGAGACCGTCACGTTGGAGTTCATTGACGGACGGATCGGAGTCAAGAAGGTGACGGACGGGGACCACGACACGATCGTGTCCTGGCTGACCAAACGCTGTATCCAAGCCCGACCCGATCTGGACGTGTACCACGGTCGAGGCCTCAGGGTAGCCGCCTATCGGCAGGGCCGGGCGAAGCCTGACGCCGTACTCACGCCCGAGGCCCACTTCGCGGCATTCGGCGAATGGGCCGACCCGGAGGGGGCGCTCATGGTGGTCGAGGTCACCTCGTACGACTCGGACACCGACCGGCGCGACCGGTACGAGAAGCCAGCCGCATACGGCCAGGCAGAGATCCCGGTGTACCTCTTGATCGACCGCGACGCCTGCACGGTCACGCTGCACAGCTCACCGGACCGGAAGATCGGTGGCTACCGCGTCGTCCGTACCGCGAAGTTCGGCGAGAAGGTGCTACTCCCCGACCCGATCGGCATCGAACTCGACACGGAGATCCTCAAGAACTACGTCCGCTGAACGCCCGAACAGCCGTGAAGGCCCCGCCCGGATGATCCGGGCGGGGCCTTCCCCGTCGTAAGACCGCCTACGCGAGCAGCGCCGGGATCGTCCGCTCGTGCGCCTCGCGCAGTTCCTCCAGGGGCAGTTCGAACTCGCCCTGGAGCTCGACCGAGTCACCGTCCACGACACCGATGCGCGTGACGGGCAGACCCCGCGCACCGCACATGTCGTTGAAGCGGACCTCCTCGGAGCGCGGCACGGCGACGACCGCACGCCCCGCCGACTCGGAGAAGAGGAAGGTGAATGCGTCCAGCCCGTCCGGTACGACCAGGCGCGCGCCCTTGCCGCCGAGCAGCGCCGACTCCACGACCGCCTGGATCAGACCGCCGTCGGACAGGTCGTGCGCGGAGTCGATCATGCCGTCGCGGGAGGCGGAGATCAGGATCTCGGCCAGCAGGCGCTCACGCTCCAGGTCGACCTTCGGGGGCAGACCGCCGAGGTGGTCGTGGACGACCTGCGACCAGGCCGAACCGCCGAACTCCTCACGCGTGTCGCCGAGGAGGTACAGCAGCTGCCCCTCCTCCTGGAAGGCGACCGGCGTACGGCGGGCGACGTCGTCGATCACGCCCAGTACGGCCACGACCGGCGTCGGGTGGATGGCCGCCTCGCCCGTCTGGTTGTAGAGCGAGACGTTGCCGCCGGTCACCGGGGTGCCCAGCTGCTGGCAGGCGTCGGCGAGGCCGCGGATGGCCTCCGCGAACTGCCACATCACGGCCGGGTCCTCGGGCGAACCGAAGTTCAGGCAGTCGGAGACGGCCAGCGGCTTGGCACCGGTCGTGGCGACATTGCGGTACGCCTCCGCGAGGGCCAGCTGCGCGCCCGCGTAGGGGTCGAGCTTGGCGTACCGGCCGTTGCCGTCCGTCGCGATCGCGACGCCGAGGCCGGACTCCTCGTCGATGCGGATCATGCCCGAGTCCTCGGGCTGGGCCAGCACCGTGTTGCCCTGCACGAAGTGGTCGTACTGCGAGGTGATCCACTTCTTGGAGGCCTGGTTGGGGGAGCTCACCAGCTGGAGGACCTGCTGCTTGAGCTCCTCGCTCGAAGCGGGCCGCGGCAGCTTGTTCGCGTCGTCGGCCTGCAGCTCGTCCTGCCAGGACGGGCGGGCGTACGGCCGCTCGTAGACCGGACCGTCGTGCGCGACCGTCCGCGGGTCGACGTCGACGATCTTGCCGCCGTGCCAGTAGATCTCCAGGCGGTCGCCGTCGGTCACCTCACCGATGACGGTGGCGATGACATCCCACTTGTCGCAGATCTCCAGGAACCGGTCGACCTTCTCCGGCTCGACGACCGCGCACATGCGTTCCTGCGACTCGCTCATGAGGATTTCCTCGGGCGAGAGCGTCGAGTCGCGCAGCGGTACGTCGTCCAGGGTCACGCGCATGCCGCCGGAGCCGTTCGAGGCGAGCTCGCTCGTCGCGCACGACAGACCGGCCGCGCCGAGGTCCTGGATGCCGACGACCAGCTTCTCCTTGAAGGCCTCCAGGGTGCACTCGATGAGCAGCTTCTCCTGGAAGGGGTCGCCGACCTGCACGGCGGGACGCTTCGACGGCTTGGCGTCGTCGAAGGTCTCCGAGGCCAGGATCGACGCTCCTCCGATGCCGTCACCGCCCGTACGGGCCCCGTACAGGATGACTTTGTTGCCCGCGCCGGACGCCTTCGCGAGGTGGATGTCCTCGTGCCGCATCACACCGATGGCACCGGCGTTGACCAGCGGGTTCCCCTGGTAGCAGGCGTCGAAGACGACCTCGCCGCCGATGTTGGGCAGGCCCAGGCAGTTGCCGTAGCCGCCGATGCCGGCGACGACACCCGGCAGCACGCGCTTGGTGTCCGGGTGGTCGGCCGCACCGAACCGCAGCGGGTCCACGACCGCGACCGGCCGCGCACCCATCGCGATGATGTCGCGGACGATGCCGCCGACACCTGTGGCCGCGCCCTGGTAGGGCTCGACGTAGGAGGGGTGGTTGTGCGACTCGACCTTGAAGGTGACCGCGTAGCCCTGGCCGACGTCGACCACGCCGGCGTTCTCACCGATGCCGACGAGAAGGGCGTCCGACTGGGGCGCCTTCTCGCCGAACTGGCGCAGGTGCACCTTCGACGACTTGTACGAGCAGTGCTCGGACCACATGACGGAGTACATGGCGAGCTCGGCACCGGTGGGCCGGCGGCCGAGGATCTCGACCACGCGCTCGTACTCGTCCTTCTTCAGGCCGAGTTCGGCCCAGGGCAGCTCGACGTCGGGGGTCGCGGCCGCGTGCTCGACCGTGTCCAGAGGCGTCCGGCTCATGCGTTGACCAGCTTCTTGAGGATCGAGGTGAAGAAGGGGAGGCCGTCGGTGCGGCCGGAGCCGATGAGGGGCTCGACGGCGTGCTCGGGGTGCGGCATGAGGCCCACGACGTTGCCGGCCTCGTTGGTGATGCCGGCGATGTCGCGGAGCGAGCCATTGGGGTTGAAGTCCATGTACCGGAAGGCGACACGGCCCTCCGCCTCGAGCTTGTCGAGGGTGTACTCGTCGGCCACGTACCGGCCGTCCATGTTCTTGAGCGGGATGTGGATCTCCTGGCCCTGCTCGTAGTCCACGGTCCAGGCGGTGTCCGCGTTCTCCACCCGCAGCTTCTGGTCGCGGCAGATGAAGTGCAGGTGGTCGTTGCCGAGCATGCCGCCCGGGAGGAGGTGGGCCTCGGTGAGGATCTGGAAGCCGTTGCAGATACCGAGGACCGGAAGGCCGGACTTCGCCTGCTCGATGACCGTCTCCATCACCGGCGAGAAGCGGGAGATGGCGCCGGCCCGCAGATAGTCGCCGTAGGAGAAACCGCCCGGAAGGACGACCGCGTCCACCTGGTGGAGGTCCTTGTCCTTGTGCCAGAGGGCGACCGGTTCCGCGCCCGCGAGACGGATCGCGCGCTGGGTGTCCCGGTCGTCGAGGCTGCCCGGGAAAGTGACGACGCCAATACGAGCGGTCACTTCGCGGCCTCCGCGACTTCCTCCACCTTGACGGTGAAGTCCTCGATCACGGTGTTGGCGAGGAAGGATTCCGCAAGATCGTGGATGCGGGCGAGGGCGGCCTCGTCGACCGGCCCGTCAACTTCCAGTTCGAATCGCTTTCCCTGACGTACGTCGGAGATGCCGTCGAAACCCAGACGCGGCAGTGCGCGCTGCACCGCCTGGCCCTGGGGGTCGAGGATCTCCGGCTTGAGCATGACGTCGACTACGACGCGTGCCACGTGCACTCCCGGTGGTGTGGTGCGGAGCAGGTTCCTGCAGTGGTTTCAGACTACCCGCACAAAATTTCTACGCGCGTCGACTTGTAGGAATCTACGTGACGCCTGTCACGATCCGGCGCGGCGGCGAGTCCCTCCAGAAAATTTCCGGGAAAGATCCCGGATCGACATCCGAAACCTATTGCGCTCGGACACGCGGGAGGATTTAGTCGGGCTTCACATTGCATTGTCGGGCACTGTACAAATGAATTGTCAGCGTGCCGCACGAAGGGACCGATATTCGTGGCGCAGAAGGTCGTGGTCACTCTCTCTGACGACATCGACGGCTCGGAAGCGGCGGAAACGATCGCCTTCGGACTCGACGGCAAGTCGTACGAGATCGACCTGAATCAAGCCAATGCCAAGAAACTGCGTAAGGCGCTCGCGCCCTACGTGGAGGCCGGCCGCAAGCGGTCGAAGTCGGGCCGGACCTACCGGCAGACGGAGGTCGCCCCCGACCCGGCGGCCGTACGCGCCTGGGCCCAGGCCAACAAGATGGACGTCCCGGCCCGCGGCCGCATCCCCAAGAAGGTCTACGAGGCGTTCAGCGCGGCGCAGTAGCCGCCGCCCGACGACCGGTCACCGGCCCCTCGGGGGAACCGACTTGCGCTGCACCCCTCCTGGTCAGCTAGAGTCTGGAGCACGCCGAGGGGCAAGGCCGAAAGGCCCGGCTCACGGAGTACATGCGGGTGTAGTTCAGTAGCAGAACATCCCCCTTCCAGGGGGAAGGCGCAGTGTGCAATTCCTGTCACCCGCTCTGCACCGCCGGTCCGGACCACTCTTGTGGATCAGGTAGGCTGGTGCTCGCGCCGATCGGTGGGAGCTGGTCGGAGGCAATGCGGACGTAGCTCAGTTGGTAGAGCGCAACCTTGCCAAGGTTGAGGTCGCGAGTTCGAGCCTCGTCGTCCGCTCTGATGGAAGGCCCCAGTCTTATGGCTGGGGCCTTCGTCGTGTTCGGGGTCTCTCGCTGCCGTCCCTCTGACATTTGTCATGCCGAGTGATGACAGCGCGCACTGCTGCCGGGTCCCGGTCGCCGGGACGCTGAAGTCATGGAGACGAACGAACACGAACACGTGATTGAGGTCACTGACCTGCGGCGTGTGTACGGGGGCGGGTTCGAGGCGGTGCGCGGAATCTCTTTCTCCGTGCGCCCCGGCGAGATCTTCGCGCTGCTCGGCACCAACGGCGCGGGCAAGACATCGACGGTCGAACTGCTGGAGGGACTCGCCCGGCCGGCCGGGGGCCGGGTACGGGTGCTCGGCCACGATCCCTATGAGGAACGGGCCGCCGTACGGCCGAGGGTCGGGGTGATGCTGCAGGAGGGCGGGTTCCCATCCGAGCTGACCGTCGCGGAGACCGCGCGGATGTGGGCGGGGTGTGTGAGCAGGGCGCGGCCGGAAGACGAGGCGCTGGTGCTCGTCGGGCTTCAGAAACGGGCCGACGTACGGGTGAAGCAGCTGTCCGGGGGTGAACGGCGGCGGCTCGACCTGGCGCTCGCGCTGCTCGGCGAGCCCGAGGTGCTGTTCCTGGACGAGCCCACGACCGGGCTCGACGCCGAAGGGCGCCGGGACACCTGGGAGTTGGTGCGGGCGCTGCGCGACGGCGGCACCACCGTGCTGCTCACCACGCACTATCTGGAGGAGGCGGAGGGGCTCGCCGACCGGATCGCGATCCTGCACGAAGGACGCGTCGCGGCGAGCGGGACGCCGGCCGAGGTGACCGCCGCGCAGCCCTCACGGATCTCCTTCCGGCTGCCCGACGGCTACTTCCTCGGGGACCTGCCGCCGCTCGGTGAGCTGGGGGTGTGCGGGCACGAGGTGGACGGGAACGTCATACGGCTGCGGACGCGGGAGTTGCAGCGGGCGGCCACCGGGCTGCTGGTGTGGGCCGAGGGGGCGCGGGTGGAGCTGCGGGGGCTGGATGTGCGGTCGGCCTCGCTGGAGGAGGCGTTTCTGGGGATCGCGCAGGAGAGGACGGTGGCGGCATGAGTGCGGTGGCCTTTGCCCCGGTCGGGCGGCGGTTGCGGGCGCTGGCGCGGGCGGAGCTGACTCTGCTCGGGCGCAACCGGAGTGCGGTGGTCATGGCACTGCTGATGCCGCTTTCGCTGCCGATCAGTGTGCGACCTGCGATCGACCAGATGGATCTGAAGGCAAAGGGGCTGAGCGTAGGCACGGTGATGCTGACGGCCGCGATCGGCTTCTCCTTCCTGTTCGCCCTCTACACCCCCCTGCTGAGTGCCTACGTCGCCCGCCGCGAGGAGCTGGTCCTCAAGCGGCTGCGCACCGGCGAACTCGGCGACGCGGAGATCCTGACCGGCACCGCCCTGCCCGCCGTCTGCCTCGGCTTCGCCCAGGCCGTCCTGTTCGGCGTCGGCTGCGCGGTGCTGCTCGACGCGGGGGCGCCGCGGGCGCCGTATCTCACGGTCCTCGGTCTCCTCTCGGGCCTGGTGCTGTGCGCCGCGCTCGCCGCGCTCACCGCCTCCTTCACCAGGACCACGGAGAGCGCCCAGATCACGGCGGCGCCGCTGGTGTTCATGTCCATGTTCGGCTCGGGCATCATGATCCCCACCGAGGTCCTGCCGGACCGGCTGGCCTCCGTCTGCGAACTGCTTCCGCTCTCCCCCGCGATCCGGCTGATCCGGGGCGGCTGGACCGGGCAGTTGAGCGCCTACGAGGTGCTGGGCGCGCTGGCGACCGCTCTGGCCTGGACCGTGGTGGCGGTGTTTGCTGTACGGCGGTGGTTCCGGTGGGAGCCACGACGCTGACGGACGGGGGAGCGGCGGTGTTCGGGCTGATACGGGGCTGGCAGCGGCGGCACTGGCGGGAGCGGAGCAAGGCCGAGCGGGTCGAGCTGCAGACTCTGGTGACCGGGTACGTCACCACCTGGGTCTTCTCCCTGTCCTGGCTGGCACTGCCACTGGTGGGCGGGCTAGAGCGGCGGCCCGCGCCGACGGTCGTCGCGGGCCTGCTTCTCCTGGTGAGCGCCCTGCAGTGCGGGGAGGCCAACCGGCTCACCCGGCCCGTGCTCGACCACTACCTGGGCCGCGCCGAACTCCCGCTCCGCGCCCTGCGCCCCGCCGCCGTCCTGATGGGCCTCGCGCTGGCCCTGACTCTGGCCCTTGCCGCGCTGGGCGGGGCCGACGCGGTGACGATCAGGCTGGTCATCGGTGCCGCGCTGATGCCCTTCGGGCTGCTGTACGGGCTGGTCGTGTCCATGCGGGTGTTCCTGCGCCGGTCCGCCGCGCTCGCCGTGGTGCTCATGGCCGCCTTCGCCTGGGCCTATCCGGATCCCGCCGGGATCGTCACGATCGGCGTACTGACCGGTTTCGGGGTGGCCGTCTCCCTGCTCGCCAGCCGCTGCGGCGCCTGGACCCTGTCCGTGCTGTGGGAGGCGGAGCGGGCCCGGGAGGTCGAGGCCCGCCTCGCCGTCGCCGAGGAACGGCTGCGCTTCGGGCGGGACCTGCACGACGTGATGGGGCGGAACCTCGCCGTCATCGCGTTGAAGAGCGAGCTGGCCGTGCAGCTGGCCCGGCGCGGGCGGGCCGAGGCGGTGGACCAGATGATCGAGGTGCAGCGGATCGCGCAGGAGTCGCAGCGGGAGGTGCGGGAGGTCGTACGGGGGTATCGGGAGGCCGACCTCGGGGTCGAACTCGCCGGTGCGCAGGGCGTGTTGAGCGCGGCCGGAATCGTGTGCGAGGTGCGCGGGGAGGCGGGTGGGCTGGATGCCGGGGTGCAGTCGGTGCTCGGGTGGGTGGTGCGGGAGGCCACGACGAATGTGCTGCGCCATGGGGACGCGGTGAAATGTGACATAGCACTGACCCTGGACCGGGGGCGCGTGGTGCTGACCGTGGAGAACGACGGGGCCTCGGATCCTGCCGGTGGCGGCGGGTCCGGACTGGCCGGGCTGCGGGAGCGGCTGTCGGCGGTGGGCGGGACGCTGGAGGCCGGCCGGGTCGGGGCGGATGTGTTCCGGTTGACGGCCGAGGTGCCGCTGAGTGCGGAAGAGGTCACGGTATGACCGCCGTCGTACGGCTTCTGCTCGCCGACGACGAGCATCTGATCCGGGGGGCGCTCGCCGCGCTGCTAGCCCTGGAGGACGACCTTGTGGTCGTGGCCGAGGCCGCGTCCGGTCCCGAGGCGCTGGCGATGGCGCGGGCTCACGAGCCCGACGTGGCCGTGCTCGATCTCCAGATGCCGGGCGCCGACGGTGTGAAGGTCGCCACATCCCTGCGGGCCGAACTGCCCGGCTGTCAGGTGCTGATCGTGACCAGTCACGGGCGGCCCGGGCATCTGAAGCGGGCGCTTGCGGCGGGTGTGCGGGGGTTCGTTCCGAAGACGGTCAGCGCACAGCGGCTCGCGGAGATCATCCGCACCGTGCACGCCGGGAACCGTTATGTCGACCCCGAGTTGGCCGCCGATGCGATCGCCTCCGGGGACTCGCCGCTGACCGCTCGGGAGGCCGAGGTGCTGGAACTCGCCGCCGACGGGGCGCCCGTCGCGGAGATCGCCGAGCGGGCCGCGCTGTCGCAGGGGACCGTGCGGAACTATCTGTCGTCGGCGGTCTCCAAGCTGGGAGCCGAGAACCGTCATACGGCGGTGCGGCTCGCGCGGGAGCGGGGTTGGGTATAGTTGGCTCCGCGCCACGGCGCACTGCGGACGTAGCTCAGTTGGTAGAGCGCAACCTTGCCAAGGTTGAGGTCGCGAGTTCGAGCCTCGTCGTCCGCTCGGGAAGAAGACCCCGGTCCACTGGACCGGGGTCTTCTCGTTGCCCTAGCTCCAGCTCGTGCCCGTCAGGCGCTCGTACGCCTCGATGTACTTCGCCCGGGTCGCGTCCACGACCTGCTGCGGCAGCGGCGGCGGGGGCTGCTCGCTCCTGCGGTCCCAGCCGGACTCCGGCGAGGTCAGCCAGTCCCGGACGAACTGCTTGTCGTACGACGGCTGGGCGCGGCCCGGCTGCCACTGGTCGGCCGGCCAGAAGCGGGAGGAGTCCGGGGTGAGGATCTCGTCCGCGAGGACCAGGGTCTCGCCGTCGAAGCCGAACTCGAACTTGGTGTCCGCGAGGATGATGCCGCGCTCCCGGGCGATGTCCCGGCCCCGGCCGTAGACGGCGAGGGTGGCCTGGCGCAGTCGGGCGGCGGTGTCCGCGCCGACCTGGCGGGCGACCTCCTCGTAGGAGACGTTCTCGTCGTGCTCGCCGACCTCGGCCTTGGTGGCCGGGGTGAAGATCGGGGCGGGGAGTTCGCTGCCGTCCACCAGGCCCTCGGGGAGGGCGAGGCCGCAGACCGTGCGGGACTCGTTGTACTCCAGCAGGCCCGAGCCGGTGAGATAGCCGCGGGCGACGGCCTCCACCGGGACCATCTTCAGCGACTTGCAGACGAGGGTGCGGCCGGCCCAGTCGGCGGGGGCGCCGGCGGGCAGGTCGGTGCCGATCACGTGGTTGGGGATCAGATCGGCGATCTGCTCGAACCACCACAGGGAGAGCTGGGTCAGGACGCGGCCCTTGTCGGGGATCTCGGTCGGCAGCACCCAGTCATAGGCGGAGATGCGGTCGCTGGCGACCATCACGAGGTCGCCGGCCTCGTTCTGGTACAGCTCGCGCACCTTGCCGGTGTGGAGATGAACCAGGCCCGGAACCTGGATCGGCTCGGGCTTTTCTACGAATCCGGACACGGTTCCTCCCCGTGGTTCTGTCCAATGGGGTCGATTCTCCCGTACGCCGAGGATCGCCTTTGGAGTGGGGTGGGCTCGAAAGGGGCGGTGACGTGGGCTTACGTGAGTTCAGTCACGTTTGCAGATGCGGTCCAGGAGGTTGGCCGTGGCGCGCTGGACGCGGGTGTCGACGTGGCCCGGACGGTCCAGGGCCGGGGACCAGGCGAAGGTCCCGGAAGCGAAGACCAGGGCGCCGGAGGGGGCTCGGTAGAGGGAGGTCTCCTGGTGGCGGAGGGTGCCCTCGGAGTCGGTGTACGGGGAGTGGGCGAGCAGGATGCGCTCCTCGTGCTCGGGGAGCGGGGTGCGCGGGAAGTAGCGGTCCGCCTCGCCCGCGACCAGACCCTCGATCTCGTCGCCCTCGTGGGCGCCGGTCGCCTCCCACAGCCAGTGGTCGGCGTTGCGGACGATCAGGGGGTGGGGGTCGGGGACCCGGCCCGCGTACTGGATGCCGACCAGTTGCTGCTCCGGGCGGTCGATCTCGCGCCACAGGACGGGCCGGCCGGGGCCTTTGCGCTTGCGGCAGGTCAGCAGGCGGTCGGGGACGCCGGACGGGGACGGGCCCAACTCGACCTGCCAGTACATGGTGTTGGCGGAGAGGAAGACGAGGGACGTGCCGTGCTCGCGGGCGAGTTCGACGGTGCGGCGCATGCTGGCCGACCAGTACTCGTCGTGCCCCGGGAAGACCAGACCGCGGTAGCGGGTGGGGTCCACGTGTCCTGCGTGCAGGTCGCGGGCGTCGGCGTAGGCGAGGTCGTAGCCGTAGCGCTCGGCCCAGCGGATGAAGTCGTAGGCGTGGCCCACGTGCAGGGGGAGGCCGGCTCCGGCATACGGGCGGTCGAAGGAGACCGTGGTCGCCGCCTCGGACTCGCCCAGCAGCCGGCCCTGTTCGTCCCAGGCGTGGTAGAGACTCGCGCCCGTGCGCCCGTCCTCCGGGTAGAGGTTGTACGCCTGCCAGGTGACGTCGGGCAGGAGCAGGAGCAGGTCCGCGGGGTGCTTGTCGCGGACCGTGAAGGGGATGTGGGAGCGGTAGCCGTCGACGGTGGTGAGTACGGCGACGTAGGCGCCGATGCTCCAGTAGCTCGGGATCTGCAGACGCCAGGAGAGCCACCAGTGGTGGCAGGAGACCGTGCGGTCTGCGGCGAGCGGCGGGGGCTGGACGATGCCGGAGAGACGGGGGCTGGTGGTGATCTTGGATGCGCCGTCGCCGCCGTAGTGGCCGATGCGGTAGATGTCGACGCTGAACTCCTGGGGCGGGTCGACCGTGATGTGGAAGTCGACGGCCTCGCCCGGGGCGACGGCGCCGGTGGAGATGAAGCCCTTGATCTGGCGGCGGACGTCGTCCGCGGAGCGCGGGCCGCCGGCGGCCCGCGGGGCCGGGACGCGGGGGGTGTCCGGGGAGTCGCCCGGCGATGACTGCTGGGGGGCGTCCACGTACCAGGGGACCACCTGGCCGGTGTCGTCGAAGTACGTCTCACTGCCGCGGAGCCAGGGCACCGGGCCCTGGCCGAAGGGGTCGGTCACGGCATGCGCCAGCGCCCCGGATTCCCAGCGGCGGATCTGCTCCTGCCCCATTGTCGCTCCCCTCCCTCGATCCCCCGCGGTCGCGTGGTGTGCCTGTCGCATGGTGTGGCCTGCCTGGCTTGTGGCCCTGGCGTGCCTGGCTTGTGCCGTAAGCCCTTGCCATGTGCTCGATCGGTCCCAGCACATCACATTGCGCACCCATGTGGTCACTATTCGTTGCGAATTGGCCGAAAGTGGAATGGGGGGTTCCGGAACCGGTGACCGTCACACAAGCCGGACGGGCTTCTCGGGGCGTATGCCGGATTCGAGAAGCCAGGCCCGCAGGGGGGCCGGGTCGCCGTCCTCGACGAGGCTGAGGACGCGGGGGGTCAGGTCCGTGGCCCGTTCGCCCCTGATGAGGAGGGACGGGCCGTCGAGCCAGTCGAGGCCGGGGGTGGCGCCTGCGGTGTCCATGGCGGCGCAGCAGACCATCGCGGTGACGTGGTCGGCGAGCAGCTCACGGGCTGTTCTCGGGGGTTGGAGCGGGAAGAGAGGGAGCGTGGCTTCGTCCCAGAAGGCGGCGTCAGGGGCGGTTCGCTCCGCGGGGGTGGCGGCTGTGGCTTCCTCGCGGGCGAGCTCGGCGGTGAGGCCTGCGGCGAGCGTGGTGGTGCGTTCGTTTTCTTTTTCGGGTTGTTCGGCCTCGGCTTCGCCTTCGGCCCAGATGTTCCCATCCGCTCCACCCGTGCCACTTTCGTCGTCGGGTGCCGGTGGCCCCTGTGGGGCTTCCTCGCCGTCGGCGGCTGCGGGTTCGGATACGGGGTCCGGTGGACTCGACAGGTGGTCGAGGATTCTGGAGAGGGTGGGACCGTCGGCAGGCGGGGTGCCGGGGTCGGAGGTGTGGCTGACGCCCAGGGCGTCGAGGACCCGGTGGAGGCGGGCCGCGTCGGTGCGCCATTTGCGGTCCACGACCTCCTCCGGATACTCGTCCCAGTCGACCGGCGCCCAGTCGGGGCCCGGCTCGGCGGGGCCGCCGTGAAAGAGACGGGCGGCGAGGAGTGAGGCCGCCCCGTCCACCGCGCCGGGCTCTTCCAGCAGGTCGCAGGCGGGGCGCTCGCCCAGACGGGAGGCGAAGCCCTCGGCCAGACGGTCGCGACGGGAGAGTTCCGTGAGGGCCGCCACCACTCCCGCGTCCAGTCGGGAGGGCCAGCGGCCCATCCGCCAGGCGGGCAGCGCGACCCGGGTCAGCAGCCGGTCCCAGCCGGCGTAGGCCAGGCCCACCTGTTCCTGGGCGACGATCCTGAGGCCGTAGTCCACAGCCTGTGCACGCTCGGAGGCCGCGGCCGCCACGCCTCGCTCCATCTGTGCCGCGTGCTCCCGGCAGCTGCGCAGCAGCAGGCGGGCCACCCAGCCGATACTCGCGCACACTCCGCGGGTCAGGGGGCAGCGGCCGGGCGTCGAGCCGACGGCCACCGCCGCGTCCAGGCCCCGTACGAAGCGGCGGGCCGCAGCTATGTCCGGGTGGGCGGAGGGTCCCGTACCGGCGACGACCGGAGCGAGGACCGCGCGCAGTTCACCGACGCGCATCCACCACAGGAAGGGGGAACCGATGACGAGGACCGGTGCGGCGGCCGTGCGCCGGTGGGCGCCCCGCATACCCGCTATCTCGTCCCGGTCCGCGGCGGGGGGCGGGCCGTGCGCCGGGTGGGTGCGGTCCTCCAGCCAGCTGTCGCAGTCCGGGGTGAGCGCTATCGCCGAGGGTGCCGGGACGTCGAGCCGGTCGGCCAGGTCGCGCACCATCCGGTACAGGTCCGGGGCCGACTCCTCGGCTATCGGAACCGTCGGGCTGACGGCCGGGCGGGCGCGGGCTACGACCAGGGCGATGGCGCCCGCGGCGAGCAGGGCGAGGACGGCGAGGGGGGTCATGGCCCAGCGGGCGGCGTGCCAGAAGGGGCCCACCAGGTGGTCCGTGGAACCGCCGGCCAGCAGGATCACGGCGACCGCCGCGGGCAGCACCGCCACGGCCAGCGCCCTGCTGCGGATGCGCAGCACGGCGAGGGCCCTCGCGCGCGCTGCCTGCGCGCCCGCTTCCACACCCATACCGGTACCGGTCACGGCCGGTCCTCACCCCCTCCCAAGCTGTCCTGGCTGCGCGGCTGTCCTGGCGTTGCTCACTCCCCCACTGTGGCACCCGCCACTGACATCGCAATGCCGGTGGGCCAAGTGCCGGACCGCTTGCGCCGCACCCTAGTTGGGGCCTCGGTCCACGTCAGCCGGATGGGGTATCGGTCACTCGATGGAATGGCTTTGGGGAGAGGTGGATGACGGAAAGCGAAGATCAGGCCCCTGATCCCGGACCCGATCCGGAGCCCGGCCGCAAACACGTCGGGCCCCCGATCCTTAGACGGATCCGGGGCCCGATGGGTTGGCCGGCGAGTGTGGACGCCGCGGGGGGTCAGGCCTGCTGCGCCGCCTTCGCCGCGATGTCCGTGCGGTGCTGGGAGCCGTCGAGGTGGATGCGGGAGACGGCCCGGTACGCGCGGTCGCGGGCCTCGGTGAGGTCCTTGCCGGTCGCCGTGACGGACAGGACGCGGCCGCCGGCGCTGACCACCGTGTCACCGTCGTGCTTCGTGCCGGCGTGCAGGACGTACGCGTGCGGGGCGTCCTGGGCGGCCACCTCGTTGAGGCCGGTGATCGGGTCGCCGGTGCGCGGGGTGCCGGGGTAGTTGTGCGAGGCGACGACCACGGTGACCGCGGCCTCCTCGCTCCAGCGCAGGGGCGGCAGGTCCTGGAGGGTGCCGTTCGCGGCGGCGAGCAGAACGCCGGCCAGCGGGGTCTTCAGGCGGGCCAGCACCACCTGGGTCTCGGGGTCGCCGAAGCGGGCGTTGAACTCGATGACCCGGACACCGCGCGAGGTGATCGCGAGACCGGCGTAGAGGAGACCGGAGAAGGGGATGCCGCGGCGGCGCATCTCGTCGACGGTCGGCTGCAGAACGGTCTGCAGGATCTCCTCGACCAGCTTCGGGTCGGCCCAGGGCAGCGGTGAGTACGCGCCCATGCCGCCGGTGTTCGGTCCCTCGTCGCCGTCGAGCGCGCGCTTGAAGTCCTGGGCGGGCTGGAGCGGGACGACCGTCTCGCCGTCGGTGATGGCGAAGAGGGAGACCTCGGGGCCGTCGAGGAACTCCTCGATGACCACGCGCTCGCAGGAGTTGGCGTGCGCCCTCGCCGCCTCGATGTCGCCGGTGACGACGACGCCCTTGCCGGCGGCGAGGCCGTCGTCCTTGACGACGTAGGGCGCACCGAAGGCGTCGAGTGCCTCGTCGACCTCTTGTGGGTTCGTGCAGACGTACGAGCGTGCGGTGGGCACGCCCGCTCCCGCCATGACGTCCTTCGCGAAGGCCTTGGAGCCCTCGAGCTGCGCCGCCTCCTGGGAGGGGCCGAAGACCGGGATGCCCGCCTCGCGCACGGCGTCGGCGACCCCGGCGACGAGGGGGGCCTCCGGGCCGACGACCACGAGGCCGGCGCCGAGTTCCGTGGCCAGCGCGGCGACGGCCTTGCCGTCCAGGGCGTCGACCTGGTGCAGCTCGGCGACCTCGGCGATGCCGGCGTTGCCGGGGGCGCAGTGCAGCGCGGTGACGTCGGGGTCGAGGAACAGGGAACGGCACAGGGCGTGTTCGCGGGCGCCGCTGCCGATGACGAGGACCTTCACGGGGGTCAGCCTAACGGGGGTTTTGTGTGGGGTGCCGAGTGGGAGGGGGGCGGTGAGCTGTACGTTCCTCCAAGTGGTGCCCGGGTGGTGGGGCGCCGGCCTTGGGGGCTGCCGCCCCCAGACCCCCACTTTTCGGCCTGAACGGCCTCGTCCTCAAACTCCCCCACTCTCGGCTTCGCTCGAGCGGGGGGACCCCCATGACGGGCTGAAGTGCCGTGACCGGCGGCCAGAAGAGCACGCCCGGAAGAACAGGCCCCGCCCGGAAGGACGGCCTACTCGTTCGTGAACTCCTCCACGACCGTCGCCCCCAGCTCGCGCACGATCAGTTCGTGGCCGGAGAGGGCCGATTCGTTGAGGTCGGGGTCGTCGTCCTCGGGGATGTCGTCCTCGGGGGAGACCGGGGGCGGGGGTTCCGGGGCCCTGGGCTGGGGGGCGGGAGTGGGGGCGGCCTGGGCCGTCGGGGGCGGTGAGGCGGGGGCCGGGGAGGTGGGGGGCGGAGGGGTCGCCGGGCGCTGTGGGGGCGTGCCGGCGCCGGGGTTGCCGTAGCCGCCTCCGCCGTAGGCGCCGTTGGAGGGGGCGGGCGGCGGGGCCGAGCCGCCGGACGGGTCGACGATCGCCTCGATCTTCCACTGCACGTTGAACTGCTCGGCCAGCGCCTGGCGCAGTACGTCCTCGCTGCCGCTGCTCGCGAAGTTGTCGCGGGCGCCCGCGTTGACGAAGCCGAGCTGGAGGGTCGTGCCGTCGAAACCGGCCACCTGGGCGTTCTGGCTGAGCAGGATCCAGGTGAAGCGGCGGCGGTTCTTGACGGCCTCCAGGATGTTCGGCCAGAGCATGCGGGGGTCCGGGCCGCCGCTCGGGGGCGCGTAGGAGGAGGCGGGGGCGGGTGCCGCCGCCTGCGGGGCGGGCGCGGGTGCGGGCGCGGAAGCGGCGGGCGCGCTGGGCGTGGCCGGGGGCTGGCCGGCGCCCGCCGGGGTTGCCGTGGGCCAGCCGCCGGGGCGTCGGCCGCCGCCCGCGGGGGCCGCGGTGGGCCAGGCTCCGGGGGCGGGGGCCGGGGAAGCCGGGGCGGGGGCAGGGGAGGCCGGGGCGGAGGGCGGCGGTGAGGCGACCGGCGCGGCGGGCTCCGCGACGGTGGGCGGGGGTACGGGGGCTGCGGGTGCTGCCGGGGCGACCGGCGCGGCTGCGCCGGCACCAGCGCCGGAGCCCGGCATGCCGACCGCCGGCGCTCCCGCGTTCCGTACCGCAGCCCGAGCCGCAGCGGGGCCGCCGCCCGGCGGAACCGGGCCGCCACCAGGGCCGCCGACGGCCCCGGGCATCGGTCCCCCGTGCGCCTCGGGCCCCGGCACATACCCCATGGCCGGTGCGCCGCCGCCCGCGGAGAAGTTCACGCCCCGCTCGATCCGGTCGAGGCGGGCCATCACCGAACGCTCGTCCCCGTACGCGGCCGGCAGCAGCACACGCGCGCAGATCAGTTCGAGCTGCAGGCGGGGCGAGTTGGCGCCGCGCATCTCGGTGAGGCCCTCGTTGACCAGGTCGGCCGCGCGGCTGAGCTCGGCGGCGCCGAAGGTGCCCGCCTGCGCCTGCATGCGCTCGACGACGTCGGCCGGGGCGTCGATGAGCCCCTTCTCCGCGGCGTCCGGCACGGCGGCGAGGATCACCAGGTCGCGCAGTCGCTCCAGCAGGTCGGCGACGAAGCGGCGCGGGTCGTTGCCGCCCTCGATGATGCGGTCGACGACCTCGAAGGCGGCGGCCCCGTCACCCGTCGCGAAGGCCTCGACGACGGAGTCGAGGAGCGAACCGTCGGTGTACCCGAGGAGGGACGTCGCCATGGCATACGTCACACCCTCCTCCCGCGCCCCGGCGAGCAGCTGGTCCATGACGGACATCGAGTCACGCACGGAACCCTGACCGGCCCGGACGACCAGGGGCAGCACGCCGTCCTCGACCGGGATGTTCTCCTTGCCGCACACCTCGCCGAGATAGTCGCGCAGCGTCCCCGGCGGCACGAGGCGGAACGGGTAGTGGTGCGTCCGCGAGCGGATCGTCCCGATGACCTTCTCGGGCTCGGTGGTCGCGAAGATGAACTTGAGGTGCTCCGGGGGCTCCTCGACGACCTTCAGCAGCGCGTTGAAACCGGCCGACGTGACCATGTGGGCCTCGTCGATGATGTAGATCTTGTACCGGCTGGCGGCGGGCCCGAAGAACGCCTTCTCGCGCAGCTCACGTGCGTCGTCCACACCTCCGTGCGAGGCGGCGTCGATCTCGATGACGTCGATGGAGCCCGGTCCGTTGCGCGCCAGGTCGCGACAGGACTGGCACTCCCCGCAGGGCGTGGGCGTGGGTCCCTGCACGCAGTTCAGGCAGCGGGCCAGGATGCGTGCGCTCGTCGTCTTGCCGCAGCCGCGCGGCCCGCTGAACAGGTACGCGTGATTGACCCGGTTGTTGCGCAGCGCCTGCTGCAGCGGGTCGGTTACATGCTCCTGCCCGATGACCTCGGCGAACGACTCCGGGCGATAGCGGCGGTACAGCGCGAGAGACGACACGCATACGAGGTTATAGGCGCCCACTGACAACGCGGGCCGCCCGGATGCCGGGGACGAGCGCCAGGACGGATCACGAGCACCTCATCACGGAACATGAGCGTCTCTTGACGGCCACTTCACAGAAACAGTGCCTCCCCATGATTAAGTTGAACGCTCAAGTACAACACCAAACGCACAGTGCCCCTGCCATCACTCCCCTCACACCCCCCACAGCCCGCAAGGACACTCATGCCCCTCTACTTCATCCGCCATGGCGAGTCCCAGGCCAACGAGCAGAATCGGTTCGCCGGACGGCTGGACGCCCCGCTCACCACGCTCGGCCTGCGCCAGGCCGAGCAGGCGGCCGAACGGGTCGCCTCTCTCGCGGCGAGCGGCTTACGCATCGACGAAGTGCACACGTCCACCCTCCGCCGCGCCCAGGAGACCGCCCGGACGATCACCGACCGGCTGCCCGAGCCGCCGGAACGGTTCACGATCGACGAGGCCCTCACCGAACGCGACTTCGGCCTCTACAGCGGCCGCAACAAGAGCCTGGTGAAGAAGTCCATCGGCTTCGCCGGCTACACCGAGGCGTTCCACTCCCCGACCGGACGGCCCCCCGGCGGCGAGACCTGGACGGAGATGTACGCGCGCGTGGCGGCGTACTACGAGGAGGTACTGCTCCCCTCCTCCCGGGCCGGCCGTACCGTCCTCGTCGTCGCCCACAAGTACATCGTGGAGATGTTCGCGCTGGTCGTCGCGGGCGCCCGGCCCGAGTCGTACCGCGATTTCAAGATCCCCAACGCCCGCCCGCTCTCCGAAGAGGACCTGCGCCGCGCGGTCGCGAGCCCGGCGGCCGTCGGCCTGCTGAACGACCTCGGCGAGATCGTCGAGATCCGCCTCCCCCTGCTGATCGCCGCAGCCGCCGGGGCGGGGACGGCCGCCCAGCTCGCCCTGGGCGTACGCGTGCCCCCCTTGGTGTTCACCGTGACGCTGACGGCACTGCTCGCGATCGGCTCGTTCTTCGCCATGCTGCGCGTCAACCCGCACAGCCTGCGCCGCCCGCTCGCGAGCCTCCAGACGGCCGGGCCCCTGCTCCTGCCCCGCCTGGCCCTGGGCCTGATCCTGCTCTGGGCGGGCCACTCCCTCCCCCTGGAACTGGCCGGCCTCTTCCTCCTGCTCCCCCCGGCCCTCGTGGTGCCCACCCTCTCCCTCCTCTGGGGAGGCGACTACTTCTTCGCCGTACGCCACACAGTGGCCGCCTCGCTGACCCTCCCGGTGCTGCTGTTGGCGGGTCTGGTGCTTCCGGTGATGCTGCCGGGCGGCGCGGCACCGGCCCATACGCTCACCACCCTGGAACCTGCGCTGCTCAGCTACACGGCCGTCCTGCTCGCCGCCCTCGTCCTGCCCGGTGCAGGCGCCCAGGCCCTGCGCCGGCGCGACCCGATCCGCGCGGGCGCCCTCAGCACCAACTGGAACTGGCTGGGCGGCCTCGCCCTGATCCCCCTGGCGGGTCTGGCCACGTTCGCGCTGACCCCGCCGACGGGTCTGACGGCCGCGCAGGCCGTCCATCTGCTGCTGACGACGACCGTCACCGCCACGGCCCTGACGACCCTGAGGGGGCTGACGGCGCTCTTCCTCCGCCTGCGCCCGCACGACACCGGCCTCGGCCGCGACATGTTCATCACGCAGAACACGCCCAACGTCTTCCTGTGGCTCGCCATGACCGCGGTTCTCACCCCCACGACCGGCCGCCACCCCTCGGTCATCGGCCTGGGCGTCGCGCTCGTCTTCTTCCTCGCGGTCTACGTCGACGAGCGGATCTTCCTCCGCGCGCACCGCCGCGACCAGCCCCTGACGGCCGCATCGGAAACGTCGGCAGCACCCGGGAAACACAAGACCCCCCACGCACCCGCCAGAGCCGACCTACCCTTGCTGCCTTCCGGCCCTGGGGGAGTTCAGTCAGATAGCGCCGCGTGAGGGGCTGAGCCCCACCTTACCCGATCGCCGGGCGCCCGAACGAGTTCGCAAGCACCCTCCGACGTCATGTAATGTTTCCGGCGGAGGATTCGCCTAGAGGCCTAGGGCGCACGCTTGGAAAGCGTGTTGGGGGCAACCCCTCACGAGTTCGAATCTCGTATCCTCCGCCAGTGCCTCACCGGGCACGATGTCGAAGGGCCCCACCGCTTGCGGTGGGGCCCTTCGACGTTGTCCGTCTCAGTTTCCGTCTCAGTCGGTCTTTAGGCCGACACGTCTCCTCCGACTCAGCAGGTTCCTCTCAGCCGCCTGTCACCAACAACGGCTGGAGCACGCTAGCCAGCATGCGGATACGCCGCCCTCGAGTGTGCCCGAGCACACGAGCAAGAGGGTTGCGCGCCTAACCACACAAGGAGCCCAGTCGCTCTCCCCGTGCGTGCAGGCAGCACGCCCCAGTCGAAGGACACTCAATGACCTTGAACACGCTCGTGCTCGCCATGGTGCTCGTCGTTGTGACGCTGCTTGTGGCCTTGGTGCTCGGCGCGGCGGTGCGTATGTTCCCCACCCTGGCCGGGCCTATCCAGGCCGCGACGGCTGGTGTGACGACGATGGTGGCGCTTGATGACCGTGCTCGTGGCCGTCACGCGCTGACCACCGAAACGGGGCGCCTGCGCTGACGTAGACACCCCATGCTCGCTTGAGCAGACGAGAGCAGCAGACGCGGTCCATGGTGTGTGGGTCGACGGCGGACGGGATGGGAGCTGGGGTGGGTCGCGGGGGTGTGCTCTTGTGCACGCAGTGTTTGCAAGGTGCCTCAAACGCCCGCTACATGTTCGCGCACCGCGATCCGAGCCAGCTTCGTCAGCATCATGCCGTTGCGGATCCGGACGAAGTACTCCACGGGGAGTCCGTGCATCCGCGTGCCGGGGCCCCGGAGGGGGTGCCAATCGAGGGTAAAAAGCGTGTGCTCGCCCCAGGGGATCAACTTCATGGCGATGCGAGCTGCGCCGAAGGGGTCTGCCTTTGCTTCCAGTTGCAAGCGATGTCGCGGCTCGGAGATGCGGACGACACAAGTGTCGTCGAGAGTCAGAGGCCCAGCGCCAACGCGGACCTTCAGCCGGGCGCCTATATCTGGCCAGTGCGGGTCCACGGCGAGGATTTGCTGGGTTCCTGTCACCCACTCCGCGTAGCGGTGGCCATCGGACAGCAGGCGCCAGACTTCGGACGGCGAGCTCAAGATCAGACAGCGGTTCCGGGCCATGATCGCGCTCCTGGAGTATGGGCAGCATGGAAGCACCCCCGGCCATGGCGTCCCTGGGTGAGGACGTCCAGCGCAGCAGACGGTCGGCAGTTGCGAAGCGCGGCGCGGGGCCCCGGCCACCCCTCAGCTCGACAGGTGGACCCCAGCGCACCGATTTTCCCCTCCGGCCGTCTCACGGGCTCAACTTCAGCGTCATGCCGATCGCACCGCCTGCATAGTCCGTGAGATCCAGACGAGTGAGTCGATGGGCACCCTCGCAGGCACGGCCGACCAGCGCCGCAGCGGGAGTCTCAGGAGTAAGCCCGCTACACCGTGTTGTCCGTCTCAGGCGGTGTGGCGAGTGTCAGGCCGCCGGGCCTGGGCGGCATGCGGTCAAGGCGAAAAAATCCGTGGCTTTCGCGGCAACCTTTTCGATCTCTCGGACCACTCAGTGGTGTCCGGCCAAGTGGTCCGGTCAGATGCAATGGCTGAAAGAGAGCACAGGCGTGTCCCTGGAACGAGAGCACAGACATGTCCCCGGCCCACCCACGTCATCGGCGGCGTCACCCGTCGGCGGCCACCGTGCCGCCGACGGAGCGCGCGGTGGTCGCCCGAAGCATCGTGGCCGTCGGTTGCTCGCGCGTCGGGGTCTCTGGGCGGGTCTCTCCATGGTGGTCGTGGCCGGCTCGGCTGTCGTGGTCAGCCAGGCTTCGGCGGAGCAGAAAACCCTGGATCTGAAGAAGTGGTACGTGCTGGTCAACCGCAACAGCGGCAAGGTGCTGGACGACCGCGCCTCCGCCAAGAACGACGGCGCGGCGGTGGTGCAGTGGAGCCGTCACGGCGGCCCCAACCAGCAGTGGCGGTTCATCGACGCGGGTGACGGCTACTACCGGCTGCAGAACCGGAACTCCGGCAAGGTGCTGGACGACCTCGGCTGGTCGAAGACCGCCGGCTCCGCCGTCGTGCAGTGGAAGGACCTGAACGGCGCCAACCAGCAGTTCAAACTGGCCAAGTCGCCGGACGGCTACATGCGTCTGGTCAATCGCTTCAGCGGCATGGCTGTCGATGTCCGCAACGCCGCCAAGGCCGACGGAGGCGCCGTCGTCCAGAACCGCGACCGGGGCGGCGCCGATCAGCAGTGGAAACTCGTCCCGGTCGGGAGCGTCGGCAGCTCCGGTACGCCCACCGCGCCGAGCAGCAGCGTTCCCAGCAGCCCGGCTACGAGCAGCTCGCACCCGTCGTCCACGCCGTCGTCCACGCCGTCTCCCGTGGCCGGTGGCGGCAGCTCGACGAAGCGTTTCATGGGCAGCAGCACGGTGCTCATCGGCGGCTCGGTGTCCGACGCCTCGGCGGCCGCCGCGCCGTTCGACATGCGGTACGCCTATGTGCACAGCCAGCCCGCGCCTTCGTCGGACTACTACACGGCGGCGAAATGCCACGACGACTGGTCGGGCTGGTGGGGCTGCTGGAACGGCAGCACCACGGCGCCCGGCACGTACGTGACCTGGCGGGACGACGTGGTGTCCCAGGCGACGTACAAGGGCAGCGCGCGTCCGCAGAAGATGCTGTGGACCTGGTACTCGTTGCGCGACCTCGGCGATGCGGCGGGCGAGGGCGACGGTCCGGGTGAGGTCAAGGCCATCAACCGGACCGACCTGCTCACCCGCTACCTGAACGACTACCGCTTCTTCCTCCAGAAGATCGGCAAGTCGCAGGCCGCGATCGACCTCGAGCCCGACTTCTGGGGCTACGTCCGCTCGCTCGGCGATCCGCACCAGGTTCCCGCACAGGTGAAGAGCGCGAATCCGACGGACTGCGGATCGCAGGAGAACAGCGCCACCGGGCTCGCCCAGTGCCTGATCTCGATGGGGCACAAGTACGCGCCGAACACCGCCGTGGGGATGCACCTCTCCTGCTTCGACTGGGAGACCAACACGCAGGCTTGCGTCAAGTCCTACGAGAGCTTCGGGGCGAAGAACGCCGACTTCCTGGCCACCGACGTGTCGGACCGCGACGCGGGCTGGTACGCACAGCCGGCCCACGGCGGCAGTGACCACTTCTGGAACGACCAGAAGGCCGCCGCCGCGCTGCAGTTCTACAAGACGATGGCCGAGTCCGTGGGCAAGCCGGTCGTCCTGTGGCAGATCCCCGTGGGCAACATGGCGCAGAACAACACCCTCAACCATTACAAGGACGACAAGGTCGACTGGTTCTTCTCGCACATGGACCAGGTCGCGAACGCCCATGTCGCCGGGCTGCTGTTCGGTCCGGGCCAGCAGGAACAGACAACGGCCGAGACCGACGGCGGAAACCTGATCAACAAGACCATCGCCTACCACAACTCGGGCGGCACAGCGCTCAAGTAGCGGCACAGCCCTCTAGTAGGCGAAGACGACGAATGCGCCCCCATCTCCCCGATGGGGGCGCATTCGTCGTCTTCGCCGGGCCCACGCCTGGTCCCCGAACGACGGGAACCCCAGCCGGCGTACGGCTGGGGTTCCTCGAGGCGGTGAGTACCGGTCAGCGGGTCAGCGCTGCAGGGTGAGGACACCCGGCCGCCACGGCAGCCTGTCGTAGGGGCCGCTCGCGGTGGGGGACTTGCCCTGGTAGAGGAACTGCAGGTGGCAGGGGTCGATGGTCATGGTCTGGTCGGGGTTGTCGCGGACCAGGTCACCGTGGCTGATGTCGCCCGTCCAGGTGGCACCGCTGTTGGCCTTGCCCGCGAAGGGGTTGGTCTCGGTGGCGGCCTGCGGGGTCCATGAACCGCTCAGGCTGGAGGCCGTGAACGAGCGGAAGAAGCGCTGCTCGTTCGCGCCCCGCGCCTCGACGATCATCAGGTACTGGTTCTGGCCCTTCACCTTGTAGACCTGCGGCGCCTCGAAGAGGTTCTTCACCGAGTCGCTCATGACCGTCGTGTACGAGGAGCCGAAGCTGCCGGGGAAGTCCCCGATCGGCATGCTCGCCCGGTAGATCTTGCCGTTGTCGCCGGCGAAGAACAGGTACATGTTCTGGCCGTCGGCGATCAGGGTCTGGTCGATCGGGCCGGTGCCGGATTCGGCGCCCGGGATGCTGCCGGTGAACAGTGGCTTCGGCGCGGACCAGCCGCCCGGGTCGGTGGGGTCGCTGGAGGTGCGGTAGACGAAGGGCGCCGCGCCCCACTGTGACGCCAGCACCCAGATGTTCTTGGGCGCGAAGTAGAACAGCGTGGGCGCCACCGCGGACTGGTTCATCCCGGTCTGGCCGGCCGACGCCATGTCCGACCAGTTCGTGAAGGGCTTGAACATCATCGAGCCGTACGACGATCCCGACACGTTCGACGCATAGACCTGGTGCTTGCCGCCGTACGTCACGGTGGTGAAGTCCTTCAGCGCGGCCCACCCGTTCGCCGGCTGCGCCAGCGGACCCGTCGACGTCCACCGGTACGTCGACGGAAGAGCGCATGTGGCGCCCGTCGGCGTGGGCGTTGCCGGGGTCGACGTCCTGAAGTTCCAGCGCTGGTTGGCGCCGCCGCCCGAGTCCCAGATCTGGACCGGAGTGCCGTTGGCGGTCCGGCCGCCGGGGAGTTCCAGGGCCCGGCCGCTGGCGACGTTGGTCAGCGTGTAGGAGCCGTCGCTGTTGCGGCCGGCCCGCCAGTGCTGGTTGGCGCCACCGTTGGCGTCCCAGACCGTCAGGCTCGTCCCGTTGGCCGTCCGGTTGCCCGGCTCGTCCAGTACCCGGCCGCTGGCGACATTGGTCAGCGTGTAGGAGCCGTCGCTGTTGCGGCCGGCCCGCCACTGCTGGTTGGAGGCGCCACTGGCGTCCCACACCTGGAGCGGGGTGCCGTTGCCGTTCTGTCCCAAGGGCTCGTCGAGAACGCGTCCGGCGGCCGCGTTGGAGAGCGTGTAGACGGTGCCGGAGGTGAGTCCCCCATCCGCCGTGCTCCCGCCGCTGCCGGCGCCCAGGGCGGTGAGCACCGCGTTGTAGGCGGGCTTCTTGTTGCCGCCCGCGTCGAACAGCAGCGGGTTCTCACCGGTGCGCCAGGAGTCGCTGTCGCGTATGCCCCACACCGTGATGCCCGTGCAGCGGGGGACGTTCATGCACGCCTGGACGGTGTCGGTGTACGCCGTCGGCGACGCCTGGGCGATGTCCAGCTCCGTGATCTGGACGTCCACGCCGAGCGCGGCGAACTTGGACAGGGTCGTCTGGAAGCCGGCCGGCGGTCCGCCGGTGCCGAAGTGGCTCTGGAAGCCGACGCAGTCGATGGGCACGCCCCGGGACTTGAAGTCGCGCACCATGTTGTAGACGCCCTGGGTCTTGGCGTCGGACCAGTTCTCGATGTTGTAGTCGTTGTAGCAGAGCTTGGCCGCGGGGTCGGCGTTCCGGGCGGTGCGGAACGCCTCCTCGATGAAGCCGTTGCCCAGCACGTCCTGGAACACCGAACTGCGGTGCTGACCGCTGCCGCCGTCGGCGAAGGCCTCGTTGACCACGTCCCAGGCGTAGATCCTGCCCTTGAAGTGGGTCATCTCGGTGGTGATGTGGTTGTCCATCACGCTGCGCAGGGTGTTGGCGTCGGTGATGGACTTCACCCAGCCGGGCAGCTGTGAGTGCCACACCAGGGTGTGGCCGCGCATCCGCTGACCGTGCGCGGAGGCGTGGGCGACGATCGAGTCGGCCGGCCCGAAGTTGAAGGTGCCGCGGGAGGGTTCGGTGGTGTCCCACTTCATCTCGTTCTCCGGGGTGATCATGTTGAACTCCCGGTCGAGAATCGTGGAGTACGTCGAGTCGCCGAGCCTGCCCGAGGACACCGCCGTACCGAAGTAGCGGCCGCTGCCGGCCGCAGCGGTGGCGGCCGTGGTCGGCGTGCTGGTGTTCGGCGTGCGGGCGGCCATGGCGACCAGCGGCACAGCGGCACCCGCGGCGGCGAGGACCACGGCGGCGGCGAGCACACGGCGGGTAGCCGGAACGCGGCGATGAGAGCGGTTCTGATCTGGCAACGGCATGTCTTTCTGGCGCGGCGGGCCTTGAATCCGGCCCTGTTGTCCGCCAGTTGCCGCCACGGGCCCAAAGGTTGCCGCGAACAGGGGAGGATCCGCTCGGCCGTCCGCGCAGCAGCGGTCACCGGGCCGGGACGAACCCTCCCCGGACCGAGGCGGAGCCGCCCGGACCCTGCGCGTCGACGCGGTAGGCATCGCCCGCGGCACTGCGCACGCCGCTGCCGTTGTTGAACTGAGCGGCCATTTCATAGCTCCCGGCCGGCACGGTCAGGCCCGGTTTGAGGACCCAGCGGTAGACCAGCATGCCGTCGGCCTCCCGGGTGGTGATGGTGAAGTCACCGCCCGGCAGGGTCTGCCAGGTGCCGGTGTTCTTCACCGCTCCGGTCTGCACGATCCGCATCTCGACGGTGAGCGAGGTGAGCGGCCGGGCCGTCTTGAGGACGAGGTTGCTCTGCGTCCAGTAGACGGTGCTTTTCGGGTCCACCGAGCCGGCCGACCACAGCGGCCCGTCCTGGCTCTGGCCGGCGGCCGGTGACGGGCTGTCGGCCGGCGGAGTCGGGCGCGAACTGCCCGGGGTGGTGACCGGGGCCGGCGCGACAGGGGTGGGGCGGGCCGATGTCGGCTGCCGGGAGGTGGCGTCCGGGGACGGGGTGGCCGGTGTGGTCACGGTGGCCGACGGCGACGAGTGCGTGACGATGGCGGCGACGGCCAGGCCGCCGGTCGCCAGGATGCCGGCGGCGGCGAACCCGGCGAGCGCGACCCTGGTCCCGGACCTCGCGAACGGCCGCGCGCGGTGACGGACGGCGGGGCCGGCCATGCCTCGTTGCACCCGGGCCAGCATCCTCGCGCGGTCGGGCCGGTGAGCCTCGGCGGCCTCACGCAGCCGACGGGCGATCTCCTCGTTCACCGGTTCCTCCTCCCTGCCATCAGGTCCCCGGCCGCTCGTGCGCCAAGTATCCTTTCCAGCTCGGCCATCCCCTTCGAGGTCTGGCTCTTCACCGTGCCGACCGATATGCCCAGCGCCAGCGCCGTGTCCTTCTCAGACAGGTCGAAGGCGTGCCGCAGTACCACGCAGGCGCGCTTGCGGAACGGCAGCCGGTCGAGCGCCGCGCGGACGTCCAGTACGGCCGCCGTGTCCGGCCCGTCCACCTTCTCGGGGCTGCGGGACCAGAACAGCGCGATCCGGCGTCGCTCGCGCACCGCGCTGCGGATCCGTCCCCGCGCCAGGTTGGCCACCACACCGCGGGCGTAGGCGACCGGGTGGTCGGCCTGCCGCAACCGGTCCCAGCGCTGCCACAGGGCGACCAGGGCATCCGCTGCGAGGTCGTCCGCCGCGTCGGCCTCACCGGTCAGGAGGTGGGCCAGACGGGCGAGTTCGGCATAGTGGCGTTCGAAGAATTCGTGGAACTCCGCGGACGCGTCATCGAGGACCATCCCCCGGTCGCCCTCTCCTGGCAAGGAAGTGCGCGTTAGTTGCGCGTTTAACAACGGGGGGCGCAGCCTAACAGTGCCCGGCCCGGTATTCGAACGGCGGCCGTGCTCGGTCGCGGGCCGGTGAAGGCCGGCCGGCAAGCTGGTCAATGCCCGGCGAACTGGACGCCGGGCGGCTGCACCGTCCCGGTGAGGACGGTCAGGTCCAGGCACGCCGGCACACCGACGACCAGCAGCCCCAGGGGAACACCCGTGACCAGTCCGCGCCTGCGCCACGGTTGCGGCGCGGCGTGCTTCGTTGCCCTCATGCCCGTCCATTCGGTAGTTCGGCTCGGACTTCCGGCTCCCAGTTGCCGCAGGAGACGAGAAGGTTGCCGCCACGACGCCATTTCCCGGCAACGGTGCACCGCACGAAAGGGGCCCGAAGAACATCGGACCCGGCGGCAGCCTTTCCTTCCCCGGCCTCCACCGGCATGGGCACCGCCGTCACGTACAGCGCCCTCGGTGGCCTCCAGGCCCCGGCCGTCCGGCCGCGGTTACCTGCCCGCCACCCACGGGCAACCTGGCTGTCATCCAGCTATCCGTAGGGTCGTCATTCCGATGTCAGGATGTCCTGTACCGCACCTACGGAGGTACGCCTCATGGGGCGGCCCGAGAGACCAGTGGACCCAACGGCCGGGCCCGTCCAGCGGCTCGCGCACGAGCTGCGCGAGCTGCGGAAGACCGCCGGAAGCCCCTCGTACCGGACGATGGCGAAGGCGGCGGGCTTCTCGGCGACCGCGCTGTCGCTGGCCGCCGCCGGTGAACGGCTGCCGTCCCTAGCCGTGGTCCAGGGCTATGTACGCGCCTGCGGGGGCGAGCCGGCCGAGTGGGAGCCGCGCTGGAAGGCCGCCGAGGCGGAGGCGAACCAGGCCCCCGCGGAGGACGGTGAGGACGCTCCGTCGCCGTATCGCGGTCTGGCCCGGTTCGAGCCGGACGACCGGCATGTGTTCTTCGGCCGCGACCGGATGGTCGACGAGGTCGGGCACCTGGTGTGCGAGCACCGGTTCGCGGTGCTGTTCGGCCCCTCGGGGAGTGGGAAGTCGTCCCTGCTGCGGGCCGGGCTGATCCCCCGGCTGCAGGAGGAGATCGCGGCGCGCGGTTGCCCGGCCGCCCTGCGGATCCTCACCCCGGGAGCCAAGCCGGCCACGACGTACGGCCATCTGCTGAGCCCGGCCGAGGACGAGCCGGAGAGCTGGGTGGTGGTGGACCAGTTCGAGGAGGTCTTCACCCTCTGCCGCGATCCACAGGAACGTTCCCGCTTCGTCGACCTGCTGCTCGCCGCCCGCGACCCCGACAGCAGACTGCGCGTGCTGGTCGCCGTACGCGCCGACTTCTACGCCCGCTGCGCCGAGCACCGCGGCCTCGCCGACGCGCTGCGCGGCGCCGGGCTGCTGCTCGGCCCGATGACGGCGGACGAACTGCGAGAGGCGGTGACCGGACCGGCGCAGGCCGCCGGATGCCGTGTGGAGCGGACGCTGACCGCCCGTCTGATGGACGAGGTGCAGGGGGAGCCCGGCGGGCTGCCGATGCTCTCGCACGCCCTGCTGGAGACCTGGCGCCGCCGCAGGGGCCGGATGCTCACCCTGGCCGGGTACGAGGCCGCCGGCGGAGTGCGCGGCGCGATCGCGGCGACCGCGGAGGAGGTGTACGGCGGACTGTCCCCGGCCCAGGCGGGTGCCACCCGGCGGGTACTGCTGCGGATGGTCGAGCCGGGCCAGGGCACCCCCGACACCCGCCGACCGCTCACCCGGGCCGAGCTGGAGGAGTGGGCGGACGCCGATGTGCGGGTGGTGGTGGAGCGGCTGACCCGGGCCCGGCTGCTGACCGCCGACGAGGACGGCGTCCAGCTCGCCCACGAGGCCCTGATCACCTGCTGGCCCCGGCTGCACGGCTGGATCGAGGAGGACCGGGAGCGGCTGCGGCACCACCGGATGCTCGCGGACGCGGCCCGCACCTGGCTGGAACACGACCGCGACCCGGGCGACCTGTACCGGGGCAACCGGCTGGCCCGAACCGAGGAGCTGTTCCCGGACCCGGCGACCGACCCCGCGCTGACGGTGCCGGAGCGGGACTTCCTGTCCGCCGCGCTGGACGCCCGGGAGGCCGAGCAACGGGCCGCGGCCCGGATCAGCCGCAGGCACCGCATCCTGACCGGATCGCTGTCCGCCGTCCTCGCGGTGGCGCTGCTGACGGCTCTCGCCGTCTGGCAGGCCTACGACGACAACGAGCGCCGGCGCACCCAGGAAGCGGCCCGCCAGGTCGCCGACGTGGCCGACGCGCTGCGCACCACCGACCCGCACACCGCGCTGCTGCTGGGCGCGGCCGCCTGGCGCGTCGCCGAGCTGCCCGAGACCCGCCGCGCCCTGCTCGGCTCCCTCGCCCAGCAGGAGACGGACACCTTCACCGACCCCGTGCCCGGCGACACCGACTGGCTCTCCGTCTCCGGCCGTACGCTGCTGAGCGCCGCCGACCGCAGCTGGCGCACCTGGGACGTGCGAACGGGCCGGCGCACCGGCTCGGGCCGGCTGCCGGGCGGCATGGTCCTCGGGGCGAGCCCGGACGTGCGGGTGCTCGTGATCAACGGTCATGACGGGATACGGCTGTGGGACACGGCCACCGGGCACTGGACCGGCGGCGGTGGCCCGCTGCCGACGGACGCCGACGTCAGCTTTCCCAGCGACGACCGCACCTTCCTGGTCACCGAGGGCGGCCGGCTTCGGCTGCGCTCGGTCGCGGACGGCCGCGTGCTGTTCGAGGCCCCGGCACCGGGTATCACGGTCACGGCGCTCAGCACGGACGGACGGCGCGCGGCCGTCTGCTCCGGCGGACAGGCCCCGCAGCTGTGGGACATCCCCGGTCGCCGAGCCCTGCCCGGCGCCTGGCACAAGGACCGCCTCTGCGACGCGGACGCGAACACGACCGTCCTCGCGCTCGGCGGACAACGGCTTGCCGCCGCCACCGACACCAGGCTCCAGGTCTGGGACACCGGGACCGGCAAGCGGATCGCCGACCTCGCCGACGACGGGGTGGACCACGCCTCCTTCAGCCCGGACGGCTCCTTCCTGGCGACGGCCGACCACGAGGAGATCCGGGTGTGGCGGCTCGCGGCCCCCGACGTCCCCGTCTTCCGGCACTCCCTGAACAACCAGCGCCCTTACGGCGACCTGGCCTGGGGCCCGGACGGCCGCACCCTGCGCTACCTCGAGGGCAGCACCGTCCACACCCTCGACCTCGGCCCGGCTCTCACCCCGGCCTGGCGCGCCGCCCCGCTGGACGCCGTCGGCGCCGGCCCCGACGGCCGTACGTACGCCACGGCCGAGCGATCCGGTGACCGCTACCTCTTCCGGCTCCGCGCCACCGCCGACGACCGTCTGCTGAGCACCCTGCCCCCGGTGAACGTGCCCGTCGCCCGCGATCCCGACCCGGTGATGCCCGTCGACCCCCTCCCCCTGCTGGCGTTCAGCCCGGACGGCACGGCGCTCGCGTACGGTGTCTCGGCGCCCGGCCAGGAGGTCGTCTCGCAGTCCTTCACGGTGTGGGACGTCGCCCGTCACCGTGTTCGCTCCACCATGATCCTGCGCGGCGAACCGGTGGTGAAGACCGCTCTCGGACCCGGTGGGCGCACCTTGTACGCCGCCCGCTCCTCTCTTCGGCCCGGCGGCGACCTGTACGGCGAGGTGTGGGACACGGCGGCCCGCCGCAGAACGGCGGTGCTGCCGGGGCTGGTCGGCATCCACCTGGCCGTCCGCCCCGACGGCCGGCTGCTGGTCGGTGACGGACGCATCGCCGGGCTGCCGTCGGACAAGGTCACCAGCCGTGACCTGGTGCAGGGTGAGCAGGTGGGCGCGGTGGGGTTCTCGGCCGACGGCTCGTTGCTCGCGGCCGGCGACCAGATGGGCCGGGTCGCCCTGTGGGACGGGACGGCGAGCCGGCGAGCCGGTGTGCTGCGCAACGTCTTCCCGGAGCCGCTCGGTGACCGCCCGGAGGCGGTGAACGCGCTGGCGTTCAGCCCCGACGGCCGGACGCTGGCGGTGGGCGGCGACGCCGGCAGCGTGCAGCTGTGGGACGTGGCGACCCGCCAGCCCCTCGGCACCCCGCTGACCACACCCGGCGACGGCATCCAGTCCCTGGCCTTCTCACCCGACGGCAGGACCCTGTACGCGGCGAGTGCGCACGTCCCGCTCCAGCGGTACGCCGTCGATCCCGGACGGGCGATCGCGCGGGTCTGCGCCAGGGCGGGAACCGACCTGACGCCGGAACAGTGGCGGACGTACGTGCCGGACGCGCCTTACCGGCGGCCGTGCGGGGTCAGTGCGGGAGCCGGGGCGTGAGCTGCCGGGCCAGCGATACGAGCCGGGCGGCGTCCGTCGCCCCTTCTGTCTCCGCGAGGGTGAGCACCCAGGTCCTGGAACCCGCGCGCCACACCACGTAGGCGACGTTCTGCGGCGGCTGCAGCACCTGGACGGTCTCACGGAAGGCGCCCTGCCCCAACCCGGTGACTTCGGTGACCTTCACGTCGCGCATGCCCGCGGACGCTGGGTCGCGGACCAGGTTGTGAGAGGCAGAGACCTCGGCGTCGTAGGAACGGGCGGACGGGTTGAGGGTCAGCAGGGCGCTTCCGTCGCCGGAGGCGTAGCTGCACGAGTCCGGGGCGGTGCCCTTGCCGGGTGCGAGGCGGGGGGCCGGCTTCGGGGCGGTCAGCACCTGCCGGGCGGCGGACTCGTCGAGGACGGTGCACAGGTGGGAGGGCGGCAGGGTCTTGGGCGAGGAAGTGACGGAGGGGGCGACGGCGGGGCCGGGCGAGACGGCCGCCGTCGCAGCCGCACCGGTGGGGGAAGCTCCTGCGGCGGCCGGGAACGCGCTGCCGGAGGAGCAGGAGGCCAGCACAGCGCACAGGAGGGCGACGGCCGCGGGAGCGGCGGTGCGGAGCAGACGGCTGAGACGGCGCGGGTGCATGGCCGGGGTTCCTCACGAGGTCGGAGGTCGATCGGGAAGGAGGCCCGGCCCCGGTGCAGGTGCAGGAACACCGGGGCCGGGCCGGTCTGGGGTGTCAGCGCCAGATGTTGTAGGTGCCGTAGTCGTTGACCCGGAGGTTGGCCTCCCAGTGGCCCCACTCGTAGTTGCCGTCCCACCAGTACCGCTCACTGCCGTGTTCGCAGCCGGAGTGGTCGGTGCGGAAGGCGCCCACGAAGGTGCCCTGCGTCCAGCGGCGCTCCACCACCTGGATCGGCTGGGCGTACTGCCCCGGGCTCAGGTTCGTGGTGAAGGTGAACGAGGTCGAGGTGGACCCGTTGCGGCCGTAGGAGGGGGTGATGCTGGCGAGCACCTGGTTGAGCCAGGGGACGGGGTTGCTGACGCTGACGCCGACCGACCACTGCCAGCCCGTCGTCTTCGACTGCTGCCAGGCGTAGGAGCAGTTGGGTGCGTTCCAGGGGCAGCGGAAGGTGGGGCCGCGCCACACCCAGTCCTGCCAGGTGTTGCCGGCCTGGGACTGCGGCTTCGCCCAGGTGGTGTCGCCCTTGCGGATGTCGTAGCCGTCCGGCTTCCAGCACCAGGTGTCCGCCGAGGCGGAGCCGGGCGAGGCCAGCAGGACGAGCGGGGCGAGACCCAGGCTCAGCACCGGTGCCAGCCAGCGGCGGTGCTTGCTCTTCTTGTTCACTACGGGCTCTGCTGCGGGGGTCGTCAGAGCGTCGGGACGCACTTGGGTGGCTCCTTGCGGGGAGAGAGGCAATGGGGGGAGAGGGTCCGGCAGTACGAGCGGTGTACGACGGTCAGTGCCGGTTGACGACGATCAGGTGGTACTGGTCGTCGGTCGAGCGCCAGTCGCCCCACCAGTCGTCGTTCTGGCTCCATCCCTCGCAGCTTCCGCCGCGGAAGGCCGTCAGCGAGACCCGGTCGCTGTTGGAGAACCACACGCTCGGGTAGTAGCTCGTCTGGCCGGGCCGGCCGCCCGTGAGGCAGCGGTTCCACCGGTGACCGTTGGGCTCGGTGACACTGATACGCCAGCTGTACGCGTCCACGCTCTGGTTGACGATCTCGACGCAGGCGGTGAAGACCGGGGAGTTGCAGGCGGGGTGGGGGTAGGGGCGGGGCGGGGGAATGGTGGCGGCACTGGCCCCGCCTGCGGCCAGGGTCAGCGACCCTCCCGCGAGGGCGGCCACGGCCAGGGCGCCGACGATTCTCTTACGGAGTGAACGGGACACGGCTCCGCTCCCTTCTGTCCGGTTGGGTTCAGGCACCACCGAATCTCGGGGGCGGGCCGTTGATCAGACAGTCGGATCCGGCGGGTAATCAATCCGTCCGGTGCACGCCGGAGCCGCGAACGGCCAAGACGCCTCACCAGCACCAGGAGTTCGTCGCAGTCGGCACCGGTCGTTACGTCTGTCGCCAGGGGGTACCCGTGGGGCGCCGCCGGTTCGTCCCGGTGACACTCGTCCTACGCGGGAGGCTCGGGCTGATGGAGACACCTCTGACCACCAGCCGCCCGGTCGTGGCCGCCCCGCCCCGTTGCTGGGTCCCGCGGGGTGTCTACGCCCCGCAGACCGACACCCGGCTGCTGCGGCGGGCGATGTACCGCGAGGCGATCACGGAACGTACGGACGTGCTGGACCTGGGCACCGGGAGCGGAGTGCTCGCGGTGGAGGCGGCGCGGCTCGGCGGCCGGGTCACCGCGGTCGACATCTCCTGGCGGGCGGTCGCGGCCACCTGGTTCAACGCCCTGCTGAACGGCCAGACCCTGCGGGTGCGCCACGGCGACCTCGCCTCGGCCGTGCCCGGCCGCCGCTTCGACCTCGTGGTCGCCAACCCGCCCTATGTGCCCGCCCGGGACGAGACACCGCCCGTGGGTGCCGCCCGGGCCTGGGACGCCGGCCCGGACGGCCGGCTGCTGATCGACCGTATCTGCGACACCGCGTCGACGTTCCTGCGGCCGACGGGCGCACTGCTGCTCGTGCACTCGCATCTGTGCGGCATCGACGCCACGCTGGCCCGCCTCGCGGGCGCCGGTCTGCGGGCCGAGGTCGTCGACCGGACCCGGCTCCCGTTCGGCCGCGTGCTGCGTTCACGGCTCGGCTGGCTGCGCGCTCGCGGGCTGACGGCCGACGGTACGACGGAGGAGCTGGTGGTGATCCGTGCCGAACACATCTGACCGGCCCCGCCGGGTTCGCGTCCAGCGCGACGGGCCCCTGCTCATCGAGGGGCCGGTCGAAGTGGTGGACGAGAACGGCGAGGTGACGGTCTCCCGGCGCTTCACCGTGGCCGTCTGCACCTGCCGCCGCAGCCGTACGTTCCCCTGGTGCGACACCAGCCATCGCCGCCGCGGCGGGCGCCCCTGCGAAGGCGGCACCGCATGAGCGCGCCCCGCCCCCGGGACCAGTCGCGGCACCGGCCACCGCCCTTGCCCGAACCCCGTGGCCCGCTCTCCGCCGCCGTGCTGGGCCTGCTGCGCGGCTCGGTCCCCGAGAGCATTCCGCCTGCCGCGGACCGCGCGCCGTACGGTGAGGACCTGCAGCTGGCCCTCTACGTCCTCTACGAGCTGCACTACGAGGGCTTCCAGGGCGTGCCCGAGGGGCTGGAATGGGACAGCGGGCTGCTGGCCTGCCGCGCCGCGATCGAGGACCGCTTCCTGGGTGCGCTGCGCGCGGACGTGCCGGTGGACGGCACCGACACGGCCCGGCAGGCGCTGGACGAACTGCAGGTCGAACCGGTCGAGCCCGTCGGCAGCGTCTCGCACTTCCTGCGCGACGAGGGCGATCTCGGCCATCTGCGGGAGTATGCGGCCCTGCGCTCGCTCTACCACCTCAAGGAAGCCGATCCGCACGCCTGGGTCATCCCCCGGCTGCACGGCCGGGCCAAGGCGGCGATGGTCGCGGTCGAGTTCGACGAGTTCGGCGCGGGCCGGGCGGACGAGATCCATGCGCAGCTGTACGCCGACCTCATGGCGGACCTGGGGCTGGAGACGGCGTACGGGCACTATGTCGACGCCGCCCCCGCCGAGGCGCTCGCCACCGTCAACCTGATGTCCCTGTTCGGTCTGCACCGGGCGCTGCGCGGCGCGCTCGTCGGGCACTTCGCCGCCGTCGAGGTGACCTCGTCCCCGGCCTCCCGCCGCCTCGCCGAGGCGATGCGGCGGGCCGGGGCGGGACGCGCGGCCGTGCGCTTCTACACCGAGCATGTCGAGGCCGACGCCGTGCACGAGCAGGTCGTACGGCATGACGTCGTCGGCGGGCTCCTGGAGAGCGATCCGGACCTGGAGGCCGATGTGGTTTTCGGGATCCGTACGACCGGTCAGCTGGAGGACGCCCTGGCGGCCAGGCTGCTGGCGGACTGGCGCCGCCGGGACCGGGTACCCCCGGCCCATGAATCGTCGACGCCCCGGTGAAGACCCCGATGACGACGGGAGTCGGCGCGGCCGGGCGATCCGGTCCGGTCCCGGAGGCGTGGCAGACGCTGCACCGCCCGACGCGTGGGTAGCGTCGTCACGCAGAGGAGTCGCCGGTTTCCCGTCGGTCGGGGCGGGCACTCGCGAGGCGCTTCTCGCTCTCGGCACGGCTGAGGAGAACCATGACCGAAGCGTCGCAACGCCTCGAGGAAGGCGCGGGGCGTGCGTCTCGCGGCGCCACCGTCCCGCTGGGACGCACGCTGCTCACCTGGGCCTCGACGACCGACCACAAGGTGATCGGCCGGCTGTACATGGTGACCTCGTTCTGCTTCTTCCTCCTCGCCGGCCTGCTCGCCCTCGGCATGCGTGCCGAACTGGCCCGCCCGGGGCTGCAGTTCATGAACGAGCACACCTACAACCAGCTGTTCACCATTCACGGCACGATCATGATGCTGCTGTTCGCCACCCCGATGTTCGCCGGGTTCGCGAACGCCGTGATGCCCCTGCAGATCGGCGCCCCTGACGTGGCGTTCCCCCGGCTCAACGCGCTGTCGTACTGGATGTATCTGTTCGGCGGTCTGATGGTGGTGTCGGGGTTCGTGGTGCCGGGCGGCGCGGCGGCCTTCGGCTGGTTCGCGTACGCGCCGCTGAACAGCGCGTACTTCTCGCCCGGCGCGGGCGGCGACCTGTGGGTGATGGGTCTGGTGGTCACCGGGGTGTCGACCACGCTGGGCGCGGTCAACTTCATCACCACGATCCTGTGTCTGCGCGCCCCGGGCATGACCATGTTCCGGATGCCGATGTTCACCTGGAACGTGCTGTTCACGTCGATCCTGGTGCTGCCCGCGTTCCCGGTGCTCACGGCCGCGCTGCTGGCCCTGGAGTGCGACCGGAAGTTCGGCTCGCACGTCTTCGACGCCACCAACGGCGGCGCCCTGCTGTGGCAGCACCTGTTCTGGTTCTTCGGGCATCCCGAGGTCTACATCGTCGCGCTGCCGTTCTTCGGCATCATCTCGGAGATCATCCCGGTGTTCTCGCGCAAGCCGCTCTTCGGCTATCTGCCGATGATCGGGGCGACGACCACCATCACCATGCTGTCGGCGGTGGTGTGGGCGCACCACATGTTCGCCACCGGCGCCGTGCTGCTGCCGTTCTTCTCCGTGATGTCGTTCCTGATCGCGGTGCCCACGGGCATCAAGTTCTTCGCGTGGATCGGGACGATGGTGCACGGGTCGGTGTCCTTCGAGACGCCGATGCTGTGGTCGCTGGGATTCCTGGTGTCGTTCCTGCTGGGCGGGCTCAGCGGGGTGCTGCTGGCCTCGCCGCCGCTCGACTTCCACGTCACCGACACGTACTTCGTGGTGGCCCATCTGCACTACGTCCTCTTCGGCACGGTGGTCTTCGCGATGTTCGCGGGCTTCTACTTCTGGTGGCCGAAGATCACCGGGAAGATGCTCGACGAGCGCCTGGGCAAGCTGCACTTCTGGCTGCTGTTCCCGGCGTTCCAGCTGACGTTCCTCGTGCAGCACTGGCTGGGCGAGTCGGGCATGCCGCGCCGGTACGCCGACTACCTGCCCTCCGACGGGTTCACCCTGCTCAACACCCTGTCGTCGACGGGCGCCTTCCTGCTCGGTGTGTCCACGCTGCCGTTCCTCTACAACGTGTGGCACACCTCCCGGCACGGGCGGGCCGTCGAGGAGGACGACCCCTGGGGCTACGGGCGGGGCCTGGAATGGGCCACCTCCTGTCCGCCGCCCCGGCACAACTTCACGGCGCTGCCCCGGGTGCGCTCGGAGTCCCCGGCCTTCGACCTGCACCACCCCGACGTCGTCCAGCAGGCCAGGCAGGAGGGACTCCAGTGAAGGTGGAGGCCGTGCTCTTCGGTGCCGTGGCCGCCTTCTTCGGCGGCTCGGCGGCGCTCTACGGCGTGTGGTCCCACTGGGACCCGCCGGGCACCGCGGCGCTCGTCGTGGCGTTCGCGATGGCCGGGCTGGTGTCGTTCTTCTGCGCCGTGCAGTACGCCCGGCACGGCCGGCGCCCCCAGGACCGCGGGGACGCCGAGGTGGCCGACGCCGCCGGGCCGCTGGAGTTCTTCCCGCCGCACAGCCCCTGGCCGATCGTCACCGCGCTCGGTTTCGCGGTCACGGCGACCGGCGTGGTCTACGGCCTGTGGCTGTTCCTCATCGGCTTCGGCGTGCTGGGCCGGGGTGTTCTTGGCCTGGTGTTCCAGTACGTGGACCGGGGTGCCGGTCCACAGGAGTGAGCGGGGCGCGCGGGGCGCCCGGCCGGAAGTCGGTGACGGGGCGGTGGCCGCTCTCGTAGCCCCCGGCCACGCTCTGGCGCACCTCGCCGGTCTCCTCGCCCTCGGCGAGACGTTCGCGTTCCGCCTCCAGCAGGGCGTGGCACAGCGCGCGGGTGAGCACGAACGCGAGCACCGGGCCCACGATCAGGGCGATGCGCAGGATCCAGGTGAGGGCGTTGACCGAGATCCGGAAGGTCGCCGCCAGTACGTCGTTGCCGCCGGCCAGCACCAGAACGCCGTAGAAGGTGATGCCCGCGACGCCCAGGCCGGTGCGGACGGGCCGTTCGCGGGGCCGGTCGCACAGGTGCTGTTCGGTGAGCCACTCGCCGGTCAGCCGCTGCTCGACGAAGGGGTAGGCGTACAGGACGGCGAAGAGCAGCGCGGGCAGGACGACCGCGGGCAGCAGGACGTTCCACATCAGCGTGTGGCCCGCGATGTTCGTCTCCCACGGCGGTACGAGCCGCAGGGAGCCCTCCAGGAAGCCGACGTACCAGTCGGGCTGGGACCCCGTGGACACCTGGTCCGGCTGGTAGGGGCCGTACACCCAGACCGGGTTGATCTGCGCGACGCCGGAGAGGACGGCCAGCACCCCGAACACGGCCAGGGACAGGCCGGCCGACGAGGCGGTGAAGCTCGGGTACAGGGGCCTGCCCACGGCGTTCGCGTTCGTGCGGCCCGGGCCGCGCCACTGGGTGTGCTTGAGGTGGAAGACGAGGATCAGGTGCAGGGTGACCAGGGCGATCAGCGCTCCCGGCAGCAGCAGCACATGCAGGCTGTACAGCCGCGGAATGACGTCGTGGCCCGGGAACTGGGCTCCGAAGACGAAGAAGGCGATGTACGTCCCCACCACGGGGATGGAGAGCATGATCCCCTCGGCGATGCGCAGTCCGGTGCCGGAGAGCAGGTCGTCCGGCAGGGAGTAGCCGGCGAAGCCCTCGGCCAGGGCGAGCATGAACAGGGTGACGCCGATGACCCAGTTCAGCTCGCGCGGCCTGCGGAAGGCCCCGGTGAAGAAGATCCGCAGCAGATGGAGGCCGATCGCGGAGACGAACACCAGGGCGGCCCAGTGATGCATCTGACGGATCAGCAGCCCGCCCCGCACGTCGAAGCTGATGTGCAGGGTGGAGTCGAAGGCCTGCGACATGCGCACGCCCCGCAGTGGGGTGTACGGCCCGTCGTAGACGACTTCCCGCATCTCCGGCTTGAAGAAGAGGGTCAGCCACACCCCGGTCAGCACCAGGACGAGCAGGCTGTACAGCGCCAACTCGCCGAGCAGGAAGGACCAGTGGTCCGGGAACGCCTTGCGCAACAGCTTGCCGCCCCCGTCGTACACGGGCAGCCGGGCGTCCACCGCGTCCGCCAGCCGCTCCCCGGGGTGGGACGGGCGAGCCGGTCCGGACGCGGTCACGACGGGCCCAGGACGCGGCCGACGGCTTCCTCGTACGGCACCCACCTCACGGCCGCTCTCCCTTCGACACCGCCCGCTCGGGGCATCCCTTGCCCGGAGCGCACGCGGCGAGTACCCCTCGGTCACAAAACACTCGTGCGCCGGTGCTGCCGCACCCGATCGGCGCTACTGACACCTGGCGCACCACACCGTCGTACGGCCTCCCAGGCGGGAGCGGCGCAGCGGCTCGCCGCAGCGGGGGCAGTGCGGGGACGGGGTGTCGCGGTGGCCGGTGAGCCAGGAGTCGCGGGGTGGGACGCGGCCGGTGGGGACCGCTGAGCGCAGGGTGCGCCGCATGTGGGTGTAGAGGCGGCGGCGGTCGTCCTCGGTGAGGGCGTTCGCGTGGGCGCTGGGACGCACTCTCGCGCGCCAGAGGATCTCGTCGGCCAGCAGATTGCCCAGGCCGGCGACGACGGACTGATCGGTGAGGACCGTCTTGACCGTGCCGCGGCGGGCGCGGAGCGCGGCCTCGAACCGCTCGCGGTCCATGGCCAGCGCGTCCGGGCCCTGGCGCGCCAGCAGCCGTTCGACGGCGGATTCGTCCTCGGCCAGCCACAGGCCCTGGAGCTTGCGCTGGTCGCGGTAGCGGAGCTGGCGGCCTGTGCCCACGGTGAACAGGACGCGGTCGTGGGGCGCGGCCTCCTCGTCGGGGCGGGCGCAGACCAGCAGGCCGGTCATGCCGAAGTGGAGCGCGACGGTGGGGCCGCCGGTGCGGGCCAGGAGCCACTTCCCGTGGCGCTCCGCACCGGTGAAGCGCCGGCCCTCCAGCGCCTCCCGCAGCCGCCGCGCGCTCACCTGGTGCAGTACGCCCGCGTCCCGGACCTCGACGTGCCGGATCACCCTCCCCTTCGCGCAGTCCACGAAGACCTGCCGGAACCCCTCGACGTCCGGCAGCTCGGGCATGACCACTCACCTCGCTACGGGAGGCTCCGGCGACTTGGCTACCGGGTACCCAACCGTGGCTCCCGCACCACCACGGCCTCCCCGGCCGCCACCTTCACCCTCCCGCCGGCCACCGGGTTCCCGGACAGCAGCTCGGTCGCCCCCGGGGAGACGGCGACCTCCGCGTCCTGGTCCGTGTGGTTGATCAGGAAGAGGTAGTCGGCCTCGGCGCCGCGCCGCAGGGCCGCCTCCACGCCCGCCGGAGCGGAGCGCACCGGCTCGACCCCGGCCTCCGCGCGGATGCGCTCCAGGAGGCCGGCCAGGGCCTCCGGTTCCGGATGGGTGGCCACGTACCAGGCCGCGCCCGTGCCGTACGCGTTGCGGGTCACCACCGGCACCCCGGCCAGCGGTCCGTCCGTGTACGACGTCACCGCCTGAGCGCCCTCCAGCCGTACCCGCTCCGACCAGAGCGTGCCCGTGCTGCCGTCGCTCAGGCCCACCGTCTGCCCCGGCAGCAGCGGGAACAGCTCGTCCGTGCGGACGCCGAGGGCCTCCCGGAACGCGCCCGGGTAACCGCCGAGCCGCACATGGCAGTTGGCGTCGACCATCCCGCTGTGGAAGCCGACCACCAGAGTGCCGCCGCGCTCCGCGAAGCCGGTGAGGTTGGCCGCGCCCGCGTCGTCGATCAGGTACAGCGAAGGAGCCAGGACCAGGCGGTACGCCGACAGATCCGCGTCCGGGCGTACGAAGTCCACCGCGACGCCCGAGCGCCACAGGGGCTCGTACCAGGCACGGACCAGGTCCTGGAAGTGCAGCTCGCCGCTGGGCTGCGAGGGCAGTTCCATGGCCCAACGGGCGTTCCAGTCCCAGACGACGGCGACCTCGGCGGTGCCGGTGGCGCCCCGCACCTCCGCCAACGCCCGCAGGTCCGCGCCCAGTTGCACCACGTCCCGCCAGATCTGGCTGTCGGTGCCCGCGTGCGGCAGCATCGCCGAGTGCCACTGCTCGGCGCCCGCCTTCGCCGCCCGCCACTGGAAGTAGGCGATGCCGTCGGCGCCGCGCGCCACGTGGGACAGCGCGTTGCGCCGCAACTCCCCTGCCGTCTTGGCCCGGTTGACCGGCTGCCAGTTGACCGCGCCCGTGGAGTGCTCCATGAGCAGCCACGGGCCGCCCGCGAGCGAGCGGACCAGGTCGCCGCTGAGCGCGATGTCGATCTGCGACTCGGGGTCGGCGGACTGGAGGTAGTGGTCGTTGGAGACGATGTCCAGCTCCGGGGCCCAGCGCCAGTAGTCCAGGGCGTCGAAGTTGAACATCACCATGAAGTTGGTGGTGGCGGGGATCTGCGGCGCGGCCTCCCGCAGGACGTCCCGCTCCGCCTCGTACAGCGAGAGCAGGGCGTCGCTGCAGAAGCGGCGCCAGTCCAGCTGATGGGTCGGGTTCGGGACCGCGCCGGTCGCGCGCGGCGGCAGGATCTGGTCCCAGTCGTAGTACCACTGGCTCCAGAAGGTGGTGCCCCAGGCGTGGTTGAGGGCGTCCAGGCTCGCGTAGCGGTCCCGGAGCCAGGCGCGGAACGCCTCCGCGCTGGTGTCGCAGTGGCACTCGGCGTTGTGGCAGCCGTACTCGTTGTGGATGTGCCACATCACGACCGCCGGGTGGTCCGCGTACCGCCGGGCCAGCTCGCCGACGATCCGCAGGGCCGCCTCGCGGTAGGCGGGGCTCGACGGGCAGAACGTCTGGCGGCTGCCGTACGAGAGTCTGCGGCCGTCCTTGTCCACCGGCAGCGCTTCCGGGTGCTTCACGAAGAACCAGGCCGGCGGGGCCGCCGTCGGGGTCGCCAGGTCGGCGGCGATCCCGTGGGCGTGCAGCAGGTCGAGGATGCGGTCCAGGCGCGAGAAGTCGTAGGTGCCCTCGGAGGGTTCCAGCAGCGCCCAGGAGAAGATGTTGACGCTGACCATGGTGACCCCGGCCTCGGCCATCAGTCGCATGTCCTCGGCCCAGACCTCCTCGGGCCACTGCTCGGGGTTGTAGTCGCCGCCGTAGGCGATGCCCGGCACGTTCAGGTCACGGGTCATCGCCGGCCTCCAGAGAGCAGTCGACGGGTGGTGGACACGCCCCACTCGTCCAGGGACAGGAGGCGGTCGCTGGAGGCCATCAGGCCGCCGGTCGCCTCCACATGTGCCGCCCAGCGCTCCCGTGTCTCCACGGCCGGGCGGGCCATCAGGCAGTCGGGGTCGTTGACCCAGAGGCGGCCGTGCTGCCACTGGCGTCCGGCGCCGGTGAACTCGGCCGGGTCCTGGCCGGGCTGGCTGTAGTCGTCGGCCTCGGGGCGGCGGTGCGGGCCCGTGTCGGGGCTCACCCGCATCGCGTCGAACAGGCCGATCGAGGGCAGGATCGGGGCGCCGCAGCCCAGCAGGTACGCGTCCGGGCCGATCGCCTCGCGGATCAGCTCGATGCCCTCGCGGTACGCGGTGAGGGCGTCGACGTCCTTGTGCCGTACGCCGTCCAGCGCGCCCGCGTACAGGAAGTCGACCTTGAAGTAGTCGTAGCCCTCGGTGCGCAGGGTGCGGAAGACCTCGGTGAGATACGCCGCCGCCTCGGGGTGCGTGGTGTCCAGGACGCGCAGGTCGTGGCCCCAGTTGCGGCCGGCGTGGGTGAAGCCGCCCGCGGGGTCGCGGACCAGCCAGTCGGGGTGCTCGGTGGCCAGGTCGCTCGCCGGGTCGACCAGGAAGGGGGCCGTCCAGATGCCGGCACGGCGGCCGCGGGCCCGGATGGCGTCCGCGATGCCCGCACGGGAGCGGAAGCGGCCCGAGAGGGTGAGCCAGTCGCCGAGGGCCTTCTGGTAGCCGTCGTCGATCTGGACCACGTCGATCGGCAGGTCGAGGGTGTCCATCGCACGGAGGTTCTCGTGGATGTCGTCCTCGGTGACGTTCGTGAAGTACTCGTACCAGGAGCACCAGACGGTCGGTGCCGGGCGCGGGGGCTCGACGCCGAGGCTGTCGGCCCAACTGCCCAGTACCGTCTGTACGTCCGCGCCCGTCCACTCCTTCACCGCGCCGTCGGCGGTGACCTCCGCGATGCCGTCCGTCACCGTCAGGCGGATGGACGGCACCTCCGCGGTGGGGTCGACGGCCGCCCACAGACGGGCCGGGGAGCCGTCGCCGGGGTCGAGCGCCAGCAGGCCCTCGCCCTGGAAGGTGCCCTCGGGGGCGGTCACGCCGGGGCGGTAGCAGACCGTCGCCCAGTTGTCGTTGGTCGGACGGTACGGCTCGTCGCCGAGGGCGTAGGCGCCGCTGGGGCTCCAGGACTGCCAGCCCTCCTCGTGGACCCGGGCGTTGGCCGGGTCCACGGGGACGGAGGCGACGACGGTGAAGGGGTGGTGCTGCACGGAGGTCTCTTTCAAAAGGGAGGGTGTCAGCCCTTGTTGGCGCCCAGGGTCAGTCCGCTGACGAACTGGCGCTGCAGTACGAAGTACACGATCAGGGTGGGGATCGCGGTGAGCAGGGCGCCCGCGGCGACCAGGTTGGGATCGGTGAAGTACTGCCCGGAGAGGTTGTTGAGCGCCGAGGTGATCGGCATGTTCTCGCCGGTGGAGATCAGCACGATCGCCCAGAAGAAATCGTTGTAGATCCAGATGGAGAGCAGGGTGGCCAGCGCGGCCATCGCGGGCTTGCACAGCGGCAGCACGATCTGCCAGTACATCCGCCACACCGACGCCCCGTCGACCAGCGCGGCCTCGGTCAGCTCGTGCGGCAGCATCCGCATGTAGTTGGACAGCACGAAGGCGCAGAACCCGGACTGGAACGCCACATGGATCAGCACCAGGCCGAGCGCGGAGTCGTACAGCTTGCCGCTGACCGTGATGCCGGGCAGGTCGATCAGCAGGTACATGCGGTACAGCGGGGTGATGATGACCTGCTGCGGCAGCAGGTTGCCCGCGGTGAACACCAGCAGCAGGAAGATGTTCAGCCGGAAGTCGAAGCGGCTGACGTAGAAGGCGACCATCGACGACAGCAGCAGCGTGATCAGCACGGCCGGGACCGCGATGATGAGCGTGTTGCCGAAGTAGTGCATCATGTCCGACTGCTCGAAGGCGTTCTTGAAGTTGTCGAACGTCAGCTTGTCGGGCCAGGACACATACCCCTTGTTGCTGGTCTCCGAGTACGGCCGCAGGGCCGCGAAGATGGCCCACAGAAGCGGGGCCAGCCAGGCCAGCGCGGTGACCACCAGGAACGTGTGCAGCAGGATCCGGGCCGGGCGGACGGGGGTGCGCTTCAGCGGCGCCGCGGTGCTGACGGTGCTCATGCGCGCCGCTCCTTCCTGAACGTCGCGATCAGGTAGGGGATGATGACCGCGAGGGAGATGACCAGCAGGACCACCGCGATGGCGGAGCCGTAACCGATCCGGCTGGACTCGCCGATGATGTTGTTGGTGATCAGGATCGACAGCAGCTCGGTGCCCTGCGCACCCTTGTTGAACACGAACACCAGGTCGAACGCGCGCAGCGCCTCGATGATCGTGACGACCAGGACCACGGTGTTGGTGGGCCGCAGGGTGGGGAAGATGACGTTCTTGAACGTCTGCCACTCGTTCGCGCCGTCCAGCGAGGACGCCTCGCGCAGCGAGGGGTCCACACCCTTCAGGCCGGCCAGGTAGAGGATCATCATGTAGCCGGTGTGCCGCCACGAGGCGGCGATCAGCACCGCCCACAGGTTCAGGTGCGGGTCACCGATCCAGTCGATGTAGTGGCCGGGCTTGTTCGCCCCGATCAGGCTGTTGATCAGCCCGGTGTCGGGGTTGTAGACCAGCTGCCACACAAACCCGGTCACCGCCAGCGAGACCACGACCGGCAGGAAGAACGCGGTCTGGTACACGCGGGAGAAGCGGATCTTCTTGTCCAGCTGGACGGCCAGGAACAGGCCCATCGGGGTGGGGATCAGGATGAGCACCACGAACCAGATGATGTTGTGCTCGACGGCCGGCCAGAACTGCGGGTTGTCGGTGAACAACTGCTTGAAGTTGTCCAGCCCGACCCACTTGATCGAGTCGAAGCCGATGCCGTCCCAGGTGGTGAAGGCCAGCGCGATCGACGCCAGTGCGGTCACCCACACCAGGGCCACGTGCAGGACGGTGGGCACGCCCGCCATGAAGGCGAGCGTGATGCGGTCACGGCGGGTCAGCAGGCGCTTGTGGCCCTGCGGGACCCGCTTGGTTGCAGGCGCATGGCCCGGAGGCGGCACGGCGGCCGCCTCCGGGCTCTTCGTAGTCGTTTCGGAGCTCATCAGGACGCGAAGATCGTCTTCTTCTGGCGCTCGATCGAGGACAGCAGGCTGTCGACGCCCTTGGGGTTCTGGAGGAACTTCTGCAGACCCGGCTGCATCACCGTCGAGGTGAAGTCCGGCCGCGAGTCACGGTCCATGAACTGGGTCAGCGACTTGGCGTTGCTGATCATGTCGTACGCCTTCTTCTGCAGCGGGGTGTACGACGAGGTGTCGGCCTTGCTGGAGGCGGCCACCACGCTGGAGTCGGCCTTGAGGTAGATCTGCTCGGCCTCCGGCGTGCCCAGGAACTCCATCAGCTTGGTGGCGCCGTCGTGGTTCTTGGGCGCCTTGGAGACCATGAAGCCGTCGGTGGGCGCCTCCACCGTGTCCTGCCCGAACTGCGGGTTGATCTCCGGGAAGGCGAAGAAGTCCAGGTCGTCCAGGTCGGCCTTGTTGGTGAACTGCTGCGCCACGAAGGAGCCGAGGACGTACATGCCGGCCTTCTTCGACACCAGGGTCTGGGCGGCGTCCTGCCAGGTGCGGCCCATGAAACCGTCCTGGTGATACGGCAGCAGCTCGGACCAGTGGTCGAAGACCGCCTTGACCTTCGGGTCCGTCCACGCCTCCTTGCCCGCCATCAGCGACTTGTGGAAGTCGTAGCCGTTGAGCCGGAAGTTGATCTGGTCGAAGGTGCCCATCGCCGGCCAGGCGTCCTTGTCGCCGAACGCGATCGGGACCAGGCCGTCCTTCTTCATCTGCTTGCACAGGGTCACCAGCTGGTCCCAGGTGGTGGGCACCTGGTAGCCGTGCTGCTTGAAGACGCTCTTGCGGTAGAAGAGCGCCCACGGGTACGTGTACAGCGGCACGAAGTAGTACTTGCCGTCCTCGCCCTTGGACAGCTGCTTCATCGCGTCGGGGAAGTTGCCGCCGATCTTCGTCCACACGTCGTCGATCGGGGTCGCGAGCTTCTTCGCCGCGAAGAACTGCATGCGGTAGCCCGCGAACCAGGTGAACACGTCGTCCGGCGTGGCCTGGAGGTAGGAGTTGATCTGCTCCTGGAAGGTGTTGTGGTCCTTCGTGTTCACGGCGACCTTGATGCCGGACTGCTTCGTGAAGGCGGCGTAGATCTCCGCGAAGGCCTTCTTGGGCACCGCGTCGGAGGAGTTGGAGCCGAGACTGACGGTCTTCGGGTCCGAGGAGGACCCACTGCTGCCACACGCGGACAGCAGGGGTATGCCCGCACCCGCGAGCAGGGCTGCGCCACCCACACCGCGCAGCAGACTGCGACGGCTCGTCGCGGGAAGGGAGAGACCCGAGGATGAGAGGTCCATGTACGGCTCCTGAAGGCAGGGGTTCGGTCACAACGCCCACGTCGAAAAAAAGTCGAAACCGACCATAAATCAACTCGACCGAACATCGTGGCGCTTATATCAGTCCTATGTCCGGTCATGCGTCAAGAGTCGCCGGGGACCTTTGTGGAAATGTGACCGACATGTTCGTGATCGTTTCGGTCCATGTGATCGAACAAACCCGCCCGGAGTTGAGCCTAAATGCCGGATTCGCGTCGCGGCCAGGGCCTGTTAGGCGACGATCCGGACCGATTTCGTCACACTGACCTGGTCGATCTCGGACGTCCGGACCGTGGCCTTCATGGTCCAGGTTCCGGCCAGCGGCACGGTGACCGAGTTCGTCCCCCAGTAGCCGCCCTGATCGGTCAACCTGGCGTCGAGCGGGCCGATCTGCTGCGCGGGGAGGCTGAGGGAGAGCCGCAGCTCGGGGACGGTGACGATGCCGCCGTCGGGCCCGAAGACGACCGCCTGCACGGTGTTGTCGCCGACGCGGCCCGGGTCGAGGGTGATCTGCACCTTGCCGCGCGCGCGGCCGACCTCGAACGGGATCGTCGTGACCGACGCGGCGGGCAGCCCGCCGGCCGTGGCGGGCGCCTGCGCCGCCTCGGCGGCCGCGCGGCCCGGCAGCGTGCTGCTGAGCACGGTGCTGAGCACCAGCACCACGACACCGACGGCGACTTCGGCGAGCACACCGCGGCGCAGATTGCGGCGTCCGGCGTCTGCGGCGGACGGGGCGGCCGGTTCCTCCGCGGCGGTCGCGGGGGGCCCGCCCACGGGCTGCGGGACCCGTTCCCGTACGGCCGTCTCGGCGTCCGCCGCCACCAGCCGCACGGTCCAGCGCCGCGAGAGCCCCGCGGCCGCCAGCAGGAGCACCACAGCGGCCAGTTTGGCCACCAGCAGGCGCCCGTACGTCGTCCCCGTGAGCGCGCTCCAGGAGCCGAGGCCCCGCCAGGACTGGTAGACGCCGGTGACGACCAGGACGGTCACGGAGGCGAAGGCGATCCGGGAGAAGCGGGCCACGACGACCGGGGGAAGTCCGGTGCGGTGGAGCAGGATCAGCAGCGCCGTGAGGCCGCCCAGCCAGACCGCCATGGCCAGCAGGTGCAGCACGGCGGACGCCATCGCCAGGGGCACCTGGATGCCCGCCGAGGCGTGGTCGGAGGCGACCCAGGTGAGCGCGAGGGCCACGCCGAGGGCACCACCGGCGGCGAGCAGCGGCCGCGGCCATGCGTCGCGTTTGCGGATTCGTACGGCGAACACGGCGGCGAGCAGCAGCAGGGCGAGCCGGGCCAGCAGCGCCAGCCCCGGACGGCCCGTGAGGGCGCGGGTGAAGGCGTCGGCGTCGAGGGCGGTCGCGGGACCCGTGCCGTTCTCGTACGGGGCGCGCAGCGCGAGCAGCGCCAGGGTGGTCCCCAGCAGCGTCCACCAGCCCACGACCAGGGGTTTTCGCAGCGGGCCGCGGTCCGTCGGGCGGCACAGGGCGACGAAGGCGGCCGTGCCGATCAGCAGTGCCGCCGCCAGGTAGGCCAGATAGCGGGCGATGTTGTAGAGGCCGGCGGTCGCCGGGTTCTCGACCGGTCCGGTGTCCACGGTGGCGACCGTCGCGGAGGCTTTGCCGACGGAGAAGGTGAACGCGCCGCCCACCGGGTGGCTGTCCGCCGAGACGACCCGCCAGGCCACGACGTACGTGCCCTTCGCGAGCTTCGCGGGCAGGGTCACGCTCGCCGTGTCGGGACGTCCCCCGGCGTGCTGTGCCTCGCCGATGCGCACGCGCCGGTTGTCGGGGTCCAGGACGCGGAGGGAGTCGTCCAGCAGACCGACGGACTCGGTGAACGTCAGGGTGATGGAGCGGGGGGCCGACCTGAGGACGGTGCCGTCCTCGGGGTCGGTGGACTTGAGGGCCGCATGGGCCGACGCGGGCCCCGCGCCCCCGAGGACGAGCAGCACCAGCACGGCACCGAGCAGCACCAGCCCTCGAACGCCCCGGCGCCCGCGCCGCCGCCCGCGCTCACCGTCACACCCCACGCCGCCCTCCGTCCCGGCTCCGGCCACCTCCCGAAGAGGTACGGACACAAACCGCCGAGCACTCACCGCACCGAGAGCGGAGCGCTCTGTCCCTCCGGCAGCCTCATGGACGGCACAGTCGCGCAATCCGGTCGGCCTCGGCCGGATACCGCGCCGTGAGCTCGGCCGCGTCCCCGTGCTCGTAGCCCTCGAAGGTGAACCCCGGCGCCATCGTGCACCCGAAGAACGTCCACGCCCCGCCCGCGACGACCCGTCCCCCCATCCAGGTGCCGGCCGGCACGGTCGTCTGGGGCTGCTGGCCGCCCAGTACGTCCGGTCCGAGCACCACCCGCCTGGACGTCCCGTCCGGGGCGAGGAGCAGCAGCTCCAGCGGATCACCCAGGTAGAAGTGCCAGATCTCGTCGGTGGGCAGGCGGTGCAGGGCCGAGTGGTCGTCCGCCGTCAGCAGGGCGACGATCGCGGTGCCCTCCGGCCGCCCGTCGGCGCGCTCGGGGCCCGCCCAGGTCTGGCGGAACAGGCCGCCCTCACGCGGGATCGGTTCCATTCCGTAGTGCGCGACAAGGTCCTCAGGAGTCATTCGGGGAAGGCTACCTCCCTCCGCAGAAAGGCCAGTTGAGCCTTCTTCTCGGGCAGGTAGACATCCGGGACGTCGACCTCGGGCAGCACCACCACCGGACCCGCCTCGAAACCCTGCCGCAGGAAACGGGCGATCGCCTTCCCGTTCCGCACATCGGGGTCGACCACGATCCGGCGCCGGTCCAGGCCCTTCAGCACGTACGACGTGATGACCCCGAACAGCGCCGCCGACCAGCCGGACCGCGCGCCGTCCGGGCCGGCGGGCGCGAGCAGGACATGGACGCCGATGTCGCCGCCCCGCACCTCGTAGCACTCGCTGACGCGGTCGGCCTCCGGCTCGTACGTCTGCAGCAGCGCGGCCGGTGTGCCGTCCTTGAGCAGCAGGAAGGCGTGATGGGTGTCGAGGGTGCCCATGTGGGCGTAGATCCCGGCCACCTGGTCGCGGGTGAGGCCGTTCATGCCCCAGAAGACGGCACGCTCCCCGGCGGCCCAGCGGTGGACGACCTCCGCGTCCGCCTGCGGGTCGAGGGGACGGATACGGACGGTGCCGAAACCGTCGACGCTCTCCTCGTGGACGTACACGTCACTCATGGCTCTCCCTCTCCAGGAGGTCGAAGTCGGTGACGACCGGGACGAGTTCTCCCTTGAGCCACAAGGGGAGCTGGTCGCCGTGGTGGGGCGAGCCCGGGATGCCGGACGCGCCGAAGGGGACGACCCACAGGCTGTCCTCGCGGCGGGCCAGATCCCATACGTAACGGGCGGCGGGCCCGCGCGCGGCCAGATCCGTCAGCCCGGGCACGGCGGAGGTGCACAGCACGCAGTCGTGGTCGCCGGAGAGCCCGGGCCCGTCGTACGGCGTCCCGGTGAGCGCCCGCCAGGGAGCGAGCCGGTGGGTGTCCCCCCAGGCGCCGGCGGGCGGCTCGGCGGCCACCTCCTCCAGGGCCGCCCGTACGACGTCCGCCCGGTCGACGCCGTACAACTCCTCGGCACTCAGCAGGTGTTCGAGGGCGAAGCCGATCCGCGGAAGCAGGGCGAGCCAGGGGAGGAAGACCTCCGGGTAGGCGGGCGGAGTGGACAGTGCGGCGAAGGAAGGGTGCGCCGCGAGATGCCGTACGACCGCGCCGCGCACCGCCGCGTAGCCGGCCGCGTCGGCGCTGTCGGCGTCCATGCGGCGGTCCCAGCGCAGGAGGCGGTCGCGGAGCGCGGCGGCCTCGGGGGACAGGCCCTCAAGGGCGGCCAGGTGGTCCAAAAGCAGTGCGCAGGACGCGAGATGGGTGTCCATGTGGATCGCCCGCATGTCGCCGGCCGACCAGTGCTCCTTCTGCGCCAGCAGCGCGGCGATCCGGTGCGCGCGGTGGGGCGGGGCGAACTCGACACCGAGCGGGGTCGCGAGGCCGCGCTGGTTGGCCATCACGGCCACGGAGTCGGTGAGTTCGGCGGCCCGCGGCATCTCGTGCCAGCCCCGCCACTCGTGCCCGGGCTCCCAGGCCGGGACCAGCCGACGCCGATTGGCCTCGGCCCGCACCGGCACCCGCCCCGCGACCCGGTGCAGCAGACCGCCTTCGGTGTCGGCGGCCTGCACGACGTTGACGGGCTCGGCCCACAGATCGACGGCCCGGTCCACGTCGCCGACCCGCCGGGCCCGCAGGAGGGGGAGGAGTGCACTGAAGCCGAGGTCGCCGGTGACGCGGGGTGGGTAGCGCAGGGCGAGGCCCTGCATTTCAGCCCGTCGTGGGGGTCCCCCCGCTCGAGCGAAGCCGAGAGTGGGGGAGTTTGAGGACAAGGCCCCTTCAGGGCCGACAGGGGGTCTGGGGGCAGAGCCCCCAGGGACGGGACGGGAAGGGGCGGCGGGGGCGAAGAAGATGTCCCCGGCGATCACAGGCCCACGCTCCGTCTCGATCACCTCGACCTCGACGACCCCCTCACCCGCCACCGCGAAGGACTCGGCGTGCCGGGCGGCCCGCCGCCACACCCCGTCCGGCCCGAGGGCCTCCACTCCCGCCCCCACCCGCCGCAGCCGCTCCCGGTACACGTCCTGGTAGTCGGCCATGGCATTGGTGATCGCCCAGGCCACCGTGCCCGTGTGCCCGAAGTGGGCGATACCGGGAACACCCGGCACGGCGAGACCGACCACGTCGAACTCCGGACAGGACAGGTGAATCTGCTGATAGACCCCGGGGTCCTCGATGAGCCGGTGCGGATCGCCCGCGATCACGGCGTGCCCGGTCGTGGTCCGCGCCCCGCCGACCAGCCAGCCGTTGCTGCCGGAGCTGCCGGGCCCGTCGGCGGCGAACAGGCCGACGGCCTCCTCGCCCAGGTGCGCCGCGGCCTCCTCGCGCCACAGCTTGGCCGGGAACCCGGCGAACAGGATGTGCGTGGCGAGCCAGATGCCGAGCGGGGTCCAGGGCTCCCAGCGCCCGGGGGCGAGACCGACGGCGTCGAACTCAGGGGCCGTAGGACCGCTGTTCAGTCCGTGGTTGACGCCGTCGACGTACGCGCGTACCCAGTCCGCCGTCTCGGGGTCCCGTTCCTCCAGGGCCGCCCAGCAGCGCCGGGCGGTGTCGTCGAGGCGTGCCTGCCGGGCGAAGAGGTCCCAGTGCAGGGCCTCGGGCCCGAGGAAGGACGCGGAGGTGCCCTGCGCGCGGTGCCGGCCGTCCTCCAGCTGCCAGGCGCGGTCGCGGGCGGTCACCAGGCCTTGGGCGCGGGCGAGTTCGCGGGCGCTGCCGGCGCGCAGATGCGGGATGCCCCACGCGTCGCGGTGGATCTCGATCGTCACGCTGCAACCCCCTACAAATTAAGGCAAGCCTTGCCTTAGTAACTCGTGCTGGAATCGTACGCGAGCCATGAAAGCGGCATGATCGGAGGCATGGACGTCACCCTGCACCTCGCCCAGGACCCCAAGGCCGACGAGCTCCTCGGACGCTCCCCGCTCGCCGCCCTCGTCGGGATGCTGCTGGACCAGCAGGTCCCCATGGAGTGGGCGTTCAAGGGACCCCGCACGATCGCGGACCGGCTCGGCGCCGACGACCTGGACGCGCACGAGATCGCCGTGATGGACCCGGAGGCCTTCGCCGCGCTGCTGTCCGAGAAGCCGGCCGTGCACCGCTACCCGGGCTCCATGGCCAAGCGCGTCCAGCAGCTGTGCCAGTACCTCGTGGAGCACTACGACGGCAACGCCGAACTCGTCTGGAAGGACGTGCCCGACGGGCGGGAACTCCTGGGGCGTCTCCAGGAGCTGCCCGGCTTCGGCAAGCAGAAGGCGCAGATCTTCCTCGCGCTGCTGGGCAAGCAGCTCGGCGTACGGCCCGAGGGCTGGCGGGAGGCCGCGGGCGGATACGGCGAGGCGAACTGCCACCGCTCCGTCGCCGACATCGAGGGACCCGAGTCGCTGGCCAAGGTCCGGGCGCACAAGCAGGAGATGAAGGCGGCCGCGAAGGCCGCCAAGGCCGCCGGGAAATAGCGGAGGGCCGGGTCTCCGGCGGCCGGGAGACGGCCCGTCAGCCGACCGGCTCCCAGAGGTGGCGCGACGCCCGCGGCGGGTCCAAGCATGGGACATGACCGAGCCATCGAGCGCCTTCTCCGCGGGCCCGCAGTACGACGACCGCAAGGTCCACGCCGCCGGACGCACGACGAGCCCGCATGAGCCGGAGCCCCCCTTCGAAGGCCCCCTGCACGTCCTCTCCCGCGCCGCCTGGCAGGTCGTCCTGCTCACCGGCGTCGCCTCCCTGATCCTCGGCCTCCTGGTCCTGGTCTGGCCGGGCCCCTCCCTGCTCGCGGCCGGCGTCCTCTTCGGCGTCTACCTCCTGATCAGCGGCATCTTCCAGCTGGTCGCCGCCTTCGGCACCCACAGAACGACGGCCCTGCGCGTCCTGGCCTTCATCAGCGGATCCCTGTCGATCCTGCTGGGCCTGTTCTGTCTGCGCGGCCCGATGCGGTCGATCCTGCTGCTGGCGCTGTGGATCGGCATCGGCTGGCTCATCCGCGGAATCACCCAGACCCTGGCCGCCGCCTCCGACAGCACCATGCCGGCCCGCGGCTGGCAGATCTTCCTCGGGATCGTCACCTTCCTGGGCGGGATCGTGCTGATCGACTCGCCGTTCGCGTCGGTCGCCGTCCTCACCCTGGTCGGCGGCATCTGGCTGGTCGCGGTCGGCGTGGTCGAGATCGTCACCGCGCTCCGTATCCGCGGCCGGGCCCGGCAACTGCCACGCACCCTTTGAGTCGTATCGGGTCCCCCGAACGGGCGGTTCTCGGCCCCGACATGCTGAAGGCGGGACAAAGCGTGGGCAAATGACCTCTCGTGAGCACCGTACGAAGCCTCTCCCGCGGCCACGCCTGGCTGCGGACGCTCGTCCTGCTGCTCGCCCTGCTGGTCCCCGGCACCCACGCGGAGGTGCACGCGGCACCGCCCTCCGCCACGGAGATCGTCGAGTACGACGCCCTGGACGCGGCCGTGCGGCCACCGGCCGACGCCCTGCACCGCACGGTCGTAGCCCTGCGCCCCGCCCCGCTCCAGGCCCCGCCCCTCGACACCCCGGCGGACCGCCCCCTCCCCACCCCGCCCCGGCCGCCGCACGCCCTGCACGCGCTGCGCTCCGTGGTCCTGCGCTGCTGACAGACCCCGGCTCCCCGGAAAAGTCAGTCACCACGCAAGGAACCAAGGAACACAGCCATGCCCACCGACCCGTACGCGGTCCTGCGCGCCCTGCTGCGCGCCGAAGCCGCACGCAGCGCACCGAAGCAGAACCTGAAGCAGCCGGAGCCGAAGCAGCCCCCGAAGGAACGGGACCGCTGAATCCGCCGGCGGAGGCGGATGTTCCCCGTGAACCACCGCCTCCGCCGGGCCGACGCTCACTGTCCACAGCCTGTGCGTAACACCCGTACGGATCCTTTGCCCCGATTTGCAACTTCTTTTCGGTCCCCGCACTGCGTCGCCATGGCTGCGCCCGGAAGGTCTTGACCGGTAGGCTTTCCGTGTGATCTTCAAGCGCATCGGAAACGGCCGGCCGTACCCCGACCACGGCCGGGAAAGCACCCGGCAGTGGGCGGACGTCGCGCCGCGCCCGGTCCGCCTCGATCAGCTCGTCACCACCAAGGGACAGCTCGACCTGGAGACCCTCCTGGCCGAGGACTCGACCTTCTACGGCGACCTGTTCGCACATGTCGTCAAGTGGCAGGGCGACCTGTATCTCGAGGACGGCCTCCACCGTGCCGTGCGGGCCGCGCTGCAGCAGCGCCAGGTCCTGCACGCGCGCGTGCTCGAACTCGACTGACGCACACCCCCGAAGGCCTGCCGGTCACTGCTTGGCCCTTTCGGGTTCACCTGTGCGGCCTCGAATGATCATCTAGTAGGCATCGCCGCCCGGGCGCACTACGCTGCGCTCATGAGCATGCTGACCCCCCCGGGCATGGGCGGCAAGTACCGGATCACGGGGGACAAATACCCACGGATGCGCAGGCGCCGGCGCGGCAGGCTCGGGGTTGCCCTGGTGGCCTCCGTCGCCGCACTCGGCCTGGTCGGCTGGGGCACGCTGCAGCTCATCGACCTCTTCACCGGCGGCGGCCAGAAGGCCTCGGCGGCCGGCTCCAAGGCGGACTGCAGGGCCAAGGCGAGCCCGTCGGCCGACACCAAGAAGGCCGCCGTGCCCAAGCCCGGCACGATCACGGTCAACGTCTACAACGCCACGGACCGCAGCGGTCTGGCCAAGAACACGGCGGACGAGCTGAAGAGGCGCGGCTTCAAGGTCGGCGACGTGGGCAACGCGTCCAAGGAGTTCGACAAGAAGGTCAAGGGCACCGGCATACTGCTCGGCGCCCCGTCCGCCCTGAACAGCTCGCTGCCCGTGCTGGCCACCCAACTCGCCGGCGCCGAGAAGCGGGCCGACACCCGCAAGGGCACGGACGTCGACCTGATCCTCGGCACGGCCTTCAAGGACCTCACCCCGAAGGCAGCCGCTGACCAGGCCCTGGCGGCGCTGGCCAACCCCAGCCCGGCGCCCACTTCTTCAACAAAGGGCTGCTGAGAGCGCCCCATAAGGGGCGCGGGGAACGGCGCGACAAGCCACAACGGACCCGCAGCCGCAAGAGATCCGCACCTCTACGGCGAAAAGGCGCAAAAAGGAGCAGCCTACTCAGCAGCGCCGTAAAGGCGATCCCCCGCATCCCCCAGCCCCGGCACGATGTACCCGTGCTCATTGAGCCGCTCGTCGACGGCCGCCGTCACGACGGTCACCGGCGTCCCCGCCAGCTCACGTTCCATGAGTTCGACCCCCTCGGGGGCCGCAAGAAGCACCACCGCGGTCACATCGTCCGCACCGCGCTTGATCAGCTCCTGGATCGCCGCGACCAGCGTGCCACCGGTGGCCAGCATCGGGTCCAGGACGTACACCTGACGCCCGGAGAGGTCCTCGGGCATCCGCGAGGCGTAGGTCGACGCCTGCAGCGTCTCCTCGTTGCGGATCATGCCGAGGAAGCCCACCTCGGCCGTCGGCAGCAGCCGCACCATGCCGTCGAGCATGCCGAGCCCGGCCCGCAGGATCGGCACCACCAGGGGGCGCGGGCGGGCGAGCTTGACGCCGGTGGTCGAGGAGACCGGCGTCGTGATGTCGACCTGTTCGGTGCGCACGTCGCGCGTGGCCTCGTAGGCGAGCAGGGTGACCAGCTCGTCGGCGAGACGGCGGAAGGTCGCGGAGTCGGTGCGCTGGTCGCGCAGCGTGGTGAGCTTGTGGGCGACCAGGGGGTGGTCGACGACGTGGAGACGCATGCCCTAACAGTAACCGTGCGCTGCTGAGCCCTGCGCTGGCATCAAACCGCCCATCAGAGGGAAAGTGGGAGGACGTACCGGGGGGTGGTGTGTGTATGCCTGACCTGCCTGAGCGTGAAACCCGTAAGGACTCGCCGTCGGCCGAGACCGACGCCGAGCGCCGCCGCCGCAGGGCCCAGTTCCTGCGTGACCTCGCCGAAGCCCGTGAGCTGCGGGACCGTGTGCAGCCCAGGCGGGCCAAGACCGCACGGCTGCGCCACGCCATGCGCATGCGCACCTTCCGCTGGTAGCCCGGGGTCCGACTCGGGACGCGCCTGAGGGCAACCCGTTGCGTGCACACGCCGATCGCCGCGTACGATCCCGCTCGTGGCCGATCAAAGACGGCGGACACAGGGTGCCGAAGACGTCCCCTGATCGCCTTGTTTCTGCCACGATTCCGAGTGGGTGGGGCTCGGAGCACAGCTCTCCCCGCCCTGAGCCCCGCCGGGGGGACCTCCAACCGGCACGCCTAAGACCAGTGGGAGAGTCACGGTGTACTTCGCCGCACTGCTCGCGCGCACCGAAGACGGGTGGGAAGCGAGCGACACAGAGCTCGACGATGTGGAGACCCTGTCGGATCTGGCCGATCTCGCCCGGGAAGCCTCGACCGAGGACGACACGGTGCTCATCCTGATCGAGCAGGAAGAAACCTGGTTCGGCGTCGTCCGCGTCGACGGCGAGGACGACCCTCGTATCTACGTCTCGGACGCCGCCGCCGCTGCTCGCAGCAGCTACGGCGAGATCCTGCTCACCGACGAACTGCTCGGAAGGGAGCCCGGCGAGGACGACCCCGACCTGGACTCCCTCGACCTCGACGGCACCGAGGACGGTGAGGACGAGGCGGACGGCGACGAGGACACGCCGTCGGCCGAGTCCGTGCCGCACAGCCCCGTCGGGGACGCCGAGATCCTCGACGACCTCGGCGTCAGCGCCAAGGAACTGCGCGCCCTCGACGAGGACGCCCTGAACACGATCGCCGAGGCCCTGGGCGCCTCGGAGGTCCTGGAGACCGTCCGCTGACCGCTGCAGCGCCCCAAGGAGGCACCCCCGACCCGGTACGCGACCGCTGGCGGGCCGCGATGCGGCTCGCCCTGGACGAGGCCGGACGGGCGGGTGCCGACGTGCCCGTGGGCGCCGTCGTACTGGCCTCGGACGGTACGACCGTGCTCGGCGCCGGACACAACGAACGCGAGGCCACCGGCGATCCGACGGCGCACGCCGAGGTCCTCGCGATCCGCCGGGCTGCGGCCGACCTCGGGGAGTGGCGGCTGTCCGGCTGCACCCTCGTCGTCACGCTGGAGCCCTGCACGATGTGCGCGGGCGCGCTCGTGCAGTCCCGGGTGGACCGGGTCGTCTACGGCGCCCGCGACGAGAAGGCCGGCGCGGCCGGCTCCCTCTGGGACGTCGTACGCGACCGGAGACTCAACCACCGCCCCGAGGTGATCGAGGGCGTACTGGCCGAGGACTGCGCCCGGATCCTCACCGAATTCTTCCGCTCCCGCTGAACGGCGCCCCCTGCGCACCGACCCCCGAATACCGATTTCAGAGCACTGCCCGGCGTGCTGTAAGGTCTCCCTCGGTAGCGTGTCCGAGCGGCCGAAGGAGCTCGCCTCGAAAGCGAGTGTGGCGCAAGTCACCGAGGGTTCAAATCCCTCCGCTACCGCTTTGGGAAGGGCCCCGTCGAGAGACGGGGCCCTTCGTGCGATCATGTGCGGTCGTTGGGCAACAGTGACTGGGGAGGCCGCAATGGCGGTGAATGCCAAGAAGATCGCCGTCTATGTGCTCGTGGTCTTCGCGCTGTACGTCATCATCACGGACCCGGCCAAGGCGGCCAGCTACGTCCAGATAGGGTTCGAGGGCATATCGGACGCCGCCAAGGCCATAGGCGACTTCTTCACCTGGCTCGCCAACGGCGCCCACTAGACCCGTAGACCCGGCTGGGAGCGCACATGATCCGCCATCTCGTCCTGTTCAAGCTCGACGAGGGCGTCGAGCGCGACGACCCGCGCGTCCTGGAGGGCGTCGACGCCTTCCGGTCGCTGGAGGGGAAGATCCCCGAGATCCGCTTCTGGGAGCTGGGCTGGAACATCAGCGACCGCCCCATCGCGTACGACTTCGCCATCAACTCCGGCTTCGACGACGCGGCCGCGCTGCGGCGCTACGTCGAGCACCCGGAGCACCAGGCGGGCGTGACGCTGTGGAAGGAGTTCTCCACCTGGGTGATCGCCGACTACGAGTACTGAGCCGGACCCGGCTGGGCCCTGCGCCGAAAAGGCGCAGGGCCTTTATGCGTCGCAGGGTCTTTATGCGCATTGAGCCCCGACTTGCCCAACTTGCCCTCAACACGGCGTTATGCGGTGCTTGCACACAGTGCACATCTCTTGTGATGCTATGACCGCTTTTGCCGAATACGTTGATCGATTGCGAGGTGGAGTTGACCGTGCCGGCCAGTACTGCGCCTCAAGCACCGCCCCTGGAGGCACCCGAGGCCCCCGAGGCCCCACCGGAGCCCGTACCGCCGCGCAGCCGCGGCGCCGACACCCGGGCCCTCACCCAGGTGCTCTTCGGCGAACTCAAGGGGCTCGGGCCGGGCACGCCGGAGCACAACCGGGTGCGCGGGGCGCTCATCGAGGCCAACCTCCCGCTCGTGCGCTACGCGGCCGCCCGCTTCCGCTCCCGCAACGAGCCGATGGAGGACGTGATCCAGGTCGGCACCATCGGGCTCATCAACGCGATCGACCGCTTCGACCCGGACCGGGGCGTACAGTTCCCGACCTTCGCGATGCCGACCGTCGTCGGCGAGATCAAGCGCTACTTCCGGGACAACGTCCGCACGGTCCACGTCCCGCGCCGGCTGCACGAGCTGTGGGTGCAGGTCAACAGCGCGACCGAGGACCTGACGACCGCGTTCGGGCGCACCCCCACGACCGGCGAGATCGCCGAACGGCTGCGCATCACCGAGGAGGAGGTGCTCTCCTGCATCGAGGCCGGCCGGTCGTACCACGCGACCTCCCTGGAGGCCGCCCAGGAGGGCGACGGGCTGCCGGGGCTCCTGGACCGGCTCGGCTACGAGGACCCGGCCCTGGACGGCGTCGAGCACCGCGACCTCGTCCGCCATCTCCTCGTACAACTCCCGGAACGGGAACAGAGAATCCTTCTTCTGCGCTACTACAGCAACCTCACCCAGTCGCAGATCAGTGCGGAACTCGGCGTATCCCAGATGCATGTCTCACGGCTACTCGCGCGTAGCTTCCAGCGGCTGCGATCCGCAAACAGGATCGAGGCGTAACCGGTACGAGCGAATCGCTCACCAGGGCTGTTCCCGACAGTTCTGCGCTGAAAAAGCCTCAGACCCCCTCTTTCCAGGGCCGATTCGTATCTCGCATGTCGACATGTCACTACAGCGTGTTGCCGACATGTGACATTCTTCCCCAAGCGCGTTTGCCGCGGCTTCGGCTCCGGTATTCAGGTGAAGGCTGAACTCCTCACCAGGGGAGGCTCCGCCACGACCGTCCCGCGACCCAGAGGGGGTGGCATGTCCGCAGACCAGGGCAGCTCGAAGGTGCTCACGCTCACGAAGAGCGAGTCAGCGCCCGCCGACGCCGTGCCCGGCTCCATCGACGAGATGGCAGCCGTCGACACCGCACCGGCCCCGGCCCTTACGGCCGCTGACATCCCGGCCCCTCCGGCCTCGGATGCCATCGACACCCGCACCCTGTCCCGCTCCCTTTTCCTGCGGCTCGCCGCACTCGACGACAACAGCCCCGAGCGCGCGTACGTCCGGGACACCCTCATCGAACTCAACCTCCCGCTGGTGCGGTACGCGGCGGCCCGCTTCCGCTCGCGCAACGAGCCGATGGAGGACATCGTCCAGGTCGGCACCATCGGCCTGATCAAGGCGATCGACCGCTTCGACTGCGAACGGGGCGTGGAGTTCCCGACGTTCGCGATGCCGACGGTCGTCGGTGAGATCAAGCGGTTCTTCCGCGACACCTCGTGGTCGGTGCGGGTCCCGCGCCGGCTGCAGGAGCTGCGTCTGGCCCTCACCAAGGCCAGCGACGAACTCTCCCAGAAACTGGACCGCTCCCCGACCGTCCCCGAACTCGCCGCCGTGCTCGGCGTCTCCGAGGAGGACGTGGTCGACGGCCTCGCGGTCGGCAACGCCTACACGGCCTCCTCGCTGGACTCCCCGACCCCCGAGGACGACGGCGGCGAGGGCTCTCTCGCGGACCGGCTCGGCTACGAGGACACCGCCCTGGAGGGCGTCGAGTACCGCGAGTCCCTCAAGCCCCTGCTGGCCAAACTCCCGCCCCGCGAGCGGCAGATCATCATGCTCCGCTTCTTCGCCAACATGACCCAGTCGCAGATCGGCGAGGAGGTCGGCATCTCGCAGATGCACGTCTCCCGGCTGCTGACGCGGACGCTGGCGCAGCTGCGGGAGGGGCTCATCTCCGACTGAACCCTTCCTTCCTGACGGAGTGTCAGCCACACTGGCGCGATGCTTCGGACGACATGGACACGTGGCCGTCGAGGCGCCGTGATCGGCGCGTCGGCGGCCGTCGTCTGCCTGGGCGCCGCGCTGGCCGCGTGCGGGGGCGGCGGGGCCGAGGGATATGTCGCTACCGGCCCGGTGGGCGGCGCGCCCCAGCCGTCCGGTACGGCTGTGACTCCGACGGGCGGGGTGACGTTCGTACCGCTGGACGGACCGCGGAAGGACAGCGGGGCCGCCCCTGTGGCCGAGGGCAACTCCGGGACCGGGAGCGGGACTTCGACCGGCGCCCCGGCAGCGGCGCCCGACCAGGACGTCGGCTCGCCGGGCGGCGGCGCCAAGTCCGGTCGTACGACGACGGCTCCGGCGTCGCCGACGGCAACTCCCAGCCGTACGGCACCCGCTGGGCCCGCCGTTCTCACCTGGGGCGACCCGGCCCGGAAAGCCACGGACAAGCGCTGGTGCGAAGACGTCACGCTGGACTTCGCCAACTCCGGCGGCAGCGCGGTGCGTTCCGGCAGTGTGACCTTCGGGACGCACATCATCGGGGCGCTCGGCATCGACTGGGGGACGGTCGAGTCGACCGTCGGGCTTCCGGTGCCGATCGGTGCCGGAGCGCGCAAGGAGAAGACCTGGACGGTGTGCGTCGACGCCTGGCGCGTGCCGCTCGGCATGCACATCGAGACGCGGGACGTCACCGTCCAGTGGAAGTAGCGGCAGACCCTACTTGAGTGCCAGCCAGGCGACGGCCGCCACGACCGCCACGGCCACGACGATGCCGACGATCAGGCCGACACGCGGTCCGGCCGGCGCGGGCGCCTGCTGCTGACGGCGGCCCTGCGGGCCCTCGTCGACGAACGCGCGGAACATCTGGGTGCTGCCTGCGGGGTCGTGGTTGCCCTGGGGGCCCTGGGGGTTAGCCATAGCCCGAGACCCTAGCGAATCGCCGGTTGTGGCCCAAGTGGGGGGCGGGTCACTGCCGTAACCGCCCTCACCTGCATATTTACGTTCGCAATACTTGCCTTTGCCAAGTTTTTATCAGGAATCCGGGTCATTTTGTTTGCCTGCAGCAACCAACGACTTCTATGGTTGCCCTAAGCAACGAATGCGGGAGGTGTGATGGCCGAGCGGGTGCAGTACGAGGAGCTGCTGAGGCAGTTCAGCGCCTTCGGCGCGGTCAAGCGGGAGCTGGGGCGGATCATGCCGTCCGACTGCTCCAGCGGCAGCGCCGCCGTGCTGATCCTGCTCGGACGCCACGGCGACATGCGCATGAGCAGGCTCGCCGAGCTGCTGGCCGTGGACATGTCGGTCACCAGCCGCCATGCCGCGCACCTCGCCGAGCGCGGCTGGATCGACCGGTCCCCCGACCCGGCGGACAAGCGGTCCCGGATCCTGCACCTCACGCCCACGGGCCTGGCGCAGCTGGAGGCGCTGTCCCAGCGGACCACCCAGCTGCTGGCCGAGCGGCTCGCCGACTGGAGCGACGAGGAGGTCGCCCAGCTCAGCAGGCTCATGGAACGCCTGCGGGCCAGTTTCGACGACTGCCGCGCCCTGCCGCCCCGGCTCCCGCCCCCCGCACTCGAACTCGAACCGACCACCCGTACACCCGCAAGCACTTAAGAGAAGGAAGCCCATGGCAACGACCACACCAGCCGGTGTGCGGGCTCATGCCAAGCACGGGGGAGGCTCCGCCGAGTACGCCCCGATGACGCACCGGCAGATCATGGAGGCCATCTCCGGTCTGCTGCTCGGCATGTTCGTGGCGATCCTGTCGTCCACGATCGTCACCAACGCCCTGCCGCACATCATCAGCGACCTCGGCGGCGGCCAGTCCGCCTACACCTGGGTCGTCACCGCCGCCCTGCTGTCGATGACCGCGGCCACTCCCCTGTGGGGCAAGCTCGCCGACCTGTACAGCAAGAAGGCTCTCGTCCAGATAGCCCTGGTCATCTACGTCCTGGGGTCCGCGGCCGCGGGCCTGTCCCAGAACGCCGGCATGCTGATCGCCTGCCGTGTCGTCCAGGGCATCGGCGTCGGCGGTCTGTCCGCCCTCGCCCAGATCGTCATGGCCGCGATGATCTCCCCGCGCGAGCGCGGCCGTTACTCCGGCTACCTCGGCGCGACCTTCGCCGTCGCGACCGTCGGCGGCCCGCTGCTCGGCGGCGTCATCACCGACACCAGCTGGCTCGGCTGGCGCTGGTGCTTCTACGTCGGTGTCCCCTTCGCCGTCCTCGCGCTGATCGTGCTGCAGAAGACGCTGCACCTGCCGGTCGTGAAGCGGGACGTGAAGGTCGACTGGGCAGGCGCCTTCTTCATCGCCGCGGCGGTCTCGCTGCTGCTGGTCTGGGTCACCTTCGCCGGTGATAAGTACGACTGGCTGTCCTGGCAGACGTACACGATGGTCGGCGGTTCGATCGTCCTCGGTCTGGTCTTCGTGCTCGTCGAGTCCAAGGCGAGCGAGCCGATCATCCCGCTGCGCCTGTTCCGCAACCGCACCATCACCCTGGCGTCGCTGGCCTCGCTGTTCGTCGGTGTCGCGATGTTCACCGGCACGGTCTTCTTCAGCCAGTACTTCCAGCTGGCGCGGGACAAGTCCCCGACCATGTCGGGCGTCATGACGATCCCGATGATCGGCGGTCTGTTCGTGTCGTCGACCGTCTCCGGGCAGTTCATCACCCGCACAGGACGCTGGAAGGCGTGGCTGGTCAGCGGTGGTGTGCTGGTGACGGCGGGCCTCGGTCTGCTCGGCACCATCCGCTACGACACGGCGTACTGGAAGATGTCGATCTTCATGGCGCTGCTGGGTCTCGGCATCGGCATGATGATGCAGAACCTGGTTCTGTGCACCCAGAACCAGGTCGACGCGAGCGACCTCGGCTCCGCCAGCTCCACGGTCACCTTCTTCCGCTCCCTCGGCGGTGCGGTCGGCGTGTCCGCGCTGGGCGCGGTGATGTCCCACCGGATCACGCACTACGTCAAGGAGGGCATCGCCGCCCTCGACCCGCAGTACCGGGCGGCGCTGGCCGGTTCCGGCTCCTCCACCGACAGCATCCCGGACCTGAGCAAGCTCCCGGCGCCGCTGCGCACCCTCATGCAGAGCGCCTTCGGCCACGCCATCGCCGATGTCTTCCTGATCGCCGGTGCCCTCGCGGCCGTCGCGTTCCTGATCACCCTGTTCATCAAGGAGGTCCCGCTGAAGACCAAGGGCGCGCTGGCGCAGGCCGCCGCCGCGGACCGGACGCCGGCCGAGTCGGGGGCTGCTCCGGCCGCCGTCGAGGCCCCGGCCGCGGCTTCGGCTCCGGTCGCCGAGAAGGTCCCGAGCTGGGCCGTGTCCTCCGACACGGAGACCGCCGTCGACGGCACGCAGCGGCTGGCCGCGGTGGCGACCATCGCCCGGCCCGAGGAGTCCGCCGGTTCCGGCGGGATCCCGGTGCGCGGCTTCGTCCGCGGCAATGAGAGCGCGCCCGTGCCGCAGGCCGCCGTCACGCTGATCTCGCTGGCGGGACGGCAGCTGGGCCGGTCCGTCGCGCAGGCCGACGGCTCCTACGCCGTCGAGGCACCGAGCGTGGGCAGTTACGTCCTGATCGCCGCCGCCGACGGGTTCCAGCCGCAGGCCTCCACGGTCGTGGTGAACGGTGAGCCGCTCTCGTACGACATCCTGCTCAGCGGCACCAGCGGGCTGAGCGGTGTGGTGCGGGCCGCCGAGACCACACTGCCCGTCAAGGACGCGATGGTCATCGTGACCGATGTCCGCGGGGAGCTGCTGGCCACCGCCGCCACCGGTGAGCAGGGCGAGTTCTCCCTCACGGAGCTGGTGCCCGGGACCGTGACCGTCGCGGTGAACGCCGCCGGGTACCGGCCGCGCGCCCTGCCCGTCGAGGTGGGCGGCACCGGCGTCACCCGTATCGAGATCGACCTCGACTCGGGCGCCCAGCTCCAGGGCGTCGTCCGCGCCCCGCACGGTCCGCTGGCCGACGCCCGGGTCACCCTGGTCGACGCGGCGGGCAACGTGGTGGGAACGGCCACCACCGGCACGGACGGGGCCTACGCCTTCACCGACCTCAACAGCGGCGACTACACGGTCATCGCGACGGGCTACCCGCCGGTCGCGACCGCCCTGACGGTGAACGGCCGCGGAGTCGACGACCACGACATCGAACTGGCCCATCCGGCGCAGTAGGGCCCGCGTTCGATACCCCGGCCCGTGGCGGACGGCGTGCGCGCTCTGAGCGGAGGTGCGCGCCCGGCGCCACGGGCCGGTCTCTTTACGACCAGCTTTACGAGCAGTTGCACTGCAGGGAGAAACAGGGAGTCAAGATGGGCCTGACCGCGAAGATCCGTACACGGGACGGATGGGCCGTGTCGCACGCGGTCGTCACGGTGACCGACATGACCGGCACACAGGTGCTGCGCGCGGAGGCGGACGCCGACGGGGCCGTACGGGACGCCACCGAGCTCGCCCCGGGCGCGTACACCGTCATCGTCACGGCCGTCGGGTATGCGCCCGTGGCCTCCAGCGCACTCGTCACGGCGAGCGGACGGGCCGAGCTGGGCGCGGTGACGCTGGCCCGGCAGGGCGGCACGGAGCTGCCGCCGCCCGGGCCGTGGACCATCGACCCGGCGCACTCCTCGGTGGGCGCGGTCGCCCAGCACCTGGGGATCTCCAGCGTGCACGGGCGGTTCACCCAGTTCGCCGGGCGCGTCGAGATCGCCCCGGACGAGGTGGAGAAGTCGCGGGTGGAGGCGGTGATCCGCGCCGCTTCGATCGACACGGGCAACGGCATGCGCGACGACCATCTGCGCTCGCCGGACTTCCTGGACGTCGAGAAGCACCCGGAGATCACCTATCGGTCCACCGGTCTCACGGCCGCGGGCGCGGACCGCTGGACCGTGCACGGCGAGCTGACCCTGCACGGAGTCGTACGGCCGGTGGACCTGGACCTGGCCTACCTGGGCACGGGCGCGGACCCGTGGGGCGGGACGCGCGCCGCGTTCCGGGCGACGACGGAACTGCGCCGCGAGGACTTCGCCATGAACTACAACCAGGTGCTCCAGGCGGGTATCGCCGCGATCGGCACGACGCTGAAGGTGGAACTGGACATCCAGACGGTGCAGGGGGAGTCGCTGCCGCAGGCGTAGGCACGGCAGGAGCAGGCTTGTCGGGCCGCACGGGCCTAGGCTGACGCCATGGCACCGAACATCGCGACCAACACCCGTGTCTCCCTCGACGAACTGCTGGACTTCGTACGCCCCCGCCATCGCGCCATCCTGCTCACCCGCAGGGCCGACGGCAGCCCGCAGGCCTCGCCGCTGACCTGCGGGGTCGACGACTCGGGGCGGATCGTCGTCTCCACCTACCCCGAGCGGGCCAAGACCCGCAACGCCAAGCGGGACGAACGTGTCAGCCTCCTGGTGCTGAGCGACGACTGGAACGGCCCGTGGGTCCAGGTGGACGGAACGGCGGAGGTCATCGACTCACCGGAGTCCGTGGAACCACTGGTGGAGTACTACCGCAACATCGCCGGTGAGCACCCGGACTGGGACGAATACCGGGAGGCGATGGTCAAGCAGGGCAAGTCGATCATCCGGGTGACCCCGGAGAAGTGGGGCCCGGTGGCGACCGGCGGCTTCCCGGCCCGGCTGGCGTCCGGGGACCAGTAACCGCCGCCCCGAGCCACTCGACGGACGGCGGCCGGTCCCGCCCGACCGGTGTCCGCGGAGGCCGGTCCGGCTCGGCCGGCTTCCGGAGAGTGGTGCGTCAGCCTCGGGCCACCATCGCCTCGATGCCCGCCACCAGCAGGTCCAGGGCGAAGTCGAAGTCCCGTTCCCACATCTCGTGCACGGTGTCGCCGCCGCGGGCCGCCATGATGTCCTCGGACTCCTTGACGACCTCGGAGGCCTGCGGGTCCTGCGTCACGGCGCTCATGGCGTGCTTGAAGTACTCGTCCGCGGTCATGCCGAAGTCGGCGCTGCGGGCGTTGAAGTGCCCCTCGATCGTGCCGAAGCCGTACACGAACTGGAAGACGGAGGAGATGGCCGCCGCCAGGCCGTGCGTGGGCAGTCCGGTGCGGCGGATGACGCGCTGCACGACCCGGGCGAAGGCCAGGTTGTTCGGGCCGATGTTGAGGAAGGTACCGGCCAGCGGCGACAGCCACGGATGGCGGACCAGCAGCGAGCGGTACTCCCTGGCCAGCGCGCGCAGCTGGTCGCGCCAGTCCTCGTCGGCATCCGCCTCCGGCAGGGCGATCTCGCCGAAGGCCGCGTCCAGGGCGAGTTCGAGGAGGTCGTCCTTGGTGTCCACGTACCAGTAGACGGACATCGCGGTGACGTTCAGCTCGGCCGCCAGCCGGCGCATGGAGAACTTGGCCAGCCCCTCCGCGTCGAGCAGACGAACGGTCGCCTCGGTGATCCGGTCCCGGTCGAGCCCCGACGGCTGCCCGCCCCGACCGCCCCGGCGGACCTTGCCCTCCAGCCACACACTGGTCCGCGCCGCCCGCTCGGCTGCCCTCACCATTGGCGCACCTTCCTAGACTTACGTTCGCTGATCACGATGCTAGGTGGCAGCCGCCCCGAAGGGGCGCGGGGCTGTGCCGATATGCGGCTCCCCCGCGTGAGCGCGAGAAGCCACGACCAGCCCGCAGCCGCCCGGCAATCGCTGCACCCGAACTCCTGGGCGACCACCACCCCCGAGTGTGCCCGCTCAGCCCTGCGCAGCAACGCCGCGGCCGACATCCCACCCGTCAGCACAGCCACAGCCCCGAGAAGTTCAGCGCGACGACCGTCAGCGCGAGCGGCGCCGTCCGCGGACCGGTCTCCAAGGGGCCGTAACCCGGCACGAGTTGCGGATGCCTGGTGAGCTGGAACAGCGGCCCGCCCCTGCCCATGCCGGCCCGCGCGGCGACCAACTGGCCTGCACTGCCCGCCAGTCAGGCGGTCAGCGAACCGGCCCCGAACAGGACCGGCCCGCGATCAGCATCTTCTTGCGGCAACTCCCCTCTCCGTCAGCCGCTCGTCTTCTGCGTCAGGTCGTAGAAGGTCGACGAGCCGACCGTCACCTTCTTGAAGTTCTTCTCGACCCACGACGTGATCTGCGAGGACGTACCGCTGCTGCTGGCGCCCATGCGACCGGCGCCCGTTCCGGACGAGATGAAGTAGTGGATCCTGCCGTCCGCCACGTACTTCTTGAACTGCGCGAGGGTCGGGGACGGGTCGGTGCCGTTGAAGCCGCCGATGGCCATCACCGGGTCGCCGGTGGAGAGCTGGTAGCTCGCCGCGTTCTGCGCGCCGATGGCCGCCGCGACCCAGGTGTACGTGGACGAGTTCGCCTCCAGCAGCTTCTTGGCCTGGGAGGAGACGCTCGCGCCGTTCAGCAGGCCGCCGACGCCACCGCCGCCCATGCCGCCGCCCGTCCGGCCGCCGGGCATACCGCCCTGTTGGTTCTGCCGGCCCGGCATGGCGCCGCCGAAGCCGCCCCGCATGCCGCCGCCGGGGCCGCCCCGGCCGCCGCCCATCATGCTCGCGCCGGCCGGGCCGGCCGTGACGATGGAGCCGGTGTGCGCGCTGTTCACGGTGGACAAGGTGTACGCGGTCGGTCCGGCCAGCGAGGCCAGGATGCCCACGGCCGCCGCCCCGAGGGCGAGTTGCCGGTTGATCCGGCCCGCGAAGATCAGGCCGAGCGCGGCGAGCAGGCCGCCGACCAGGACCAGGTACTTCAGCCAGGGCAGATAGTCCGAGGTGCGGTTGAGGAGTATGTAGCCCCAGGCGGCGCTCGCCACGACCGCGCCCGCGAGGGTGAGGGACGCCCAGTTCTCGCGCCGCCTCTCCCACAGGAGCGCGGAGCCCATGCCGACCACGGCGGCGAGGTAGGGCGCGAGGGCCACCGTGTAGTACTGGTGGAAGATGCCCGCCATGTAGCTGAAGACGACCATGGTCAGCAGCAGGGACCCGCCCCAGACCAGGAACGCACCGCGGGTCACGGAGGTCCGCCGGTACGTGCGCGTGGCCACCAGACCCGCGACGAAGAGGATCAGCGCGGCCGGCAGCAGCCAGGAGATCTGGCTGCCGACCTCGGAGTTGAACATCCGGTTCCAGCCGGTCGCCCCCCACATGCCGGTGCCGCCGCCTCCCCCACCGCCGCCGACGCTGCCGGTCTCGTTGCCGCTCAGGCGCCCGAAGCCGTTGTAGCCGAAGGTCAGCGAAAGGAAGCTGTTGTCCTGCGAGCCCCCGATGTACGGGCGGGAGGAGGTGGGCCACAGCTCGACGATCGCGACCCACCAGCCGCCGGCCACCACCAGCGCGGCCGTCGCCGCGGCCAGCTGCCCGAGGCGCTTCCTGAGCGACACCGGCGCGCAGACCGCGTAGACGATCGCGAGCGCCGGAAGGATCAGGAAGGCCTGCAGTGTCTTGCCGAGGAACGCGAATCCGATCGCGACACCCGCCCACACCAGCCACTTCGTACGGCCGTCCTCCAGCGCCCGGACCACGAAGCAGCAGGCGACCGACATCAGCAGCGCCAGCATGGCGTCCGGGTTGTTGAACCGGAACATCAGCGCCGCGACGGGAGTGAGCGCCAGCACCGCGCCCGCGATCAGTCCGGCCGCGGGGCTGAACCGGCGGCGCACGGACGCGTAGACGACGGCGACGGTCGCGAGGCCCATCAGGACCTCGGGGACAAGGATCGCCCAGGAGTTGAGGCCGAAGATCCGGACCGACAGCTCCATCGGCCACAGGGAGGCCGGGGGCTTGTCGACGGTGATGGCGTTGCCCGCGTCCAGCGAGCCGAAGAAGAACGCCTTCCAGGACTTGCTGCCGGCCTGGACGGCCGCCGAGTAGAAGGAGTTGGCGTAGCCCGAGGCGCTCAGGTTGTAGAGGTAGAGCAGGCCGGTTGCGAGCAGCAGGCCGAGGAAGGCCGGGCGTACCCAGCGGGGGTCCTCGGGGCGGCCACGCCAGAGTCTGCGGACGAAGGGCTGCTCGGGTTCACCGGCCCCGGGAGCCGGGGCGGGCGCCGGAGCGACGGGCTCCGGCACGTCCGTGGTCGCCGTCGGTGGCGGTCCCCACGCGGAGGGACCCGGCTGGGTCGTCCGGTCGTAGTGCGTGGTCATCGTCAGCCCCTCGGATCGGTGTCGGTCGGGCGCACCCGCTGCGGATGCACGGTGGCGTCCTCCCAGCGCTGGTCCGCGACTTCACCGGCGCGGAGCTGGGGGGCCGTGGTGTACGTCGGCGAGGACGGGCCGTGCTCCGGCGTGTGCGAGGCCACCACGGTGGCCCGTCCGTTGTCGCCCTTGTCGGGGAAGACCCACGCGCGGAAGAGCAGGAAGCGCAGCACGGTCGCCGCGAGGTTGGCGGCGATGAGGACCGCCAGCTCGGTGGAGTGCCCGGGGTCGGACGTCGCCGCGCTCAGGGCGGCGAGCGAACCGCTGGTCAGGGCGAGCCCGATACCGAAGACGACCAGGCCCTGCGCCTGATGCCGGACCGCGCCGCCGCTGCCCCGCACTCCGAAGGTGAGGCGCCGGTTGGCCGCCGTATTGGCGACCGCAGAGACCAGCAACGCCAGGGCGTTGGCGACCTGCGAGCCGCCGAACTGGCGGAAGAGGCTGTAGAGGACGAGATAGAAGAGGGTCGAAAGACCGCCGACGACACAGAACCCGACCAGCTGTCGGGCCAGCCCCTTCGGCACGTCCTGGATGTCGCGGTCGCGCGGGTCGTCGCCGAACGGCCGGGTGATCCGGTCCAGCGGCAGCGACCCGGTCGCCAGGGCCTTGCCCACCCGCCACACGCCCTTGAGGTCCTCGGTCGCCGTCTTCACGATGTGGACGGTGGAGTCGGGGTCGTCGACCCAGTCGACGGGCACCTCGTGGATACGGAGTCCCGCGCGCTCGGCGATGACCAGCATCTCGGTGTCGAAGAACCAGCCGGTGTCCTCGACCAGCGGCAGCAGCTCCTGCGCGACATCACGCCGGATCGCCTTGAAGCCGCACTGCGCGTCGGAGAAGCGGGCCTGCAGCGAGCCGCGCAGGATCAGGTTGTACGCCCGGCTGATGAACTCCCGCTTGGGACCGCGCACCACGCGGGAGGAGCGGGCCAGCCGGGAGCCGATCGCCAGGTCCGAGTGACCGGAGATCAGCGGCGCCACCAGGGGCAGCAGGGCGTTGAGGTCGGTGGAGAGGTCCACGTCCATGTAGGCGAGGATCGGCGCCCCGGAGGCGGACCACACGGTCCGCAGGGCGCGACCGCGGCCCTTCTGCTCCAGTCGGAAGGTGGAGACCTCGGGGATCTCCGTCGCCAGCCGCGCCGCCACCAGCGGGGTGGTGTCGGTCGACGCGTTGTCCGCGATCGTGATCCGGAACGCGTACGGGAACGTGCGCTTGAGGTGGTCGTGCAGTCTCAGCACACACGGCTGGAGGTCCTTCTCCTCGTTGTAGACGGGGATCACTACGTCCAGGACAGGCGTACCGGCGTCGCCGGCCGGGAGGTGCTCCCGCGCCGGCAGGGTGCCGGGAGAAGAGTCGGTTCGCATGGGACCGACTCTGGTCAAGTGCCCTGTTGCACCCGTGTGTTGGCACTGTGGTCTGCCTGTGAGTGCGATTGCCAGTTCGTTTCGGGGGCCGGGCGGGGCACCACCGGGGCAAGCGCCGGCAGATGCACGGTGAACACCGTGCGTCCGGGAACGCTGTCCACGGTCACGGCGCCGCCGTGCGCGGTCGCGACGGCCTGCACGATCGCCAGACCGAGGCCGGTCGAACCGGAGGCACGGGAGCGCGAGGAGTCACCGCGGGCGAACCGCTCGAAGACATGCGGCAGCAGCTCCGCCGGAATCCCCTGCCCGTTGTCCTCGACGTCCACGCACATCCACGGCCCGCGGCGCTGCACGCGTGCCGTGACCGTCGTACCGGGCGGGGTGTGTTTGCGGGCGTTGCCGAGCAGGTTGACCAGCACCTGCTGGATGCGTGCGGCGTCCGCGGACACGAGGGCGGGCTCATCCGGCAGGTCGAGCCGCCAGTTGTGGTCCATTCCGGCCGCACGGGAGTCGCTGACCGTGTCGACGACCAGCGGGATGAGGTCGGTCTGCTCGAACTGCAGCGGCCGTCCGGCGTCCAGCCGGGCGAGCAGCAGCAGGTCTTCCACGAGCAGCGTCATCCGGCCCGCCTCGGACTCGATACGGCCCAGGGCGTGCCGGGTGTCGGGCCCGACCTGCTCTCTGCCGCGTCTGGTCAGCTCGGCGTACCCGCGGATGGAGGCCAGGGGAGTGCGCAGCTCGTGACTGGCGTCCGCGACGAACTGCCGCACCCGCATCTCACTCTGCTGCCGCGAGTGCAGCGCGCCGTGGACATGGTCCAGCATCCGGTTCAGCGCGGCCCCGACCTGCCCGACCTCGGTGTGCGGATCGGTCTCGGACTCCGGGACACGCTCGGAGAGGTTCACCTCGCCGGTGTGGAGGGGGAGTTCGGAGACCCGGGTGGCGGTTGCCGCGACCCTGCGCAGCGGGCGGGTGGCTACGCCGACCAGGACGTAACCGGCGATGACGGCGGCACCGAGGCCTGCGGCGGTGACGCTGACCTCGACGAGGATCAGTGTGTCGATGTTCCCGTCGGTCTCCTTGGTGGGGAAGCCGACGTAATAGCCACCCACGTACTCGGCCCGGTACGTGCCCAGTCCCGGAAGGTCCACGGTGTGCGGGTGGCCGTCCCGGGGGACCCGACCGAGTGCGGTCATCTGGGCTCCGGTGAGGTCCTTGGCGTTCATCTCGAAGTCGGAGTCGGACTTCTCACCGACCTTGCCGCCGGTGACGGAGCCCTTGACGACGGTGGCCGCGACCGTGCCGCTGGGCTGGCCGGGACCGTGGATGACGAACTCTCCGGGACTGATCGTCTTGCGGTTCTGGCTCGGTCGGTCGCCCTGGCCGAGCTTGCCGCCGTCATTGCCCGGGCCAGGAGGCGCGAAGGCACCCGCCGCGCGCCTGGTGGCCTCGTCCAACTGCCTGTCCAACTGGCCGTACAGATGCGAGCGCAGCGCCAGCGTCGTCACCGTACCGATCACCGCGCACACCGTGGCGATCAGCACCACGGACGCGACGACGAGCCGCGCCCGCAGGGTGCGCGGCTGTCCCGCTCGTCGCATCTGCGTACGCGGTCGTCGCCGTCCGCTCATGACGCGGCAGGCTTGATCAGGTAACCGGCTCCCCGCCGGGTGTGGATCATCGGCTCACGGCCGGCGTCGATCTTTCGCCGCAGATACGAGATGTAGAGCTCGACCACATTGGCCTGCCCACCGAAGTCGTACGACCACACCCGGTCGAGTATCTGCGCCTTGCTCAGCACGCGCCGCGGGTTGCGCATCAGGAAGCGCAGCAGCTCGAACTCGGTGGCGGTGAGGTGGATGCCCTCCCCGGCCCGGCTGACCTCGTGACTGTCCTCGTCCAACGTCAGATCACCCACGACGAGCACGGAGTCCGACCGCCGGTCGGCCGCACCGGAACGCCGGATCAGCCCCCGCAGCCGTGCCACGACCTCTTCCAGGCTGAACGGCTTGGTGACGTAGTCGTCGCCCCCGGCGGTGAGACCCGCGATCCGGTCCTCGACCGCGTCCTTCGCGGTGAGGAACAGCACCGGCACGTCCGGCAGCTCACGGCGCAACCGCCCGAGCACGGTGAGCCCGTCCATGTCCGGCAGCATCATGTCGAGAACCACGGCGTCGGGCCGGAACTCCCGCGCGGTCTGGATGGCACCCGTGCCATCCCCCGCACTCCGGATCTGCCATCCCTCATAACGAAGGGCCATGGACAGCAGCTCGGTGATCGACATCTCGTCGTCCACCACAAGCACCCGGACGGGGCTCCCGTCCGGCCTCAGCAGTTCGGTGCGCCCCTGGGGCGAGGTCGTGGTCATGGTGAACACACTGTCGGGATCCTCTGAGAGCACCCTTGCGGCAACCTGTGATTTCCCTGAGAAACGCACAGGCACCTCTCAGGCACCACCTGGGCGCAACGCCCGCCTTCGGAAGGAGGGTTGAGGTGTGCAGACACTCCGGGGTGCGGCCGGCGAAGTGCGCAGCGCCGAACTCCCTGATCAGTGCGACCCGTTCCGCTTCCTCCCGCCGGTACGTGATGGGCCATTCGACGCCGCCGGTCAGCGGCCCCAGTGAGTCGAAGTAGCCCCGGACGAGTCCACGAATCCGTGTCCCGGCAGATGTGGCGGGACGATTCCGCGGGGGTCACACGATTGGCTGCGCCTGAGATGAAACCTGCCCCAGGAGTACGCAGAGTGGTGGACAAGAAGGCAACACACCAAACACGCCTGGAGAGATCCATGTCACGAATACTCGCGATCAGCGCCGTCCTTGGCTTCGCTCTCGCAACCGCGTCTGCCTCGGCCGGATCCGCGATGGCCGCACCGTCAGCCCTTCACACCGCCACAAAGGCCACAACGGTCCACTCCAGCCCGATCGCCTATCGGCACGGCGGAGATGATGGCGACTGCGACGGCGTCGGCAACCAGTGTGCATGACACCTATCCCCGCGTGAGATAGGGGCAGGCAGAGGAGGAGGGCTTTATGCCTGTCATTTCCTCCTCTGCCTCCCTAATGCGCAACACTCACTCTATAAATATGCCGCCACCCAGAGGATAGCCGGGTTTGCCAATTCATTGTTCAACTTGCTTATCTTGCTTACCTTGCTTATTGAAACGTTGATTGCTGCTCGTGGCCGGTGGCCTTCGAATGAGCCTCATGCAACGACCCCGCGGCCGGTCCGGCTCGGCGGGACACGGATGACCGAGCCGAGCACCAACGCGCGGGCCGCGCCGCTCCGGTGCCGTTTGCGCCTGTCTCAGCCTGGCGGGACGTGGGGTCTGGACAGCCTGACCGGCAACTCAGAACAAACCGTCCTGCGCGCTGGGTCCGCGCTTGAACTCCTTGATCGGAAGGGTGAGTTCGCCCTCTCCCACAGGTCCCTCGACAGGAAGCAACTCCCACCCCCGCATCAACCGCGTGTCCAGCACGACGACGCCACGCCCAACCACCAGATGCAAATCCGGCCCGGCCGCCGCAACCAACCGCCCGCTCACCGCCCCGCCCGCGACCAGCTCGGTCACCTCGCCGACGGCGGCCGGCAGGTCGGCGAGCCCGAACACCTCGGCGTGATCGACCGGTTGGCAGGGCTCACGGGCGAGTGACTCCGGCCAGCCGTCGAGTGCGAGCGCCCGCCCGTGCAACTCCTGGACCTCTGCCGCCCGCTCCGCCTCCGCCACCGGCAACCCGGACCGCACTGCCCGCTTCTCGGCGTACGGAATCCGGTCCGGCACCTGGAGCGCGGCCCGCAGCAACTCCTCGGTGCGCCGCGCCGCCATCAGCGGCCCCAGCCCCAGCCAGCTGAAGCACACCGCACCCTGCTCGAGCAGCCGTGCGGAGCCCCGCTCCTCGGCCGTGATCCCGACCTTGACCATGCCGGGCCCGAACCACGCCAGATACACGTGGTACGGCCTCGGGTCGTCCGCGATCGTGTCGGCGGCCACCGAGTGCGCCCGGTCCAGCCGCGCGCACTCCTCGCACCGCGCCCCCGTACTCCGCCCCGGCACCACCGCCCGCACCGGACACGCATGTCCACGCGCGCCCACACATGTCCGCACACCCCCGTCCGCGACCCCGAAGGCCACCCGTTTCCCCCACGGCAGCGAGCTCGCCCGCCCGCCGTCCCACACCAGCACGGGGCCGTCCCCCGACCACCGCAGTCCCGTGCATTTCCATGACTGTGCCATCGCTGACGAGAGTAAGAGGAGGCACTGACAACGGCCTGGCGCGGCGGGAAGGGGATACCCGCCCCGAGGCAACCTGCCCCAGCTCAGCCCCCGGCTCGGCAGCCGCCGTCCCGACCCGGCGGACCGCCGCCAGGTCGCGTGGTACGGCTCGCAGACCTCGCAGGCGCGGGCCTCCGTGTCCGACAGGGCGGCTACGCGGGTCGGCGGCACCTGCTGGACGAGATCACCCACCCCCGCACCACTCAGACCTTCCACCGCCTGGCGGCCGCGGCTCGAACTCGTCCAGATGTGTCCGCCCATCTGTGTCGGTGTCAGATCCCGACGAACACGAGGCCCTGGGATCCTTCGGGGCCTCAAATACGTGTGAAATCAACAGGATTCGGGCCTGCTGCGCGACCGGAGCAACGCTGACCGGTTCGCCCGGTTGCTCACAATTGACCCCTTATGCCAGCCCCGAAGAGCGCGGCGAGACATATCGGATTAGCCTCCCAAATGAGCGCTTAGTGGATCTTTGATGGTGCGCTCCAATCGACCCAAGGAGGAGTCATGCGCAAGCTTCACAAGGCCGCTGTCGCGGCCGCCATCTTCGGTAGCTTCACCCTCATAGCCACCGGCACCGCCACCGCCCAGCCCGCGATCCCCATGCATGAAGGGGGCGGCTGCAGGTCCCACGACCTGAATGTCGACATCCTCGGCCAAGTCGGGCTGCTCAACGGCCTGCTGGGCAATGCGCTCAATGGCGAGGGCAACGCGGGCGGCCAGAACAACCACGTCGGTTCCAGTACCTGCGAATAGGTGGCCACTGATCGCGTCACGTAGCTGACCGACTTGGGTCTCGGCGCCCGGAGCACAGCTCCGGGCGCCGAGCGCTGTCTCCGCCCACGCGCCACCGCCCCCTGAAACGCAGGAACAGAGCCCCCGCCGCCGCGGCGAGGAGCGCGCCGCCCACGAGGCGCAGCCGGGCCCATGGCTGTCGGGGCCGGTCTGACCGGCCTCGTGCCGGTAAACGACGTAGAGGCCCGGCGCGGCGTCGCACTTGAGGGTGGCGGTGGCGGTCAGGACTGCCTTGGCGCCGCGCAGGACGGGGTGGCCGGCGAAGGCGGGGGAGATGAGACTGATGTCCCCGTCCGATCCCTCGTCGTCGTTGTCGGTGAACGTGATGCGGTGGCCGGCCCGGAAGGTCCGCACGTCCCACTCCGACTGGGGCCACGTGGTGTCCGCGGGCCGGCGCTCCACCGGGTCGCGCCGGGGGCAGCTTCTCCACCTTGTCGCGGCAGGCCCGGCGCGCGGCCTCGTCAGCCGGCTCGACGCGCACCGGCGCCCAGCGGAACGGATGCTCCTCGGGACCCACGTCCGGCGCCGCGCCGCAGGACCGGATAGGTGCCCGGCCTGGCCTCGCAGGCGATGGTGACGGTGGTCGTCAGCATCGGATCCATCATGCGCAGCTTGCCTCTCGCGAGGAACACGGACGAGCGCATGGTGTCGCCGTACCGCGCCTCGCCCTGCTTGGCGTCGACGCTCAGCGTGTCGCCGGGCCGCACCGACGTGACGCTTCCGTACGTGAGCGACGCCGTGGGCCGCGGGACGGAGGCCGAAGCCGGTCCGGCCGCCAGGAGAGGCAGCAGGAACGGCAGCGCCACCCATGCGGCAGTACGCAATCTGTCCATCGCCGTTGGCCGCCCTGCCTTTTGACGTTGTGCTGGACAGCGCCGCGCGGTCCGTATGCCGACCGCCTTCCCATCGAACCGGCATGCGATCAAACGCAGCTCGGCATCCCGCCGCGCCGGTCTTGGGGTCATCCCGCTCCGGAACACCCGGCACACGCTCAGATCGCCATGCCGATGCCGTACTCCACTGCTGTACGCCCCCACAACGCAAGAGGCCCCGGATCTCTCCGGGGCCTCTCACCTGTGTGCACTCGGCAGGATTCGAACCTGCAACCTTCTGATCCGTAGTCAGATGCTCTATCCGTTAAGCTACGAGTGCTTGTTTTGTTTTCCCGCCGGTCCTGGTCCTTTCGGCCCGCTCGCGGCGACAGGAAGAACATTACATGACTGCCGCCGCCATGTGAAATCCGTTTGCCGCACCCCTTGTGACCTGCGGAAACGCCTCTACGGGCAGTTCTGGGAACGACGAAGCCCCGGTCGCTCTGACCGGGGCTTCGGTGATCATGCGCGGAGGCGGAGGGATTTGAACCCTCGATGGGCTTTAAGGCCCAAACCGCATTAGCAGTGCGGCGCCATAGACCGGACTAGGCGACGCCTCCAGCACAGCCGCCCGCGCGAGCGCGAGTGGTGCGTGCAGATGATGACACAGTCGAGCGTGCTGTCACCAATCGACTCCCACGGTACTAGGCAGGCAGGCCGCAGAGCAAAGCCCTTCCGGTCCGCGCCGAGGTCTCCGTGCCGAGGTGTCCGTGCCGAGGTGTCCGTGCCGACCGGGGCGGTGGGGCGTTAGGCAGGTCATGTTCGCTCGGATTCTCGCCGTCGCCGTCACCGCCGCCGCCTCCGTCGTCCCCGCCGTCGCCCACGCCGACGTCGGCCGCCCCGCCCTCGCACCGCCGCCCGTACAGGACGAGGACCGGGCCGGCGACCACCTCACCGTCACCGTCCGGCACGCGGGCGACGGTACGGACGGGACGTTCGAGCTGTACTGCCATCCCGGAAGCGGCGACCATCCCGATGTCAGCGGTGCGTGCGAGACGCTCGATCGGGTCGCCCGGTGGGGCAGGGACACCTTCGCGCCCGTGCCGGAGGGCAGCGTCTGCACCATGCAGTACGGCGGGCCCGCCACCGCGCATGTCACCGGAAGGTGGGCCGGGCGGCCCGTGGACGCGTCGTACGACCGCAGCGACGGATGTCAGATCGGCCGCTGGGACCGGCTCGTGCCGTTGCTGCCCGATCTGCGGCCCCAGGGACAACCGTAGGGACGTACGGATGAAGGGACGAACGGATGCAGGGACTCGCACAGGGTTCTTCCCGGGGAAACCCAGAACTCCGTAAGGGTCTGGCGAAGGTCTCGCGAAGCCTGCGCAGGCCAGAGGATGCGGGCACACGTTCTACTTCAACTCGTCGTGCGACCTCCCTCTCATCCGGCGTCGCGAGCGCAACCACTGCCCTTAGACTCCCTCGCGTGACACGTCGCGGGCCGGTTGGCAAGATGGCCCGAGCGGTCGGCAAGGTGCGGTAACAGGGAGGAAGCGTCTCGTGAGCAGCAGGCCATCCCGAGGCGCTGCTCGCCTCGCAGCCATACTCGACGCGCTTCCCGATGCGTTGGTGCTGGTCAACGCCAATGGGACCGTCGTCAACGCGAACACGATCGCGCTCGAGGCCTTTGAAGCGCCCGGGACCGCACTGGTGGGTCGGGGACTGCTCGATCTGCTGCCGCAGTTCGACTCCAAGCTGATCCCGGGGTCCATGCGGCGGCCCGATCACATGGACCCCGCCGGGCGGACCAAGCCCACCCGGATGATCGCGCGGCGGACCGACGGGGTGGAGTTCCCCGTCGAGGTCACCAGCGCCAACCTCGAGAACGGGCAGCAGGCCTACGACGGTTACGGCTACGGCAGCGACGAGCTGCTGATGCTCGTCGTGCGCGACCTGACCGGGACCGTGGACACCGAGGCCGAGCTGGCGCGTTCGCAGCGGCAGACCGAGATGATCCTGCGGGCCGCGTCCGAGGGTGTGGTCGGGACCGACACGGACGGGCGGATCGTGCTCGTCAATCCGGCCGCCGCCCAGATACTGGGTTACCGGGCCAGTGATCTCGGCGGCAAGGAGCTGCACGCCCTCGTGCTGCACTCGCGGGCCGACGGTTCCCCCTTCCCGTACGAGGAGTCCCCGCTCGCCGACACCCTGCGCTCCGGGCGCAAGCACCGGGTGCGCGGGCAGGTGCTGTTCTCCAAGGGCGGGGACAAGGTCTCCGTTGATCTGACCACCGCTCCGGTGCGCGACGGGGACCAGCTCGTCGGTGCCGTGATGACCTTCGCCGACCGGCGGCCGTACGACGCGCTCGCCCAGGAGAAGGCCGCCGTCGAGAAGCGGCACGCCGAGGAGCTGGAGCGGATCGAGGAGGAGCACGCCTCCGAGCTCACCGCACTGCGCCAGAAGCACATCACCGAGATCGAGGCGCTGCAGGAGCAGCACGACGAGGAGCTCGCGGCGGGCGAGGAGCGGTATGCCGCACTCGGCGAGCGGGAGAAGGACCGGTACGAGGCGCTTGCCGGGCGGCACGAGCAGCTGCTGACCCTGCTGGGCCGGTCGCTGCGCGGACCGCTGGACGAGCTGCGGCGCGAGCTGGCCGCCCTCGCCGCCGACGACGCCGGGCAGCTGTGGCCCGAGGCCAATCAGGTGCTGCACCACCTGTCGGCCGGTTACTCGCGGATCACCACCCTCATCGACAACGTCCTCGGCTATCAGCTGCTCGACGCCGGGAGCGAGCAGATCACTCGTACGAAGGTCATGCTCGACGCGGTGGTCGCCGCCGGTGTCGACGGGGCCGTCGAGCTGATCGGCCCCGGCCGGGTGCAGTTCGCCGTGCACGCGCCGCCCATCGAGGCCGAGGTCGACCCGCAGCGCCTCGCGAGCGCGCTCGCCCACCTGGTCGCGGACGTCGCCGGTGTGGACGCGACCGGCAACGCGCCCGTGTCGGCGGGCGGTTACATGGACAACACGGTCGTCGTGGCCGCCGCGCAGCGCGGTGAGGTCGTACGGATCGAGGTGCGCGGGCCGTACGCCGGGGGAGACCCGGTGCACGAGCCGATCGTGCGCGGGATCGTGCGGGCCCATGGCGGTGTGCTGCAGACGCACGAAGTGCCCGGGATGAGCGGCAGCGCGTATGTGCTGGAGGTGCCCATCGGGGGTGGGGCCGGGGCCGTCGCGGCCGACGGCCCGGCCGAGGTTTCGGGTGCCGCGTCCGACGAGGGTGTCGCTTCCGACCAGACCTCCGGTGGCGGGCGGCGGCGTGGCCGGCGGTCCTCCGTCGACGCGTTCCTGGAGAGCGAGAAGCCGCAGGACGCCGGTGACCCGGCGGAGGCCGGTGACGCGGAGGGCGGTGTGCCCACCGGGCGGCGGCGCAGGCGCGCGGTCGAGGAGTCGGCGGCCGCCGCGGCCTCGGCCGCGGGTGCGCTGGAGCTTTCCGGTGGTACCGGGCGGCGGCGCGGGCGGTCGGCCGAGGGCGCCGGTGACGGGGTCGCCGAGGGTGCCGTCGTCATGGCCGGCGAGCACGGCGCCGGGACCGCGGCCGTCGCTACGGGACTGGGCGGGACGGTTCCGCCGCAGGGCGTGCCCGCGCCCGGCGGCCGGCGTGCCCGACGGGACGGCGGCGAGCAGCCCGCCCTGCCCGCGGCGCTGCCCGCGGGCCCCACGTCGGCCGAACAGTCGGTCCAGTCCGGCCAGGCCGTGGCCGCGCAGAACGCCGAGAACGCCGAGCCGACCGGGCGCCGCCGCCGGGCCCTGGCCGCCGCGAACGACCGCGCCGCCGCGCAGGAGGCGGCGCCGCGTTCGGTGTTCGCCCTGCCGCCGGCGGAGGCGGACCGGGTCCCCGCGGCAGGTGCGCAGGGGCAGGTGCCGGTGTCTGGGCAGGCATCCGTACCCACGCAGGGGCAGGCGCCGGTTCCGGTTCCTGTCCAGCCCCAGGTTCCCGGACAGCCGCAGGTCATCGGGCAGCCGCCCGTCCCCGGGCAGCCGCAGGTCATCGGGCAGCCGCCCGTCCCCGGGCAGCCGCAGGTCCCCGGGCAGGGCGGCCAGGATGCTTCCGGTGACGCTCTGGTCGACGACGGCCGGCACGATGCCGTTCCGCACGACCAGTCCGGCGACCACACTCCTCCGCAGCCGCACCCCACCAGTGCGCCGACGGGCCGCCGTCGCCGTGCCGTGGCGCAGCCCGGGGCGCAGGAGGCCGGCGGACAGACCGCAGGGCAGGGGGTGCCGGTGCAGCAGGCCGCACCGGCCGCCGCCGCTCAGCCGCTTCCCGCGGCGCCCGTGGAGGCGGCCCCCGGCCAGTCCACCCCGGCCCCCGGCACCCCGCTCCCTCCGGAGGCCACCGCGGCACCGGCAGGTCCCGCCCAGCCGCTCCCCGCCGAAGCAGCCGCCGCACCGGCCGCCCCCGTCGACCCGAACTCCACGCAGGGCCAGGCGATCAGCGTCCGGACGCTGGGCCAGGGGGTGCCGTTCACGCGGCAGGCCGCGCAGGTGCAGCAGCCGTCGGCCACGCCCGCGCCGCACAACCCGAGCGGTTCCGGCCGGCGTCGCAAGCTGGGCACGCGGACCGAGCCCGCTGTCGCGGCGGCCCCGGAGCAGGCGGCCCGTCCGCACCCGGCAGCCGAACAGACGCCCGTGCCGGCGCAGCCTCAGCCGTCGCTGGCCGGGCAGTCGCGGCTGGCTCAGGTGACCGAGGGCACCGGGCGGTCGTACGCCATAGGGGCGCCGGACGAGAACGCGGCCGAAGGGCCGGAGCCGCTGGACGGTCCCGGTGGGGCCGTGGAGATCGCGGACACCCCGCGTCCGGTGCCGATGGACGACGAGCTGCCGCCGGAGCCGCTCGACAACCCGCGGCGGCTGCTGGTGTGGCCCGCGCCGGACGTGACGACCCAGCAGGCGCTGAGCGACCGCGGCTACCGGCCGGTGATCGTGCAGTCGCGCGAGGAGGTCGACGCGCAGATCGCCGCCTTCCCCGCGGCGCTGTTCGTGGACCCCCTGACCGGGCCGATCACGCGGACCGCGCTGCAGTCGCTGCGGCAGGCGGCGGTGGCGTCCGAGGTGCCGATCATGGTGACCGCGGGGCTCGGGCAGGCGACGCGCGAGGCGGCGTACGGCGCCGACCCCGCCGTACTCCTGAAGGCGCTCGCGCCGCGGGACAGCGAGCAGCATCCGCCGCGGGTGCTGCTGATCGAGGAGCACGCGGAGATCGCGCTGGCCCTGACCGCGACGCTGGAGCGGCGCGGGATGCAGGTGGCGCGGGCCGCGAGCGACGCGGACGCGGTGACACTGGCGGGGCAGCTGCGGCCCAACCTGGTGGTGATGGACCTGATGCAGGTGCACCGCCGCCAGGCCGGGATCATCGACTGGCTGCGGGCGAACGGCCAGCTCAACCGCACCCCGCTGGTCGTCTACACCGCCGCCGTCGACCAGGCCGACCTGCCGCGGCTGGCCTCCGGCGAGACCGTCCTGTTCCTCGCCGAGCGGTCCACGAGCGCCGAGGTGCAGAGCCGGATCGTCGATCTGCTGTCGCGGATCGGGACCAACTAGCCCTCGGCTGGGGCTACTTCGCGACGAGCCTGCGTGCCGCCTCCTTGATCGAGGCGCGCAGGCGGTCGCGGTCGGTGTCGCCGGTGCCCGCGAGGATGCGGCGCATCTGCGGGACGACGACGGCCCAGTTGGCCAGCGCGGTCAGCAGAAGGAGCAGGTCGCGGGGTGGGATGGCGTCGGTGATGACGCCGCGGGCCTGGCCGTCCTGCAGGGTCGCCACCTTGCGGCGGTAGTGCTCCTGGCGTTCGGCCTCGTCCGGCAGGTCGGTGGTGCCGTATTCGAGACCCTCCCAGAAGAGCAGGCGCAGCACCTCGGGGTGGGTCTCGTGGTAGTCCATCAGGCGGTCGATCCAGCCCTCGATGTCGTCCGGGTCGACGGGGACGGCTGCGGCCAGGTCGAGCATGACCTTCCCCAGGACCTGGGTGAACAGCTCCGCCTTGTTGCCGAAGTAGGCGTAGATCAGCTGCTTGTTGGCCTTGGCCGCGGCGGCGATGCGGTCGATGCGGGCGCCCGCGATGCCGCGGGCGGCGAACTCGGCGACCGCCGCCTCGAAGATCCGGGCCCTGGTGGCCTCGGGGTCTCTGACTGCCATGGGGGCAGGGTACCGCTCGGCGACCGGTAACCAACTATTTGGTTGACAGGGAATCGGAGGGAGGTGCACGGTGTTCTCCTTCCAACCAACCAGTTAGTTGTTGGAGCTGGCTCGAAGAACCCGAAGGAACTCGAAGGAACTCGAAGGAGTCCGTCCGCTCATGTCCTCCACCACCGCAGCGCAGCCGGTCCGGACCGCCGCTCCGGCGCCGGCGGGCGCATCACGCCTGTTCCTGCCCCTCATCGCCCTCTGCACCGCCGTCACGGCCGCCAACATCTATCTCGCGGCGCCCCTGCTCCCCCTCATCGCCCACGACTTCGGCTCGACCCCCTCGGGGGTCGCCTGGATCGCCTCGGTCGCGCAGTTCGGCTACGCGGCCGGCCTGCTCTTCTTCGCCCCGCTCGGCGACAGCGTGAACCGGCGTCGGCTGGTCGCCGTCCTGTCCCTGGTCACCGCCGCGGCCCTGGTGGTCGGCGCCACAGCCGCAGGGACGACCGCGCTCGCGGCCGCCGTGCTGGTCGCCTCCGCGGCCACGGTGGTCCCCCAGCTCCTCGTCCCCCTGGTCGCCGCGCGCGCTCCCGCCGACCGCCGCGCCCGCCATGTCGCCGCCGTCATCTCCGGCCTGTTCGCCGGGATCGTGGCCGCGCGCGTGCTCGGCGGTCTGGTCGGTCAGGCCTTCGGCTGGCGGACGGCCTTCGTGGGCGCGGCGGCACTGACCGCCGTACTGGGTCTCGCGACCGCGCGCGTCCTCCCCGCGGAGACGCCCCGCCGCCAGGGTTCGCTCTTCTCGGGCCTCGCCGCCATGCCGTCCGTCGTGCGCCACTCGCCGGACCTGTGGCGCGCGTGCGTACGCCAGGCGGGGATGTACGGCTCCTGGAGCGCACTGTGGACCTCGCTCGCCCTGCTGCTGACCGGCGAGTCCTACGGACTGTCCACCGCGACCGCCGGTCTGTTCGGCCTCTTCGGGCTCGCCGCGAGCGCGGTGGCGCCCCTGGCCGGCGGACTGGTCGACCGCTTCGGCGCCGCCAAGGTCGTACGGTCCGCGTATCTGCTCGCCGCCGTGTCCGTGCCGCTTTTCTGGCTGGGCGGGCACATGATCGCCGCCCTGTTCGTCGCCGCGGTCGCCGTCCACGCGGCCCTGGTCGCCTCCCACGTCGCCAACCAGACCCTCGCCCTCACCACCACCTCGGCTCCGGCCACCGCCAACAGCGCCTACGTCGTCGCAGGCTTCGCCGGCGGCGCCACCGCCTCGGCCCTGGCCGGCCTCGCCTTCGGCCACTGGGGCTGGAGCGGGGTGTGCGCGGTGGCGGGGCTGTGGCTGGTGCTGGGGTGGGGGGCTACCGCCGTACGGCGGTGAGAGTCGTCGTACGGCAGTGCCGGACCTTCGTACGGCGGTGCCAGAGCGCCACACTACGGTGCCAGGCCGCCGCACCACGTGGCTGGACCGCCGCGCGACGGGTCCGGCCTGGCGACCGCCGATGACCAGGAGATCCGGCTGCGGCGGTCCCATCGACACGGTCTGCGCGCAGCACAGCAGGAACTCGGGGCCGAGGACGCGGCGGACCAGGAGCAGGTCCCGCAGGGGCCGCCACCTGCCCAACTTCCAGGTCCTGCCGCACCTCGACACCGCCACGGCCCCACTGCACAGCGGGGTTACGACGCGCCGGACCGCCCCACGACAAGTTCGGCCGCCGCTCAGAGCTTGGTGACGTCCAGTGCGCCCTCCGCGTACTGCCTGCGCAGCACCTTCTTGTCGAACTTGCCCACGCTCGTCTTCGGCACCGCCTCGATGATCGTCCAGCGCTCCGGGAGCTGCCACCTGGCGATGCGGCCCTCGTCGGCGAGGAAGGCGCGCAGGGTCTCGAAGTCGGCGGTGGAGCCCTCCTTCAACACGACCGTGGCCAGCGGCCGTTCGCCCCACTTCTCGTCGGGGACGGCGACCACGGCTGCCTCGGCGACGGCCGGGTGGGACATCAGGGCGTTCTCGAGGTCGACGGAGGAGATCCACTCGCCGCCGGACTTGATGACGTCCTTGGCGCGGTCGGTGAGGGTGAGGAAGCCCTCGGGGGAGATCGTCCCGACGTCCCCCGTCTTCAGCCAGCCGTCCTCGCTGAACTTGTCGGCCGGACGCAGGGGTTCGCCATCGGCGCCGTTGTAGTAGGCGCCCGCGATCCAGTTGCCGCGGACCTCCAGCTCGCCGGCGGACTCGCCGTCCCAGGGGAGACGCTCGCCGCCGGGGCCACTGAGGCGGGCCTCGACGCCGGCCGGGAAACGGCCCTGGGTCAGTCGGTACGCGAACTCCTCCTCGGTGCCGACCGCATGGGCCGGCGGGCGGGCGATCGTGCCGAGCGGGGAGGTCTCGGTCATGCCCCAGGCGTGACAGACCCGCATGCCCAGCTTGTCGAAGGCCTCCATGAGGGAGGGCGGACAGGCCGAGCCGCCGATGGTCACCTGGGTGAGGGAGGAGACGTCACGCGGCTTGGCGGTCAGCTCGGCGAGCAGGCCCTGCCAGATGGTGGGGACGGCCGCCGCATGGGTCGGGCGCTCGGACTCGATCATCTCGGCGAGCGGCGCCGGCTGCAGGAAGCGGTCCGGCATCAGCAGGTTGACGCCGGTCATGAAGGTGGCGTGCGGCAGGCCCCAGGCGTTGACGTGGAACTGCGGGACCACCACGAGCGAGGTGTCCTGGTCGGTCAGGCCCATCGACTGGGCCATGTTGACCTGCATGGAGTGCAGATAGATCGAACGGTGGCTGTAGACCACGCCCTTGGGGTCGCCCGTGGTGCCGGAGGTGTAGCACATGGCGGCGGCCTGGCGTTCGTCCAGCTCCGGCCAGTCGTAGGTGGTCGGCCGGTCCGCGAGCAGGTCCTCGTACTCGTGGACCTGGGGACGGGCGCCCTCCAGGAGGGAGCGGTCACCGGGGCCGGTGACGACGACGTGCTCGATCGTGGGCAGCTTCGGCAGCAGCGGGGCGAGCAGCGGCAGCAGCGAGCCGTTGACGATGACGACCTTGTCGGCCGCGTGGTTGACGATCCACACCAGCTGCTCGGCCGGGAGGCGGAGGTTGAGCGTGTGCAGCACCGCACCCATGGAGGGGATCGCGAAGTAGGCCTCGACATGCTCGGCGTTGTTCCAGGCGAGGGTCGCCACCCGGTCGGCGTCCGCGACCCCGAGCTCCTCGCGCAGAGCATGCGCGAGCTGGGCCGCGCGGGCTCCGATCTCGGCGAAGGAGCGGCGGTGCGGCTCGCCCTCCCCGGTCCAGGTGGTCACCTGCGATGTCCCGTGGACGGTCGACCCGTGGGTCAGGATCCTCGAGATCAGCAGCGGTACGTCCTGCATCGTGCTCAGCACGGTGGCCTCCCGTGGCGACATTGCCTACGCGGCGGTAAGGGTTGCGCTGATTCTGCGCACGTACCGCGTGGTATGTCACTAGGTGCCGGTGATCGATCGCGTCACGTCGGCCACCAATTGCCACCAGGTCGGCTCCCGACGGGCACCAGGCAGCCGCATTACCGCACAAGCCCCAGCTCGGGATCCTCGCGCAGCTTGCCCAGCGCACGCGACACCGCCGACTTCACCGTCCCCACCGACACGCCCAGCACCTCGGCCGTCTGGACCTCGCTGAGGTCCTCGTAATACCTGAGGACGACCATCGCCCGCTGCCGGGCGGGCAGCTTCATGATCGCCCGCCACATCGCGTCGTGCAGGGCCTGCTGCTCGGCCGGGTCGTCCCCGCCGGGCACCGGCTCCGGCTCGGGCAGCTCCTCGCACACGAACTCGTCGACCCTGCGCTTGCGCCACTGCGAGGTGCGCGTGTTCAGCAGCGCCCGGCGCACATAGCCGTCGAGCGCACGGTGGTCCTCGATCCGCTCCCAGGCGACATACGTCTTGGTGAGCGCGGTCTGCAGCAGGTCCTCCGCGTCGCTCGGGTTCGCGGTCAGCGACCGGGCCGCACGCAGCAGCACCGGCTGCCGGGCCCTGACGTACGAGGCGAACGACGGATACGGGAGGGTCTGCGCCGCCGGCGTGGCGGCAGTCGAGGCACTGGTGCAGACGGGTGTGGTCATGGCTCCACGCTATGAGCGGGGGTGCCTCCGGCTCATCGGCCGCAGGTCCCGAAGCCGAGTCCCCCTCAGGTTGTAGGGGTGGAGGCAGCTGCACCTCCTGTAGGTGGACGAGCGGCCCCGGGGTACTGCGGGATGACCCCCGGGGGCCGCCCGGCGACCCGGGCCCCCCGGACCCGACCGCTCAGCCGTCCGCGGTCAGGACCAGGCCGGATGTGGGCACGCCGGTGCCTGCGGTGACCAGGACCCGCCCCGCCCCCGGTATGCGGTTCGCAGCCGTCCCGCGCAGCTGGCGCACCCCTTCCGCCACGCCGTTCATCCCATGGAGGTAGGCCTCCCCGAGCTGCCCTCCATGCGTGTTGATCGGCAGCGACTCCCCGGCCACGAAGTCCGCCGCCTCCCCTTTCCCGCAGAACCCGAACTCCTCCAGCTGCATCAGCACGAACGGCGTGAAGTGGTCGTACAGGATCGCCACGTCCATGTCGGCCGGCGTCAGCCCGGAGGTGCGCCACAGCTGCCGGGCGACCACGCCCATCTCCGGCAGGCCGGTCAGGTCGTCGCGGTAGAAGCTCGTCATCTGCTCCTGCGCGCGGCCCGCGCCCTGGGCCGCCGCCGCTATGACGGCCGGCGGACGGGGCAGATCGCGGGCCCGCTCCACGGAGGTGACGACGATCGCCTGGCCGCCGTCGGTCTCCTGGCAGCAGTCCAGGAGTCTGAGCGGCTCGACGATCCAGCGCGAGGCCGCGTGATCGGCGAGGGTGATCGGGCGGCCGTGGAAGTACGCCGCCGGGTTCGTCGCCGCGTACTTGCGGTCGACCACCGCCACCTGCCCGAACGCCTCCGGGGTCAGTCCGTGGGTGTGCAGATACCGCTGCGCGGCCATCGCCACCCAGGACGCCGGGGTCAGCAGCCCGAACGGCAGTGACCAGCCGAGTGCCGCGCCCTCCGCGGACGGCTCCCGGTGCTGCACCCCGGAGCCGAAGCGGCGGCCCGACCTCTCGTTGAACGCGCGGTAGCAGACCACGACCTCCGCGATGCCCGTCGCCACCGCGAGCGCCGCCTGCTGGACGGTCGCACAGGCCGCGCCGCCGCCGTAGTGGATGCGGGAGAAGAAGGACAGTTCGCCCATCCCGCAGGCCTGGGCCACGGTGATCTCCGGGCTGGTGTCCATCGTGAACGTGACCAGTCCGTCCACGTCCCCGGGGGTCAGCCCGGCGTCGTCCAGCGCGGCCCGCACCGCCTCCACGGCCAGCCGCAGCTCGCTGCGCCCCGAGTCCTTGGAGAACTCCGTGGCGCCGATGCCGACGATCGCGGCCCGTCCGCCGAGGCCGTCCCGGGCGCGGACGCTCATCCGGCACCCTCGGGGGCCTTCGCGGGGACGGTGACCGTCACCGTGCCCGTGACATGGCTGCCGATGCCGTTCGCCCCCACCACCCGGACCGTCGCCGTGTCGCCTTCGGCCTGCTCGACGACCTTCTCCACCGTGCCCGTCAACACCATCGTGTCCCCCGGATAGTTGGGCGCTCCCAGCCGAATGGCCACCTTGCGCAGGACCGCCGTCGGGCCGAAGTGGTCGGTGATGTAGCGGCCGACCAGGCCGTTCGTCGTCAGGATGTTCATGAAGATGTCCGGGGAGCCCTTCTGCCGGGCCAGCTCGGCGTCGTGGTGCACGTCCTGGTAGTCGCGGGAGGCGATGGCGCCGGCGACGATCAGGGTGCGGGTGATCGGGATCTCCAGCGGCGGCAGCTTCTCACCGGCCCTCATACGGCCTCCTCCTCCCGGGCGCGGAACACCGGCAGCACCAACTCCTCGTCGTACACCTGGAATTCGAGCCGTACGGGCATTCCGATGCGCACCTTGTCGTAGGGCACTCCGACCACGTCGCTGATCATCCGCACGCCCTCGGCGAGTTCGATGAGGGCGACCGCGTAGGGCGGGGAGAAGGCCGGGAAGGGCGGGTGGTGCATGACGACGTACGAGTACACCGTGCCCTCGCCGCTCGCCTCGACCGTGTCCCAGTCCGGGCCGCCGCACTGGTTGCAGCCCGGCAGCCAGGGGAAGCGGAGGGTCGCGCAGCCGGTGCAGCGCTGGATGAGCAGCCGGTGGTGCTCGACTCCCTCCCAGAAGCCGGCGTTGTCACGGTTGACGACGGGGCGCGGGCGCCGGGCGGGCTGCTCGGGCTTCCTGCGGCGTGCGGGGGCGTATTTGAGGATCCGGAAGCGGTGCGTGCCCACGAGGGCGTGGCCCGCCCGGACGTCCGTCCGCGTCGTGACGAAGTACCCCGTGCCCAGCTTCGTCGTCTTCCGCTCGGACACCGACTCGATCACCGTGTCGAAGGTGATCTCGTCCCCGGGACGCAGGGGCCGCAGGTACTCCTGCTCGCAGTCGGTGGCGACGACGGAGGTGCAGCCCGCCTCGTCGAGCAGGGTGAGCAGTTCGTCGTAGTCCCCTGTGCGTCCCTCGTGGCCGGAGAGGCCGCCCATGGTCCAGGCCTGGAGCATGGTGGGAGGAGCTATGGCCTCGGGGCCCGCATAGGCCGGATTGGTGTCTCCCATCGCCTCGCACCAGTGCCGGATCATGGGCGCGTTGACGGGATCCCTGCCTCTGCCGGACACGGCGGCGCGCCGCCCCTCGTAGGCCTTGAGCCGCGCCCCCAGCTCGTCCTCGCTCACCGTCGCCCCCTCGCCGTCTCCTGTGCCCGCCAGAGTTTCTGACTGTCCGTCAGATAAGGCCCACTGTCAAGGTCGTTGTCCGGCACGCGAAAACGCCTGCGCGGCGGCACCGAAGCACCGCCGCACAGACGCCCTTGCACCCCAGCGCACACCCTGACCCTTCGGGTCAGGGGAGCCGGCTCACCACAGTTCGGTGAAGTTGATGGCCACGTTCTTGTTCCCCTGGTTGACGGCCGTGAACGCGGAGCCCTTGACCTGCGCGGTGTTGCTCTGGTTCGAGGCCCCGGAGCCGACCGCGTTCTGCTGTGTGGTCGAGGAGTTGCCGTTGTTGTCGTCTCCGACACCGCTGCCGACGGCGCTTGCGACACCCGCGTTCGATCCGTTGTCCGCGATGGCGCCGTTGTCCGCCGCCGCGACGCCGGCGAACAGTGCGGCTGCCAGCGGAAGGGCGGAGACGGCGGCGATGACGCGGGCGGTACGGATGCTTGCCATGTTGTTCCTCCAAGAACACCAACGTGAAGTACGGCTGATTCCAAGGCAGTTGGCCGACCACCTCGGTGCTGTGCACGACGTCGCACGATCAGGGTTGCCCACCGAATCCCCGGCGAACCACACCGGAACGCACGATTCCTCCTCAAGTGCTACGACAAGTCGATAAACCCCTATCGCCACTTCCAACGCCCAGGCCAGGACAGTCCGGGCACCTCCACCCCAAGCGCCGCAAGGGGTGCAGCGACCCGGCACTTTTCCGGCCAACCTCCACGCCCGGGCGCGTCGAGCCCGGCCCCTCTTCCTTTTTTCGAACGCGTGTACGAACATGGAGGCATGGCCACCACAGACCGGCAGGCCACGACGCTGGCCCTCGCACACGCCCTGTCAGCCGCCGAGCGCGGACTGGCCGTCATTCCCCTGTCTCGGACGAAACTTCCGGCCCTGCGCTCCCCCCACCACGACGACCCCGACCCCCAGCCCTGCCACGGCGAGTGCGGCCGCCTCGGACACGGGGTGTACGACGCCTCGACCGACCCGGCACGCATCCGCGAACTGTTCGCCGCGGCCCCCTGGGCGACCGGCTACGGCATCGCCTGCGGCCTTCCGCCCCACCATCTGATCGGCGTCGACCTCGACACGAAATCCGGTACGGACTCCTCGGCGGCCCTGCGCGAACTCGCCCTGCGCCACCTCTTCACGATCCCCGAGACGGTCGTCGTCCTCACCCCCAGCGGCGGCCGCCACCTCTGGCTGAGCGGCCCGCCCGACGCCGCCGTCCCCAACTCCGCCGGCCGCCTCGCCCCCGGCATCGACATCCGCGGCGCGGGCGGCTACCTCGTCGGCCCCGGCTCCCGCACCGACCACGGCGTCTATACGACGGCGCCCGGTACGGCCCATCTCGCACCCGCCGCCTGCCCACCCGCCCTCCTGCGCCTCCTGCTGCCGCCGCCACGCCCGGTCCACCCCTCGACGCACCCGTCGGCCGGCGACCACGGCCAGGGCCTCGTCCAGTTCGTCCTCGCCGCGCACGAGGGACAGCGCAACACCCGCCTGTTCTGGGCCGCCTGCCGCGCGTACGAGAACGGCATCGGGCCGGCCCTGCTCGCGCCCTTACTGGACGCGGCACTCAACACCGGTCTGTCGGAACGTGAGGCACGGGCGACGATCGCGTCGGCCGCGCGGATGACGGGGCACCGGCCGTGAGGCCGGACAAGACATGAGCACGTGAGCACCTGAGCACCTGAGCACCTGAGCACCTGAGTACGTGAGCACCTGAGCAGAGGACGTCCATGCACGACCGCCCGAGAGCGCGGACCATGTCGCTGGCCCGCGTGGTCCTCTCCTCCGGCCGCTCGGTCGACCTCGCCGAGCTGCGGCTGTCGTCGACCTACGGCGAAATGCCGGAGGACTTCCCGGGCTACCCCTGCAAGCCGGTCAACGACATGGTGATCGAGGGCCTGCTCAGCACCGCCGCACGCACGTCCCCCGCCACCCCGGTCCACCTCGTCCCACCGCCGCGTGCATACCCGGACCAGTACGCGGGGGCCTTCGGCCCCGTGGAGATCCTGCCGTCCGTCGCCTGCGTCGGCTCCTTCCGCTCCTCGGCACTGGACCCGTCCCACGACCCGGTCCTGTACCACTCGGCCCTGACGGTCATCTGGTTCCAGCCGACCGCCCGGCTGCCGTGCGAGTGCGACGCGGAGGGCTCGTTGCGGGGGGTGGACTGGGAGGGGCTGGCGCGGGACTGCGAGCTTTAGCCGGCCGGTCCGGCTCACACCCGTTCGATCCGCCAGGCAATCATCCCTGTGGCGCCCCGGCCGCCGTTGATGTCGACGTGTTGCGCGCGCTTCGCGGTGAAGCGTTCCAGGACCGCCGTCCCGTCGCAGGGAAACGGCTTCCTGGCCGCCGCGCCTGCCGGTGCGAACTCGATGACAGCGGTTCCGGTGCCGGCACAGACCACGGTCAGGCGGTATGCGGTACCTGCGGAAAGGCCAGGATCAGTGTGCAGTCCGTCCGACACACGCTCCAGGCCGGAGGCCACCGCCGAGCCGGTCGCGATGGCTTGCAGGGCCGACCGGGCTACTGCACCGAGCTTCTTCTCCTGCTGTGCCGCGGTCGTGGTGGTTCGGCCGGGGGAGGCCGCGTTCGCGTGAACCCGTTCGACGCCAGACCCCGACGTGCACGCGGCGAGGAAGAACGTCGGCAGGAGGACCCAGGCTCTGATGCGGAAGCGTGTCGTTGCCACGTGAAGCAAGAGGGCCTTGGTGCCGGAATCGTTCCGGCACCAAGGCCCAACCACCAGCGGTGGGTGTGGGATTTGAACCCACGGTGACTCGCGCCACGACGGTTTTCAAGACCGTTCCCTTAGGCCGCTCGGGCAACCCACCCCGCTGCCGCCCACCAGGGGCGGAGCGGGTACAGCGTACCGGCCCTGCGTGCGTCGTGCGGGCCATGGTCCGCACCGGGTCCGAACCGCGAGGTCAGCTGTCGCCCTGCCGCGCGCCCAGGGTGAGCTGGACCGTGTGGGACTTGCCGTCGCGTTCGTAGGTGATCGTCACCTGGTCGCCGGGCTTGTGCGTCCAGATCTCGCCGATCAGGGTGGGGCCGGAGTCGATGACGCGGTCGTCGAGCTTGGTGATCACGTCACCGGGCTTGAGGCCGGCCTTGTCGGCGGGGCCTCCGGACTCGACCGCGGCGGAGCCGCCGGCGCCCTGCTCGGTGATCTTCGCGCCGCTGGAGGAGTCCTCCAGGGAGACGGACGCGCCGATCTTCGCGTAGACCGGCTTGCCGGTCTTGATCAGCTGCTGGGCGACGTACTTGGCCTGGTTGATCGGGATGGCGAAGCCCAGGCCGATCGAGCCGGACTGGCTGGAGCCGCCGAGGCCGCCGCCGCTGCCGGTGGACTGGATCGCGGAGTTGATGCCTATGACGTTGCCCGCCGCGTCCAGCAGCGGGCCGCCGGAGTTGCCCGGGTTTATCGAGGCGTCCGTCTGCAGGGCGCTCATGTACGACGCACTGCTGCTGCCGGAGCCGTCGCTGGAGGCCACCGGGCGGTTCTTGGCGCTGATGATGCCCGTCGTGACCGTGTTGGACAGGCCGAAGGGGGCGCCGATGGCGATCGTGGAGTCGCCCACCGCCACCTTGTCGGAGTCGCCCAGGGTCAGGGGCTTGAGGTCCGACGGAGCGTTCTTGAGCTTGATGACCGCCACGTCGTAGCCCTGCGCGTGGCCGACGACCTCGGCGTTGTACTTCTTGCCGTTCGGGAAGGTCGCCGTGAGCTTGCCGCCGTCGACCGCGTCCGCGACGACGTGGTTGTTGGTGACGATGTGGCCCTGGGTGTCGAAGACGAAACCGGTGCCGGTGCCGCCCTCGCCGCTGGTGGACTCGGCCTCGATGGTGACCGTGCTCGGCAGCGCCCTGGCAGCCACGCCCGCGACCGTGCCCGCGTCCCGCTTGACGGCGCCGCCGCTGGTGGCGGCGGAGACCGTGGTGGAACCGGTGTTGTCGTCGTTGTTCTTGGCCAGCGTGTAGCCGAGGCCGCCGCCCAGGCCGCCGGCGAGCAGCGCGGCCACCAGGATCGCGGCCACGAGACCGCCACGGCCGGACTTCGGTGCGGGCTGCTGGTAGGAGGAGCCCCAGCCGGAGCCCGCGCCGCCGGCGCCGCCGTCCGCGTAGGAGGGCACGGCCGGGGGCGGCCAGGAGGCGTCCGGGGCCGAGCCCGCGGGCGCCTGCTGCTGCTCCTGTGTGTGCTCCTGCGCGCCGGGGGCGCTCGGGGGTACGGGCGGAAGTGGGGCCGTCCGGTCGCTCCCCTCGGGGGCGGCGGGTGCCGAGGGAGCGGGAGCGTCCACCGGCACGGGGGGTGCGGACGGGGCCGGGGGTACCGGGGTGCCCTCGTTCTCGGTGCTCACAGCTTCTCTCCTCGGTCCACGGCTGTTGTTCTCGGTCGCACTCGGTCACGCTCGTTCACGTTCTCGACGGTCCGGCGCGATGCAGCTGTGCATGTTCTTTTGTATGCCGTCAGCTTTTCCCATGAGCCGTCAGGGCACCATAAGCGGTGCCTGTGGGTCCGGGGCCATTCTTTATATAGGCCATGACAGGCAAAAGGGGCGCAATCTATGCTCCTCCGATCGCACGACTACCCCTCTGCGATGGCACCATGACGCGGTGACCCACGCACGCCGGCACCGGATTCAAGTCGTCGCCCACCGCGGAGCCTCCGAAGAGGCCCCCGAGCACACCCTGGCCGCATACAAAAGGGCCATCGAGGACGGTGCGGACGCCCTCGAGTGTGATGTACGCCTGACGGCGGACGGCCATCTCGTGTGCGTCCACGACCGTCGCGTCAACCGTACGTCCAACGGCCGGGGCGCGGTCTCGGCGCTGGAGCTCGCGGAGCTCGCCGCCCTGGACTTCGGCTCGCGCAGGACCCGGGAGCTGTGGCGCACCCGCGACGAGGAGCCCGACTGGGAGTTCCGGCCCGAGGACCGGGAGGACACCTCCGTACTGACCCTGGAGCGGCTGCTGGAGCTGGTCGCCGACGCGGGGCGGCGGGTGGAGCTGGCGATCGAGACCAAGCACCCGACTCGGTGGGCGGGGCAGGTGGAGGAGCGGCTGCTGATGCTGCTGAAGCGGTTCGGGCTGGACGCCCCCGCGTCGGCCGCCGAGTCGCCCGTGCGCGTGATGAGCTTCTCGGCGCGCTCGCTGCATCGCGTGCGTGCCGCCTCGCCGACCCTGCCGACGGTCTATCTGCTGCAGTTCGTCTCGCCCCGGCTGCGCGACGGACGGCTGCCGGCGGGTGTCCGGATCGCGGGCCCCTCGATCCGGATCGTGCGCAACCACCCCGCGTACATCGAGCGCCTGAAGGCGGCCGGCCACCAGGTGCACGTGTGGACGGTGAACGAGCCCGAGGACGTGGATCTCTGCGTCGACCTGGGCATCGACGCCATCATCACCAACCGCCCACGTGCGGTTCTGCGTCAGCTCGGCCGCTGAGCGGCGTTCCTCACGGTTCGTCACTACGGTTCGTCACCGTTCGTCACCGGTAAAGACCTGTGAAGAACCCTTGACCCACCCGCCACTCGGGCACCATCCTCCAGACTCGGCCACAGTCGAAATCCAGCCACACGGCTACAGGGAGTGCTCCGGCGCATTCGCTCCGTATTCGATCGTTGCGAATGCGTCACTGAACGTGGATTGGCCGGTTTCCGGTACAGGCCAATGGGGCATCCACACCGTGGCGTGGGGCAAAGGAGGTCTCGGGGGTGGCGTTGGTGGTGGCACAGGAGGTGCCCACGTCGTCGAGCATGGCCGTACCCCATGGCCCTGCGGGCGTGGGGGAGGCGCGACACCGTATGCGCGAGCAATTGCGCTCGGGCGGCGTGCCGGACGCCGTGATCGACGATGCCGTACTCATTCTTTCCGAACTGTTGAGCAACGCGTGCAAGCACGGCCGGCCACTGGGCGACGCCCTGGCCGGGGACGGCGACGTCCGCGCCGCATGGCGGGTGGACGGGAGCGGCCGACTCACGGTGGAGGTGACGGACGGCGGCGGGCCCACGCGCCCGGCTCCGGCCACGCCCTCGGTCACCGCGCACGGCGGCCGCGGGCTGAACATCATCACCGCGCTGGCCGAGGACTGGGGCGTACGGGACGACGCCCGCGGCGAGGTCACCGTATGGGTCGTCGTGCACGAGGACGTCCACGACCCGGACGCCAGGCTGCGACGCGACGACTTCGCTACGCGCGTCACCTCACCGACGGTGTCGAGGATCCCGGCGATGCCGGCCCTGGGCTTCGCGGACGCGTTCGACGACCTGGACTGAACACCTGGCTGTCCACAGGTCCCCGTGGCGCACGGTGTGAACGGCTAGGCTCCCGCCGTACCAGACGAGCCGTAACCGGGAGACACCCACAATGGCCAAGAAGCGACCCCAGACGAAGGCCAAGCGCCCGCAGATCACGGAGGGTGAGGTCCCGGTCGTCGGCGCCCGCGAGCCCTGCCCGTGTGGCAGTGGCCGCCGCTACAAGGCCTGTCACGGACGGGCCGCCGCACACGCCGTGACCGAGCTGGTGCACCGGCCCTTCGAGGGACTTCCGGGCGAGTGCGACTGGGTGGCGCTGCGTGAGCTGGTGCCGGCCGCCACCGTGGAACTGCCCCTGAAGGGCGGTCTGCCCGAGGGCGTCCCGTCCCTGACGCTGGCGACGGTGCTGCCGATGGCCTGGCCGGCCCTGCGCCGCGACGACGGCTCGGTGCTCCTGGGCCTGCAGAACGACACGGCGTCCGGCGACATCAGCCGCGACCTCGCCGACACCCTCCAGCGCGCGCTGACCGCCGAGCCCGGCACACCGGTCGAGGGCCGGCGCGCTCCGGCCGACGGTCCGCGGCTGCAGGATCTGCTCGACCCCGAAGGCGTGTTCGAGCCAGTTGTGCACAGCGGCTTCGAGTTCTGGGTCCCGGACTCCGAGAACGCCACGCCGGAGGTGGCCGCCTCGCTGGAGCGGGCCAACGCCGCGGCCATCCCGACCGCGAAGCTCACCGGCGTGGACGCCGCGTACTGGTGCGAGACGCCGGACAAGAACCACCTGCGCTGGGTCATGCCGCATCCCGAGGAGCAGCTTCTGGACGCCCTCGCGCGGCTGCACGCGGCCGGCCGGTCGAACCTCGGTGAAGGCACCCGCCTCGTGGGTTCCTTCCGCGCTCACGGGCTCACCGTCCCGGTCTGGGACCTGCCGAGCGGGGTCGGCGCGGACGACATCGAGAAGCCGGCGGCCGAGTTCGCCGAGCGCCTCGCGGCGGCCCTCGCCTCGGACGCGCCGCTGACGGCCGACGAGCGCCGCGCACGTGGCGGCCTCACCAACCGCCAGGTCACACTGAGTTGACGAGGAGCGACAAGACGGGGTCCTGCTGACCGGTCGGTCAGCGGGACCCGATCTGCCGGAACCGGTGACTCCGCTCACAAGTCCCGCTGGGGACAAGCCAATACGTGACTGGAAAGCCCGGATCGAATTTGCGAACCGCGGATCTCTTGTTACCGTTCCAGTAGCCCGGTTGCTGGTGCATCCCCCGTCGCCAGCAACCGGGTCTTTTCATGTGCGCGGTTCCTTTACGGAATGCGGTCGCCCGTCAACTCCCGGTGGGCTTCCCGGAGTTGCTCCCGGAGCGCAGCAGCAGCGGACCGCGCCCGGATCGCCCCGCGAACTCCGCGACCGCCGTGTATCCGTCCAGCGCGCCCCGGGTGTGCTGCCGGGGTGTCTCGCACATCCCCGGTTCGTCCTCGGCGCCCACGGCGCAGCTCAGCTGCACGGTGCGGCCACCGGGCCCCATGAGACTCAGTGCGGAGTCCAGGGCCTTGCCGGTCACATTGCGGTAGTAGGTGCGCGCCCAGGTGTCCTCGCCCTGCGTGAGCACACAGGTCTGTGCCTCGACGCCTTCGGGGGAGGTGAGTTCGGGGCCGCAGCGGACGGCTGTGTCCAGACCGAGATCGAGCAGGGGGGAAGGGGCGGGGGCGGCGGAGGGCGCCTTGGCGTCCTCGGGACGCGGGGAGGCACGTACGGATGCGCGCGCGGGGGCACGCACGACGGTGTGCCCCTCGTCGCCCGCCGGTCCCGCGGAGGCCACGGCCAGCGGCAGCACGACTGCGCACACCACTACGCCCGCCATGGCGAGCAGACGGATTCGGGAGTCTGGGGGGTGTCCCCCAGGATCATGCAGCATGTGCGGAAGATAACGAGCACGCGGGCGCGTGCCGTCCCGCGCGCGCCCGACACCCCTACAACTCGGGCGCGCTCACACCCGTACGAGTGAGGGCCTCGACGGCCGCGTCCACCACGGCCTCGACGTCGGGCACCCAGGGGGAGGCGGAGCCGGGCAGCGGCGCGCGCTCCCAGCGGATCTCGCCCTCGCCGGTCTCGGACGGGGGCAGGGCCACATAGCCGCCCTCGCCGTGGAAGCGGAGGGAGCCGGGGACGAAGTCCTTGGCGTAGAGGAGCTCGCCCAACTGCTCCATGCTGTACGGCTTCACCAGGATCGCCCAGCGGCTCGGCGAGGCGACGACCGGGCCGAGGCGCATGCCCATGCGGTCGAGTGCGGTCAGGGCCTGCGAGGCGGCGAGGGCCGGCATGCTCACCGCGCAGGGGGCCTTGCCGCCGGTGGCCAGGATGACGGGCGCGGCCGGCCGGTTGCTCCACCACCAGCGCACCATGCGGGCGTCGGTGGTGGCCGCGAGGAGACCGGGGTCGAAGGGATGTGCGCCGGGTACCGTGCACTCCGCGTCGGGGCAGCCGCAGCGGGAACGCGCCTGCGGGTCCGCCGCCACACCCGGGAGTACGGGCCACTGCCATTCCGTCGCGAAGGTCAGGGCCGCGCTGATCAACTCAGGCCTTCCGTCGCTGCGCTTGGACAGGAGCCTGCGTCGCCTTCCGAGGATCTCGCGCATGAGCGCTCGTTCCTTTCCGTTGCACCGCTGGCAACACCGTGGGGGCCACATCACACCATGTGTCGATCACTTCACTGTGCGTACCTGTTGGCGCATCACACCCCTGCTCTGGGCAAGGGGATCCCCTATGGGCCGAACGTTGACTGCATCCGCGGCAGCCTCGTCCATGCTGCGTCCATCAAAAGCATGGGCGTGGCGTGGGGGTGGCGAAGTCTGGCGTTTTGCCGTCCCGCGTATTTCTCTTCGCCTCCGCCACGGGAGGATGGGGCTCGGTCGTCGGTGGCTAAGACGCCCGGAGTCGGTCACCAGGTTCCGGGTGGCGGTCCACCACCCCTGGCCTTCTCCGAGTACGTACCCATCACGACCGCTGTGACGCTCCGTCGAGCAAGCCCAGTCGACCGCAATACCCCGTTACCCGAGTCAGTTTTAAGCCAAATTTGCTTTTAGGCAAGGGGATCACTCGGTGCCCATGGACACCAGGAATCCCAGCAGGACAATGCTGGACATCCCCTTACGAGTGCGTGTACATGTGGAGACACTGCTAGCGGCGCAGAATGACATGGGGGTTTGCGATGCTTTTGAGCAATACGCACCGGTCCGGAAGCCGGACGCCATGAACGCCCCTCACCCTCCGAAAGTGGCCGGAATCGATTCAACGGTTCCGTCGCCCGCACACACTGTCGCGCCCGCGCCCGCAGCCTCGGGTACCTCACCGGTCCCTCCGCCCAACCCCCCGGGGGCGCTGCTCACCGACCGGCTGGCCGGCTGGGTCTCCGACCTCACGACCCTCCATGAACTCACCGAACGCCTGAACCACACGGACTCGCTCGCGGACGCCCTGACGGAACTGCTGCGCGCCGGAGCCGCCCTCGTCGGCGCCCGGCGCGGTCTCCTCGTACTGGAACCGGTCGACGGCCTCGGACCGGACACCACCATCGGCCTCGGCCTCGCCCGCGCCGACCTCGGGCACATCGAGACGGTGCCGCGCAGCGCCATGTCGTACGGCCGCATCCTCGAGGGCCTGCCGGGCGGGGACAGCGAGATCGCCCAGCCGGACCTCTTCGCCGAGGACGGGCTCGACCCCCGGCATCGCGAGGTGGCCGCCCGTCTCGGCTATGCCGCCTGCTACGCGCTCCCCCTGGCCGGCGAGCGCTCGGGCCGCCTCGGCGCCGCCGTGTGGCTCTACGACGAGCCCGCCGAACCGCTCGAGCGGCAGCGCCACCTCGTCGGGCTCTACGCCCGTTACGCCGGCGAGCACCTGGCCCGGCTGGTGGAGGTGGAACGCACGCGCGCGTGCATGACGACGATCGCCGAGGAGCTGCTGCCGTCCCGGCTCCCCCGGGTGGCCGGCGTGCAGCTCGCCGCCCGCCACCGCACCGGCCCGCGCGGCGGCGGCGACTGGTTCGACGCGCTTCCGCTGCCCGACGCCGCGCTGGGCCTCGCGGTGGGCTCGGTCACCGGTTCCGGGCCGAGCGCGGTCGCCGCGATGGGGCGGCTGCGGGCCTCCCTGCGCGCGTACGCCGTGATGGAGGGCGAGGACCCGGTGGCGGTCCTGTCCGACCTGGAGCTGCTGCTGCGCCTCACCGAGCCCGCCCGCTCCGCGACCGCCCTGTTCGCCTACTGCGAGCCCTCCCTGCGCAAGATCACGCTGGCCGGTGCCGGGCACTGCCCGCCCCTGCTGGTCGGCGAGCGGCGCACGGAGTTCGTGGAGACCTCCGTGTCCGCGCCGCTCGGGATGCTCGCCTGCTGGGAGGCGCCGAGCACGGAGTTCCAGGCGGAGCGCGGCGAGACGGTGCTGCTCTACACCGACGGTCTGCTGCACCGCACCGGCGACCCCACCGACCGCGCCTTCGCCCGCCTGCACGCGGCGGCGGCGGGCGTCCCCAGGGCGCTGCGGCACAACCCGGACGCGATCGCCGACCATGTGCTGCGGACGGTCCTGCCGGACGGGCTGGACGCGGCGGAGAGCGATGAGGACGTGGCGCTGCTCGCGGCTCGCTTCGAGTAGGAGCCGGTAAGGGTCTTCCGGGCCTGGGCCCCCTTCCGTACGACCGTACGATGGAGGGGGTCCAGTGCCGTATCGAGGAGGATGACCGTGGCAGACGAGCTCACGCCGGCGACCCCGGAAGCTGAGTCCGAAGAGCCGATCAAGCAGCGCAAGAACGGCCTGTACCCGGGCGTCTCCGACGAGCTGGCCGAGAACATGAAGTCCGGCTGGGCCGACACGGAGCTGCGTGACCTGGAGCCGATCGCCCAGGCCGCTCAGACCGCAGCGCGGCGCGCCGCGCTGTCGGCGCGCTTCCCGGGCGAGCGTCTGGTGATCCCGGCGGGCAACCTGAAGACCCGTTCGAACGACACCGAGTACGCCTTCCGCGCGTCCGTCGAGTACGCGTATCTCACCGGCAACCAGACCGAGGACGGCGTCCTGGTCCTGGAGCCGACCGCGGACGGCCACCGGGAGACGATCTACCTCCTGCCGCGCTCCGACCGGGAGAACGGCGAGTTCTGGCTCTCCGGCCAGGGCGAGCTGTGGGTCGGCCGCCGGCACTCCCTCACCGAGGCGGAGAAGCTGTACGGCATCCCCGCCTCCGACGTGCGCGAACTGGCCGACGCGCTGCGTGAGGCCACCGGTCCGGTGCGGGTCGTGCGCGGGTACGACGCCGGGATCGAGGCCGCGCTGACCGACAAGGTCACCGCCGAGCGCGACGAGGAGCTGCGGGTCTTCCTCTCCGAGGCACGGCTGGTCAAGGACGAGTTCGAGATCGGCGAGCTGCAGAAGGCCGTCGACTCGACGGTCCGCGGCTTCGAGGACGTCGTGCGCGTCCTGGACAAGGCCGAGGCGACCTCCGAGCGGTACATCGAGGGCACGTTCTTCCTCCGCGCGCGCGTGGAGGGCAACGACGTCGGCTACGGCACGATCGCCGCCGCCGGACCGCACGCCTGCACGCTGCACTGGGTGCGCAACGACGGGCCGGTCCGCTCGGGCGACCTGCTGCTGCTGGACGCCGGCGTCGAGACGCACACGTACTACACGGCCGACGTCACACGCACCCTGCCGATCAACGGGCGCTTCACCGAGATCCAGAAGAAGATCTACGACGCCGTGTACGACGCCCAGGAGGCCGGTATCGCGGCGGTGCAGCCGGGCGGCAAGTACCGCGACTTCCACGACGCCGCGCAGCGGGTGCTCGCCGAGCGGCTCGTCGAGTGGGGGCTCGTCGAGGGGCCCGTGGAGCGGGTGCTGGAGCTCGGGCTGCAGCGGCGCTGGACGCTGCACGGCACCGGGCACATGCTCGGCCTGGACGTGCACGACTGCGCTGCCGCGCGCGTGGAGTCGTACGTCGACGGGACGCTGGAGCCCGGCATGGTGCTCACGGTCGAGCCGGGGCTGTACTTCCAGGCCGACGACCTGACGGTGCCGGAGGAGTACCGGGGGATCGGGGTCCGGATCGAGGACGACATCCTGGTGACGGCCGACGGCAACCGGAACCTGTCGGACGGGCTGCCGCGCCGGTCCGACGAGGTCGAGGCCTGGATGGCCTCGCTCAAGAGCTGATACGAGACGAATGGCCGGGTACCAGGGAGGTGCCCGGCCATTGACGTGCCTGGAATCACCAACCTGGGGGGAGCGTCGTCGTGGACGACTTCTGGTCCGGCGTCGGAGTCGACCTGCATCTCGAGCCCGATTCCGGTGACGGGCGGCGGGTCGGGCTCGAGCGGGCGCTCAGGGACGCCGTGCGCGACGGGCGGCTCGCGCCCGGGACGCGGCTGCCCGCCACCCGGCGGCTCGCCACCGAGCTGGGTGTCTCGCGGGGAACCGCCAAGGCCGCCTACGACCAGCTGGTCGCGGAGGGGTATCTGACGGCCCGGCAGGGGTCAGGCACCCAGGTCGCCTCGTTGCCCTCCCTGGACGCCGACGCGCCCAAGGCGGCGGCACGCGCGCGTACCCCGCGTTTTGATCTGCGGCCCGGCAGTCCGGACGTCGGGGCGTTTCCCGCGGCGGCCTGGCTGCGGGCGCTGCGGCGGGCCATCGCGACAGCGCCGCTGCTGGCGTACGACTACGGGGATCCGCGCGGCCGTATCGAGCTGCGGACCGCGCTGTCGGGGTATCTGGGACGGGCCCGCGGGGTCATCGCGCCGCCCGAGCGGATCGTGATCACCTCCGGGTATGTGCAGGGGCTGGCGCTGCTCACACGTGTGCTGGACGGTGCGGAGATCGCCATGGAGGACCCGGGGCTGCCGTTCCACCGGGAGGTGGTCCGGCGCAACGGGGGACGCGTGGTGCCGGTGCCGGTGGACGAACGGGGCCTGTGCGCACAGGAGTTGGAGGACCTCAAGGCCGTTGTCGTCACGCCGGCGCACCAGTACCCGACCGGTGTGACGCTGCACCCCGAGCGGCGGCGGGCGCTCACGGACTGGGCACGCGCGCGTGGCGGGCTGATCGTCGAGGACGACTACGACGGGGAGTTCCGCTACGACCGGCAGCCCGTGGGCGCGCTCCAGGGGATGGCGCCGGGCCGGGTCGTCTACCTCGGTACGGCCTCCAAGACGCTCGGGCCCGCGTTGCGGCTCGGCTGGATGGTGCTGCCGCCGCACCTGGTCGACGCGGTCGCCGACGCCAAGCTGCACAGCGACCACCACACCGAGTCCATCGGCCAGTTGGCGCTCGCCGAACTGATCGACAGCCATGCCTACGACCGGCATGTGCGCGCGTGCCGGCTCAGATACCGCAGACGCAGGGACCAGCTCCTGGACCGGCTCGGCGGAAAGCACGACGTACGCGGGATCGCCGCCGGGCTGCACGCGCTGGTGGAGGTCGCCGACGAGGAAGCGGCGCTGAAGCGGGCCGAGGCCGAGGGGCTCGCCGTCGGACACCTGGGAGACCACTGGCACACGCCCGGCGAGGGGCGCCCGCAGGGGCTCGTGGTCGGGTACGGGACGCCTCGGGAGCGGGCGTATCCGGAGGCGCTGGAGGTGTTGGTGAAGGTGCTGGAGGGAGCCTGAGGAACCCCGGATCACACCACCCGTGAGCCCGTGCCCACCGGCAGCGCGTCCGAGAGCAGCGCGCCCGCCAGGAGGCCCACAGTCCCCCGTGGATGCCGCGCGCAGCTGCGGGGTGGGCTCACCGATACGGCGGGCGCCGATGAGAACCAGCTGGGAATGCCGAGGAAGCTGAGGGCCCCTCACACCGCCATCAGCGGTGAGTCGTCCCGCCACTTGAGGATCTTGTCGAAGCTCACCACCGTGCCGGTACGCCCCGGCTTGTGGCCGATGTGGACGTGGTCGGCCAGCTCCTTGATCAGCCCGAGGCCCCGGCCGTGCTCGGCGTCGGGGCGGGAGGGGCGGGGCGTCGCGGAGAAGGCGAACCCCGGGCCGGAGTCGGTGACTTCGATACGGCACTTCTCGCCGTCGAGGTAGGCGGTGACCCGGTACGCCTCCGAGGAGGCGCCGTGCACCGTGCCCCCGCCGTGCTCGACGGCGTTCGCACACGCCTCGGTGAGGGCGACGGAGAGGTCGTAGCAGACGTCGGGGTCGACTCCCGCCGTCTCCATCGTGCCGAGCAGCAGGCGTCGGGCGAGCGGAACGCTCGCAGCTTCACGCCGCAAGTGGAGTGACCACCAGATGCTCATGCTCCAGCCTCCCGGCCGCGGCTCGACATACCGTTTCTTATTGCCGCGCGCAGCCGTGCGTAAGCACGGAGTTGACGTGATGCCGCCCATATGGGCGATGCGTCCGAAACAGAATCGGTGTATGTGCGGGCCGGTCGTACCAGAGAGTGATCTTCCGGTCGGCAGGGAACCTTGCGGACCTGCCGTAGGGCGGCCGGGGGCCCAGTGCGATGATGAGCCCGCCATGACTGCCCCCCACCAGCGCACGGTGCGCTCCGGAAACGATCTCCGGATCCTGCGGGCCGCGGTGTTCGCCGCGGTCTGCGTCGTGCTGGCCGCGGGCGGTCACACCCTCGCCTCCTGCGCCACGGTTCCGCTGTGGACGCTGGGCGCGGGGTTCCTGGGGGCCGTCCTGGTCGCGGCACCGCTCGCCGGGCGCGTGCGCTCACTGACCGGGATCACGGCACTGCTCGCGGCCGGACAGACCGTGCTGCACACGCTGTTCGGGCTGGGGCAGCAGACGGTCTCCTCGGGCGCGATGTCGATGTCGTCGATGTCGTCCACGTCCTCCATGTCCTCCATGGCGTCGACGTCCGACGCCTCGCTGGTGGAGCGGGCGGCGCGGCTCGTGTGCGGGACGACGGCTGCGGCGATCAGCCCCGCCCAGGCCCGCAGGCTCCTCGCCGACGCCCGGCTCTCCCCGGACACCGCCATGAACATGGACATGAGCTCCATGCACCATCCGGCGGACGCCCTGTCCGGCGCCACCTCCGCGGCTTCCCTGCTGCCGTCCCTGCCGATGCTGCTCGGCCACGTCCTCGCGGCGGTCGCCGCCGGCTGGCTGCTGCGCCGCGGCGACCTGGCCCTGCTGCGGCTCATGGAACTCTCCGCCCAGTCCATGGCCGAGGGCGCATTCGTGCGGTCCCTGCGCGCGGCGCTAGCGCTGGTGCGCGCCCTGCGTGCCGGGCTCCCGGCCGCGCCCGAGGCGGGCCCGCGACCGCCCCGCACCGCGCTGCTCGCGCCGCCGAAGCCCCGTACCACCGCACTCCAGCACACGGTGATCAGGCGCGGCCCGCCGGCCGCGGCCCTCGCCCTCGCCGCCTGACGCGACGCGACCGCCACTCCACATCCGTGGGACCGGGGCCGCCGTCGTGCGGCACACGCGCGTGCCCGCATTTTCCGGCATCCATTTTTCCGGCATCCATGCGCACGCGTTCCTCCGACCACCGGAACTCACTCGAATACCGAAGTGGAGTGCATCCGTTCATGAAGGCTTCCCGTCTCGCCACCACCGGCGCCCTCGCCGCCTCAGCCGTCGTCGTCCTGTCCGTGCCCGCGTTCGCACACGTCACCGTGCAGCCCGAGGGCACGGCCGCCAAGGGCGGTTACGCGGTCGTCGACTTCAAGGTCCCCAACGAGCGCGACGACGCCTCGACCACCAGGCTCGAGGTGACCTTCCCGACCGACCACCCGCTGGCCTCCGCCCTGCCGGAGCCGATGGACGGCTGGAACATCAAGGTCACCAAGTCCAAGCTCGCCAAGCCGCTCGAGGTGCACGGCAAGAAGATCAGCGAGGCCGTCTCCAAGATCACCTGGACCGCCGACGGCAAGGGCATCGAACCCGGCTACTTCGAGAAGTTCCCGGTCTCCGTCGGCGCGCTGCCCGAGGACGCCGACGAACTGACCTTCAAGGCTCTCCAGACGTACTCCGACAACGAGGTCGTGCGCTGGATCGAGGTGCAGAAGGACGGCGCGGAGGAGCCCGAGAACCCGGCCCCCGTGCTCACCCTGTCCGCCGGCTCCGAGGACGGCCACTCGCACGGCTCGACCGCCAAGGACGCCTCCGACGAGTCCAAGACCGGCGAGAACACCGCGGCCGTCACCTCAGCCGCCTCCGACGGCAGCGACACCACCGCGCGCGTGCTCGGCGTCGTGGGCATCGTCGTCGGCGCGCTCGGCGTGGCGTACGGCGTGCTCGCCGGACGTCGTCGCAGCGACGCCTGAGACCTGTTCTTCCGTGTGGTGCGCCGGGGGACGTATGACCCCCGGTGCACCCCGGAGCTCTCACATCTGGGACATTTTTCTATGCGCAAGAAGACGTTCGCCGCGGCCGCGCTGCTCGCCGCCGCCACCCTGACCCTCTCCGCCTGCGGCAGCGGCGACGACAGCAACTCGCCCGTCGCCGTGGTCTCCGAGGACACCTCGCAGAAGGCCGCGACCGTTCTCGACAAGCCGTTCGAGAAGCCGGACCTCGTCCTCACCGACACCACGGGCAAGAAGTACGACTTCCGCAAGGAGACCGCGGGCCGGCCGACGCTGATCTACTTCGGCTACACCCACTGCCCCGACATCTGCCCGCTGACGATGAACAACATCGCCGTCGCCAAGAAGCAGCTGCCCAAGGCCGAACAGGACAAGCTGCGGGTGGTGTTCGTCACCACCGACCCCCAGCGCGACACCCCGGCCGAACTCGGCAAGTGGCTCAAGGGCATCGACCCCCAGTTCGTGGGTCTGACCGGCGACTTCGCCACCATCCAGGCGGGCGCCCGCACCCTCGGCATCTCCATCGAGCCGACCCACAAGGACAAGAAGACAGGCAAGACCGTCTCGGTGCACGGCACCCAGGTCATCGCGTTCTCGCCGAAGACCGACGGCGGCTATGTCCTCTACGACGAGGACGCCCAGGTCGACGACTACACCAAGGACCTCCCCAAGATCATCAAGGGGGAGAACCCGTGAGGCACCTCGTCGCCCCCGCCGTGGTGCTGGCGGGAGCCCTGGCGCTGGCGGGCTGCGGCGGCTCCGGCGACGCCGAGCCCGACCTGTCCGTCAGCTCCTCCTACATGCCCCAGCCCGTCTCCGACATGGCCGCGGGCTTCCTCACCATCGCCAACAAGGGCGGCACCAAGGACGCACTGACCTCCGTCACCAGCGACGCCGCGGGCAGCGTGACCGTCCACGAGACGGTCGGGCAGTCCATGGAGGAGGTCAAGTCCCTGGATGTCCCCGCTCACGGTCAACTCGTGTTCAAGAGCGGCGGCAATCACCTGATGTTCGAGAACCTGAAGCGCAAGCCGAAGCAGGGCGAGAAAGTGACCCTCGAACTGCACTTCGCCAAGTCCGGCCCGATCAAGGTTGAGATGCCGGTCAAGTCGGCCACGTACAACCCCGCGACCGGCCACTGAGGGAGGGACCATCGTGACCCGGACCATCGCCCCCCGCCGTGTGCGGACCCTGGCGCTGCTGTTCCTGGCCGTTCTCGGCGTGCTCCTCGCGGGCGCCGGGCCGGCCTCCGCGCACGCAGCGCTGACCGGCAGCGACCCCGCGCAGGGGGTGGTGGTCGACAAGGCACCCAGCCAGGTCACGCTCACCTTCTCCGAGAAGGTCGCCACGTCCGACGACTCGCTGCGGGTCCTCGACCCCAAGGGCAAGCGCGTCGACACCGGCAAACCGTCCAACGTGAGCGGCACGTCCTACGCCGTGCCGCTGCACAGCGGGCTGCCCGACGGCACCTACACGGTGTCCTGGCAGGTCGTCTCCGCGGACAGCCACCCGGTCGCCGGCGCCTTCACCTTCTCCATCGGCGCCCCCTCCACCACCACCGTCTCGGTCACCGACCGGACGGTGGGCGGCGGGATCGTCGGCTGGCTGTACGGCTTCGGCCGGTATGTGTCGTACGCCGGCTTCATCGTCCTGGTCGGCGGCGCCGCCTTCGTGCTCGCCTGCTGGCGGCGCGGCTCCGGCGTACGGGCGCTGCAGCGGCTCGTGGTCTCCGGGTGGCTCGCGCTCACCTCGGCCACCCTCCTGCTGCTGCTCCTGCGCGGCTCCTACACCAGCTCCGGCAAGGTCGGGGCCATCTTCGACCTGAGCCTGCTCGGACAGGTGCTGCAGACCAAGTCGGGCGCGGCACTGATCTCCCGGCTGCTGCTGCTCGCCGCGGCGGCCCTGTTCATCGCGGTGCTCTTCGGCGCCTATGACAAGCGGGACGACGAGGAGAAGCGGGACCTGACGTTCGGGCTCGCGATCGGCGGATCCGTGGTGGCCGCCGGGCTCGCGGCGAGCTGGGCGATGGCGGAGCACGCCTCCACCGGGCTCCAGCCGGGCGTCGCGATGCCCGTCGACATCGTCCATCTGCTGGCCGTGGCCGGCTGGCTGGGCGGCCTGTGCGCGCTCCTCGTGGCGCTGTACCGGTCAAACACCCCGATCGAGGCCGCGGCGGTACGCCGCTTCTCCCGAGTCGCCTTCGGCAGCGTCCTCGCGCTCGTCGCGACCGGCATCTACCAGTCCTGGCGGCAGCTCGGCTCCTGGTCGGCGTTCACCGACACGGCGTACGGACAGCTGCTGCTCGTCAAGATCGGGCTCGTGGCGCTGCTCGTCGGCATCGCAGGGATCTCGCGGCGGTGGACGGCACGGCTGGCGGACACCGCCGTCGTGCGGCCACGCGAGGAAGCGGTGGAGCAGGACACGTCGGAGGACGACGACCTGGGCGTCAGGGAGCCTGCTGCCGCCCGGGCCGCAGCAGGCTCGGCGAAGACGGCCACGGCGACCGCCGACTCCTCGGCCGGCGCAGGACCACGGGCCGCTCACGGCTCCACGGCCGAGGGTGGCACCGCGTCCACCGCCGACTCCCAGGAGCCCGACGAGCCCGAGAGCGCCGACGAGGCCCGGACCTCCGGCGACTCCGAAGCGCCCGCCGGCTCCGAGCGCGCCGCCCAACTCGCCCGCCAGAAGGCCGCCATGGCCACCGCACGGCAGAAGCGGCAGCGCGACGCCGACCCCGACCGGTTCGGTCTGCGGCGCTCCGTACTCGCCGAGGCGGGCGTCGCCGTCGTCCTGCTCGCCGTCACCACCGTGCTGACGCAGACCGAGCCCGGACGCACGGAACAGGAGGCCAAGGCGGCCACCTCGTCGTCCTCGTCCTCCTCTGCCGGCGCCGACGCTTCGTCCGGCGCGCTGACCCTGACCATGCCCTTCGACACGGGCGGCACGGACGGCAAGGGCGTCGTGTCCGTGGACCTCGACCCCGCACGCGTGGGCGGCAACGACATGCACGTCTACGTACAGCGGCCCAACGGGCGCGCCTTCGACATCCCCGAGGTGAAGGTCGCCTTCACCCTGGAGACCAAGAAGATCGGGCCGCTGCCCGTCAACCCCGACCACATCACCACCGGACACTGGGCGACCAACGGGGTGCAGATCCCCATGGCCGGCGACTGGAAGGTCGCCGTGACCGTGCGCACCTCCGACATCGACCAGGTGACCGTCTCCAAGAACGCGCAGATCGGCTGAATCGCACCATGGCTGACAAGTCCATTCGGGAGGCCCGCACCCCCGGCGCAGCTCCCGACGCGGCTCCGGAGGAGAGCGCTTCCGAGAATGCGCTCCCCGGAGACGGCATTTCGCGACGGAAGCTGCTCGGCACCGCCGGCGCCACCGGGCTCGTGCTCGGCGCGGCCGGCGGAGCCGTGGGGTATGCCGCCGCCCCCTCCGAGGCCACCCCCCTCAGCTCAATCGGCGCCAATCGGGTGATGTTTCACGTGAAACACCAGCCCGGCATCACCGAGGGCCTCCAGGCCCGCGGCCATCTCGTCGCCTTCGACCTGACGGCGGGCGCGGGCCGCAAGGAGGCTGCCGCACTGCTGCGCCGCTGGTCGGCGACGGCCGAGCGGCTGATGGCGGGCGAGGCGGCGGCGAGCGACGACACAGATGTCGCCCGGGACGCGGGCCCGTCGTCCCTGACGATCACCTTCGGCTTCGGCCACAGCTTCTTCTCCCGCACCGGCCTGGAGAAGCAGCGCCCGGTCTCCCTCGACCCCCTGCCCGACTTCTCCTCCGACCACCTCGACAAGGCCCGCAGCAACGGCGACCTGTGGGTGCAGATCGGCGCCGACGACGCCCTGGTCGCCTTCCACGCCCTGCGTGCCATCCAGAAGGACGCGGGCAGCGCGGCCCGTATCCGCTGGCAGATGAACGGCTTCAACCGCACTCCGGGCGCCACCGCCCACCCCATGACGGCCCGCAACCTCATGGGCCAGCTCGACGGCACCCGCAATCCCAAGCCGACCGAGTCCGACTTCGACAAGCGGATCTTCGTGCCGTCCTCGGGCTCCAAGGACCCCGCCTGGATGGCGAACGGCTCCTACGCCGTCGTACGCCGCATCCGCATGCTCCTCGACGACTGGGAGAAGCTCTCCCTCAAGGACCAGGAGGACGTCATCGGGCGCCGCAAGTCCGACGGAGCCCCCCTGTCCGGGGGCACCGAGACGACCGCGATGGACCTGGAGAAGACGGACGCGCAGGGCAACTACGTCGTCCCCGGCAACGCCCACGCCCGTATCTCCCGCCCCGACCAGAACGGGGGTGCCGCCATCCTGCGCCGCCCGTTCTCGTACCACGACGGGTTCGACGCGAACGGCGTCCCCGACGCCGGGCTCCTCTTCGTCTGCTGGCAGGCCGACCCGCTGCGCGGCTTCGTCACCATCCAGCGCAAGCTCGACCGCGGCGACGCCCTGTCCAAGTACATCCGCCACGAGGCGAGCGGCCTGTTCGCGGTACCGGGCGGGGCGGCACAGGGGGAGTACGTGGGGCAGCGGCTGCTGGAGGGGTGAGCCGCGTCGGCGTAAGGCCCATTAGGGTGAGGTCATGCCAGCGAGCTACGCGTATCTCGGCCCCGAGGGCACCTTCACCGAAGTCGCCCTGCGCACCCTTCCCGAAGCGGCCACCCGGGAGCTGATCCCGTACGTGTCGGTGCAGTCCGCGCTGGACGCGGTCCGCGGCGGCGAGGCCGAGGCCGCCTTCGTGCCGATCGAGAACTCCGTCGAGGGCGGCATCACCACCACCCTCGACGAGCTGGTCGCGGGCGCCCCGCTGATGATCTACCGCGAGGTGCTGCTGTCGATCACCTTCGCGCTGCTGGTCAGGCCGGGTACGAAGCTCTCCGACATCAAGACGGTCTCCGCCCACCCGGCCGCCCAGCCCCAGGTGCGCAACTGGCTGAAGAACAATCTCCCGGACGCCCACTGGGAGTCCGCCGCCTCGAACGCGGACGCCGCCCGTCTGGTCCAGGAGGGCCAATACGACGCCGCCTTCGCGGGCGAGTTCGCGGCCGCCCGGTACGGCCTGGAGGCCCTGGAGACCGGGATCCACGACGCCGAGAACGCGCAGACCCGGTTCGTGCTGGTCGGCCGGCCCGCCCGGCCCGCCGCACCCACCGGCGCCGACAAGACGTCCGTCGTGCTGTGGCAGCGCGACGACCACCCCGGCGGCCTGCGGGACCTACTGGGCGAGTTCGCCACCCGCGGCATCAACCTGATGCTGCTGCAGTCCCGGCCCACCGGCGCCGGCATCGGCAACTACTGCTTCTGCATCGACGCCGAAGGCCACATCTCCGACCGCCGGGTGGCCGAGGCCCTGATGGGCCTCAAGCGGATCTGCCTGGAGGTGCGCTTCCTGGGCTCGTACCCGCGTGCGGACATCGGTGTCGAGGACGTGCGCGCTCCGCGCCAGGGGACCTCGGACGAGGAGTTCCTCGCAGCGTCGGACTGGGTCGCCCGCTGCCAGGACGGCCGCTTCTAGCCGGTCCGTCCGGCCGGTCCTACCTGCAGATTTTTGTTGTCCACAGAAGTTATCCACAGGCAAGGTTCTCGACCTGGGGACAAGTCGACACGGAACCGCGACTCTGTCGACAAATCTGCCTGCGGATCCCTCTCGCGTCCACCGGATCGCATGTCACCGTTCGTCCACCTGTTTCCTTTAGGCAATCCTTTGGGGCGACCGCTTTCCACTCGAAAGTGGTGGTAAATCAGGGTCTGGGGCACGATTCCTCGGCGTGACCCACCGGTTTCGCAGTGATCAATTCCGAAATCCACAGACCCTCCGCACAGCCTGTGGATAACTCTTCGGAGGGTGTGGATCGCTGTGGACAACCAAACCCCAAGTCCCGCTCCCCACAAGGGAATCGAGTCAACCGGGCGCCAACCGCCTGCCCCGTACCAGGGAGTGAGACGCCTTTTGTTGACACTGTCGGCAATTTGCTCATAACTGAACGTAAGCCGCAATTGACGACTGTGGGGAATGGTGAGTCGTGGGCCGTATCCCGGCACCGGTAGCCTTGACCGCGTGATTGACCTTCGCCTGCTCCGTGAGGACCCCGACCGTGTGCGCGCGTCCCAGCGCGCCCGTGGAGAGGACGTCGCGCTCGTCGACGCTCTCCTGTCTGCCGACGAGCGGCGCAGGTCGTCCGGCGTCCGCTTCGACGAGCTGCGTGCCGAGCAGAAGCAGCTCGGCAAGCTCATCCCCAAGGCCTCCGCGGACGAGAAGGCGGAGCTGCTGAAGAAGGCGAGCCAGCTCGCCGCCGACGTCAAGGCCGCCGACGCCGAGCGCGACGCCGCCGACACCGAGACGCAGGAGCTGCTCCTCCAGCTCGGCAACCTCGTCCACCCCGACGTGCCCGTCGGCGGCGAGGAGGACTTCGTCACCCTCGAGACGCACGGCACGATCCGCGACTTCGGCGCCGAGGGCTTCGAGCCCAAGGACCACCTGGAGCTCGGCACGCTCCTCGGCGCGATCGACGTGGAGCGCGGCGCGAAGGTCTCCGGCTCGCGCTTCTACTTCCTGACGGGTGTCGGCGCCCTGCTCGAGCTCGCCCTGGTCAACGCGGCGATCGCCCAGGCCACCGCGGCCGGCTTCACGCCGATGCTGACGCCCGCCCTGGTCCGGCCCCAGTCGATGGCGGGCACGGGCTTCCTCGGCCAGGCGGCCCAGGACGTCTACCACCTCGACAAGGACGACCTCTACCTGGTCGGCACCTCCGAGGTCCCCCTCGCCGCGTACCACATGGACGAGATCCTCGACGCCGACCGTCTGCCCCTGCGGTACGCGGGCTTCTCGCCCTGCTTCCGCCGTGAGGCCGGCTCGCACGGCAAGGACACCCGGGGCATCTTCCGCGTCCACCAGTTCGACAAGGTCGAGATGTTCTCCTACGTCGCCCCGGAGGACTCGGAGGCCGAGCACCAGCGTCTGCTGCAGTGGGAGAAGGAGTGGCTGACCTCGCTGGAGCTGCCGTTCCGCGTCATCGACGTCGCCTCGGCCGACCTGGGCTCCTCGGCGGCCCGCAAGTTCGACTGCGAGGCGTGGATCCCCACGCAGGGCAAGTACCGCGAGCTGACCTCGACCTCGGACTGCACCGAGTTCCAGTCCCGCCGGCTGTCGATCCGCGTCCGTGACGGCAAGCAGGTCAAGCCGCTCGCGACGCTCAACGGCACGCTGTGCGCCGTACCGCGGACGATCGTGGCGATCCTGGAGAACCACCAGCAGGCCGACGGCTCCGTGTATGTGCCGCCGGTGCTGCGCCCGTTCCTGGGCGGCCGGGAGGTCCTGGAGCCGGTCGCCAAGTGAGCGACGCGTCCACAACCCCGGGCTTCCCGTACAGACTCATCGCGACCGACCTCGACGGAACGCTCCTGCGCCCCGACGAGTCGGTCTCGCAGCGCACCCGTGACGCGCTCGCCTCGGCCACCGAGGCGGGCGCCGCGCACATCGTCGTCACCGGCCGCGCGGTTCCCTGGACCCGGCACATCCTCGACGACCTCGGCTACCAGGGCCTCGCGGTCTGCGGTCAGGGCGCGCAGGTGTACGACGCCGGGGAGCACCGTCTGCTGACGTCGGTGACCCTGGACCGGCAGCTGGCGGGCGTGGCCCTGGCGAAGATCGAGGCGGAGGTCGGCCCGCTGCACCTGGCGGCGAGCCGCGACGGCCTGGACGGCGACGTCCTGGTGGGGCCGGGGTACGCGCTCACCGGCGAGCTTCCCGTGACGCCGTTCACGGACGCGTCCGACCTCTGGTCGGCCCCGTTGAACAAGATCTACATACAGCACCCGGAGCTGTCCGACGACGAGCTCGCCGAGGCTGCGCGCGAGGCCGCGGGCGGCTTCGTCACGGTCGCGATGGCGGGCGAGGGCATCGTCGAGCTGCTGCCGCTGGGCCTGTCCAAGGCCACGGGCCTGTCGCTGGCGGCCCGCCGCCTGCGCATCAAGGCGGCGGACACGATCGCCTTCGGCGACATGCCCAACGACATCCCGATGTTCGCGTGGGCCTCCTACGGGGTGGCGATGGCCAACGCGCACGAGGAACTGAAGGCGGTCGCGGACGAGGTGACGTCCTCCTGTGAGGAGGACGGGATCGCGGTGGTACTGGAGCGGTTGCTGGGCTGAGCTGTTCAGCTCATGTCTGCGGAGGATGCACGGATCGAACGTGCGCGGGGTGTGATCCCCGACCTTGGCTTAGCAAGCCAGTGCCTTACCACTCGGCCAATCCTCCGGGTGGGCGGCCCACGCGAGAGCGACATCGCGTGCTCGAAGCGGCCGCCCCGGGCAGCTCCCCGTGCGGAGCGGGTTCGACGGTGGGGTAACTACACCGGAACCCGCCGCGGGCTGCCCTGTCGGGAGCTGGACGTACTGTCGTGCATGGACATCGCCCGGCTCCTCTCCCAGAACGTGGCGCCGGAGCAGCATCCGAAAGTGCGGGCGTCCGGCGGCGTGGACACAACCACTGTGCCTGTCGGACGAGTTGGACGCCACCGAATAAAACGACCGGACAACGGCCGTACGGGCATCAGCGCCGCCGCCACCTGCGCCGGCGCGCCTTGCTGAAGAACCAGCCCGCGGGCGGCTCGTCGGAGCGCCAGGGCTGCGGCTCGGGCTCCTCGTTGCGCCAGCGGGCGGCGAGCATGCGGGCACGGGCAGACGGCTCGGAGGTCTCGGCGCTTCGTATGAAGTCCTCGTCCAGGACCAGTTCGTCCCAGTCGTCTGCCATGCCCGTTCCTCTCAGTCGTACATCCCCAGGTGCGTCAGCCGTACATCCCCATTTGCCCAGTCTGCCCGGACAGAGATGAAGTCCCCGTCAAGGTCGGGAGTTGTCACTCCTCACCGGCGAGCTTCAGCGTGCGCAGCTTCTGCCCGGCGTACCAGGTGGCGAGGACGGTCACCGCGATCAGGAGGACCGTGGCCGTGGTCAGGCCGACGTCGGAGGTGACCAGGTCGCCGCCGGCGACCTTGTGGGCGACGGCCAGCGACCACTGCTGGACGCTCAGCGTGCGCGCACCGGGCACCAGGGAGCCGAACAGGGCTTCCCAGACGAGCGCGTACACGAGACCGAAGACCACCGCGTGCCGGGACACCGTGCCCAGCAGCAGGAACAGCGCCGCGTAGGCGATGGAGGAGACCAGCGCGGCGACCGTGTAGGCGACGGCGATCTGCTGCCCGTTGCCGTTGAGGATGAAGCCGGCGATGAGGGTGGGCAGCGCGGAGAACACCATCGTCACCGCGATCGCCACGATCAGCTTGGTGAAGATGATCGTCGGCCGCTTCAGCGGCTTGGACAGCAGGTACACCACCGAGCCGTCGTCGATCTCCGGTCCGATCGCGCCCGTGCCGGCGATGACGCCGATGATCGGCACCATCGTGGCGAGCGCGAGCCTGCCCAGCAGGTCGGAGGCCGTCTGGTCGTCGGCGCCGGTGAGGGCGCGGACGACGATGGAGATCGCGATCAGCAGCAGGGGCAGTGCGCCCAGGATGAGGGCCCGGCGACGGCCGAGCAGGGCCCGGTAGGTGAGCCGGGCGACTGTGGGGTCGTACATCTTTCGGCCTCCTACGCCGCGACCAGGTACGAGAAGACGGACTCGAGGGACTCGTCGGACGGCGAGACCGTCAGCAGCCGGATGCCGTGGTCGCGGGCGACCCTGGGCAGCAGCGCCGTGAAACGGCCGAAGTCGACGGCCTGGATGCGCAACGCGCCCTCGGCTAGGTCGACTTCGATGCCCGATGTCGACGGGTCGGCGATCAGTGCGGCCGCAAGCGCGCGGTCGTCGCTGGAACGCACCAGGTAGCGATGCGGCCGGTCGGTCATCAGGCGGCGGATCTTGCGGAAGTCGCCGCTGGCCGCGTGCCGTCCGGCGACGACGACCTCGATGTGCCAGGCGAGCTGCTCGACCTCTTCGAGGATGTGGGACGAGAACAGCACGGTGCGGCCCTCGTCGCCCATGCGCCGCAGCAGGTCCATCAGCTGCATGCGCTGACGCGGATCCATGCCGTTGAAGGGCTCGTCCAGGAGGAGGAGCGAAGGGTCGTGGACCAGGGCGCTCGCCATCTTCACGCGCTGGCGCATGCCCTTGGAGTACGTGGAGATCTTGCGGTCCTGCGCGTACTCCATCTCGACCGTGGCCAGCGCCTTCTGTGCGGCCTTGGCGCCCAGGCCGTGCAACTCGGCGTTGGCGACGACGAATTCGCGGCCGGTGAGGAAGTCGTACATCGCCTCCCGCTCGGGGACGATGCCGATGTGCCGGTAGATCGACTCGTTGCGCCACACCTGCTGTCCGTCGAGGGTGACGGTGCCGGTGGAGGGGGCCAGGAAGCCGGCCATCATGTTGATGAGGGTGGATTTTCCTGCGCCGTTCGGACCGAGCAGGCCGGTGACGCCGGGGCCGATCGTCATGGTGATGTCGTTGACGGCGACCACGTTGCCGAACCAGCGGGAGACGTGGTCGATCTGGAGCGTGGTCACAGTCCCACCTTCTTGTAGCGGCGCATCAGCAGGCCGTAGCTCGCGGCGATCAGGCCGAGGGTGAGCAGGACGTACACCACGCCCTGACCGGTCGAGGGGCCGTGGCCTCCCGGGAGGGCCGGGGTCGCGCCGAGGAAGGCGGACTGCACGCCGTCGATGAGCGTGACCGGCGAGAAGAGACCGATCCAGGGGATGGCACTCGTGCTGCCCTGTGCGTCGGCGATCGCCTGCAGGGTCGAGACGGCGCCGTAGGAGACGATCAGGACGGCGATCACGGCCGCGATGCCGAATCCGCGGCGCGGGGTGACCGACGCGATGACCAGGCCGATGCCGGCGAAGAGCAGCGAGAGCAGTGCCACGGATACCAGTCCCTCGGCGAATCCCTTGGTCTGGTCGGCGAAGTCGAGCTTGGCAAGGAGCGCACCCACGTAGAGCACGATCAGCGGGGCCGCGGTCAGGATGAACATCGCCGAGGCCAGCGCCGCGTACTTCGCGCGCACGTAGTCGGCGGTCTCGATCGGCCGCGAGAAGTACAGCGGTACGGTCTTGAAGCGCAGGTCGCGTGAGACGGACTGCGGTGCCTGCGAGGCGACGTACAGGCAGATGACGGACTGCATGATGATCGCGTAGCGCGTGTACTCGACCGGCAGCGCGTGCGCCTTGGTGGCGACGGCGACGGCCACCATGATGGCCGCCGGCACGCACATCACCGCGAACAGCAGCATCGGCAGCACCTTGGACTTGATCGAACGGCCGAGGCCGTAGGCGCCGCGCAGGGACTGCGAGTACAGCGAGCGGGTGGCGTAGGAGCGGCCGAGGCGAGGGCCGTCGTAGCTGCGGTAGCCGATGTTGTGGATGCGGGTCTGGTCACCCGGCGCAGCCGCCGAAGGGTTCTCAACTGCCATGGCCGACCGCCTCCTTCCGCTGCTCTTCCTCGCTCTTGAAGACCTCCGAGATGTGGTGCCTGCGCTGCTCCATGCGCACCAGGCCGAGGCCGAGATCCGCGACGACGTCCCGTACGAGGTCGTACGTTTCCTCGCCCTGCGCCGTGAGCAGCAGGATGTGCCCGGCACCCGGCAGGCCGTCGCTGCCGTCGGCGACCTCCACCCCGCGCGCGTGCAGCGCCTCGCGCACCACGCGCGTGCCGTCCGGGTGCTCGTCGCTGTCGGTGACCTCGATCGCGAGGGTGGTCGTGGTCTGCGTGAAGTCCGTGGTGGAGCTGGAGCGCAGGAGCTTGCCGCCGTCGATGATCACCACATGGTCACAGGTGCGCTCGAGCTCGCCCAGCAGGTGCGAGGTGACCAGGACCGAGATGCCGAAGTCGGTGTGGATACGGCGGATCAGGCCGAGCATCTCGTCACGGCCGACCGGGTCGAGGCCGTTGGTCGGCTCGTCCAGGAACACCAGCTGAGGGTCGTGGACCAGCGCCTGCGCGAGCTTGACGCGCTGCTTCATACCCGTCGAGTAGCCGCCGATGGGGCGGTAGCGCTCCTCGTACAGACCGACATGGCGCAGCGTGTCCGCGGTGCGTTCGCGCGCGGCCGTGGGCGGCAGGCCGGACATGCGCGCCATGTGGACGACGAACTCGGTGGCCGAGACGTCCGGCGGCAGGCAGTCGTGCTCCGGCATGTAGCCGACCCGCTCACGGATGTCGCCACCCTTGGTCGCGACGTCGAGCCCGAGCACTTCGGCGCGGCCCTCGGAGGCGGGGGACAGACCCAGAAGGATCTTGATCAGTGTGGACTTGCCGGCTCCGTTCGCTCCGACGAGTCCGGTCACCCCGGGCCCGACGTCGACGGAGAGCCGGTCAAGCGCGGTCACCCGGGGGAACCGCTTGCTCAGGCTTTCGGTCGCGATCACAGTCACGGCATCGACGATAGTGACGCGGACCACGCCGGTCGTCAGACCGCAGAGCTGTACTCGCATCAGACTCCAGGCGTACGGGTCCGTAGGGGATTCCCCTACCTGAGAGCTACGCAGAGTTATCCACAGCCCAGGCCCCCTCCTATTGACGCAGCCTCTAACAACTGTCACATTCACCAGTGTCAAGTTACGGGCACGTACCGCAGTCGGCGTGGACGAGGTGGGCGGTGGCATGACGACGGCAGTGACAGATCAACTCACCGCGCAGCTGCGGGGGTTCAGGCAGGTGCAACGCCTCGCCTACGAGTGCGCGGAGGCGGTCGCCGCGCAGCTGCAGCCGGGAGTGAGCGAACGCGAGGCGGCCCGCATGCAGCGCGCCTGGCTGCGCGAGCGGGGCGTGCGCGACTGGTTCCATCTGCCCTTCGCCTGGTTCGGGGACCGCACGGCGTTCGTGAACTTCCGCATCCCGCTCCAGTTCTTCCCGACCGACCGGCGGCTCGAGCCCGGGATGCCGTTCATCCTCGACATGGCCCCCGTGTACGACGGTTACACGGCCGACATCGGCTACTCGGGCTCCCTCGGGATCAACCCCGTCCAGGACAAGCTCATGGCCGACCTTGAGGCGCACCGCGAGCTGATCCTGCGCGAGGTGCGCGAACGGCGCCCGCTGCGGACGATCTACGAGGACGTGGACCGCCTCATGGTCCGCCAGGGCTATGCCAACCGGCACCGCGCGTATCCCTTCGGTGTGATCGCGCACAAGGTCGATCGGGTGCAGCAGCGCCGCTGGTCACCGCATCTGTTCGGGTTCGGCACACAGTCCCTGAAGGGGCTCGCCTCCGACGCGCTGCACGGCCACCGAGACGGCTGGTCCCCGCTGTGGTCGCCCTACCGCTTCTCCGACCACCCTCCGCAGCCGGGACTGTGGGCGGTCGAACCCCATCTCGGTTTCCGGGGTACGGGCGCGAAGTTCGAGGAGATCCTGGTCGTCACCGACTCCAAGGACCCCGAGCAGAGCGCCTTCTGGCTGGACGACGATCTGCCGCACGTGCGGCGCTGGGCGGAGGACAAGTGACGGGCTTTTCCCAGTCAGTGCCGAAGGGGGCACGGGAGCGCCGGGTGCGGACCGGCGGCGTGGAGCTGTGCGTGGCCGAGCTGGGGGACTCCGGGCAGCCGACGGTGGTCCTCGTGCACGGATACCCCGACAGCAAGGAAGTGTGGTCCGAGGTCGCCCCGCGGCTCGCCGAGCGCTTCCATGTCGTCCTCTACGACGTCCGCGGACACGGCCGGTCGACGGCGCCGCAGCCGCTGCGCGGCGGCTTCACCCTGGAGAAGCTCACGGACGACTTCCTGGCAGTGATCGACACCGTCAGCCCGGACCGGCCGGTGCACCTCGTCGGGCACGACTGGGGCTCGGTGCAGTCCTGGGAGTTCGCCACCGTCAAGCGCACCGAGGGACGCATCGCGTCCTTCACCTCGATGTCCGGCCCGTCCCTGGACCACTTCGGGCACTGGATCAGCAAGCGCGTCAAGCGGCCCACCCCGCGCCGTGTCGGCCAGCTCCTCGGCCAGGGCGCCAAGTCCTGGTACGTGTATCTGCTGCACACGCCCGTACTGCCCGAACTGGCCTGGCGCGGCCCTCTCGGCAAGCGCTGGCCACGCATCCTGCAGCGCTTGGAGAAGGTACCCGGCGGCGACTATCCGACGTCCTCACTCCCCACCGACGCGGCGCACGGCACCTGGCTGTACCGGGACAACGTCCGGGCCAGACTGCGCAGGCCCCGCCCGGACGCCTACGCGCACGCGCCCGTGCAGCTCATCACGCCCCTGGGGGACGCATTCCTGTCGGAGAAGCTCTACGACGAACTGGAACGGTGGGTGCCGCAGTTGACCCGCCGCACACTCCCCGCCAAGCACTGGATACCGCGCAGCCGCCCCGATCAACTGGCAGCCTGGATCACCGAGTTCGTGACCGCCGTCGAGGGAGGAAAGAACAAGGTGGCGGCGACCGGCAGGTACGCCGAGCGCTTCGGCGGGCAACTCGTCCTGGTCACCGGCGCGGGCAGCGGCATCGGGCGGGCCACGGCGTTCGCCTTCGCGGAGGCCGGAGCACGCGTGGTGGTCGTCGACCGGGACGCCGAGGCCGCCGCCCGCACCGCAGAGCTGTCCCGTCTGGTCGGCGCCCCCGAGGCCTGGGCGGAGACGGCCGACGTCTCCGACGAACACGCCATGGAGAAGCTCGCCGAGAAGGTCGCCACCGAGTACGGAGTGGTGGACGTCCTGGTGAACAACGCCGGGATCGGCCTGTCCGGCTCCTTCTTGGACACCAGCCCGGAGGACTGGAAGAAGGTCCTCGACGTCAATCTGTGGGGCGTGATCCACGGCTGCCGGCTCTTCGGCAGGCAGATGGCCGAGCGCGGGCAGGGCGGCCACATCGTCAACACCGCGTCGGCGGCCGCGTACCAGCCGTCCAAGGCACTGCCCGCCTACAGCACCTCCAAGGCGGCCGTGCTGATGCTCAGCGAGTGCCTGCGCGCCGAACTGGCGGGCCGGGGAATCGGCGTGAGCGCGATCTGCCCGGGCTTCGTCAACACCAACATCACCTCGACGGCACGCTTCGCGGGCGTGGACGCCGAGGCGGAGCAGCGGCGCCAGAAGAAGGCGGCACGGCTGTACGGCCTGCGCAACTACCCTCCGGAGAAGGTCGCCGACGCGATCCTGCGGGCGGTCGTGCGCAACGAGGCGGTCGTGCCGGTCACTCCGGAGGCCCGGGGCGCCCACTTCATGTCCCGGTTCACCCCGCGCGCGTTGCGGGCGATCGCACGCATGGAACCACCGCTGTGAGGGGGCGGTTGCCCGGAAACGCCGGCGGACGGAGGCACTCGGCATGCAGTCGCCGTACCGGATAGAGGATCTGGCCCACCACAGCGGCGCCACCGTCCGCACCATCCGCGCCTACCAGGACCGGGGCCTCCTCCCCCGTCCCGAGCGCCGCGGCCGCGCCAACCTCTACTCGGACGCGCATCTCGCCCGCCTGCGCCAGATCGCCGATCTCCTGGACCGCGGCTACACCCTGGCCTCCATCAAGGAGCTCCTGGAGGCCTGGGACGCGGGCCGCGGCCTGGGCGGGGTGCTCGGTCTGGTGGCCGAGGTCGACGGCCCGTGGACCGACGAGGAGGCGGTACGGATCTCGCGTGCCGAACTGGACGAGCGCTTCGGCGGCGACCCCGACGACGCGGCGGTCGCCGACGCCGTGGAGCTGGGCGTGCTGGAGCCGGTTCCCGGTGACGAGGACACCTTCCTCGTACCGAGTCCCCAAGAGCTCGCCGTGGCCGTGGAGTTGCACGCCGCCGGTGTCCCGCTGGCCGCGATCTCGGGCCATCTACGGGAGTTGAGGGGTCAGGTCGAGCACATCGCCGCCCGTTTCCTGGAGTTCACCACCGAACACGTCTTCGCCCGCTACCTCGACGGACCACACCGCCCGACGGACGCGGACGCGGCGGAAGCCGCCTCGCTCGTACGGCGACTGCGGCCCCTCGCGCAGCAGACGGTGGATGCGGAACTCGCGCGCGCGATGCGGCTGTTGGCGGTACGGCAGCTGCGGCAGCAGCTCGGCGCCGGGGAACCGGTACCGGACCGTCCTGCGTCACGTTCCGTGTCGTTGCCCGCGGAGACAATGCGAGCGGTGGAGGGGCTGGTTGGGCCGGAGCGGGCGGCGGAGTTCGTCCGTCTGGCGGCTGAACGGGAGGTGAGGGCAAGGGCGTTGGATGCGCTCACGTCAAGGAAGCTGCCCCCAGTCGATCTTGACGAACGCCACTGACATGTAGAGGGAGTTGTCCACAGAACAGCCAACTGGCCTGTGGATAACACTAGTTGGCTGTGGATCAAACCTCCCCACCAAAATAATCTGCGTGATCCCCGTCTCTCCCGTCATGCTGAACGGATGGACGAAAGACGCATGGATGAAAGACGCACCGTAAAGGTGTCGAAGTACCTCTCGAAACACCTGCGCCACCAGCCCGAACGGATCGGGCTGACGCTCGACGAGGCCGGCTGGGTCGAGATCGACGTACTGATCGCCGCGGCCGCCGCGCACGGCTTCCGCTTCACCCGCGAGGAGCTGGACCACGTCGTCGCCGTCAACGACAAGAAACGCTTCGCCGTCGAGGGCACCCGGATCCGCGCCAGCCAGGGCCACAGCGTCGAGGTCGACCTCGGACTCGCCCCGGCCACCCCGCCGCCGTACCTCTACCACGGGACCGTGGCCCGCAACCTGGACGCGATCCGCGCCGAGGGCCTGCGGCCCATGAACCGGCACGACGTGCACCTCTCGCCGGACCGCGAGACCGCCACCCGTGTCGGCGCCCGCCGCGGCCGGCCCGTTGTGCTGTCCGTGGACGCGGCCGCCATGCACCGCGACGGGCACGTCTTCCACGTCAGCGAGAACGTGGTGTGGCTCACCCGGACCGTGCCGCCTCAGTACCTGCGCTTCCCCCAGCCACATTGACGCACAGCCCCCGCCGGCCGCGACGCGTGCCCGTGCGACCGCGCACGGTGACCGTTTCGTCCCTTGTCAGTGGGTCGGCTTAGTCTCGGGGACATGAGTCTGCGTCTGAGCACTGTGATCCTCCCGTACCGCCGCTGGCACGAGGGCGGCCGTTCGGCATGGCAGCGCGCGGAGCAGCTCGGCTTCCACACCGCCTACACCTACGACCACCTGTCCTGGCGCAGCTTCCGGGACGGCCCGTGGTTCGGTGCCGTACCGACCTTGACCGCGGCGGCGGCCGTGACCGAGCGGATGCGGCTGGGCACGCTGGTGACCTCGCCGAACTTCCGCCACCCGGTGCCGTTCGCGAAGGAGCTGATCTCCCTCGACGACATCTCCTCGGGCCGGCTCACCCTCGGCGTCGGCGCGGGCGGCAACGGCTTCGACGCCACGGTGCTGGGGCAGGAGCCCTGGACCCCGCGGGAGCGCGCCGACCGGTTCGCGGAGTTCGTCCAGCTCCTGGACCAGCTGCTGACCGAGGATGGCAAGGAGGGGCTGTCGTACGAGGGCGACTTCTACTCGGCGCACGAGGCGCGCAACATACCGGGCTGTGTGCAGCGTCCCCGGCTGCCCTTCGCGGTGGCGGCGACAGGCCCGCGCGGCCTGCGGCTCGCCGCGCGGTACGGGCAGGCGTGGGTGACCACGGGCGACCCCAGGCTGTACGAGAACGGCACGTCTGAACAGTCGATTCAAGCCATTCGCGGCCAGGCCGAGAAGCTGGCCGATGCCTGCTCCGAGATCGGCCGGGACGTGACCGGGCTCGACAAGGTCCTGCTCACCGGCTTCACCCCGGACCGCGGCCGGCCGCTGGAGTCGCTCGACGCGTTCGTGGACTTCGCGGGCCGCCACGGGGAGCTGGGCTTCACCGAGATTGTGCTCCACTGGCCCATACCCGACTCGGACTTCGCCGCCGACGAGAAGGTCTTCGAGCAGATAGCCATGGAGGCCCCGGCGCAGCTCGGCTGAGCGGACGGGCTGGGACGGCGCCGATGAGGACGGTAACCACTCACATGTGCGGGCTCCCGCACGGCCGTGCGGGCATATGCGTGAGAATGAGCGGGTGACCTCAGCGACTCGACAGCCCGAGACCCCGGCCGCCGCCGCCGCGCCGCGGCTCATAGCCACCGATCTCGACGGCACCCTCCTGCGGGACGACAAGTCGGTCTCCCCGCGCACGGTCGCCGCCCTCGCCGCCGCCGAGGACGCGGGCATCGAGGTCTTCTTCGTCACCGGCCGCCCGGCCCGCTGGATGGACGTCGTCAGCGACCATGTCCACGGCCACGGCCTGGCGATCTGCGGCAACGGCGCGGCCGTCGTCGACCTGCACGGCGGCCCGGGCGCCCACCGGTTCGTGAAGGTGCGGGAGCTGGCCCGGGACAACGCCCTGGACGCCGTACGGCTGCTGCGCGACGCGGCGCCGGGCACGGTGTACGCGGTGGAGCAGACATACGGCTTCCACCAGGAGCCGGACTATCCGAAGCTGCACATGGAGATCCCGGACAACCTCATGCCGGCCGAGGACCTGCTGGCGCCGGACGGGCCCGGCGCCGCCGAGCCGGTGCTGAAGATCCTTGCCTATCACCCGTCCCTCGACCCGGACGGCTTCCTCACCACCGCCCGTCTCGCCATCGGCGACCGGGCCAACGTCACCCGCTCAAGTCCCAGCGCCCTGCTGGAGATCAGCGGCCCCGGCGTCTCCAAGGCGAGCACGCTCGCCCTGTGCTGCGCGGAGCGCGGCATCTCGCACGAGGAGGTCGTCGCCTTCGGGGACATGCCGAACGACGTGGAGATGCTCACCTGGGCGGGCCGGTCCTATGCGATGGGCAACGCGCATCCGGACGTCATCGCCGCGGCGTCGGGCCGCACGGTCGCCAACAACGACGACGGGGTGGCGCTTGTCATCGAGCGGATGCTGGCAGAGCGGGGTTAGCCCTGGCCGTACCGGTCATGTGAGGTGGACGCCCCGTGCCGCCAGCCAGGGCACCGGGTCCACCGCGGAGCCCATCTCCGGGGTGACCCGCACCTCGAAGTGCAGATGGGGGCCGGTGGAGTTGCCGGTGGTGCCCGACTGACCGATCCACTGCCCGGTGTCCACCCGCTCGCCCTGGTCGACGGCGACGGCGGCGAGATGGGCGTACTGCGTGTAGTAGCCGCCCGGGTGCTGGATCACGATCTCGATGCCGAAGGCGCCCCCGCACGACACGCTCACCACGCGTCCCGCGCCGACCGCCCGCACCGGCGTGCCGATCGGTACCGCGAAGTCCTGCCCGGTGTGCCGGTTCGCCCATCGGTCGCCGCCGCTGCCGAAGCCGGCGGACAGGGCGTATGTCTCGACGGGCGCGACCCACGGCTGGGTGAAGTGTGTCGTCGGCTGGTGGAGCCGGACGGGACCGCGGCAGCTGCCTGCCGCGACGGAAGCCGCCGCCTGCCCCTGCAACTGCCCGCGCGCCTCCTCGAGTTTCCGCTCGATGGTGTCCTTCACGGCGGCGAGTTCGATGTTCCGTTTCTCCAGCGCCTGCCATGCCGCCTTGGCCTTCGTCTCGTCGGCGGCGAAGCGTGTCTCGGCCCGGCGGCTCCTGGAGACCGAGCCGGCCAGGGCCAGATTCGCCTGTTCCAGGACGTGCTGACCGCGCATCAGCGCGTCGGGGCTGTCCGCGAGGATCAGCTGCGCGGCGACCGGGAGGCCGCCGCCGGTGCGGTACTGGGCGCGCGCCATCCTGCCGAGGTCCTCGTGCAGGCGGGCGATCTCCCGCCGTTCGCCGTCCAGCAGCGCCTGGGCCTGCTCGGCCTGCGCCCGCCGCACGTCGGCCTCCTGGCGACCCGCTTCGTACTGCTGCGTCGCCAGTGCCGCATCCTCGTAGAGCTGCTCGACCTGGGCGCTGATGCCACTGCCGATCTCGTCCCCGTCGCCCACGCCCATCGCCTCCGTGGGCCGGGCCGCGAGCATGACGAGCGCACACAACAGGGCCGGAAAGAGCAGCGGACGACGGCGGAATGAGCGCATGTCAGCGATCGTGACCCGACCGACCGGGGCCGGTCATGTCCAAGTCCTACGCCTGGGGGAAACAGCACCCCCGGATGGCTCAGTACGGACGGCCCGTGACGCAGTGGGTACGGCGCCTGCCGCACCATGAGCGCCGCGCTCGTGCTACGCCGTCGCCCCTGCCGGCAGCTCCGTCTCCGCCTCGCGCCGCAGCATCGCCCGCAACGGCCCTGGTACGGCGGCCAGTTCGGCGTACGTCCCGCGCTGCACCACTCGCCCCTCGTCCAGTACGACGACCTCGTCGACCGTCTCCAGTCCGGCCAGCCGATGCGTGATGAGCAGCGTCGTGCGGCCCTCGGTGGCGGCCAGCAGGTCGGCGGTGAGGGCGTCGGCCGTCGTCAGGTCGAGGTGTTCGGCGGGTTCGTCGAGCACGAGAACCGGGAAGTCGGCGAGGAGTGCGCGGGCCAGCGCGAGGCGCTGCCGCTGTCCGCCCGACAGCCGGGCCCCGTGTTCGCCGACCAGTGTGTCGAGCCCGTCGGGCAGGCTGTCGGCCCAGTCCAGCAGCCGGGCCCGGGCCAGCGCGTCGCGCAGCTCGCCCTCGGTGGCGTCCTTCTTCGCCAGCAGCAGGTTCTCGCGTACCGAGCTGTCGAAGAGGTGCGCGTCCTGGGCACACAGCCCGACGAGCCGTCGTACGTCGTCGCCGTCGAGCGCGTGTACGTCCACCCCGGCCAGTGTGTACGAGCCCGCATCCCGGTCCAGGAAGCGCAGCAGCACCTGGGCCAGCGTCGTCTTGCCGGAGCCGGACGGCCCGACCACGGCGATCCTGCGTCCCTGGCGGAGGGTGAGGTCGAGGCCGTCGAGGGCATCCCGGTCCTGCCCTGGGTACCGGGCGGTCAGCCCCTTCAGAACGACCGGGAAGGGGGAGGCGGGGGCCTGCCGGGGCTGCTCCGGCTCCCGTACCGGCTCGGGCGCGTCCAGGACCTCGTACACGCGCTCCGCGCTTCTGCGCACCCGTTGCCGGTACTGCACGGCGAGCGGCAGCCCGAGGACCGCCTCGAAGGCAGCCAGCGGGATGAGGACGACGACGGCCATCGCCACGCCGCCCAGCCGCCCGTCGGCGACCGCCTGGGCGCCCACGAGAGCGGTGGCGGCGACCGTCAGACCGGAGAGCAGCGCGGTGAGCCCGTCGCCGAGCGCGGTGGCGGTGGCGGCGCGCGAGGCGATCCGGGTGAGCGTGCCGTCGGCGCGCCGTGCCTCGGCACCACGAGCCGGCAGGGCTCCGGCGACCGTCAACTCGGCGGTGCCGGTGAGCAGATCGGTGACGCGGGTCGCGAGTACCCCTCGGGCGGGGGCCAGCCTGCGTTCGGCACGGCGCGCCACCGCACCGGTGACCAGCGGCACACCGACCCCGGCCGCCACCAGCCCTGCGGCGAGCGCGAGGCCGGCCTCGGGCAGCAGCCAGGTGGTGAAGCCGACGGACGCGGCCGACACGATCGCCGCGGATCCGGCGGGCAGCAACCAGCGCAGCCAGTAGTCCTGCAGGGCGTCCACGTCGGCGACGAGCCGGGAGAGCAGGTCGCCCCGGCGGGTGCTGCGCAGCCCGGCGGGCGCCAGTCGCTCCAGCCGCCGGTAGACGGCGACCCTCGTGTCGGCGAGCATCCGCAGCACCGCGTCGTGCGACACGAGCCGCTCGGCGTACCGGAAGACGGCCCGTCCGATACCGAACGCCCGCGTCGCCGTCACGGCCACCATCAGATACAGCACGGGCGGCTGCTGCGAGGCGCGCGAGATCAGCCACCCGGAGGTGGCCATGAGCCCGACGGCGCTGCCGAGCGCGAGGCTGCCGAGCAGCAGGGCGAGGGCGAGACGGCTGCGCCGGGGACCGGACATGGCCCGGACGCGGGCGAGAACACCGCGCGTGCCTGTCGTGAGACCGCTTGTCCCGGTCTCCTCCCGAGCGGCGGCCTCGACGGAGCCGGCCTCGGACGTCACAGCTGCGGACTGCACGGAAGCGGATCCAGGCCCCTCCGGCGTCACTGCCGTGTCCGCCGTCCCCAGCCGTACCACCCGGTCCGCAACTCTCAGCAGCGCCGGCCGGTGCACCACCAGCAGCACCGTCCGGCCCACCGCCAGCCGCCGTACCGCCTCCACGACCTCGGCCTCGGTGGCCCCGTCGAGTGCTGCCGTCGGCTCGTCGAGCAGCAGGACGGGCCGGTCCGCGAGGAACGCGCGGGCCAGAGCGAGCCGCTGCCGCTGCCCGGCGGACAACCCTGCCCCGTCCTCCCCGAGCACGGTCCCGGCGCCCCCAGGTAGCGCGTCCACGAACTCCAGCGCCCCGGCATCACTCAACGCTGTGCGTACGGCGGTGTCGTCGGCGTCGGGCCGGGCCAGCCGTACGTTCTCGGCGATCGTTCCGGCGAACAGATGCGGCCGCTGCGGCACCCAGGCGATCCTCGACCGCCACTGCTCGAGATCGATCTCGGTGAGATCGGCTCCCCCGACCCGCACCCGTCCCTCGGCCGGCCGCACGAACCCCAGCAGGGCGTTCAGCAGCGTCGACTTGCCCGCGCCGCTCGGCCCGACGAGCGCGACGGTCTCGCCTGGTTCGACGGCGAAGGACACATCCGACACGGCATCCGCGGACCTCCCGGGATACCTGACCGTCACCCCCTCGAAGGCGATGCCGCCCGTCGGCACGGCCCCCGTGCCCGATGCCGGAACAGGCGTCTCCAGGACCGTGAAGATCTCCTCGGCCGCCGCAAGCCCCTCCGCGGCCGCGTGGTACTGCGCGCCGACCTGACGCAGGGGCAGATAGGCCTCGGGCGCGAGGACGAGGATGACAAGGCCGATGTACAGGTCCATCTCGCCGTGCACGAGCCGCATGCCGATCGTCACGGCGACCAGCGCGACCGACAGCGTGGAGAGCAGCTCCAGCGCAAAGGACGAGATGAAGGCGATCCGCAGCGTCCGCATGGTCGCCTGCCGGTACTCGCCGGTGATGCGCTTGATCGACTCGGCCTGCGCCTTGGCCCGCCCGAACACCTTCAGCGTCGGCAGACCCGCGACGACGTCCAGGAAGTGTCCGGACAGCCGGGACAGCAGCCGCCACTGACGGTCCATCCGGGACTGTGTGGCCCAGCCGATCAGGACCATGAAGACCGGGATGAGCGGCAGGGTCCCGACGATGATCGCCGCCGAGACCCAGTCCTCGGTGACGATCCGGGCCAGCACCGCCACCGGCACGACCACCGCGAGCCCCAGCTGCGGCAGATAACGCGAGAAGTAGTCGTCGAGGGCGTCGACTCCACGGGTGGCGAGGGCAACGAGTGAGCCGGTCCGCTGCCCGCTCAGCCATCCGGGTCCCAGCTCGACGGCACGCTCCAGCAGCCGGCCCCGCAGCTCCGACTTCACCGCCGCGCTCGCCCGGTGCGCCGCGAGCTCGGTGAGCCACGAGACCAGTGCACGACCGCCGGCGACGGCCGCCAACAGCAGCAGGGGAGTGGCGAGTTCACCGACCGGCATCCCGTGCTGGAAGGCACCCACCACCACCTCGGCGATGAGCATCGCCTGAGCGATGACCAGCGCCGCGCCGGCCACGCCCAGGCCGACGACCGCCACCATGAAGAGGCGGGTGGCACGGGCGTAGCGGAGCAGTCGCGGGTCGATCGGTTTCACGTGAAACACACCCTCTTCCTCAAGGGGCATGTTTCACGTGAAACATGCCCCACCTCGGACTCAGTGCACAGCGTCAGCGATGTGCTGCGTACCGATCCGCTTGCGGAACACCCAGTAGGTCCAGCCCTGGTAGAGCAGGACGATCGGCATGGCGATCGCCGCGCACCAGGTCATGATCTTCAGGGTGTAGGGGCTCGACGAGGCGTTGGTGACCGTGAGGCTCCAGGCCCCATTGAGCGAGGACGGCATGACGTTCGGGAAGAGCGACAGAAAGAGCATCGCCACGGCGGCCACGATCGTGATCCCGGACAGTGCGAACGACCAGCCTTCGCGCCCGGCCTGGTTCGCCATCAGGGCGGCGACCAGCGCGGCGACGGCCACGACGAGCGCGACCAGGCTCTTGCCGTCACCGCTGTCGACCTGCGTCCACAGAAGGAAGATCAGCGCCACCACGGCGGCGACGAGACCGACCACCGTAGCCAGCTTCCGTGCCCGCTCCCGGATGTCCCCGACCGTCTTGAGCGCCGTGAACACGGCCCCGTGGAAGGTGAACAGCGTGAGGGTCACCAGCCCGCCGAGCAGCGCGTAGGGGTTGAGCAGGTCCCAGAAGGTGCCGACGTACTCGAAGTTCTTGTCGATCTTCACGCCCTGCACGATGTTGCCGAAGGCGACGCCCCACAGGAACGCCGGGATCAGCGAGGTCCAGAAGATCGCGGTCTCCCAGTTGCGCTGCCAGTTCTCCTCGGGGCGCTTCGCCCGGTACTCGAAGGCGACACCGCGCACGATCAGGCTGACCAGGATGATCAGCAGCGGCAGGTAGAAGCCGGAGAAGAGCGTGGCGTACCAGTCGGGGAAGGCGGCGAAGGTGGCCCCGCCGGCCGAGAGGAGCCAGACCTCGTTGCCGTCCCACACGGGACCGATCGTGTTGATCAGTACCCGCTTCTCGGGCCGGTTGCGGGCCAGCAGCTTGGTGAGGATGCCGACCCCGAAGTCGAAGCCCTCCAGGAAGAAGTAGCCGGTCCACAGGACGGCGATCAGGACGAACCAGACGTCGTGAAGTTCCATGACTCGATCTCCCTCGGCCTAGTACGAGAAGGCCATCGGCTTGTCGGCGTCACGGGTGTCGCCGCCGATCTTCGTGGGCGGATTGAGGTCGGCCTCGGTGAGCTCGGGCGGACCGGCCTTGACGTACTTCACCAGCAGCTTGACCTCGACGACGGCGAGGATGGCGTAGAGCGTGGTGAAAACGATCATCGAGGTGAGGACCTCGGCCTGGGAGACACCGGGGGAGACCGCGTGCCGGGTCTGCAGGACGCCGTAGACGACCCACGGCTGGCGGCCCATCTCGGTGAAGATCCAGCCCCAGGAGTTGGCGATCAGCGGGAACCCCAGGGTCCAGATCGCCACCAGCCAGTACAGCCTGCTGAGCTTGGGGCTGAGTGCCTTGTTCCTGAAGAGGACCAGATGCGGCACCTCGTCGTCGCCGACCCTCAGATGCTGCGGCAGCATGAACTTCTTGCGGGTCAGCCAGAGTCCGAGCAGGCCGATGGCGAAGGACGCCATCCCGAAGCCGATCATCCAGCGGAACGCCCAGAAGGTGACCGGGATGATGGGCCGGTAGTCACCGGGCCCGTACTTCTCCTGCTCGGCCTTGTTGGTGTCGTTGATACCGGGAACGTAGGAGTTGAAGTTGTCGTCGGCGAGGAACGACAGCAGGCCGGGCACCGACAGTTCGACGGTGTTGTGGCCCTTGCTGACGTCGCCGTACGCGAAGATCGAGAACGGTGCGGAGTTCTGTCCGTCCCACAGCGCCTCGGCGGCAGCCATCTTCATCGGCTGCTGCTTGAACATGACCTTGCCGAGGGTGTCGCCACTGATCGCGGTGAGCAGACCGGCGATGACCACGGTGACCAGCCCCAGCCGCAGCGAGGTCTTCATCACGGAGACGTGCTTCTTGCGGAACAGATGGAAGGCGGCGATGCCGACCATGAACGCGCCGCCCGTCAGGAAGGAGGCGGAGAGCGTGTGGAAGGCCTGGGCGAGCGCGGTGTTCTGGGTCAGCACGTGCCAGAAGTCGGTGAGCTCGGCACGCCCCTTCGCCTTGTTGATCCGGTAGCCGACGGGGTGCTGCATCCAGGAGTTGGCCGCGAGGATGAAGTACGCCGACAGGACCGTGCCGATCGAGACCATCCAGATGCAGGCCAGATGGATCTTCTTGGGCAGCTTGTCCCAGCCGAAGATCCACAGGCCGATGAAGGTCGACTCGAAGAAGAACGCGATCAGGGCCTCGAAGGCAAGCGGGGCACCGAAGACGTCACCGACGAAGCGCGAGTAGTCGGACCAGTTCATGCCGAACTGGAACTCCTGCACGATGCCGGTGACCACACCCATCGCGATGTTGATCAGGAAGAGCTTGCCCCAGAACTTGGTGGCTCTGAGGTACTTCTCCTTCTCCGTGCGCACCCAGGCGGTCTGCAGGCCGGCCGTGAGAGCGGCCAGCGAGATCGTCAAAGGGACGAACAGGAAGTGGTAGACGGTGGTGATGCCGAACTGCCAGCGCGCCAATGTCTCCGGCGCCAGAGCCAGGTCCACGTCGTCAGTCTCCTTAGGTCGCCGTGGTACAGCGGCAGTTTGCCCCTTATGTCACACGCATCATCAGAGCAACCGGGACACGCTTGTGAACGCGTTCACATTCACAAGCAATTATGACGCACCGATTGTCGAAGCTCGAAGGGGGGTCCCGCTTGGGCCGTTCGGTACCCCCCTTGGCAGCGACTTCAACATCTTGTTGAATTGCCTGCCGTGCAGATACGGATCTCGTGGCCCGCCGGCCACCTCACCGCAACCCTCGACGACACCCCGACCGCGGAGGCCCTCACCAAGGCACTGCCGCTCGCCTCCACCGCCCGCACCTGGGGCGAGGAGGTCTACTTCGACACGGGCGTCTCGGTTCCACGTGAAACATCGGCCAGGCAGGTCGTGGAGCCGGGCACCGTCGCCTTCTGGACCGACGGCGACGCCCTTGCACTCCCCTACGGCCCCACCCCGATCTCGCGAGGCTGGGGGTCCCCCCGAACGGGGTCTGGGAGAGAGTGCCGCCTCGCGAGCCCGTGCAACATCCTGGGACGCCTCGACGGCGACCCCGGACTCCTCGCCACGGTCCGCGACGGCGACCCGGTGCGCGTGGAACTCGTGGACGAGTAACGCCGGCTCACAGCTCCTTGCGGAACCCCTCCGCCACCTTCAGGAAGATGTCGTTCGCCTCGGCCTCCCCGACCGTCACCCGCACACCCTCGCCCGGGAACGGCCGGACCACCACGCCGTGCTGCTCGCACGCCGCCGCGAACGCGACCGTGCTCTCCCCCAGCCGCAGCCACACGAAGTTGGCCTGGGTCTCGGGCACGGTCCAGCCCTGGGCGCGCAGCCCGTCGACCACGCGGTTGCGCTCACAGACCAGCGAGCCGACCCGGCCGAGCAGTTCGTCCTCGGCGCGGAGCGAGGCAATGGCCGCCTCCTGCGCAAGCTGGCTCACGCCGAACGGCACCGCCGTCTTGCGCAGCGCAGCCGCCACCGGCTCATGCGCGATCGCGAAACCGACGCGCAGGCCCGCGAGGCCGTACGCCTTGGAGAACGTGCGCAGCACGCAGACGTTCGGCCGCTCGCGGTACAGCTCCACGCCGTCCGGCACCTCGGTGTCGCGGATGAACTCGCGGTACGCCTCGTCCAGCACGACCAGTACATCGCCGGGCACCCGGTCGAGGAACCGCTCCAGCTCGGCGCGCCGTACCACCGTGCCGGTCGGGTTGTTGGGGTTGCAGACGAAGACGAGACGCGTCCGGTCGGTGATCGCGTCCGCCATCGCGTCCAGGTCGTGCACATCGCCCGGAGTCAGCGGCACCCGCACCGAGGTCGCGCCGCTGATCTGCGTGATGATCGGGTACGCCTCGAAGGACCGCCAGGCGTAGATGACCTCGTCACCAGGGCCGCTGGTCGCCTGGATCAGCTGCTGGGCGACGCCGACCGAACCCGTGCCGGTGGCCAGGTGGGAGAGCGGGACGCCGAAGCGGTCCGACAGTTCGTTCATCAGGCCCGTACAGGCCATGTCGGGGTAGCGGTTGAAGGACGAGACCGCGGCCGTCACCGTCTCCAGCACACCGGGCAGCGGCGGATACGGGTTCTCGTTGGAGGACAGCTTGTAGGCCACCGGACCAGCGGCCGCGGCAGGCTTGCCCGGCTTGTAGGTGGGGATACCCTCCAGCTCGGCACGCAGCTTGGGGCTCGTCTCGCTCACCGCAGTCCTCCTCATGACCACCGGCTTCCAATACTGCTCACCTTATGAGGATTCGGCGCGGCTGCGTACAGCTGAGGACAGACCTCATCCGTCACATGCACATCAGGGGCATCACCCCCGTAGGCAGACGAACCGGGGGGCGCGGTCACATATATCTATGCGCCGGTGGCTCACGCCCTGGCGCGCATCGCCCATCAAGGTGAGTTGAGACCTCTTCGAAACATCGGGGACTTGGCAGGCCCATGCGCGCCGACAAGTCACGTAGTTCCATTGGATCGCTCAACTGCCTTTATTTCAAAGGCAGTTGACGGTATATGACCTTGCAGAAACGTGCCTGTCAACGCGTGCATATGCGTCCGCCCTACCCCACGCCATGAGCCCTACTATCGGCTCGCCATGACAGCAGCAGGGAAGCACCAGGTGAGCCGCGCGGAAACCTCACGCCGAGGCAGCCGGCCGGGCCGGGCGGGCATCAGAGACGTTGCCGCCGCCGCCGGAGTCTCCATCACGACCGTCTCCGACGCCCTCAACGGCAAGGGCCGGCTCCCGGACGCCACCCGGCGCCATGTCCGAGAGGTCGCCGACCGGCTGGGCTATCGCCCGTCGGCAGCGGCCCGAACCCTCCGTACCGGCAAGTCGGGCCTCATCGGCCTGACCGTGACGACCTACGGGGATGAACCTTTCACCTTCACCGAGTTCGCCTACTTCGCCGAGATGGCGCGCGCCGCCACCTCGGCCGCGCTCGCCCGCGGTTACGCCCTGGTCATCCTGCCCGCGACCTCCCGCCACGACGTGTGGTCGAACGTCGCGCTCGACGGCACGGTCGTCATCGACCCCTCCGACCAGGACCCGGTGGTCAGCGAGCTGGTCCGGCAGGGCCTGCCCGTCGTCTCCGACGGCCGCCCCGCCGGCTCGCTCCCGGTCACCGCCTGGGTCGACAACGACCACGAAGCCGCCGTACTCGGCATCCTCGACCACCTGGCCGACGCCGGCGCGCGCCGCATCGGACTGCTGACGGGAACCTCGACGGACACGTACACCCACCTGTCGACCACGGCGTATCTGCGCTGGTGCGAACGCGTCGGACAGGACCCGGTGTACGAGGCCTACCCGGCGCACGACCCGTGCGCGGGCGCCGTCGCCGCCGACCGGCTGCTCGCCCGCCCCGACCGGCCCGACGCCGTCTACGGCCTGTTCGACCCGAACGGCACCGACCTGCTCGCCGCGGCCCGCCGCTACGGCCTGCGGGTGCCGGACGACCTGCTTCTGGTCTGCTGCAGCGAATCCACCGTGTACGCCAACACCGAACCGCCCATCACCACACTCTCACTGAAGCCGCGCCGCATCGGCACGGCCGTGGTGCAGCTCCTCATCGACGCGATCGAGGGGGTCGAATCGGACCAACCGGTCGAGCAGGTGATACCGACGGAGCTGATCGTGCGGACCTCGTCCCAGCGACGTCCGCCGCGTACGACCGTCAGCGCGCCGCGGTCGCCCGAAGAGGGGTAGAACCAAGGCCGTCAGCAGGCGGTCGAAGCCCTGCCCAATCGGGGCGAAAGCCGCGGTGAACTGGACTCTTCCTCCGATTCACCACCCCTGGGTCATCACATGGCGCGATCGGCATTCCTATGATGGGCCCACGACACCGCGGGCCGCTGCGACCAGGCAGTCCGAAGCGGTGCAGATGCGGCGCGATGGTGGAGGGGTCTGATGACTCAGGGGGCCGGTCAGGGACCCGAGACGGAGCGGACGGCGACGTTGCGCGACTTCCGGGTACCGGCGTATGTCCACGAGACCGGTCCGTACGGCCACAGCGCATACCCCGGCGACGTCGCCAGACCCGTCGATGAGCCGGGCGACCACCCGGAGGGGTACACGCCGACACAGCGCGACCTGCCGGTCATCAACCGCGGTGACACGCTTCAGGTGCCCGTCGACCCCGCGTCCCTGCCCGTCCCGCAGCAGACGGAGGGCGCGGGCCCGCTGTACGTCGTCGGTGATGTGCACGGCTATCTAGACGAGTTGGTGGCCGCCCTCCAGGAGCAGGGCCTCGTCGACGCCGGGGGCAACTGGTGCGCGGGCACTTCCCGGCTGTGGTTCCTCGGCGACTTCACCGACCGCGGCCCGGACGGCATCGGCGTCATCGACCTCGTGATGCGCCTGTCCGCGGAGGCAGCCGCGGCCGGCGGCTACTGCAAGGCGCTCATGGGAAACCACGAACTGCTGCTGCTGGGCGCCAAGCGGTTCGGCGACACCCCCGTCAACTCGGGCGCGGGCACCGCCACCTTCCAGGCGGCCTGGCTGCTCAACGGCGGCCAGAAGACCGACATGGACCGCCTCCAGGACCATCACCTGCAGTGGATGGCCCGCCTGGACGCCGTCGAGGAGGTCGACGGCTATCTGCTCGTCCACTCGGACACCACCGCCTACCTCGACTACGGCGACTCGATCGAGGCGGTCAACGACACCGTCCGCGAAACGCTCACGCGTAACGACGCCGACGAATGCTGGGATCTGTTCCGCAAGTTCACCAAGCGGTTCTCCTTCCGCGACGAGGGCGGTGCAGACGCCGTACGCTCCCTGCTGGATACGTACGGCGGCACGCGGATTGTTCACGGCCACAGCCCCATTCCGTACCTGCTGGGCGAGGTCGGCTCCGAGGAGGGCGAGGACAGCGCAGGGCCCGTGGTCGAAGGACCGCACGTCTACGCCGAGGGCCTCGCCATCGCGATGGACGGTGGAGTGACCATGGCCGGAAAGCTGCTGGTCCAGCAACTTCCACTGGATATCTGAACGTTCACAGGGCAGGCGTCCCCCCATGAGGGAATCGCGATAAACGGCGCAGGCCAGGGCCCAATTTCTTCAAACCCCCTGTCACCGTGTGCCGTCGCCGCTCTACCATCGGCTTATCCGTAGCAGGCTCCCCTCCGTTTCTGCCCGACGGCTCGTTGGCATGCGAGCCCCAAGCCCTACGGAGCATCGGGGGATGCACATGAACAGCGTTCCGCAGCACCTGCTGAGCGAGGACCGCCAGGAGTACGAGCGGGTCCTCGATGAGGCGCTGCGCTCCGCCCCAAACCGCCCGGAACTGGCCGCTGTCGGCCAGCGGCTCAACCCCGAACAGCTGCGCACGATGGCGCTCAACGCCACCGCACTCATCACGGTGGCAGCGGCAGCCGAGTACCAGCACTACGTGAAGGTTCGCGAGGAACTGCGCCAGCCGGCGCCGTCCACCCCGCCGTCCACCCGCGAATCCGGCTCCGCGGAGCCGGGCGCGGCGGCGGTGGGGCTCGCCACCACCCTCGGCGAGGCCGCCGAGCCGGCCGGCGCGGGCGCCGTCGCCGTCGCCGCCGTCCTCACCCCCGTCCTCGCCGGAACAGCTGCGGTGATCTTCCTGCTCGTCGGGTACATCATCAGGTCGCTCGAACCCAAACAAGTGTTCGGCAAAACCATGATCACCGCTGGTTGGGTGTTCGGTGCCATGACCGCGGCCGCGATCCTCGTCGCCGCTGTCGGGCTGCTGCTCACCGCTCTGCGCAACCAGCCCTCACTCGAGTCGGGACCGTACGGCGAACTGAGCGGGGAAGTGGCACTGGCCAGGGAAGCCTGGCGCGAAGCACTCCTGGAGCGCGGCATCATGCCGTTCCTCAGGGAGGCACTCGCCGACCCCGGCACCGCGGCGGCGCTGCACACCGCCACCCCGTCGGCGTCGACCAGCCGCATGCCTCACCTCGGCTACGACCGGCCGGGCTTCAGCAGCCCGGACGACGGCTCGACTCCCGGCCCGCGCCCGAGCTTCACCAGCCCGGACTACACCAGCCCGGACTTCGGAGGCCCGGAACACCAGCCGGAGTAACCGTCGGCTTGCGCCCCCCGCATCAGAAAGGACCGCCAGGGCCCGCAGGGGGAGCGCAAGCCGAACACCGATCCCGCCGACGGCTCCGCCCTACGGCACCTCACGCCGAAGAGCGGGACCGTCTTCCACTTCGGGGGAGCCACTCACACCGGCATACCTCAGTCCGCGATCGGCAGGTACACCCTGTTGCCCGCGGCCGCGAACTCCTTCGACTTCTCGGCCATGCCCTGTTCGATCTCCGCCCGGCTTCCGCCGTGTTCGCGGCGGATGTCCTGGGAGATCTTCATCGACGACAACAGCAACCAGGAGTCCCGGGAGGGGGCTTCAGAAGGTCGCCCATTCCGAAGCTGGGAGACGGTGATAGACGTCGTCGATCCATTCAGACGAGAGGAAGACAGGCCGGGTCAGAACGACGTCTCCGGCCCTTTGCGCGCACATCACGAGGCCGAGCGTTTGCGAGCCGGGGTCGGCCCCCGGCATGTAGAAGAGTTCGGAATAGGGCTCCCTCGCCTCGGCACGGTCGATGAGCCACTGCTCCATCTCAGAGGGCGCACGCCCCACCAGCGCCGTACCGTCGACGAGGACCTGGGGCCCGAGGCACGCGTCCACCGTCGCGCCAGCCAAGCGGGTCTCATCCGCGTAGTAAGCCATCAGACCCACCCCTGTGAAGCGCTCCTGACACGTCACGGTGTCACCCCACGGAATGGTCGTGGAGTAGTCCGCCGTCTCCTGGCCGAGTGCAGCGGCCACTTGCGTGGGATCCATCCCGAACCTCAAGGGTCCAATGCCCACGAACGGTTCCAGCGCCCATCGCAACCGCTCGCCGTCAGGCTTCACATCCCATATGCCCATGCCCGCAGCTCACCTGCTCTTACCGATCCAGCGTCAGGCAGGCAGCCTACGCTGGCTCTTGATCGAGTCACTCGACAAGGCGCCGCTCCTCGAAGGCCGGCTCCACTGGGACGGCGCTTGTGCTCGAGTCGGTCAATCGGCGATGGGCAGGTACACCCTGTTCCCGGTAGCCGCGAACTCCTTGGACTTTTGGAGCATCCCCTCCGCGATCTCCTCCGCCGAGGCCCCATCAGCCACCGCACCACCAAACCGCTCTGTGATGCTTTGGCTAATCTTCATCGACGCTAGCGTAAGCCGTCACTTGGCAACGTGCACTGCTACATACGCCGAAGAACCTGCGCCTCCGCCCTTTCGACCGGTGTGCGGCTGTAGACATGTACCAATGCGAGATGGAAGAGCGCCGGCGCAAGAGGAGCCCACCGATGAATGCGATCGGCCCGCAGCATGTACTTGACCACTGCTGCAGGACGGAAAGGCACGTAGTCGATGGTCTGATGTTCCCATCTGTCCGCGACTCCTCTGCTCATACGTGCTTGCAGGCTTTCACAGGTCAAGTCCTTGAGCCTTGTGTAGAAGTGGGCGCTCCAGTGGCGTTTGTCGATGTCCAACACAAAGGCAAGCAGTTCGAGCGAGTACTCGTTGGGCTCTATGGAGAGTTCCTCCCGCATGCCGCGCCGAGCGACGGCATACAGGTCCGGGGCGCTCCGGCCGGATGAGTCGATGTGCCGTGACATGCCCTCGTTCACGGATGAGTTCCAGACACCCGGCGCCATACGGACCCTGTCACTGCGCTGACTGACGACCAACATGTCGTCGGCGGTCACGACCGCAACGTTGATGGCGAAACTGCATTGCAGAAACGCAGGTGATCTCAGCGGATTGTCCGGGTCGAGGTAGCGGGACCGGGGAGTTGACCCGTCGGCTAGTCGGCGGTCGAGCTGCTGGGCCGCGAGAAAGGTGTAATAGTCCGTCGGGCGCAGCCTCAGATGAACTTCGGGCTGCTCGTCGAGGGCGGTGCGTGAGACGTCGAACGACTCGACTGCGTAGCGAGGACCATTCCACAACGGTGTCTGACCCTCCGCACGCAAACGCGCGCTCTCAGCCTCAATTTCAGCGCGCCAGCCGACCATGTCCGAGGGCAGCTCGATCTCCTCGTCGAGGACCTGGATGTAGATGGCTTCGGCAGGTATGGACGACTCACCATCCCCTTCCACAATCAGGGCAGATGTGTGGAGGGGGCCTACGGAGAAGGCTCTCCACGCGGGACTGGACTCCTCCCGCTGCCTCAGGCTGCGTACCGCTCTCGTGGAGCGAGTCCGCAGTCTGTACCAGCTGTCCTGTAACGGTTGTTGGAACAACACCGCGAACAGCATCCCCAGCACCGCGCCGACGACTCCATTGGCTACATCGATCCCGCCCATGTCAGGCAGGGTAGGGACATAGATCACGCCATGCGCGATCTTGTCTCTTCCGTTACGGCTTGGAGCAAGATTTCCCAAAGCCTCGTGTGGCCCCGGCCGTCTTGACCGGGGCCGTGGACAAGGAATCAGCCCAAAACGTCGGGGTCAGTCGGCCAGGGGCAGGTAGACCCGGTTACCGCTCGCCGCGAACTCCTTCGACTTCTGCAGCATCCCCTCAGCGACCTCCTCAGCAGACGCCCCGGCAGCGGCTGTACCACCGAACTGCTCTGTGATGCTTTGGCTAATCTTCATCGAGCAGAACTTCGGCCCGCACATCGAGCAGAAGTGGGCGGTCTTGGCCGGCTCCGCAGGGAGGGTCTCGTCGTGGAACTCCCGTGCCGTGTCCGGGTCCAGAGCGAGGTTGAACTGGTCCTCCCACCGGAACTCGAAGCGGGCGTCGGACAGCGCGTCGTCCCACTCCTGCGCACCGGGGTGCCCCTTGGCGAGGTCGGCTGCATGGGCTGCGATCTTGTAGGTGATGACACCGGTCTTGACGTCGTCACGGTTGGGCAGGCCCAGGTGTTCCTTGGGCGTGACATAGCAGAGCATGGCCGTGCCCCACCAGGCGATCATCGCGGCACCTATGCCGGAGGTGATGTGGTCGTACGCAGGCGCGACGTCGGTGGTCAGCGGGCCGAGCGTATAGAACGGAGCTTCATCACAGATCTCCTGCTGAAGGTCGATGTTCTCCTTGATCTTGTGCATCGGGACGTGTCCCGGGCCCTCGATCATGGTCTGTACGTTGAAACGCTTGGCGATCCGGTTGAGTTCCCCGAGCGTGCGCAACTCCGCGAACTGCGCCTCGTCGTTGGCGTCCGCGATCGATCCCGGCCTGAGGCCGTCGCCCAGCGAGTACGTGACGTCGTAGGCGGCGAGGATCTCGCAGAGTTCCTCGAAGTTCTCGTACAGGAACGACTCCTTGTGGTGCGCGAGGCACCACGCGGCCATGATCGAGCCGCCGCGCGAGACGATGCCGGTCTTGCGGTTCGCGGTGAGCGGGACGTACGGCAGACGGACGCCCGCGTGGACCGTCATGTAGTCCACGCCCTGCTCGGCCTGCTCGATGACGGTGTCCTTGTAGATCTCCCAGCTGAGCTCCTCGGCTCGGCCGTCCACCTTCTCCAGGGCCTGATAGAGCGGCACCGTGCCGATGGGGACGGGGGAGTTGCGCAGCACCCATTCACGCGTGGTGTGGATGTTGCGGCCGGTGGACAGGTCCATGACCGTGTCGGCGCCCCAACGGGTCGCCCAGGTCATCTTCTCGACCTCCTCCTCGATGGAAGAGGTCACCGCGGAGTTGCCGATGTTGGCGTTGACCTTCACCAGGAACCGCTTGCCGATGATCATCGGCTCGATCTCCGGGTGATTGACGTTGGCCGGCAGTACCGCGCGGCCCGCCTCGATCTCCTGGCGGACGACCTCGGGCGAGACGTTCTCCCGGATGGCCACGTACTCCATCTCCGGCGTGATCTCCCCACGGCGGGCATACGCGAGCTGCGTGACCGCCTTGCCGTCGCGACTGCGGCGCGGCTGGCGCGGCCGGCCCGGGAAGACCGCGTCGAGGTTGCGCAGACCGCCTCGCGGAGAGGTGTGCTTGATCCCGTCGTCCTCAGGACGGGCGGGACGGCCCGCGTACTCCTCGGTGTCACCGCGCGCGATGATCCAGTTCTCGCGCAGCGGGGCAAGCCCCCTGCGCACATCGGTGTCGATGAGCGGATCGGTGTACGGGCCCGACGTGTCGTACAGCGTGACCGACTGCCCGTTGGTGAGATGCACCTGACGGACCGGCACCCGCAGATCGGGGCGTGAGCCCTCGACATACGCCTTGTGCCAGCCGATGGACTTCCCGGCCTCCTGGGACTGTTCGCCCTGAATGGGCTGTCCGTCCTGGCTGGAGGCAGGCGTGCGTGCGTCCTTGTTGGTCATGAGACCTACTCCCTACGCCGGCATTACCCGGTAACAGGTTCGGCGGTCGACGCAGCGGTTTCCGTCTGTCGACGTCTCGTGGGGAACATCACTCGACTTCGGTGATGTTCCACGTGAAACATCGCTGGGACGGAGGTCAGCGCCCTCTCAGCCCGGTGCTCCGAGCTCCCGCGTGTGCAAAGGTGCCTCCACGCTAGCGTCAATTCGGGCGCGCTGAACAGAGGGCCCCTGCCGCTCTTGCGATGATCGGGCGGTGACCACGACGCATCAGCCCCCCTACCCCCCTCCGGAGCAGCCTCGCGGACACGGCTCCGGAGACGGCAGCAGCCATGGTTTCGGGGCCGGTCACCACCACGGGCCAGGACCGGGCGCCAGGGACGGTCACGAGTCCAGTGGCGGGCACGGGCCGGGGCACAGCCATGGTTCCGGTGGCGGGCACGGTCACTCGCACAGCCACGGTCCGGCGGCACCCGTCTCCCAGCACCTGCGCAAGGTCATCGCCGCCATCCTGATCCCGTTCGCCGCGGCCGTCGCGGTCGGGCTCGTGGTCCTGTGGCCCGGTGGTGCCCCGCCGCACCAGCGCACCGGTGTGGGTTTCGACCGGCAGACCCAGCAGGCGACGGTCGCCAAGGTCGTCGAGGTGAGCTGCAAGTCGGTGAACGCCTCGGGCGAGACCCCGACCGGGGACACCTCCACCGCAGAGGGCTCCTCCGCCCAGCAGCAGGCGAAAGGCACCTGTAAGAAGGCGACGATCCGCGTCGACACCGGCAAGGACAAGGGCCGTACGTTCACCGAGATCGTGCAGCCGGACCAGTCGCGGCAACTGCACGAGGGCGAGAAGGTCGTGGCCGCCTACGAGCCCTCCGCGCCGAAGGATCTGCAGTACTCGGTCGCCGATGTGAACCGCCGCTTCCCCATGGCGCTGCTGGCCGGCATCTTCGCACTCGCGGTCGTAGTGGTGGGCCGGTTGCGCGGGCTGATGGCCCTGATCGCGCTGGCCGTCAGCTTCATGGTGCTGACCTTCTTCATCCTGCCCGCGATCCTGCAAGGTTCGAACCCGCTGCTCGTGGCGGTGATCGGATCGAGCGCCATCATGCTGATCGCGCTCTACATGTGCCACGGCCTGTCGGCCCGTACCTCCGTGGCGGTGCTGGGCACGCTGCTCTCGCTCATCCTGATCGGCCTGCTCGGCTCCGAATTCATCGGCTGGGCCGCGTTGACCGGCAACACGGACGACAACACCGGTCTGATCCACGGCCTGTACCCGTCGATCGACATGAGCGGCCTGCTGCTGGCCGGCGTCATCATCGGTTCGCTCGGTGTCCTCGACGACGTGACGGTCACCCAGACGTCGGCTGTCTGGGAGTTGCACGACGCAAACCCGACCATGGGCTGGCGGGGGCTGTACCGGGCGGGCATCCGCATCGGCCGCGACCACATCGCATCCGTCGTCAACACCCTCGTCCTCGCCTACGCGGGCGCCGCGCTGCCCTTGCTGCTGCTCTTCTCCATCGCGCAGAGCAGTGTGGGGACGGTCGCCAACAGCGAACTGGTGGCGGAGGAGATCGTACGGACACTGGTGGGCTCGATCGGCCTGGTCGCCTCGGTGCCGGTCACGACGCTGCTCGCGGCACTGGTGGTCGCGGCCGACCGTCCCGGCCCGGAGCAGGCGGCGGGCACGGTCGGCGCAGCACCTGCTGCGGCACGCACGGGGCGGGGCCGACGGCGCAAGCGGTGAGCCGAGGACCGCTCGGACCCGCTTGAACAGACGTTGGGGCGGTACAGACTCCGGCTGCCGTGCGCATGGGGGGGGCATGGAGGCATGGAGGCATGGAGGCATGGAGGCATGGAGAAGCGTTACTGCGCCCTCCGCATCGCACGAAGAAGCGTTCCGGCCGATCCCCGCCGTCCCGTCTCAGCCAGCGCTCTGCTCCTCCGCCAGGATGCGGTCCAGGGCCTCGTCGAGGTGGGCGTCGAAGTCGGCGAGGGAACCCTCCTGACCGAGTGGCACCAGCTTGTCGGTGCGGTCGAGGAACGTGATGAGCGACGTCGTGGACGCACGGAACAGCGCCTGGTCGCGGCCGACCTGAAGCCGGATCAGGACCTCGGCCAGGGAATCCTGTTCGGCGGGTGAGACGCGCACATCGCCTTCCCCGCACGGCCGGCACACCCCGTCGATGAGCAGTTCACGACCGAATGCCCAGGTCACCGGCGCGTCGCCGGGAAGATGGAAGGTCAGCCTCACGGCATAGGGATCACAGCTCTCGTAGCGCAGCTCCACCGGGATGCGGAAGGAGAGTTCCTCGGACACGAGAAAGCTCATCATGACCTCTGCCTGTACGGACTCGCGCATCGCCTACCCCGTCATTGAAGCCGACCGGCTGGGAGTGATCCCCTGACACTGGTGGAATCTTGCTGAACGTACACGACAGATCACAAGGAGTGAGTTTTCAGATACTGATAGAGAGCGCGAGTGACCCCATCAGCTTTCCGATTTCGCTCTGCAGTTGCCGGGCCGCGGACATCAGCCGGTCGGCCTGATGCGAGGGCAGAGAAATGGCCATCGTCGCGGCCGTCGTGCCCATCGTGATCGGGATCGCGGCGCAGACGGTCCCCAGCGCGTACTCCTGCCGCTCCGTCACCGGCTCCATCCGCCGCGTCCGCTCGAGCCGCCGCAGCAGGGTGTGGTTGTCCCGCACGGTGTACGGGGTGATGGACTGCACGGGGTAACGGTCGAGGTGGTCGCGGCGGGCCGCGTCGTCCAGCTGGGAGAGCAGACACTGGCCGATCGCATGCGCGTGCGCGGTCTCACGGAAGTCGGCCCACTCCTCGACGGCCGGATTGCCCGGGGTGTCGGAGACGCACATGACCTCGATCTCGCCTTCCCGGTACACCGCGTAGTACACGGGCACACCGATCGCGTCCCGCCAGCCGGCGAGTGCGTCGACGATCGTGCTGCGACGTTTCTGCTGGGCTCCGCTGCTGCTCAGTCGTACCGCCGCGTCACCGAGGAAGAACAAGCCCTTGTCCCGGCGCAGATAGCCCTCGTGGATGAGGGTGCGCAACAGGTGGTACGCCGTAGGGAGCGCCAGGCCGGTCTCGCGGGCCAGCTGTTTGGCGGGGGCTCCGTGCTCGTGCCCGGCGACGCATTCCAGCAGGCGCATCGCGCGCTGGACGGATCCGATGAGGGTTGCGGACTGCGGCTGCGCCGGAGCGGTTCCCGGGGACGGCTGCACCGGTGGTGCGGTCAGGCGCGAGGGTGCGGGTGGTGCCGTCACGCGCTCCTGCGTGGAGGGGCCCGGCTGTTCGGGGGGCCTGACAGGGCGTCCGGGGGCTGGGGTGGGGGATGCGTGGGGGTCTGTGGTTGCGGTGCCTACCGTGGCCAAGGGTCACTCCCGAAGCGCGAGGGGGCTGCCCGTGCCGTGGGGAACACGGGAGGGGGTGCACGCCGCTCGCGGGGTCGCCCCCGCGTCGAATTCCGGACTCTAACGGCCAGATGGCGCCTTGATGCGTCCTGTCCGGAAAACTTCCCTCGCGCGAGGGAACCGGTGATTCCTGTTACCGATCACCGGTGTCCCAGGGCCCTCACCAGTCGCTGCGCGACGAGGAGCTCGACGTGAACTTCCGCACGACGTAGATCAGTCCGCCGACCAGTGCCACGAAGACCAGCACCTTGAACAGCAGCCCGATGACGAAGCCGACGACGCTGGCTATCAGCCCGCCGAACACGACGAGGGCGATGACCGGCACCGCGATCCACTTCACCCACCACGGCAGTCCGCCGAAGATCTCACCCATTGCGCTCGTCCTTATCTCTCCGCCCGGCTGCTGTGCAGGGGCCCATTGATGTCCTGCACTCGATGCTAGGACCGGCAGGGGCCCCGGCGGGGGCCTCGCACCCCTTGTCCTCCCCTGACTGATCCCCTAGGGAACCCCGAGACGGCGGCTCAGCTTTCCGGCGGAGAGAACACCACGAGCACCCGCAGGTCCTCGCTGATGTGGTGGAACTTGTGGGCGACGCCGGCCGGCACGTACACCACGCTGCCGCGGGCGACCTCGGTGGTCTCCAGGCCGACGGTGATCGAGGCCCGGCCGCTCACGACGAAGTAGACCTCGTCCTGGTTGTGTGGCTTCTGTGGATCATGTTCGCCGGCATTGAGCGCATACAGACCGACGGACATGTGCCGCTCACGCAGAAACTGCAGGTAGGCACCCTCGTTGGCGGCACGTTCCGCCTCCAGTTCGTCCAGCCGGAATGCCTTCATCGCCCTTGTCGCCCTCGTCCCACTGCTCGTGACCGATCTCGTCTGCCACGATCAGACACATGAAGAATTTCGTAGTCAAGACGATCGCCAACGCGGGTGCCCTGGCGGTCGCCGTATGGCTGCTCGACAAGATCACCCTGACCGGTGACAGCACGGGCAAGAAGGCCGGCACCCTGATCATCGTCGCGCTGATCTTCGGGTTGGTGAACTTCCTGGTCAAGCCGATCGTGAAGGTGCTGACCTTCCCCCTGTTCATCCTGACGCTGGGTCTGATAACCCTCGTGGTCAACGCACTGATGCTGCTGCTCACCTCGTGGCTGGCCGACAAGCTCGACCTGAGTTTCCACGTCGAGGGCTTCTGGACGGCGGTTCTGGGCGGACTGATCATCTCCATCGTGTCCTGGGCGCTCCATGTCGTCCTGCCCGACAACGACTGAGCACGCGATGACCTATCGCGTCTGCTTCGTCTGCACCGGCAACATCTGCCGCTCCCCGATGGCGGAGTCCGTTTTCCGCGCCCGCATAGCGGAGGCGGGACTCGACCGCCTGGTCGAGGTCGACAGCGCCGGCACCGGCGGGTGGCACGAGGGCGACGGCGCCGACCCGCGCACCGTCTCCGTCCTGGAGGAGAACGGCTACGAAGGCGGCCACACGGCACGGCAGTTCCAGCCCGGGTGGTTCTCCCGCCTGGACCTCGTCATCGCCCTCGACACGGGCCACCTCAAGGCCCTGCGCCGTCTCGCCCGCACTCCGGAGGACGCGGCGAAGGTGCGGCTGCTCCGCTCCTACGATCCCGCGGCGGGCGACGACCTCGACGTACCGGACCCTTACTACGGGGGCATGGACGGCTTCGAGGAGTGCCTTGAGATGGTGGAGGCGGCGAGCGAGGGTCTGCTCGCCGAAGTACGTGAGCAAGTGGAGGTGGAGGCGGTATGAGCGACTCCGGTACGGGCCCGTCGACGGGCAGCGGTGACGGCACCCGCGCGGTGCGGGCCGGGCTGCCCGAGCCTGCCAAGAACCAGCCGCACCTGCCCGGACCGGCGTTCGCCGCCCACTACCACCTGCCGGGTGACGTCGACGGCCCGTACACCTATGGACGCGACCAGAACCCGACCTGGAGCCTGCTGGAGCGGGCCATCGGCGAGCTGGAGGCGCCCGGGCAGGAGGGCGTCGAGACACTCGCCTTCGCCTCCGGGATGGCCGCCATCTCGGCGGTGGTCTTCTCCCAACTGCGCTCAGGCGACACGGTCGTCCTGCCCAGCGACGGCTACCAGGTGCTGCCCATGGTGCGCGAGCAGCTGGAGGCGTACGGCATCCAGGTGCGCACCGCGCCGACCGGCGGCGACGCCCAGCTCGACATCCTCGACGGCGCGAAGCTGCTGTGGATCGAGTCCCCCTCCAACCCCGGGCTGGACGTGTGCGACATCCGGCGGCTCGTCGAGGCGGCACACAGGCATGGCGCCCTCGTCGCCGTCGACAACACCCTCGCCACGCCGCTGGGGCAGCGTCCACTGGAGCTCGGCGCGGACTTCGCCGTGGCCAGTGGCACCAAACAGCTCACCGGGCACGGGGACGTCCTGCTCGGCTACGTCGTCGGCCGCGACGCCGAGGCCATGACCGCCGTACGCCGCTGGCGCAAGATCGTCGGGGCGATTCCCGGGCCCATGGAGGCCTGGCTCGCGCACCGTTCGATCGCCACGCTCCAGTTGCGGGTCGACCGGCAGTGCGCGACGGCTCTCACCGTCGCCGAGGCGCTGCGGACGCGGCCCGAGGTGACCGGCCTGCGCTACCCGGGTCTGCCCGACGACCCCTCGCACAAGATCGCCTCGCAGCAGATGCGCCGCTATGGATGCGTGGTCTCCTTCACGCTGCCCACGCGCGCGCGTGCCGACCGTTTTCTCGACGCCCTGCGGCTCGTGGACGACGCGACGAGCTTCGGCGGGGTGCGGTCGACGGCCGAGCGGCGCGGGCGTTGGGGCGGGGACGCCGTGCCGGAGGGCTTCATTCGCTTCTCGGTCGGCGCCGAGGACCCCGAGGACCTGGTGGCGGATGTGCTCCGGGCGCTGGACGTATCGGCGCAATGACGGCATCAGCGACTGTCTTAGGGGCGCCGGGTCGATGCCCGGCTACGCACAACGGACGGTCCGAGCCTCCCCCCTCGTGGCTCGGACCGTCCTCGGTTCCGCGCGCGAAGAACCGCGCGACCAAGGCTAGTTGACTCTGTGTCAGTGTCCAATCACAGTAGCGACAGAGACCTATCGACTTATTTATAGTTGGGCCCTGCCTGAGGGGCGGGAGAAGGGCAGGGAACCGGGGAGGGCGAACCATGGATCTGGCCTTGCTGCGCACTTTCGTGACCGTGCACCGGGCCGGCTCCTTCACCCGCGCCGCCGCCCTGCTCGGCCTGTCCCAGCCTGCCGTGACCTCGCAGATCCGCACACTGGAGCGGCAGCTGGGCCGCCCCCTGTTCCTGCGGCAGGCGCGCGGGGTGACCCCGACGACCATCGGGGACGAACTCGCGCACAAGGCCGCTCCGCATCTCGACGCCCTGGTGGAGATCGCCGAGACCGGCCTCGACGACGAGTCCTCCTTACGGACCCTGCATCTCGCCGGTCCTCCTGAGTTCACCGCGGAACGGGCACTGCCCGCCCTCACGGAGCTGACCGGCGACGACGGCCAGGGCTTCGCGCTGCGCGCTTCCTTCGGGAACGCCGAGGAAACCCTGGAGGGACTCGCCGCCGGACATCACGATCTGGCCATCTGTACGGCCCGCCCGCGCGGTGCCCTGCTCACGGCGACTCCACTCTGCGACGAGGAGCACGTCCTTGTCGCCTCCCCGGTGCGAGCCGAGCAGATCGGCCTCGAGAAGCCGCGTCGCAAGGGAGCGCCCGCCCTGGAGGACGTCCCCGTGATCGAGGTGCACGAGTCGCTGCCCTTCGTCTCCCGCTACTGGGCCTCCGTCTTCGACTCCCGTCCCGCGTCGCCGGGCACCGTCATCGTTCCCGATCTGCGTGCGGTCCTGGCCTGCGCCGCCGCGGGCGCGGGTCTCGCCGTGCTTCCCCGCTATCTGTGCGGCGACGCCCTGGAGCGCGGTGAGATCGTTGCCCTCCATGAACCCGCGGTACCTCCGCTGCGCACGTACTTCCTGGTGGTCCGCACCGGCACCCTCGCGATGCCGCACATCGCGCGGGCTCACGAATGGCTGCTGCGAGCGGCGGCCGACTGGTGCTGACCAGCACTTTTCCTCCGGTCACGGGGTGAACTCGACCGGTGACATCCCGCGATGTTTCACGTGGAACCAACCGGGCCACATTTCTCCCATGACCGTCCGACCCGTGGTCAAGCGCACCGCACGTGCCGTTCTGCTGGACGGCGACAACCTGATCTTGATCAAGCGCACCAAGCCCGGTGTCGATCCCTACTGGGTCACTCCCGGTGGCGGCGTCGAACCCGGCGACACGACCGTCGTCGACGCCCTGCACCGGGAGGTGTACGAGGAACTCGGCGCCAAGATCACCGACGTGGTGCCCTGCTTCGTGGACACCGTGGAGCACATCGGCGAGGACGGCGGGGCAACCGGCGTGAAGGTGCAGCACTTCTTCGTGTGCCGGCTGGAGTCGATGGACACGTCACTGCGGCACGGCCCCGAGGTGGACGAACCCGCCGGCGAATACGAGATCGTGCGGGTGCCGTTCACCCGCGTCGGGATCGCATCCGTGCATCTCGTACCGCTGTCCCTGCGGCACTATCTGGACGGGAACATCGAGGGCGTACGCGCCATGCACGCCCCGGACCTGGGCTGATCCCGGCTCCGGATCAGTCTCCGGTGGCGACGAGCTCCTCCACCGAGTCGTGCCGTATTCGCTCCGACGGGATGCCGATGTTCCTCAGCGCGTCCACTCCGCTGCGGATCATTCCGGGCGGGCCCGAGAGATAGGCGTCGAACTCGTTCCATGGTCCGTACTCGCGTATGGCGTCCGGGAGCTGGAGATGGGCCTGCTGGTCGATGACCGCGCGGACCGAGAGCCAGGGGTGGGACTGCTGGAGCCTGAGCATCGTGTCGATGTCGTAGAGATCGTGGTCGGTGCGGGCGCCGTAGAACACCTCGACCGCCCGCCGTTCACCGTGTTCGGCGACGTCCTCCACCAGTGCCTTGATGGGCGCTATGCCGGTGCCGCCGCCCAGGCACAGCAGTCCGCTGTCGGTGGTGTGGTCGACGGTCATCGAACCGGCCGGCGGGCCGAGGCGGATGATGTCGCCGGAGCGGGCCCGGTGCACCAGCGCATTGGAGACCCAGCCCGCGGGGACGGCCTTCACATGGAACGTCAGCAGACCGTCGGAGCGGGGTGCCGACGCGAAGGAGTAGTGCCGCCAGATCCGCGGCCACCAGGGCGTCTCCAGGCTCGTGTACTGCCCGGCGAGGAAAGGGTAGGGCTGATCGGGGCGGACCGTGACGACCGCTACGTCCGGGGTCCTCAGGTCGTGCGCGACGATCTCGGCGTACCACCAGGCCGGGGCACGCAGTTCGTCCGCGGCCGCCGCATCGATCATGACCTGCGAGATGGTCGTGTACGCCCGCACCCAGGCCGCCTCCATCTCGGCGTCCCAGATACCAGAGGCGTACTTGCTCAGCGCGGCGATGAGGCACTCGCCGACGGCCGGGTAGTGCTCGGCCCTGGTGCCGTACTTGCGGTGACCACGGCCGAGGTTCTGCAGATACGCGACGAGGACCTCGGTGTTGTCGATGTGTTCGGCCGCGGTCAGCAGTGCCTTGAGCAGCCGGTCGCGCTGGGTGTCCATCGCGGCCGGGAACAGCGACCGCAGATCGGGGTGCCGGACGAAGAGCAGTGCGTAGAAGTACGAGGTGACCTTGTCGGCGATCGGCGCCACCTCGGCCATGGTCCGGCGGATGAGGAGGGCATCCGGTGACGCGCCCCCGGTGTCGGCTCGAACGGCGGGCTCCTGCGGCCGCGCTGCGGGCGCGGTGGAGTGCTGGGTAGGCACGCGCGGTTCGGCGGGGAGCGCGGGCGTTGAGGACTCTGCCGGAGGGGGCTGTGCGGCTGAGGGCTGTGGGGCAGCAGCAGCCGGAGCGGGTTCGGCGGGTGGTGCCGACTGCGGAGCATCCTCCGCCGGCTGCTTGCGCGGCGTGAACCAGCCGCCGATCCCGCCGCCGGATGTGCCGTTGTCGGCCGACGCGGTGGTCGGAGCGTCCATGGTGTGCCTCGCCTCGAACATCTTTCGGTCGGTCTGCGCACTTCCTCGGTCGGAAGGTGCCTTATCCCCCGCAGACGGCTTGCTTTCCCCGTTTCATGCCGCGGCCAATGCGGCCACATTCAACCCGGATTCACGTTCTCTACGGACAAGTAAGGCGAGAGTGTGACATTGACCGCAGTGCTCTCACCGCAGCATCCCATCCCGCTTGGACACTCCGGCCGCATAACCGCAAATGCGGGTCTTCGATCTCTCCGTCCCGTTACGCTGCATCGCCCTGCCCTCGGTCCGCACAGGATGTGTACGCCTCGCCCCGCAGCGAACCGGAGTCGACCATACCGGCCAACGCTCCGATCACAAGTCCCCCCTTCCTCCCCCACGAATGGGAGAGCGGGCGAACCAGCAATTCCTTCAATTACCGGGCGTGACGCACCAATTCATAGGCTTCCCACAGATCCCCGCCCATGTACGAGTGTGTCGCGAGACCGGACAGATGACGGTCCGCATTGACCGCCACCGAGACCGGCACCGCAGCGAACAGCTCCGTGTCCGACAGGGAGTCGCCATAGGCAATGCAGTCCTCCCGGGCCACGCCGAACTCCCCGCACAGTCGGTCGGCGATCTCGACCTTGGCCGCGGCAGTGAGAACTCCGGACGGATCGATGGGCTCGATGAACGGCACAGCGGGAAAACGGGACCCGAACGCCGCGTGCGCGCCCCACCCGATCAGCCGCTCCACGAAGAAGGAGGGCGAGAGCGATACGACGGCACAGTAGTCGCCCACCTGCCGGATCTCCGCCCAGACCTCCCGGATGCGCTCCAGCCACGGGGCACCTTCGAACGCGGCCGACACATGCATCTCGGTGAGTTCCGTCCACAGCTCGTACACCTGCGCCGCATACTCCGGCGGGCCTATCAGCCCCGCCGAGATCGCCTGATCGAGCGCTACCGTCTCGGCTTCCAGCCCCAGCTGCCGCGAGATCTCCACGGGCGCCGAAGTGCCCTGCAGCAGCGTGCCGTCGAGATCGAAGAGATGAAGTCTCGCCATGGGACCCGAGGCTAACGGGACCCGTGACGGACCCCGCTGGCGGGAACCTGATGCTCGGTGTTCGCCCGTGTTCCACGTGAAACACCCAACTGCTGTCCGCGCCCTGTGCACTTGCCCACGACATGGCCAAAAGCTCCTGCTTCTCACCGGAAAGAGGTGGACGTCGAGGGCGGCCGTCGGACAGCCTGACCTGCGTGCCGACTCCTTCTCTGCCCCCTCTTGCCGTCCGCCGTCTGACGCTTCGCGATCTCACCGCCTGCGCCGACCTGTCCGAAGACCGGGGGTGGCCACGCGAGGAGCACAAGTGGGGCCTCCTCCTCACAGCCGGGAAGGGATACGGCATCGACGACCCCGACGGCGGCCTCGTCAGCGCCTGCGTGGTCACCGAGTACGGGCCGCAGCAGCACCCGGATCTCGCGGCCATCGGCATGGTGCTGGTGGCCGAACGGCACGCCCGCCAGGGCATCGGACGCCACCTGATGCGGCACATCATCTCGGCCATGGGCACCACCCCGCTGACGCTGCACGCGACCCCGAACGGTCGGCCTCTCTACGAGGAACTCGGCTTCAAGGTCACCGGGCGGGCCGAGATGATGCGTGGGCATTTCACACCCGGCGGGCCGGAGCCCAAGGTGGTCACCCGTGCGGCCACCGCCGAGGATCTCCCTGCGATCCTCCGGCTCGACGAGGAGGTGTTCGGCGCCGACCGCACTCCGGTCATCACGCGGCTGCCCGCCTTCGCCGACCGGCTGCGCGTCGCCGAGGAGGGCGGCCGGCTCATCGGCTACGCGGCCGCCTGGCCCAACATGGAAACCCATGTCGTGGGCCCGCTGATTGCCAGGGACACGCAGACGGCTAAGGCACTCATCGCCTCTCTCGCCGCGCACACCGACCGCCCCCTGCGCACCGACATCGACGTACGGCACGAAGAGCTGCTGGCTTGGGCGAAGGAGCGGGGACTGGCGTCCGTCGCTTTCAACGCGGTCATGACGTACGGGATCACGGAACTGCCCGGTGACTGGACCAGACGATTCGCTCCGCTGACGGTGGCTGCGGGCTGAGCCCCCTGAGGGCACCGGTGCGTAAGGTGCGGGGCATGGGAGATCTTGAAATACGTTCTGCCACGGCGGACGACGTGCCCGCGATCGTCGCGATGCTCGCCGACGACCCATTGGGCGCCCGCCGCGAGTCACCGGACGACCTGACGCCGTACCTGGCCGCGCTGGAACGTCTTGCGTCCGATCCGAACCAGCATCTGGTCGTCGCCGTTCGTGAGGGCCGGGTCGTCGGCACACTCCAGCTCACGGTCATCCCCGGCCTGTCACGACGCGGCGCCGTCAGATCGATCATCGAAGGTGTCCGCATTCACGCCGACGAGCGTGGCAGCGGCCTGGGCACACAGCTCATCGAGTGGGCGATCGACGAATCCCGGCGTCAGGAGTGTCAGCTGGTCCAGCTGACCTCCGACAACACCCGCACGGACGCCCATCGCTTCTACGAGCGGCTCGGCTTCACGGCCTCGCACGTGGGCTTCAAGCTTCAACTGTGAGGCCGTGACAGAAGGCTCATGTTTCACGTGAAACGGCGCGCCTGCCGGGCGCCTGCGTCTAGCCGATCCCCCGCCACCCGTCCGGATCCACCCCACCGGGCACGGAAGCCTGCTCGTCGTACGGCTGACGCGTGAACACGAACGACCCGAGGTCCAGATGGCTCAGGGTCCCGTTCGGGCGCCGTACGGGCTTCAGGAGCTCTCCGGCGTAGTAGCCCTCCAGTCCGGTCCACGTACCGTCGCCGTTCGCCCGGAAACGCGAGCGGCGGCCGCTTCCCGACAGCGGCTCCAGCGAAAGACTCCCGGCTGCCGCCAGCCGCAGGGCGAACCCATGCGTTCCCCAGTACCACGGTCCCGCCAACTCCAGCACCGATGCGTCTACTTCTGGCAGCGGCCGCCAGGGTTGCGGAATGCGGGGCTCGGCCTCGGCGACGATCCGCACGAGATCGGCTCCGACGGTGGACAGCAGAGGACCGGACGTACAGTTGGCCAGCACCACAGCAGCGACGTCGTCCTCGATGCTGAGGGTGAGGTTCGCCAGAAACCCCGGCAGGGACCCGGAGTGCCCCACGAGCAGCCGGCCGTCCCGGTGCTGGATCTGCAGCCCCAGCCCGTAGGTGGCTCCCTCCACGACATCCGCCGCTTCGGCCGGCGCCGCGGGCGTCCGCATCTCTCTCACGGTCTCGGCGCTCAGTACCCGGTCGTCGCCCTGTGCCAGAAAAGCAGCGAATCGCGCCAAGTCGCCCGTGGTGGACCAGAGTTGACCCGCGGGAGCCATCCGTCCCAGGTCCTCGGCGGGTTCGGGCAGCATGACATCGGCCCAGGGGTGCACCGCCCATCCACCCGCATGGGGAGCCTGAGGGTGACCACTCGTACGGTCGAGGCCCAGAGGTTCGAGCACTTCACGCCGAAGTACCGCTTCCCACGGTGCCGCACGCAGCTTCTCGATCAGCGCCCCCAGCACCGTGTAGCCGGGATTGGAGTAATGGAAGCGGCGGCCCACCGGATGCAGGAGAGGCTGCTCTCCCAGGACGTCGGAGAGTTCGGGGCGCAGCGAACCCGGAGTGCGCTCCCACCACGGGGCGGGCGACTCCGCCGCCAACCCGCCCGTATGGGCGAGGAGGTCGGCGATCGTGGCCTCCCCCGCACCCGTTCCCGGCAGATGCTTCTCCAGCGGGTCACCGAGATCGAGCAGGCCCTCATCGCGCAACCGGAGCACCAAAACGGCGGTGAAGGTCTTGGTGATCGAACCGATGCGGTACTGCACGGTCTCGTCCGGACCATGCCCGTCCACCGAGGTACGCGCACCGTGCCACACGGACCGCCCGCCCCTCACGACCGCCGCGACCAGCGACGGCGCGCGACCTTCGGCCTGCGCCACTGCGATCCGGTGCAACAGTGCCCGACGCGTCCCGGGGAGCAGCTCTTCCTGAGGTGTTGTCATGGCCCCAGTCCATCCTGCGGGACACACGGCCGTCGAGTTCATTTGACCGGGACGGGGATCTGTCGGATCAGGTCTGCGCCATGTCCACGAACCGCGAGTAGTGGCCCTGGAAGGCGACCGTGATCGTCGCCGTCGGGCCGTTACGGTGCTTGGCCACGATCAGGTCGGCTTCTCCCGCACGCGGCGACTCCTTCTCGTAGGCGTCCTCGCGATGCAGCAGGATGACCATGTCGGCGTCCTGCTCGATGGAGCCGGACTCACGCAGGTCGGAGACCATCGGCTTCTTGTCCGTGCGCTGCTCGGGGCCACGGTTCAGCTGGGACAGGGCGATGACCGGAATCTCCAGCTCCTTGGCGAGGAGCTTGAGGTTACGGGACATGTCCGAGACCTCCTGCTGGCGGTTCTCGGCACGCTTGGAGCCACCGGACTGCATCAGCTGGAGGTAGTCGATGACGACCAGTCTGATGTCGTTGCGCTGCTTGAGACGGCGGCACTTGGCGCGGATCTCCATCATCGACAGGTTCGGAGAGTCGTCGATGAACAGCGGCGCGGCCGAGACGTCGGGCATCCGGCGGGCCAGCCGCGTCCAGTCCTCGTCGGTCATCGTGCCGGAGCGCATGTGGTGCAGGGCGACACGGGCCTCGGCGGACAGCAGACGCATCGCGATCTCGTTGCGCCCCATTTCGAGGGAGAAGATGACGCTCGGAAGGTTGTGCTTGATCGACGCGGCCCGGGCGAAGTCCAGCGCGAGGGTCGACTTGCCCATCGCGGGACGGGCAGCGATGACGATCATCTGGCCCGGGTGCAGGCCGTTGGTGAGCGAATCGAAGTCGGTGAAGCCCGTGGGCACACCGGTCATCTCGCCACTGCGGGAACCGATCGCCTCGATCTCGTCGAGTGCGCCCTCCATGATGTCGCCGAGCGGGAGGTAGTCCTCGCTGGTGCGCTGCTCGGTGACCGCATAGATCTCGGCCTGGGCGCGGTTGACGATCTCGTCGACGTCGTCGTCGGCCGCGTATCCCATCTGGGTGATGCGGGTGCCGGCCTCGACCAGACGGCGCAGGACCGCGCGCTCGTGGACGATCTCCGCGTAGTACTCGGCGTTGGCCGCAGTCGGCACGGTCTGCACAAGGGTGTGCAGATACGATGCGCCACCGACCTTGTTGATCTCGCCGCGCTTGGTCAGTTCGGCGGCGATCGTGATGGGGTCGGCCGGCTCGCCCTTGGCATAGACGTCGAGGATCGCCTGGAAGATCGTCTCGTGCGCCGGCTTGTAGAAGTCGTGGCCCTTGAGGATCTCCACGACGTCGGCGATCGCGTCCTTGGACAGGAGCATGCCGCCGAGGACGGACTGCTCGGCATCGAGATCCTGGGGCGGCACTCGCTCGAAGGACGTACCTCCGCCGTCCCACTCGCCGCTGTCCCGGCCACGGTCGTGCTGCTCGTCACGGCCCCGGCCCCCGTCGCCGCGTCGGCGGGAGGCAGGCAGACGATCGCTTGGACCGCTGTCGGCCCACGGATCGTCCAAGGGCTCGGAAATACTCACCGAGCCACCTCCTCCCGTCCGCCGCCGGGCGAACCTAGCCATGCCCTCTTTTCTACGGCACGGCACTGACAAATGAGAGGCCCAACTCCGGTTGCTGCACGTCGGTTTTGTGCTGGTTTCCCTGCCGACGAACGGAGTGGGCGCCGGACCACGGTAGGCCTGCGGGCACCGTCAGCCAATCTGGTTATCCACAGGCCATGTGGACGACGGCCCGGATGCTGTGGAGAACTCCGCAAAACCTGTGCACGACACGGTGGACAGCCCTGTGAACAAGCAACTGCCACATCCACTCCGGCTGTCTTGACCTGCACTTTTCCCATCCACCGGCTGTGCAGAAGAAAAACTTTCCCAGTCGGGCCAAGATCGCTTCGAACGGCGCGCGAAAGACCACACAGCCTCAAGCGAAGTAAGGGTCGTGGAGGCTTTGCATCTCTTACCTGTGGACGATTAGATTGGTGCTCATGACACAGGCTCCTGCGCCCCCCAGGATCACCCTGCGACAACACGATCGAGAGATCGTCGCGCTGGCCGTCCCCGCCTTCGGTGCGCTCGTCGCCGAGCCCCTCTTCGTCATGGCCGACAGCGCGATCGTCGGCCACCTCGGCACGGCACAGCTCGCCGGCCTGGGCGTCGCCTCGGCCCTGCTCACGACAGCGGTCAGCGTCTTCGTCTTCCTCGCCTACGCCACCACCGCGGGCGTCGCCCGACGGGTCGGCGCCGGCGACCTCCAGGCCGCCATCCGGCAAGGCATGGACGGCATCTGGCTGGCGCTTCTGCTCGGCGCCGCCGTCATCGCCGCCGTGCTGCCCACGGCACCGGCCCTCGTGGAACTCTTCGGCGCCTCGGCCAGTGCGGCCCCCTACGCGACCACCTATCTGCGCATCTCGGCTCTCGGCATCCCGGCCATGCTCGTCGTACTCGCCGCAACCGGAGTGCTGCGCGGGCTGCAGGACACCAAGACACCACTCCGTGTCGCCATCGCCGGCTTCGTCGCCAACGGCGCCCTCAACGCGGGCCTCGTCTACGGCGCCGGACTCGGCATCGCCGGCTCGGCCTGGGGCACCGTCATCGCGCAGTGCGGCATGGCAGCCGTCTATCTCACCGTGGTCGTCCGCGGAGCCCGCAGACACGGCGCCTCGCTGCGTCCCGACGCAGCCGGGATACGGGCCTCCGCACAAGCCGGCGTTCCCCTCCTGGTCCGCACACTGTCACTGCGAGGGATCCTGATGATCGCCACAGCGGTCGCCGCCCGACTCGGCGACGCCGACATCGCGGCACACCAGATCGTCCTGTCCCTCTGGAGCCTGCTCGCCTTCGCCCTCGACGCCATCGCCATCGCCGGTCAGGCCATCATCGGACGCCATCTCGGCGCCGAGGACACACGGGGTGCTCGCGATGCCTGCCGCCGCATGGTGCAGTGGGGAATCGCGGTGGGTGTCGTCCTCGGCGTCCTGGTAGTGGTCGCCCGGCCGGTGTTCCTGCCGCTGTTCACCAGTGACACCGTGGTGAAGGACACTGCGCTGCCCGCCCTGCTCGTGGTGGCTCTCTCTCAGCCGATCTGTGGCGTCGTCTTCGTCCTGGACGGCGTCCTGATGGGAGCCGGCGACGGCCCCTATCTGGCCTGGGCCATGTTGCTCACTCTTGCTGTCTTCGCCCCGTTGGCGTTGCTGGTCCCAGCACTCGGCGGCGGCCTCACCGCGCTGTGGGCAGCGATGACGCTGATGATGACGGTGCGCATGCTGACCCTTTGGCTGCGGACCCGCTCGGGCCGCTGGATCGTCACAGGCGCCATCCGCTGACGTGTTTCACGTGAAACCGGCGTTTCACGTGAAACACGGGCGGTCCCGCACCGAACCGGAGCACGAAGAAGGGGCGACACCCTGCATGGGTGCCACCCCTTCCCTCAGCTGTTCAAGCCGAGCGCGGCGGTCAGGCCGCGACAACCTCGATGTTGACCTTGGCGGCAACCTCGGGGTGCAGACGCACCGACGTCTCGTGAGCGCCCAGCGTCTTGATCGGCGCGCTCAGCTCGATGCGGCGCTTGTCGACCTCGGGGCCACCGGAGGCCTTGATCGCCGAGGCGATGTCGGCCGGGGTGACGGAACCGAAGAGACGACCGGCGTCGCCGGAGCGAACGGCCAGACGGACCTTGACGCCCTCGAGCTGGGCCTTCACCTGGTTGGCCTGCTCGATGGTCTGGATCTCGTGGATCTTGCGAGCACGGCGGATCTGCTCGACGTCCTTCTCGCCACCCTTGGTCCAACGGATGGCGAACTTCCGCGGGATCAGGTAGTTGCGAGCGTAACCGTCCTTGACGTCGACGACGTCGCCCGCGGCGCCGAGGCCGGAGACCTCGTGGGTGAGGATGATCTTCATGTTTCGGTCACCCTTCCCTTATCGCGCGGTGGAGGTGTAGGGCAGCAGCGCCATCTCACGGCTGTTCTTGACGGCCGTGGCGACGTCACGCTGGTGCTGCGTGCAGTTGCCGGTCACGCGGCGGGCACGGATCTTGCCGCGGTCGGAAATGAACTTCCGCAGCATGTTCGTGTCCTTGTAGTCCACGTACGTGACCTTGTCCTTGCAGAAAGCGCAGACCTTCTTCTTAGGCTTGCGCACAGGCGGCTTCGCCATGGTGTTTCTCCTGTGTGATCAAGAAGTTTGGGTACGACCCGCCCTCCGGCCAAAGGCCTAGAAGGGGGGCTCGTCCGAGTAGCCGCCGCCACCGCCGCCGGAGTTTCCACCCCAGCCGCCGCCACCGCCGCCCTGGTTGCCACCGGCGGGAGCGCCGGTCGCCCACGGGTCGTCGGCGGGAGCTCCGCCGCCCTGCTGGCCGCCGCCGGAGTTTCCACCCCAGCCGCCGCCACCCTGGCCGCCACCGCCGCCGTAACCGCCCTGACCCTGCCCACCGCGGCCGGCGGTCTTGGTGACCTTGGCCGTGGCGTTGCGCAGGCTGGCGCCGACTTCCTCGACGTCCAGTTCGTAGACCGTGCGCTTGACGCCCTCACGGTCCTCGTAGGACCGCTGCTTCAGCCGGCCCTGCACGATGACGCGCATGCCTCGCTGGAGCGACTCGGCGACGTTCTCCGCCGCCTGACGCCAGACCGAGCAGGTCAGGAAGAGGCTTTCGCCGTCCTTCCACTCGTTGGTCTGACGGTCGAAGGTGCGGGGGGTGGACGCGACACGGAACTTCGCGACCGCCGCACCGGAAGGGGTGAAGCGCAGCTCGGGGTCATCGACAAGATTGCCGACGACCGTGATGACGGTCTCGCCTGCCATGGGGGAACCTCTCGGCGGGTTTGCTGCTGGCTGCTTTGTGGTGCTGCTACTCGGATCCCGAGATCAGCTGAGCGGGAGAGCTCAGTGGGTCTCGGGGCGGAGGACCTTGGTCCGGAGGACCGACTCGTTCAGGTTCATCTGGCGGTCGAGCTCCTTGACGACCGCAGGCTCGGCCTGCAGGTCGATGACCGAGTAGATGCCCTCGGGCTTCTTCTTGATCTCGTACGAGAGACGACGACGGCCCCAGGTGTCGACCTTCTCGACCTTGCCGTTGCCCTCGCGGACGACGGTGAGGAAGTTCTCGATCAGGGGGGCGACAGCGCGCTCCTCCAGATCGGGGTCGAGGATGACCATCACCTCGTAGTGACGCATGTGGAACCCACCTCCTTTGGACTCAGCGGCCACGGTCGTTCCGTGGCAGGAGGGTCGTGATGCGTACGCAACGGTATCGGCCGCCACTGACAATCGGGGGTCGGCGAGCGACATCCCCGTTCTGGCCTGGACGGTTCCCTGGCTCTGCCTGGGCAGACACCGGTGCAGACGGTACAGACTACCTGCACACCCGCTTCCGGTTGAAATCCGGCCGCGAGGACCGTCAATCTGTACACATCGGGTGTGCATGGCGCTACGATGCGCCGTCTTCCGCAGGAGGTGCCCCATGGCACAGGCATTGCGACCCAACACCGTCGGAGGCCTTTTCGCCACGGACGGAAAGCCCCACCCCATCCAGGACACGCTGCTCGCGGTGACCCTGGTTGTCGGGGTGACGGCGTTCGTGACGGGCTTCTTCCACCACCTGCACCTGCTCAGCTCCTGGGCCGGCCTGGTGGGGATCCTCACCGGCGCGTACGGCCAGTGGATCTCGGAGACGACCCGCGAGCGCTTCGGACTCATCCTGGGTCTCGGGGCCTCGGCAGTCGGCTTCTTCCTCGGCATGGCGCACGGCGGCCTCTTCGGTGGGCTCATCGGCTGAAGCCAGGGACACCGGCTCTCCAACCCCAGACAAAGCACCACTGAACGCCCCGGCGGCCAACAAGCCGGGGCGCAGGTTCCGTACGCCCAGTCGGGGCGCTCGCAAGGCGCAGTAGGCTTCGGCGCGAGAGCCGGAGCCCCTGTACCCATGGGGACACACCAGCCCGAGGAGCGCCCCGAATGAGCCTGACCCTGAGGACGATCAGCCGCGAGCAGCATCTGGCGTACATCCAGAGCCTGCCCTCGGCGAGCCACATGCAGGTTCCGGCCTGGGCCGACGTCAAGGCGGAGTGGCGCTCCGAGAGCCTCGGCTGGTTCGACGAGCGCACCGGCGAGATGGTCGGTGCGGGCCTCGTCCTGTACCGCCAACTCCCCAAGATCAAGCGCTACTTGGCCTATCTGCCCGAAGGCCCGGTCATCAACTGGTTCGCGCCGAATCTGACCGAGTGGCTGGAACCGATGCTCGCGCACCTCAAGCAGCAGGGTGCCTTCTCCGTGAAGATGGGCCCGCCGGTGATCATCCGGCGCTGGGAGGCGGGCTCCATCAAGCAGGGCATCCAGAACCCGGACGTGAAGCGGCTGCGTGACATCGAGGCCGACTTCATCGAGCCGCGCGCCTTCGAGGTCGCCGACAAGCTGCGCCGTATGGGCTGGCAGCAGGGGGAGGACGGCGGGGCCGGCTTCGGCGACGTACAGCCCCGCTATGTCTTCCAGGTGCCGCTGGCGAACCGCTCCCTGGAAGAGGTCCACAAGAACTTCAACCAGCTGTGGCGCCGCAACATCAAGAAGGCCGAGAAGGCCGGCGTCGAGGTCGTCCAGGGCGGTTACCAGGATCTCGATGAATGGCAGAGGCTGTACGAGATCACGGCCGTACGCGACCATTTCCGGCCGCGCCCGCTGTCGTACTTCCAGCGCATGTGGACGGCTCTCAACACCGAGGACCCCAACCGCATGCGGCTGTACTTCGCCCGGCACAACGGCGTGAATCTGTCGGCGGCGACGATGCTGATCGTCGGCGGGCACGTCTGGTACTCCTACGGTGCCTCCGACAACATCGGCCGTGAGGTCCGGCCCTCCAACGCGATGCAGTGGCGGATGCTGCGCGACGCATACGCACTCGGCGCGACCGTCTACGACCTGCGCGGCATCTCCGACTCCCTGGACGAGACCGACCACCTCTTCGGCCTGATCCAGTTCAAGGTGGGCACGGGCGGCCAGGCCGCCGAGTACCTCGGCGAGTGGGACTTCCCGCTCAACAAGCTGCTCCACAAGGCACTCGACATCTACATGTCGCGCCGCTGAGATCCGGCGGCCCCGGCCGTCTGCTTCGACACGTACGACTGCTTCGTTCGCTTCCACACATCTGATGCACCGCAGCCACCAGAAAGGTTCCAGGTCCGGCCATGGCGCTCACGCTCTACGTCGACACCGCGCGCTGGCGTGCGCACCACAAGCACGTGCAGGACCAGTTCCCGGGCCTTGTCCCGGTCTGCAAGGGCAACGGCTACGGCTTCGGGCACGAACGGCTGGCGGAGGAGGCCACGCGGCTGGGCTCGGACGTCCTCGCCGTCGGCACGACGTACGAGGCCGCGCGCATCAAGGACTTCTTCGGCGGTGACCTGCTGGTGCTGACGCCGTACCGGCGCGGCGAGGAGCCCGTCCCGCTGCCCGACCGGGTCATCCGCTCGGTGTCGTCGGTGGACGGCGTGTACGGCCTCGTGGGGGCCCGTGTGGTCATCGAGGTGATGTCCTCGATGAAGCGGCACGGCATCAGCGCCCAGGACCTGCCGCAACTGCACGCCGCCATTGAGAACGTCCGCCTCGAGGGCTTCGCCATCCACCTGCCGCTGGACCGCACGGACGGCTCCGACGCCGTCGAGGAGGTCATCGGCTGGATGGACCACCTGCGTGCCGCCCGCCTGCCCCTGCACACGATGTTTGTCAGCCACCTCAAGGCCGACGAACTCCACCGGCTGCAGCAGCAGTTCCCGCAGACGCGCTTCCGCGCCCGCATCGGCACCCGGCTGTGGCTGGGGGACCACGAGGCCACGGAGTACCGTGGCGCGGTTCTGGACGTCACGCGGGTCGCCAAGGGGGACCGTTTCGGCTACCGGCAGCAGAAGGCCGCCTCCGACGGCTTCCTGGTGGTCGTGGCGGGCGGCACGTCGCACGGGGTGGGGCTGGAGGCCCCGAAGGCACTGCACGGTGTCATGCCGCGCGCCAAGGGCGTCGCCCGGGCCGGCCTCGCCACGGTGAACCGGAACCTTTCTCCGTTCGTCTGGGGCGGCAAGCAGCGCTGGTTCGCGGAGCCGCCGCACATGCAGGTCTCCATCCTGTTCGTGCCGGCGGACGCACCGGAACCGAAGGTCGGCGAGGAACTGGTGGCCCATCTGCGGCACACCACCACGCAGTTCGACCGCATCGTCGACCGCTGAGCAAGGGCGTCAGCCAACCGAAAGGCCGTACACGGGAGCTCCGTGTACGGCCTTTTCACGCGTCGCCGTGAGGTCGGCTCCATGGGTCGCCCACCGCCGCCGACACCTGTTCGCTCAGAGCGAACCGTCCGGGGAAGCTGCCGTTCCCCGCTTGCCCCATTCGACCTGCGGCCCGTCGAAGTGGGCCGCGTGGCGCGGCGGATGGGCCGCAGCGCCAAGAGCGAAGACGTCCTCCGCGCCGTCCAGCACGCCCCCTGACGGGTCGTCGTCACCGGCCCGGCGCACCGGATCCCGCTCCGGCATGAGGATGTCGCGCACGATGACCCCGCACAGGTAGAGCGTCCCCAGCAGGTGCACGCCGATGGCCCAGTGGTAGCCGTCCTGCGGCAGCCCCTTGTGAGCGTCCCCGCTGGTCGTGTACGCGAGATACAGCCAGATACCCAGGAAGTACGTGACCTCGCACGCCTGCCAGATCAGGAAGTCCCGCCACTTCGGCCGGGCCAGCACCGCGAGCGGGACCAGCCACAGGACGTACTGCGGGGAGTAGACCTTGTTGGTGAGGATGAACGCCGCGACGATCAGGAAGGCGAGCTGGGCGAAGCGCGGGCGACGCGGAGCGGTCATGGTGAGCGCGGCAAGACCCACGAAACACAGCACCACCAGCGCCGTGGCCAGGTTGTTCACGGTGTCGGTGCTGAGCGGATCGGTCGAGTTCTGAGCCATGATCAGCCAGAACGACCCGAAGTCCACACCCCGGTCATGGCTGAACTTGTAGAACTGCGACCAGCCGTCCCAGGCGAAGAGCATCACCGGCAGGTTCACGACGAACCAGGCGACGACTGTTCCTGCCACGGCCTTGCCGAAGTCCCGCCACTTCCCCGCACGCCAGCACAGCAGGAACAGCGGGCCCAGCAGGAACACGGGATAGAGCTTGGCCGCCGTGGCAAGCCCCAGGAGGACGCCGAACGCGAGTGAGCGGCTCCGGGACCACATCAGCATCGCCGCGGCCGTCAGAGCGACCGCCAGCAGGTCCCAGTTGATGGTGGCGGTCAGCGCGAAGGCGGGCGCCAGGGCGACCAGCAGACCGTCCCAGGGGCGCCGGGCGTGCGTCCGGGTCACGCAGACCACGATGACGGCCGCGCACACCATCAGCATCCCCGCGTTGACCACCCAGTACCACTGCTCCTGGTCCTGGATGCTGCCGCTGCCCGGCGTGAGCCAGGCGGCGACCTCCATGAACACGCCGGTCAGCACGGGGTACTCGAGGTACGGCATGTCGCCGGAGAGCTTGTCGAAGTACGGCACGAGCCCGTCGGCGAAACCGCGCCCCTGATAGAGATGCGGGATATCCGAGTAGCACGCCTTCGTGTACTGCGAGCTGGCACCGAAGAACCAGGCGCCGTTGTAGCAGGGCGCCTTCTGGATCAGTCCGAGGGCGAACATGCCGATCGCCACGAGCGCGACCACCCGCACCGGAGTCCACCAGGACGTCCCGAGCAGGGCGCGCCGCCCCAGGGGGCCGCCGATCAGCTCGCTGCCCGACGCGGCGACCTCGTCCTCCGTGGTCGGCCGCACGGGGCCCTGCTCGTGCACGCTCGCTTGCGTCGATTCTGCGCTGGCCATGCCGCACATCCTGCCGTACGTGTCTAGGAATACGCCGAGGGCCGCCGCAACCACTCAGGTGCGGCGGCCCCTGTTTCACGTGAAACGTCGACATGTTTCACGTGAAACGCCCGTGTCGGGTCCAGCGACGACTAGCCGGCGGGGCCTCCGAAGAGCCCTCCGTTGCCGTTGCCTCTGTTGTTTCCGGTACCGGACGTGTCCGTGGCCGTCGGCGACGGGGTCACGCCCCCGTCGGTGCCGCCGGTGTCCGTACCGCCGGTGCTCGTGCACTGCCAGCCGAACCTGCACGACTCGCTCGCCGAGGGGGACGGGCTCGTCAAGGTCTCGCTGGGTGTCGGACTCGGTGAAGGACTCGTGAGGGTCGCACTGGGCGTCGGAACGGCCGTCGGGCTCGGCACGTCGTTGATGACTTCACCGATGGGCTCCGGGGTTGGGAAATCCTTCGGCGGATCGTTCTTCAACGCCTGCGCCATGTAGTCGTGCCAGATTTCGGCCGGGAACGACGCACCGTGGATCTTCTTCTGACCGCCCGTGCCATACATCTCCAGGAAGGTGCGGTTCTTCTCCGACTCGTCGTCGTTGTAACGGAACATCGTGATCGACGTGGAGAGCTGCGGGGTGTAGCCCACGAACCAGGCGGACTTGTTGCCGTCGGTGGTACCGGTCTTACCGGCCACCTGCCGTCCGGGCAGTTGGGCAGCGGTACCCGTGCCCTTGTCGACCACGGTCTTCAGCACATCGGTGACGTTGTCGGCGACCTTCGCAGTGAACGCGTCGTTGGGCTTGTCCGTGTGGGTGTAGACCGTACCGTCCTGGCTCGTGACCTTCGTGACGGAGAACGGTTCACGCTGCTGGCCGCTGGCCGCGAAGGTGGCATACGCGCCCGCCATGCGGATCGCGCTCGGGTCGGAGATACCGATGGAGAAGGACGGGAAGCTGGTACCGGCCAGGCTGTTCTCCTTGAGGCCGGCGTCAATGGCCGCCTCCTTCACCTTGTCCAGGCCGACGTCCATGCCGAGCTGCACATAGGCGGAGTTCACCGACTCCCGCATCGCCTCACGCAAGTCGATCTGGTACTTGGGCGGACTGCCGTACGACTCGTTGCCGTCGTTGGTCTGCAGCCACTCCTCACCCTTGTCGTTCTTCCAGACCGTCTTGTCGTAGTCCTCGATCTTGAGCTTGTTCTTACCGCTGTACAGGCTCTTCGGGGAGACGGGGGTGCGTTCGTCCTGCGCCTGCTCCGGGCCGAGGCTCTTGTCCCGCACCCCCCACTTCATCGCCGCCGCCAGCACGAACGGCTTGAAGGTCGAACCGACCTGGGCGCCGGTGACGTCGGCGTTGTTGGTGAAGTGCTTGGTTGCGTCCTCACCGCCGTAGATGGCCTTGATGGCACCGGTCGTCGGATCCACGGAAGCGCCGCCGAACTGGACGTGTGTGTCCGTCTTGGGGCGCTCCTTGGGCTTGATGTTGGTCTTCTGGACGTTCTTGACCGAAGCCTCGAGCTCCTTGACCTTCTTCTTGTCGAAGGTCGTGTAGATCGAGTAGCCGCCCCGCTGCAGGTCGTCGGCGGAGATATTGGTGTTGTTGATCAGATACGCCTTGGCCAGGTCCACGAGGTAGCCGACCTGGCCGGCGAGCTGGGTGTTCGACCGCGGGTTCTTCACGTCGGGGAGCTTGGTGTACTTGGCTCGGGTCGCCGCGTCCAGACGGTGGTACTGGACCATCTTGTCGAGCGTGTTCTGCATCTGGCGCAGCGCACGCTTGCTGTTGGCCTCCGGGGTGGCCGCCGGGTCGATGGAGGTGGAGCCCGCCGGGTCGTAGTACGTGGCGCCCTTGAGCATCGCCGCCAGGAACGCGCACTCGCCCGGGTTCAGCTCGACGGAGTCCTTGTTGAAGTACGCGCGGGCGGCCGCCTGGATGCCGTAGGCGTTGCGCCCGTAGTACGCGGAGTTCAGGTAGCCCTTCATGATCTCGTCCTTCGAGACCGTGGCGCCCACCTTTATGGAGATGAAGATCTCCTTGAACTTACGCGTGATCGTCTGTGACTGGTCGCCCAGCCGCGCGTTCTTGACGTACTGCTGGGTGATGGTGGAGCCACCCTGGGTCTCGCCGCCCCGGGCCATGTTGAACACGGCGCGGGCGATGCCCTTCGGGTCGATGCCGCTGTCGGTGTAGAAGGTCTTGTTCTCCTGCGAGACGACGGCGTACTGCATCGCCTTGGGGATCTGCGAGAGGTTGACGATCTGCCGGTTCGTCTCACCACCCGTGGCGACCATCTCGCTTCCGTCGGCCCAGTAGAAGACGTTGTTCTGCGCCTTCGCGGTGTCGGCGACGTTCGGGACGCTCACCATGGCGTACCCGATGCCCGCCACCGCCACCAGGCTTCCGATGAAGCCGATGAACAGGCCTGTCACCAGCTTCCACGACGGCATCCAGCGACCCACGCCGTACTTGCCCGCGCGCGGATAGTCGATCAGGCGCTTTCTGCCGGGATCGGGTGCTCGCCCTCTGCCCCGTCCCGGCCCGCCTGGGCCGCCGGGCGCGCCGCGTCGACCTCCGCGGCCGGGCTCGGCCGCTCTGCGGCGGCCGCCTCCAGTTCTCTGTGCCGCGCGGCGGGCTTCGGCGCGGCCGCCGTGCGACCGCTCCTCGTCAGTCGACCCCTGGCCCAGTCCGTAATCGGCCGGGGACCCGGTTGCGCCTCGCGGTGCCGCGCGGCGGCCGGAGGACGAGCCGGACTGGCCGCGTCGGGCCGCGGCACGTCCGCCTCCCTGCGGCTGCGGCGGTTTGCGACGGTGCTCGCTCATCGAACGACTACTCCTCGGGCAGGCGCACCTTTGCGCGCCTGGAAACGGCGGCTGGTTTCCGGTCCCCCCGAAGTACGGATGTGGTCGATCCCGCATTCACCCGTACTGCGCCGGGAGCCATGACACCCCCTGGTGTCACTCGGCTCCCGGTGGTTTGCATGCCGCACAGACTACGCACCGCCAAAACCCACTGAGCCCCAGAGTTCACCCCAAATCAGGCAACTTGCCTCTGATGAATAAGTGATGTGATCCCGTTCACCGTCTCCCCACTTGTCGCATCCGGAAGGCCGTTCTATCGTCTTGATGTATCGAGTCGATACATCGGTGCGAGATAAGGCAAGGAGGCGAGCGGATGAGCCGGCGTTCCGGGATCCTTGAGTTCGCCGTACTCGGCCTGCTCCGCGAGTCCCCGATGCACGGCTATGAACTGCGGAAACGACTCAATACGTCACTGGGTGTGTTCCGTGCGTTCAGCTACGGAACGCTCTATCCCTGCCTCAAGACGCTGGTCGCCAACGGCTGGTTGATCGAAGAGCCGGGACACACCCCCGAGGACGCCCTCGCGGCGCCGCTCGCCGGGCGTCGAGCGAAGATCGTCTACCGGTTGACGGCGGAAGGTAAGGAGCACTTCGAGGAGCTGCTCTCGCAGACGGGCCCCGACGCGTACGAGGACGAGCACTTCGCCGCCAGGTTCGCCTTCTTCGGGCAGACGTCGCGCGACGTACGCATGCGCGTGCTGGAGGGCCGCCGCAGCCGGCTGGAGGAGCGCCTGGAGAAGATGCGCGCCTCCCTGGCGCGCACCCGGGAGCGCCTCGACGACTACACGCTTGAGCTCCAGCGCCACGGGATGGAGTCCGTGGAGCGCGAAGTGCGCTGGCTGAACGAGCTCATCGAGAGCGAGCGGGCCGGACGGGACCGGAAGGGCCCCGCCTCCGGGGGGTCCGCTCAGCAGAACAACACATCTGGAGCGCCGGGCGTCCTGCCCCGTCCCGGGGACACCCCTGGGACGGATACGCCCGACGACACCGCCACGTGAGAGTCCAGTCAGGGCCTCACTCGTACACACAGGGAGCAACCGGAATGGGTTCGGTTCGCGTAGCCATCGTCGGTGTGGGCAACTGCGCCGCGTCGCTGGTTCAGGGAGTCGAGTACTACAAGGACGCCGACCCGGCGTCCAAGGTCCCCGGCCTGATGCACGTCCAGTTCGGCGACTACCACGTCCGTGACGTCGAGTTCGTCGCCGCGTTCGACGTCGACGCGAAGAAGGTCGGCCTCGACCTCGCGGACGCCATCGGCGCCTCGGAGAACAACACCATCAAGATCTGCGACGTGCCCACCTCCGGTGTCACCGTCCAGCGCGGCCACACCCTCGACGGTCTCGGCAAGTACTACCGCCAGACCATCGAGGAGTCCGACGCCGATCCCGTCGACGTCGTCCAGGTCCTCAAGGACAAGCAGGTCGACGTCCTCGTCTGCTACCTGCCCGTCGGCTCCGAGGACGCGGCGAAGTTCTACGCCCAGTGCGCCATCGACGCCAAGGTCGCCTTCGTCAACGCCCTTCCGGTCTTCATCGCCGGCACCAAGGAGTGGGCGGACAAGTTCACCGAGGCGGGCGTCCCGATCGTCGGTGACGACATCAAGTCCCAGGTCGGCGCCACCATCACGCACCGCGTCATGGCGAAGCTGTTCGAGGACCGGGGCGTCATCCTGGACCGCACGATGCAGCTGAACGTCGGCGGCAACATGGACTTCAAGAACATGCTCGAGCGGGAGCGCCTCGAGTCCAAGAAGATCTCCAAGACGCAGGCCGTCACCTCCCAGATCCCCGACCGGGACCTCGGCGAGAAGAACGTCCACATCGGCCCGTCCGACTACGTCGCCTGGCTGGACGACCGCAAGTGGGCCTACGTCCGCCTCGAGGGCCGCGCCTTCGGTGACGTCCCGCTGAACCTGGAGTACAAGCTCGAGGTCTGGGACTCCCCGAACTCCGCGGGTGTCATCATCGACGCCCTGCGCGCCGCGAAGATCGCCAAGGACCGCGGCATCGGCGGTCCGATCCTGTCGGCCTCCAGCTACTTCATGAAGTCCCCGCCGGTCCAGTACTTCGACGACGAGGCCCGCGAGAACGTCGAGAAGTTCATCAAGGGTGAGGTCGAGCGCTAAGCGCTGACACAACTGCTCCTGCCAGGGCGTCGAGGGTCCCCGGGTTGCAACGCCCGGGGACCCTCCCCGTATGTGAGGCTGTGCCCCATGGCCGTCGTCCGTGATCTGCGCACTCTTCTGCGCTTCGCGAACTTCCGGCGCCTGCTCGCCATACGCCTGCTTTCCCAGGGCGCCGACGGCGTGTACCAGGTCGCACTCGCCGCCTACGTCGTCTTCTCGCCGGAGAAACAGACCTCGGCCACCGCGATCGCCTCCGCCATGGCGGTCCTGCTGCTCCCGTACTCCCTGGTGGGCCCCTTCGCAGGCGTCCTGCTGGACCGCTGGCGCCGCCGCCAGGTCTTCCTCTACGGCAATCTGCTACGCGCCATGCTGGCGTCGGCCACAGCCGTCCTGATCCTCAGTCACGCCCCTGACTGGCTCTTCTACGTCTCCGCGCTCTGCGTGACCGCCGTCAACCGTTTCGTCCTCGCGGGACTGTCCGCAGCGCTGCCGCGCGTCGTCGACGCCGAGCGGCTGGTGATGGCCAACTCCCTTTCCCCAACTGCCGGCACGCTCGCGGCGGCCGCGGGCGGCGGTCTCGCCTTCGTCGTACGGCTGGTTGCGGCGGACTCCGACGCCGCCGTGGTCCTGCTGGGCGCCTTCCTGTATCTGTGCGCGGCGCTCGCGTCGCTGCGCCTGGCACCGGAACTGCTCGGGCCGGAGGCCGAGTTGGTGCAGCCGAGGCTGGCCACGGCGCTCACCGGCACGGCCCGCGACCTGACGGCAGCTGTACGACACCTCGCCGCACCGCCACGCCGGGAGGCAGCCTGGGCACTCGTCACGATGACCCTGATGCGGTTCTGCTACGGCGCGCTGCTGGTCATGCTGTTGATGCTGTGCCGGTACACCTTCGCCTCGACCACGACCGAGGGGCTGCGTCTGCTGGGGCTGGCGCTGGGGACTTCCGCCGCCGGCTTCTTCGCGGCGGCCGTGGTGACGCCCTGGGCTGCGGGACGCCTCGGGCCGGGCCGCTGGATCGCGGTGTGCGCCGCGGCGGCCGCCGTCCTGGAACCCGCCCTCGGTCTTCCCTTCGCCACCGCTCCGATGCTGGTCGCGACGTTCGTCCTCGGCCTCACCACCCAGGGTGCGAAGATCGCGACGGACACGGTCGTGCAGTCCTCCGTCGACGACGGCTTCCGGGGCCGGATCTTCTCCGTCTACGACGTCCTGTTCAACGTCGCCTTCGTCGGCGCCGCGGCGGTGGCAGCACTGATGCTGCCACCGGACGGCCGCTCCGTGCCGCTGGTGATCACAGTCGCCATTGTCTACGGGGTGGTTGCTGCGGCTATGGCCCGCTTTGAACGCCGGTAAGTGTCATATCAGTGCCACAGAGTCTCTCCGGGTCACGGAAGTGTCAGTGGCAGCCGATAACTTACCGGGGTCTTACACGGCTCTTATGCGCGCCGCTCACCAACTCTTCAGGGGGACCCTCAAGTGACCACTCCGCCCCAGGGCCAGAACCCGTTCGCACAGGGCCAGCAGCCCTACGGCCAGCCCCAGGGCCAGGCACCGTACCCGCCGCAGGCCCCGGCGCCTTATCCGCCCCAGGGCGGCTACCCGCAGCAGCCGGGTCACCCCGGGTTCCCCCAGCAGGCCACCGCGCCGTACGCGCCGATTCCTCCGCAGCGGCCGAAGCGCGGCATCAAGCAGTACCTGCGCATCGGGGTCGTCATCGTCGCCCTCATAGCCGCCGGAGTCGGCTATCTCGCGAGCCGCCATGACCCCGACACCGCCAAGGTCGGCGACTGCATGAGCATCAGCAACCCGGAGAGCACCACCGATCCGGGCCTCAAGGTCGTGGACTGCAACAGCTCGAAGGCCAAGTACAAGGTCGTCCAGAAGAAGAGCGACGACTCCGGCTGCGACCGCACCAAGTACGCCGAGTACACGGAGACCGGCAGGAGCGACTTGACCCTCTGCCTCACGCCGTACTCCGCCAAGTAAGGGTTCACCCACACGCCTGGGGCGGTGTTTCACGTGAAACACCGCCCCCACCGCGCATCCCGGGTCATGTTTCACGTGAAACATGACCCCGTTTCACAGCCTCAGCTCTGCTCAGCCCACCATCCCTTGAGCGCCGCCACCGCCGAGCCATGCTCCATCGGCCCGTTCTCCAGCCGCAGCTCGAGCAGGAACTTGTACGCCTGGCCGATGGCCGGCCCCGGGCCGATTCCCAGGATCTCCATGATCTGGTTGCCGTCGAGGTCGGGACGGATCGCGTCCAGTTCCTCCTGCTCCTGGAGCTGGGCGATGCGCTCCTCCAGACCGTCGTACGCCCGCGACAGCGCCACCGCCTTGCGCTTGTTCCGCGTCGTGCAGTCCGAGCGGGTCAGCTTGTGCAGGCGGTCGAGAAGAGGACCGGCGTCACGGACGTAACGGCGGACCGCAGAGTCCGTCCACTCGCCGGTCCCGTACCCGTGGAACCGCAGGTGGAGTTCGACCAGACGTGAGACGTCCTTCACCAGCTCGTTGGAGTACTTGAGAGCCGTCATGCGCTTCTTGGTCATCTTCGCGCCGACCACCTCGTGGTGGTGGAACGAGACCCGGCCGTCCTGCTCGAAACGGCGAGTGCGCGGCTTGCCGATGTCGTGCAGCAGCGCGGCCAGGCGGAGAGTCAGGTCCGGGCCGTTCTCCTCCAGCGCGATCGCCTGTTCCAGGACGATCAGCGTGTGCTCGTAGACGTCCTTGTGCCGATGGTGCTCGTCACGCTCCAGCCGCAGGGCCGGCAGCTCGGGCAGCACATGGTCCGCGAGACCGGTCTCGACCAACAGCGTCAGACCCTTGCGCGGGTTCGCGGACAGGATCAGCTTGTTCAGCTCGTCCCGTACCCGCTCGGCCGAGACGATCTCGATCCGGCCGGCCATCTCCTTCATGGCCGTCACGACCTCAGGGGCCACTTCGAAGTCGAGCTGCGCGGCGAAGCGTGCCGCCCGCATCATCCGCAGCGGATCGTCGGAGAAGGACGCCTCAGGAGTCCCCGGGGTACGAAGGACGCGTGCAGCGAGGTCGCCCCGTCCGTCGTGCGGGTCGATGAACTTCTTCTCCGGAAGTGCGAGGGCCATCGCGTTGACGGTGAAGTCACGACGGACGAGGTCTTCCTCGATGGAGTCGCCGTACGACACCTCGGGCTTGCGTGAGGTGCGGTCGTAGGCCTCCGACCGGTAGGTCGTCACCTCGATCTGGAAGCCGTCCTTCTGCGCCCCCACCGTCCCGAAGGCGATGCCCACCTCCCACACGGCATCCGCCCACGGACGGACGATCTTGAGGACGTCCTCGGGGCGGGCATCGGTCGTGAAGTCGAGGTCATTGCCGAGCCGGCCGAGCAGCGCGTCCCGGACCGAGCCGCCGACCAGGGCGAGCGAGAACCCGGCCTCCTGGAAACGGCTGGCGAGGTCATCGGCGACAGGATCCACCCGCAGCGGTTCGCTCGGCACGCGGCGCGGCTCCTGGCTCGGGGCACTGAGGTGGGCTTCGTTGGCGTTCGGCACAACAGAAGAGGGTACGTGGCCCGGGCGACCGCAAGCGCCTCCATAAAACGTCCACGGACACCTCAGTGGATACGTGCACGAGCACTGTTCTTGGGGCGTACAGGTCGCGCTTCTCTTTATACGTGTAGATAAAGGACAGGTCGGCCCTGGCCCCCGATCTTGTCCGGCAGTCCGCGGCACTTCCCCTCAGCGCGCATCGTTACCATGCGTGGACGCACATTCCGACGACCACTGACGACGACGAGGGACGGACGAGCGCGTGGCCGAGGCGGCAGACTTCCAGGGGACGAATCCCTCACCTGCCCGCCGGTGGCTGCGGCGCACCGGAGCACTGCTCGCAGGAGCGCCTCTGCTGGCCGGCCTCCTCCAGCTGCCCTCAGCGGCTTCCGCGAACGCCGCTGGTCAGATCTCCTTGCAGGACGCCTCAGGGTCGGGCTCGGTGGCCGTCGCCCTCGACTCGCTCAGCCCCGAGGTCCCCACGGACGGGGACACGCTGACTGTGTCGGGCACCGTGACCAACAACGGCAAGCAGACGGTCACCGGCGCCCATGTGGGACTGCGCGTGGGGCGTCAGCTCAACACACGCTCGGCCGTCGAGGACGTCACCCAGAACAGTGGCAGCCTCCGGCGCGCGACCGGCTCGGAGATCGGCGGCAAATACGTCGAGAAGTTCTCCCAGCTCACTCCAGGCGTCGCTGAGCCCTTCAGCATCTCCGTGCCGGTCGACAAGCTGAACCTCGGTGACGACGGGGTCTACCAGTTCGCCGTCTCACTGTCCGGCGAGACTGCCGCGCAGCCGTGGGACCAGGTCCTCGGAATCCAGCGGACCTTCCTGCCCTGGCAGCCCGACGAGGCCGGCACCAAGACGAAGACGACGTTTCTGTGGCCGCTGGTGTCCACCGTCCACATGACGGCGGAGACGGGATCGAACGAGCAGCAGACACCGGTCTTCCTCAATGACGATCTCGCCAAGGAGATCTCCCCGGGCGGCCGCCTGGACGAGATGCTCTCCCTGGGCGAGAGCCTCGACGTCACATGGGTGATCGACCCGGACCTGCTGGCCTCGGTCGACGCGATGACCCGCAACTATCGCGTCCGGGCCGCCGGCAACAGCACCACGGCGGGCACGCACCAGGCGGTCGCCAAACAGTGGCTCGCCGAGCTGCAGAAGGCGGTGGCCGACAAGGAGGTCGTCGCGCTGCCCTTCGCCGACCCGGACCTCGCCTCCCTCGCCCACAACGGCACGAGCGTGACCGGTTCGCTGAGCCACCTCAAGGAGGCCACGGACGTCGTCGCCAACACGGTGGAGCCGATCCTCCACGTGAAACCGAGCACGGACTTCGCCTGGCCCGTGGACGGCGCCGTCGACCCGTCGATCGTGAAGGTCGCCACCTCCGCCGGCGCCGACCAGGTCATCGCGCGCAGCGACAGCCTCCAGGAGACCGGCAGCCTGTCCTACACCCCCTCCGCGGCGCGCCCGATCGGCGGCGGCACCACGGCGGTGGTCGCGGACGCCCGCCTGTCGGAGGCGTTCGAGGGCGACCTCACGACGGCCTCCGACAGCACGCTCGCCGTGCAGCAGTTCCTTGCCCAGAGCCTCGAGCTCAACCTGCAGACGAACCAGCAGCGCAGCATCGTCGTCGCTCCGCAGCGCATGCCCACGACCCACCAGGCCCAGGCCATGGCCGACGCGCTGTCGGCCCTCCAGGGCGGCAACTGGTCCGAGACCCAGAAGCTCGCGTCGGCCGCCAGGGCCAAACCGGACCCGGGAGCCACGACGAGGGTGCCGTCGACGTCCGCGTATCCGTCCTCGCTGCGCAAGCAGGAGCTGCCGCGCTCTGCCTTCCAGAAGATCGCGACCACACAGGACGAACTCGACAACTTCAAGGTGATCCTCAGCGACGAGTCCCGCGTGGTGACCCCCTTCGGACGCGCCATGAACCGCGGGATGTCCACGTCGTGGCGGGGTAGCCCGACCGCGGCGGCGAACTTCCGCAGCGACGTCGACAACCACCTCACCGATCTGACCGGCCAGGTCAAGCTGATCGACAAGTCCGACACCAAGCTCTCCGGACGCAGCGCCACGCTCCCCGTGACCGTCCAGAACAATCTGGTACAGGGTGTCCAGCACCTGACGCTGCGCCTCACCTCGACGAGCCCCACCCGCCTCCAGATCGGCGGTCACGCCTACCAGGAGCAACCCGTCACGGTCTCCGGCGGGCACAGCCAGACGGTGAAGTTCACCACGACGGCCAAGGCCAATGGCCAGGCCACGGTGGTCGCCCAGCTGTACACGGAGGACGGCCAGGAATACGGCAACGCCGTCACCTTCGACGTCAAGGTGACCAGCATCACGGCCACCGTGATGCTGGTCATCGGCGGCGGCTTCCTCCTGCTCGTCCTCGCCGGCTTCCGGATGTACACGCAGCGCAAGCGCGCGGCCGCCCGTGAGGCCGAGGAGGGCGGTCCCGACGAGGCCGACGAGCCCGCCGAGGGGCCGAAGAACCCCGAGGACCCCGAAGACCGTCTCAAGGAGGAGTCCGGCACCGACGCCCGGGCAGACGACCCTGAGCAGCCGAGTGACCCGACACCGGACACCGCACCGGAAAGCACCGACCCGTCCGGCACGGGTGAGAGAGTGGACCGTTGAGGATGTCGTGGCCGGTGGGCCCGGGACGATGAGGTGGGGTAACCATGAACGCGCCGTACGACGGTGACCGCGGCCAGGCCGCGGGCAGCTCGGGCCCCCCCGAGGGCCCGCTGCCCGAGCACGGCCAGGTACCGCCGCAGCCCCCCGCGGACATGTACCTCCAGGACGCCTACGACCAGGACCCCTACCGGGCACAGGACCTCTCCGCGCAGGACCCGGTCGCCGAGGCCCTCTACGACCGTGCCGCGCACCCCCCGCCGCCACCGGGGACCTACCAGCCGCAGCAACCGCTGTACGCCCAGCCGCCTCAGTCCCCGTACGCCCCCGACTCCCGGGTCTGGGCCCAGACACCGGCGCCGGAACCGGACGGCCCGAGCCAGTACCTGCCGTACGGCGACGACCCCCGCACCACCCAGTACGTGGGCGTCGACGACCTGGTCACCCGTGCCGGCGAGGAGCGCCACGAGCCGGACGCCTTCGCGCATCTCTTCCGGGACCAGCAGCAGAACGGCGGATACCCCCCGTCGGAATCCCCGTCCGTGCCCGGCCCGGCGGCCGCGCCGGGCGCGTCCTCACCGACCGCGCAGTACCAGGCTCCGGCGGCGCCCGCCTCCGCGACCGACCAGACCATGGACCTCGGCACCACGCCGCCCGCGGCTCCGGTGCCCCCAGCAGCTCCTGTGGCCCCGGCGAAGAAGAGCGGGGGGCTGCTCAAGTCGAGCGCCGTGATGGCCGCGGGCACGATGGTCTCCCGCCTCACCGGCTTCATCCGCTCCGCACTGATCGTCTCGGCGCTGGGCGTCGGTCTGCTCGGCGACACCTTCCAGGTCGCCTACCAGCTGCCCACGATGATCTACATCCTGACCGTCGGCGGCGGCCTCAACTCGGTGTTCGTGCCACAGCTCGTGCGCGCCATGAAGGAGGACGAGGACGGCGGCGAGGCCTACGCCAACCGTCTGCTGACCCTGGTCATGGTGGCGCTGGGCGCCCTCACGGTCCTCGCGGTCCTCGGCGCGCCGCTCCTGATCCGCCTGCTGTCGGACTCGGTGGCAAGCGATCCGGCGGCCAACGAGGTGGGCGTCACCTTCGTCCGCTACTTCCTGCCCTCGATCTTTTTCATGGGCGTCCATGTGGTGATGGGGCAGATCCTCAACGCCCGAGGGAAGTTCGGCGCCATGATGTGGACGCCGGTCCTGAACAACATCGTCATCATCGTGACGCTCGGCATGTTCATGTGGGTCTACGGCACCGCGGCGACCTCCGGCATGAAGGTCACGACCATCCCGCCGGAGGGCCAGCGGCTCCTCGGCATCGGTGTGCTGCTCGGCCTCGTCGTCCAGGCGCTGGCGATGATCCCGTACCTGCGCGAGACCGGATTCCGGCTGCGGCTGCGGTTCGACTGGAGGGGCCACGGCCTCGGCAAGGCCGTGACGCTCGCCAAGTGGACCGTCCTGTTCGTCCTCGCCAACCAGGCCGGCGCGATCGTCGTCTCGCAGCTGTCCACCTCGGCCGGCAAGGCCTCACCCGTCGACGGCACCGGCTTCGCCGCCTACGCCAACGCCCAGCTGATCTGGGGCCTGCCGCAGGCGATCATCACCGTCTCCCTGATGGCCGCCCTGCTGCCGCGCATCTCGCGCTCGGCGGCGGAGGACGACAGCGGTGCCGTCCGCGACGACATCTCCCAGGGCCTGCGCACCACTGCCGTAGCCATCGTGCCGATCGCCTTCGGTTTTCTCGCCCTCGGCATCCCGATGTGCACGCTGATCTTCGGCTCCTCGGGCATCAGTGAGGCCACCAACATGGGCTTCATGCTGATGGCGTTCGCCCTCGGCCTGATCCCGTACTCCGTGCAGTACGTCGTCCTGCGCGCGTTCTACGCCTACGAGGACACCCGGACGCCCTTCTACAACACGGTCATCGTGGCCGCGGTCAACGCGGGAGCCTCAGCGCTGTGTTACGTCACCCTGCCGGCCCGCTGGGCCGTGGCCGGCATGGCAGCCTCGTACGGCCTCGCCTACGCGATCGGCGTCGGCGTCGCCTGGAACCGGCTGCGCAAGCGGCTCGGCGGCGACCTGGACGGCGCCCGCGTCCTGCGGACGTACGCCAGGCTCTGCATCGCCTCGGTGCCCGCAGCGGCCCTCAGCGGCGCGGCCTGCTACGAGATCGGCCACACGCTCGGCCAGGGCGTCGTCGGATCCCTCGCGGCCCTGCTGGCGGGCGGCGCGGTCCTGCTCGGGATCTTCTTCCTGGCCGCCCGCAAGATGCGGATCGAGGAACTGAACTCACTGGTCGGCATGGTCCGCGGGCGTCTGGGGCGCTGACGCGGGGGTACGCGCACAACCATCGTCCGCCACCGCGTGTCGTGCATAGCGGCGGACTGTGGGCACAATTGGTTTCGGCGTCGGACAGCGCGCACGGATGTTGGCCGGCGCGCATTGAATGGGGAGGCAGGAACGACGGTGGCGGAACGGAGCACGGCTGCCGTCGACGTGGCAGACAACAGCGGCGACCAACCGCTGACCGCGGAGGCGGACCAGTCCACGGCCGACGGGGTGGCCCAGAACCGGGAGCGGGACACGGAGATCGACGAGGCACAGGGGAGTGGCGGGACCGAGGGTCCCGGGAAGGCCTCACCACCCGAGCTGCACAGCGGCCACAAACTCGCCAGACGGTACCGGCTCGAGGAGTGCGTCACCCGTCTGGACGGATTCAGCAGTTGGCGTGCCGTGGACGAGAAGCTTCGCCGCGCCGTCGGAGTCCACATCCTGCCGGCGGACCATTCACGGGCACGTTCGGTGCTGGCCGCGGCCCGCTCCTCGGCGCTGCTCGGTGATCCCCGCTTCGTCCAGGTGCTGGACGCGGTCGAGGAGAACGACCTCGTCTACGTCGTCCACGAGTGGCTGCCCGACGCCGCCGAGCTGACCACGCTGCTCGCCTCCGGTCCGCTGGAGCCGCACGACGCCTACCAGATGGTCAGTCAGATCGCCTCCGCAATGGCTGCAGCGCACCGCGAGGGCCTGGCCCATCTGCGGCTGAACCCCAACGCCGTGCTGCGTACCTCCAGCGGCCAGTGGCGCATCCGTGGCCTCGCGGTGAACGCCGCGCTGCGTGGAATCAGTTCGGACACCCCGCAGCGCACCGACACGGAGTCCGTCGGCGCACTCCTGTACGCGGGGCTCACCCAGCGCTGGCCGTACGAGAACGACGCGTACGGTCTGGCGGGGCTGCCCAAGGACGTCGGTCTGATCGCACCCGACCAGGTGCGGGCCGGTGTCCACCGCGGTCTGTCCGAGCTGGCCATGCGCGCACTCGCCAACGACGGGGCGACTGCCTCCCGCCACGAATCCGCGTGCACCACGCCGGAGGAACTGGTGAAGGCGATCGGCGAGATGCCCCGCATCCGCCCGCCGGAGCCCGCGTTCACCGCGCCGCCGGAGTACCAGCGCACCACGTATCAGCAGGGCACGTACGGCCGCCCGGCACCGCACCCCGGCGCCACCCAGCCGGTGCCGGCTCCCCCGGCCCCGCTGCAGAGCCGCACCGGCAAGGCCCTGAAGTGGGCCGTCTCGGCTCTCCTCATCGCGGCCCTGGGCCTGGGCAGCTGGCAGCTCGCGGACGCACTCATGGAGAGCAACAAGTCCGACGACACGAACAAGACGCAGACGAACGACGGGGGAGACAAGGGCGGCGACAAAACCAAGCCGGTCAAGACCCTCCCGATCCAGAGGGCCCAGGAGTACGTCGCCAAGGGTGACGCCCAGCACCCCAACGACGTCGACAAGACGTACGACAACAAGAGCTCCACGTACTGGCGTACCGCCACCTTCAAGGACGGCCCGGACATGAAACCGGCCTTCAAGCCCGGAGTCGGCATCGTCTACGACTTCGGCTCGGAGCAGGAGGTCTCCGCCGCTTCGATAGGGCTCCTGTTCGGCGGCGACCACACAACGGTCACGCTCTACGCGACGGGCTCCATGAGTTCCTCGGTTCCGCTGACTTCCATGACGAAACTGGGATCCGTGACGACCTCCGGCACGTCTGCCAAGGTGACCGTCACCAAGCCGGTGAAGAGCCGGTACGTACTGGTGTGGTTCACGGCACTGCCGTACGCGCAGGGGGACTCGTACAGCGACCCTGGCTACAAGCAGGCAGTGACGGACCTGAAGTTCACCGGCTGAAAGCTCACCGCATCCCAGGGGAGGGGGTCCGATGGCAGATGACACCGCATACGGCGACGCAAGCGATCAGGACCTCCTGGCCCGCCATGTAGAGGGCGACCCGGACGCCTTCGGCGAGCTTGTGCGGCGTCATCGGGACCGGCTGTGGGCGGTGGCCCTGCGGACGCTGGGGGACCGGGAGGAGGCCGCTGACGCCGTTCAGGACGCCCTTGTGTCCGCCTACCGGGCCGCCCACACCTTCCGGGGGCAGTCGGCCGTCACGACCTGGCTGCACCGGATCACGGTGAACGCCTGCCTCGACCGCGCCCGCAAGGCTGCCTCGCGCAAGACCTCCCCGGTCGACGACACCGAGCGGCTGGAGCAGCTGCTGGAGCCGCACGAGGAGGCATCGGCTCCCGCGGAGCGCAACGATCTGCACCGGCAGCTGCTGGAGGCACTCGGCACCCTGCCGCCCGACCAGCGCGCCGCCCTCGTCCTCGTGGACATGCAGGGATACCCGGTCGCCGAAGCCGCCCGCGTGCTCGATGTCCCCACCGGCACGGTGAAGAGCCGCTGCGCCCGCGGCAGAGCCAGACTCCTGCCGCTCCTCACCCATCTCCGGCCGGAAAACGCCGGTGGCCCCAAGGAACAGGGCGAGGAGCGGAACCGGACCCAGGGGACATCCGTCCCACCGGCAGCGGGACCGCCGACTGCCGGTCCAGGCGATACAGGGCCGGATACCGGGCCAAGCGATTCAGCTGCTGTGAAGGGCGGAGGTGGGCGAGCGTGACATCCACGACGGACATGGCCGGACACCCGGACGTCGCCGAAATCTCCGACCTCACCGAAGGGCTGCTTCCGCCGTCCCGGACTGCCGACGTACGACGGCACCTGGACGAGTGCGAGCTCTGCGCGGACGTCTACACGTCGCTGGAGGAGATCCGGGGGCTGCTCGGTTCGGTACCGGGCCCGACCCGTATGCCCGCCGATATTGCTGGCCGGATCGATGCCGCTCTCGCGGCCGAGGCGCTGCTGAACTCGACGGCACCCGATGTCACGGATGCCCCGGCGCTCGTCGGTGCGTCCCGTGTGGCGGACGACGCCGGTGACAGCGCGCGTGTTTCACGTGAAACATCGGCAACCCCAGACCGTCCCGCGGGACATTCCCGTCCCGCCACCAGCGGACCTGGTCGCAAGCAACGCAAGCGGGGCGGCCGCCGCAGGGTCGCCATTCTGGGCACCGTCTTCACAGTCGCCGCACTGGGCTTCGGTTCGGTCCTGCTGACATCGCTGAACGACGGGAAACCGCCCGCTTCCGAGGCCGGGGGCCAGAAGCCCACCACCGCGGACACGTTCTCGGAGGCCAAGCTGGAGTCCCAGGTCACCGGTCTCCTCAAGAGCCAGAGTTCGGACAGCAGCTCCCATGCTCCGCACAGTCTTGGCGTGGAGGGCGGATCCAACCAGCCCAGGATCTTGAAGGAGCCCACGGTCCCGGACTGCGTCCGTAACGGCATCGGGCGCACCGACCCGGCGCTCGCAGCGAAGCAAGGGACCTACAAGGGCACGGACGCCCTGCTCGTGGTCATGTCCGACGCCTCCGCCGGCAACAAGGTGACCGCATACATCGTGGATGCGAGCTGTGTGGGTCATGCGTCCGCCACGAAGGCCAAGGTCCTCCTGACGCACTCCTACACCCGTCCCTGAACGCACACGCTTCGTCTCCGTCGTGGGTGGTGTCCCGTACCGTGTCGCGTCTCCGTGTGCCCGGACACAGTGGGAATGCGCGCCCCTTAGGATCCGTTGGGTGGGGTGAGAGTTCTGAGAGGGGCTCCCCCGGTCCGACGACGCAGTCCAGAGACGAGGAAACAAGCCGTGAGCGACGTCCGTAACGTGATCATCATCGGCTCCGGGCCCGCCGGCTACACGGCGGCGCTCTACACCGCGCGCGCGTCGCTGAAGCCGCTCGTGTTCGAGGGCGCCGTCACCGCCGGTGGCGCGCTGATGAACACCACCGACGTGGAAAACTTCCCCGGCTTCCAGGACGGCATCATGGGCCCCGAGCTCATGGACAACATGCGTGCCCAGGCCGAGCGCTTCGGTGCCGAGCTCGTCCCGGACGACGTCGTCTCCGTCGACCTGACCGGTGAGATCAAGACCGTCACCGACACCGCAGGCACCGTACACAGGGCAAAGTCCGTCATCGTCACCACCGGCTCCCAGCACCGCAAGCTCGGCCTGCCGAACGAGGACGCCCTCTCCGGCCGCGGTGTCTCCTGGTGTGCCACCTGTGACGGCTTCTTCTTCAAGGACCAGGACATCGCCGTGATCGGCGGCGGCGACACCGCGATGGAGGAGGCGACCTTCCTCTCCCGCTTCGCCAAGTCCGTGACGATCGTCCACCGCCGGGACACCCTGCGCGCCTCCAAGGCGATGCAGGAGCGCGCCTTCGCCGACCCGAAGATCAAGTTCGTCTGGGACAGCGAGGTCGCTGAGATCCAGGGCGATCCCAAGCTCTCGGGTCTGAAGCTGCGCAACCTCAAGACCGGCGAACTCTCGGACCTGGCGGTCACCGGCCTGTTCATCGCGATCGGCCACGACCCGCGCACCGAACTCTTCAAGGGTCAGCTCGACCTCGACGAGGAGGGCTACCTCAAGGTCGCCGCTCCTTCCACCCGCACCAACCTGACCGGTGTCTTCGCCGCCGGTGACGTGGTCGACCACACCTACCGTCAGGCGATCACCGCCGCCGGTACCGGCTGCTCCGCCGCGCTCGACGCCGAGCGCTTCCTCGCCGCCCTTGCGGACGAGGAGCAGGCCGAGCCCGAGAAGACCTCTGTCTGACCTCCATCCGCCCCACGCACCAACCAGTTAAGGAGCCCGCCGTGGCCGGCACCCTGAAGAATGTGACCGACGATTCCTTCGAGCAGGACGTCCTCAAGAGCGACAAGCCCGTACTGGTGGACTTCTGGGCCGCCTGGTGCGGACCGTGCCGCCAGATCGCGCCGTCTCTCGAGGCGATCGCCGCCGAGTACGGCGACAAGATCGAGGTCGTCAAGCTCAACATCGATGAGAACCCGGGTACGGCCGCCAAGTACGGCGTCATGTCCATCCCGACGCTGAACGTCTACCAGGCTGGAGAGGTCGCCAAGACCATCGTCGGTGCGAAGCCGAAGGCCGCGATCGTCCGCGACCTCGAGGACTTCATCGCCGAGTAGTCGGCGAAGCCGTCGAGTCGGCGGTGGATGTTTCACGTGAAACACGAATGGGCCAACCCGGAAGGGTTGGCCCATTCGCTTGTCCGGACGCTCTTCACAGCGGTCTCAGGACCGGCTCCTTCTGCACAGCCCCCAGCAGCCGGTCGAGCGCCATCTCCACGTCTTCCTTCCAGGACAGCGTCGTCCGCAGCTCCAGCCTCAGACGGGGGTAAGCCGGGTGAGGGCGGACCGTCTTGAAGCCCACGGCCAGAAGATGGTCGGCCGGCAGGACGCACGCGGGTTCCTTCCACCGTGCGTCCCCGAAAGCCTCGATTGCTTTGAAGCCTCGCCGCAGCAGATCCTTGGCGACCGTCTGGACCATGACCCGCCCGAGCCCCTGCCCCTGATAGCCAGGCATGATGAACGCGGTCATCAGCTGCACCGCGTCGGACGAAACGGGACTCGTGGGGAAAGCCGTGGAGCGCGGAACGTAGGCCGGAGGCGCGTACAGAACGAAGCCCACCGGCACATCGTCGACGTACACGACCCGGCCGCAGGACCCCCAGTCCAGCAGGACCGCGGAAATCCAGGCTTCCTTCTCCAAGGCAGACGTGCCCGCTTTTACCGCGGCCTCACCGCTGACTGGGTCCAACTCCCAGAAGACACACGCCCGACAGCGGTTTGGAAGGTCCTGAAGGTTGTCCAGCGTGAGCGGTACGAGCCGACGCCCCATGAAGCCTGTTCCTCGCTTCCTTCGCCCGCAGCGTCGCGGGCGGCTGTCAGAGCGCTCCGTTCCCTCAGCAGGCTCCCGACGAAGCCGCCGACCGCGCCGATTCCGAGACCCGCGCTCACCAGTCCGGTGCGGCTCATCGTTCGCATGGCCCCTGCCTCCCTCTCAGAGGTACTGCCAGGTGGATGCGCCATACCCGAACGCATCGTATCCACGAAGCGATTCCATCGATACTGCCTGAAAGCAAAGAGCGGGCCGTGTTCCGGTACACACCGGACACGGCCCACTCTGTCGGCCCAGCGGGAGAAACCGCCCCGTCGGCCACAGACTGTCTAGGCCTCGAGATCCTCGGGATCGTCCTCCAGGAGGCTCTTCTGCAGGACCGGTCCCTCACCGGGAGCGAGGCTGCTGAGGATCCGCTCGAGGTCCTCCATGGAGGCGAACTCGACGGTGATCTTGCCCTTCTTCTGCCCCAGGTCGACCTTCACGCGTGTCTCGAAACGATCCGAAAGACGGGTCGCGAGATCGGTCAGCGCCGGGGAGACTCGCGCGCCGGCCCGAGGGCCCTTGGACCGCTGAGCCGTCTGCGGCCGCGACCCCATCAGGGTCACGATCTCCTCGACGGCTCGAACGGACAGCCCCTCTGCCACGATCCGGTGGGCCAGCCGGTCCTGCTCCTCCGAGTCCTCGACGGAGAGCAGCGCCCTCGCATGACCGGCGGACAGAACCCCGGCAGCCACCCGGCGCTGGACCGCCGGCGACAGCTTCAGCAGACGCAGCGTGTTGGAGACCTGAGGGCGGGAGCGACCGATCCGGTCGGCCAGCTGATCATGCGTGCAGTTGAAGTCCTTCAGAAGCTGGTCATAGGCAGCAGCCTCTTCCAGCGGGTTCAGCTGCGCCCGATGCAGGTTCTCCAGCAGGGCATCCAGGAGAAGCTTCTCGTCCTCCGTGGCCCGCACGATCGCCGGGATCGCCTCCAGGCCGGCCTCACGGCAGGCCCGCCAGCGCCGCTCGCCCATGATGAGCTCATAGCGGGCGGGACCCAACTGCCGTACGACAACCGGCTGGAGGAGACCCACCTCCTTGATGGAGGTGACGAGTTCCTGCAGCGCGTCCTCGTCGAAGACCTCACGCGGCTGGCGCGGGTTCGGCGTGATCGAGTCGAGAGGGAGCTCCGCGAAGTGGGCGCCCACAGGAGACGCGGGGGCCTCCGCGACGCCGTTCAGCGACGGCTCCTCGGTTTCATGTGAAACAGGCGGCAGCGTTGTCACCTTCGCCGCGGCCACTCCCCGGTCGGTGGTCAGCACCGGGACGGCCGACGGAGACGCCGAACCAGCGCCCCCCATCGCGGCCGGGGCCGGTGTCTTCTCCGTCGGGGCAGCAGGGATCAACGCGCCGAGACCACGGCCCAAACCCCTCCGTCGCTCGCTCACTGAATCCCCTCCACCATACTTGGATCACTCTGGGCGCCGATGTGGGCATGCGGCGCGTCGTAGGACACGCCCACCCCCTTCAGCGCGATTTCTCGTGCCGCCTCAAGATAGGACAAGGCACCGCTCGATCCCGGATCGTAGGTCAGCACCGTCTGCCCATAACTCGGTGCCTCGGAGATACGGACCGAGCGGGGAATGCTCGTCCGCAGCACCTCGTCGCCGAAGTGGCTGCGCACCTCGTCCGCGACCTGCGACGCGAGGCGCGTCCGGCCGTCGTACATGGTGAGCAGGATCGTCGATACATGCAGCGCGGGGTTGAGGTGCCCCCGCACCAGGTCGACGTTGCGCAGCAGCTGGCCCAGACCCTCCAGCGCGTAGTACTCGCACTGGATGGGAATGAGGACCTCCGCGCCGGCCACCAGGGCGTTGACCGTCAACAGGCCGAGCGAAGGAGGACAGTCGATCAGGATGTAGTCCAGCGGCTGCTCATAGGCCTGGATGGCTCGCTGCAGTCGGCTCTCCCGTGCCACCAGGGACACCAGCTCGATCTCCGCACCGGCGAGATCGATCGTGGCGGGGGCACAGAAGAGACCCTCGACATCCGGGACTGGCTGGACGACCTGCGCGAGGGGCTTGCTCTCTACCAGGACGTCGTAGATGGACGGGACCTCGGCGTGATGGTCGATCCCCAGCGCAGTCGATGCGTTGCCCTGAGGGTCGAGGTCGATCACCAGGACACGGCCGCCGTGCAGGGCCAGGGAGGCGGCAAGGTTGACGGTGGTCGTCGTCTTTCCGACACCGCCCTTCTGGTTGGCCACCACCATGACGCGCGTCTGCTCGGGCCGTGGCAGGCCCTCGCCTGCGCGGCCCAGAGCCTCCACCGCCAGTTGGGCAGCACGACCGATCGGAGTGTCGTCCATCGGGGGCGGTGTTTCACGTGAAACATCCTCCCCCATCGACTCGGTACGGGGACCGGGGACCGGATCGGTCATCGGTCCCGCGATGTTGGCGTCGGACCGCAAGGATTCACTCTCCTCGACTTCAGGCTCGCAATGAACAGAGCCTCCCATGTCTTCGGGGTCGTGAACCAGTGAGGCCTGTTGTTCTGTGGAGAATTCCACCTCTGTGGACAACTCGGCCCCCCTCACGGGGGACCGCATCTCGTCGGATACGGGCGCCTCTCCGAGTGAACCGAGAGGCTTACGGTCGCGGGGTTCGGCAGCGGCGCGGCCGCGGCTGATGATGCCGTGGAGCAGTGAGCGACGTTTCACGTGAAACACGATGCACAGCAGCGGTGGCCGAACTGTCGCGACACTCCGGCGTGCGTAGGTTTGGCAGCTTGTGTGGAGTACGTCTCGTCGTCAGGCCGGATCAGCGGCGCCGACGCGCCCGCCCCGCCCGTGCGGCCTTGGCCTTCTTCGCCGCGAAGCGGACACCGCCGGGGCTCTCACCGACCTCGACCCGCACCACCGTGGACAGAGGATCCACCACTCCTTCACCCACATGCAGGATGGACGTCTCCACCGCACCCAGCTTGCTGAGTGCGGTGGCCGCGCTCTTGAGCTCCTCCTCGGCGGTGTCGCCCTTGAGCGCAAGCATCTCCCCGTACGGCCGCAGCAGCGGAATGCCCCATGTGGCCAGCCGGTCCAGCGGAGCCACGGCCCGGGCCGTCACCACATGCACCGACGGCACCTTGCCCATGACCTCCTCGGCACGACCACGGACGACCGTCACATGGTCCAGTCCGAGCAACTCCACGACCTCGGTGAGAAAGTTCGTACGCCGCAGCAGCGGTTCCAGCAGCGTGATCTTCAGGTCCTCACGGACCAGCGCCAGGGGAATGCCCGGCAGGCCGGCACCCGAGCCGACATCACAGACGGTCACGCCCTCGGGCACCACCTCGGAGAGCACCGCACAGTTCAGCAGGTGCCGCTCCCACAGGCGAGGCACCTCACGCGGGCCGATCAGACCGCGCTGCACACCCGCCTCAGCGAGCAGCTCCGCATAGCGGACCGCGTCCGCGAAGCGATCGCCGAACACCGTGCGCGCCTGCTCGGGCGCAGGGGGAAGCTCCGCTGCCTCCGTCACGGGACCGTCCTTCCGTACCGCATCGGCGCACCGAGCGCCGAGACCACCAGAACTATCAGGCTGACAAAGCTCGGCCCCGCCTGCGCTACAGACGGGGCCGGAGGAACGTACGGACCGATCAGGCCGGGAGCACAACGACGAAGCGCTGCGGCTCCTCGCCCTCGGACTCGCTGCGCAGGCCCGCAGCCTTGACGGCGTCGTGCACGACCTTGCGCTCGAACGGCGTCATCGGCTTCATCTTCACGGGCTCGCCGGTGCTCCTGACCTCGGCGGCCGCCTTCGCGCCCAGCTCGGAAAGCTCGGCGCGCTTCTTTGCGCGGTAGCCGCCGATGTCCAGCATCAACCGGCTGCGGTCCCCGGTCTCCCGGTGCACGGCCAGGCGCGTGAGCTCCTGCAGCGCCTCAAGCACCTCACCGTCACGGCCGACCAGCTTCTGCAGGTCTCGGCTGCCCGCGTCGCTGATGATCGAGACAGCGGCGCGGTCGGCCTCGACGTCCATGTCGATGTCGCCGTCGAGATCGGCGATGTCCAGCAGACCCTCGAGGTAGTCCGCCGCGATCTCGCCCTCCTGCTCCAGGCGGGTAAGGGTGTCTGCACCCTCGGCAGCGGCGGAGGTGGTGCCTTCCGTCACGGGATGGGCTCCTTCTTACTTCTTGGACGGGGACTTGGGGCGCTGCGGGCCTTTGCGCTGCCCGGACTGGGCCTTGCTGCGGGTACCGCCGCCGGGCTTCGGCTCGGCCTTCTTCGCAGCGGCGGAGGGCTTGGCGTCCTCCGGCTCGTCGGACTTGCTCAGCGACGTCTTCGGCTCGGAGTCGTCGGGCGCCTTCGCACCGCCCGACTGACGCTGGGCCTTGCTCTGCCGCTTGGGCTGCTGGCGCTTGGGAGCGGCGGCGCCACCAGTGGTCGCCGTACCGTCCTCGGACTGAACGGCTGCAGCGCTCTCGCTCTTCATCACGGTGCCGTCGGCCTGAGCAGCGAGACCCGCCTTGTTCAAGGCGTTGATGAACTTGCGCTCGAACTCGTTGCGGTCACGGCCCTTGGCGACGATCGCCTTGACGATGGTCTTCTCGCTCCGCTTGCGGGTCTTGCCGTGCTGCGTGACGTGCTTGGTCAGGCGCTCCAGGTAGGCGGCCTGAGCCTTGGAACCCGGGGTCGGGTTGTTGTGGATGACGTACATCTGCTGACCCATGGTCCACACGTTGGTGGTCAGCCAGTAGACGAGGACACCGACCGGGAAGTTGATGCCGAAGACGGCGAACATGACCGGGAAGACGTACATCAGCATCTTCTGCTGCTGCATGAACGGCGTCTTCACCGTGGTGTCGACGTTCTTCGTCATCAGCTGGCGCTGCGTGTAGAACTGCGACGCCGACATCAAGACGATCATGATCGCCGTGACGACCCGCACGTCGGTGATCTGCGCCCCGAGCTGGGCCACCTTGTCGGCGCTGTCCGTGAACTTCGCGGCAAGCGGGGCGCCGAAGATGTGCGCCTTACGGGCGCTGGCGAGCAGCTGATCGTCGATGACGCCGATCGTCTTGCCCGTCGCGATGCCGTTGAGCACGTGATACAGGGCGAAGAAGAACGGGGACTGCGCCAGGATGGGAAGGCACGAGGAGAGCGGGTTGGTACCCGTCTCCTTGTACAGCTTCATCATCTCTTCGGACTGGCGCTGCTTGTCGCTCTTGTAGCGCTCCTGGATCTTCTTCATCTCGGGCTGCAGCGTCTGCATCGCCCGGGTCGCCTTGATCTGCTTCACGAAGAGCGGGATCAGGCAGATACGGATCAGGATCACCAGGGACACGATGGACAGGCCCCAGGCCCAGCCCGTGTCGGGACCGAAGATCTTCCCGTACACCGAGTGGAACTGGACGATGACCCATGAAACGGGTGTCGTGATGAAGCTGAAGAGGCTGGCAATCGTGTCCACTAATCATGCTCCTTGGGCATGGGACGAGGTCTCTGCGGCCGGGCTCGAAGGAGGATTCTCCTCGGTGGCCGGTTCGCCGGCGGAGGGCCCGCCCTTGCGTGCACGCCAGGCGCCACGCAGCATTTCGTGCCACCGCGGACGCTTGCGCGGCGGGACATGATCCACACCGCCCAGCGACCACGGATTGCACCGCAGGATGCGCCACGCGGTGAGCGCAGTGCCCTTGATCGCACCATGCCGGTCGATGGCCGTGTAGCCGTAGTGGGAACACGACGGGTAGTACTTGCACACCGGCCCGAGCAGCGGACTGATCGTCCACTGGTACAGCTTGATCAGAGCCAGCAGCGGGTACTTCATCGCGCGCCCCCTCCCAGCAGCCGCTCGATGGCGGCATCCAGGTCTCGGGCCAGTTGTGCATGGTCGGCGTCACCCGCACCGGGCAGCGCTCGTACGACTACCAGGCTACCGGGGGGCAACAGGGCGACTCGGTCGCGCATCAGGTGACGCAGTCTGCGCTTGACCTTGTTGCGTACCACCGCACCGCCCACGGCTTTGCTCACGACGAAACCCGCACGCGTCGGGGGAGCGCTCTCCCCAGGCGCGTGCGGGTCCGTGGCACCGCTACGAAGATGGACGACGAGGGACGGGCGTCCGGCCCGGCGCCCTCGTCGTACCGCGGTCGCGAAGTCCTCGCGCCGCCTCAGCCGGTTCTCGGTGGGCAGCACGACGGCATGACCTGACCGGGATCAGGCGGAAAGGCGGGCGCGACCCTTGCTACGGCGGGACGCGAGAATCGCGCGGCCGGCACGGGTGCGCATACGCAGCCGGAAGCCGTGGGTCTTCGCGCGACGACGGTTGTTCGGCTGGAAGGTGCGCTTGCTCACTCGGGGGCTCCAGAAATCAATTGGTAGTGGCGGGGTGCCGTCCTGGCTGTCACCGTGCGCCCACGAGTAGCTCGCAGTAACGCCCGAGTGCACCGCTTCCCGATCACCCAAATGATCTGTGCCCATCGGAGGCAGGCGGCAGCAGCCATCGACAACTCGACCTGGTTACGGTACGCGGGGCTACGCCATCCGGTCAAACCAGCGGTCACTGGGAGACACTATCCACAGCCTGGGGACAACAACTTGAACCGCACCCGTCGCCCTGACTACCGTGGCTGAACTCCGATTCGTTCCCTTGTACCTGCCCCACCCCATTTGAATCCCGACCCGTCCCACCATCACACGTTCGTGGGACCCGTGAGAGAGCGTGCCCTGTGGCTGACGTACCTGCCGATCTTGCCGCAGTGTGGCCACGCGTACTGGAAAAACTTCTCGGTGAGGGCCGCGGGCAGGGCGTGGAGACCAAGGACGAGCACTGGATCCGGCGCTGCCAGCCACTCGCGCTGGTCGCCGACACCGCACTGCTCGCCGTACCGAACGAGTTCGCGAAGGGCGTGCTCGAAGGCCGGCTCGCCCCCATCGTCAGCGAAACCCTGAGCCGCGAGTGCGGCCGCCCGATCCGCATCGCGATCACCGTCGACGACTCCGCGGGCGAACCCCCCGCCCCGCCGGCGCCCCCGGCCCGCCCCCAACCGCGCTACGAGGAGCCCGAACTCCCCTCCGGGCAGTACGACGGCTACGGCCGCCACCGCGCCGACGACCACCGGGCGAACCGCCCCGAGCAACTCCCCGGCGACCCGGGCGACCAGCTCCCCACCGCCCGCCCGGCCTACCCCTCGGAGTACCAGCGCCCCGAGCCCGGCGCCTGGCCCCGCCCGTCGCAGGACGAGTACGGCTGGCAGCAGCAGCGCCTCGGCTTCCCCGAGCGGGACCCGTACGCATCGCCGCCCCAGGACTCGTACGGCTCCCCGGCCCAGGACGCGTACGCCCCGCCCTCCCAGGACTACCGTCCGCAGTCGATGGAGCGACCGCCGTACGAAGCGCAGCGGCCTGACTACGAGCAGCCGCGCCCGGACTACGAACAGCCCCGCCCCGATTACGACCAGCGCGACACCCGCCGGGAGCTGCCCGAGCAGCCGCCCGGCTCCGGGCACGTCCACCGCGGCGGCCCCGTCGGCTCCTCGCTGCCCGCCCCCAGCGGCGCTCCCGGCCCGCTGGCCGCGAAGCCGGCGCCGGCCACCGGCCCCGGTGAGCCCACCGCCCGCCTGAACCCGAAGTACCTCTTCGACACGTTCGTCATCGGCGCCTCCAACCGCTTCGCACACGCCGCCGCGGTCGCCGTCGCCGAGGCACCGGCAAAGGCGTACAACCCCCTGTTCATCTATGGGGAGTCGGGACTCGGCAAGACCCACCTGCTGCACGCCATCGGGCACTACGCGCGCAGCCTCTACCCGGGTACACGTGTGCGTTATGTGAGCTCGGAGGAGTTCACCAACGAGTTCATCAACTCCATCCGCGACGGCAAGGGCGACAGCTTCCGCAAGCGCTACCGGGAGATGGACATCCTGCTCGTCGACGACATCCAGTTCCTCGCGGACAAGGAGTCGACGCAGGAGGAGTTCTTCCACACCTTCAACACGCTCCACAACGCCAACAAGCAGATCGTGCTCTCCAGCGACCGGCCGCCCAAGCAGCTGGTGACGCTGGAGGACCGGCTGCGGAACCGTTTCGAGTGGGGCCTGATCACCGACGTCCAGCCGCCCGAGCTGGAGACCCGCATCGCGATCCTGCGCAAGAAGGCGGTCCAGGAACAGCTCAACGCCCCGCCGGAGGTACTGGAGTTCATCGCCTCCCGGATCTCGCGGAACATCCGTGAACTGGAGGGCGCGCTGATCCGGGTGACGGCGTTCGCGTCGCTCAACCGGCAGCCGGTGGACCTGGGTCTCACCGAGATCGTCCTGAAGGATCTGATCCCCGGCGGCGAGGACTCGGCCCCTGAGATCACCTCCACAGCCATCATGAGCGCGACCGCCGACTACTTCGGCCTCACCGTCGAGGACCTGTGCGGCACCTCACGCGGCCGCGCCCTGGTGACGGCCCGCCAGATCGCCATGTACCTGTGCCGGGAGCTGACGGATCTCTCCCTGCCGAAGATCGGCGCGCTGTTCGGCGGCCGCGACCACACCACGGTCATGCACGCCGACCGCAAGATCCGCAATCTGATGGCCGAGCGACGCTCCATCTACAACCAGGTGACCGAGCTGACGAACCGCATCAAGAACGGCTGACAGCCGCAGACGCACCGCGTCGAGGGCGCCCCGGGACACGTTCCCGGGGCGCCCTCTTCATGCCGGGGATGCCCGCTGTTCGATTACCTGCCGAGTTACGGCCACTCTCCACAGATTCGAAGACTTTCTGCTGTCCACATCCTGGGGACTGTGGAGTTGTCCAGAGCACGATCCACAGGCGGCCTGCTGAAGAAACATCCAAGCAGCTCAAGTGGCTGTGGAACGGTGGACGAAGGTTCTCCACAGACTGTGGACGGACAACTGATCCACAAGCTGTGCACGAAGTTGTCCACCGGCAACCCACAGGCTGGGCCTGATTGTCCCCAGGGAAGGCCACCTTCTCCACATCGCTGTCCACTGTTCGGCAACGTGACGCGCCTGATCACCGCGTCGAGTGAAAGGCGTCACACAAAGGTGCCGGGTTGGACTGTGGGCAACGGGGGTAAACCTGGGGACGGCGCTGGGGAGAACTCACCTCAGGCTGTGCACGGGATGTGCAGAACTTTCCGTTCTCCACAGATCTGCAAAGTTGTCCACTGTCTCCGCCCACAGGGCCCGTGGACAAAATCTCGCCTCTGAGCTGGGAAAACAGGGTTATCCACGGTTTCCACAGCCCCTACTACTACTCCCGACTAGAGAGAGCGAGAAGTTCGTTTCGAAGGGGGTCCTGTGCACAACTTGCCGTCCGGGTCCCGGCTGGCCCTCGTCACGACTTGACCCCGAGAAGCACCTACTGTCAGTGCCGTGCGTCAGACTGTTCCCCGGTGTCCTTCCCACCACAGGGACCGACGACACCGAGACAGACGACGAAGCCAGGCAGGGCGAGAAGCGCCGGCAACAGCAGGAGGCGGCAACAGTGAAGATCCGGGTGGAACGCGACGTACTCGCGGAGGCAGTTGCCTGGGCGGCGCGCAGCCTCCCGGCCCGTCCGCCGGCGCCTGTCCTCGCCGGCCTCCTGCTGAAGGCCGAGGACGGGGCTCTGAGCCTCTCCAGCTTCGACTACGAGGTCTCCGCACGCGTGTCCGTGGAGGCGGAGGTCGAGGAGGAGGGCACCGTCCTGGTCTCCGGCCGGCTGCTCGCCGACATCTCCCGTGCCCTCCCCAACCGGCCCGTTGAGATTTCCACAGACGGTGTACGGGCGACCGTGGTCTGTGGGTCCTCCCGATTCACACTCCACACCCTGCCTGTGGAGGAGTACCCGGCGCTGCCGCAGATGCCGAACGCCACGGGCACCGTCCCCGGTGAGGTCTTCGCCTCCGCGGCCGCCCAGGTGGCCATCGCGGCCGGCCGTGACGACACGCTGCCCGTCCTCACCGGTGTGCGCATCGAGATCGAGGGCGACACCGTCACCCTGGCCTCCACCGACCGCTACCGCTTCGCGGTCCGTGAGTTCCTGTGGAAGCCGGAGAACCCCGAGGCCTCCGCGGTCGCCCTGGTGCCCGCCAAGACGCTCCTGGACACCGCCAAGGCCCTCACGAGCGGCGACAGCGTGATCCTGGCGCTGTCCGGCTCCGGCGCGGGCGAGGGGCTGATCGGTTTCGAGGGCGCCGGGCGGCGCACGACCACCCGCCTCCTCGAGGGCGACCTCCCGAAGTACCGCACGCTGTTCCCGACGGAGTTCAACACCGTCGCCGTCATCGAGACCGCCCCCTTCGTGGAGGCCGTCAAGCGTGTGGCCCTGGTCGCCGAGCGCAACACCCCGGTCCGGCTGAGCTTCGAGCAGGGCGTGCTGATCCTGGAGGCCGGCTCCAGTGACGACGCACAGGCTGTGGAACGTGTGGACGCGCAGCTGGAGGGCGACGACATCTCGATCGCCTTCAACCCGACGTTCCTCCTGGACGGTCTGAGCGCCATCGACTCGCCGGTGGCGCAGCTGTCGTTCACGACGTCCACCAAGCCGGCGCTGCTCAGCGGCAAGCCGGCGCTGGATGCCGAGGCGGACGAGGCCTACAAGTACCTGATCATGCCTGTGCGGCTCAGCGGCTGATCGCTCTCCTCAGAGAATCCGCAGGTCGGGGCGTACTTATGAGCGGGTATGCCCACAGGTGTGCGCGAGCGTCCGGGTTTAGGCTCGGACGCAGGTACGAACGTGCCCCACACGCCACACAGCAACCTAAGGAACAACTGATGGAGCTCGGTCTCGTCGGCCTCGGCAAGATGGGCGGCAACATGCGCGAGCGGATACGCCGCGCAGGCCACACCGTGATCGGATTCGACCGCAATCCGGACCTTGCCGATGTCCACAGCCTGGAAGAGCTTGTGGGCAAGCTCAGCGGCCCCCGCGTGGTCTGGGTGATGGTCCCGGCCGGTGCCCCCACCCAGTCGACGATCGACGAGCTGGCCGAGCTCCTGGAGCCGGGAGACGTCGTCGTGGACGGCGGCAACTCCCGCTGGACGGACGACGAGAGGCACGCCGAGGAGCTGGCGGCCAAGGGCATCGGCTTCGTCGACTGCGGTGTCTCCGGCGGCGTCTGGGGCCTGGAGAACGGCTATGCGCTGATGTACGGCGGTGACGCGGAGCACGTCGCCAAGGTGCAGCCGGTCTTCGACGCCCTGAAGCCCGAGGGGAAGTTCGGCTCGGTGCACGCCGGCAAGGTCGGTGCGGGGCACTTCGCGAAGATGGTCCACAACGGCATCGAGTACGCGATGATGCAGGCCTACGCCGAGGGCTGGGAGCTGCTGGAGAAGGTCGACTCGGTCACGGATGTGCGCGAGGTCTTCCGGTCCTGGCAGGAGGGCACGGTCATCCGTTCCTGGCTGCTGGACCTCGCGGTGAACGCCCTCGACGAGGACGAGCACCTGGACAGGCTGAAAGGTTTTGCACAGGACTCCGGCGAGGGACGCTGGACTGTGGAAGCCGCCATCGACAACGCCGTGCCGCTGCCCGCGATCACGGCCTCCCTCTTCGCGCGGTTCGCGTCGCGTCAGGAGGACTCTCCGCAGATGAAGATGATCGCGGCGCTGCGGAACCAGTTCGGTGGCCACGCGGTCGAGGAAAAGTAATCCACAGGGCTGTTGATACGGCTCGCAACTTGGGGGAGGTCGGCGCCCGACCATGCACGTCACGCACCTGTCGCTGGCCGACTTCCGCTCGTACGCCCGGGTCGAGGTCCCGCTCGACCCGGGCGTCACCGCTTTCGTCGGCCCGAACGGGCAGGGCAAGACGAACCTCGTCGAGGCCGTCGGATATCTGGCCACCCTCGGCAGCCATCGGGTGGCCTCCGACGCTCCGCTGGTGCGCATGGGGGCGGATCGGGCGGTCATCCGGGCGCAGGTCAAACAGGGCGAGCGGCAGCAGCTGGTCGAGCTGGAGCTGAATCCCGGCAAGGCCAACCGCGCCCGCATCAACAGGTCCTCGCAGGTGAGGCCGCGTGATGTGCTGGGCATCGTACGGACCGTCCTGTTCGCGCCCGAGGACCTTTCCCTGGTCAAGGGGGACCCCGGTGAGCGTCGTCGTTTCCTCGACGAGCTGATCACCGCCCGCTCCCCGCGCATGGCCGGTGTGCGCTCCGACTACGAGCGGGTCCTGAAGCAGCGCAACACGCTCCTGAAGTCGGCCGCGCTGGCCCGTCGGCACGGCGGCCGCTCCATGGACCTGTCCACGCTGGACGTCTGGGACCAGCATCTCGCGCGCACGGGTGCCGAGTTGCTCGCCCAGCGCCTGGATCTGGTCGCGGCGATCCAGCCGCTGGCCGACAAGGCGTACGAGCAGCTGGCGCCGGGGGGCGGCCCGGTCGGCCTGGAGTACAAGCCGTCCGCGCCCGGTGAGGCCCATACCCGCGAGGATCTCTACGAGCAGCTGATGGGGGCGCTCGCCGAGGCGCGCAAGCAGGAGATCGAGCGGGGCGTCACCCTCGTAGGGCCCCATCGGGACGATCTGCTTCTCAAACTCGGTCAGCTGCCCACCAAGGGGTACGCCTCCCACGGGGAGTCCTGGTCGTATGCGCTGGCGTTGCGCCTGGCCTCGTACGACCTGCTGCGGGCCGAGGGCAACGAGCCGGTGCTCGTCCTCGACGATGTCTTCGCGGAACTCGACACCAGGCGCCGGGAGCGACTGGCGGAGCTGGTCGCGCCCGGTGAGCAGGTGCTGGTGACGGCCGCGGTCGACGACGACGTACCGCACGTACTGACCGGGGCGCGGTACTCGGTGTCGGACGGGACGGTGGAGCGCGCATGACGGACGAACAGCCCGCGCCCAAGAAGGCCCCCGAGCCGTCCGGCGTCGACCTCGCGCGCGTGGCGCTGAGGGCGGCGAAGGAGCAGGCACGCGCGCGTGGGGATGCGGCGCAGCAGAAGAAGCAGGCGCGGCGCGGTGGTCTGCGCTCCGGCGCGCGCGCTGACGGTCGCGACCCCATGGCGCTCGGTGCTGCGATCAACCGGCTCATCACCGAGCGCGGCTGGGAGACGCCGGCGGCGGTGGGCGGGGTGATGGGCCGCTGGCCGCAGATCGTGGGCGAGGACGTGGCCAAGCACTGCGAGCCGGAGAAGTACGACGAGGACGAGCGCGTCCTGGTGGTGCGCTGTGATTCGACGGCCTGGGCGACGAATCTGCGCCTGCTCGCCCCGACGCTCGTGGCCCGGCTCAACGAGGACCTCGGGCACGGCGCGGTGAAGATGATCAAGGTGAACGGTCCCGGTGGTCCCGCTCGTCGCTACGGTCCCCTGCGTGCCCCTGGCAGCACGGGCCCCGGCGACACGTATGGGTGACAGACCTCACATCTGCAGGCTGTCGGCGGTCCGGTCGTGCCGTCGGCGGCCTCTGCGTCGTGCCACCGCACACGGTTGCGAATTGCGACCTGACTCCCAAGTAGCCAAGGGTTGACAGTCGGAAGCGCTGAGTGCCTCTGTGAGCCTCTTGGAGCCCTGCTCCGTATATGGGGACCCGGAAGACGCCGGTTCAGGGCGCCACATGAGGACTCAGGTACCGGCAAACCCCCATCACTGTCGGCGCTACCGGTAGACTGGAAGCCAATCCCGCCCCAGTCGTGGGGACGTCCGGGAAAAGCTGAGCAACGCTGAACAAGGCTTACCAACGCAACATGCCGCAGCCGCTCCGGCAACCCGCCGACGAGCCCGGCTCGTGCTGTGCCAGAAAGGGCGCTTCGTGGCCGATTCCGGCAACCCCAACGAGAACATCCCGTCCACCGACGCCGGCGAGAACGGCGCGGTGACCTCGTCGAACGGCGAGGTCACCGCCTCGTACGACGCCAGCGCCATCACCGTCCTCGAGGGCTTGGACGCGGTCCGCAAGCGCCCCGGTATGTACATCGGCTCGACCGGTGAGCGAGGGCTGCACCACCTGGTGTACGAGGTCGTCGACAACTCGGTCGACGAGGCACTGGCCGGCCATGCGGACACCATCGACGTGACGATCCTCGCCGACGGCGGCGTCCGCGTGGTCGACAACGGCCGTGGCATCCCGGTGGGCATCGTGCCCTCCGAGGGCAAGCCGGCACTCGAGGTCGTGCTGACCGTTCTGCACGCGGGCGGCAAGTTCGGCGGTGGCGGCTACGCGGTCTCCGGTGGTCTGCACGGCGTCGGCGTCTCCGTGGTGAACGCGCTGTCCTCGAAGGTCGCGGTCGAGGTCAGGACCGACGGCCACCGCTGGACGCAGGACTACAAGATGGGCGTCCCCACGGCGCCGCTCGCCAAGCACGAGGCCATCGAGGAGACCGGCACGTCGGTCACCTTCTGGGCCGACGCCGACATCTTCGAGACCACCGACTACTCCTTCGAGACGCTCTCGCGGCGCTTCCAGGAGATGGCGTTCCTCAACAAGGGTTTGACGATCAAACTCACGGATGAGCGCGAGTCGGCGAAGGCCACCTCCGGCGCGGACGAGGCGGGTGCCGACGAGACCGCCGAGGTCAAGCACGTCACGTACCACTACGAGGGCGGCATCGTCGACTTCGTGAAGTACCTCAACTCCCGCAAGGGAGACGTGGTGCACCCGACGGTGATCGACCTCGAGGCGGAGGACAAGGACAAGAGCCTCTCCCTCGAAGTCGCGATGCAGTGGAACAGCGGTTACAGCGAGGGCGTGTACTCCTTCGCCAACATCATCCACACGCACGAGGGCGGCACGCACGAAGAGGGCTTCCGCGCGGCGCTCACCAACCTGATCAACAAGTACGCGCGCGACAAGAAGCTGCTGCGCGAGAAGGACGACAACCTCACGGGTGACGACATCCGCGAGGGTCTGACGGCGATCATCTCGGTGAAGCTGAGCGAGCCGCAGTTCGAGGGCCAGACCAAGACCAAGCTGGGCAACACGGAGGCGAAGACCTTCGTCCAGAAGGCGGTCTACGAGCACCTCAACGACTGGCTGGACCGCAATCCGAACGAGGCGGCGGACATCATCCGCAAGGGCATCCAGGCGGCCACCGCGCGCGTGGCGGCCCGCAAGGCCCGCGACCTGACGCGTCGTAAGGGCCTGCTGGAGTCGGCGTCCCTGCCGGGCAAGCTCTCCGACTGCCAGTCGAACGACCCCACCAAGTGCGAGATCTTCATCGTCGAGGGTGACTCCGCCGGCGGCTCGGCCAAGTCCGGCCGCAACCCGCAGTACCAGGCGATCCTCCCGATCCGAGGAAAGATCCTCAACGTCGAGAAGGCCAGGATCGACAAGATCCTGCAGAACCAGGAGATCCAGGCGCTGATCTCCGCCTTCGGCACGGGCGTGCACGAGGACTTCGACATCGAGAAGCTCCGCTATCACAAGATCATCCTGATGGCGGACGCCGACGTCGACGGCCAGCACATCAACACCCTGCTGCTGACCTTCCTGTTCCGCTTCATGCGGCCGCTGGTCGAGGCCGGGCACGTGTTCCTGTCGCGTCCCCCGCTCTACAAGATCAAGTGGGGCCGGGACGACACCGAGTACGCGTACTCGGACCGCGAGCGCGACGCGCTGCTCGAGCTGGGCCGCCAGCGCGGCAAGCGGGTACGCGAGGACTCCATCCAGCGCTTCAAGGGCCTCGGCGAGATGAACGCCGAGGAGCTGCGCATCACGACGATGGACCAGGAGCACCGGGTGCTCGGCCAGGTCACCCTGGACGACGCCGCGCAGGCCGACGACCTGTTCTCGGTCCTGATGGGCGAGGACGTCGAGGCGCGCCGCCAGTTCATCCAGCGCAACGCCAAGGACGTCCGCTTCCTCGACATCTGAGTCGGTCTCAGCTGACCGCACCAGGAAGGATCTTCACCAGCAATGGCCGACGAGAACACCCCCCTCACGCCTGAAGAGGGCGGCGACATCGCCCAGCGTGTCGAGCCCGTCGGGCTCGAGACGGAGATGCAGCGCTCGTACCTCGACTACGCGATGTCCGTCATCGTCTCGCGTGCGCTGCCCGACGTCCGGGACGGTCTCAAGCCCGTCCACCGCCGCGTCCTGTACGCCATGTACGACGGCGGCTACCGCCCCGAGCGCGGCTTCTACAAGTGCGCCCGTGTCGTCGGCGACGTCATGGGCAACTACCACCCGCACGGCGACTCCTCGATCTACGACGCGCTGGTCCGCCTCGCGCAGCCGTGGTCGATGCGGATGCCGCTGGTGGACTCCAACGGCAACTTCGGCTCCCCGGGCAACGACCCGGCGGCGGCCATGCGCTACACCGAGTGCAAGATGGCGCCGCTGTCGATGGAGATGGTCCGTGACATCGACGAGGAGACCGTCGACTTCACGGACAACTACGACGGTCGCTCCCAGGAGCCGACCGTCCTGCCGGCCCGCTTCCCGAACCTGCTGATCAACGGCTCGGCCGGTATCGCGGTCGGCATGGCGACGAACATCCCGCCGCACAACCTGCGCGAGGTCGCGGCCGGCGCCCAGTGGTACCTGGAGAACCCGGAGGCCTCGCACGAGGAGCTCCTGGACGCCCTCATCGAGCGCATCAAGGGCCCGGACTTCCCGACGGGCGCCCTGGTCGTGGGCCGTAAGGGCATCGAGGAGGCGTACCGCACGGGCCGCGGCTCGATCACCATGCGGGCGGTCGTCGAGGTCGAGGAGATCCAGAACCGCCAGTGCCTGGTGGTCACGGAGCTGCCGTACCAGGTCAACCCCGACAACCTCGCGCAGAAGATCGCCGACCTGGTGAAGGACGGCAAGATCGGCGGCATCGCGGACGTCCGCGACGAGACCAGCTCCCGTACCGGCCAGCGGCTGGTCATCGTGCTCAAGCGGGACGCGGTCGCCAAGGTCGTCCTCAACAACCTGTACAAGCACACGGACCTGCAGACGAACTTCGGCGCCAACATGCTGGCGCTGGTCGACGGCGTCCCGCGCACCCTCTCCCTGGACGCGTTCATCCGCCACTGGGTGACGCACCAGATCGAGGTCATCGTCCGCCGTACGCGCTTCAGGCTGCGCAAGGCCGAGGAGCGGGCGCACATCCTGCGCGGCCTGCTCAAGGCCCTGGACGCCATCGACGAGGTCATCGCGCTGATCCGGCGCAGCGACACCGTCGAGATCGCGCGCGCGGGCCTGATGGAGCTCCTGGAGATCGACGAGATCCAGGCGAACGCCATCCTCGAGATGCAGCTGCGCCGGCTGGCCGCCCTGGAGCGCCGGAAGATCATCCAGGAGCACGACGAGCTCCAGGCGAAGATCACCGAGTACAACGAGATCCTCGCCTCCCCGGTCCGCCAGCGCGGCATCGTCAGCGAGGAACTCGCCGCGATCGTCGAGAAGTACGGCGACGACCGCAAGACGATGCTGGTGCCCTTCGACGGCGACATGTCCATCGAGGACCTGATCGCCGAAGAGGACATCGTCGTCACCATCACGCGCGGCGGCTACATCAAGCGCACCAAGACCGAGGACTACCGCTCGCAGAAGCGGGGCGGCAAGGGCGTACGCGGCACGAAGCTGAAGCAGGACGACATCGTCGACCACTTCTTCGTGTCGACCACGCACCACTGGCTGCTGTTCTTCACCAACAAGGGCCGCGTCTACCGTGCGAAGGCCTACGAGCTTCCGGACGCCGGCCGTGAGGCGCGCGGCCAGCACGTCGCGAACCTGCTCGCCTTCCAGCCGGACGAGGCGATCGCCGAAATCCTGGCGATCCGCGACTACGAGGCGGCGCCGTACCTGGTCCTCGCCACCAAGGGCGGCCTGGTCAAGAAGACGCCGCTGAAGGATTACGATTCACCTCGCTCCGGCGGTGTGATCGCGATCAACCTCCGGGAGACGGAGGACGGTTCGGACGACGAACTGATCGGCGCCGAACTCGTTTCGCCCGACGACGATCTGCTTCTGATCAGCAAGAAGGCACAGTCGATCAGGTTCACCGCCACGGATGACAGCCTGCGGCCCATGGGCCGTGCCACCTCCGGTGTCAAGGGCATGAGTTTCCGTGAGGGCGATGAACTTCTGTCGATGAATGTTGTTCGACCCGGTACGTTCGTGTTCACTGCTACGGACGGTGGGTACGCGAAGCGGACCGCCGTCGACGAGTACCGCGTCCAGGGTCGCGGCGGCCTCGGTATCAAGGCCGCCAAGATCGTGGAGGACCGCGGGTCACTGGTTGGCGCGCTGGTGGTCGAGGAGACCGACGAGATCCTCGCCATCACGCTGTCGGGCGGTGTGATTCGTACGCGAGTCAACGAGGTCAGGGAGACGGGCCGTGACACCATGGGCGTCCAACTGATCAACCTGGGCAAGCGCGATGCCGTCGTCGGTATCGCTCGTAACGCCGAGGCGGGACGCGAGGCGGAGGAGGTCGACGGCGATGTGGCCGTCGACGAGACCGCCGAAGGTGCCGCGACCACCGGCACGGACGAGGGTGAGGCGCCCTCGGCCGAGTAGCACGAGGAGTGAGTCATCGTGAGCGGAGCCACGGGCGCCGGATCGGCCGCTACCCCCACGGGTACGGAATCGGACGGAGGCGGCCGTGGCTCCGCCGCGCGTGCGACGGATTCGCACACGACCCAACTGCGCAAGATCGACGCAGCCGAGACCGACTCGCCCTCGTCCCAGACTCATGGATCCCAGGGGGGAACTGTGACGGAAGCCCGAGGCCCGCAGACGCAGCAGCAGAAGGCGGGGGCGGCTCCTCCCGCCCAGCCGAAGCCGCAGCAGCCTCCGGCCCAGGCCGCACCGCCCCAGGCGGCCTCCCCGCTCCCCGGTGAGCGGCAGCCGCAGCAGCCCGCCGGGCCCTACCACCCGCCGCAGGCCTACCAGAACCAGGCCCAGGCGCCCGCCCAGTCACCGACCGGTGCCGTACGGCGGCCGCGCACCGGCGCGCGCACCACGCCCCGTATCCGCAAGGCACGTCTGCGCGTGGCGAAGGCCGATCCGTGGTCGGTCATGAAGGTGAGCTTCCTGCTCTCCATCGCGCTGGGCATCTGCACGATCGTCGCGTCCGCGGTCCTGTGGATGGTCATGGACGCGATGGGCGTCTTCTCGACGGTCGGCGGCACGATCTCGGAAGCCACCGGGTCCAACGAGTCGAACGGCTTCGACCTGCAGTCGTTCCTGTCGCTCCCGCATGTCCTGATGTTCACGTCGATCATCGCGGTCATCGACGTCGTCCTCGCGACGGCTCTCGCGACCCTCGGCGCGTTCATCTACAACCTCTCCGCGGGCTTCGTCGGCGGCATCGAGCTGACCCTCGCCGAGGACGAGTGACATCAACCGTGACCTTCGCCGGGAACGAGCGGCATCAACCGTGACCCTCGCCGGGAACGAGCGGCATCAACCGTGACCCTCGTTTCAAACCTCTGACGCCGGTCCTGTCCCCGGTCCTGAGACAACCGATTTTGGGACTGCCCACGTCGTGCGCTAATCTTCAGGGGTCAGCGCGCGGGACACACACCGCAGAGCGCGGCGGGGCTATAGCTCAGTTGGTTAGAGCGCATCCCTGATAAGGATGAGGCCACAGGTTCAAATCCTGTTAGCCCCACAGCACGAAGAGACCCCCAACCGATTCCGGTTGGGGGTCTTCTTCGTGGGCGGTTCGGGTACGCAAGTTCGCCGTTACGCCGAGTTGCAGGGGCGGTGCCTCACAGCTGGAGGGGAGTGGCCGGCTCGGAGAGGTCCGCGCCCGCCTCCGTCTCCGTGATCGGGCTGTGGCGGCAGCTGGGGGACTTTCCGTGGGCCTCGGCGCGGATGCGCTGCTTCATCGTGGGGGGCAGGGCCCTGGCGTAGGACCAGGACCAGTGGGACGCCGTAGGCATCGTCACCGGCGCGCTGCAGTTGCCGGTCACCTCGGTCTGCGGTACCGCCGCGGCGGCGGTCGTCGTGATGAGTCCGAGCGTCGTGCACAGCGCGAGGAAGGCGGTGACGAGGACGTTCCACAGCTTCATGACCTGGTTCTGGGCCATGGCCCCTCACTTTCGGGTCGGGCGATTTGCGTACTTTCCTCATGATGTGTATCGGGGCCGCGAAGTGGTGGACCGACGCCCGTGGCGCGGCGATGTTCAGATGAACAACACCCGGATGGGTGCAAACAGCTCGAAAATAGGAGAATGGACGGCAAAGTAACCGTCAGTGGGGATGTGATCACCCTCAGATCGGAGCGGTGACCTCCGTTTCTACTGCGGTGTGCCGGAGGGGAGTTGAGGGCCCACGCAGGTCACCGATCGGTATCGGTCGGTGTGTATAGTCGGGCGCCAGAAGTCCCCTACGTCAAGGAAAGACGAGGTCGCGCGGTGAAGAAGCTTCTCCTGGTCGCACTGGCCGCCATCGGCGGGCTCCTCGTGTACCGCCAGATCCAGGCGGATCGCGCCGAGCAGGATCTGTGGACGGAGGCGACCGACTCCGTGCCCACGGGTTCGTGAGTACCGACAACCGAATCTGAACAGACCCCGGCCGTCCTTGCGGTCGGGGTTTTGTGTTGCCCGGATGAGGCGCGCCCTCGCGGGGCAGGATGGGCCACGGTCCAGCGGTCCGGGCGACGACGAGGGGTGGCGCGTGATGGGGCGGCGTACGGCGTGGTGGCGCGCGAGGGCATGGCGCGGGCGTCCCTCGGCACACGCGCTCATGGCGGCCGCGGCAGCGGTCCTGTGCACGACAGCTGCGGCGCCCTGGCCGACCGCCGCCGCGGCGGCAGGAACCCCGAGCACCGCTGCCTCCTCCTACGCCTTCGCGGAGGACGCACAGCCTGTGGACGGAGCGAAAGGAACCACGGGCGCCGGGCTCCTCGACGCCGGCAGGACCTACCGCAGCTCCCTCCCCAGGGACGCGACGCTCTACTACCGCCTTCACCTCGACGCCGCGTCCAACGCGTACGTCTCCGTCACCGCCGTCCCCCGCGCGGACGCCACGCTCTCCATCACCGACGGCATCAGGGTGTCGGTGCAGGACGCCCACAACCACTCCTGCTCCAACGAACGCGCCCGCTTCGGCGCCGCCAAGAGCCCGCACCCCATCACGGCATGGGGCGCGCGAACGACCTCCCCGGCCGCACCCGTGTGCCGGGGCGCCGGCACCTACTACGTCGTCGTCGAACGCACCGGTACGGCAGACTCCTCGCCCGGCGCCTGGGACCTGGAGATCACCACCACCACGGAACCGCGCCTGAAGCAGGCCGGTGCGACAAGCCCGCCCGAGACGTGGAACTCCGCCTCACCCACCCCGGTCTCGGGCGCGGTCGGGCACAGCCAGGGCGGCGCCGGGTTCTCCCAGGCGGTCTCCGTGGGCCAGGGCGTCTGGAGCGCCGGCATCACGCCCGGACAGACGCTCTTCTACAAGATCCCGGTCGGCTGGGGCCAGCAGCCGTCCGCCACGGCCGAACTGGGCAGCGTGAACGGCGACGGCCACGGCTACGCCATCGACGCCCTGGCCCTCACGCTCTACAACCCCGTCCGCGCCGCCGTGGAGGACGCGAACGTCGGCTACGACGGCAAGCAGAAATCGGCCTCCCTCGCCGCGGTGCCTGCCGTCGACTACACCAACCGCTACGCCATCCCCGACCGCGTGAACGCCATGCGGTTCGCCGGCTCGTACTACCTGGTGGTGCACCTCGCCGCGGGAGTGGCCCAGAAGTTCGGCGACGGGCCGTTCAGACTGACGCTGCGCGTCGGGATCGAGGGCGCGGCGCAGGACGGCCCCGGGTACGCGGGCCAGTCCGTGCCGGCGAACGTCTTCCAGATCACCGCGCAGGACCGGCAAGCAGCCGCGGAGGGCGCGACCGCGGACGCCCACGCCACGATGAGGGCCGTCGCCGCGGGCGGGATCGGAGCGGGCACGGTCGTACTCGCCGTACTCGGGGTGTGGACGGTCGCGGCCCGGCGGAGCGCCCGGGCCCGGTGAGGCCTGCGGCCCTCGGATCGGCGCGCGGCGGACGGTTGCTCAGATACGGGTCAGCGCCCAGAACCCCACGGCGTAGCAGGTCAGCGCGAGAAGCAGGAGAGGGATCGCCACCTTGGCGGACGGCCCGGGACGCCGTGCGGGGCGGGCGCGATGGCTGCGGCGCGTCGTCTCCTGCGGGATTGCGTGCGCGGGAGACGGAACCTGAGGGGCCTGGGCGGTGTACGACACAGTCGAGACATCAGCGCGCTGGTACGGCGTCGGTGTCGGCGTCAGAGCCTGGGCCGGGTGCAGAGGCGTGTACGACGGAGCGGAGGGCAGAACCCGCGTGGGGTCATGGGGGGAGGCGTAGGCGGAGTGGTGCCGGCTGCTCTGGTCGGGGTGCGCCTGTGCGTGGGGCGTCGGCGGCTGTGGAGCGGGAGTCCGGACGGAGGAGGCGGTGGCCTGCGGGGGCGGCAGATGGAAGCTGCCGGTGTCCGACATGCTGGACGGCTGCGCAGGGACGGACGGCTCCTGCTGGTGACCGGGTCCCTGACGCGGATCGGGCAGCGGCGTGACGCCCGTGGACGCCACGGCTCCGGCGTCCGACGCGGACGACACGGAGGACACCTCTGCCTCGACGGACCGCTCAACGGGCCGCGACGAGGCCTCACTTGCACCGGTTCCGCCAGTGTCCGCCTCCTCCTTCGCCTCCACGCCCGGTGCGGCCTTGAGAGGCCCCGAAGGAGCGAACCCCGGTGGGAGCGGGCCGAGTTGGTCGAAGATCTCGATCAACTCGTCGTCGGGACCGGGTTCCGGCAACAACTCCCTGGCGGAGGCCAGCGCCTTGCGTGCCCCTGTGGCCGTACGGAACCGGGCCTGCGGGTCGGGCTGCAGCAGCGTCGCCACCACCTGCCACAGCGGCTCCGGAATGCCCTTGGGCGCGCTCGGCGTCCCGTGCGCCGCGAAGTACTGGATGAGCGCCTTGGCGTCCGGCTTGGCACCCTCCAGCAGATACAACGCGACCAGGCCCACCGCGAACAGGTCGGCGGGGAAATCCGGTTCCGAGCCCATCATCTGCTCGGGCGCGAGATAACCCGGCGTCCCCACCACGAGATTGGTCTCCGTCAGACGCGGTTCACCCAGCCGCATCGCGATGCCGAAGTCGGACAACCGCAGCCGCGGCCGGCCCGTGCCGGTGGCTTCCAGCAGGACATTGGCCGGTTTGATGTCGCGGTGCACCACGTCCTCCGCATGCACCGCGGCCAGCCCCGACAGCAGCTGGTCCAGCAAGGTGCACACGAAGGCCGGGGGCAGCGGACCGTAGTCCCCGACCAGATGAACCAGCGAACCGCCGGCGACGAGGTCCATCGTGAACAGGACCTTGTCGTCGTCGGCGGCCCAGCTGGCGGGCGCCAGCACATGGGGGTGATCGATACGCAGAGCCTGCTCGCGGACGAAACGCAGCAGAGAGTGCGCGTCGCGCTGCTGCAGCACCTTGGCGGCCACATAGCGACGGCGGCGGTGGTCCCAGGCACGCCAGACGGCGCCGACTCCACCGCGTCCGATCGGGTCGACCAGTTCGTACCGGCCGGCGAAGACCTCACCCATGGCTGTGCGTCGCTCCTCCCCCTTCGGCTACCCCCTTGCCTGCCCCTCGACGGGTGATACGACTCCCCCCAGCGCCGTTCCTCGACGAGTGTGATGAGTGATACGCGCCCCCGCGCCCCTCCTCGGCCGTCTGCCCGGCTGCCGAACCCCCTTCGGCGACCGGGCCACGGACTCAGCTCTGGTGCGACTGGTAATGCGTGACCGCGTCGGAAGTGCGGCCCGCGCCGTACACCCGGAGGAACTCTGCCAGCTCCGGATGACTGGGGGCGAGAGTGTCCGCGGCGTCGATGATGTCCCCCGCGGCCGCCACCGAGCGCAGCAGCGACTGGATCTCGCGGACCACCCGCTTGACCGTCGGCGCCCCCGAACTGCTCGTCGTGGTCGTGGTGTTGCTGAGCACCGAGCCCCCCTGCGACTTCTTGATCTCTTCCATGCGATCCGTGGCCTCGGCCGCGCTCACGCTGCCGTCCGCGACCTGCCCCGCCAGGTCCTGCAGCAGCTGCACCCGCTGCACGACAGCCGGGTTGCCGATCTTCGCCCGCTGCCCGCTCATCAACTGCGACAGCATCGGAGCGGACAGCCCCAGCACCCCCGCGAGACGGGCCTGGTTGAGTCCGAGATCTTCTATGAGCTTACGGAAGAGCGCCCCCAACGGCTCCCCGTACCAGTTCCGCTGCAGTTCCCGCGCTCTTGCGGTCGCTTCCTGCTGTGCGGCGTCCATTGCGTCTCCCCATCGCTTCCCCAAGTACGGTGGTTCGCTGTAGCGAACCACGCCGAGCATCTTACGGAGAGTGGTCGCCTGCGGGGACCCCCAATCTTTTTGCGAGATCCCGGGGGTGACCCGGTACTCTGGTCTGCGGCGCCCACCGGTACGCGGTTCTTCCGGGGGATGCTCCCTTTCCGGGGCCTTAGCTCAGTTGGTAGAGCGCTGTCTTTGCATGGCAGATGTCAGGGGTTCGACTCCCCTAGGCTCCACTCCGGATCCCCTCCGACCTGCAAAAACGCAGGGCGGAGGGGATTTTTCGGTACCGCGACCGCCACCACCAGGCCGGCTCTCCGCCGCCGGGCGCAGCGGCGGACGGCCGGGCGCCCCGGTCAGCCGGTGGCGGCCCCGACCTCGATATCGGCCTCGGCCCGGCCCTCGTCCCGCGCCGTCGAAGCCGCCGGGTCGGTGGCACCCTCCGGGCGCAGGCGCGAGATGGCGGCCGGATGGGCGACCGACGGCAGAATGTGACGCCACATCACAGCGACCCGCTCCCGCAGATCGGCTCGCCGGTTGATGGCCTCGGACACCAACTGGACACCGGTGAACGTGGCGACGACGAACTCCGCGGTCTCCCTGGGCACGACCTGGGGGAGCACCTCACCCTGCTTCTGCCCCTCGCTCAGCAGCCGGGCGGTGAGGTCGAACCAGTCGCCCCACGGGTGCGTGCCGTTGAAGAAGACACCCTCTATGGACAGCCGCGTCCCTGCCCGGGCAAGAGCGTCGTGGCGCAGCACATGGGCGAACTGGTGCGTGATGTCGATGATCGACTGCAGCGGAGAGTGCCGGTGCTCCACCCTGACCAGACCGGTCTGCTCGTCCATGATCGCCTGGGCCAGCGACTCCTTCGACGGGAAGTGGAAGTACATCGCGCCCTTGGTGACATTCGCCCGCCGCAGGATTTCCGAGGTGGCCGCGCGTTCGTAGCCGTACTCGGCGAACACACTCGCTGCGGCTTCCACGATCGAGCGCCGGGTCTGCACCGCGCGAGCCTGCTTGGCCATTGCTTTCCCTCCGGGGCGTGCCTGCTGCACCCACCCTACCCAACCACCCGGTCTGTTTCCGTGAGCTCTCCGCCGGTGGAGACACGAGGAGCAGCGCCTTCCTCAGCGGCCCGTGCCTACACGGCGGTCCTGTGCGCCATGTGACTCGCGCCATGGTCTCCCCAAGAAAAAGAGGCCGTCCGGTCTGGTTTCCGGTGCCGGTCCGTGGGCCGCTTGCGAGGCAAGCGGCCCACGGCGTTCCATCTGTGCATGGACAAGATCCTTGTCGTGGGCGGCACCGGATTCATCGGTTCGGCCGCCCTGCGGGCACTGACCGGAGACCGGCCACCCAAGCCCGGCGAGGTGAAGGCACTGGTCAGACGCACACCGAAGGCATCCGAAGCGGTGCCCGGCGTCGAGTACGTCACGGGAGACCTCACCGACCCGGCCTCCCTGCGGGACATCTGCCACGGCATACACACCCTGCTCCACTGCGCCTCACACATCAGCGCCGACGAGGACAAGTGCCGGGCCGTCAACGTCGACGGCACCCACGCCCTGCTCGCCGAGGCAGCACGCGCCGACGTCCACCGCATCCTCCTGGTGAGCACCACCGCCGTCTACGGCACCGGACCCCACCGCGACGTCACCGAACACGAACGCACCCCCGCCCCCGCCTCCGCCACCAGCCACACCCGGCTGGAGGCCGAGCAAGCCGTACTCGCCGCCGGCGGCACCGTACTCAGACCACCGCTCGTGTACGGCGCCGGCGACAGGTGGTTCGTCCCCTCCGTCGCCGAACTCCTGGAGCGCGTACCGGCGTTGCCGGAAAACGGCCGGGCCCGCCTGTCACTGGTGGCGGTCGACGACCTGGCCCGACTGCTGGCCACCCTCGCCCGGACACCCGAGCACGTCCCACCCGGCACCGTGCACCACGCCGCCCACCCGCACACACTGACACTGCGCGAGTTCGTCGCGCTGCTGGGCGAAACGCTCGACCTCACGGTCCCCCAGGACGGTCTTCCCCTCGACGACTACCTGACCCGCCTGCACACGGCACCGGGAAGAGTCAGCGCACACCAAGCCGCGCTGCTCGCAGAGGACCGCTGGTACCGCTCCCCACTCTGGTCCCGCGCCGACTGCACACCCGGACCCGGACACCGGACCAGGCTCAGCGAGGCAGCCCCCTGGTACCGAAAGGCGCTGACGCCGAGGACGCCGTCCGGGAGATGACCGCGCCGCCAGACGTGTTTCACGTGAAACACAGCCGTGGGGCGGAAGACCCTCAAGTCTCCCGCCCCACGCCATAGTTCGGTCCACAGCACATCACCGGCCGTCGTCGCGCTGAGCGGCCTCCTCCTCGGCCTCCTTGGCCTGCACCTCAGGGTCGAGCAACGACTGACCGCTGCCGTCCACCGACGACAACCGGCTCGACTCCGGAACCTCCGTCGCAGCAGGCGGCTCGACCAGCCAGTCAGGGTTGGCCTGCTTGTCCCACCACTTCCAGGCAGCGAAAGCACCGCCCGCGAGAGCACCAAGCACAACCAACACCTTCGCGGCACGGCCGGCCCTCGCCCGACGCTCATGCCGACGAGCCAGTTTCTGAATCTCCTTCGGTGAGACCTGACCGCGCAGCGCAGCCAAAGCGGCAGCACCGCGCGCGGCGGCCTCCTCCCTGACAGGCCCGGCCACGGCCACCGCCTGCTCCAGCCTCGGCCGGGAATAGTCGGCGGCCTGCCGGGCCACCTGCCGGGTACGGACGGCAGCCTCATGGGCGGCATGGTCGACCTTCGGCGGCACATGCGTACGGGCCTGCTCCAGACGCGGCGCAACATGGGCGTCGTACTGGACGCGGGCCTGATCCGCGGCTTGGGACACCTTCGGCGCGAGCCGTACGCGTGCCTCGTGTGCGTAGTGCGCGGCCCTGTCCTTGGCCGTGTCGGCGTAGGGCGCCACCACTTCCGCGGCGTGCAGCACGCTGTCCTTCGCCGAACCGGTCGCGGCGCGCACGCTGTCGATGCGGGTCACGGGTTCCTCCTCCTCGGTGGCGTACGGTATTTCGACTTTCCACCCTTTTACGGATCATGCCTGTCAATAGACACCGGGGCATGTGAGGGCGGGCATCCGGGTCATGCACACCGACTCAGGACCATCTCCAGCACGAGCTGATCAAGAGCCGATCAAGAGCCGATCAAGTCCAATAGAGGATGAATACGGGGCAACAGGTGCTTGTCATCGACAATGCCACGGATCGTCGCCGAGCGCCCCCGGCCCGGGCACACTCGACCGGTTTTCTGCAAGCAACACCCCCCCGACAAGCACCCACAGACGGGCGCCGGGCGACGCACGACGCAGACCGTGCGAGGATCAGGGAGTCACAGGAAGACAACGGAAGGCAGATCGTGGCTGAGCAGCTTTACGCCACCCTGAAGACCAACAACGGCGACATCGAAGTCCGGCTCCTGCCGAACCACGCGCCCAAGACGGTCCGGAACTTTGTCGAGCTCGCCACGGGCGAGCGGGAGTGGACCAACCCCGCCACCGGCCAGAAGTCCACGGACAAGCTGTACGACGGCACGGTCTTCCACCGGGTGATCAGCGGATTCATGATCCAGGGCGGAGACCCGCTGGGCAACGGCACCGGTGGTCCCGGCTACCAGTTCGAGGACGAATTCCACCCGGACCTCTCCTTCAACAAGCCCTACCTGCTGGCCATGGCCAACGCCGGTCCGGGCACCAACGGCTCCCAGTTCTTCATCACCGTCGCCCCCACGACGTGGCTGAACCGCAAGCACACCATCTTCGGCGAGGTCACCGATCCCGCCAGCCAGAAGGTGATCGACGCCATCGCCACCACCCAGACCAACCCCCGCACCGACCGCCCGGTCAACGACGTCGTCATCGAGTCCGTCGTCGTCGAGACCCGCGAGGGCTGAGACCCACGAGGACCCCACCCGCAAGGTCGAGTCCCCGCACAGCAGGAACCAAACGCCCCGCCCATCCGTAAAGATGGGCGGGGCGGTGCATTTGTGCACAGCCCCCGAACGACGACCTAGGGGATCTCATGGACCAGGCGCCAGGCAGCCCACAAGGCCCGGACGACCAGGGACCCCAGCACGCCCAGAGCCTGCCCGGCTGCTACCGCCACCCCGACCGCGAGACCGGCATCCGTTGCACCCGCTGCGAACGCCCCATCTGCCCCGAATGCATGGTCAACGCCTCCGTCGGCTTCCAATGCCCCGAATGCGCCCGCGGCGACTCCGGCACCGGACACAGCCCAGCCGCGGCCCGGCCCCGGACCATCGCCGGCGGCACCGTCACCGCAGACCCCCGCCTGCTCACCAAAATCCTCATCGGGATCAACGTGGCGGTGTTCATCGCCGTCCACGTACAGCCCTCGCTCCTGGACCACCTCGTCCTCATCGGCGAATGGCCCCCGGCACCCTTCAAAACCACCCAGGGCGTCGCCGACGGCGAGTGGTACCGCCTGGTGACCGCGATGTTCACGCACCAGCAGCTCTGGCACATCGCCTTCAACATGCTCAGCCTCTGGTGGCTCGGCGGCCCCCTCGAAGCCGCCCTCGGCCGCGCCCGCTACCTCTCCCTCTACTTCGCATCGGGTCTCGCCGGCAGTGCCCTCACCTACCTGCTGGCCTCACCGACCCAAGCCTCCCTCGGCGCCTCCGGCGCCATCTTCGGCCTCTTCGGCGCCACCGCCGTCCTCATGCGCCGCCTCAACTACGACATGCGGCCGATCATCGCCCTGCTGGTGATCAACCTCATCTTCACCTTCGGCTGGAGCAACATCGCCTGGCAGGCCCACATCGGCGGCCTCGTCGCCGGCGTCATCACCGGCTACGCCATGGTCCACGCCCCACGCGAACACCGCGCCCTCGTCCAGTACGGCACCTGCGCCCTGGTCCTGGTCGTCGTAGTGGTCCTGACCCTGGTCAGGACGGCTCAGCTCACCTGACGTGCCCACTTGTCCACAGCGGGTTGCCAGTCTTGTGCATAGCGTGCGGGAACAGCTGTGCCCCCTGTCACTGACCGGTGTTTCTGCAGGTCAGGAAGGGGGCGAACAGGCTTGCGGTTGCCGGTGTGCCAGTCACACCGGCGTCAACACTCGATGGGTTATCCACAGATGGTCGTTGGATCGTCTTTCTTTTCCCCAGCGTGTGGAAACCGGCTGTGGATAACTCAGCGGATAGTCCTGGGTAGAGCTGAGTTCACCGGGCCTTGGCCGTGACTTCGACCGTTACTTCCACTGCGTGGAGACGCCGAATCCGGCGGCGATGAAGCCGAAGCCCACCACGATGTTCCAGTTGTCCAGGGCATCGATGGGCAGCGAACCGTCGGTCACGTAGAAGACGACGATCCAGGCCAGGCCGATGAGGAACATGGCCAGCATGACGGGCGCGACCCAGGCGCGGCTGTTCAGCTTGATGCTGGTCGCCTGCTTCGCCGGGGGCGGCGTGTAGTCGGCCTTCTTGCGGATACGTGACTTCGGCACGAGGGTCTCTCCTGTCGATGCGCTGCGTGGCCGCGCAGGGAACTGTGGCTGGCTCCGGAGCAGCGTACAAGGGGACTCTTAGCGCTCCCCCGGGCGTCCGTTAGCGTAGTGCTTCCGCGGCGCCGAAGGAGATAAGGGTACGTTGAGCAATTCTGCCGACTCCCCCCAGGACGGATCCAGTCCTGCCCGCGGGCGCCGTTTCCGGCCGGTGCGGGTGCTCACGGTGGCCGTCTTCGCCCTCGCGGGGCTCATTTTCTTCACCAGTTTCAATACGGCCAAGGGCACCAATATCCGTACGGACACGTCCTTGCTGAAGCTTTCCGACCTCATCCAGGAGCGCAGCCGCAAGAACGGCGAACTGGACGAGTCCAACGGCACCTTGCGCCGTGAGGTCGAGTCCTTCGCCGAACGCGACGACGGCAGCACGAAGGCACAGGACGAGAAGCTCGCGGGCCTGGAGAAGGGTGCGGGCACGCAGAAGCTGAAGGGTGAGGCGATCACCGTCACGCTCAACGACGCCCCGCCGGACGCCACCGCGAAGCTGCCCGGTTATCCCGAGCCGCAGCCGGACTACCTGGTCATCCACCAGCAGGATCTGCAGGCCGTGGTGAACGCGCTGTGGCAGGGCGGTGCCAAGGGCATCAAGGTGATGGACCAGCGGCTGATCTCCACCAGTGCCGTGCGCTGCGTGGGCAACACCCTGATCCTTCAGGGGCGCGTCTACTCGCCGCCGTACAAGATCACGGCGATCGGGGATCCCGACAAGCTGAACAAGGCGCTGTCGGATTCCACGGCGATCCAGAACTACATGGTCTATGTGAATGTGTACGGCCTCGGCTGGAAAGTGACCCACGACGGGACGGTGACTCTTCCCGGCTACTCGGGCACAGTGGATCTGCACTACGCCCAGCCCGTGGAGTGAACTGAGCCGTTTCGGGAGCTGCCGGTGCGCGTCGTCGTCAGGACCGTCAGTGAGCTCTGTATCACCGTGGGTAGCCTGATCGTGCTTTTCGTGGTCTATGTGCTGTTCTGGACCGGTGTGCGGGCGGACGGTGCGATGAACCACCAGATCGACGTCCTGCAGAAGCAGTGGGCGAAGCAGACGGCGCGTCCGACGGACACTGCCGCATCCGGTGCCTCGGCCGGTCCCAGGAAGCCGGCGCCGTATGTCGCGGGCAAGCCCTTCGCGATCATGTACATCCCGCGGCTTGGTTTCACGTGGAACAAGCCGGTGCTCGAGGACACCGCCGTGAGCACGCTGAAGAAGGGGCTCGGTCACTACGCGAACACCGCGCAGCTGGGGCAGGAGGGCAACTTCGCGGTTGCGGGGCACCGGCGGACGTACGGAGATCCGTTCGTGGACTTCCCCGAACTGAGGCCGGGTGACGCGGTGGTGCTGACGGACGGGACCACCTGGTTCACGTATCGGATCGACAAAGGGCCCTACAAAACTGTTCCGACGGACGTTGAGGTGATCGATCCTGTGCCACGTAAGTCGGGGTACACGCGTGAGGGCCGCTATCTGACGCTCACCACGTGCGATCCGGAGTGGGGGCACAGCCATCGGCTGATCGTGTGGGCGCACCTGGATTCCACACAGCCTGTGGAGGCCGGGAAACCAGAGGCGCTGCGCCGTTAGTCTGGTGCGGGTACGGCGTGAGTCTGATGCCGTGGTGGAACGGAAGGGACGGCATGTACGGCTGGATCTGGCGGCATCTGCCGGGAAACGCGTGGGTGAAGGCGCTGATCTCACTCCTGCTGGTCCTGGCCGTGGTCTACGTCCTCTTCCAGTACGTCTTCCCGTGGGCCGAACCGCTGCTGCCCTTCAACGATGTGACGGTGGACAACCAGTGAGTGCACGGATTCTCGTCGTCGACAACTACGACAGCTTCGTTTTCAACCTGGTGCAGTACCTGTACCAGCTGGGCGCCGAGTGCGAGGTGCTGCGCAACGACGAGGTGTCGACGGCGCATGCCCAGGACGGTTTCGACGGTGTGCTGCTGTCGCCGGGGCCGGGGACGCCGGAGGAGGCGGGTGTCTGCATCGAGATGGTGCGGCACTGTGCGGCGACCGGTGTCCCGGTGTTCGGCGTCTGCCTGGGGATGCAGTCGATGCAGGTGGCGTACGGGGGTGTGGTGGACCGTGCGCCCGAGTTGCTGCACGGCAAGACCTCGCTGGTCGAGCACGAGGGCAGGGGCGTCTTCGCCGGGCTGCCGTCGCCGTTCACGGCGACGCGCTACCACTCGCTCGCCGCGGAGCCGGAGACGGTGCCGGCCGAGCTGAAGGTGACCGCGCGGACGCAGGACGGGATCATCATGGGGCTCAGGCACCGTGAACTCCCGGTGGAGGGTGTGCAGTTCCACCCGGAGTCGGTGCTGACCGAGCACGGTCACCGGATGCTGGCCAACTGGCTGGTGGAGTGCGGCGACCAGGGTGCCGTGGCGAGGTCTGCGGGGCTCGCCCCGGTGGTGGGCAGGGCCACGGCGTGACCGCGCTGCGCCCCGAGCGCGAGTCCGCCGCCTCGTACGGTCAGGAGACGTACGAGGGGTACGCCTCGTTTGAGGGGTACGAGGCGTCGGGTTCGTTCGAGGCGTCGGGTTCGTTCGAGGCGTCGGGTTCGTTCGAGGCGTCCGGTGGATTCGAGACCTCCGGTGCGTTCGATGAGTGGAACGGCGAGCAAGCGGGGCGGCAGGGGCAGCACGGGGGGTATGCGGCGGCCGCGGAGGAGCCGTACGCAGCGCCGCCGGTGGAGGAGCCCTACCTACCGCCTCTGGTGGAGGAGCCCGAGCCGTATCTCCCGCCCGTGGACGAGGAGACGGTGGCGCTGCGGATACCGGAGCCGCCGTCGGGCGGTTCCATAGCGCCCTCTGACGCCACAGCAGCCACGCCTGCCACTGGAACCACTCCGGGCGGCCGAGCGGCCCGCAGGAAGGCTGCCAAGCGCCGTCATGGGCGCCATGGAGGCGCTCGTACGACTTCGGAGGCTGCGGAAGACGCCGAGGAGGCGTCCGCCGACGCTTCCAAGGCGCCGCTTTCGCGTGTGGAGGCACGTCGGCAGGCGCGCGCACGCAAGCCGAGTCCGGGTGTCGTCGCGAGCCGGGCCATCGGTGAGGTGTTCATCACCACCGGCGTGCTGATGCTGCTGTTCGTCACCTACCAGCTGTGGTGGACGAACGTCCGGGCGCATGAGGCGGCGGACAAGGAGACCAGCACCCTGCAGAACGACTGGGCGAGCGGCAAGCGCGCGCCGGGTGAGTTCGAGCCGGGCCAGGGTTTCGCGATCCTTCACATTCCCGAGCTGGACGTGGTCGTGCCGATCGCCCAGGGCGTCAGCAACAAGCAGGTGCTCGACAAGGGCATGGTCGGCCACTACAGCGAGGGCAGGCTGAAGACGGCGATGCCCGACGCGAAGACCGGCAACTTCGCGCTCGCGGGTCACCGCAACACGCACGGCGAGCCTTTCCGGTACATCAACAAGCTGAAGAAGGGCGACGAGGTCGTCGTCGAGACGCAGGACGAGTACTTCGTCTACAAGGTGACGTCAACGCTGCCGGTGACCTCGCCGAGCAATACGAGCGTGATCAGTCCCGTGCCGCCCCAGTCGGGTTTCACCGGGCCCGGCCGGTACATCACGCTGACGACCTGTACTCCGGAGTTCACCAGCAAGTACCGGTTGATCGTCTGGGGCAAGATGGTCGAGGAACGGCCGCGCAGCAAGGGCAAGCCGGATGCGCTCGTCGAATAGGGACAGATGAACGTGGCAGCGACCACCGACGACACTCAAGAGGACACGGACGCGCCCGCGGCGCCACCGGCCCGCCGCCGCGGCATGGGCCGTATCGCGGCGGCGGTGAGCGTCTTCGGTGAACTCCTCATCACGGCGGGCCTGGTGCTGGGCCTGTTCGTCGTCTACTCGCTCTGGTGGACGAACGTCATAGCCGACCGGGCGGCGGACAGGCAGGGCGACAAGGTCCGTGACACATGGGCGCACGAGGGCGGGGCCACGGGCCCCGGTGCGCTGGACACCAAGAACGGCATCGGCTTCCTGCATGTCCCCGCCATGAAGAACGGCGAGGTCCTGGTCGAGAAGGGCACGTCGACGAAGGTCCTCAACGACGGCGTGGCCGGCTACTACACGGACCCGGTCAAGGCGACGCTGCCGACCACTGGCAAGAAGGGCAACTTCACACTGGCCGCCCACCGGGACGGTCACGGCGCGAAGTTCCACAACATCGACAAGCTGAAGGTCGGCGACCCGATCGTCTTCGAGACAAGGGACAAGTGGTACATCTACAAGGTCTACGACATCCTCGACGAGACCTCGAAGTACAACGTCAAGGTCATCTCCCAGATCCCGAAGGAGTCGGGGAAGAAGAAGGCGGGCCACTACATCACCCTGACGACGTGCACGCCGGTGTACACCAGCCTGTATCGGTATGTGGTGTGGGGGGAGCTGGTGCGGGTGGACAGGGTGGACAGCAAGAGGACGCCGCCGAAGGAGCTTCAGTAGGTTCTGAGAGTGACATGCTGTCACTCTCGACGTGAGCTGGGCCCTAAGCCGCAACTACCCTTTGCGACTTCGGGCCCTTTGCGTCACGCAGTACCTACTCCAGGATCTTCAGCGGCTCCCCGGCGCTCCACTCCTCCAGCATCCCGCGGTGTACGGCGGTGATGCCGGTCTCGGCGGCGAGCTGTAGGGCGTCCGGGGTGAAGGGGCAGGTTGCCACGAACAGCGCGACCTCCGCGTTGTAGAGAACCTTCGCCGAGCCGATGAACTTCTGGACGTCGGGGCTGGTGATTTTGAGGTAGGGCGCGAACCTCTTGCATTGGGCGACGAGACGACGGCCGTCGGCGGTGCGCCCGATGATGTCGACACCTCGGTCCCCGTGACCGCCCACTACGACGATGTCGGTGCATCCGTCGCGGCTCAGCAATTTGGCCATGTGGCTTTCAAAGGTGCGGCCGTTCATGGCGTCCATGGCAGCCATGACTCCGACGGTGGGCCGGTCGTCGCGTACCCCCTCGAGCCTCTTCAGCCGTTCGTGGTGCTGGTGTAGCCGTCGCTCGATGCGCTGGACTCCGGCCCGAAGGGCGATCAGCTCCTTGCGGTGTTCGCCCGAGGTTTCGATGAGGGCGTTGAACATCGGCACGACCGTCTTGCCGAGGATGTGGGTGATGCGTTGGTCGATGCGGTCGTCGAGGGATACGACATCGCTGTGGACGGAGTTATCCACAGGCTGGGTGCGCGCCAGGTACTCCATGTCCAGGAGGTACACACGCACCTGACGTGCGACTTCGCTGTCGCGGAGGAGCATGGCGATGTTGAGGACGGCTCGGCGTGGGTACAGCGCGAGGGATCGAGAGCGAGACTGAATCCCACTGACCTCCTTAAAGGAGGTCAGTTCTGTACCTGCCAATACGCGGTAGCCGTTGGCCACCAACTCATCCCGGTGGTCGAGTACCAGCGACTCGATGGCCTTGCGGCTCACCTCGAAGTACGCCGCCACCATCGCCGTGGTCACATGCATCCCGTCCGGCAGCAGCGACAGCGCCTTGACTCTGTCGAGTACGTCCGTGCGCTCCAGGACGCTGTCCCGCAGGGACTTGGACTCCAGCAGCGCCGATTCGTTGATCACGTTCTGCCCTTCCACTTGTGGTGTGGCCGTACGGCCAGGGCAGAGCTCCGACACCCCACCCCATCCGATCAACGAGTCGGCATATATGAAGACACGATCGACGCAGGAACAAACGTTGTACGCGGCCTGCCGCCCTCTGCTCGGACGGTAGACAGCAGATGGCCCCCTGCCGAGGAGTACGGCAGGGGGCCATCGATGGGGTGGGGTGGGTCAGCCGGTCGTACCGCCGAAGATGTTGGTGCCGCCGTTGTTCCCGCCGTTGTTGCCGCCGCCGCCGAAGGTCTGCAGGTTGACCGGCGTGCCCTGGTCGACCGTGCTGCCCGGGGGCGGGTCCGAGTTGATGACGATGGCGTTGTCGTCCTGGGAGCCGTTGATGTTGCCGACCTGGAGACCCGCCTGCTGAAGGGCGTTCTTGACGTCCTTCAGTTTCTGGCCCTGGATGTTCGGCACCTGGACCTGGTTGTTCTGCTTCTGGCCGATGTTGATCTGCACCGCAGTGTTCTTCTTGACCTGGGTGCCGATCGTCGGGTTGGTCGAGATGACCTTGTTGACCTGGGTGTCGTCGGTGGTGGGCGTGTTCACACAGTTGCCGTTGAGGCCGACGGCCTGCAGCGCGGACTTGGCCTGGTCACAGCTCTGGCCGGCGACGTTGGGCACGGGGACCGTCGCCGCAGCCTTGGCCACGGTGAGGGTGATCGTGGTGCCCTTCTCCTTCTCCGTGCCGCCCTTCGGGTCCTGGGAGAGGACGAGGCCCGCGGGCTGGTCGGACTCCTGGGTCTTCTGGTCGACTTCGAAGCCCTTGTTCTGGAGCTGGGTCTTCGCCTGGTCGAACTGCAGGCGCGTGACGTCCGGAACGAGCACCTTCGGAGCGCCCGTCGACACCACGAGGTTGACCGGATCCCCCTTCTTGAGGCTGGTGCCCTTGCCCGGGTCCTGCGAGCAGACATTGCCCTTGCTCTGGCTGTCGCAGGGCTGCCTCTTGATCGTTCCGACCTTGAGGCCGATGTTGTCCAGCTGACTCTTGGCGTCGCTCTCGCTCAGGCTGACGAGGTTGGGTACATCCACCTTGTCGTTGCCGACGCCCCCGTTCCCGCTGAACGCGTACTTCCCGATCAGGATCGCGCCGACCAGGACGAGGATGCCCGCCACGACCAGCAGGATCGTGGACGTGTTGGACTTCTTCTGGCGGCGGCGGGAGCGGTCGTCGTAGCCGTAGCCGCCGTCGTCCGGGTTCATCGGGGGCAGCATCGACGTGGCGCCGGCGTCCGTGGCGCGCAGGGCCGTGGTCGGCTGGTCGTCGGGGTAGCCGCCGTAGCCGACGGAACCCATGGCCACGCTGGCCGCGACGGGCTGGCCGTCGAGGCAGGCCTCGATGTCGGCGCGCATCTCGTCGGCGGACTGGTAGCGGTAGTTCGGGTCCTTGACCAGGGCCCTGAGGACGATCGCGTCCATTTCGGGCGTGATCTCGGGGTCGAAGACGGAGGGCGGCTGGGCTTCCTCACGTACGTGCTGGTACGCGACGGCGACCGGGGAGTCGCCGACGAAGGGCGGGCGTACCGTCAGGAGTTCGTAGAGGAGGCAGCCGGTCGAGTACAGGTCGGAGCGGGCGTCGACCTGCTCGCCCTTCGCCTGCTCCGGTGAGAGGTACTGGGCGGTGCCGATGACGGCGGCCGTCTGCGTCATCGTCATGCCGGAGTCGCCCATGGCGCGGGCGATGCCGAAGTCCATGACCTTGACCTGGCCGTTGCGCGTCAGCATGACGTTGGCCGGCTTGATGTCGCGGTGGACGATGCCGCTGCGGTGGGCGTACTCCAGGCCCTGGAGGATGCCGATGGTCATTTCCATCGCGCGCTCGGGCAGGAGCTTGCGGCCGGAGTGGAGGAGTTCGCGGAGTGTGGATCCGTCCACGTACTCCATCACGATGTACGGGATCGAGACCCCGTCGATGTAGTCCTCGCCCGTGTCGTAGACCGCGACGATCGCGGGATGGTTGAGCGAGGCGGCCGACTGGGCCTCCCGGCGGAACCGGGCCTGGAAGGAAGGGTCGCGTGCGAGGTCCGCGCGCAGTGTCTTCACCGCCACCTGGCGCCCGAGGCGGGTGTCATGCGCGAGGTAGACCTCCGCCATGCCACCACGACCGAGCACCTGGCCCAGTTCGTACCGGCCGCCGAGGCGACGCGGCTCTTCCATAGCTCCTACCAGCCCTCTCCGTCGGTCCCGACTCACACGTGTGTGCGGTCGGAGGCTGCCGTCCGGGCCTACCGTACCCGGCTAGCTTTGTGTGACCTGGCTAAGTGCGTCACCCGATACAGGACCGGTATCGCAACGTGCACCGATGTGAAGGGGACGTGAGCGGGGTCACTTCTTGGAGTTGATGACCGCCTCCATCACGCTCTTCGCGATCGGGGCGGCGAGGCCGCCGCCGGAGATGTCGTCACGGTTGGCGTTCTCGTCCTCGATGACCACGGCCACGGCGACCGGCGAGCTGCCGTCGGGGAGCTTGGCGTAGGAGATGAACCAGGCGTACGGGTTCGCGCTGTTGGCGACGCCGTGCTGGGCGGTGCCGGTCTTGCCGCCGACGGTGACGCCGCCGCCGATCTGGGCCTTGGTGCCGGTGCCCTCCTTGACGACCGTCTCCATCATCGACTGCAGGATCTGCGCGTTCTTCGCCGACAGGGGCTGGCTGAGCTCCTGCGGGTCGGTCTGCGAGATGGTGTCGAGGTTGGACGACTGCAGCTTGTCGACCATGTACGGCTTCATCAGCTTGCCGTTGTTGGCGACCGCTGAGGCGACCATGGCCATCTGCAGCGGGGTGGCCGCAGTGTTGAACTGGCCGATCGAGGACAGCGCGGTCTGCGAGGAGTTCATGTTGTCGGAGAAGACCGAGGCGCTGGAACGGACCGGGGTGAACTGCTCGGCGTCGAAGCCGAACTTCTTCGCCTCGGCGAGCATCTTGGCGTTGCCGAGGTCGGCGCCGATCTTGCCGAACACGGTGTTGCAGGACACCTTCAGGGCGACCCGCATCGGCGCGTTCTTGCAGGGGATGTTGCCCTCGTTCTTCAGCTCCGTCGTCGTGCCCTTCATGATGTAGGGCAGCGGCGAGTTCGTGTTCTCGTCCGCGGAGGTGTACAGCCCGTTCTCCAGCGCGGCCGCGGCCGTGACCACCTTGAAGGTGGAGCCCGGCGGGTAGGTCTCGCGCAGCGCCCGGTTGAGCATCGGGTCGGCCTTGTTGTTCTTCTTCTGGAGCGCGAGCCAGTTCTTGGAGTCCGTCGACGTGGAGTTCCCGGCGAACGACGAGGGGTCGTACGACGGGTAGGAGGCCAGCGCCAGGATCTTCCCGGTCGACGGGTCGAGCGCGGCGACGGCGCCCTTGCCGCCCTGGGACTTCAGCCCGTTGTAGGCGGCCTTCTGCGCGGCGGCGTTGAGGGTGGTGACGACGTTGCCGCCCGACTTCTGCTTGCCCGTGATCATGTCGAGGGTGTTGCGGAAGAAGAGCCGGTCGTCGGTGCCGGTGAGGATGCCGTCGTCGATGCTCTCCAGCTGGGTGGCGCCGAAGGCCTGCGAGGCGAACCCGGTGACGGGCGCCCACATGGGGCCGTTCTTGTAGGTGCGCTTGTACTTCAGGTCGTTGAGGCCGCTGGTGCTGGTCGTGGTGGACCCGGTGATGGGTTCGCCGTCGACGATGATGTCGCCGCGCGGGGTGGAGTAGCGGGCGATGGTGACGCGGCGGTTCAACTTGTCGTTCTTCAGGCTGTCGGCCTTGACGTACTGGAGCCAGTTGTCCCGGACGAGTAGGGCGAGGACGAGCAGGCCGCAGAAGATCGCGATCCGGCGCAGGGGCTTGTTCATGACGGGCGGACCACCTGGGTCATCTCGGCGTCGGGGTTGCCGGCGGGCGCGGGCGCCGGGCGGCGGGCGGTGTCGCTGATTCTGATCAGGATGCCGATCAGGGCCCAGTTGGCCAGTACGGAGGAGCCTCCGTACGCCACGAACGGCATGGTCATACCGGTCAGCGGGATGAGGCCCATGACACCGCCGGCGACGACGAAGACCTGGAGGGCGAAGGCGCCGGACAGGCCGACGGCGAGGAGCTTGCCGAACGGGTCGCGGGCGGCGAGGGCGGTGCGTACGCCGCGTTCCACGATCAGGCCGTAGATGAGCAGGACCGCCATGATTCCGGCCAGCCCGAGTTCCTCGCCGAAGGTGGCGAGGATGAAGTCGGAGTTGGCGGCGAAGCGGATGAGGTCGGAGTGGCCCTGGCCGAGGCCGGTGCCGAGGGTGCCGCCGGAGCCGAAGGCCCACAGCGCCTGCATCGACTGCTCGGAGTGACCGGCCACGCCCTGCTGGCTGAGCTTGTACTCCTTCAACGGGTTCAGCCAGGCCTGGACGCGCTGCTGGACGTGCGGTTCGAAGCTGGCCACGCCGACCGCGCCGGCCGCGGACATCAGCAGACCGAAGACGATCCAGCTGGTCCGCTCGGTGGCGACGTACAGCATGACGACGAACATTCCGAAGAACAGCAGCGAGGTGCCGAGGTCGGTCTCGAAGACCAGGATGAGGATCGACATCAGCCAGACGACCAGGATGGGTCCGAGGTCGCGGCCGCGCGGCAGGTACAGGCCCATGAAGCGGCGGCTGGCGAGCGCCAGGGCGTCGCGCTTGACCATCAGGTAGCCGGCGAAGAAGACCGCGAGGACGATCTTCGCGAACTCACCGGGCTGCAGCGTGCCCAGGCCGGGGACCCTGATCCAGATCTTGGCGCCGAAGATGTTGGCACCGAGGCCGGGCACCAGCGGCAGAATGAGCAGGACGAGCGCGCCGAACATCGAGATGTAGGTGTAGCGCTGCAGGACGCGGTGGTCCTTGAGGAAGATCAGCACCACGACGAACAGGGCGATACCGAGCGCGGTGTACAGCAGCTGGCGGGGCGCGGCCACGACGTAGTTGGGAAGCGACTGCAGCAGCTTCGACTGGTCGAGGCGCCAGATGACGACGAGCCCGAGTCCGTTGAGCAGCGTGGCCAGGGGCAGCAGCAGCGGGTCGGCGTACGGGGCGAACTTCCGTACGGCGAGATGGCCGACGCCGGCCAGCAGGCCGAGTCCGAGGCCGTAGCTCAGCAGCCCGGCCGGCACCTTGTCGTCGATGGCCAGGCCCACGTTGGCGTAGGCGAAGACCGGGATGACGACCGCGAACAGCAGCAGCGCGAGCTCGGTGTTGCGCCGGCTCGGTGCGCCGATGGCGCCGATCGTGGACGTATGGTGCGTCGGTGTGTTGGTAGTACTGCTCATCGTGTGACAGGGCCTCTCACGGCTTGCCTACTGCTTACCGCACAGCGAGACGACCTTCTGCTCATCCTCCGAGAGAGTGGGGCCGGGGCTGGGGGTGGGTGCGGTCGCTGATGTGGACGGGGTCGGTGAGGTCGAGGGGCTCGGTGATGCCTTGGACGTGAGGGAGGTCTTGCTGGTTCCCGTGGTGCCGCCCGCCTGGCCCGTGCCGGTCTTCGAGTTGTTCTTGCTCTCGGCCGCCTGACGCTCGGACTCCTTCTTGCACGCGGAGGCCTGCACGGAAAGCTCGTTGATCTTCGACTGGGCGCCGGGCAGGCTGCCTTCGGCGATCGTGGACTTGACCTGCTTCTGCTGGTACGGAGGCAGGTACTTGAGTTCGATCTCGGGGTGGTCCTTCTCCACCTTGGAGAGGGAGACCCACGCCAGGTCCTGGCTGATGCCCCGGTACAGCGCGACGTGCTCGTCGTTGGTGCCGACGTAGTACTGGGTCTGCGTCCAGCGCCAGCCGCCGTAGAGGCCGCCGCCGACGACGGCGAGGGCGAGGGCGACGTAGAAGGATCTCTTCGCCCACTTGCGGCCCTTGCCGGGTTTGACGAAGTCGTCGTCGGTGTAGTCGCCGAAGCTGCCCGCGGGGATGTAGCCGGTGGTGTCGCCGGAGCCGGGCGGGCCGAACTCGCCGCCCCCGCCGTGTCCGTGGCCCTGCCGGCCGAGGCCGGAGGCGCGGCCCGCGGGGGTCTCCATGAAGCCGGGGTCGTGCAGGTGGTTCTGGTTCTCGGCGACCGCGCCGACCACGACGGGGGTGTCGGAGAGCTGCCCGGCGAGGGTGTCCCCGGTGTCCAGGTCCAGTACATCGGCGACGATGACGGTGATGTTGTCCGGGCCGCCGCCGCGCAGCGCGAGCTGGATCAGCTCCTGCACGGTCTCCTGCGGACCCTGGTAGCTGGCGAGGGTCTCCTCGAGGGTCTGGTGGGAGACGACGCCGGACAGGCCGTCGGAGCAGATCAGGTAGCGGTCACCGGCGCGGACCTCACGGATGGACAGGTCCGGCTCGACATGTTCGCCGCTGCCCAACGCCCGCATCAGCAGGGAGCGTTGGGGGTGCGTGGTGGCCTCTTCCTCGGTGATGCGGCCCTCGTCGACGAGGCGCTGCACCCAGGTGTGGTCCTGGGTGATCTGGGTGAGGACGCCGTCGCGCAGCAGATAGGCGCGGGAGTCGCCGACGTGGACGAGGCCGAGGCGCTGGCCGGTCCACAGGAGGGCGGTGAGCGTGGTGCCCATGCCCTCGAGCTGGGGGTCCTCCTCGACCATGGAGCGCAGCTGGTCGTTGGCGCGCTGTACGGCGGTGCCGAGGGAGGTGAGGATGTCGGAGCCCGGCACGTCGTCGTCGAGGGCGACGATGGTGGAGATGGCCTCGGAGGAGGCGACCTCGCCGGCGGCGGCGCCGCCCATGCCGTCGGCGATCGCGAGCAGGCGCGGACCGGCGTATCCGGAGTCCTCGTTGCCCTCGCGGATCATGCCTTTGTGCGATCCGGCGGCGAAGCGCAGTGACAGACTCATGCGCACCTCGCCCGTCGGCTCCGGGTACATCCGCACGGTGCCCACCCTCCGGTCGGGAGCGCGCCGGAGCCCGTGGTGGGGGCCGCCGCTGCGTGCTCGCTCCGCTCGCTCATTGTCGTACTACTTCCGCAGCTCGATGACTGTCTTGCCGATGCGGATCGGCGCGCCCAGCGGAATCGGCGTGGGGGTCGTCAGCCGGCTCCGGTCGAGGTATGTGCCGTTGGTGGAGCCCAGGTCCTCGACGATCCACTGGCCGTCGCGGTCCGGGTAGATCCTGGCATGGCGGCTGGAGGCGTAGTCGTCGTCCAGCACGATCGTGCTGTCGTGCGCCCGGCCCAGGGTGATGGTCTGGCCCTGGAGCGCGACGGTCGTGCCGGTGAGGGTGCCCTCGGACACGACGAGTTTGGTGGGGGCGCCCCGGCGCTGGCGGCCGCCGCCGGCCTGCTGACGCTGCTGCGGGGGCGCGGACTGCTGGCGGGCGGCCTGCTGGGGCCGTGCGGCCTCGCGCCTGGACCCGCGCTGGGTGACGCGCGTACCGAACAGGTCGCTGCGGATGACCTGCACGGCCACGATCACGAACAGCCACAGTACGGCCAGGAAACCCAGCCGCATGACCGTGAGGGTCAGCTCTGACATTGCCCCCGCTTCACCCTTCGGCTTGCCGGTAAATGATGGTGGTGCTGCCCACGACGATCCGCGAGCCGTCGCGGAGCGTAGCGCGGGTGGTGTGCTGCCCGTCCACCACGATGCCGTTGGTGGACCCGAGATCCTGGATCGTCGAGGGCGTTCCGGTCCGGATCTCGCAGTGCCGGCGGGAGACGCCGGGGTCGTCGATCCGCACGTCGGCCTCGGTGCTGCGGCCCAGCACCAGCGTCGGGCGGGAGATCTGATGGCGGGTGCCGTTGATCTCGATCCAGTGGCGGGTGCGTGAGCCGGGCTGCGGTGCGCCGACCGGGCCGCCCGCGCCGGGACGCTGGCCGTAGGGCCCGGCGCCGGGCGGTGGCGCGGCGGGCATCGGCGGGGCGCCCGCGGGTGCGGCGGCCGGCGGGTAGCCGTACCCTCCGCCGGGGCGGCCCGCGGAGGGGGCCGGCGGAGCGGCGGGTGACGGAGCCTGCTGGCTGCTGGAGGAGGCGAGCGTACGGCTGCGCACCCGGTACAGGCCGGTGTCGAGGTCGTCCGCCTTCTCCAGGTGGACCTTGATGGGCCCCATGAACGTGTAGCGCTGCTGCTTGGCGTAGTCGCGCACCATGCCGGCGAGCTCGTCGCCGAGCTGGCCGGAGTAGGGGCTGAGCCGTTCGAAGTCCGGCGTGCTCAGCTCCACGATGAAGTCGTTGGGGACGACCGTGCGGTCGCGGTTCCAGATGGTCGCGTTGTTGTCGCACTCACGCTGGAGCGCTCCGGCGATCTCCACGGGCTGGACCTCGGACTTGAACACCTTGGCAAAGGTGCCGTTGACCAGACCTTCGAGACGCTGCTCGAACTTCTTCAGGACTCCCATGAGGCACCTCCTCCGATGTCGCTTCCGTCCAGTGTCCCGGCTGGCGGGCGCTGCCTTGCCTGGTACTGCTTACTGATCGTATCCACGCGCGGGTGAATCAGCTGGTTCCCCCTGTCGGCCCGGTCGACGGGTGTCGACGCCGGACGAAGTTCCCTCCGGAGGTTCCCTCCGAAGCTGCCCTTCGAACTCCTCCCACGCACTCCTTCTGCCCAGGATCGTAGAGGCGGCCGCAGACCAGTGTCCCGCACCTGGCTGTGGACCCTGCCCGGCTCCACGGGAGACGGGCAGGACCGGTACGAGGTTGATACGTGAACCGGTACGTGTTGATACGGAGCGGAGGGCTGCGCGGCCGGGTGGTCCGCGTGCCGGCGGTCCGCGGGACGCGGGGCGGGACGGGGGCGGGGCGGCCTGTCGACGGCCGGACGGCACGTCCGTGCTGGTGGGCGGCTGCGCGGGGATAAGGGATGTGAACCCACCCCTGCCAGCGTGCTAATGTTCTGGATGTCGGAAGGCGCCAGCCCAAAGGGCCGGAGCCGGAGGACACACCCAATGCGCGGGTGGCGGAATAGGCAGACGCGCTGGATTCAGGTTCCAGTGCCCGCAAGGGCGTGGGGGTTCAACTCCCCCCTCGCGCACCATGAGATACCGACGAAACGGGTCTCTGCCAGTGACGGAAGTCACGGCAGGGGCCCGTTTCTCGTTGCCGGATGTCGTCTGGCGACTGTGAGGCATCGCACAGCCTTGTCAGGACATGCCAAGGCCCCAGCTCGTGAGCTATCTCACGGGTGGGGCCCGTGCCGGTCGTGCTGGGCGCTCGGGTCACCGGATCGATCTACGCCGCTGTGGTCAGGTGCCCGGCCGGGGGCCGGGTTTTCCGCTCTTCGGTCGTCGCGGGCCGGCTGGAAGGCGGGCAGGACTGACGAGCGGCTGATGCCGGTCTGGTCACGCATCACGCCGACCTGCCGTGCGGTGACGAAGACGTCGGACCCGTGGTCCATACCGTCCGCGATGTGATGGGCGATGGGGCGGAACCGGGAGGCTTCGGTGATGGCGATGATGTAACGCATCATGGCGCGAGCCCGGTCGGTGCGGTCGGTGCCGCGGATGCCGAGGTCCCTGAGGCTGTTCTCGAGGCTGGACTCGCTCAGATTGACGGCGGTCAGCGACTGGTCCGCGACGCGGGCGACGGTGTCGTAGGCCTCCTTGCCGAGGAACCAGTTGTCGTCGGTGGCGTCCCCCTTGTCGGGAAGGTCGGAGGCGAGGTCCGGGACGAAGTCGTGCGGGGTGTCGCTGGAGAAGAACCGCACGACGCGGAAGTCGCTGAGCCGGACGAGCGCATGCACCGCGGGGGTGTGGTTGCCGCTGCTGATCACGATGTCGGCGAAGGTATGGGTCTCCGTGTCGTCGGTGGCGGCGACGTCCACCCCGGTGTCGACGTCGGGCATGACGCGGCCCTGGGCCGAGGTCTCGGCGAGGTCGCGCAGCTGGTCGAGCATGGTCAGATACGCGTCCGAGCCGCCGTTGACGCGCCAGCCGACCTCAGGGAAGCCGACGTGCTTCTTGCCTGCGACGTTCTCGGCGTTGATCGCCACATGGTCCGCCGCAGTCGGGGCTGATGTCTTGATGTCCCTGGGCGCCAGCATGATCACCAGGACTCCGAGAAGGACGGACAAGGCGACCACCATGAGGACGCTGGTGGGCATGGTGTGCTCCGGTTGTTCGACGTGCAGCGATGTCACGACCGACGCTCACAGCCGGGCGGTTGTCCGGCAGGCCCCCTTGGCCGCCGCAGACAATTCCGGAGGATCGAGTTCCACGTTACGTGTCCGGATGTAAGCCCGCTGCTCGACGCCCCGCCCGCTTCTTCGCGCCGTGCGGCAGGACGCGAGACCACGGGTCACAGTCGGGTGGTGCCGGGGGTGGGCAGAGGAGGACCGAGAGTCTGCTGGGTCGAGATGTCCCAGAGCTGGACGGTGCCCGCGCCGCCGTCGCCGGCCGCAAGGCGGGCAAGGGTCTGACGCGCCTCGCCCATCGGCTGTACGGTCGGCACGAGTTGATGTTCATGGGCGTGCGGGGGAGGCGGTTGGCGTGACCGGAATCGGAGAGGCAGCGGCGGGGGCGGGCGTGCGGAGGCTCCCGCGGGTGCGGGGCTTCGCCGAGTGGCCCGCCGAGGGATCCCCCAAGGAAGAGGGCAAGGCGCTGCGCAAGCGGGTCCCGCGCAGCGCGCACCGCGCGCTCGACCTCGACGGCTCCCGCCCGCACGCGGCCGACGCGGTCGAGGAGTCCCACCGCGGCCGGCTCCCCGAGCTCACTCCGATACGCGCGGGCCGGATGGCGGCCACGCCCTTCGCCTTCCTGCGCGGCTCCGCCGGCCTCATGGCCTACGACCTGGCGCGCACCCCCATGACCCGGATCCGCGCGCAGATATGTGGCGACGCGCATGCCGCCAACTTCGGCCTGTACGGCGATGCGCGCGGCGACCTCGTCATCGACCTCAACGACTTCGACGAGACCGTCCACGGCCCCTGGGAGTGGGACCTCAAGCGGCTCGCCGCCTCCCTCGTGCTCGCGGGCCGGGAGGCCGGCGCCGACGAGGACCAGTGCCGCAAGGCGGCCTGTGACGCCACCGGCGCCTACCGCCGCACCATGCGGCTGCTCGCCAAACTGCCGGTGCTGGACGCGTGGAACGCCATCGCGGACGAGGAACTCGTCTCCCACACCGACGCCCACGACCTGCTCGGGACACTGGAGCGGGTCTCCGAGAAGGCACGGGCCAACACGAGCGGCCGCTTCGCGGCGAAGTCGACGGAGCAGGCCGAGGACGGCGGGCGCCGCTTCGTGGAGGCGCTGCCGGTGCTGCGGCGGGTGCCGGACGCGGAGGCCGCGGCGGTGGCCGCCGCCCTTGAGCAGTATGTGACGACGCTCTCCGAGGACCGGCTCCCGCTGCTGGCCCGCCATGCGGTGCACGACGTCGCCTTCCGGGTCGTCGGCACGGGCAGCGTCGGCACCCGGTCGTACGTCGTGCTGCTCCTGGACCACCGGGGGGAACCGCTCGTCCTCCAGGTGAAGGAGGCCCGCCCCTCGGTGCTGGTGCCGCACCTGGTGACCGCGGGCTTCGAGGCGCCGCAGGTGGAGCACGAGGGCCGCCGGGTGGTTCTCGGCCAGAAGCGCATGCAGGTCGTCAGCGACATCCTGCTGGGCTGGACGTCGGTGGAGGGACGGCCGTTCCAGGTACGGCAGTTCCGCAACCGCAAGGGCAGCGTCGACCCGGCGGCGCTGGCCGCCGACCAGATAGACGACTACGGCCGCATGACCGGCGCGCTGCTGGCCCGAGCCCACTCCCACAGCGCCGACCCGCGGCTGGTCGCCGGGTACTGCGGCAAGAGCGAGGAACTGGACGAGGCGATCGCCGACTTCGCCGTCGCCTACGCCGACCGCACGGAGGCCGACCACGCAGATCTGGTGGCGGCGGTGCGGGCGGGGCGGGTTGCGGCGGAGATGGGGGTTTGACCGGAGGGCGCAAAAAAAAAGGGGGGCGGGGGAGGGAGGGGGGAGGCCCCCCGAAGGCGTGACCGTGCTTCGGAGTGTCCGCCCCGCCCGTGGCCTACGCTGGTCGGGTGACGAGCCCGGAAGCTGAGCAGGGTGGTGTCGCCGGCGAGGCCGAGGCGACGCCCCAGGACGGTGCGCCGCGTCCCGAGGAGCGGCTGGAGCGGGCCGTGCGGGCCGCCGAGCAGGCACTGATCGAGTACGAGATCGCTGTCGAGACCTTCCGTGTGGAGGTCGAGAACTTCTCCCGGCTGCACCACCAGAAGCTCGGCCCGATGTACGCCCGCCTCGACGAGCTGGACGCGCAGATCGCCGAGGCCCGCGCCGCCCGCACCGGCGATCCAGAGGACCGGCGCAAGGCGGACGAGGCCCGGGCCCGGGTGCTGCCGATGCCCGGTGTCGAGGAGCTGTTCCACGGCTGGATGGACGGGGAGGGGCTCTTCCCGGAGGCCGTGGCGATGCTCACGGACCAGCCCGTGCGGCCCCCGCAGCGGGTGCGCCCCAGCGACGAGGCCCGCAAGCTCTACCGCGAACTGGCCCGCAAGGCCCACCCCGACCTGGCCCAGGACGACACCGAGCGGGCCCGGCGCGAGGAGTTCATCACCCGTGTCAACGCCGCGTACGCCCGCGGCGACGAGCTGCTGCTGCGGGAGCTGGCCGAGGAGTGGGCCAAGGGCCCGGTGCCCCAGGAGCGCGGTCCGAGCCGCAGCGAGGAGCTCTACGCCCGCCTCGAATGGCTCGCCCAGCGCAAGGAACTGCTCACGCTGGTCGCCAAGGAACTGGAGGAGAGCGCGATCGGCGCGATGCTGCGGCTGGCACCGGACGATCCCGACCGGCTCCTGGAGGAGATCGCCGAGAAGCTCCTGGCCGATGTCTCCCGGCGTGAGGCGGAGCTGGCCGAGCTGCTCGGGTAGCCCCGCGGCTCGGGCGGCCGGTTCCTTGTCCGGCCGCGTCGGGTAGCGTCTTGGGCATGCATTTCGGAGCTGGTGTGCCCACGGTCGAGGTCGCGGACCTCAAGGACGGCGACTTTCTGCTGGACGTCCGCGAGGACGACGAGTGGCAGGCGGGTCATGCCGAAGGGGCACTGCACATCCCCATCAGTGATTTCGTCGCCCGCTACGGCGAGCTGACCGAGGCCGCCCCGCAGGACGGCCGCGTCCATGTGATCTGCCGCTCCGGCGGACGCTCGGCGCAGGTCGCGATGTACCTCGTGCAGCAGGGCGTCGACGCCGTGAACGTCGACGGCGGCATGCAGGTGTGGGCGGCCGCGGGCCGCCCGGTCGTGACGGACGAGGGGCAGCCCGGGTTCGTCCTGTAGCTCGCGGCGGGGCGGTCAGCCCAGCGGGTGCGCCGCCAGCAGGTCGCCGAGGGCCTCCTCGTGCGCTGCCGACGGGCCGAGCTGCAGCTCCAGGTGCTTGGCCCAGGCGTGGTAGCGGTGCAGCGGGTACTCGACGTCCGCCCCGAACCCGCCGTGGAGATGCTGTGCCGTCTGTACGACCCGCCGCACGCCCTCCGACGCCCAGATCTTGGCGACGGCGACGTCACCGGAGGCGGGCAGCACGCCGGGTGCCCCGGAGGCGATCCGCCACGCGGCCTGCCACAGTGTGGCTTCCATCGCGCGCAGGTCGATGTACCGGTCGGCGGCCTGCACGGCGACGGCCTGGAACGTGGCGACGGGGTATCCGAACTGCTCGCGTTTGCCGGTGTATTCACTGGTCATCGCGAGGACCCGTTCGCCGAGGCCGAGGGCCAGCGCGCAGGTCCCGGTGGTCAGCAGTTCGCGCAGCCACTCCCATGCGCCGTCGGCGTCGATGACGTCACGGGCCGGGATCCGAGCCGATTCGAGACGCAGTTCGCCGAGCCGTTCGCCGGTGGTGGAGATCTGCTCGCCGAGCCCGACGCCCTGGTGGATGCGGGGGACCACGGCGAGGAGGGTGCGGTCGGCGGTCGTGTGGGCGGGTACGACGACGAAGTCGGCGGTGTGCGCCCACGGCACGGCGGTCTGCACGCCGTCCAGGATCCACTGGTCGCCCTCCTGCCGTGCGGTCACGGCGAGTTCGGCCGGGTCGTGGCCGGTGCGGCCGTTCGCGGCGACGGTCAGCACCGCCTCGCCCCGCCCCGCGCGGGTGAGCAGCGCCGCCTTCAACTCCTCGCCGCCGTATGCCTGTACGGCCGCGGCGGCCGCGCTGGTCTCCAGCAGCGGAACGCGCGCCAGCACCTTGGCCGACTCCCGCAGCACCAGGCACAGGGCGATGGCGTCCAGGCCCGCCCCGCCGTACTCCGCGCCGAGCAGCAGGCTCAGCAGGTCCGCCTCGGCGAGCCTGGTCCACAGTGCGCGGTCGAAGTCGTCGGCTACGGCGCCGGGGACGAGGGAGGGGCTCGGCACCGCGTCCGGCTCGACCCCGGCGAACACCCCCCGCGCCGCCTCGGCCGCCGCCTGCTGCTCCTCGGTGAAGGTGAAGTCCACGGTCCTGTCCCTCCGGAGGGTCCGCTGATCTGACGGACCGTCAAGATAGAACAGGTTCTAGAAGAAGGGAACGGTGCGCCGACTCCCGAACCTTCCCAGGTGGTTCAGCGGTCGAAGTCCAGCTCCACCTTCTCCGTCACCGGATGCGACTGGCACGCCAGCACGTATCCCGCCTCCGTCTCCTCCGGTTCCAGCGCGAAGTTGCGGTCCATGCGCACCTCGCCGGTCACCAGGAAGGCCCGGCAGGTGCCGCACACCCCGCCCTTGCAGGCGTAGGGCGCGTCGGGGCGGTTGCGCAGGACCGTCTCCAGCAGGGACTCGCCGTCCTGGACGGGCCAGGTCCCGCCGCGGCCGTCCAGCCGGGCGGTGACCGTGCTGTGTGCGGGGGCGGTGGTGGCCGGCGCGGGGGCGGCGGCGTCGACGTGGAAGATCTCCTCGTGGATGCGCGTGCGTGTCACACCGAGCCCGCGCAGGGCCCGCTCGGCCCCTTGGACCAGTCCGAACGGCCCGCACAGGAACCATCCCGCCACCTGCCGCACCGGCAGCAGCGCCGGAAGCAGCTCCGTCAACCGCTCCTGGTCGAGGCGTCCGGACGGCAGCCCCGCCTGCTGTTCCTCCCGGGACAGCACCGTCACCAGCTGCAGCCGCCCCGGATACCGGTCCTTCAGATCGGCGGCCTCGTCCAGGAACATCGTCGAGGCGGCCGTGCGGTCGCTGCGTATCAGACAGAACCGGGCCTCCGGCTCACGCGCCAGCAGCGTCGAGACGATCGACAGCACCGGGGTGATGCCGCTGCCGCCGACGATCGCCGCGTACAGGCCGGGCGCGGGGTCGAGGGTGAAGCGGCCGGCCGGGGTCATCACCTCCAGCTCGTCGCCGACATTGATCTCTTTCAGCGCGTAGGTCGAGAAGGCACCGCCCTCGACCAGGCGCACGCCGACCCGCAGGGTGCCGGGGCCCGCGCCGTCGGGGGCCGGTGCCGGGGAGCAGATCGAGTACGTGCGCCGTATCTCCTTGCCGTCGACCAGGCGCCGCAGGGCGAGGTGCTGGCCCGGGGCGTGCCGGTACTCCTCGCGCAGCTCCCGGGGCACGGTGAGGGTGAGGGCCACGGAGTCGTCGGTGAGCCGGTCGACCGCCGCCACCCGGAGCGTGTGGAAGCGGGCCATCACAGCTCCTTGAAGTGGTCGAAGGGTTCACGGCAGGACAGGCAGCGCCGCAGCGCCTTGCAGGCGGTGGAGGAGAAGCGGCTGAGCAGCTCGGTGTCGGTGCTGCCGCAGTGCGGGCAGTGCACCGGCTCCAGCGTGCGGGTCGGGCCCAGCGACACGGGGACCGGTCCGGATGCCTCCCGCACACGCGGTGGAGCTATCCCGAACTCCCGCAGCTTGCGCCGCCCTTCGGCGGTGATGTCGTCCGTCGACCAGGCGGGCCGCAGCACCGTGCGGACGGTGACGTCCCGTATGCCGTGCGCGTGCAGTACTCGCTCTATGTCCAGGGACATCGCCTCGATGGCGGGGCAGCCGGTGTAGGTCGGTGTCAGTTCGACCTCGACCGAGTCCGCGCCGCGCACATGCACCGCGCGCAGGACGCCGAGCTCCTGGAGGGTGAGCACGGGCAGTTCCGGGTCGGGCACCGAACCGGCGATCTCGAGGAGTTCGGACTCCAGGTCGGTGGCCGTTGTCACCATGACGCCCCCGGGTGGCTGCGGTGCAGGTGCTGCATCTCGGCGAGCATCCGCCCGAAGGACTCGGTGTGCACGCCCTGACGGCCCGCGCCGGCCGTCCACGCTCCGGCGCGCGGCCCCTCGGGGACCGTCAGGGTCGCGCGGTGCAGCACGGCCCGGACGGACTCCAGCCAGGCCGTCTCCATCCCGGCCAGGTCGGCGTCCAGGCCGTCCACCGGCTGGAACATCTCGCCGGTGAACCGCCACAGGGCCGTGCACGCGCGCTGCATGCGCGCGTGGCCGGTCTCCGTGCCGTCGCCGAGCCGCAGGGTCCACTGTTCGGCGTGGTCGCGGTGGTAGGCGACCTCCTTGACGGCCTTTGCGGCGAGGCCGGCGAACGGGCCGTCCTTGGCGGCGAGTTCGGCGTACAGCAGGTGCTGGTAGGTGGAGAAGTAGAGCTGGCGGGCGATGGTGTGGGCGAAGTCGCCGTTCGGCTGTTCCACCAGCTGGAGGTTGCGGAAGGCGCGCTCCTCGCGCAGATACGCCAGCTCGTCCTCGTCGCCCACCGTCGACAGCAGCACGCGGGCCTGGCCCAGCAGGTCCAGCGCGATGTTGGCGAGGGCGACCTCCTCCTCCAGGACGGGGGCATGCCCCGCCCATTCGCCGAGGCGGTGCGAGAGCACCAGGGCGTCGTCGCCGAGGGCGAGGGCGGCGGTTGCGGGGACGGTCGCGGTCACAGGTGCTTCACCCCCTCCGGGATCTCGTAGAACGTCGGGTGGCGGTACGGCTTGTCGGCGGCCGGTTCGAAGAACGGGTCCTTCTCGTCCGGGGAGGACGCGGTGATCGCGGACGACGGCACGACCCAGATCGAGACGCCCTCGCCGCGGCGGGTGTACAGGTCGCGGGCGTTGCGCAGGGCGAACTCCGCGTCCGGCGCGTGCAGGCTGCCGGCGTGGGTGTGCGAGAGGCCGCGGCGTGAGCGCACGAAGACCTCCCACAGGGGCCAGTCGGTGTTCGTCATGCTCGCGTCGCTCCCATCTCGCCGGGCTTGCTGCTCCCGCTGGTCCCGCTCGTGTGCTTGGCTGCGTAGGCTGCGGCCGACTCCCGCACCCACGCACCTTCTTCGTGCGCGCGCCTGCGCTGGGTGAGCCGCTGCTCGTTGCACGGGCCGTTGCCCTTGAGGACCTCTTTGAACTCGGTCCAGTCGATCGGGCCGAAGTCGTAGTGCCCCCGCTCCTCGTTCCACTTCAGGTCCGGGTCGGGGAGGGTGAGGCCCAGCGACTCGGCCTGGGGGACGCAGATGTCGACGAAGCGCTGGCGCAGCTCGTCGTTCGAATGCCGCTTGATCTTCCACGTCATCGACTGCGCCGAGTGCGCCGACTCGTCGTCGGGCGGGCCGAACATCATCAGGGACGGCCACCACCAGCGGTTCACCGCGTCCTGCGCCATCTCCCGCTGCTCGGGGGTGCCGCGGCCGAGGGCCAGCAGCAGTTCGTACCCCTGGCGCTGGTGGAAGGACTCCTCCTTGCAGATGCGGATCATCGCGCGTGCGTACGGGCCGTAGGAGCAGCGGCACAGCGGGACCTGGTTGGTGATCGCGGCGCCGTCCACCAGCCAGCCGATTGCGCCGACGTCCGCCCAGGTCAGCGTCGGGTAGTTGAAGATCGAGGAGTACTTCTGGCGGCCGGAGTGGAGCTTGTCGAGCAGCTCGTCGCGGCTGGTGCCGAGGGTTTCGGCCGCGCTGTACAGGTAGAGCCCGTGGCCGGCCTCGTCCTGGACCTTGGCCATCAGGATCGCCTTGCGGCGCAGGGAGGGCGCGCGGGTGATCCAGTTGGCCTCCGGCTGCATGCCGATGATCTCGGAGTGGGCGTGCTGCGCCATCTGCCGGACCAGCGTCGCGCGATAGGCGTCGGGCATCCAGTCGCGCGGCTCGATGCGCTCGTCGGCGGCCACGGCGGCGTCGAAGGCACGCTCGTACGCAGCGGTGCCGCCGGTGTCTTCCGCGGTGCCGTACGCCTGGTGCGCGGCTGCTGTCGCCATGCGGTCCCCCTCGACCTGGGCTCTGTCCGGAGCTGGCTCCCGACCGATCGTTCGGTTCGTGCGATTCCATGGTGGGACGGGCGCCGTAAGGTGTCAACCGCTGTGGATAACTTGCGCCCCCGTCCTGTGGACAAGTGGGGGCGACCTCGCGTATGCCGCGACCAGCTCGGCCCGACGGGGGCTGTGCCGGGCGGGCGGGCCTGAGTACCGTGCCCCTGCGAGTGCGGTGGCGGATCGGGAGACGGGGCGGAATGGACGCGTACGGCACAGACTCGGACGCCCGGCAGGGGCCGGACGGGCCGGGCAGGCCGGGCGGTGCGCCCGAGCCGGATGCTCCGCCGGGGCCGGTCGGTCCGCCCGAACCGGACAGGTCGCTTGCGCAGGACGGTCCGCCCGAGCCGGCCGGGCCGTACCCGACGGACGGTCCGCAGGACGTCTCACCGGACGCCGCCGTGCCGGATTCGGGCGTCTTGGCCTTCTCGGCGGCTCCCGTGGCGGGCCCGTACGGCGAACCCCGCACCGGGGTGGCCGCTCTCTCCCTGCGCTACCAGATCGGCGCCGCGCTGGCGCTCGCCGTCGTCGCCGTCCTCGTCTGTGTGCATGTCGGGATGGTCTTTCTGCACGTCGCGCCGTCGAACACGCTGACCAAGGCGCACGGCAAGGCGATCGACGACTGGATCTACCCCGAGTTCGAGCAGAACTGGAAGCTCTTCGCGCCGAACCCGCTGCAGCAGAACATCGCCGTCCAGGTGCGCGCCGAGGTGCAGGAGAAGAACGGCGAGGTGCTGACCACCGGCTGGTACGACCTGTCCGCCGAGGACGGGCAGGCCATCGACGGCAATCTGCTGCCGAGCCACACCCAGCAGAACGAGCTGCGCCGGGCCTGGGACTTCTTCGTCGCCACGCACGACGGCAACAACCGTCCGGTGGGGCTGCGCGGCGCCCTGTCCGAGAGCTATCTGCGGCGCATAGCCGTGCTCCGCCTGGGTCGTGACGACGCGGCCGGGAAGGGCGGGGTCATCGAGCAGGTGCAGGTCCGTTCCCGCACCACCAATGTGCCCCCGCCGAAGTGGAGCGCCGAGAAGATCTCCGACAAACCCATGGACCGCGTGCTGCCCTGGTGGCCGGTCACGGCCGCGGACACCGACGGAGGCGCCCGGTGAACCGCTTCGCCCTCTCGGTCTCCTCCGCCATCGCCCGCATCACCGAATCGGCGCTCGGCCCCTACCAGTCCGCCGTGATCCGCATCGGCTTCAGCACGACCTGGCTGCTGTTCCTGCTGCGCGAGTTTCCCCATCGCGAGGAGCTGTACGGCCCCGGCAGCCCGTGGAGCTGGGACCTCGCCCAGCAGCTGATCGCGTCCAACAGTGCCTTCTCGGCCCTGATGTGGTCGGACGGCCGGGGCTGGTTCGAGTTCGTCTACGCGCTCGCCGCCCTGTCGAGCGTTCTGCTGCTGCTCGGCTGGCGCACCCGGACCATGTCCGTGCTGTTCATGATCGGTGTGCTCTCGCTGCAGAACCGCAGCGTCTTCATGGGGGACGGCGGCGACAACGTCCTGCACCTGATGTCCGTGTACCTCGTGTTCACGCGCTGCGGCCAGGTCTGGTCGCTGGACGCACGGCGGGCAGAGCGGGCGCGTCGGGCACGCGCGCGTGGAGAGCGGGTTTCCGACCGGGTCGGCCCGGCGCTGTGGGCCGTGCTCGGGTTCGCGCTGATCGCCGTGACGGCCGGCGGGCGGTTCGACGGCGCCGACCCGACCGTGCCCGTGATCCTGTGGGGTGCCTGGCTCGCGCAGGCCGTGTGGTGGCTGGTCGGACGCCGGGCGAAGAGCGGGGAGCCGAGGATCCTGCTGGACGTCGTCGCCAACATCGTGCACAACGGCGCCCTCTTCGTGATCATGACGGAGGCCTGTCTGATCTACGCGACGGCCGGCTGGTACAAGATCCAGGGCACGCGCTGGCAGGACGGCACGGCGGTCTACTACCCCCTCCACCTCGACTACTTCTCGCCCTGGCCCGGGCTCGCCGACCTGCTGTCGTCGAGCGGCACGATGGTGATGCTCGTGACGTACGGGACGGTCATGGTGCAGGTCGCCTTCCCGTTCACGCTGTTCAACCGGCGGGTCAAGAACGTCCTGCTGGCGGCCATGATGACGGAGCACGCCGTGATCGCCGTCGTCCTCGGGCTGCCGTTCTTCTCGCTGGCGATGATCGCGACGGATGCGGTCTTCCTGCCGACGTCGCTCCTGCATCGCCTCGGCGACTGGGCGGCACGCGCGCGTGGCCGCCTCCTCGCCCGCTCCGGTCGGACGACGCCGGCCGGGCCGCGCGCCCCGGAGAGCCCCGAGCCCACGCAGGTGAGCTCCACGGCGTGAGCCCGGAGCAGGCAGACCCACGCTCCACGGCGTGAGCCGCGGACCCGCGCGCACGTAGGCTGCACGCCATGACCGAACCCGCGCCCGACCCCGTGACCGCCTGGCGCCGGATCGCCGGCAGCTGTGTGCTGCTCGACGGTTTCCATGCCCTCAAGCACGCCGTGCGTTTCGGAGCCGAGGTCCCGGTGGCGGTCACCGCCGATCGGCGGGCGGCGCTCGCCCTCGCCGACGAGCTCGCCCCCGACGTGCGGGACGCGCTGGCCGGCCTTCTCACCGAGGTGCCGGAGCCGGCGTACCGGAGCCTGGTGCCGCGCCCGCATCCCACCGCCGTCGCCGCCCTGGCCGTACGACCGTCCCGCGCGGACAACCTGGAGAAGCTCGCGCACACCCCGCGCACCGCCCCCGTCGTGGTCCTCGACAACCCGCGCAACCTCGGCAACGCGGGCGCCGTGATCCGTCTGGCCGCCGGTTTCGGTGCGACCGGTGTGGTCACCACCGGCACCCTCGACCCGTGGCACCCCACGGTGGTGCGCGGCGGCGCGGGGCTGCACTTCGCGACCGCCGTGGAACGGCTGGCCGTCGACGAGCTGCCCGCGGGGCCGCTGTTCGCCCTGGACCCGGAGGGCGACGACATCCGGGGCGTCAAGCTCCCGGACGACGCCGTCCTCGCGTTCGGCTCCGAGCGCAGCGGCCTGTCCGCCGAACTACGCGCGCGTACCGATCACTTGCTGGCGCTGCCGATGCGCCCCCAGGTCTCCAGCTACAACCTCGCGACCAGTGTGGCCATGACGCTGTACCACTGGAGCGCCACCGGGGGCGCGCTCGGTTCCTAGGCCTCGCGGCGCACCTCGACCACCCGGAAGCGGTTGGCGACGAATGCGCCGTCACACAGCGCCGAGTTGGCCGCCGGGTTGCCCCCGGACCCGTGGAAGTCCGAGAACGCGGCCGTCTGGTTCACGTACACCCCGCCCGTGAGGTTCAGCGACAGCTGGGCGGCCTCCTCCAGGCAGACCTCCTGGACCGTCTGCTCGACCTCCTCGTCGGTCGTGTACGCGCCGACCGTCATCGCGCCCTTCTCCCGGATGGTGCGGCGCAGCAGTTCCGCGCCCTCCGCGGCCGAGTCGACCGCGACGGCGAAGGAGACCGGGCCGAAGCACTCGCTCATGTAGGCGGCCTCGTCGTCGGGCTTGGCGCCGTCCAGCTTCACGATCACCGGCGTGCGCACCACCGCGCCCGGGAACTCCGGGTTGCTGATCTCCCTGGAGGCCAGGGCGACTTCGCCGAGACCGGCGGCCGCCTCCAGACGGGCCTTCACATCCGGGTTGACGATCGCGCCGAGCAGGGCGTTCGCGCGCGCGTCGTCGCCGAGGAGGCCGTCGACCGAGCGGGCGAGGTCGGCGACCACCTCGTCGAAGGTCTTGGGGCCCTCGTCGGTGCGGATGCCGTCGCGGGGGATCAGCAGGTTCTGCGGGGTCGTGCACATCTGGCCGCTGTACAGGGACAGCGAGAAGGCCAGGTTGGAGAGCATGCCCTTGTAGTTCGCGGTGGAGTCGACCAGCACCGTGTTGACGCCGGCCTTCTCCGTGTAGACCTGCGCCTGGCGGGCGTTGGCCTCCAGCCAGTCGCCGAACGCCGTCGAGCCCGTGTAGTCGATGATCCGGATCTCCGGGCGCGTGGCCAGTGTCTTCGCGATGCCCTCGCCGGGGCGCTCGGCGGCCAGGGCCACCAGGTTCGGGTCGAAGCCGGCCTCGGCGAGGACCTGGCGCGCGACCTGCACGGTGAGCGCGAGCGGCAGCACCGCGCGCGGGTGGGGCTTGACCAGGACCGCGTTGCCGGTGGCGAGGGACGCGAACAGGCCCGGATAGCCGTTCCACGTGGGGAAGGTGTTGCAGCCGATCACCAGCGCGATCCCGCGCGGAACTGCCGTGAACTGCTTGGTGAGCGCCAGCGGGTCGCGCTTGCCCTGGGGCTTGGTCCACTCCGCGGTGTCGGGGGTGCGGACCTGCTCCACGTACGCGTACGCCACCGCCTCCAGACCGCGGTCCTGGGCGTGCGGGCCGCCGGCCTGGAACGCCATCATGAAGGCCTGGCCGGAGGTGTGCATCACCGCGTGCGCGAACTCGTGCGTCCGGTCGCTGATCCGCTTCAGGATCTCCAGACACACCACCGCGCGCGCCTCGGCGCCGGCGTCGCGCCACGCGCGCTGTCCGGCCTTCATGGCGGGCAGCAGCTCGTCGACGTCCGCGTGCGGGTAGGTCACGCCCAGCTCGATGCCGTAAGGCGAGATCTCGGCGCCCACCCAGTCGTCCGTGCCGGGCTGGCCGAGGTCGAGGCGGGTGCCCAGCAGGGCGTCGAAGGCGGCCTTGCCCGCCGCCGCGTCCAGGCTGCCGTTCTCGCCGTACGCCTTGGGGTGTTCGGGGTGCGGGGACCAGTACGCGCGCGTGCGGATCGCTTCCAGCGCCTGGTCGAGGGTGGGCCGGTGCTTGGCGATCAGGTCGCGGGTGGTCAGTTCGGCGGCCATGCGGGACCAACTCCTCGTCTTGAGAACTCTTCGTCGAGCTCATGACCTGGCAGAAACATGGGCAGGAACAGCCGGTCAGAGTTAGAGTAACCGAACGATCGGTCGGGACAAGGGGGCCTGCCGCATCTGTGGAAAACCCCGTGCGGGAGGATCGCGCACATGACAGCACTCGACCTCAGCAGCCCCGTGGCCGTCGTCGGCACCGGCACCATGGGCCAGGGCATCGCCCAGGTCGCGCTGGTCGCAGGCCATCGCGTTCGGCTGTACGACGCCGCTGCCGGGCGTGCCTCGCAAGCGGCCGCGGCGATCGGGGCCCGCCTCGACCGGCTCGTCGAGAAGGACCGGCTCACGGCCGCCGACCGGGACACGGCACGCGAGCGTCTGCTGCCCGCCGAGAGCCTCTCCGAACTCGCCGACTGCTCCCTGGTCGTCGAGGCCGTCCTGGAGCAGCTGGACGCCAAACAGGCCCTGCTGCGTGAGCTGGAGGAGATCGTCGCCGAGGACTGTCTGCTGGCGACCAACACCTCCTCCCTGTCCGTCACCGCCATCGGCGGGTCCCTGCGCCACCCCGGGCGCTTCGTCGGCCTGCACTTCTTCAATCCCGCGCCGCTGCTCCCCCTCGTCGAGGTCGTCTCCGGGTTCGCCACCGACGTCTCGTCGGCCACGCGCGCGTACGAGATGGCGCGCGCCTGGGGCAAGACACCGGTCGCCTGCGCCGACACCCCCGGCTTCATCGTCAACCGCATCGCCCGGCCCTTCTACGCCGAGGCCTTCGCCGTGTACGAGGCCCAGGGCGCCGACCCCGCCACCATCGACGCGATCCTGCGTGAGTCCGGCGGCTTCAGGATGGGCGCCTTCGAACTGACCGACCTCATCGGACAGGACGTCAACGAGTCCGTCACGCACTCCGTATGGCGCTCCTTCTTCCAGGACGTGCGCTTCACGCCCTCCCTCGCCCAGCGGCGCCTCGTCGAGTCGGGCCGGCTCGGCCGCAAGAGCGGTCAGGGCTGGTATGAGTACGGGGATGACGCCGAGCGCCCCGAGCCGCACACAGCGGAGCCCGCGCAGCAGCCCGCGTACGTCGTCGTCGAGGGTGACCTGGGTCCCGCCTCCGAGCTGCTCCCGCTGATCCGCGAGGCGGGCATCGCCGTGCGTGAGGAGGAAGAGGACCACGGCACCCGCCTGGTGCTGCCGAGCGGCGGCCAGCTGGCGCTCGCCGACGGCCAGACCTCCGTCGAGTTCCGCGACGTCGTCTACTTCGACCTCGCCCTCGACTACCGCCGGGCCACCCGTATCGCCCTGTCTGCGTCCCAGGACACCTCGCCGCAGACGCTCGCCGAGGCCACCGGCCTCTTCCAGGCGCTCGGCAAGAACGTCAGCGTCATCGGCGACGTCCCCGGCATGATCGTCGCCCGCACGGTCGCCCGGATCGTCGACCTCGCGCACGACGCCGTCGCCAAGGGCGTGGCCACCGAGGAGGACATCGACACCGCGATGCGCCTGGGCGTCAACTACCCCCTCGGGCCCTTCGAGTGGAGTCGCAGGCTCGGCCGCAACTGGGCGTACGCCCTCCTCGACGACCTGCACCTGCGCGACCCCTCCGGGCGCTATGCTCCCTCCCTCGCGCTGTACCGGCACGCGTACGCCTCCGACAAGCGGGAGGGCAGCCAGTCATGACCACTGCCAAGCGCGACACGTACACCCCGGAGACGCTGCTCTCCGTCGCCGTCCAGGTCTTCAACGAACGCGGCTACGACGGCACCTCCATGGAGCACCTCTCCAAGGCGGCCGGCATCTCCAAGTCGTCGATCTACCACCATGTGGCCGGCAAGGAGGAGCTGCTGCGCCGGGCCGTCAGCCGGGCGCTCGACGGCCTGTTCGGGATCCTCGACGAGGAGCACGCGCGCGTGGGGCGCGCCGCCGACCGCCTCGAGTACGTCGTGCGGCGCATGGTCGAGGTGCTGATCGGCGAGCTGCCGTATGTGACGCTTCTGCTGCGGGTGCGCGGCAACACGGGCACCGAGCGCTGGGCCCTGGAGCGGCGCCGCGAGTTCGACCACCAGGTGGCCGAGCTGCTGAAGGCGGCCGCCGCCGACGGGGACGTACGGGGTGACGTGGAGGTGCGGCTCGCCACCAGGCTCGTCTTCGGGATGATCAATTCGATTGTCGAGTGGTACCGGCCCGACGGGCGGGGCATGAGTGAGCGCGAAGTGGCCGACGCGGTCGTGCAGCTGGTCTTCGGAGGGCTCCGCAAGGAGGCCTGAGCGGCTCCCTGGGGCTCAGCCCTGCGGCTCCAGGTCCTCCTCCTCGAACACCAGCAGCGTGCGCGTGCTGAGCACCTCGGGCATCGCCTGCAGCCGGGTGAGCACCAGCTCGCGCAGTGCCTTGTTGTCCGGTGTGTGCACCAGCAGCAGTACGTCGAAGTCGCCGCCCACCAGGGCAATGTGGGAGGCCCCGGGCAGCTGTCTGAGCTGCTCGCGCACCGTGCGCCAGGAGTTCTGGACGATCTTCAGGGTGATGTACGCCGAGGTGCCCTGACCTGCGCGCTCATGGTTGACACGGGCCCCGAAACCGCGGATGACACCGTCGTCGATGAGACGGTTGATACGCGCGTAGGCGTTGGCGCGTGAGACGTGCACCCGTTCCGCGACCGACCGTATGGAGGCGCGGCCGTCCGCCTGGAGCATCTGGAGGATGTCCAGATCGATGGCGTCGAGCGGACGCGGGAGCGGTAGGGGGCTTCCACCTTCCGGCCCTTCGGCCATTTGTTCAGGTGCCATGTCCCCCCGCCTCCCTACCATGGACGTACTGCGTTCATTTCAGGTTGTGGAGAACCGTTTGTCCACAGCCTGGAGGTGCCTGTAGCCAAAATGTGCCGACGACCGAACAATCGGTAGGTGAGGCGCATCACACCCGTGGCGCGCCTGAAGCCGCTCCCACGAGGAGGTGCCGTCATGACGGTCATGGAGCAGCGGGGCGGGTATCGGCCATCGCCGCCCCCCGCCTGGCAGCCCCGCACCGACCCCGCGCCGCTGCTGCCCGACGCGGAGCCCTACCGCGTCCTCGGCACCGAGGCCGCAGCGAAGGCCGACCCGGCCCTGCTGCGCCGCCTGTACGCCGGGCTGGTGCGCGGCCGCAGGTACAACGTGCAGGCGACCGCCCTCACCAAGCAGGGCCGTCTCGCCGTCTACCCCTCCAGCACCGGCCAGGAGGCCTGCCAGGTCGCCGCCGCGCTCGCCCTCGAGGACCGCGACTGGCTCTTCCCCAGCTACCGCGACACGCTCGCCGCCGTCGCCCGCGGCCTGGACCCCGTCCAGGCGCTCACCCTGCTGCGCGGCGACTGGCACACCGGCTACGACCCGCACGAACACCGCGTGGCCCCCCTGTGCACCCCCCTCGCCACCCAGCTCCCGCACGCCGTGGGCCTCGCGCACGCCGCCCGCCTCAAGGGCGACGACGTGGTCGCGCTCGCCCTGGTCGGTGACGGCGGCTCCAGCGAGGGCGACTTCCACGAGGCACTGAACTTCGCCGCCGTCTGGCAGGCCCCAGTGGTCTTCCTGGTCCAGAACAACGGCTTCGCGATCTCCGTCCCGCTCGCCAAGCAGACCGCGGCCCCGTCGCTGGCCCACAAGGCCGTCGGCTACGGCATGCCCGGCCGCCTGGTCGACGGCAACGACGCGGCCGCCGTGCACGAGGTCCTCACCGATGCCGTGCGCCGCGCCCGCGAGGGCGGCGGCCCCACGCTGATCGAGGCGATCACCTACCGCGTCGACGCCCACACCAACGCCGACGACGCGACCCGCTACCGCGGCGACACCGAGGTCGAGGCCTGGCGCGCCCACGACCCCATCGCGCTCCTGGAGCACGAACTGACCGAGCGCGGCCTGCTCGACGAGGACGGCATACGGGCCGCCCGCGACGACGCCGAGTCCCTGGCCGCCGACCTGCGCGAGCGCATGAACCAGGACCCGGTCCTCGACCCGATGGACCTGTTCGCCCATGTGTACGCCGAGCCCACCGGTCAACTGCGCGAACAGCGGGCCCAGTTGCAGGCGGAGCTGCACGCGGAACAGGAAGGCGGGCACTGATGACCACCGTCGCCCTCAAGCCGGCCACCATGGCGCAGGCCCTCACGCGCGCGCTGCGCGACGCCATGGCCGCCGACCCCACCGTGCACGTCATGGGCGAGGACGTCGGCACCCTCGGCGGTGTCTTCCGCGTCACCGACGGCCTCGCCAAGGAGTTCGGCGAGGACCGCTGCACGGACACCCCGCTGGCCGAGGCGGGCATCCTCGGCACCGCGGTCGGCATGGCGATGTACGGCCTGCGCCCGGTCGTGGAGATGCAGTTCGACGCGTTCGCCTACCCGGGGTTCGAGCAGCTGATCTCGCACGTGTCCCGGATGCGCAACCGCACCCGCGGCGCGATGCCCCTCCCGCTCACCATCCGCGTCCCCTACGGCGGCGGCATCGGCGGTGTCGAACACCACAGCGACTCCTCCGAGGCGTACTACATGGCGACTCCGGGGCTCCATGTCGTCACGCCCGCCACCGTCGCCGACGCCTACGGCCTGCTGCGCGCCGCGATCGCCTCCGACGACCCGGTCGTCTTCCTCGAACCCAAGCGCCTGTACTGGTCCAAGGACTCCTGGAACCCGGAGCACCCGACGGACGTTGAACCGATAGGCCGCGCGATGGTGCGGCGCTCGGGCCGCAGCGCCACGCTCATCACGTACGGACCGTCGGTGCCCGTCTGCCTCGAAGCCGCCGAGGCCGCGCGGGCCGAGGGCTGGGACCTCGAAGTCGTCGACCTGCGCTCCCTGGTGCCGTTCGACGACGAGACGGTCTGCGCCTCGGTACGGCGGACCGGGCGCGCGGTCGTCGTACACGAGTCGGGCGGGTTCGGCGGCCCGGGCGGGGAGATCGCGGCCCGCGTCACCGAGCGCTGCTTCCACCACCTGGAGGCGCCGGTGCTGCGCGTGGCGGGCTTCGACATCCCCTACCCGCCGCCGATGCTGGAGCGCCACCACCTGCCCGGCGTGGACCGGATCCTGGACGCCGTGGGGCGTCTGCAGTGGGAGGCCGAGAGCTGATGGCACAGGTGTTGGAGTTCAGGCTCCCCGACCTCGGGGAGGGCCTGACCGAGGCGGAGATCGTCCGCTGGCTGGTGGAGGTCGGCGACGTCGTCGCGGTCGACCAGCCGGTCGTCGAGGTCGAGACGGCCAAGGCGCTGGTCGACGTGCCCTGCCCCTACGGCGGTGTGGTCACCGCCCGCTTCGGCGAGGAGGGCACCGAACTGCCCGTCGGCGCCCCCTTGTTGACGGTCGCCGTCGGACCGGCGGCTTCAGGGGGCGAGACCGAGGGCTCGGGCAACGTCCTGGTGGGATACGGCACTTCGGAGGCGCCCGCGCGGCGCCGGAGGGTACGGCCGGGACAGCCGGCGCCCGCCGCGCCCCGCGAGGCGAACGGAAGCTCCGGCGCACGCGGGACGGCGGACGGACCCGTTCCGGTGATCTCGCCGCTGGTGCGCAGGCTCGCCCGGCAGAACGGCCTGGACCTGAAGGAGATGACGGGCTCCGGCCCCGACGGTCTGATCCTGCGCGCGGACGTCGAGTACGCGCTGCGTGCCGCCGAGGCACAGGGACGGACGGCCGAACGGGCCGTCGAACCCCAGGCGCCCGCGCAGGCCCCCACCACAGCACCCGACCCCGGCCTCCGCATCCCCCTCAAGGGCATCCGCGGCGCCGTCGCCGACAAGCTCTCCCGCAGCCGCCGCGAGATACCGGACGCGACCTGCTGGGTGGACGCCGACGCGACGGAGCTCATGCGCGCGCGTGCCGCCATGAACGCCGCCGGCGGGCCGAAGGTCTCCCTTCTCGCCCTGCTGGCCCGCATCTGCACGGCCGCCCTCGCCAGGTTCCCCGAGCTCAACTCCACGGTCGACATGGAGGCCAGGGAGGTCGTCCGGCTCGACCAGGTCCACCTCGGCTTCGCCGCGCAGACCGAGCGCGGCCTTGTCGTCCCGGTCGTAAGGGACGCACACGCGCGTGACGCGGAAGCGCTCACCGCTGAGTTCGCCCGGCTGACCGAGGCGGCCCGCACGGGCAGCCTCACACCCGGGGAACTCACCGGCGGCACCTTCACGTTGAACAACTACGGCGTGTTCGGTGTCGACGGGTCCACCCCGATCATCAACCACCCCGAGGCGGCCATGCTCGGCGTCGGCCGCATCGTCCCCAAACCGTGGGTGCACGAGGGCGAGCTCGCCGTACGGCAGGTCGTCCAGCTCTCGCTCACCTTCGACCACCGGGTCTGCGACGGCGGCACGGCAGGCGGCTTCCTGCGGTACGTGGCGGACTGCGTGGAACAGCCGGCGGTCCTGCTGCGCACACTGTGACGGCGAGGACGCCCACGCGTTCCGGGTGACGCCCATGCGTTCCCTGTGATCGTGACGGCACGCATACTCGGGGGATGACCTCGCACGAGCCCTCCGGCGACCGCGGCGCCACCCCGGCAGACGACGCGTACGACGCCGTCGTGCTCGCCGGGGGCGCCGCCCGGCGGCTCGGCGGCGCAGACAAACCCGGCGTGCACGTCGGCGGCCGGGCGCTGCTCGACCGGGTGCTGGCCGCCTGCGACGACGCCCGCACGACCGTCGTCGTCGCCGGCTCCAGGCCCACCGCCCGGCCCGTGCTGTGGGCCCGCGAGGACCCGCCCGGCGGAGGACCCCTCGCCGCGCTCGGCGCCGGACTGCACCACACCAGGGCCGAGCAGACCGTGGTTCTCTCCGCCGACCTCCCGTTCCTCGACGCGGCCACCGTGCGACGGCTGCTGAGCGCACTGCACGCGAGCGACGCCGAAGGCGTCCTGCTCACCGACGCCGACGGCCGCGACCAGCCCCTCGTGGCCGCCTACCGCACGCACGCGCTGCGCCGTGAACTGGCCGCGCTCGCCACCGAGCACGGCGGTCTCACCGGGCTGCCGCTGCGCCGGCTGACCGCGGCCCTCCACCTCACCCGCGTCCCGGACCCCGTCGCCTCCTTCGACTGCGACACCTGGGACGACATCGCCACCGCCAGGGCACGCATCAGGGAGCATGGGCACGTGTTGGATGAATGGATTTCCGCAGCCAAGGACGAGCTCGGCATCGACCTCGACGTCGACACCGGTGTCCTGCTCGACCTTGCCCGCGACGCCGCCCACGGGGTGGCCAGGCCCGCGGCACCGCTGACCACCTTCCTCGTCGGCTACGCGGCCGCCCAGGCCGGCGGCGGCCCCGAAGCCGTCGCTCAAGCCGCCCGCAAGGCCGAGGCCCTCGCCCTGCGCTGGGCCGAGGAGGCCGACGAGACGGACAAGGCCGCGGGCGCCAAGCCCGACGTCGCTCCCGATGCCACCCCCGACACCCGCCCGGACGCCGGGTGACCGCCCGCTCCGCGAGGCCCGGCGAGGACGTCGAGGACCTCGACGTCGAGGAGGTGCTCGCCCTGGTGAAGGAACCCGACCACCGCACCCCCGACCACCGTGCCCCCGGCGACTCCGTGCCCGCGCCCGCCCCGCAGGACGCCCACCCCGCCGCGCCGCACAAGCCCGACGCCCACCACCGGGCCACCCCCTGGCCCGAGGCCCGGTCGATCGCCGCGCGCGCCGCCCGGTCCGGCGCCCGCCGCCCGCTCGTCTCGGTCCCCCTCGAAGCCGCCCTCGGCCTCACCCTGGCCGCCCCCCTCACCGCCCTCACCGACCTGCCCTCCTTCGACACCTCGGCGATGGACGGCTGGGCGGTCGCGGGCCCCGGCCCCTGGGACGTACGCGGCGAGGGCGTCCTGGCCGGACACGCCGAGCCCGAAGCCCTCACCGACGGCGAGGCCGTCCGTATCGCCACCGGCGCCCGCATCCCCCCGGACACCACCGCCGTGATCCGCAGCGAACACGGCCGCACCGACGACAAGGGCCGCCTGCACGCCCCGCGCGAGGTGCAGCACGGCCAGGACATCCGCCCCCGCGGCCAGGAGTGCCGCACCGGCGACCAGCTCCTGCCCGTCGGCGCCCTCGTGACCCCCGCCGTCCTCGGCCTCGCCGCGGCCGCCGGCTACGACACCCTCACCGCCGTCCCCCGCCCCCGCGTCGAGGTCCTCGTCCTGGGCGACGAGCTGCTCACCGAGGGGCGGCCGCACGACGGCCTGATCCGGGACGCCCTCGGCCCGATGCTGCCGCCCTGGCTGCGCGCGCTGGGCGCCGAGGTGACCTCCGTACGAAGGCTCGGCGACGACGCGAAGGCCCTGCGCAAGGCCGTCACGGGCTCCGAAGCCGACCTGATCGTCACCACCGGCGGTACCGCCTCCGGCCCCGTCGACCACGTCCACCCGACCCTGCAGCGCATCGGCGCCGAACTCCTCGTGGACGGTGTGAAGGTGCGGCCCGGCCATCCCATGCTGCTGGCCCGTATCAAGGAGAACCAGCACCTCGTCGGCCTCCCCGGCAACCCCCTCGCCGCCGTCTCCGGCCTGCTCACCCTCGCCGAACCCCTGCTGCGCACACTCGCCGCCCGCCCCGCTCCGGAGCCGTACGCCCTGCCGCTCCAGGACGGGGTCCACGGGCATCCGTACGACACCCGGCTCATCCCCGTCGTGCTGCGCGGAGACAGCGCCGTACCGCTGCACTACAACGGTCCGGCCATGCTGCGCGGCATCGCGGCGGCCGATGCCCTCGCCGTCGTGCCACCGGGCGGCGCCCGCCCCGGTCAGGAGCTCGAACTCCTCGACCTGCCGTGGGCGTCCGCCGGAATCGGGGTGTGTTTCACGTGAAACTTCCGGGCCATGACGCGATCGCCCGCCAGGCGGACGAACATCTCGTGACCCACCGGGTGAGACTGCCGAGGAAGGTGGTCGAACGGCCGATCCGCCAGGTCGCCAAACGGCTGTTACTGGCCCTGGCGGTCCTGGTCGCGACCGCCCTGATCGTCTACGCCGACCACGACGGCTACAACGACAACTCCGACCGGTCCGTCGACCTGCTCGACGCCTTCTACTACGCGACCGTCACCCTCTCCACCACCGGATACGGCGACATCACCCCGGTCAGTGACACCGCCCGGTTCACCAACATCTTCGTCGTCACGCCGCTGCGCGTGCTCTTCCTGATCATCCTGGTCGGCACCACGCTCGAAGTCCTCACCGAACGCACCCGGGAGGAATGGCGACTGAACCGCTGGAGGTCCACCTTGCGCGACCACACCGTCGTCGTCGGCTTCGGGACGAAGGGGCGCTCGGCGATCCAGACCGTGTGCGCGACGGGACTGAAGAAGGAGCAGGTCGTCGTCGTCGACCCCAGCTCCAAGGTGATCGAGGCGGCGACGGCCGAGGGCTACGTCGGGGTGGTCGGGGACGCGACGCGCAGCGACGTGCTGAAGCGGGCCGAGGTGCACCGGGCGCGGCAGATCATCATCGCCACCCAGCGCGACGACACGGCCGTCCTCGTCACGCTGACGGCCCGGCAGCTCAACCGCGGGGCGAAGATCGTGGCCGCGGTGCGCGAGGAGGAGAACGCGCCGCTGCTCCAGCAGTCCGGCGCCGACGCGGTCATCACCAGCGCGAGTGCCGCCGGCCGCCTGCTCGGCCTGTCCGTGCTCAGCCCGGCGGCCGCCATGGTCATGGAGGACCTCATCCAGCAGGGCAGCGGGCTCGACATGATCGAGCGGCCGGTCGTGAAGGCCGAGGTGGGCAAGACACCGAGGGAGACCGAGGACCTGGTCGTGAGCGTCGTACGCGGGCACCGGGTGCTCGGATACGACGATCAGGCCGTCGGGACACTGCAGTTGACGGACCGGCTGATCACCATCGTGCGGGCGACGCCCGGCGAGCAGGTCGCACCCGATGTCCGGCCCCTGCGCCCGGAGTGATCACCCGCGGTTGCGGCGCCGCGTCGTGACCGGCCCGGGAACCGGCACGCCGCGCACCGCCGACGGCAGGGAGTAGCGTCCCCTTCATGCATGCGATCACGATTCCCGAACCTGGTGGGCCCGAGGCGCTGGTGTGGGACGAGGTCCCGGATCCGGTGGCCGGTGAGGGCGAGGTCCTGGTCGAGGTGGTGGCCAGCGCCGTCAACCGCGCCGACATCCTGCAGCGGCAGGGCTTCTACGACCCGCCGCCCGGCGCCTCCCGCCACCCCGGTCTGGAGTGCTCCGGCCGGGTCGCCGCGCTCGGTCCCGGAGTCGCCGGCTGGGCGGTCGGCGACGAGGTGTGCGCGCTGCTCGCGGGCGGCGGCTACGCCGAGAAGGTCGCCGTCCCGGCGGGACAGCTGCTGCCCGTCCCCAAGGGCGTCGACCTCAAGCAGGCGGCCGCGCTGCCCGAGGTGGTCTGCACGGTCTGGTCCAACGTCTTCATGATCGCCCACCTGCGGCCCGGCGAGACGCTGCTCGTGCACGGCGGCTCCAGCGGCATCGGCACCATGGCGATCCAGCTCGCCAAGGCCGTAGGCGCCAAGGTCGCCGTCACGGCGGGCACCGAGGAGAAGCTGCGGCAGTGCGCCGCACTGGGCGCCGACATCCTGATCAACTACCGGGAGCAGGACTTCGTCAGCGAGGTCAAGAAGGCCACGGACGGCGCGGGCGCCGACGTCATCCTCGACAACATGGGCGCCAAGTACCTGGACCGCAACATCCAGGCCCTCGCCGTCAACGGCCGTCTCGCGATCATCGGCATGCAGGGCGGCATCAAGGGCGAACTGAACATCGCCACACTCCTGAACAAGCGGGCCGCCGTCAGCGCCACCTCGCTGCGGGCCCGCCCGCTCACCGAGAAGGCGGCGATCGTCGCGGCCGTACGCGAGCATGTGTGGCCCCTCCTCGACGCCGGCCACGTCCGCCCCGTCGTCGACCGCGAACTCCCGATGGCCGACGCGGCGGCGGCCCACCGGGTCGTCGAGGAGAGCGGCCACGTGGGCAAGGTGCTGCTGGTCGTGCCCTGAATTCCCGCCTCCCTACGCCCGCCGCATCCGCAGACCGATGAAGGCGAGGCCCAGGCCGAGGCCGATCAGGACCAGGCCGCTGCCCAGTGGCAGGATCCGCAGGACGGGCTCGGTGGGCTGCTGGGCGGCTTGAGCCACGGGGCGCCGAGCGGGCCTGGAGGGCACCAGGCCCGCCTCCGCCGGCGGTGACGCCGAGGCGGCCTGCCCCGTGTCCGCCTCCTCCTCGGACGAGTCCTCGTCCCCCATGTCCGAGGGGGCGGCCGCGGACTCGTCCGCCGTCTCCCGACGCCCCGGCCGCTCCCGGCCCTCACCCGCCCGGCTCCCGGCGCGGGACGGCTCCGGGGAGGCGGTGGAGGAGGGGGAGGCAGACGCGGAGGCGGTTCGAGAGGCAGCCGCTGGGGCTCCCTCGGCAGCCATGCGGCCGGCGTCGTGCGTCCCGTGTGTCGACACCGCACCGTGTGTCGACACGCTCCCGTGCGGCGCCACCCCTCCGTAGGACGCGACAGCCCCGTACGACGGATCACCCCCGTACGGAAACACCAGTACGCCCGCCCCCACCCCCACCACCAGTCCGGCCCCCTTCAAAGCACGCAACCATGGATTCACGCCCCAAGCGTCACATTCACCAGTACTTCCGGCATTCCGGGTTCCGCCAAAAAACCGAACCCGCTGCACCATCAGGGTCTGTCGATGCGTCACGGGCTGCCGGCGCTCCTCGAAGACGGCCTCACTACGGCAACCGGCTGCGTACCGAGTGCGAGGCCGCTCCGCAGCGCGAGGACGGAAAGCCACGCTGCGTGAGCGAAACTCCCGCACCGTAAACGGTGGATCACCCTCCACAGGGGGCACCACGGTGATGAGATGCACACGTGCGAGAGAATGGCGGCATGGAGATGCCGAGGAACGACAGGTCGCCGGAGAACCCCCAGATCCTGGTCGTGGGCCAGGACGGCATGGCGATTGGCGGCGGGGACGAGGACTCCCGCGAGATTCCGGTGACGGAGCAGGTCGAGCAGCCGGCCAAGGTGATGCGGATCGGGAGCATGATCAAGCAGCTCCTGGAGGAGGTGCGCGCCGCTCCCCTGGACGAGGCGAGCCGGGCCCGGCTCAAGGAGATCCACCGCAGCTCGGTGAAGGAGCTGGAAGACGGGCTGGCGCCGGAGCTGGTCGAGGAGCTGGAGCGGCTCTCGCTGCCCTTCACGGACGACGGCACGCCCAGCGACGCCGAACTGCGCATCGCGCAGGCCCAGTTGGTGGGCTGGCTGGAGGGCCTCTTCCACGGCATCCAGACCACGCTGTTCGCCCAGCAGATGGCCGCGCGGGCCCAGCTGGAGCAGATGCGGCGCGCGCTGCCGCCGGGCGTCGGCCACGAGATGGGCGAGGACGGCCCCACGGCCGGCCGCTCGGGCGGGCCGTACCTGTAGTCACATGGGCGACCTGTAGCGACGTGAGCGAAAGGGCCCGGCGGCCGCAGCCGCCGGGCCCTTCGTCATGCGGGCGCCCGCATGCCCGGGATCAGGACGGGTTGCCCGTCGAGACGTCGAGCGTGATCTTGACGTCACCCGGGTCGACGTCCGAGCCGGCCTCGGGGGACTGGTCGATCACCGCGCCCTCGCCGTACGTGTTCTCGTTGTAGTCGTTGACCACCAGCGACCAGCCCGCGGCCTTCGCGCACTCCTTGACCGACTCGATGTACTTGAACCGGAAGTCGGGCACCTGGATCTTGTTCTCGTCGGTGTAGGACTCCTGCGGTTCCGTGCACTCCGTCGAGTCGATCACCTTGGTGGTGTCCGGTCCGCGCCAGTCCGCCGCATGCGTCGTCGTGGGGTCCGGGCTGCTGCCGCCGCCGCCCTCGCCTCCGCCCCCGCCGCCCCCGCCGCCGTTGAGCGCCAGGGCCGCGATCAGGCCGCCGACGGCGATGATCGAGACGACGATCGTGCCGATGACCACCGACTTGTTGTTCTTGCCGCCCCCGGGGGGCCCGGAGGGCCGCTGCTGGGGCGTGAGGTTGTACGGCGGCGGGGTCTGCGGCTGCGCATACGGGGACGGCGTCCGGTAGCCGCCCTGCTGGGGGTAGCCGTACGCCGGAGAAGGAGGCGGCGTCGGCGCGCTGTACGGGTTCGGGGTCGGCGGCTGGGGTGCCTGGTACGGCGTCTGCACGGGGCCCGGCGGTGCCTGAGGCGCCTGCGGGACCGGCGGGAACACCGCGGAGCCGACGCCGGAGCCGCTCTGGGGGCGGGTGCCCGGCACGATGCTCGGCGGGGCGGTCTGCACGGACGCGGCCACGCGCAGGCACTCGTCGCGCATCGACTCGGAGCTCGGGAAACGCTCGTTCGGGTTCTTCTTCAGCGCGCGGGCGACCAGCGCGTCCACCGCGGGAGGCAGCGCCCGGTTGATCGACGAAGGAGGCACCGGCTCCTCCTGCACATGCGCGTACGCGATCGCCAGCGGTGAGTCCGCCTCGAACGGCAGCCGCCCGGTGACGAGTTGGAACAGCATGATGCCGACCGAGTAGAGATCGGACCGGGCGTCCACGCCCCGCCCCAGCGCCTGCTCCGGCGACAGGTACTGCGGGGTGCCGACGACCATGCCGGTCTGTGTCATGGACGTCACACCGGACTGCATGGCGCGCGCGATGCCGAAGTCCATGACCTTGACGACGCCGCGCTTGGTGACCATCACGTTGCCCGGCTTGATGTCCCGGTGGACCAGGCCCATCTCGTGGCTGATCTCCAGCGCCGCGAGAACGTCCGCGGTGATCTTCAGCGCCTTGTCGGCGGGCATCGCGCCGAACTGCCGTACGTCCTCGTCGAGCACCGAGCCCAGCGGGCGGCCCTCGACGTACTCCATCACGATGTACGGCGTGGGCATGCCGTCCCCCGCGGCGGAGCCGCTGATGGGCAGAGTGTCCTCGCCGGTGTCGAAGACCGAGACGATATTGGTGTGCGTGAGCTTCGCCACGGCCTGGGCCTCGCGGCGGAAGCGCTCGCGGAAGGCCTGCTCGCGGCCGAGCTCGGTGTGCAGCGTCTTGATCGCGACCTGGCGGTCGAGCACGGAGTCGTAGGCCAGGTGCACGGAGGCCATGCCGCCCTCGCCGAGCAGGTCGCGCAGTTGATAGCGGCCGCCGGCGAGCGCCCGCCCCGCATACCGGCCCTGTGCGCCGTCCTGGCTCATGTTCCGCTTCCCCCGTGGGCCTTGCGGCGCCGTTGACTGCCGATGATCGAAAGTGCTAATCCCGGCCAAGTCTGCCCCAGGGCACTGACACGTCAAGCTCGGTGCCCGATCCGTGACCGTACGCGATAGAAGCGTCGCGGGAGCGTTACAGAGGCTGTACGGGCGGTACACAGAACTTGCACGCACGGACGGGGTGACGGTTTGATGGCCGGTCCGTCCTGTGCCGGTTCCGGCCCCCTTCTCGGAACGGCGGCTTGCGTTGAGGCTGTAGCGTGGCCGACGGAGACCGTAACAACACCGCGCGCACCGCGGGCAGAAACGACGGCGAGGACTGATGGCACAGCAGCAGCGCGCCCAGGGCCCGTCCGACCCCGAGGCGACTGGCGGCGGTATGTCAGATGCGCCGGAAATGTGGGGGAACGGCGGATTGGTCGGGGACGGCCGGTACCGGCTGACCCGCAGACTCGGCCGGGGCGGCATGGCGGAGGTTTTCGCCGCGGAGGACGTGCGCCTCGGGCGTACCGTCGCGGTCAAACTGCTCCGTGCCGACCTCGCCGAGGACCCGGTCTCCAAGGCCCGCTTCACGCGCGAGGCCCAGTCGGTGGCCGGTCTCAACCACCACGCGATCGTCGCCGTGTACGACTCCGGCGAGGACACGGTGCCGGGCGGCTACGGCACGGGGGGCGCCCAGAGCGTCCCGTACATCGTGATGGAGATCGTCGAGGGCCGCACCATCCGCGACCTGCTGATCAACGCCGAGGCGCCCGGTCCGGAGCAGGCCCTGATCATCGTCTCCGGTGTGCTGGAGGCGCTCGCCTACTCGCATCAGCACGGCATCGTGCACCGCGACATCAAGCCGGCGAACGTGATCATCACGCACACCGGTGCGGTGAAGGTGATGGACTTCGGCATCGCCCGTGCCCTGCACGGAGCGCAGTCGACGATGACGCAGACCGGCATGGTCATGGGCACGCCGCAGTACCTCTCCCCGGAGCAGGCGCTCGGCAAGGCCGTCGACCACCGCTCCGACCTGTATGCGACGGGCTGCCTCCTCTACGAACTCCTCGCGCTGCGGCCCCCGTTCACGGGTGAGACCCCGCTGTCGGTGGTCTACCAGCATGTCCAGGACATCCCCACGCCGCCGTCCGAGGTCTCCGACACCGTGCCGCCGGAGCTCGACGGCCTCGTCATGCGCTCGCTGGCCAAGGAGCCGGACGACCGCTTCCAGACCGCCGAGGAGATGCGCGGCCTCGTCCAGTACGCGCTGCAGATGCTGTACGACCAGGGCGGCCACACCGGCACCTGGAACACCGGCCCGGTCGCCCTGCACGAGGGCCGGCACACCCCGGCCGCGGGCTTCGCGAGCACGACGGTGCTGCCGCACCCCGGCGACTCCTCCGGTACGACGCAGATCCCGCAGCCGATCCTGCCCACCGGCTACGGCGGCGGGGACGACGGCGGCTTCGAGGGGCACGGCAACAAGGGCAGCGGCCGCGGAAAGCTGTGGATCCTCGCCGTCCTCGCGATCATCGCCATCGCGGCGGGTGTGGCGCTGGCGCTGAAGACCACCGGCAACGGCAACGGCGGCGGCGGTGCCACGCACTCGCCGACCACCTCGCAGAGCACCAAGGACGACACGGCCACCGAGTCCCCGACCGACCAGCCGACCGACCAGCCGACGGACACGTCCACGGACAACGGCACCGGCACGAGCTCCGGCACCGGGAACTACACGCCGTCGTACACGCCGTCGTACACCCCGTCCCACACGCCCAGCAGCCGGCCGAGCAGCCGGCCGACGGACCAGCCGACCACCGCGGACCCGACGGACGACCCGACCCCGTCGGGTCCGCCGACGGACCAGCCGACGGACCCGGGCACGGGCGGCGCCGGCGGCCCGACGGGGGACACCTCGGGCCTCGGCGGCTGACCGCCGCCCGGGCTCGCCCGGGGGGAACTCTTCCCGTGACGTGGGTCACCGGGATAACGTGCCGTTGTTCCGGCCCCCTGCAAGGCTGTGACCAGGCGATGTTCCCGGCTTTCGCGATTTACTTGGAAATCCAAGCAAAATCGCAGGTCAGGAGGGGTTTCACAGAAATGTGGAGCACTGGGTAACGTGCCTTTTGCAGGGCGCTCGCCGGGGCACCTGTCACGCCTGTCCCCGACCGGGCCGCACCCACCCTGTGCGTCCGTAGGGCTTCGGGCGAGCCGCACTGGCATCCCGGCGAACCCGGTATGCCGGACCGACGGAGGAGCACACGTGACCGTGGAGAGCACTGCCGCGCGCAAGCCGCGACGCAGCGCCGGTACCAAGAGCACGGCCGGCAAGACGACCACCGCAAGGAAATCGCCGAGCACGGACCCCCAGCTGGTACAGCTGCTGACGCCCGAGGGCGAGCGCGTCAAGAACGCCGAGTACGACGAGTACGTCGCCGGCATCACCCCCGATGAGCTCCGCGGCCTGTACCGCGACATGGTGCTCACCCGCCGCTTCGACGCCGAGGCCACCTCCCTGCAGCGCCAGGGGGAGCTGGGCCTGTGGGCCTCGCTGCTCGGCCAGGAGGCCGCCCAGATCGGCTCGGGCCGGGCCACCCGCGAGGACGACTACGTCTTCCCGACCTACCGCGAGCACGGCGTCGCCTGGTGCCGCGGGGTCGACCCCACCAACCTGCTCGGCATGTTCCGCGGTGTGAACAACGGCGGCTGGGACCCCAACAGCAACAACTTCCACCTCTACACCATCGTCATCGGCTCCCAGACGCTGCACGCCACCGGCTACGCCATGGGCGTCGCCAAGGACGGCGCGGACAGCGCGGTCATCGCCTACTTCGGCGACGGCGCCTCCAGCCAGGGCGACGTGGCCGAGTCCTTCACCTTCTCCGCGGTCTACAACGCCCCCGTGGTGTTCTTCTGCCAGAACAACCAGTGGGCGATCTCCGAGCCGACCGAGAAGCAGACCCGCGTCCCGCTCTACCAGCGCGCACAGGGCTACGGCTTCCCCGGCGTCCGGGTCGACGGCAACGACGTGCTGGCCTGCCTCGCGGTGACGAAGTGGGCCCTGGAGCGGGCCCGCCGCGGTGAGGGCCCCACCCTCGTCGAGGCCTACACGTACCGCATGGGTGCCCACACCACCTCCGACGACCCGACGAAGTACCGGGCCGACGAGGAGCGCGAGGCCTGGGAGGCGAAGGACCCGATCCTGCGCCTTCGCCGGTACCTGGAGGCTTCAAACCACGCGGACGAGGGATTCTTCGCGGAACTCGAGGCCGAGAGCGAGGCGTTGGGCAAACGAGTGCGTGAGGCGGTCCGCGCCATGCCCGACCCGGACCACTTCGCCATCTTCGAGAACGTGTACGCGGACGGGCACGCGCTCGTCGACGAGGAGCGAGCCCAGTTCGCCGCCTACCAGGCGTCGTTCGCGGATGAGGGGGGCAACTGAGATGGCCGAGACTGTGACATTTAAAAACATGGCTCTCGCCAAGGCGATCAACGAGTCGCTGCGCCGCGCCCTGGAGTCCGACCCCAAGGTCCTGATCATGGGCGAGGACGTCGGCAAGCTCGGCGGTGTCTTCCGTGTGACGGACGGCCTGCAGAAGGACTTCGGCGAGAGCCGGGTCATCGACACCCCGCTCGCCGAGTCCGGCATCGTCGGTACGGCCATCGGTCTGGCCCTGCGCGGCTACCGGCCGGTCGTGGAGATCCAGTTCGACGGCTTCGTCTTCCCCGCCTACGACCAGATCGTCACGCAGCTCGCGAAGATGCACGCGCGCTCGCTCGGCAAGGTCAAGCTCCCGGTCGTCGTCCGCATCCCCTACGGCGGCGGCATCGGCGCGGTGGAGCACCACTCCGAGTCCCCCGAGGCGCTGTTCGCGCACGTGGCCGGCCTGAAGGTGGTCTCTCCTTCGAACGCCTCGGACGCGTTCTGGATGATGCAGCAGGCCATCCAGAGCGACGACCCGGTGATCTTCTTCGAGCCCAAGCGGCGCTACTGGGACAAGGCCGAGGTCAACACCGAGGCCATCCCCGGCCCGCTGCACAAGGCCCAGGTCGTCCGTGAGGGCACCGACCTGACCCTCGTCGCGTACGGCCCGATGGTGAAGCTCTGCCTGGAGGTCGCCGCCGCGGCCGCCGAGGAGGGCAAGTCCCTCGAGGTCCTGGACCTGCGCTCGGTGTCCCCGCTGGACTTCGACTCGATCCAGACGTCCGTGGAGAAGACGCGCCGCCTGGTCGTCGTCCACGAGGCGCCGGTGTTCCTCGGCTCGGGCGCGGAGATCGCCGCCCGCATCACGGAGCGCTGCTTCTACCACCTGGAGGCACCGGTCCTCAGGGTCGGCGGCTACCACGCCCCGTACCCGCCGGCCCGCCTGGAGGAGGAGTACCTGCCGGGCCTGGACCGGGTGCTCGACGCCGTCGACCGCGCCCTGGCGTACTGAGGAGAGGGTCGTGACGACGATGACGGAAGCGTCCGTACGCGAGTTCAAGATGCCGGACGTCGGCGAGGGCCTCACCGAGGCCGAGATCCTCAAGTGGTACGTCCAGCCCGGTGACCAGGTCACCGACGGGCAGGTGGTGTGCGAGGTCGAGACCGCGAAGGCGGCCGTGGAGCTGCCCATCCCGTACGACGGGGTGGTCCGCGACCTGCACTTCCCCGAGGGCTCCACGGTGGACGTGGGCACGCCGATCATCGCGGTGGACGTGTCGGGCGGGGCCACGGTGCCCGCCCCGGCGCAGGCTGCTGCTCCTGCTGCTCCCGTCGAGGAGAAGAAGCCGGAGGGCTCCGGCCGCCAGCCGGTGCTGGTGGGTTACGGCGTCGCCGCGTCCTCCACCAAGCGCCGCCCGCGCAAGGGCCCCGAGCTCGTGGTCCCGGAGGCCTCGACGGCGGTCCAGAAGGAACTCAACGGCCACGGGCCGGTCGCCGCGACCGCTGCGGCGGGTACGGCCGAGAGGGCGCGCCCCCTGGCCAAGCCGCCGGTGCGCAAGCTGGCGAAGGACCTGGGTGTCGACCTCGCGACCGTGGTCCCGTCCGGGCCGGACGGCATCATCACGCGTGAGGACGTCCACGCGGCGGTGGCACCGCCGGCCGCCGAGCCGGTGACGGCTCCCGCTGTTTCCGCGCCCCCGGCGCCGGTCCCGGCGTACGACACGGCCCGTGAGACCCGGGTACCGGTCAAGGGCGTGCGCAAGGCGACGGCGGCGGCGATGGTGGGCTCGGCGTTCACGGCGCCGCATGTCACGGAGTTCGTGACGGTCGATGTGACCCGCACGATGAAGCTGGTCGAGGAGCTCAAGCGGGCCCCCGAGGAATTCGGCCTGCAGGGCCTGCGCGTCAATCCGCTGCTCCTGATCGCCAAGGCCCTCCTGGTCGCCATCAAGCGCCACCCGGAGATCAACGCGTCCTGGGACGAGGCGAACCAGGAGATCGTGCTCAAGCACTACGTCAACTTGGGCATCGCCGCGGCCACCCCGCGCGGCCTGATCGTCCCGAACATCAAGGACGCCCACGACAAGACGCTCCCGCAGCTGGCCGAGGCCCTCGGCGAGCTGGTGTCGACGGCGCGGGAGGGCAAGACCTCCCCGGCGGCCATGCAGGGCGGCACGGTGACGATCACCAACGTCGGCGTCTTCGGCGTCGACACCGGCACGCCCATCCTCAACCCCGGCGAATCCGCGATCCTCGCCATCGGCGCGATCAAGCTCCAGCCCTGGGTCCACAAGGGCAAGGTGAAGCCCCGCCAGGTCACGACGCTGGCCCTGAGCTTCGACCATCGCCTGGTGGACGGCGAGTTGGGCTCGAAGGTGCTGGCGGACGTGGCGGCGATCCTGGAGCAGCCGAAGAAGCTGATCACCTGGGCCTAGGCGCTCCGCCGGCCGTGCCGCCGGGCGGCGCTGTGCCGTCTGTCGCCTCCGGCATCGTCGTGGCTGATCCCGCCCGCGTGGCGGAGCCGCATGGTCGGCACAGCCCCGCGCCCCCACCAGGGCGCGGGCGAGCCGCAGTGGCCTTGGTCGGCCCCGCTCGGCGGGCATCTCCGTCAGGAGCCGCGCACCCGTCCCGGGTGCGCGGCTCCTTCGGTCACCGCGGGCGGCGGCACAGCAGCGTGCTGATCCTCGCCGTCCTGCCCTCCTCGGGCTCCTGGACCGTCCGCGCCGTGACGGCCAGTCCGGCCCGCTCCAGGAGTTCCACGAGCTGTTCCTGCGGGAGCCGATGGGACTCGTACGAGACCGGATGGCCGCCGTAGGCCGGCTTCGGCCGGACGCGCTCGCCGTCTCCCGTATAACCGGCCAGCATGAGCAGGCCGCCGGGCCTGAGGGTCCGGTGGAACTCGCCGTAGACGAGCGGGAGCAGTTCCGGCGGGGTGTGGTGGGTGGAGTAGTAGGCGAGGATGCCGGCGAGGGAGCCGTCCTCGATGTCCAGTGCCGTCATGGAGCCCACCGTGAAGGTCAGGCCGGGATGGGTCTGGCGGGCGAGTTCGATCATCCGGGGGGACAGGTCGACGCCGAACGCCGACAGCCCCAGCCCGGCGAGGTGCGCCGTCACCAGGCCCGGGCCGCAGCCCAGGTCCGCGACGGGCCCGCCGCCGCCCTCCCGCACGGCTTCCGCGAACGCGGTCAGCAACGAGCGTGACAGCGGATCCAGTTCGGACGGTCGCTTGACCTGCTTCAGATAGTCGGCGGCGACGGTGTCGTAGGACTCCCGGACCGCGGTGAGGTAGGAGGGCTCGGTCACCCCGCGACTCTAGACGGGGCGAAGGGCCCCTCGCCGACGGCGAGGGGCCCTTCCTGTTCCTGCCCTGATCCGGGGTCAGCCGAGCCGCGCGAACCCGTAGGTCATGAGCTTCTTCGCGTCCGCCTCGCGCTGCGGGATGGACGTGGAGGAGAGGACGGTGCCGATGACCGTCTTGCCGCCCCGGGTGGCGGCGAAGACGAGGCAGTAACCCGCCTCGGGGCCGGAGCCGGTCTTCACGCCGATGGTGCCGCTGTAGCTGCTGAGGAGCCCGTTGGTGTTGGTCCACGGGTTCATCGTGCGGATGCTGCCCGTCTTGGTGACGGTCTTCGCGGTGTACGACTTCGTCTTGACGACCGTGCGGAACGTGGAGTTCTTCATCGCACTGCTGGCGATCTTCGTCAGGTCGCGCGGCGTCGAGTAGTTGTTGCCGTTGCCGATGCCGTCGAACGAGTCGAAGTGCGTGTTCGTCAGGTGCAGGTCCGACGCGGCCTTGTTCATCTTGCCGATGAACGACTTCACACGCGCGGCACGCGTCGTGCCCGAGCCGTAGGTGTCGGCGAGCGCGTACGCGGCGTCGCAGCCGGACGGCAGCATCAGCCCGTACAGCAGCTGACGGACGGTGACCTTGTCGCCGACGATCAGGTGGGCCTGGGAGGCGTTGTTGGCGACGACGTAGTCGCTGTACGCCTTCTGGATCGTGACCTTCTTGTCCAGGTTCAGGTTCGGCTGCGCGAGCACGACCTTCGCGGTCATGATCTTCGTGGTGGAGCCCGTCGAACGCTGGGTGTCCGCCGCCTTGGTGTACAGCGTCGACCCGTTCGCGTTGTTCATGACGTAGCCGCCCTTGGCCACGATCGAGGGCGTGGTGACGGCCTGTGCGGGTGCCGCGGCGAAGGCCCCGCCCGCGAGAACGGCGCCGGCGGTGACACTGACCGCGGCGGCTCGGCGGAGGCGGCTGCCCTTGGTGCCGGTGATGGCGGTAATCAACTGAAATACCCCGATTGCGTTGAAAGCCCCTGATATGCGGCCGAGTTGGATGCGAAGCGAAGGGGGCCGCATGTGTGAGACACGTAAATAGCACAGTTGGTTGCACTGTTGCTGTGTGGGGTTGCCGTGACGGGTGATTCGTCCGCATGTCGTGCACTCGTATCCCTGTGCACCCGTCCGGATGCTGGACCGGATCCTTCATGCGTACGTGTTGTATCTATCCTGTTCGCATGAGCAGCCCGGGGACCCTGACCGCCAAGCAACCACCCGCCGCCGAACGCGTCTACGCCCACGTCAAGCAGGGCGTCCTGGAGCGCCGCTACGAGGGCGGGACCCTCCTCACCGAGGGTGAACTCGCCGAGGCCGTGGGGGTGTCCCGCACCCCGGTGCGCGAGGCGCTGCTGCGCCTTGAGGTGGAAGGGCTGATCAAGCTCTACCCGAAGAAGGGAGCCCTGGTCCTGCCCGTGTCCGCGCAGGAGATCGCGGACGTGGTGGAGACCCGGCTGCTGGTCGAGGAGCACGCGGCGCGCAAGGCTGTGCCCGCTCCCGCCGGCCTCGTCGAGCGGCTGGAGGAACTGCTGGCGAAGCAGAAGGCGCAGGCCGCCGCCGGTGACCTCGCCGGGGCAGCCGTCACCGACCGCTGCTTCCACGCCGAGATCGTCCGCAGCGGGGGGAACGAGATCCTCTCCCGGCTCTACGACCAGCTCAGGGACCGGCAGTTGCGCATGGGCGTCGCCATCATGCACTCCCATCCCGACCGGATCGCCAAGACCCTCGCCGAGCACGAGGAGATCCTTCAGGCGCTGCGCTCGGGGGACGCGGAGGAGGCGGTCGGGGTCGTGCACCGGCACGTCAGCTGGTTCTCGCACCTGGCGCGGGGTGAGGTCCGATGAGCTCGTCGTCCGCCACGACCACCCTGCCGGGTGACCCGCCGGGCGGCCGGCGCGCGATGGCCGTCTGGGGCATCGGCGTCTCCGTCTACTTCGTCGCCGTCATCTTCCGTACGTCCCTCGGGGTCGCCGGCCTCGACGCCGCCGACCGCTTCCATGTGAACGCCTCGGCGCTGTCGACCTTCTCGATCCTGCAGCTCCTCGTCTACGCCGGCATGCAGATACCCGTCGGCCTGCTGGTGGACCGGCTCGGCACCAAGAAGGTGCTGACCATCGGGGTCGTGCTCTTCACGGCAGGTCAGCTCGGCTTCGCGTTCTCCCCCTCGTACGGCATGGCCCTCGCCTCCCGCGCGCTGCTCGGCTGCGGTGACGCGATGACGTTCATCAGCGTGCTGCGGCTGGGCACCCGCTGGTTCCCGGCGCGGCGCGGGCCGCTGGTCGCGCAGCTCGCGGGGCTGGCCGGCATGGCGGGCAACCTGGTCTCCACGCTGGTGCTGGCCCGGCTGCTGCACGGCGTCGGCTGGACGGCCGCCTTCGCGGGCAGCGCGCTGGCCGGAGTCCTCGTCCTCGTCCTGCTCCTGCTGTTCCTGAAGGACCACCCCGAGGGATACGAGCCGGAGCCGTTCCCGCACCAGGGCGCCGCGTACGTACGGCGGCAGATCGCGGCCTCCTGGCGGGAGCCGGGGACGCGGCTCGGGCTGTGGGTGCACTTCACGACCCAGTTCCCGGCGATGGTGTTCCTGCTGCTGTGGGGGCTGCCCTTCCTGGTGCAGGCGCAGGGCCTGTCGCGGGCCACGGCCGGTGAACTCCTCACCCTGGTCGTCCTGTCGAACATGGTCGTGGGTCTCGTCTACGGCCAGATCATCGCCCGGCACCACGCGGCGCGGCTGCCGCTGGCGCTCGGCACCGTGGCGGCGACGGCGGTGGTCTGGGCGGCGACGCTGGCCTACCCGGCCGACCGGGCGCCGATGTGGCTGCTGATCGTGCTGTGCACGGTCCTCGGCTCCTGCGGGCCGGCGTCGATGATCGGCTTCGACTTCGCGCGGCCGGCCAACCCGGCGGAGCGGCAGGGCACGGCTTCCGGGATCACCAACATGGGCGGCTTCGTCGCCTCGATGACGACGTTGTTCGCGATCGGGGTGCTGCTGGACGCCACCGGCGACGACTACACCGTCGCGTTCTCCGCGGTGTTCGTGCTGCAGGCCCTCGGGGTCGGTCAGATCCTGCGGCTGCGGGGGCGGGTCGCGCAGCGGGAGCGGGAGCGGCTGGTGGCGAGCCGGGTGGAGACGGTGCACGTACCGGCGTGAGGCGGGAGGTTCACCGCGACGGACGTTCACAGCCCAGGTGTTGCTGTGTCATGGGCGTGTGACAGCGGTGTCGTGAAGCGAGGACGGACGTGACCAGGGGGGCCGGCGGCCCCTCATAGTCGGCGAGTGCATCGAACGCCTCGAACACCGTCCTCGCTCCCGAAGGGAACCTCCTGATGAACCGCCGCCTGCGCAAGACCGCCCTCGTCACCGCCGCCATCACGGCCGGCCTGCTGATGACGGCTTGTCAGAACGGTTCCAGCAGCAAGGGCGGCTCCCCGGACGCCTCGGCGTCCACGACGGCCACGACGCAGGGGACGTCGAAGACCTCGGGGGCCTCCCCGCACTCCGGCTCCTCGGGCACCTCCGCCGGGAACACGTCGAAGTCCCAGCAGGGCGTGAACGCGACCATCACCGGCGGCACGGTCAGCTATCTCGCCCCGGGCAAGTACATCGTGTCCGTGCCCGGGAAGACCGACCGGGCGTTCTTCGTCGCGGGCGACACTCAGGTCCACGGCGCCGGCACGATCTGCGCCGGCTCGCACTGCACCCTGGACCAGCTGGAGACGGCCACCAGGAAGGCAGCCGTCCCCGCCGATGTGACGATCAGCAAGGGCGTCGCCACCGTCGTACAGGAACGCCACAGCGCCGGCGGCGGCACCGGCACCAAGGGCGTCAGCGGCACCTGGCTCGGCAACGTCAGCTACCTGGCGCCGGGCAAGTTCACCGTGTCCGACATGAAGGGCGTCGAGCAGGCGTTCTTCGTCGCCGACAGCACCAAGGTGTACGGCGCGGGCACCATCTGCGGCACCCCGGGGTCGTCGGGGACCGCCCGCTGCACCCTTGACCAGCTGGAGGCCGCCGCCAAGAAGGGCGTCTCCGCGAAGGTCGTGATCAGCGGTGGTGTCGCGACGACCGTTACCGAGGACCGCTGATCGCCGGAGCCCCGGAGGCGCTACGGCGTCACCGTGAAGTTCCGCAGGATCGCCGCCGTGAGCTCCGGGTCTCCCTCCGCCTTCACCCGGTCCGCGACCCCCTCCGGGGTCACCCGGCCGCAGGCCAGGCGCACGTACGTCTCCCAGTCGAGGGTGAGGGTGGCGGCGGGGCCGAGGGCGGGGGCGGTCTCGAGGGTGCCGCGGCCCTGGATGTCGACGCGGATGGTGCGCAGGAACTCGACCGGGCCGTGCACGTCGAAGACGATCGCCGAACTGCGCGGCGCGTCCGACTTCTCGGCCACGATCGCGGGCAGCTCGGCGAGGAGCACGTCACGGGCGATGTGCGCGCCGGGGGAGTCGAGGTTGCCGGGACGGCCCAGGGCCGACCGCAGGTCCTGCTCGTGCACCCAGACGTTGAACGCGTGGGCGCGCATGGACTCTTCGAGGGTGAGCTCGGTGCCGAGGGGGCCGCGCACCTTGGTGCCCGGGTCGCGCGAGTCGTTGCGCAGCTGGCGGTTGCGGCGGATGATCACGTACTCCAGCTCGGACGTCATCTCCGGTGCCGTGTGGTGTCGGCGGACGTCGACCTGCATCTCCATGTAGCGCTGGTGGTCGTTGGTGACGTGGAAGAGGTCGCGCGGCAGCGTGTGGATGGGGCGCGGGTCGCCGAGCATCTCGCAGTCCAGGCCGATGACATGGGAGACGACGTCACGGACCGACCATCCTGGGCACGGCGTCCGCCGGTTCCACTCTCCCTCCACAAGCGGACCCACCAGCTCGGATATCGCTTCGATGGAGTGGGTCCAGGCGTCGGCGTAGGGCTGGAGGGTGGGATGCAGACTCACGGAACGGGACCCCTCGGTCGGTACACGGGCGGTTGGTGGCAGCGTTGCCAGCGGGAGGTGGCTGCACTCGGCGGGTGTCTTGAAACGCTAAGTTACGCTGCTGTGAGGCACCCCGGCAGTGCTTTCGTGTGACGATCGTAGGCCCGTGTGGACGGCTCGAATGCCAGGACGGTGGTAGTGTGCGCGCTTCTCTGATCCAGATCGCCGTAGACGAGGGCGAATCGGTCGAATCGCGTCGGCGACGGGTGGCCTCGCTGGTACGGGAGCAGGCCGGGGCCGATCTGGTCGTGCTGCCGGAGCTGTGGACGACCGGCGCCTTCGCCTACGAGGCGTTCGGCACCGAGGCCGAGCCGCTCGAAGGGCCGACGTACGAGGCGATGGCGAAGGCCGCCAGCGACGCGGGCGTGTGGCTGCACGCGGGCTCGATCCCCGAGCGGGACCCAGAAGGACCGCTCTACAACACGTCTCTCGTCTTCTCCCCCTCCGGTGATCTGGCCGCCGCCTACCGCAAGATCCACCGCTTCGGCTTCGACAAGGGCGAGGCCGTGCTGATGGGCGCGGGGCGGGAGCTGGTGACGCTCCGGCTGCCCGAGACGACCGTGGGCGTCGCCACCTGCTACGACCTCCGTTTCCCCGAACTCTTCCGCGGTCTCGTCGACGCCGGTGCCGAGACCCTGGTGATCCCGGCGGGCTGGCCGGAGCGCCGCCGGGCGCACTGGACGCTGCTGGCCCAGGCGCGGGCGGTCGAGAACCAGGCGTTCGTGCTCGCCTGTGGAACGGCCGGTACCCATGCGGGAGTTCCGCAGGCGGGTCACTCGATCGTGGTGGATCCGTGGGGCGAGGTCCTCGCGGAGGCCGGGGCGGACGAGGAGATCCTCACGGTGGAGTTCGATCCGGCGAAGGTCGCGACGACGCGCGAGCAGTTCCCGGCCCTGAAGGACCGGGTCCTCTAGCCCCGGGCGGCCACGAGGGGTCAGTCGTCCTCCCGTTCCATCTCCGCCAGGTGGATCACGCACACCGTCACCGCGATCAGCAGTGCCGGGTCCGCGTCCTCCCGTACGACGTCGACGCCGTAGGTCTCCCGGATGTGCAGCCAGCGGCGGGAGACGACGGCGAGGAGCTCGCCGTCGTACTCGATGGCGAACTCGCGGTCCAGGATCTTGCCGCTGACGTCGAGTTCCGTGCCGTCGACCATGGAGACCCGGTAGTGGTGGCGCAGCAGGGACAGGCGTTTGCGCTTGATGCGTGCGAGGACGGAGCCGTCCCGTTCGATCACCATGGTGTCGCGCAGGGCGAACATCTTCTGGTGGATGTCGATCAGGACGCGCCCCTGGGTGTCCTTCAGCTCGAAGGTGTCCCTCAGGCGCATGGCCTTGCCGTCGACGAGGAACACCTTGGTGCCGTGCTCGTCCTCGATCCAGTAGTCGTCACCGATGCCGAGGAGCCGGTCGCGTACGAGGAATCTCATACCGTCACCGCTTCCCCGGCGGCCGGTCCGAAACGCCGCCGGTAGGCCGACGGGCTGAGTCCCGTCTCGCGCCGCAGGAGCGTCCGCAGGTTGGCGGCGGTTCCCAGGCCGCTCCTGGCGGCCACCACGTCCAGCCGCTCCTCCCCGCGCTCGATCAGCCGGCAGGCGAGCGCCACCCGCTCCCCCGTCAGCCAGGCCAGCGGAGTCGTACCGAGTTCCGCCCGGAAGCGGCGATGGAGCGTGGCGGGGGAGACGGCCGCGCGGGCCGCGAGACCGGCCACCGTCAGCGGCTCCCCCAGCCGCTCCTGCGCCCACGCCAGCAGCGGGCCGAGCGACGCGTCGGGCACCTTGGGCACCGGCCGCTCCACGAACTGCCGCTGCCCGCCGTCCCGGTGGGCCGCGAAGACCAGCCGCCGCGAGACGGCATGGGCGATCTCGGCGCCGTGGTCCCGGCGTACGAGGTGCAGGCCGAGGTCGAGCGCGGCCGCGCTGCCGGCCGCGGTGAGGATCTCGCCCTCGTCGACGAAGAGCACGTCCGGCTCCAGGCGGACCTGCGGGTGCAGTTCGCGGAAGACCTCGGCCCACATCCAGTGTGTGGTGGCCCGGCGGCCGTCCAGCAGCCCGGCCTCGGCGAGGGCGAAGCTGCCGGTGCACAGGCTCAGGACGCGGGCGCCACGCGTGTGTGTGCGGCGGATCGCGTCCAGTACGGCGGCGCCGCGCGGTACGACGTTGTCGGGGCGGCCGGGCACGACGAGGGTGTCCGCGTCGTCCACGGCGTCCAGGCCGGGCACCCCGGTCAGGGTGAAGAAGCCGTGGTTCATGCGCACCTCGGGGGTGGGCGTGCACAGCGTCACCTCGTAGAGCGGGCCGGGAAGCCCCAGTTCGGGCCGCGGCAGCCCGAAGAGTTCGGTGGCGACGCCGACTTCGAAGGGGTTGGTGCCCTCGTCGACGATCACGGCGACCCTGTGCGGACGGGGGTGGGGACGGCGCTGCGAGGATCCTTGCGGCATATGCGATTTCTAGCACTCGTGCGACCGCCGGGCCACCGCCGACGATGACGTGCATGAGCAGCGAACCCATCTCCCTGGACCAGGCCCTCGCCTCCTTCACCGAGCGGTGGAGCCCGCGCATCGTCGCGGCAGTCAACGACTACGACGTACGTGTCGCGAAGGTCGAGGGCGAGCACGTGTGGCACGTCCACGACCACACCGACGAGTTCTTCCTGGTGCTGGAGGGCGAACTCCACATCTCCCTGCGGGAGTCGGCCGGGGAGCGCACGGTGACGCTCCCCAAGGGCTCGGTCTTCACCGTCCCGCGCGGCACCGAACACAAGCCGCACGCGCGGGTGTCCAGCGAGATCCTGGTCTTCGAACCCACCGGCACCCTCTCGGTGGGCGACCGGCACGACGAGGTCCCCTCGCACGTGGACGCCACGACCGGCCACGCTCTGAGCCGACGGGCCTGAGGAATCGACGGGGCCGGCGGGGGCGGGACCGTCCGCCTCGTCGCCGAGGGGACGGACCGCCTTCCGCCGGTCCTTGCGGGCAGGGACGATTCAGACGCCGTAACCGTCGGTGTAGCCGTCCCGCCGGTGGTGGTGGGTCCCCTCCTCGTCGATGACGGGCGTGGGTGGCACCACCACACGGCGGCGGCGGGCGATGCTGCTGAAGGTGCTGACGCCGATCAGTCCGACGATCATGAGGATGATGCCGACCAGGTCGAGGTTGACCCCCTGCATGTGCCAGTCGGTCGCGAACGTGAGGATGGCTCCCACGGCGATGAGGATGATGCATCCGCCGAGGCCCATGAGTTGTCGCCTCCCTGTGCGGTCCGGAGCTGCCGGTCTTCCGGCCGACTCCGGGTACCCGCGGGCCCGTTGCCCATGCGGAGTCCGCCGCTCACATCGCAGCGACCTGCGTCACGTCGCGTCGAGGTCGTCCTCCCGGCCGGCACTCGGGGACCGGCGGCCGGGGAACTACCCCTCCAGGAACGCCACCAGGGCGTTGGCCAGCAGATACGGGTCGTCCGCGCCGCACAGCTCGCGGGCGCTGTGCATCGACAGGATCGCCACGCCGATGTCGACGGTCTTGATGCCGTGCCGGGCCGCGGTGATCGGGCCGATCGTCGTGCCGCACGGCATGGAGTTGTTGGAGACGAAGGACTGGAAGGGGACGTTCGCCTTCTCGCAGGCGGCGGCGAAGACCGCGCGGCCCGAACCGTCCGTGGCATAGCGGTTGTTGACGTTGACCTTGAGGATGGGGCCGCCGTTGACCCGCGGGTGGTGCGTGGGGTCGTGCCGCTCCGCGTAGTTGGGGTGCACCGCGTGACCGGTGTCCGAGGACAGGCACACCGTGCCCGCGAAGGCTCTCGCCCGGTCCTCGAACGAGCCGCCGCGCGCGAACACCGAACGCTCCAGCACGCTGCCGAGCAGCGGCCCGTCCGCTCCCGTGTCCGACTGCGAGCCGTTCTCCTCGTGGTCGAAGGCGGCCAGCACCGGGATGTACGGCAGGTCCGCGCCGCCGGAGGACACCGCCGTCAGCGCGGCCACCGCCGCGTGCACGGACAGCAGGTTGTCCATGCGGGGTCCCGCGAGCAGCTCCTTGTCGCGGCCCAGGTAGGCGGGCGGCTCCACGGAGTGCGTCATCAGGTCCCAGCCGGTGACCTCGCCCGCCGGCAGCCCCGCGCTCTCCTCGAGGAAGGCGATCAGGTCACCGTCGCGCACATCGCCGCCCAGACCCCAGATGGGCGTCAGATGGCGCTGCTTGTCGAGCTTGAGGCCCTCCGCCGCCACCGAACGGTCCAGATGGATGGCGAGCTGGGGCACCCTCAGCAGCGGGCGGTCGACGTTCACCAGCCGCGTCGACCCGTCCCGCAGGGTCAGCCGTCCTGCCAGGCCCAGGTCGCGGTCGAGCCAGGAGTTGAGCAGCGGCCCGCCGTAGATCTCCACCGCCACCTGGCGCCAGCCGTGCGCCCCGGTGTCGGGCAGCGGCTTGACCCGCAGGTTCGGGGAGTCGGTGTGCGCGCCGACGATACGGAACGGCGTGTGGAGCGCCGCGCCCTCGGGGACGTACCAGGCCACGATCGCGCCGCCGCGCAGCACGTACTTGCCGCCGCTCGTCCCGTCCCAGGCGTCCGTCTCCGAGACCTGCCTGAACCCTGCCTTCTCCAGCCGCTCGGCGGCGCTCGCCACCGCGTGGTACGGCGACGGGCTCGCCGTCAGGAAGGACATGAGGTCGTCGGTGTGGCCGCGGTCGAAGCGGTGGGGTTCGCTCATGGGGTTCACCTTAACGACGTACGAGGGCCCGCTCTTCGTGATGAGGAGCGGGCCCTCGTGAGGGCGATGTGGAGTTCTGGTTACCCAGAACCGGAGAGGTTAGAACGCCGCCTCGTCCAGCTCCATCAGGTCCAGCTCGACGTTCTCGGCGAGCTTGCGGGCGCCGGTGACGCCCGGCAGGACGTTGGCCGCGAAGAACTTCGCCGCCGCGATCTTGCCCGTGTAGAACGCCTTGTCCTTGGCGGAGGCCGTCTGCAGCTTCTCGGCGGCGACCGCGGCACCCTTGAGCAGCAGGTATCCGACGACCACGTCACCGGAGGCCATCAGCAGGCGGGTGGTGTTCAGGCCCACCTTGTAGATGTTCTTGACGTCCTGCTCGGTGGCCGCGAGGTCGGTCAGCATCAGGCCGACGATGGCCTCCAGCTCGACGGCGGCCTTCGCGAGGTGCTCGCGGGCGCCGGCCAGCTCCTCGCCGCCCTCGCCGAGCGCCAGGAACTTCTTGATCTCCTCCGCGAGGGAGTTCAGCGCCGCGCCCTGGTTGCGGACGATCTTCCGGAAGAAGAAGTCCTGGCCCTGGATCGCGGTGGTGCCCTCGTACAGGGTGTCGATCTTGGCGTCGCGGATGTACTGCTCGATCGGGTACTCCTGCAGGAAGCCGGAGCCGCCGAAGGTCTGCAGCGACTGTGCGAGCTGCTCGTAGCCCTTCTCGGAGCCGTAGCCCTTGACGATCGGCAGGAGCAGGTCGTTCAGGGCCTCGAGCGCCTTGGTGTCCTCGCCCGCCGCCTCCTTGACCTGGATCTCGTCCTGGAGGGAGGCCGTGTAGAGCACCAGGGCGCGCATGCCCTCCGCGTACGCCTTCTGCGTCATCAGCGAGCGGCGGACGTCCGGGTGGTGCGTGATGGTGACCTTGGGCGCGGTCTTGTCCATGAAGTTCGCCAGGTCCGGGCCCTGGACGCGCTCCTTGGCGTACTCCAGCGCGTTCAGGTAGCCCGTCGACAGCGTGGAGATCGCCTTCGTGCCCACCATCATGCGGGCGAACTCGATGATGCGGAACATCTGGCGGATGCCGTCGTGCTTGTCGCCGATCAGCCAGCCCTTGGCGGGGTGCTGGTCGCCGAAGGTCATCTCGCAGGTGTTGGAGGCCTTGAGGCCCATCTTGTGCTCGACGTTCGTCGCGTACACGCCGTTGCGCTCGCCCAGCTCGCCGGTCTCGAAGTCGAAGAGGTACTTCGGGACGAGGAAGAGGGACAGGCCCTTGGTGCCGGGGCCGGCGCCCTCGGGGCGGGCGAGGACGTAGTGGAGGATGTTCTCCTCCATGTCGTGCTCACCGGAGGTGATGAAGCGCTTCACGCCCTCGATGTGCCAGGAGCCGTCCTCCTGCTGGATCGCCTTGGTGCGGCCGGCGCCCACGTCGGAGCCCGCGTCGGGCTCGGTGAGGACCATCGTGGAGCCCCACTGCTTCTCCACGGCGACCTTGGCGATGTGCTTCTGGACCTCGTTGCCCTCCTCGAAGAGGATGCCGGCGAACGCGGGGCCCGAGGAGTACATCCAGACGGCCGGGTTGGCGCCCAGGATCAGCTCGGCGAAGGCCCAGATCAGGGAGCGGGGCGAGGTGGTGCCGCCGATCTCCTCGGGCAGGCCGAGGCGCCAGTACTCGGAGTCCATGAAGGCCTTGTAGCTCTTCTTGAAGGACGCCGGGACCGGGGCGGTGTTCGTCTCCGGGTCGAAGACGGGCGGGTTGCGGTCGGCGTCCGCGAAGGACTCCGCCAGCTCGTTCTCCGAGAGGCGGGTCAGCTCCTCGAGGATGCTCCTGGCGGTGTCGACGTCCATCTCCTCGAACGGGCCGGTGCCGTACAGCTTGTCCCGGCCGAGGACTTCGAAGAGGTTGAACTCGATGTCGCGCAGATTCGACTTGTAGTGCCCCATGGCGACGGCTCCGTTAGAGAAATCGGCGAGGCACCGGGTGTAGCTCCTCGCACTAGTTCACGTACCAACAAGTAGCTACGATGATGCTACCCGTCGGTAATAAGAAGCAACCCCGAATGGGTCATCTGTGACTCAGTACTCTTGCGCTCATGTACGGCTACGACCAGAACGTGGGTGCGGGTGCTCAGCAGCAGTACGCCCAGCCGCAGCAGGGCCCCGGCGGTTACGGGCAGCAGGCACCGCTGTATCCCGAGCCGTCCCCGCCGTCCCTCGCGGACGCGGTACGGGCCTTCACCACCGGACAGCTGTCCGCGGAGGACTTCCAGCAGGTCTTCGCCACCTCGAAGGTCTACTGCCCACGCGGCGACAACCCCGGTTTCCTCGCCCTGCACAACACCCAGCAGCCGGTGATCCCGATGTTCACCTCGCTCAAGGAGCTGCGCCGGTACGCGGGCAAGGAGTCCAAGTACTTCGTGATCACGGGGGCCGAGGTCATCGATCTGCTCCCCACCGGCTACGGCTTCGTCCTCGACATGGAGGGCGAGCACCGCATGGTCTTCGACGCGAAGGCCGTGGAGCAGATGGTCGAGTTCGCGATGCGCCGGATGTACGGCTGACGACTGCCTGTGAGAGCCCGGAGGGAATGCCCTCCGGGCTTTCTCCGTTACGGGTGGCAGAAAGTTCAACGCTCAACTAAACTGGCCGCACAAGGAGGTACCGACATGCCTGCAGTGACCGTCGAGAACCCGCTGACCCTGCCCCGCGTGGCCGCTCCGGCCGACGCCGTGGCCCGTCCCGTGCTCGCTGTCACGACCGCGCCGAGCGGTTTCGAGGGCGAGGGCTTCCCGGTGCGCCGGGCGTTCGCCGGGATCAACTACAAGTACCTCGACCCGTTCATCATGATGGACCAGATGGGCGAGGTGGAGTACGCGCCGGGCGAGCCCAAGGGCACCCCCTGGCACCCGCACCGCGGCTTCGAGACCGTCACGTACATCATCGACGGGATCTTCGACCACCAGGACTCGCAGGGCGGTGGCGGCACCATCACCAACGGCGACACCCAGTGGATGACCGCGGGCTCGGGCCTGCTGCACATCGAGGCGCCGCCGGAGTCCCTCGTCATGTCCGGCGGCCTCTTCCACGGGCTGCAGCTGTGGGTGAACCTCCCGGCCAGGGACAAGATGATGGCCCCCCGCTACCAGGACATCCGCGGCGGAAACGTTCAGCTGCTGACGACCCCCGACGGCGGCGCCCTGCTGCGGGTCATCGCCGGTGAGCTCGACGGCCACCAGGGCCCCGGCATCACGCACACGCCGATCACGATGATCCACGCGACGCTGGCGCCGGGCGCGGAGCTCACCCTGCCGTGGCGCGAGGACTTCAACGGCCTCGCGTACGTCCTCGCCGGCCGGGGCGCGGTCGGTGCCGAGCGCCGGCCGATCGAGCTGGGCCAGACCGCCGTGTTCGGTGCGGGCTCCGCGCTGACCGTCCGCGCGGACGAGAAGCAGGACTCGCACACCCCGGACCTGGAGGTCGTGCTCCTGGGCGGGCAGCCCATACGGGAGCCCATGGCCCACTACGGCCCGTTCGTCATGAACACCAGGGAAGAGCTCCAGCAGGCGTTCGAGGACTTCCAGAAGGGCCGGCTGGGCACCATCCCCGCCGTGCACGGGATGACCGAGGGCGGCCTGTAGGACCGTATGCGGGCGGACCGCGGGGGCTCACCCGGCTGGTCCGTCCGCGCAGGACACGGCGTGGGCGCGCGTGATCCGCTGGACGGGTGCAGCTTCTCCCCGATCCCGTACGGCGGCTCGCCGCCTGGTGCGCCGTGATCCTGCTGGTCGCCGGGGTCGTGTACGCCGGGGTCCTGCTGTGCTCGCAGTTCCGTACGGCCGTGACGCCGGTGCTGCTCGCGCTGCTCGGGACCGCCCTGCTGGGGCCCCTGCACCGGCGGCTCGTCAGGGCCGGGGTCAACAGGTCCCTCGCTGCCGGGCTCACCTGTGTCGCGGTCGTGGCCGTGGTCGGCGGTGCCGTGTACATCGTCGTCGCCGCGCTCATCGACACCGGTGACCAGATCGTCGCCTCCCTCAAGCACGCGGCTCAGGGCGTCGCCGATCATTTCGGGGCCGCGGGAACCTCCCTGGACGACCTCGCCACGCACGCCAAGGACCTCCTCACCAAGTTCGGGGGCACGGCCGCCTCCAATGTCATCAGCGGGGTCAGCGTCGTCGGCGAGACCATCGCCATGGCGGTCCTCGCGCTCTTCCTCGTCTTCTTCTTCCTGCGGGACTCGCACAAGGCCGCCGACGCAATCAGGGGCATCGCTCCCGGGCAGAGCGGCGACACGCTCGAGGCCATGGCCCGCCGGGCCTACGAGGCCGTCGAGGGCTTCATGCGCGGCACCAGCCTCATCGCGCTCATCGACGCCGTCTGCATCACCCTCGGGCTGGTGGTGCTGGATGTGCCCGGTGCCGTCGGGCTCGGTGCGCTCGTCTTCGTCGGGGCCTTCATCCCCTACCTCGGCGCCTTCATCTCCGGTGCCGTAGCCGTGCTGGTCGCGCTCGCCGACCGTGGGTTCGTGATCGCGCTGTGGGTGCTCGGGGTGGTCCTCGCCGTGCAGGTGCTGGAGGGGCATGTGCTCACGCCCCTGATCCAGAGCCGGACCGCGCAGATGCACCCGGCGGTGGTGATGGTGGCCATCACCGCCGGAGCCTCCGTCGCCGGGGTGCTCGGGATGCTGCTCGCGGTGCCGCTCACCGCCGCAGTCTTCGGCGTCGTACGCGAACTGCGGGCGCGGTATCAGGTACCCGAGCCGTCGGACTCGTAGAGCTCGAACCAGATGCTCTTGCCCTCGCCCCGCGGGTCCACGCCCCACGCGTCCGCGAGCAGCTCGATGAGCATCAACCCGCGCCCCGAGGAGGCCAGTTCGCCAGGGCGGCGCTTGTGCGGGAGGGCGTCGCTGGTGTCCGTGACGGTGATGCGCATCCGGCGGCTGCCCCGCTCGCCCCGCACCTCCGCCAGCAGCAGCGCGTCGGCGTCGGTGTGCACGAGGACGTTGGTGAGCATCTCGGAGACCAGCAGCACCGCCGAGTCGACCTGGTCCGGCGAGGGCCAGTCGTGCAGCAGCTCCCGCAGGTGCTGACGGGCCACCGCCACCCGCTCCGGTTCCGCCTGCGCGACGGACAGCATGGTGCGGCGGACCTTCGGCGGCACGAGCAGCGTCTCGCCGAAGCCCTCCTCCGGCCGGGACAGCAGCAGTATGGCTATGTCGTCCTCGCGCCGGTCCGCGAGGGGGCCGGTGGTGTGGTGGGAGGAGGGGCCGTGGACCCCCTGGACCAGGGCGTCGGCCAGTTCCTCCAGATCACCCTTGTGGTCCTCGAGGATCGCGCGGATCCGCTGCCAGCCGCTCTCCAGGTCGTGGCCGCCGGTCTCGATCAGACCGTCGGTGCAGATCAGCATGGTCTCGCCGGGTTCGAGGGGGATCCGGGTGGTCGGGTAGTCGGCGTCCGGGTCGATGCCGAGCGGCAGACCGCCCGCCGTCGGACGGGCCAGCACCGTGCCGTCCGCCATCCGGATCGCCGGGTCGGGGTGCCCGGCACGGGCGATGTCGAGGGTCCCGGTCGCCGGGTCGGCCTCGACGTACAGACAGGTCGCGAAGCGCAGATCCGCGAGGGCGTCCTCCTCGGCGGCGCCGGGCCGGGTGGCGCCGTCCGACAGGCCGTGCAGGAAGCGCGAGGCGCGGGAGAGCACCGCGTCGGGGCGGTGGCCCTCGGAGGCGTAGGCGCGCAGGGCGATACGGAGCTGGCCCATCAGGCCGGCCGCCCGCACGTCATGGCCCTGGACGTCGCCGATGACCAGGGCGATCCGGCCGTTGGGCAGCGGGATCATGTCGTACCAGTCGCCGCCGACCTGGAGGCCGCCGCCGGTGGGCACATAGCGGGCGGCGACGCTCATGCCCGGTATCTGCGGGCCGAGGGTCGGCAGCATCGAGCGCTGCAGACCGTCGGTCAGCGCGCGCTCGGTCTCGGCGGTGCCGGCCCGGGACAGCGCCTGGGCGAGCATGCGGGCCACCGTCGTCAGCACCGACCGCTCGTCCGGATTGAAGGTCACCGGGTAGGCGAAGGCCGCCATCCAGGCGCCCATCGTGCGGCCCGCCACGGTCAGCGGCAGGAACGCCCAGGAATGGCGGCCGAAGGTCGAGGCGAGCGGCCAGGTGACCGGGTAGCGGGACTTGTACTGCTGGGGCGTGGAGAGATAGACGGCGCGGCCCGTGCGCACCACCTCGGCGGCCGGGTAGTCGGTGTCCAGCGACATGTGCGAGAAGGGGCCGTCGTCGCCGGGCTGGTGGCCGTGGTGGCCGATCATCCGCAGCCGGTCGCCCTGCACGCTGAACACGGCGAGCCCGTCCGGCGAGAACCCCGGCATCGACAGGCCCGCCGCGACCCGCAGTACCTCCTCCGTGGACCGCGCCTCGGCCAGCGCCCGGCCCGCGTCCAGCAGGAACGCCTCCCTGGAGCGCCTCCAGTCACCGGTGACGGCGCTGCGCCCGGCCGGCGTGCCCGGAGTCGGCTCGGTGACCTCCTGAAGGGTGCCGATCAGCTGGAAGGACTTCTTCTCGGGGTCGAAGGACGGCTTGGAGCGGGAGCGCACGACACGGATCACGCGGCCGAACTCGTCCATGATCCGGATCCGCACCTCGGCCAGCGTGCCCTCGGCGACGGCGAGTCCGACAACGGCGATGATCTCGTTCCAGTCGACCGGATGGAGCCGGGCCCGGGCCTTGGCCTCCGTGAGGGTGGTCTGCTCGGCGGGCAGACCCAGCAGCCGAGCCGCCTCGGCGTCGACCGTGACGAGTTCGGTGGCGGTGTCCCAGTGCCACAGGCCGGTCGCGAGGGCGGCGAGAACCTCCCCCACGGCGGGCAGAGGCTCACCAGTGCGCATTGCCCCACTTTATGGAGAGGTGATCGAGGAGTGCCACCGATTGCACACTCTTAATGGTGGGGAGCCGATCTTGGGGTGCCCGGTACCCTGGGGGTTGTTTCACGTGAAACACCATGAAACACAGCCCCCGATCCGCGAAGACTGGATGAACGACGATGCATCGGTACAGGTCCCACACCTGCGGCGAGCTCCGCTCCTCTGACGTCGGTACCGACGTCCGGCTGAGTGGCTGGCTGCACAATCGGCGCGACCTGGGCGGCATCCTCTTCATCGATCTGCGCGATCACTACGGCATCACGCAGCTCGTCGCCCGGCCGGGCACCCCGGCCTACGAGGCCCTCGACAAGCTGACCAAGGAGTCGACGGTCCGCGTCGACGGCAAGGTCGTCTCCCGGGGCACCGAGAACGTGAACCCGGACCTGCCGACCGGTGAGGTCGAGGTCGAGGTCGGCGAGGTCGAGCTGCTCGGCGCGGCCGCCCCGCTCCCCTTCACGATCAACACCGAGGACGGGGTCAACGAGGAGCGGCGCCTGGAGTACCGCTTCCTGGACCTGCGCCGCGAGCGCATGCACAAGAACATCATGCTGCGCACGGCGGTCATCTCGGCCATCCGGCACAAGATGACGGCGCTGGGCTTCAACGAGATGGCGACCCCGATCCTGTCCGCCACCTCCCCCGAGGGTGCCCGCGACTTCGTGGTCCCCTCCCGCCTGAACCCGGGCAAGTTCTACGCCCTGCCGCAGGCCCCGCAGCAGTTCAAGCAGCTGCTGATGATCTCCGGCTTCGACCGCTACTTCCAGATCGCGCCCTGCTTCCGTGACGAGGACGCGCGGGCCGACCGCTCGCCGGGCGAGTTCTACCAGCTCGACGTCGAGATGAGCTTCGTCGAGCAGGAGGACGTCTTCCGCCCGATCGAGCAGCTGATGACCGAGCTGTTCGAGGAGTTCGGCGGCGGCCGCCACGTCACCTCGCCCTTCCCGCGGATCCCGTTCCGCGAGGCGATGCTGAAGTACGGCTCCGACAAGCCGGACCTGCGGGCCCAGCTGGAACTCGTCGACATCACCGACATCTTCGAGGGCTCGGAGTTCAAGGCCTTCGCCGGCAAGCATGTGCGGGCGCTGCCGGTGCCGGACGTCTCCGCGCAGCCCCGGAAGTTCTTCGACCAGCTCGGCGACTTCGCGGTCTCGCAGGGCGCCAAGGGCCTGGCCTGGGTGCGGGTGGCCGAGGACGGTTCGCTGTCCGGCCCGATCGCGAAGTTCCTCACCGAGGAGAACGTGGCCGAGCTGACCAAGCGGCTCTCGCTCGCCGCCGGTCACGCGGTGTTCTTCGGCGCGGGTGAGTTCGACGAGGTCTCCAAGATCATGGGCGCGGTCCGCGTCGAGGCCGCCAAGCGCGCCGGGCACTTCGAGGAGGGCGTCTTCCGGTTCTGCTGGATCGTCGACTTCCCGATGTACGAGAAGGACGAGGACACCGGCGCCATCGACTTCTCGCACAACCCCTTCTCCATGCCGCAGGGCGGCCTGGAGGCCCTTCAGACCCAGGATCCGCTGGACATCCTCGGCTGGCAGTACGACATCGTCTGCAACGGCGTCGAGCTGTCCTCGGGCGCGATCCGGAACCACGAGCCCGAGATCATGCTGAAGGCCTTCGAGATCGCGGGCTACGACCGCGACACCGTCGAGGAGAAGTTCGCCGGCATGCTGCGCGCCTTCCGCTTCGGCGCCCCGCCGCACGGCGGCATCGCCCCCGGCGTCGACCGCATCGTCATGCTGCTCGCCGACGAGCCGAACATCCGCGAGACCATCGCCTTCCCGCTCAACGGCAACGCCCAGGACCTGATGATGGGCGCGCCGACGGAGCTGGAGGAGGCGCGGCTGAAGGAGCTGCACCTGACGGTGCGCAAGCCGCAGCCGAAGTAGCAAGCGGACAGGAAGGGCTCGAAACCGGCGCCGGTTTCGAGCCCTTTCGTCACCTGCAGACCGGGCGAGCCCGTCCCGGTTGAGAGCCACGGCGAGGGCGCCGCCGAAGGCGTCGCCCTTCTCGCTCGTATCGGGGACACCGGCGGTGTTCTGCGTGATCTGGACGGGCTTCGCGTCGCTCGCGATGCCCTGCTTCGAGCCGTACCAGACCAGGATGCGGCCGCCCACGCCCCGTCGACGCCTGCTCTTTCGGGCTCGTCCGGGTCGCCGACCACCAGGTCGCCGTACCCGTCGCCATTGACGTCGCCGGAGGCGGCGATCAGACCGTTGCCCTGCTGTAGTTCGTTGCCGTAGGACGGGTTCGCGTAGACCTGACCGCCGCTCAGGTCGCTCAGCCGTAGCCGTCCCGGTTCAGGGCGGCCGTGGCTGTGGCGGCGCCGAAGCGGGCGTAGGCCTCGCTGGTGCCCGGCACTCCGGGGGTGTTCTGGGTGATCGTCTTACGATGGGTGGCCGACAGGCCGGAGGCCGACCCGTAGAGGACGACGACCGCACCGGCCGCCGTTTTGCCGGACACGTTCGCGCCCGGTGCGGGCAGGACGGCGTCGCGGTAGCCGTCCCCGTTGAAGTCGCCCGGTACGGCGCCGTGCACCGCGGCCGCCGGGACGGCCGGAGTTCTCTCCTGGCGGCCAGGTCCGGACTAGGTGTCGTACGAGCCGTCCCAGGGCGAGGCGAAGAACAGACGGTCCGGGTAGAGCTCGGCCCAGCTGCCCTCCTCGTCCTGACCGGTCACCAGGCCGAACAGCACGCCGTCCACGGTGAGTTGGAACGGACGTATCGCGATGTCCGTGTAGGAGCGCCGGGGCAGGCTGCGCAGCAGTTTCGCCAGGTGGACACGGGCGCGGGTGAGCACCGAGTCCTCGCCGTTCGGATTGCGCTGCTGCTCGGCCCAGGTGCCGGCACACCAGATCTCCGAGTCGCGGTACTCGCCCTCGGCGTCGAAGGTGTGGAGCACCGTGTAGAGACGTTTGTGCTCTTCCCAGCCGTCGTCGGGGCGGAACCCCTGGGGGAAGGCATAGGTGATCGATGCCAGGAACTGCCCCTGCGCGTACCGGCCGATGGACTCGGTCCGGTGCCGGGGCACGTAGGCGATCGGGACGACTTCGGGCACTGCCATGGCCGAACAATACGGTGCTCGGAAAGCTGTTCTGCCTCTCGAGCCCCTGTCTCTCACGGTTCCTACTCAGACTCAGTGGCCCGATGGCGTGCGAAGGCGTAGTCCGCGTCGCGGTTCACGTGGATCGTAACTACCTTTCTGCTTCGCCCCCTTGGGGACCAAAGAGAGAGGGCCCGGAACCGTTCGGTTCCGGGCCCAGGGGCGTGAGGGTGTCAGGCCGGCTCGCCGCCGAAGCGCTCCTTGTACGTCTCCAGGTCCTCGTCCGTCAGCTTGGCGAACAGGACCGGCGGGACCGTGAAGGGCGTGCCCGCGGGGACGGCGGTCAGGGACTTCGCCTCGGTCGGGGAGACCCAGGTTGCTGTGTCGGCGGGGAGGGCGAAGGCCTGGCGCATGGTGGCCGACGTCGTCGGGATGAACGGTTCCGAGACCACCGCGTAGAGGTGGATCAGATTCATCGCCGTGCGCAGGGTCAGGGCCGCGCCGTCCTTGTCGGTCTTGATCTCCAGCCAGGGGGCCTTCTCCTCCAGGTAGGAGTTGCCCGCCGACCACAGGGCGCGCAGGGCCGCGGCCGCCTTGCGGAACTGGAGGGACTCCAGCTGGGACTCGTACTCCGCGAGGAGCTCCGCGATCTGCGCGCCCAGCTTCCGCTCCGCCTCCCCCGGCTCGCCGCCCGCCGGGACCTCCTCGCCGAAGCGCTTCTTGGAGAACGACAGCACACGGTTGACGAAGTTGCCGAGGGTGTCCGCCAGGTCCTTGTTGACCGTCGCCGTGAAGTGCTCCCAGGTGAAGGACGAGTCGTCCGACTCGGGGGCGTTGGCGATCAGGAAGTAGCGCCAGTAGTCCGCCGGGAGGATGTCCAGGGCCTGGTCGGTGAAGACGCCCCGCTTCTGGGACGTGGAGAACTTCCCGCCGTAGTACGTCAGCCAGTTGAAGGCCTTGACGTAGTCGACCTTCTTCCACGGCTCACGGACGCCGAGCTCGGTCGCTGGGAACATCACCGTGTGGAAGGGGACGTTGTCCTTCGCCATGAACTCCGTGTAGCGGACGTCGGTGTCGACGTCGTACCACCACGACTTCCAGTCGCGGGTCGACGGGTCCTGGTCCGACCACTCCTTCGTCGCGCCGATGTACTCGATCGGGGCGTCGAACCAGACGTAGAAGACCTTGCCCTCCGCGGCCAGCTCCGGCCAGGTGTCGGCCGGGACCGGGACGCCCCAGTCCAGGTCGCGGGTGATCGCGCGGTCGTGCAGGCCCTCGGTCAGCCACTTGTGGGCGATGGAGGAGGCCAGCTGCGGCCAGTCCTTGTCGTGGCGGGCCACCCACTCGCGCACCTCGTTCTCCAGCTTGGACTGGAGGAGGAAGAGGTGCTTGGTCTCACGGACCTCCAGCTCCGTGGAGCCGGAGATCGCCGAGCGCGGGTTGATCAGGTCGGTCGGGTCCAGTACACGGGTGCAGTTCTCGCACTGGTCGCCGCGGGCCTTGTCGTAGCCGCAGTGGGGGCAGGTGCCCTCGACGTAGCGGTCCGGCAGGAAGCGGCCGTCGGCGGGGCTGTAGACCTGGCGGATCGCCCGCTCCTCGATGAAGCCGTTCTCGTTGAGGCGGCGGGCGAAGTGCTGGGTGATCTCGACGTTCTGCGGGGAGGAGCTGCGGCCGAAGTAGTCGAAGGCGAGGGCGAAGCCGTCGTAGACCGCCTTCTGGGCGTCGTGCGCCTGGGCGCAGAACTCGTCCACGGGGATGCCCTGCTCCTTGGCCGCGAGCTCGGCGGGGGTGCCGTGCTCGTCCGTCGCGCAGATGTACAGGACGTCGTGGCCGCGCTGGCGGAGGTACCGGGAGTACACGTCCGCCGGGAGCATGGACCCCACCATGTTGCCCAGGTGCTTGATTCCGTTGATGTACGGAAGGGCGCTGGTGATGAGGTGTCGAGCCATCGGGGGCTGCTCCCAGGTCGGATTCAGGGGTTCTTGGTTCTTTGCGAACCTTGAAATCGTAGCCGACATGGGTGTGCCGCCCGCCTCCCGTTTTACGGGGTGAGAAGCGGGCGGCACCGGGGCGAGGCGTTACGGGCGCCAGTCGATCAGTACGCCGTCGTAGAGCTCGGCGTCCGTGAGCTCCAGGGGGGTGGGGCCCGCGTGGAAGAAGGCCGTGTTGTCGGTCTTCAGTTTGCGGAGGTAGTCGAAGGCCTTGTTGTCGTGGTCGCCGAACGCGACGAAGGAGAAGAACACCGAGGGGTGGGTCTTCGCTGCGTCGGTGAGGGCCTGGGTGGCGGGGGTCTTCGCGTCCGGGGCGCCGTCCGTCTGGAAGATCACCAGGGCGGGGGTCTTCGCGTCGGGGATGTTGGCGTCGTAGTGGGCGAGGACCGCTTCCACGGCGGCGTGGTAGCTGGTACGGCCCATGCGGCCGAGGCCGGCGTGGGCGTCGTCGATGGCGGTCTCGGGGGAGGCCGGGGTGAGGTCGGTGGTGCCGTCGACCTCGGTGGAGAAGAAGACGACGTGGACGGAGGCCTTCTCGCTGCCGGCGGGGTCGAGGTGCTCGGCGAGGGCGAGGGTCTGGTCGGCCAGGGCCTGGGCGGAGCCGTCCTTGTAGTACGAGCGCATGCTCGCGGAGCGGTCGAGGACCAGGTAGACCTTGGCGCGGGCGGTGGTGAGGCCGGCCTTCGCGAGGGCGGCTGCGGGGGCGTCGGCCTTCGGCGCGGCGGCGGCTGCGGCTGCGGGCTCGGGGGCCGGCTCCGGCTCCTCGGCTGCCGCCGTCGGCTCGGGCTCCGCCTCGGCTTCCGGCTGCGCCTCGGGCGCGGGTTCGGCTTCCGCCTCGGCTTCTGGCTGCGCCTCGGGCGCGGGTTTGGCTTCCGCCTCGGCTTCGCCTTCGGCGGGGTCGTTCCCACCCGCACCGCCCGTGCTGCTTTCGTCGTCGGCTGCGGGTGGCCCCTGCGGGGCTTCCTCGCCGTCGGCGGCCGCGGGCTCGTCCGCCTCGGCCGCGGGGGCTACGGGCTCGGGGGCCTGCTCCGGCTCCTCGGCCTCCGCGACGGGCTCCTCAGCTGCGGCGACCGGCTCGGGCTTCGGCTCGGGGGCGGCCTCCGGGGTCTGCTCCGGTGCCGCGGTCTGCTCCGGCTCCTCGGCCTCCACGACCTGCGTGGGCTCGGGCTCGGGGGCGATCTCCGCGACCGGCTCGGGCTCTGCGACAGGCTCGGGAACGACCTCCGCCTCCGGCTCGGCCTCCGCCACCGGCTCAGCCGTCTGCTCCGGCTCCTCGGCCTCGACCTCGGCGGCCCGGGTCGGCTCCGGGGCGGCCTCGGTGGCCGGTTCCGGCTGCTTCTCGTGCTCGGGCTGCGTCTCCGCCGCCGGCTCGGACGGCTCGTCGACCGTCGGCTCCGCGGTCACCTGGTCCACCGGCTCCGACGGCCTCGGAACCGTGACGTTGTCAAAGGCCGCCGAGACCAGTTCGTGCTCGTCCTGGTCCTCCTGGGACGACGAGCGCGGCTCCGGGACCTGGGCGGACGGGGTCGGCTGCGGCTCGGGGGAGGGTGCCGGGACCGTTGGTTCCGGAGTGTGCGAAGGGGTGAGGTCCGCACCCTCTGCTTCGGCGTCACGCCCCTTGCGTGACCTGCCGAACGCGTTCCGCAGGAGAGTGAGAATGCCCATGTGCGCAACCCTTCGCGTGAGTTGATCCCGTCAATCCCTGGCCAGGACGGACACGTAAGGTTAGCGGCCCCAGATGGCGATCTTGGGGAGGGTGGGTATGTCTCACTGCTTCCTGTCCTTGCGCGCTTCGTGGGATCTCTGCGGGTTGTGAGTTGTGCGTGGAAGCGGCTGGACCCCATGGGCTGCTGCCGGGTGGCGGCTACCGTCTTCCGTTGGAGGGGGTGCCATGGCCTGGTCGCCGTGCACGTTCGCGGTCGAGCATGCGGACACGGACACCCTGGGGGCGACGCCTGTGTTCACCACCAACCAGCCGCATCCGAGCAATTGGATCGGTCGCGAGGCCGAACCTGTACTGACGTCCGGGGCGGCCGAGGCCGTTCGGCTTGCCCTGCGCAAGGGTTGGACACCGACAGCACCAGGCTCCGCGTTCCACCTCGACCCGTCCGTCGGCTTCACGCCCGCACACTGAGCAGAGCTGCGGGGAGAGTCGGTGCCTGTACCTCACCCCGTCGCTACGACGAGGTGTTCGTGTTCCTGCGGCCGACGAGCCGGCGCCCGGCCACCCAGAGATTGATCACAAGCAGCACCGCGCCCGCGATGGGCCAACCCACGGATCCACCGTCGCGGTACGTATCCATGCCCACCACCAGCAGGATGACGCCGATCACCGGGCCCGTCAGGTCCATCGCGGTGTCCAAACGATCTGCGATCTTCGACAGGTCAGCCATGGCTTGATCGTGGCAGGTCGACGCGGTGTCTGAACAGAGCTGATCAAGCGTGCCGATCGGGTACGCGTACGGCTCCGAAACATGACCACATGACCCATGGGAGGGGCGGTGCAGCCCGGGTGGGCATACCCCCGCATTCCAGCCACTCCCGATGAGCCGGCGCCTGCCGAGCCGGCTCTCGCACCCCGCGTCGGCTCATCCGTGCTGGTGAAGCGTGACGTCCACGAGCAGTGCGCGGTGGTCGGTGTCGGTCAGGTCCAGGAAGTGGGCGGTGTTCGCCGAGAAGTCCCGGGAGACGAGGACGTGGTCGATCTGGGTGCCGAAGGTCGGGGCCGTGCGGGCGGGCCAGCTGGGGGTGCGGGGGTGGCCCGCGAGGCGGGCGGCGTCGTGCAGGCCGGTGTCGAGGACGCGGCGGAAGGCGGCGTGGTCCTGGGAGGCGTTGAAGTCGCCGGCCAGGATCATGGGCGTGCGGGCGGCGGCGGCAGCGTCCCGCAGCCGTCCGAGTTCCCTGCGCCAGAGGCCGACCTGGCCGGGCAGCGGCGGCATGGGGTGCGCCAGCTGGAGCCGTACGGCATGTCCGCGCACATCGGCGACGGCGCCGGGCATGCCCATGGTCCCGGTCACGCCCGCCGTGGCCTTGAGCGGGAAGCGGCTGAGGATGATCGAGCCGTGGCTGCCGCCGGCCACCACGGCCTGCCGGTACGGGTAGTCGGCGCCGAAGTCCCGCTTCAGCCGGGCCTGGCAGGTGTACTCGCACTCCTCCACGAACACGAGGTCCGGCCTGTGCCGCCGGATCTCGGGGACCAGGGAGCCCGTCCCGCGCCCGAACTCGACGTTCGAGGTCAGCACCTTGAACTCGGCGACGGGGGCGCCGCCGGGCTCGTCCGTCCTCCCGTACGGCTCGATGAACCACGCCAGCAGCCCGAGGACGACGAGCGCCCAGACCATGCCGAGGCGCCAGCGGCCCAGCAGCGCGAGGAGCAGGGCCAGCCCGGCGGGCGCGAGCAGCCAGGGCAGGAAGGCGAGGACCTGGGGGACCGGGGTGAAGCCGTCGCTGTCGGCGGCCCGGCAGCCGACGACCACGCTCACCGCGGCCAGCAGCAGCCCCGCGCACCAGGCCGTGAAGCGCCGCCCGGCCCGCCGTACCGGCTCGCTCTCGCGCGCAGTGGTCCACTCGGCAGCCGCAGTGTCCACGTCCGGGCCCTCCGCTCACGAGTGGGATGCCCGAATCATCCCCCGGCGGAGTCGACGCGCGCCAGGAGACTCTCCAGCGCCTCGTTGAACTCCTTCGGCCGCTCCAGGTTCGGCATGTGGGCCGTGCCCTCGATGACGTGGAGCGTCGAGTCGGGGAGCGCCGCGTGCATCGCCTCGGCGTCGGCGACCGGGGTGTACGTGTCGTCGGCGCCCACGACCACCAGGGCCGGGACCGTGACGGCGGTGAGCAGCTCGCGGTAGTCGGGCCGGGCGGCGCGGGCGCGCAGGGCCGCCGCGGCGGACTGAGGACGGGTGGCCGTCATCATGCGGTGGACATGCGCCTTGACCTCGGCGGAGGCGTACGGCGCGACCATCTTCTCCAGGACTTCGTCGGCGTATCCGCGCATGCCCTCCCGCAGCAGGCGGTCGGCCATGGCGTGACGCACTTCGACGCCGTCGGGTGTCTCCGGCGCAGGGAAGGTGTCGGCGAGGACCAGGCCCCGCACGCGGCCGGGGAACTGCCGGTAGAAGTCCATGACGATCTGGCCGCCCATGGAGAGCCCGGCGAGCACGCACGAGTCCACCCCCAGCTCGTCCAGCAGCGCCGCGAGGTCCTGCGCGAACTGCTCGAAGCGTGTGACCTCCTCGGAGGAGGGGGAGGAGCCGTACCCGCGCAGGTCGGGGGCGATCACCCGGCGGGAGCCGGAGAAGGTCTCCAGCTGCGGGTTCCACATCGTGTGGTCGAAGGGGTGGCCGTGGACGAGGACCAGCGGGGTTGACATGACATCGACCCTAGGACGGCCCAATTCCTCAGTGCAATAAGATCTTTGCCCTCGGTGCAATGCCGGACAACGGCAACAACAGGGGGGCCTGGTGGACGCGTACCGGCGGATAGCCGACCGCATAGCCGACGACATCGCCGCCGGACGGCTCCGGCCGGGCGAACGGCTGCCCCCGCAGCGGAAGTTCGCCCGGCGGCACGGGATCGCGGCCTCCACGGCGGAGCGGGCCTACGGCGAGCTGGTCCGGCGGGGGCTGGTCGTCGGCGAGGTCGGCCGCGGCACCTTCGTACGGGCCGCCCGGACCGGACCCGCCGGGCGGGCGTTCACCGAACCGGCGACCGCGGCCCCGGTGAACATGGAGCTCAACTACCCTTCCGCGCCCGGCCAGTCGGAGCTGCTCGCCCCCGCCCTCGCGCCGATGCTGCGCCCCGACGTCCTCACCGAGGCCCTGCGCCCGGCCCCCGCCGCCGGGACCGCGCAGGCCCGCGAGGCGGTGGCGGCCCTGCTCGCCACACCCGGCTGGCGCCCGGCCCCCGAGCGACTGCTCTTCACGGGCAACGCCCGCCAGGCCATCGCCGCCGCCCTCGCCTCCCTGGTCCGGCCGGGCGGCCGGGTGGGGGTCGAGGAGCTGACGTATCCGCTGGTCAAGGAGATCGCGGGCCGGCTGGGCGTCCGGCTGGTCCCGCTGGACACGGACGAGGGTGGGCTGCGTCCGGAGTCGGTCGCGGCCGCCCACCGGGCCGCTCCCTTGTCGGCGCTGTACGTCCAGCCGACCCTGCACAACCCCACGTCCATGACGACGGGTGAGGCGCGGCGGCGTCAACTCGCCGAGGTCGTCAGCGACTTGGACATCCCCGTCGTGGAGGACCGCATCTGGTCCTTCCTCGCCGACCCGGCCGAGGCCACCGACCCGCTCGCCGCGTACGCGCCTCACCTCACCCATGTCGTCGACGGCCTCTCCAAGCGGGTCGCGCCCGGGCTCACGGCCGGCTTTCTCGTCGTACCGGCGCATCGGGTGGATGCGGTGGCGGCCGCGGTGCGGTCCGGGGGGTGGAGTGCCGGGCGGTTCGCGCTGGAGGCGGGGGTGCGGTGGATCGGGGACGGGACGGTGGAGCGGCTGGTGGCGGCCAAGCGGGAGGATGCGGCGCGCCGGCAGCGGCTGGTTGCCGAGCAGCTGGAGGGGTTTCGGGTGCGGGGCGCTCCGCTGGGCTATTTTGCCTGGTGGGAGCTGCCTGCGGGATGGCGAGCTGACACCTTTGCCGCGGCGGCGGCCGTGCATGGGGTCGCCGTCACGCCGGGCACTGCTTTTGTGGTTGATCCCAAGCGGACCCCGGATGCCGTCCGGCTTGGTCTCGCTTCGGCTGCTTTGCCTGATCTGGAGCGGGCGCTGGGGGTGCTCGCCGGGTTGGCGCTAAGGGCTCCGTTGTAGGTCTTGGGATTCGTCTGCGGGTGCTTCGTGGCTGGTCGCTCCCCCACTCTCGGCTTCGCTCGAGCGGGGGGACCCCCATCGCGGCGGAGCCGCAGATCGATGATGTCCCGCGCCCCTATGGGGCGCGAAGCGTCCCGCTAGCCAAGCCGCCAGGGCGACCGTCAGGCCCAGGGCGATCAGGAGCCAGCACGTGTGGCGGAGGGTGGCCGTCAGGGCGTCGTAGACGGCGGCCGCGGCCGGCTGCTGGGTTTCGTCGGGGAGGTCGGCGAGGGTGAGGTGGCGGCCGATGGTGACGGCGAGGGCGAGCAGCGCGCCGCCGAGTGCCGTGCCGAGGGCGGTCGCGGTGACCGCGCGGCGGCGGCAGGCGGCGACGGCGATCCCGGTCACGGCGAAGACGACGGCCGCCACGGGCAGCCAGAAACCGGCGACTTCCAGCACGTGGAATCCCTTCCGGAAGCGGTCCAGTTCCTGGGCCGGGAGCACCGCGACCTCGGTGTGCTCGACCGGGATGCGGTTCGCCAACGGAACGTGTTCCACGGCGAGTTGATGCTTGACCTGGGCGGTGACAGGGGCGAGGTCGACGGTGACGTCGCGGTCGCTCTCGTCGCGCAGGGCGCGCAGCACCGCGTCGTGGACCGCCCGGTTCCCGGAGTCCCAGGCCAGCCGGAAGGCCTCGGTGCCGGTGAAGGAGTGCACCGCGTCGTGCACGAAGGGGCGCACGGTGCCCCGCAGCGGCCGTACGTCCCCCCGGCCGTCGACCTTCTCCATGATCCCGGCGCCGACGGTGTCCGCGACCGCGTCCCGCACGGCGGGGTCCCCGGCGAGCGGCGCCATCGTCGTGACGTAGCGGCTCGTGTCGGTCAGGTCGTACGCCGCCCAGGCCGCGAGGGTGCCGCACGGCGCCAGCAGACACGCGAGGGCGATCAGTGCCGCCGACAGGGCGTGCCGCAGGCGCTCAGGTCGCTTGGGGGCCACGTCTCCAGGCAACGGCCCGGGAGCGGGGCGCGCGAGCGGGGCGCCCCCATATGGGTTCCGTCCGGGCGCGCCGCACCCCGGGGCTTGTCCGGCGGATCAGATTGGCTCGCGCGCCCTGGCCGCGCTCCCCCGGTGCCTCAGGGGCGGGTGGGGACCTCCAGCGGCGTCGTCGGCGCTCTCCCTCACTCTCGGCCTCGCTCGAGCGAGCGGGCCTCCATGTCGCCGCTCGGGGACGCCGGAAGGCGCAGTCCTGCAGCCGGTTTGATCCGCCGGGCAGGTCTTCGTGCTGCCGGTCAGCGGATGCGGTTGCCGACGGCGTCCTCGCGCGTGTAGTAGCGGTAGAAGAACACCAGGAAGACGCCCGCCGTGACGACCACGCCCAGGGCCACCGAGCGGTAGACCGACTCGCCGGTCTGGCTGTAGAGGAAGGCGACCGCGGCGCCCGCGAAGCAGGACTTCACCAGTGAGTGCAGTTCACGCTTGAGCAGCGGTGCGAACGTCGCGACGGCGATGCACAGCACGATGAACACGGCCGCCGTGACGAAGCCGAACAGGATGTTCCAGCCGGTGACGGGGCCGCCGCCGCGCCGGTTGGCCGCGGCCCAGAAGCCGTAGACGAGCCCGAGGGCGACGGGGATGCCGTACCGCCCCAGGGTGTGGACACGCTCGTCGAACAGGTCGGGGGTGCGCGTGGGCCGGGCCGCGCGGTTCCGCCTGACCTTGCCCATCATTCCGCCGGACGTGGGTGCCGCTTGAGCCATGAGAGCACTCCTCTCTCTCCTCGCCCCTGCCTACCAGAGCACACCTGGAGGCAGGGCCTGGCAAGTCGGTGGGCGGGGGCAGTTCCCGGGTGTGGTTCGCCCGGGCAGGGGCGAGGGACATTTTTGCGCGATCTTGACCGGGATTGGATCTCCCTTTTCCCTGGTTTGGCGAGGCCGCTACCGCGCGTTCCTAGACTCCGGGGAGCAACGCACGCGCTTGCAAACAATGGGGGACTCATGGGGGACGGCTTCCACGTCGACCCGGACATACTGCTCAAGTTCGCGGCACAGGCCGAGCAACACCTCGACGACCTGCCGCGGGTGGCCTCGGCGCTCGCCCACATCACCGTGCCGGGCGGCGCGTTCGGCAAGCTGCCGGACTCCGACGAACTGCACTCCGCCTATCTGGAGCACGCGGCCGCCGCCGAGCACAACGTGCAGGACCTCGTCTCCGTCCTGGCGGACGTGGCCAAGGGGCTCCGGGACGTCGGCGGCCAGTATCTGAGCAACGAGTACGACCTCGGCCAGGGGATGGACGGCATCGGCGCATGAGCGACACGGCAGCCGCCTACGCCTGGACGAGGAAGGAACCCGCGCCGCTCCCGCCGCTGGAGGACGTGGGGCCCAGCGAGGAACACGGCCTGGACGCCGGCATCGACGACCTCGTCCGGGGCGTCCTGGAGGCGACCGGCATGCTCGACGAGCTGGAGAAGGTCACCGGCATGCCGGCGCGGCTGCATGAAGCGGCGCAGAGCTGGCACGACCAGGCCAAGGCGCTCCAGTCGCTGGCCGACGCCCTGCGCATGGGTGCCGCGAAGCTCCCCGAGCACTGGGAGGGGGAGGCTTCGGCGTCCTTCGGCCGCGGCATGGGCGAGTTCGTCGACGCCATCGATCAGACCGCCGAGGACATGGGCCGGACGGCGGAGATCCTGGGCAGCGCCGCGAAGGAGTGCAAGCTCGCCGAGGACACCGTCGTCGCCATCATCCGCGAGGCGATCGAGATGATCGCCATGACGGTGGCCGCGGGACTCATCACCGACCTGCTGACGGCGGGCCTCGCCACGGCCGTGGACGCGCTCGCGGTGGACGCCGAGGTCGCCGTCTACGTGGAGCGGGTGGAACAGGTCTCCTCCAAGCTCGGCAAGGCGCTTCGGGAACTGATGGACGCCGTGAAGGACATGAAGAAGGGGGAGAAGACCTTCAAGGACGTGCGCAAGGCCGCCAAGGGTGTCCGCAAGATGGCCGGCATCCGCGGCATGGGTGGTGAGGGTACGCACAAGGGCCTCGTGTGGGCCGCCCACCACGAAGGGATGAAGCAGCTCAAGGAGCATGTCTTCAAGCCCCTCTTCGGCGAGGCCCCCGGGCTCACCGGAGACCCGAAGGAGCCCCTCAAGGAGGCGCTGCAGAGCGACACCGTGAAGGAGGCCTGGGAGCGGGACCAGCGGCTCGCCGACGACCAGCCCTACCGGGTGAACAAGCGCACTATCGAAGAGGACTTCGGCTGATGACTACGGAACGGGACGTGCGACCTGACGAGTACGTCGCCCGGTCCCTCCCGCGCGGTGAGCAGCTTCACCGTGCCTTCTCGGCCGGTCTTGACCCGTTGGCGCCGGAGCGGGTTCCGCGCCGCCACCGGCCGCCGCGTCCGCCCGGGCACGGGACGGAGGACCGGAGTTTCCGGGGCCTGGGGGTGCTGTTGCTTCCCTTGTACTGGATTGCTGCGGCGGGTGCTGTGCTGATGGCCCCGGTGGAGAAGGTGGAGGACTGGTTCTGGCGCGGCTTCGGCATGTGGCGGCTGGTGCGCGGCCGGGTGTGGCAGGGCGGCTGGGAGAGCGACGCGGGGCGGTTCGTGATCGCGGTGCGTTCGGGTGACCGGCGCGGGAGCTACGAGAACGACCGTTTCCTGCTGACGTTCACCGACCGCCGAGTACTGCTGCTCAGCTCCTCGTCGTCGCGGGAGCACGAGACCCCCGAGCTCTTCGCGGAGTATCCGCGGCATGTGGTCCGCCTGCGCAGCGAGCCGCACCCCGCTCGCCACCGCAACCGGGTGGACCTCGCCTTCCCGGACGGCTCCTGGGTCGCGCTCGCGATCGGCAGGCGGGACGAAGTGGGCGAGGTGCGGCGGTACCTGGCGTCCTGAGGCGCACCGGACGATTTCGGTCCTGACACCCGCCTTTGCACCCGCAGCGGTTACGGTGCTGCCGTAAGTGATCGACGGGGGATGGGGAGGGAACGATGCCCGGAACCGTGCTGCTGCTCGCCGCGTCCCCGGCGGGCAAGGGGTGCCTGGTGGACGCGGCGTCCGTGCTTCCCGTCCTCGCGGCCGTCCCGCCCGCCGTGCTGTCCGGCACGGACACGGCGAACGTCGTCGAACTCGCCGACCCGCTGGAACCGCAGGCCGTGCTCACCCGCTTGCGGGCCGCCGCGGGGTCCCCGGGGCCGCTCACCGTCTTCGTCACCGGGCAGCTCCAGCTCGACCGCCGTCAGCGGCTGCCGCATCTGGCGCTGGCCCGTACGACGCCCGCGACGGTGCGCTACACCGGGCTGCCATGGCACTGGATCCGGGAGGAACTGCGGCTGCGGGCGGTTGGTTCCACCACGCTTTTCCTGGATGTGCACGCGGATGCCGAGGCCTGGGAGTGGCTACGGAGCGCTCCGCTCGACTGCGGGGCCAACAACGCCGTCTACGGCCGCGTGGCACCTCCGCCGGCGCGGCGGGCGGTGGCGGTGCCCGCGTATATGAAGGCCGTGGCGACGATTCTGCGCAGCGGCCGGCGGCCGGCACCTGCGGAGCTGCATCAGCTGGCGCTGGGCCGTGTGGGGGCGGAGGGGCATGCGGACCTGGTGCTGGGCACGCCCGGCGTGGGCGCTCCCGTACCTGGGGGCTTCGCCCCCAGACCCCCGTATCGGCCTGAACGGCCTCGTCCTCAAACGCCGGACGGGCTGAAAGATGCCGGCCGGCGGCCAAGTGGCGCTGGCGGGCCGGATGCCCACACCGCCCACACCGCCCACACCGCCCACTCCGATCCCCACTCCGCCGTCTCCGCCGCCGTCCAAGCAGGCCGTCACCCCGACGCCGATGCTCTCGCCGCGTACCACGAGCAAGTCGCCGTACGTGCGCACGGGCCGGGGTCCGAAGAGGCCCTGCACTGGGCCGAAGTGCGGGCGGATCTGGCGATGTTCGCCGGGGATCCGGTGCGCAGCTGCCGGACCTGGCTCGGGGTGGCCGCCGCGCGGCTGGCGGCGGGGCAGGCGGCGGACGCGCCCGCCGTGGAGGCGGCCGTGGACCGGGCGCACCACCAGTGGGGGCAGGTCCGGGACGCGGCCGCGGCGCGGGAACTCGGGGCGTCGCTCGCCGAGTTGCGCTCGCGGGTGCCGGGGCGCAGGCAGGGGGCGCTGGACCATGTGCGGCGACAGCTGCGGCAGTTGCAGACCCAGGGCTGCTGACCGGGCCCCTACATCTCGGCGGTGGCGAACAGCTCCAGATGCCCGCACTGGGGGCAGCGGTACGCCTCGATCTGCCGCTTGGGCCGACCCATCCGCTTGGCGCCTCCGAGGGGTCCCCGCTCCAACGCACCCTCGATCCAGCGCGCGTAACCGCGCGCACCCTGGCCCTCGTCCTCGATGAAACCGTCCATCAGGCCGATGGTGCCGCAATAGGTGCACTTGTAGTTGTTCACGCGGTGAGTGTAGGAGCGCGATCACTCCGTGAGACAAGTGAGCCACGTGAGATACGCGGGCTACGTGAGATGCGCGGGCTACGTGAGGTACGCGAGTGCGCCCGACACCAGCGTCCGTACGCCCGGCGTGACCGTCGACAGATCCGGTGCGAAGTGCGGGCTGTGGTTGCTCGGGACCGCCAGGAACTTCTCCATCAGGTCGCTGCCGGGCGCCGCGTCCCACACGGCGGCCGGGGTGGTCGTGACGAACCAGTAGGAGTACGGGATCCCGCCGTGCGCCAGGTGCGGGAAGTCCTCGCTGCCCATCACCGGGCCGAAGTCGAGGACCGTCCCGGCCCCGAGCACCTCCTCGTGCACGGCGGCGATCCGCCGGTCGGTGTCGGCGTCGTTCGTGGTCACGGGGAAGGTCGCGCCGACCGTGATCTCCGGCTCCCGCGGGCAGCCTGCGGTCAGGGCCTCGCCCGCCGCGATGCGCCGGATCGCCGCGATCATCCGCTCGCGCACGTCGTCGGACTGGGTGCGCAGATTGAGGGCGATGCGCGCCTCGGACGGGATGATGTTGTGCCGGGTGCCCGCCTCGATCCGGCCGACGGTGAGCACGGCGGACTCGCGGGCGGCGATCTCCCGGGAGACGACCGTCTGGAGACGGGTGACGAGGTAGGCGGCGGTGACGACGGGGTCGACGGTCGTCTCGGGACGGGAGCCGTGGCCGCCGCGGCCGTGCAGGACGATGTCGATGTCCGTCGACGCCGACATGATCAGGCCGGGCGAGTGGGCGTAGAAGCCGACGGGCCCGGGCGCCGCGTGCTGGCCGAGCAGGACGTCCGGGCGCGGGAAGCGCTCGTACAGGCCGTCCGCGATCATCCCCTGGGCGCCCTGGCCGGTCTCCTCGGCGGGCTGGCCCACCACCAGCAGGGTGCCGGACCAGGTGTCGCGCCCGGCGGCCAGCGCCGCGGCCGCGCCCGCCAGCCAGGTCACATGCAGGTCGTGCCCGCAGGCGTGCATCACGCCGGGCGCGGAGGAGGCGTACGGCAGGCCCGTCTCCTCGTGCACCGGCAGCGCGTCCATGTCGGCGCGCAGCAGGACCGTCGGGCCCTCGCCGTTGCGCAGGACGCCCGCGACTCCGGTGCCGCCGACGCCCTCGGCGGTCTCGTAACCCGCCTTGGTGAGCCGCTCGGCCAGCTTGGCGGCCGTGCGGTGCTCCTGGAGCGACAGCTCGGGGTGGCGGTGCAGGTCCCGGTAGAAGTCCTCCAGGTCGGACACCGGGAGATCGGCGGTGAGGTCCAGCGCGGTGCGGGCGGCGGGTGACGGCATGGGGGCAGCGTAGGCGGCGCCGGGCTCGGGGAGGGCGGGGTGCCTCATATTGCGACGGCCCGGGAACGAGGATGCGGCCGCCGACGCGAAGGGGGGAGTGTGCGTCGGCGGCCGCGGGGCCAGGGGGGTGGGCCCCGGTGCAAGAGCCTGGCAGGCGGAGAGTTGATCGGCACCCCGGTTCATGGGGGTAATCAACTTCCGCGAGCCCGTCGTCTGCCCGTGATCTGCGGGTCGGGTGCCGGTCGGATGCCGGTCAGGCGTACGGGTCGAAGGTGATGCCGCTCGGCTTGGCCTTGTTCAGGTGGTCGGCGAACTTCGCGTCCTGGAGCGGGAAGTTCGCGCTGCCCCAGTCGGAGGCGTTCAGCTTGTCGCGCAGCGTGGACGCCAGTTCGGACCAGCTGAGCAGGTTCTCCTGGTGCCAGGCACCGGTCTCGTTCTCCGGCGTCTCGCCCCACTTGGCGAAGCGGAAGGCGTGGGTGGACGCGCCGTCCTTGTGGTAGACGGCCTCGACGCGCTGCCCGCTCATCGGGACGTCGGCCATCGGGTGGGTGCTGAAGCCGCCGTGCCGGGAGGCCGACAGATACGCCGGGGTGGACGCGCCGTCCTGGACCCAGACGACCATGCACTCCCAGTCGTGGCGGTGGCCGATGCCCGGGGAGGCCTCGTCCTTCTCGAAGTAGCTGGCGTAGATGATCCCGCACCAGCCGTTGTTGCACTTGGACCGCGAGTAGGTGTTGGCGTGCCCGAGGTGGCCGGAGCGGCACTCGCCGGTGATCGGGCCGGTCGGCTTGAGACCGCCGTTGAGATTGCCGCTCGGGTCGATCGCGGCGGCCGGCTGGCAGCTGTCCGTGTCGTAGTCGTAGACCGGCTCGAAGTTCTTCTCGAACGAGGTCGCGTTCTCGGGCAGGTTCTGCAGCACACCTGCAGAGGCGCTGCCCGCCACGGCGAGGGCGAGTGCGGCGGCGCTGCCGGTGACGGCGGCGGCCCTGGCGAGGCGGCGGGACCTGGCGCTGCTGACTGCTGGGGGCATGGGGGCTCCAGTCGACGGTCCGTTCGTTCCGGACATGACATCCGGGTGCGGGACGAAGACTGGCAAGCTGCAAGGCCGGAGGAAAGGGCTTTCCGTCAAATTCGGGGTGGCTTTTCACCCGACTGATCGACGCGCGTGGGCGGCGGGAAGCCCCCGGCGGGGCGAGGGCGGCTGGTCGTGCCGCCTGGTCAGCCCCCGTGGTGGACCTGCTGCACCTGCCCGGCCGGCCTCGTGTCGGCCGCCTTGGCCGGGCCCGCGTTGGCTGCCAGGACCAGGGCGGCCACTGCGACGATGGCCGCGCCGAACCCTCGGGCGTAACGCTCGGAGATGTGTCGGAGCACGGCAACCTCTCAACAGCGTCTCAACAGTGTTGTATTAAACGTGCTTAAGACGCCGTTTAACGTAGAGGTCGACGGGGGCCAACGGCAAGAGGTTCAGGGGGAGTTGTCGTGTCGGACCGTGACGATCCGGTGACCATAGGTCGCAGAGTCCAGCAGTTGCGGTCCGAACGCGGGCTCACGCAACGGCAGTTGGCGGAGCCCGCCTACACCCCCGCCTACATCTCCACCCTGGAGGCCGGCCGGGTCCGCCCCTCCGGCGAGGCGCTCAGGCACATCGCCGAGCGCCTCGGCATCGCCTACGACGAGCTGGTCACCGGACGTCCGGCCCGCCTCGCCACCGATCTGCGCCTCGGGCTGACCGAGGCGCAGCGCACGCTCGCCGGCGGCGAGGCCGAGCAGGCGGCGGAGCAGTACGCGGCGCTGCTCGCCGAGGCCGAGCGCCACGACCTCGTCGACGTCCAGGCGGTCGCCCTGCTCGGGCTCGGCGAATGCGCCCTGGACACCGGAGAGCTGGAGGTCGCCCGGCAGTACTTCGAGCGCTCCGAGCGCGCACTCGCCGACGCGCCGCTGCCCGCCCGGGTGCCCGCCCTGCGCGGTCGGGCCGTCTCCCACTACCTGGCCGGTGAACTCCGTTACGCCGTCTACCTGCTGGAGTCCGCCCTGGACGAGCTGAACCGCGGCGGACTGCACGACCCGGACGCGCTGCTCCTCCTCTACGCCAGCGTCATCGGCCCCTACATGGACATGGGCGCCCAGGCCCGCGCCGCCCAGGCCGCCGAGTTCGCGCTCGCCCTCGCCCCGCAGTCCGGGGACCCCGCGCTCGTCGCCCGTATGCACCGCTCGGTGGCCCGCACCCTGCTCGCCGAGGGCCGTATCGCCGAGGCCGACGCCTCCCTCGCCAAGGCCGCCGAGCTGTACCGCACCCTCCAGATCCGCACCGAACTGGCCAACTGCCACTGGATGCGGGGCTACGTGTGCGCCCAGAACGGCGAACTCGACCGCGCGGAGGGAGAGTTGAGGAAGGCGCTCGACATGCTCTCCGCGGGGCGCGCCGCGCTCTACAGCAGTCAGGTCGCCGTCGAGCTCGCCGACGTACTGCACCGGCGCGGCAAGTCCGACGAGGCCGCAGCCCTCCTGCGGGACGTGCTCAGCGACGCTCTCGGCCCCGAGCGCGGCGCCCTGCACTCCGCCGCGGCCCACCGGCTGCTGGGCATCATCGCCGAGGACGCCGGCGACACGGAGGCCGCCGAGGAGCACTACGTCCGTGCCCTGAGCATGCTGGAGCGGGCGGGCGCGGCCGGCGACCTGGCCGACCTGTGCCGGCTGCTCGGCGATCTGCTGCGCCGCACCGGCCGGGTGGAGGCGGCCCTGGACGCGTACCGCACGGGCCTCGGCCACCGTACGGCCCCCGGCACCACCACCCTCGGCCCGGCACCCGCACAGCCTCCTCTGTGACCTCGACCAGGGGTTATTTGCCTGGTCGGCAGGCCGACAGCGTTTCGCCCCCCGGTGCATGGGTAGTCGGGCAGCGTCCTCAGATGCAGGCCCCGCTGCGATCGGAGGAGGCGATGGGCGTGGACGCGGTCAGGGCCGTCGACGTGATCGCCGAGGTGGTGCGCGACGCCCGTCCCGGGGAGACACCCGCCCGGTTGTGCGCGGTGGCGGTGAAGCTGCTGCCGGTCGTCGGCGCGAGCGTGTCGCTGCGCGGCAGCGGCATACCCATCCGGCTCGCCGCGAGCAACTCCCTCGCCTCGTATCTCGCGGACGCCCAGACCACTCTCGGTGACGGCCCGTGGCTGTACGTCTACCGGACCGGCGCCCCCGTGCTCGCCTGCAACCTGACCACCGGCCGGGACCAGCAGCGCTGGCCGGTGTTCGCCCGGCAGGCGGTGGCCGTCGGCGTCCGGGCCGTGTACTCCATGCCCCTGGGCAGCGACGCCGGCCTGACCGTGGGCACGCTCGACCTCTACCGCGACACGCCGGGCGACCTGACCGAGGACGAGCTGCGCCGTGCCCAGCTCGTGGCCGCCGTCATGACGCTCGCCCTCACTGCTCTGCCGCGGGAGGAGCGCGGCAGCGGCGACGAGGAGGCCTGGCTGGGCGGTCTGGCCACCGAGCACGACGAGGTCTACCAGGCCATCGGCATGGTCATGGCGCAGCTCGGCACCGATGCCGAGGAGGCCTCGGCCCGGCTGCGCGCCCGCGCCTTCGCGCAGGGCCGCACCACCCTCGAGGTGGCGCACGACGTGATCTCGCGCCGGGAGCGACTGGACGGCGACTGAGCGACCGCGGGACCCCGGTACCCCGGGGACCCCGGGAACTATGATCACGGAATGGACCTTTTCGACAGCCGGATCCCCCGTCTGGAAAAACGAGTTGCCCGCATCGAGCACAAACTCGACCTCATCCTCGCCCACTTGGGACTGACCGAGCCGGAACCGTGGTCGGACGAGGTGAACGCGCTGGTTCGGGACGGCAAGAAGATCCAGGCGATCAAGGTGTACCGGGAGGCGACAGGGGCGGGCCTGAAGGAGGCCAAGGACGCCGTGGACAAGCTCGGTTAGACCTCGGCCATCGGCCGGGCACCGGTCACACACGCAGCCGCGGCTGCTTCCTGACATCGGCCAGCCGCTGCGCGCCCACCTGGACGAAGGCCTTCGTGGTGTCGGCGGACACGTCACCCGTACCGCCATGGGACAGGGCGATCGTGTCGTCGCCGACGCGGACCACGGCGACGTCGAGGGTGAGCAGGGTCTGCTCGCCGGTCGCCGTCGCACCCGTGAACGTGACCCGCAGCCCCTGCCGGTCGTCGCCGACCACCGGCAGTACGGCCTCGTCGACCCGGACGTTCTGGAGGGCGCCGCGCCCGGTCACCGCCGTGAACTTGGCGCAGGTCTTCGGCAAGGTCCGCATCCAGGCCAGCGTCCGGGCCACGGCGGCGGACTTCAGCGACAGGACCTGGTACCGCAGCTGCGTCTGGTCCATCGCGTCGTCGAGCCCGACCACGGCCCGCGTCCCGGTGGCGTCCGCACCGAACAGGTCGTCCGTGTACAGCGCCTCGAGGAGCTTGCGGCACTCGGGCACGTCGGCGTGACTCTTGAGCACCCCGTCCCGCCAGGTCGCGGCCCCCTCCGTGGGCGCCCACGGCGCACCCAGATCCGCCTGGGTCACCAGCGCGGCCTGAGCCTGCGCCTCGGTGAGGGGCGGGGGTGCGGCGGGGGCCGTGGCGGACGGCTTCGCACGGGGCCCGGCACTGTGCGAAGCCGTGGGCGACTGCTTCTTCGCCCCCGGTTCCGGGTCCACGCCCACGATGAGACCGCACGCACTCACGCTCACCAGCGCCCCCGCGGACATCGCGGCGACGACGAGGACACGGGACGGGCTGCGAGTCATCGGACGCCTCCTGGCCACCTCAAGATCGGTTACGTCTCCAAGGGACCACCGCGTACGACACCCCACCAGCGCGCCGGGCCGTCCGGGTTACGCACCGTGCAAAAACCCGTCGCGCCCGTTCCCGCCCCCGCGTTACCGTCCTCCCATGCAGCGCGACCGGTCGTTCCTCACGACGACGCCGGAGAGTGTCCCGGCGCGCTGATCCATGGACTGGATGTCCGAAGCCCCGGGGCGAGTGCCCCGGGGCTTCGTCGTGGGTCGCTCGCCCTCCCCCGTCGCGAGGAGAGAGACCATGTACGACCACCGTCGGCTCGGCCGTGAGCTGGAACTGTTCGACACCGACCCGCTGATGGGCGCGGGGCTGCCGTACTGGCTGCCCGACGGTGCAGTCGTGCGGCACGCCCTGGAGGAGTACATCCGCGACCGGGAACGCGCGGCCGGCTACCGCCACGTGTACTCGCCCCTCCTCGGCAAGCGCGAGCTGTACGAGATCTCGGGGCACTGGTCGCACTACAGCGACGACATGTTCCCGCCCATGGACCTGGGCGGCGAAGAGGTCGTCCTGCGGCCCAGCCTCTGTCCCCACCACGCCCTCATCTACCGGTCCCGGTCGCACAGCTACCGCGAACTACCGCTCCGTATCGCCGAGTTGGGCGGCATGTACCGGTCCGAGCTGTCCGGGGTGCTCGGCGGCCTCACCCGCGTACGGTCCATCCAGCTCAACGACGCCCATATCTTCTGCACCCTGGAGCAGGCGGTGGCCGAGGCCCGCGACGCGCTGGAGCTGATCGGCCGCGCCTACGCCGACCTCGGCATCCGCGCGTCCCGCTACCGGCTGTCCCTGCCGGGCGAGGGCGGCAAGTACGTCGCCGACCCAAAGCTGTGGGAGCGGGCCACCGGGCTGCTGGAGGAGGTGCTGGCGGGCGCTGGTGTCGCGTACGAGGCGGCGGAGGGCGAGGCCGCCTTCTACGGGCCCAAGATCGACGTCCAGGTCGTCGACTCGGCCGGCCGCGAGGCCACCCTCTCCACCGTCCAGATCGACTTCCATCAGCCGGAACGCTTCGATCTGCACTACATCGGCGCCGACGGCGCGAAACACCGGCCGGTCATGGTCCACCGCAGCATCATCGGCAGCGTGGAGCGGGCGGTGGCGCAGATGATCGAGGAGCACGGCGGAGCCTTCCCGGCCTGGGTCGCACCCGTCCAGCTCGTCGTGCTGCCGGTGTCCCGGGCCCAGGAGGAACAGGCGCACGACCTCGTACAACGGGCCCTGGCACGCGGGCTGCGCGCCGAGTTCGCCGGACCCGGGCAGGGCAGCCTCGGCGCCCGCATCCGGGCGGCGCGCCTGGTGCCGTACCAGGCGGTGATCGGCGAACGGGAGGCCGAAGGCGACCTGGCGGCCCTACGGCTGCGGGACGGACGGCGTCCCGGGGCAGTCCCGGTGGAACGACTGCTGGAACGGATCGCGGCGTGCGTCGGCACCCGCGGCGCCGAACTGTGGGCGGCTGCGTAAGGTCACTGTCGTAGCCCAGGACGCGTAGCCCGTGTCGTGAGGATCTGTGTCGTCGTAGTGAGAGGAGCCAGGCCGTGACCGGTCAGCCCATCCCGGTGATCATCGACTGCGACACGGGTGTCGACGACGCCCTGGCCCTGCTGTTCGCCGTACGCCACCCGGGGATCGACCTGCGCGCGGTCACCTGCGTCGCCGGGAACACGGACGTGGACGGCGTCGTCCGCAACACCCTCACCGTGCTGGAGCAGGCCGGCGCCCCGGACATCCCCGTCGGCCGGGGCGCCGAGCGCCCGCTGATCGAGCCCGCCCGCTCGGCACGGCATGTGCACGGCTCCGACGGCATGGGTGACCTCGGCCTGCCCGCGCCCGCCCGCACCCCCGCCGACGTGGACGCGATCACCCTGCTGCGCCGGGAGATCCTCGCCTCGCCGCGCCCGGTCACCCTCGTCCCCACCGCGCCCCTGACCAACATCGCCCTGCTGCTGCGCACCCACCCCGAAGTCACCCGCAACATCGAGCGGATCGTGTTCATGGGCGGCGCGGTGGCCACCGGGAACGCCACGGCGGTCGCCGAGTTCAACGTCTGGCACGACCCGGAGGCGGCGGCCGTCCTGCTCACCGCCGGAGTACCGATCACGATGTACGGCCTGGACGTCTTCACGCAGGTCGTCGTCCCCGGCGCCGATGTGCACCGGCTGCGCGCGAGCACCGAGCCCGGCACCCGGCTGGCCGGCGAACTCCTCGCGCACCGGCCGGCCCACCAGGGCGAGGCCCCCGAGGCGGAGGAGGCGGGCGGTCTCGGCGACGCGGGCGCGGTCTGCACGGTTGTCGACCCCGCGGGCATCACCAGCCGTCTCCTCCCGGTCGAGGTCGCCCTCGCCCCCGGCCCGACCCGCGGCCAGACGATCGTCGACCGCCGCCCCCGCCCCGGAGAGTCGGAGATCCACGAGGGTGTCCGCGAACAGCCCTTGGTGGACGTGGCGTTGGAGGTCGACGTCGAGCGGTTCGTGAAGCTGTACCTGGAGACGGTGGAGCGTTAGCGCTCCGCCGGGGGCGCGGCCGGCTCCGCCCACCGCTGCTCCACCCGGGCCGCCTTCCAGTACCCCACCGCCGCCACCCACACCACCACGAACAGGCCGACGATGATGTAGCCGACGTTGGCCAGGTCGAGGCCGAAGAGTTCCATCGTGGCGATGAAGAAGGCGACGGCGATGGACAGCCCGGTGATGGTGAGGTTGTAGAACACCTTGCGCACGGGGTTGGAGAAGGCCCACTGGTAGGCGAAGTTCATGAACGTGCCGTCGAGCGTGTCGAACAGGCTCATGCCGGCCGCGAAGAGCAGCGGAAGGCACAGGATCGCGTACCAGGGCAGCCCGGCCGCCGCGCCGGAGCCCGCCATCACCATCAGCGTGACCTCGGTCGCCGTGTCGAAGCCCAGGCCGAAGAGGAAACCGAGCGGGAACATCTGGCCGGGGCGGGAGATGGACCTGGTCAGACGGCCGAGGATCCGGTTCATGAACCCCCGTGAGTTCAGGTGCTGTTCCAGCTCCTTCTCGTCGTACGTCCCCGCCCGCATCGCCCGGAAGACGCGCAGGATGCCGACGAGGGCGACCAGGTTCAGCGCGGCGACGAGATAGAGGAACGTCGCCGAGATCGTCGTCCCCATGAAGCCGAGCACCTGGTGGGTGCGGGAGTGCTCGTTCATGACCTTGTCGGCGAGCTGGGTGCCGCCCGCGATCATCGCCGCCAGCACCACGACCACACTGGAGTGCCCGAGCGCGAACCAGAACCCCACCGACACCGGCCGTTTGCCGTCGGCCATCAGCTTGCGGGTGGTGTTGTCGATGGCGGCGATGTGGTCGGCGTCGAAGGCGTGCCGCATGCCGAGGGTGTAGGCGGTGATGCCGAGGCCGAGCCCGAAGGCCTTGTTGCCGACCTCGTAGTGCCCGGGGACGACCAGGAGGAAGAGGATGCCGAAGGCGACGACGTGCAGGGCGGTGATCACCGCCATCAGCCCGGCCGTCTTGACGGTGTCCTCGCGCCGCCAGCGGAAGGAGGCGGGCGCCTCGGATTCGGGCAGGGACGTCCCGGGCAGGGTCATACGGTCACGCTCCAGCACCTCGTGGATCACTTCGTGAGATGCCGTGGCCGGTCTCCTGGCTTACGGGTCGTGCGTCCGCCGCCCGCCTTCCCAGCCGCCTTGGCGGCCAGTGGCTGTCCCTCGCGGGACGTGGGCGACGAACTCCCCGATCACAGTGGCGAGGGCCGCGTCGGCTTGGCACCGACTTCCCGAACACCACGGCCCGCCCACCGTAGGGCCGCCGGTGGTCCCCTGCATAGCTGCATACCTGCGCAGGTATTGAAGATCACATACGGGTGCCTGCGAGGATGGCCGTATGCATCTCGTCCCGGCCGACCGCGCAGACCGCCGCACGATCGACGGCCACCGGGTGTGCGAGGCCATCGAGGCCATCGGCGACGCCGAGCACGTCCGCACCTGGGCCGACCGCTTCTCCCTGCTCGCCGACCCCAAGCGGCTCGCCCTGCTGATCGCCCTGCACCGCACGGGCCCGCTGGCCGTGTCCGATCTGGCGATCGCGACCGGCATGAACGACCCCGCCGTCTCACAGGCCTTGCGCCTGCTCAGGGCGGCCGGTGTGGTGGCGGGCGAGAAGGAGGGGCGCGTGGTGCGCTACCGGGTCGTCGACGACGACGTACGGCTGCTGCTGGGGCACTGCGTGGCGGACGGGAGCTGACCGGGCCTCGGATCCGGCAGGACGAACGCCCCGGAGCGGGGGTCTCCGGGGCGTTCGTATCGGGAGTGGCTATCGGGGTGTCCGCCGGGCTGTCCGGCGGGGGCGGATCAGGAGCGGGCCGTCCGGCGGCGCCTGGTCACGACGACGATCGCACCGCCGGCGGCCAGGAGCGCCGCGGCGCCGCCGGCGATGAGGCCGGAGTCGCTGCCGCCGCCGGTCTGCGCGAGGCCACCGCCGGCGCTCGCGGTGGCCGCGGGGACGGTGGTCGACGCGGAGGCGACCGGGGTGTCGGTCCCGCTCGGCGTCGACGCGGAGGCGCTCGGGGTCGGGGAGGGGCTCTCCCCGGCCGGAGCCGAGGGCTGTCCGGACGCCGGGGCGGAGGCGGGCGGGCTGGACGGCGGCTGCGACTCGGTGCTCGTGCAGTCCTTCGTGCCGCCGTTCCAGGACGCGATCAGCTTGTCCTTGATGACCGGGTGGTCGGGGCCCTTGGGCAGGTCGCCGTGGACGAAGCCGTCCTTCGCGTCCGGCTTGCCGTCGAACTTCACGGCGCCCCGGTAGAGGTCGATCTGCGCGAAGCAGCCGGCGTCCGGCACGGCGATGTCGAGGGAGTCGGTCTGGCCCTGCAGAGCCGTCACCGAGTCGAAGTCGACGAAGACCTGCTCGCCCGAGGTGGCGAAGGACGGGCCGTGGGCGAGGTAGGAGGCCAGGGAGGCCGTGCAGGTCGTGGCGTCGCCCGCGGTACGTACCTTGATGTGGACCTTGCCGTCGTCGGTGGGCTTCAGGGTCTGGTCGTCGACCTTGACCGAGTCGTAGAAGCTGGTGCCGTCCAGCGAGAACTGGCAGCGGTCCGTCTCCGTCTTGGTGCCCGCACCGGTGCCGGGCCGGTAGCCGTCGGCGTGCTTCCAGCCGTCACCGCCGGGCGTGCCGGTGGCCCAGGCTCCCGAGGCCGCGGCGACGGTGGCGGCGCACAGGGCGAGCGAGGCGGCGCCCGCTCCCAGGAGGCGGCGCGCGGTACTGCGTTTTACCGGGGGATAACCCCCGGACCCCCAGCGACTGGCTGTGGACATGCGGATCCCCATCTTGGCGTGTGCAGTTCCCGGCGCGGCGGCGCAGGGCAGCACGCCGCGCCCGGCCGCTCCGGGGGTGAATGGTCTGAGGAACACCGGGCCCATTGGTCACATGCGCCCCAGTGCGATCACATCGTGGATCTGTTGGCGGAACGCTGTCAACCTGCGGTAACCGACGGGTAGTTCAATCGTCCATTACAATTTCGCCACAGACGGAAGGGGCGGCTCCAGTACCCCGGAGCCGCCCGGTACTCACCTCACGGTCGGGCTCGGGGCGGCGTTCTGGCCGGTCGAGGACTCGCCGGGCAGAATCGGCGGCTGGGTGGTGCTGTCCACCGGCGGGGTGAGGACGACCTCCGGCTGGCCCGCGACCGGGGGCGGCGGGGTCAGATCGCTGGCCGGCAGCTTCGGCGGGGTCGTCTCCTGGAAGAGGACCTGGTCGAAGTTGACCAGACCGGTCTGCTCCATGACCGTGATGTGGTCCAGGACCGTCGCGTTGGCCTGGTCGGCCAGCACGCGTACCACCGTGTTCTTGGTCGTCGAGCGGATCTTCGCGATCGTGTTGAAGATCGAACCGTGCGTCACGCGCAGGATGTTGGCGAAGTCCGTGTCGAACTGCTTGCCCTGGTCCGCGGCGAGCGTGTTGATGAAGCCGACCTGCTGGGGGCTGGCCACGTTGGGGATCGTGATGTTCAGCATCGTGCTGATCTTGCGGCAGCTGGCGTCCAGCGCGGCGTGTCCGTCGATGAGGTGCTTGCTCGCGGTGATGACCGCCTTGCTCTGCCCCTTCTTCAGGCCCATCTGGCCCACGGGGTACTCCCACAGACCGGCCGCGCGCACCTTGACCACGAAGTCCCGGTCGGCCTCCGTCAGCGGCCCCCACTGTGTCTGAGCGATGACTCTCGATCCGTCGCTCGACACGGTGTTGACTCCGAGCATCGCGGGATAGGCGAGCGCGGCCAGGGTCAAGCTCAGAGCCCCGCCCACGAAGAGAGTTCCCGTCGCATTCCGCGAAAAGCGCACCGTGCCTCCTGCCCGGTCGGGGGGTCCCGCCGGCGGACGGCGGGGGGGTCGACGGAGGGGAGTACGGATGAGGTTCCGGTGCGGAACCTTTTGGTTTGGTAAAAAACGGCGGGTGTGAGTCAGGTAACGGCCGGTGGGGCCCGGCCGGTTGACGGAATGTTGACCAATTCACGGGAGAGACCAGGCAAACACCGGACCTAAATTCGCCCCATGCCCCCACAGCCCCGGAAAGCCCCGACAGCCCTTCCCGTCCTCCCGTACCGCAAGCCCACGAAGGGCCGCGACTACTGGGTCATCGATGACGTCCTGCCCGACGTGGACGCCGTACGGGAGCGCTGCCTCGCGAAGGACGACTGGGTCAAGGGATACCCGTACACCTCGGAGACCTGGCCGGGCCTGCGCACCATGCCGGGCCTGGAGCCCGCCGAACTCGCCCGCGTCGAGCGCCTGGTGAAGAAGTCGACCGGCGCCAAGGAACTCTGGGTGCAGGAGGCTCCCGGCGGCGGCACCCTCAACCACAACTGCATCCAGGTCGTCGGCGAGGGCGAGAGCGAGCCGCGCCCGCACACCGACTCCCGTGCGCTGTGCCGCTATGCGGCGGTGCTGTACCTCAACCCCGGCGTCCCCAAGGACTGCGGGACCGCCTTCTACCGGCAGTCCCTGCCCGGCGGCCGGCTCGGCGGCAACGTCGTGCAGGCCCCGCACAACAACCTCGTCGAGGCCCTCGGTACGCGGTTCGTCCCGGGGGACCACTTCGAGGAGGACGTACGGGTCCCGCACAAGTACAACCGTCTGCTGCTCTACAACGCCAACCTGGTGCACAGCGCGACGGGCTACTCCGGCAGCACCCTGGAGGAGAAGCGCATGACGGCGGTGTTCTTCTGGATGGCGTAGTACGGGGCCTCAGACGCGCCCCACGCCGCCGCTGCCGAAGGAGCCGCTGGAGCCGGGCAGCCAGCGCCGGCGGTGTTGGTCCTTCCCTGTCCTCGTTCCGGATGGGTGGAGCTCGTAGGGCATGAGCCGTTCCTTGCCCTCGGCGTGCGGCACCTCGTCGGGTTCCCGCATCTCGCGCGTCTCCCAGACGGGGCCGCCGTCGGGGAGGTGGGGCTGCTCGTCCGGGTTGGGCCGCGGAAGTTCGCGGTCCCGGACCTTCATGCCGAACTGCACGGCCCAGATCAGTGCGCCAGCGATGATCAGGCCACCGACAAAGGCGGCGATCACGTTGAGTACCTCACTCGACGTGGCCGCAACAACAAACGTCGCAGTACTCATGCCCTCATTATCGCCGAACGGGAGCGATTGGGGACTTTTCGGTATTTTCGCAGGTCGCGGCCCCTTTCGAGGGTGTGTGTAGGTGCACGTCGTGCGCGTGGTCGACTACGACCCCGGCTGGCCCCGCAGGGCATCCGACGCCGCGGACGCCCTGCGCGCGGCGGCCCCCGGCCTGTTCGTCGCGCTGGAGCACATCGGCTCCACCGCCGTCCCGGGCCTCGCGGCCAAGCCCGTCATCGACCTCATGGGGGCCGTACCGGCCCTCACCGACGTCGGCCCCCATGAGCCGGCGCTCGCCGCGCTCGGCTTCCTCCCCCACGACAACGGAATGACCGACCGGCTCCTGTACGTCCGCGCCGAGGCCGGCGTCCGCAGCCACATCCTGCACGTGGTGACGCAGGACAGCTGGCCCACCCGCAACCAGCGCATCCTGCGGGACCATCTGCGCGCCCACCCCGAGGAGGCGGCCCGCTACGCCGAACTCAAACGGGCCCTCGTGGCTGCCGGCACCCCGGCCCGGGACTACTCGCGTGCGAAGACGGTCCTCCTCCAGGAGCTGACCGACCGGGCCCGCGCGGAGCGCGGTCTGCCGCCGGAGCCTGTGTGGGAGAAGGGGCCGCAGTGAACTACGTCTCCTGCGGGTTACGGATCGCTCAAGCCCTGGTGTCCGTGCGGTGAGCGCCGCACCATGGGCGCATGACACCGGCGCAGAGAGCCATGGACCAGCTGGCCGCGTGGCCCGACCTCAGCCCGTGCGAGGCCGGCTGCGGCACGGGCCGGGCGCTGCGTTCCGTACGTGACGAGATCGTGCACTTCCACTCCGAGCGGGACGTCGACCTGCATCTCACCACCCCCGCGATCCAGCGGCTCCACTACGACTTCGCGGAGTCGACCGCCATCCGTCTGGTGCCGGGCTCCCGCTGGGTCACCGTCCATCTCGACTGCGAGGCCGACGTCGACCTGCTGCTCAGCCTGGTCAGCGTCGCCCTCAAGGCCCATTCCGCGCACCCGGGGCACCCGGCGCCGGCCGTGTGCAACTTCCACCGTGTCACGGTGCTGGCGCGCGACGACGCCGACGATACGGACGAGCTCGGCGGGGTCGACGAGGTCGGATAAGGCCGAGAACAGGGCCCTGCACCGGACGTCCGCACACCGGAAACCCCCTCCACAACTGTCACAGACATGCCATACGCTGCTCCCGGCAGCCGCGCCCCGCGCGTCACCGCCGTAGAGCGGTCATGTCCGGGTGCTGCGCGGCGCACTCGTCTCCCCGGTGACACACCGGGTTTCTTGTGGGGGTTACAACACTGTGCGTACGCGCAGCATCTCGACCGCGACAGCGCTTGCGGTCCTCTTCAGCTCGGCGGCGCTGAGCGTCGTCGCGGCGGGCACCGCCTCGGCGGCAACGGCCCATGTCACCTCGCTCGGCGGCATCGTCGCGGACGGCGCGCTCAAGCGGGTGTTCGTCGGTGACAGCTCCGCCGGGACCGTCGCGGTCACCGACTACTCCGGTGCCGTCCTCGGTTCGGTGGGCGGAGTGACCGGCGTCAGCGACCTCGCGGTGTCGGACGACGGGGCCACCGTCTACGCGGCCGCTCCGCAGATCCACGAGATCTGGGCCATCGACGCGGCCTCCCTCGACGTCAAGACGCGCTACACGGTCTCCACCAACTACGGTCCGCGCCACGTCGCCTTCAGCGGCGGCAAGGTGTGGTTCACGTACGGCGACCAGTGGGACGGCGACCTCGGCTCGGTCGACCCGACGGTGGACCCGGCGAGCGGCTCCGACCCGGTGACGCTGACGCAGTTCCCGACCGAGGGCACCGGTTCCGGCATCTGGGGCCAGGGCCTGCTGGACACCGACCCGAGCCAGCCGGGCATCCTCGCCGTCGGCGAGACCGGCCTGTCCACGGACTCGATGGCCGTGCTCGACGTGTCGAGCGGCAAGCCCGCACTGGTCGCGTACCACAACGGCGACTACACGCTGAACAACGGCATCGGGGACATCGACCTGGTCCCCGGCGGCACGCAGGTGCTCGTCAACGGCAAGGACCGGGACGCCTACGCGGACGGCAAGTTCAAGGCGGCCGGCTCCTACCCGGACGGCCGGCTCGCCGACGTCGCCCCGAACGGCGTGCTCGCCCAGGCAAGCGGCAGCAAGGTCCTCACGTACAAGCCGAACGCCACGCTGCCGCTGCACTCGTACGACCTCGGCACGTCCCACGCGGCCGCCCTCACCTGGGCCCCGGACCTCACCAAGGTCTTCGCGCTCGTGGGCACGGACACCGACAGCGGCGGCTACGACCTCAGGGTCCTCGGCGACCCGACGCTGAACAACCCGACCCTCACGCTCAACGCGCCCTCGACGGCGACCCGCGCCAGGCAGCTCACCGTCACCGGCAAGCTCTCGGCGTCGGTCGCGTTGCCGGCCGGTGCGCAGCTGAAGGTCACCCGTACCGACCTGGACTCCCCGAACGGCAAGGCGCTGCCCGCCGTCACGGTCAAGGCGGACGGCACGTACTCCTTCAACGACACCCCGCCGGCCGGTGGCACCGTCACCTACAAGGCGACGTACGCGGGCGACGCCGACCACTCGGCGGTCACCGCGAGCGACAAGGTCGCCGTCTCCCGCAACGCGACCTCGCTGAGCCTGAACAACAACGGCAAGGTGTACTCGTACGGCACCGACGTGAAGTTCACCGCGCACCTCGGGACGACGTACAAGAACCGCACGGTGGAGATCTGGGCCAACCCCTACGGCGGCGACAAGCCCAACAAGCTGCTGAAGACCGGCACGGTCGACGCCGGCGGCAACATCTCCGCGATCGTCGACATGACCCGCGACACCGACGTCACGGCGGTCTTCAAGGGCGACGCCCGGTACGCGCCCAGGACGGTCAAGTCCACGGGCTTCGCCCGGGTGAAGGTCTCCACGGCCGTCACCAAGAACTACAAGAAGGCCGCGATCGGCTCGCAGACGTACTACTGGTTCCACAAGAGCACCTCGCCGGTCGTCACGACGACCATGACGTACTACCCGGGCCGCAAGCAGCGCCTCGAGCTCGAGGTCTACTACAACGGCAAGTGGTACGCGACCGAGGACAGCCCCCAGTACTTCGCCCTCGGTTCGAACGGCAAGTCCGCGGTGAGCCTCGGTGCCCCGGGCGAGTCCGGCATCAAGGCCCGCGTCCGCGCGGCCTACATCAACAACTCGTCGGGCGACAACGTCAACTCGAACACGTACAGCGACTGGAAGTACCTGTACTTCAGCAACTAGCCGACGGATGCGTGGGGAGCGCCGGGTCGGTGGCGAACGCCATCACCCGGCGCTCTCGGCGTTCGCCCCACAACACGCTGCCCGGTCCTGCTGTTGATCGCGCCTCGGCTCGGCTCCCGCGAGCCATAATCCGGGCATGGCCGCACTGACCGACCTGCAGCGTCGCATCCTGACCGACGTGCTTGCCGTGGGCAGTGTCTACCCGCTCGTCCTCACGGGCGACTGCGCCGCGCAGGCGCACGGCCTGGTCGAGCACCTCAGCCGGGACCTCGACGTCGCCACCGAGAACCCCGAGGACATGGCGCAGATCGGTGCCGCCGTGCGGACGGGGCTTGAGGAACGGGGCTGGCAGGTGAGGGTGCTGGAGACGGACCCTCTCTTCGCACAGCTGATCGTCACCGACCCGGACAGCGGCGACGCGTGCGAGGTGGACGTCCTCAAGGAAGTCATGTGGCGGCCGCCGGTACAGACCGAGTACGGCCCGGCCCTCTCCCTGGAGGACGTCGTCGGCACCAGGGTCTGGGCCCTGGCCGACCGTGGCCTCCCCCGCGACCTCATCGACGTCCGGGCCGCCGCCGACCGCTGGACCCACCCCGAACTCGAGGAACTCGGCCGCCGCCACGCCCGGGACACCTTCGACCTCACCGACCTTCAGGCGCGTCTGTCCGGTGCCGACTTGATGGACGACAGGGAGTTCGCCGCCTATGGACTCGACGCGGGTGCGATCGCGGAAATCCGCCGGTGGGCCCAGGTATGGGCCGACGACATCGCGGAACGCCTCCTGGAAGGGGAGCCGCCGGAGGACGAGTGAGGCACACAGATCGCTCGGCCCGCCTGTTCCGTTTCCGCTTGAAGGGCATCTCAAAGATCTCTGAGAACAGCCATGCCGACAGAACCGAGGCAGGCAGCCCCACCACCACCGTGAAACAGAACGTGGGCAGCCCCGCCGACACATGGTCCGGGGCGATTTTCCGCACCACGATCATCACGATCGGCAGATGGATGAGATAGAGGCTGTACGAGAAGTTGCCGAGACCGCGCATGGGCCGAGTGGCAAGAAGCCGCAGCAGAAAGGCAGGCCGCCCGGTGGCGATCCCCGCAAGGAACATCACCATGGCGGGAGCGACCGCGAGATCCATCCAGAAGTAGTGATGCACCGTCCAGGCCGATCCCTTGACGGCGATGAGTGACAGCACCGGAACCATCGCCAGAGCGGCGAGCCAATGCCAGGGCATCCGCCGGACCTTGTCGCGCGCAACGATGACTCCCGCACCGACCAGACCGGCGACGAACACCGGCACGAGATTCGGGGCCAGCCAGTTGTCGCCTTCGACAGGAGACGCGTTTCCCGCGAGCAGGCCACGCGCGACCACCAGCAGTGTCACCCCGCTGACCAGGACCGACGCCCCCAGCCTCCGCCGGAGAAAGAGCAGCACCGGGAAGAGGAGATAGAGCTCCGCCTCCACGGCGATCGACCAGAACGCACCGTTCGGCGTACGAGCCGTGAACATGTCCTGGAGCACCAGGCCGTACACGGCGACCGTCCGGTAATTCGGCGGCCCGTGATGGGAGGCCCGCACCACAAAGTGGGCAACCGCCACGCTCAGTACGAGCGCCGCCCAGTACGGCGGAAGGATCCGCCAGGCCCGCCGCCGCAGAAACCGGACCACCCCACCTTGACGCCAGCCGTTGCGCGCGGGCGAAAGCGCCAGCGAGAACCCGGACAGCACAAGAAAGAAGACGACGGCGAGCCGCCCGTACATCAGCCAGCCCAGCCAGGACGGACCCGAGTTCCTGGGAAACCCGGGGAACGCCAGTAACCAGCAGTGAAAAAGCACCACATACAGCGCGGCCAGACCACGGAGCCCGTCGAGCCCCGGCACATGGCTGCCTGCGTTCACGTCCCCCGTACCGTCCGCACCAGTACTCCTGCTGTCGGGATGGATCGATTCCAATAAAATCGTTCGGCCCTTCCTTTCGGCCGGGTCGCGGTCCATGGGCGCGGCACCACCCACAGCGACTCATACGTCGCAGGCAGCAACGGGGTTCAAGTGAAGGACGAGTGAAAGCCCGTCCCCAGGCATGTCGGCGTAGCGGTCGTCGCTCGTTCTCGGCGAGGATGCCCCGGTGAACGACCACATAGCATCCCCCACCGCTGCTCCCGTCCCCGCCCTGCAACCGGTCCGGGCAGCAGGCATCGCCACGATGACCGCCCTCGCCCTCGCCGGGCTCGGGTGGGCGGCGCGGGGCGTATGGCACATCCGGCTCGCGATGGCGGGGGAGCCGGCTTCCGGGCCGCCGGACCAGGGCGACGGGGTGCACCGTCCGCTGACCTCGCTGGAGAACTCGTACCACCTCGTCACCACGGTGTCGGGCTTCGCGGCGGCGGTCTGCGCGATCGCGTTCATCGTGTGGATGGGCCGCATCCGGGACAACGCGCGCGACCTCTCCGGGGCCAGGCCGCGCTACTCCGGGCTGTGGGTGTACCTCGGCTGGGTGGTGCCCGTCGTCAACCTGTGGTTCCCCCGCGGCATCATCGCGGACGCCTACCGCGCCAGCGCCCCCGGCGAGCGGCTGCCGCGCTCCCTGAACGTGTGGTGGGGCCTGTGGCTGATCGGCATGCTCAGCGGAGTCGGCCTCATCGCCGGCGACGACACCGACGAGATCATCGCCCGCGCCTACACGCATGTGTGGCAGCTCCTGGCGTCCGACGCGGCGGTCGTCGGCGCGGCCGTGGCCGGCATCTTCGTCGTCCGCGCCGTCACCGCCGTACAGGAGCGGCATCTGAACCGGCCGTAGAACGAAGGCCGTCGGAAACCAGTCGACCCTGGCCGGTCACGGCCAGGGTCACGGTGCGAGTGAAGCTCAGGTCAGCTGACGCACAGCAGACCGAGCACGCAGATCCCCGACGGGGACGTCGCCGAGGACGTGTTGTCCGACTGGGACGTTCCCGAAGTGCTGGAGGACCCCGACGTCCCGGAGGACCCCGATGTGCTCGAGGTGCCCGAACCCGTGCTGCCCGTGGGCTTCGCGGAGGGGGTCTGGGTCGTCGTCGTGCCGCCGGTGACGGGCGTCGTGTCGACGGAGGGGGTCTTCACGGTGGGCACGGAACCCTGCTGCGCGGGCTTCGTCGCCGGCGTCGAGTGCGCGGCCGTGGTGTACGGCTGCGTCCGCGCCGAATCGGTGTGGGACGCGGTGAGCCCGGGACGCTGCTGAGCCTTGCCGCTCGTGGCGGAGCGGTCGGGTGTGGCGTCGGGCTTGCGGTGCTTGCCCGTGCCGGCCGGCGGGAGCTGGGCGTTCTGGTCCGCGGTCCCGTTCTCGGAGCCCATGCTGGAGAGGTCCGTCGCCGTCGCCGCCTCGGAGCGGTGGCCGGAACCGTGGTCCATCGAGGCCACGGTCAGGCCGCCGCCGACGAGTGCCACGGCGGTGGCGACCACGGCCTTGCGCTGGTTCTTCTTCCAGCGGGCGCGCTGCCTGCGCCGGGCGGCCCGCCCCTCCGACAGGGGGATCGCGGCCTCGGTGCCAGTCTCCGCGTCACCGTATGCGTCGGTCCCCGGGGGCTCTTCCGCCTCCGGCCACATCGCCGTCGCGGCGGGTGCCGGGACGGCGCGGCCGTGGGAGGTCACCGGTGCGATGTCGGGGGCGTAGGCACCGCAACCGGGGCACACCAGGGCGCCGTTGAGGTGCCGGCGGCATGAGGAGCAGTAGTCCATCCGCTGTCTTCCTGACCCTTCGCACGGGGAGATGCACCAAAGATGCATGGGGGTTCGAACGGGCTGCAACGGTAACGAGGGTTTCGAAAGACTGTGTGAGGTCTGTGTGCTTCTCCTGCGCGGATTCTCTGCACGTCTCGCACACCGCGGTCGAACGACCAGGTCAGCGCCGGAACTTCCCGGTGAGGTGCGAGTCCGTGGCACTGATCACAGTCACCGGGAGGCCGAGGATGCTTCCGTCGTTCTTGCGGCTTTTGCAGGTGATGGTGGCCTGGTGGGCCTATCGGCGCGTGAACGGCTCGAAGGTGTGGCTGAAGTGCCAGGTGTCCTGCGCGATCCCGGAGCAGGAGTTGGAGCCGGCCGTGCCCACGCAGCCGCCGTTGTCGCGCTGCAGCGCCCAGAAGGAAAGGGTGTTGATGCCCTTGGCCTCGGCCCACTGCTCGACCTTCGCCGCGTCCTGGGTGGTGAAGGTCTCCTGCGGCCCGAAGTCGTCGATGCCGGGCATCTCGGTCACACCGACCATGTGCCAGAGCTTGGCCTGGCTCTTCTTGGGGTAGAGCGCGGCGAGTTGTCCGACGAGCCCGGCACCGGCGGTCTCGGTGTCGGCTGCCATGTCATGGGTGGAGCCGTCCCAGTAGTCGAACGTCATGATGTTGACGACGTCCACGCGCGCGTGGTTGTCGACGGCGTTCTTGAGCAGGGCCACGCCGTTCGGCGCGAGGCCGGTGGTGGTCGTGGGCAGGGTGTACGAGAACTGCACGCGCCGCCCGTTGCGTTCGGCCCACCGCTGCACCTGGGCGATGGCCTTGTTGCGGCGGTCGATCCCGGCGGCGTTGTTGATGGAGTCGGCCTCGACGTCGAGATCGATCCGCTCGACCCCGTACGTGGTCACCAGGCTCTCGTAGACCTTGGCGATGGCGTCGACGCTGGTGCAGCTGTCGGCCAGTTCGGTGCCGGTGGTGTCGGCGCCGTAGCCGCCGAAGGACGGGACGACGTTGCCGCCGCGGGCCTGGATGGCTGCGATGTCGGCGCCGAAGGTCCCCTTCGAGACGGGCTGGGTGGTGTCGCCGTTCCAGTAGGCGGTGCACGAACCGGCGGCGTCCGTCTGCAGGAAGGCCATGGTCAGGTACTTGTTGCCGGAGGCGGCGGCGAGTTGGGCCGGGCTCTCCCCGGTCCACGCCTCGAAGTACGGCGCGGTGACGTGGGCGGGCATGGGCGAGACGGGCCGCGAGGGGGCGGCATCCGCCGCGAACGCCCCACCTCCCCCGAGCGCGACGAGACCGGCCGACAGGCCGGTCACGGTGATGCAGGACAGCAACGCACGAAGAGCAGGACGCGGTCGTCTCATTGACGCTCCCAGGGGATGACGGAGAGGAAGAGGAGGAGGGAAGACGTGTGGGGGCGAACAGACGACCATATTTGGACTAGACCAATTGTCTGTCAAGGTTCTTTACGGTTACCTGACCCGAGGGGCCGCGGGGGCCGCAAGGGCCGCAGGGCCCTTCGTAGGATGCGTGCATGGCGGACGAGAACGAGCGCGCAGTCCAAGCGGCCATTGCCGGGGAGTTGCGGCTTCTCGACCCTGAGGTGCGTGCTTCCGCGGCGCTCGTCTCGGAGCTTCTGGATCCGGAGTTCACAGAGATCGGAGCGTCTGGCCGCTGGTGGGACGCGAAGTCGATCCTCACCGTGACAAGTGCGGGGACGGTGTCCCCCGATGCGCCGGTCAAGGTCAGCAAGATGTCAGGGACCGTCCTGGCTCCGGGGATCGTGCACTTGACGTACTTCGCCGACAACCAGGGCCGCCGGGCGTGGCGGAGCTCCTTGTGGCGCCAGACGGAGACGGGGTGGCGCATGTATTTCCACCAAGGCACTCTGGCCGGCTGAAGGCGCTGTTCCCCGTTGGTGCTCGCTGGTTGGGGCACGTGGGGGACATGCCCATGGTGAGCCGTGTCCGGTGATTGTCATGGTCGTTGGAGCGGACATGCGAAAGATCATCATGACCGCCACGCTGGCCGTGGCCGCTGTCGCCATGGCAGTTCCCGCTCACGCGGACAACAAGCCGGCCCCCCACTGGACCTTCGCGCCGGGTTCCGTCTGCGGGCTGGAAGGGGCAGAGGTGTCGGTGCTGCCGATCCTGACCGACTTCGTTCCCATCCACTCCAACACCTGCCCGAACGGCAACGTCCTCGAGTACCCGACGATCTAGGTCGAACGGCCCCCTCAGCCATGGCGTCCGGGTGGAACGCTCCACTGCACGAACGACCCGGACGCCATGGGCCGTGTCTGATGCAAGGGCCCGTACCGTGACGCGAAGTCGGCCGGATCCGAACCTGGATGAGGAGATTCCGTAGGAAGTTGAAGGGATGACAACCGGATGTCTTGACGTGGTCTCCACGGACCCGTTGGCTTCTTGCTCACCCGGTGGTCCGCTCCTCCACTGCCCGGAAGGCACCTGCAAGTGATGGTTCACACCCCCCACAGAACCGGCGTGCGTCGTTTCGCCGTCGTCCCCGTGCTCGCCGCCGCCTCGGCGCTCCTCCTCTCCTCGTGCAGTGTCATCGACAGCGTCAGCGGGAGCAGCAGTTCCGCGAGTCCCAAGAAGGGCGACGACATCACGGTGGGGCTGTTGCTGCCCGACACGGACACCGCGCGGTTCGAGAAGTTCGACTACCCCCTGATCAAGGAGCGGGTCGCCTCCCTCACGCACGGCAAGGGCAAGGTCCGTTACGCCAACGCCGGTGCGAGCGTGGGCAAGCAGAGTACGCAGTTCGGGGAGATGATCGACGCCAAGGTCGACGTCATCCTGGTGGACGCCGTGGATGCCAAGGCCATCGCGCCGGCTGTGCAGAAGGCCAAGGACGCCGGGATACCCGTGATCGCCTACGACCGGCTCGCCCAGGGGCCGATCGACGCGTATGTCTCGCACGACAACGAGCTCGTCGGCCAGGTGCAGGGCCGCGCCATCACCGACGCGCTCGGTGAGAAGGCCGCCACCAGCAAGGTCGTCATGATGAACGGCGACCCCGGCGACCCGAACACGGCCCTCGTCAAGGAGGGCGCGCTCAGCGAGCTGAAGGGCCGGGTGGACATCGTCAAGTCGTACGACACGGACAAGTGGCTGCCCTCGGTCGCCAAGGCGAACACGAAGAAGGCCCTCCAGTCCGTGGGGCTCGGCAACATAGCCGCCGTCTACTCGGCCAGCGACGGCCTGGCGGGCGGCGTCATCGACGCGCTGAAGTCGGCGGGCGCCACCAAGATGCCGCTGGTCACCGGGCAGGACGCCAACCTGGACGCGGTGCAGCGGATCGTCGCGGGCGAGCAGACGATGACCGTGTACAAGTCGTTCCTGCTGGAGGCGACCGGCGCCGCGGAGATGGCGGTGGACAAGGTGCAGGGCAAGAGCCTCGAGTTCGACGCGCTGACCCAGGACTCGGTCGACAGCCCCACCCAGAAGGCGATCCCGGCGATGCTGGTCCCCGTGGTCGCCCTCACGAAGAACAACATCAAGTCCACGGTGATCAAGGACGGCGTCTACACCGTCAAGGACATCTGCACCGCGAAGTACGCGGCGGACTGTGCGGCCATCGGCCTGAAGTAGCCCTCCGCACCGCCCGGGACGCATGAGCGTCCCGGGCGCGTGTCTCAGCGGCCGTTCCCGTTGCCGCCCTTGGCCCCGTTGCCGCCCCTGGCCGGGGACCGGCGGCGGCCCTGCTGGGCCGGGCGGCCGCGCCGGGCCCGCGGGGCGGAACCCGTACCCGCCGGGCGGCTCTCGGGAGCGGCCGGCGGAGTGAGGACGACCGGCACGCCCGAGGGGGCCTGGGCGCCGGTGATACGGCTCAGTTCCGCCTCGCCGGAGCGGACCCGGGTGGTCCGCGGGGTGATGCCGGCGTCGGCCATCAGACGGGACACCTCGCGGCGCTGGTGGGGCAGCACCAGCGTGACGACGGTGCCGGACTCGCCGGCGCGTGCCGTACGGCCGCCCCGGTGCAGATAGTCCTTGTGGTCGCCGGGCGGGTCGACGTTGACGACGAGGTCGAGATGGTCGACGTGGATGCCGCGGGCCGCCACGTTCGTGGCCACCAGCACGCTGACCTGGCCGTCCTTGAACTGGGCGAGGGTACGGGTGCGCTGGTTCTGCGACTTGCCGCCGTGCAGTGCCGCAGCCCGCACCCCGACGGACAGCAGCTTCTTGGCCAGCCGGTCCGCGGCGTGCTTGGTGTCGAGGAACATGATCACCCGCCCGTCACGGGCGGCGATCTCGGTCGTGGTGGCGTGCTTGTCCTCGTCCTCCACGTGCAGCACGTGATGGTCCATCGTGGTGACGGCGCCCGCGGACGGGTCCACGGAGTGCACGACCGGGTCGTGGAGGTACGTCCGGACGAGGCGGTCCACGTTCCGGTCCAGCGTCGCCGAGAACAGCAGCCGCTGACCGTCCGGGCGCACCTGGTCGAGGAGGGCGGTCACCTGCGGCATGAAGCCCATGTCGGCCATCTGGTCGGCCTCGTCCAGAACGGTGACGGCGACCCGGTCCAGACGGCAGTCGCCCCGGTCTATGAGGTCCTTGAGCCGGCCGGGTGTCGCCACGACGACCTCGGCCCCGGAGCGCAGGGCGCCCGCCTGGCGGCCGATCGACAGCCCGCCGACCACGGTGGCGAGCCGCAGCCGCAGCGCCCGGGCGTACGGCGTGAGCGCGTCGGTGACCTGCTGCGCCAGTTCCCTGGTGGGGACGAGGACGAGGGCCAGCGGCTGCCGGGGCTCCGCCCGCTGCCCTGCGGTCCTGGCCAGCAGGGCGAGACCGAAGGCGAGCGTCTTGCCCGAGCCGGTGCGCCCGCGGCCCAGGACGTCCCGGCCCGCCAGGGAGTTCGGCAGCGTCGCGGCCTGGATCGGGAACGGGGCGGTCACGCCCTCGGCGCCGAGCGTCGTCAACAGGCGTCCGGGCATGCCGAGTTCGGCGAAGTCCTCGACGGGCGGCAGCGCCGGGGTGACGGTGACGGGCAGTGCGAACTCCCCGCCGGACGCGGCGGGGCGGCCCCGGCCCGTACGGGAACGGGTAGGTCTCTTGTTCGTGCGCGTGTTCGTGCGAGCGGTGCGGTTCATGCGGAAGCCTCCTCGATGCGGCATGTATCGAGGAATGCCTCCGAGCGGACGGACCGTATGAGGATTCGCAAGAAGTAGCCGAAGAAACCGAAGGAACGGACGAAGAATTCGAAGTGAAGGGTGGGGTGGAGAATGGAGCGGAGTACGGGGAAAACGCAACGAGCCGGGGCCCGCACCCAAAGAGTGCGGGCCCCAGCCACGTGGTACGTACGCGTCAGCGTCAGGCGGGAAGGATGTTCTCGGCCTGCGGGCCCTTCTGGCCCTGCGTGACGTCGAAGGTCACCTTCTGGCCCTCGTGAAGCTCACGGAAGCCCTGGGTGGCGATGTTCGAGTAGTGGGCGAAGACGTCGGCGCCGCCGCCGTCCTGCTCGATGAAGCCGAATCCCTTTTCCGAGTTGAACCACTTCACGGTGCCGGATGCCATACGGAATCTCCCTCAACAAAAAAGAGTGCTCGTCGACGGAAGGTCGAAGAGCACTCAAAAGTCTCTGGTAACCAAAACTGCCATTTGGCACCGTAGCACAGGTGGGGGCTCGATGCTGGGGTATAACTCGGCCATGATCTATCACGTCGTGTCGAGCGCCGAGTGGAACGCGAGTCCCGACCGGCCCTACGCCCCTGCCTCCCTGGCCGAGGACGGTTTCGTCCACTGCTCCCCGGACGAGGCGACCACGCTCAAGGTCGTCAACGCGTTCTACGGCACCGCTCCCCGGCCGCTGCTCGTGCTGCTGCTCGACGAGGCCCGGCTGAGCGCGCGGTGCGTATGGGAGGCGGCGGATCCCGCGCCGCCGCCGGGAGTGGCGGAGGGCACCCTGTTCCCGCATGTGTTCGGGCCCCTCGACCGCGAGGCGGTGGAGCGTGTCCTGGTGGTCCGGTGGGACGAGGAGGGCCGCGCGACGGGACTGGCGGACGTACCACCCGACGTACGTCCGTGACCAGCACATCTGCCCTCCCGTTCAGGTTGCGTTCAGGCTCGGACGGGGCTCGGGCAACTCGTGGACTACAAGCGCCAAAACTCTGGCAAAGGGGCCTGTGGCGACGGCCGTTCGTCATGTCATCGTGCCTGCCATGACCACAGATCACCTCACCTCCGACCGGCCCGTGCAGCCCTCGCGGCACGGGCAGCACACGGGTCGCGTACGGCATGCGGCGAGCAAGGTGCCGGAGGTGACCGTCTACTTCTGGATCATCAAGGTGCTGACCACCGGCATGGGCGAGACGGCCTCCGACTGGCTGGCGCACGCGCTCGGCCCGATCCCCGCGGTGGGCATCGGCGGCATCGCGTTCGTGGCCGCCCTGGTGGTGCAGTTCGCCGTTCGCCGGTACGTCGCCTGGATCTACTGGACGGCGATCGTGGTGGTCAGCGTGTTCGGCACGATGGCCGCCGATGTGCTGCACGTCGGCCTCGGGGTGCCGTATCTGATCTCGACGCCGTTCTTCATGGTGGCGCTGGCCGCCGTCTTCGTCCTCTGGTACCGCAGCGAGGGCACCCTCTCCATCCACAGCATCCACACCCGGCGCCGCGAGGCCTTCTACTGGGCGGCGGTCCTCGCCACCTTCGCCCTCGGCACCGCCGCCGGCGACCTCACGGCCACGATCGGCCTCGGCTACCTCGGTTCGGCCGTCGTCTACGCCGCCGCCATCGCCGTACCGGCCGTCGCGCACCGCTGGAGCGGACTGAACGCGGTGGCCGCCTTCTGGTCGGCGTACGTCATCACCCGGCCGCTCGGGGCCTCCGTCGCCGACTGGATGGCCATGGGGCACGACCGGGGCGGACTGGCCCTGGGTCTTGGTCCGGTCACCCTGTCCTGGACGGTCGCCATCCTCGGCTTCGTCGGCTACCTGGCGGTCTCGCGTAGGGACGTCGGCGAGGCCACGGTCTGAGTCCGGCCGGCGCGTCGGTACGGCCGTAGAACCGGTCAGGCGGTGCGGCGGGCGAGCCCCCGCACCGCCAGCGCCCCGCACAACGCCGCCAGCGGCAGCTCCGCGCCGAACGCCATCGCCAGCGCCGAGAGCTGGTCCCCGCCCGGAGCCGCCGTCATCGTGTCGAACCAGGCGTCGGCCACCAGCAGGGTCGCGGTGGCGGAGGCCGTGAGCGCGTGCAGCGGGTGGCCGCGGGCGGCCAGCAGCCCCGTGGCGATCAGGCCCGTCGCCTCCAGGGAGTCCAGGCCCACCCAGGCGGTGTTCCAGTGCGCGGCGGTGGTCGTGGCGGGCAGGCCCTTCGCCAGCACGACCAGCCAGGGCAGCAGGGCAACACCGCAGCCGACGAGGACATGTTCCGTGCGGCAGCGGTGGTACCAGCGGCGGGCGCCGGGTACGGCCGGACGGAGGGTGACACCGCGCTCCTGACGGACCATCAGCATGCTCATCGGTTCGGTCTCCTCGCGTTTCCGGCTCTCCTCCATGACCTCCAGCCTTCGCCACACGGCGGTCACAGTCAGTAACGCAGCGGTCCGTTCCGGGGGTGGCACCAGTTGCACCCCCAGCCGGGCACCTGCGCCATGGACTGCCCCTGACCTGGCCAGTAGCGTTCCGTGAATGCGCATCGTCACCCGTCTGCGGGGCCTCGTCCTGCGGCCGTTGCGAGGGGCCGGCCGCCCGGTGGCCTTCCTCGCCACGGGCCTGCTGATCCAGTTCGGCGTTCTGCTCGTCACGGCCCTGCCGTGGCTGCTCCTCCTCCCGGTCCTCGACCCGGCGAGCCAACTGCTCCTCGCGGTGCTCCTGCCGCTCGCCGCCGTGCTGCTCGCCGGGCCGCTGCTGACCGAGGCGCAGCACGCCCGCTTCCGGGTCCGGCTCGGCGTGGACATCCCTTCTCCCCACGGGGGGCGGCGGCCCCGGCCGCACCAGTGGCTGCGGTCCCCGGTCGGACGGCGACAGTTCCGGTACCACCTGCTGGCCGGCCCGCTCCTCGCCCTTGCGGCGGCCTTCACCCTGCTGACCTGGGCCGTCGCGCTCGCCGCCACCTCGGTCTACGTGTGGATCTGGGTCGTACCGCCGGACTGGCGCATGCAGCACCTCGGGTACTCGACCTGGGCGGCCTACCTCACGGCTGCCGGCATCGGTCTGCTCCACCTGGCGGCCTGGCTGTCCGGCGCCCTCACCCGGCTGGACACCCGTCTCGCGACCGTGCTGCTCGGACCCAGCCGGGCCGAGCAACTGGCGCGCCGGGTCGAGGTGCTGACCGAGAGCCGGGCGGGTCTCGTGGACGTCGTCGACGCCGAACGGCGGCGCATCGAACGAGACCTGCACGACGGCGCCCAGCAGCGGCTGGTCTCCCTTGCCGTCAACCTCGGGATCGCCAGGGCCACCCTCGGCGACCTGCCCGAGGAAGACGTCCGCCGCGTGATCGACGAGGCGCACCGGGAGGCGAAGGAGGCGATCGAGGAACTGAGCAGTCTGGTACGGGGGCTGCATCCGGCCGTCCTGGAGGACCGCGGCCTCGACGCCGCGCTCTCCGGCCTCGCAGCCAGGGTGCCGGTCCCGGTCCGGGTGACGGTGGAGCTGACGGCGCGGCTGTCCCCGACGGTCGAGTCCGTGGCCTACTTCGTCGTCTCGGAAGCGCTCACCAATGTGGTGAAGCACGCGGAGGCGTCCGAAGCGGAGGTCACGGTGGTGCGCGCCGGCGCGAGCCTGCTCGTGGTCATCCGGGACGACGGTGTGGGCGGGGCCCGAATCGGCGGTGGGACCGGTCTTTCGGGGCTGGCCAAGCGGGTCGCCTCGGTCGATGGCACGCTGTCGGTCGACAGCCCCGCCGGGGGGCCGACCGTCATCACCGTGGAGCTGCCGTGCGTGCCGTGATCGCCGAGGATTCCGTACTGCTCCGGATCGGCGTGGTCAGGGTCCTGGAGATGGCGGGTTTCGAGGTGGTCGCCGAAGTGGGGGATGCCCAGGCGCTGTTGGCTGCGGTGGAGGAGCACCGGCCGGACATCGCGGTGGTGGACGTCCGCATGCCCCCCGGCTTCACGGACGAGGGCGTACGGGCCGCGCTGGTCGTCAAGCGCCAGTGGCCGAAGACCGCCGTACTGCTCCTGTCCCAGTACGTCGAGGAGCGGTACGCCACCGATCTGCTCTCCGCCAACACCTCAGGCATCGGCTATCTGCTCAAGCAACGCGTCGCCGACGTCGAGGAGTTCGCGGCCACCCTGCGCCGGGTGGCCGCGGGCGGCACCGCCCTCGATCCGCAGGTGGTCTCCCAGCTGCTGGTACGCCGCCACAGCGACCCGCTGGACCGCCTCACGCCCCGGGAGCGCGAGGTCCTGGAACTGATGGCGGGCGGCCGCTCCAACGCCGGCATCGCCGAACAACTCGTGGTCAGCGAGAGCGCGGTGGCCAAGCATATCAACAGCATCTTCGCCAAGCTCGACCTGCCGAAGGCCGACGCGGACCACCGCCGGGTCCTCGCGGTGCTGCACTTTCTCGGGGTGGCGTGAGCCGCGGCAGGCGAGGGCGTGGGTTTCAGTCCACGGTGAAGTAGTAGTCGTAGGGCGCCAGTTGGGCGCCGGAGCGGGTCGTCGCGTGGACCGTGAGGTCGTAGAAGCCGTCCGAGGGCGGGGTCCAGTGGATGCGCTGGGTGTGGTGGGCGCCCGCCGGGACCGTGACGTCGGGGTCACCGTTGTTGAAGGAGTAGGTGTAGCAGCGGCGAAGGGATCGTACGGCGTGGCGCAGGACGACGCATGGGAATTGCGGGAGTCGAGCGGCCCGCGCGATGCCAGAAGTGCGGCGGGCACGCGGACGGCCCGGGTGCTGAACCCGGGCCGTCCGTGTCGTGTCAGAGATGCAGAGGTGTCAGCCGCGGCTGCTCGCCCTGGCGAGAGCCGGGACGAACTTGAGGGCGTCCACCGTGCCGACGCCGGTCGCCAGGTCGTAGCCGTTGACGGCCTTGTAGCCGGTCACGCCCTGGTAGCTGTTGTCGGTGCCGTCGTTGACGTCGACGATGCCGTTGGCCTTGGCGTGGTGGGCGTAGAGGCTGTACAGCGCCTTCTGGATGTTGCCCACCCGGTGGCCGGCGGCCTGGTCGGCGAGCGCGACGATGCCCGAGAAGATCGGGGTGGCCTCGCTGGTGCCGCCGGTGACGTCCCAGCCGACGGCGGTCGGGTCGTAGCTGGAGTAGATCCAGGCACCGCCGTTGACCGCGGCGGCCATCGAGATGTCCGGGGTGCCGCGGCGGGTGCCGACGACGCTCTTCACGCCGTCCTGGAAGGACGGACGGGTGAAGACGTGGGACTGGCCGCCACCGCCGGCGCCGAAGTCGTGCTGGGAGGCGTTGTAGACGCTGTCCGGCGTGACGCGGTCGCCCGCGTCGTTCAGGTGCAGCTCGGTGCCGCCGATCGAGGTGACCAGCGGGTCCGAGGAGGGCCAGGAGTTGACGCGCTTCTTGTAGTACGTCTTCCCGTCCGCCTTGAGGTCGGTCGCGCCGCCGTCACCGGAGGCCGCCAGCACGGTCACCTTCTTGCGGTTCGCGTCCTGGAAGGCGTACCGCAGGTTCTTGATGCTGGAGAAGTTGCCGTGGTCGAAGCCGGGGAAGGTGTTCTCCGTGGCGCCGAAGCTCTGGCTGATGACGTCGCCGACACCGTGGTCGATCAGGTGCTTCTCGGCGTCCATCATCTCCGGCAGACCGGTGGTGCCCTCGGTCTCGGAGACCGCCGTCTCCACCAGGACGATCTTGGCGGCGGGTGCGACCGCGTGCGCCAGCTCAACGTCCAGGGTGGTCTCGCCGGCCCAGCCGGTCATGTCGGAGTTCTTGGGGTCGAAGGCGGGGACGTGCCCCCACTTGACCACCTTCACCTTGGTGCTGGGCAGACCGAACTGGTGGCTGTAGACGTCGAGGTCGTGCTGGACGGTCGGCGAACCGTACGAGTCGACGATGACGATGGTGCGGCCCTTGCCGGTGACGCCCTGGCGGTAGAGGGCGTTCAGGTCGTACGCCTTGCGGTACTGCAGCGGGTTGTAGCAGTTGATGTGCCACTTGGCCTGGCACTGCTCGCTGGTCAGCGGGCTGCTCACGCTGTGGACCAGGGTGTGCCCGGCGACGGCCGGTACCGCCAGGGTGTGCGGTACGGCGGCGGGTGCGGCGGTCCCCAGAGCGGTGACCGCGAGGGCGGCGACGGACGTGGCAGCCGCGACGCCCAGCCCGATACGGGCTATGTGCATGAATCCCCCTGGATTCGGAGTATCACGAAGTGGCTTCGCGATCGCGATGGGTTCGCGAAGTGGTCTCGGTCTCACGGGGTGAGCCCGAAGTGGTCTTCGCGCATCTCATCGAATGAGTCATGCACTGTTCAAGACCGTTGAATCGACAATGCCGAACCCTTTACCTCCCGATTGACCGGCAACTTTCCTGATTGAGCTTCAACTCTGCCGATTGACGGTCAGCTCTCCCGTTTGATCCACTCGCTGCCGCCCAGCGGGTAGTCGTAGCCCGGGCGGCCCGCGTCGGCGCTGGTGCGGAACGCGGTGCCGGAGTTGTCGATGTGGACGGTGCCGCGGCGGCCGCCGCTGGACCAGTCCAGGGTGAGGTCCCAGCGGGCGTCGTGGGCCTTGGTGTGGGCGACGACGTAGAAGACCTCCGGGTCCGACTCGCTGACCTTGTACGGGAAGTCGCGCTGCCCGCCCTTGACGGTGACCGTGGGGCTGCCGTTGTCGAGGTCGACGTCGAACGACTTGGTCTCGACGCCACCGCCGCAGCCGACGCCCATCGAGTAGTCGTTCCAGGCGAGCGGCGCGCCCTTGCTGAGGACGCGCACATGCAGTGCCTCCAGGACGACGGTCTCCGCGCCGGTGCCCTGCACGGTGAGGGCGACCTCCTGTTCGTCCGAGGAGACCGCCCCGTACGCGGCGGCCCAGCGCGTGGCGGTGTCCTCGCTCGCCGGCGGGCCGACCTGCGCGGGTTCGCTGTCGACGAGGAAGTGCTGGCTGCACGGGGAGTCGTAGACGTAGGGACGGGTGCCGACGGTGATTGGGACGGCGGTGGAGGCACCGCCGTCGGCCTGCCGGCCCCCGCCCTGCCCGCCGCCCTGCGCAGTGCCCTGCGACTCGGTGGCGCTCGCGGAGGCCGAGGCGGACGGCTTGTGTCCCGTCGCGCTCGGGGACGGGGAGCCGGACGGGCTCGCGGTGTCCGCCGTACCCGTGATCGGGCTGCTGTCACCGGCGGGCCGATCGCTCGCCGTGTCGTGCTTGCCGCCGAACGGCAGGGCGAGCGCGACGGCTCCCAGCACGGCGGCCACCGCGACGGCGGCGATCAGGGCGGTACGGCGGCGACGGCGAGGACGCGGCGACGCGGGCTCGCGCGGCACGTCGACCACAACCGGCTCACCGTGCTCGGCGTCGGCCTTGTCCTGTATGTCCCGTATATTCTGTACGCCCTGTGTGTCCTGTGTGTCAGTTGCCGGCCGCTCCGGATCCACCGCGGTCTGTCCCGCCCGGTTCCCTCGTGCCGCGTCCGCGAGGATCCAGCGCCGGTGCAGCTCCACCAGCTCCTGCGGGGTTGCCCGGCAGACCCTCGCGAGGCGCTCCACCGGTGCGTACTCGACCGGCACCGCGGTGCCGTTGCAGTAGCGGTGCAGCGTCGACGTGCTCATGTGCAGCCGCTTGGCGAGCGTCCCGTAGCTGAGTCCCGACCGGTCCTTGAGGTCCCGCAGCAGCTGCGCGAACGCCTCCGTTCCCTCGGCCCCTGTTGCCCCTGGCACCCGTTTCCCCATCCCCTCGTGTCCCAGTCCCGCGTTCCAGACCTACTGCGTTCCCCCTGGTCAGAACGCGTTTCGGTGTTCCAGCGTCCCCAACTCCCCGCCATCCGTGGCAGTTGGGACGGATCACCTCACAAGCTTCGGTCATCCAATCACCACCGCCACCCGAACACCGAAGGGGCACAGCAACATGTCCGGTCTCCGCACCTCCCGCACCCGTCTCGCCGCCGCCGCCGCGACCGCCGTTCTCGCCGCACTCTCCCTGACCGCGTGCAACAACGGCACGGGCACCCACGACGAGGGCTCGGCGGCGTCCGCCTCCACGGGCTCTTCGTCCGGTGGGGCCTCGTCGGGCGCGGACTCCACCTCCACGGGTTCGACCGGCTCCGCGGGATCGTCTTCGGGTTCCTCGGGCTCGACGGGTTCCACGGGCTCGACGGGCTCCTCCGGTGGCAAGTCCACCAGCGGTTCCACCACCGGTTCGAAGTCCACCACCGCTGCCTCGGCGTCGAAGGCGCAGGGGTCCTCCAACAAGCCGGTGACCTGTGAGGGTTCCAACACCAGGACGGTCGCGGCTCCGTTGACCCGCCCGGTGAACCACATGCTGCTCACGGTGACCAACACGGGCAGCAGGACCTGCTTCCTCTACGGCTACCCGGCCGTGCAGTTCGGGCAGTCGCAGTCCGTGCCGCCGGTCATCAAGGACTCGCAGCCGCAGGCCGTGGTCACGCTGGAGCCGGGTCAGTCCGGGTACGCCTCGGTGAACCTGTCCGCGACCGACGGCAGCGGCTCGCACGGCTACACCTCGAAGTCCCTGACGGTGTACTTCCAGGGTCGTTCCATGACCGGGAGCGTCGGCAAGGGCGCGCACCCCTCGCTGCCCGCGAAGGGCGTCTACGTCGACGACTCGCTGAAGGTCACGTACTGGCAGCAGTCGATGGACGACGCCGTCAACTGGTGACGCCATAACCGCAACAAGGGCCCGGGTCAGTGACCCGGGCCCTAGTCGCGCGTATTACTTGGTGAAGGCCGCGACACCGTTCGGGGTACCGAGGCCCGTCGGGCCGTCGTACCCCTTGCCCGCCTTGCACAGGTAGTCGCTGCAGGAGCCGTTGGCCCCGTCGGTGACGTCGTTCAGCTGGTCCGGGTGGGCGTAGGGGTACGCGGCCGGAACGTCATTGCCGGGAGTGCCCGCGAGGGCGTACACGCCGGCGATGAACGGCGAGGAGGCGCTGGTGCCGCCGTACACGTTCCAGCCGCTGGCCTGGTAGGTGTCGTAGACGGCGAGTCCGGTGGCCGGGTCCGCGACGGCGGCCACGTCGGCGACGGCGCGCTTGGCGCAGCCGCTGTCCTTCTGCCAGGACGGCTTGGCGTCGAACTGCGAGCAGCCCGAGCCCGCCCCGTTGCCGCCTGCGGAGGTGCCCCAGACGGACTCGGACCAGCCGCGGGTGCTGCTGTCCTTCTTGAGCGAGGTGCCGCCGACGGCGGTGACGTACTGCGAGGCGGCCGGGTACTCGACGCCGTAGCCGCTGTCACCGGAGCTGACGGTGATGGCGACGCCGGGGTGCTTGAAGTACTGGTCGTCCGAGGAGGTGTCGGCGGCCTCCTCGCTGCCGCCGTAGCTGTTGGAGACGTACTTGGCGCCCTGCTTGACGGCCTGGTTCACGGCCGCGCCGAGGTCGTCCATGTTGGCGGACTTGGCCTCGACGAGCAGGATGTGGCACTGCGGGCAGGCCGCGCTGACCATGTCGACGTCGAGGGAGATCTCGCCGGCCCAACCGGCGTCCGGCGCCGGGTAGTTCGTGCCGCCGTCCTGGTCGATCTTCTTGAAGCAGCCGTTGCTCGTGCTGCACTCCGGCAGGCCGTACTGGGAGCGGTAGGCCGCCAGGTCCTTCTCGGCGTTCGGGTCGTCGTTCGCGTCGACGATCGCGACCGTGGCGTCCTTGCCGCCGTCCTTGGGCAGGTTGTAGGCGGCCTGCAGATCGGCCGGTCCGAAGCCCTTGGGGGTGTCCTGGCGGCCCAGGGACTTCTGCGCCTTGAGGTCCGTGCGGACCTCCGCCTGGCACGCCATGTAGCCGGGCTTGCTCGGCTGGGAACAGAGCCGATGCGTGTGCACCGTGGTGGCCGCGGGCGCCGCGGTGGTGGTGCTCGCGAAGGCCGACGACTGCGAGGCGACGGCCAGACCGCCGGTGATCAGAGCCGCTGCCGACAGCAGTGCCGGCGCGCCGCGGCGTATCAGGTTCCTTCTGCGGTGAGAACTCAATGAACTGCCCTCCGTGGGGGGATGGGTGGCTCCGTGTCGGCGGCCGGAAGCGCTCACCGCCGTGACTGATGTCACGTGCATGACAAGCGGTTTCCGTTGGGGGTGGCCGAGGAGAGCCGTGTTCCGGGCATTGTGTTGGTTGCCACCCCGGTCAGTGGTGGCTGCCCATGAGGTTATTGACACTTTGCCGAAGAGAACAGTGCGGGTTGGTAAAACCTTGGTCCCCAACTCCCCTGCGACGACAGGTACCTTGTGCAGCCATGGAGCTTGAAGACGGAACCATCAACGACCTGATGTCACTGGGCCTGGCCCGGTACGAGGCACGGGTCTACCTGGCACTCGTCAGGCGTGGTTCCTACACGGCCGCCGAGGTCGCCCGGGAGGCCGACGTGCCGCGCCAGCGCGTCTACGACGTGCTGGATGCGCTGGTACGGCGGCAGTTGGCCACCTCTCACCCCGGCCGCGTGGCCACGTACTCCGCCGTCACACCCGAGCTGGCCCTCGCCCGGCTGATGGCGCGGCAACGTGAGTCCGTCGACCGCCTGGAGCGGGTCTCGCAGGGGCTGGCCGGTGTGCTGCAGCCGCTCTGGTCCCAGGGGCGGGAGCACACCGATCCGCTGGACTACATCGAGATCCTGCGCGACCCGAAGGCGATCGCCGAGCGCTTCGCCGACATCCAGCGGCAGGCGCAGCACGAACTTCTCACCTTCTGCAAACCGCCGTTCGTCGCGCCCGCGGACAACACCGAGGGCATCACGGTGGTCCGCCGGCTCCACCGCTCCGGCGGCACCGTCCGGGCGATCTACCTCGACGACGCCCTGGACGACCCCGAGACGGTGGAGCACGTACGGCGCTTCGCCGCCGCCGGGGAGGAGGCGCGCTTCGCCCCCGAACTGCCCCTGAAACTCGTCATAGCCGACGCCTCCTTCGTCCTGTGCGACATGCCCGACCCGGTGGCCGGCGCCGGCTCCACGACCACCCTCTTCATCGAACACCCGGCCCTCGCGGCCTGTCTGCGGCTGGCTTTCCACACCGTGTGGAAGACGGCCGCACCCGGGCGTTGATCACTTCAGGGCGTTTCGGACCTGGTGGGCGAAGTCCCGCACGGCCCGCTGCCCGGCGGCGTCGGCGGACGGGGCGCCGATGACGGTGTCCACCAGGCGGAGGGCCTGCCGGATCGCCGTGCCCCGGTGGGTGTAGGCGTCGAGGAGGGCGTCGAGGTTCGGCCGGCCGGCGGTGGCGAGGTGCTCACGCAGCAGGTCACGTTCGGCATACAGGTCGTCGAGGGCGTCGCTGGTGATCGTGTTGACGCTGTGGCGGTCACTCACGTCGTGCCTGGCCCGGTCGCATTCCGGGGTCCGCAGGTCGAGATCTGCGACGAGCTCGTCGAAGCGGCCGCGTTCCATGGCGAGAAACGCGGCCTCGTCCTGAGCGCGGGTGCCGCTCACGGTGGCGTGGTCGGGAGGGCTCATGCTGTAGACGATGAAGCAGCCGGACAGGCACAGCACGCTGAGGATGAGCAGGAACGGGATCAAGGCCTTGCTCCGGTGAAGTTCAGGGCGGGACGGGGACGGGCGAGCGCGATGGTGCCGCCTGCGGTGAGAGCAGGCGAACCGCCGTCAGCCGGCGGCCTTCCGGCAGGGATGGGCGCGCATGCCGCCGTCGCGCTTCGGCTGGAGGACCCGTCCGCAGTCCGGGCAGGGAAGCGGTGTGGCGCCGGGTTCGATCAAGGACGCGATGCCGGTGTCGAGGCCGAGCCAGACCAGGAGGGTGATGAGCGCGTCGGCTTCGAGCGAACGGCCGTCGGTGATCCGGCTGAACGTGGCCGGAGCGAGCCGCGTCTGCTGTGCCACACCGCGCCAGGTGAGGCCGAGTTCCCGACGCCGTTCATCGAGACGCCGGTGGAGCTGGGGGACGTCGAGGCGGTGGGTGCTCACGAGGTGCGCCTCCCGGTCCTGAGGAACTCTGTGTGCATGGACGTGTGCCTCCTGTGGGCTCGGGACCCGGTCGGGGGTTCACCCAGGGAGACTTCGGCGGGGCGGGAGCGATTACGCGAAACCGGAGAGATTTTTCCGGGGGCGGGCGGCGCCCCTGGTGCACGCTCACCCCCTGCCTTCAGCCCCAGTCGTCGAATGAGCTGATCTCGACGCGTCCCGGCGCCGGGCGGTAGGAGAGTTCTCCGGACGGGCGATGCGTCAGCGCATGCCCGCCGCGTCGAGCAGGGTGGTCACCGTGGGCGCGACGAGCCCCGGCAGTGTGTCCGCCCCGATCCCGGCACGGGCGCTGGCGCCGTCGAAGACCAGGCTGAGCTGCCGGGCCAGCAGGCCGGGATCGCTCGCCCCGCCCTGCTCGGCCTCGGCGCGGAAGAAGCCGGTCAGGTTCTCCTTGACCCGGTGGGCGACCTGGCTCGCCGGGTGGCTCGGGTCCTTGAGCTCGATCTGGACGGCCAGGTAGCGGCAGCCCCGGAACTCGGGGGTGTCCGACGCCGACTCCACCTGCTCGAAGATGTGCAGGATCCGCTCCCGGGGCGGACGGTCGTCGTCCGCCGGGGGCAGGAGCGTCGCCACGTAGGCGGCCGCGCGCTGCTCAAGGCTCGCCGCCAGCAGTTCGTCCTTGCTCTCGAACAGCTGGTACATGGAGCGCTTCGACACCCCCGCCGCCTTGCACAGGGCGTCCACACCGATACCGACACCTTCGCGGTAGGTGAGCGTGGCCGCCGCGTCCAGCAGCCGCTCTCGGGGGCTTGGCTTCGCCTCGGTGGTCATGCTGCGAGGTTAACTCGGTTCCGAGAGAAAGAAAACTGATCGGTTTCCATGCGGTTTCCGCGGTGGGCCTCAGGATGCCCTGGGGCGCTTGGCCGGGGGCTGCCAGCCGCCGGTGACCTCCTTGACGGGCTTGTGGGGGAAGCGGCGCCGGGCGTACTCCTGTGCGTGGGAGCCCGGCAGGACGTAGAGGGTTTCCTTCTTGTCCTGGAGCGGGCGCAGCACGGTGTCCATGAAGCTCTTGCGGTCGTCCAGGTAGGGGCCGAGGACGTCCTCGCCGGCGGGGCAGACGGCGAGGCAGTAGCCCGACTTGTAGCCGGGGGGCGAGGACAGGCTCTGCCACAGGGAGGCGCTCTCGGAGTCGGTGACCCGGGAGCGGTAGTCGGCGGCGTCCTCGCTGTCGGCCACGGTCTGCGCCCAGTCGGTGAAACCGCTCATGAACTCCCGGTAGTTGTGCGTGGTGCAGGCCAGGCCGTCGAAGGAGCCGTCCTTGGCGATGGCGCCCACCGGGCAGGCGGCGACGCACAACTTGCAGTCGATGCACGGGTTGTGGTCCAGCGCCTGCCCGTACTCGCCCACTTCCGCGTCCACCAGGACGGTCGCGAGCAGGACGAAGCTGCCGAACCTCGGGTGGATGACGTTGCGGTGCAGGCCCATCACACCGAGCCCGGCGGCCACCGCGACCGTCTTGTGCGCCACCACCCAGATCCGCTCGCGGGGGAAGCGGTCCATCTCCTGCGGGAAGCCGACGGACGGATTGAGCGCGCGGTAACCGGCGTCCTGGAGTGCCCGGGTGACGCTGCGGGCCGCGTGGTTGGCCTGCTCGTCGGTCTGGTGGAACTCCTGGTTGGCCACGCTGCGGGCCGGTGAGCGGCAGTTGTCGCGGTTCATCCGGACCGCCATCGCGATCAGGGTGCGGGTGCCGGGCAGCGCGGCCTGCGCGTACGCGCGCTCGCCGGTCAGGTCGGGGTGGTCCAGGCTGACCGCGGCGGCGTCGTCCGCACCGGCCGCCAGGCACAGCTCGCGCAGCCAGGCGGCGTCGATCACCGCCGGCGGGCGCGCCCCGTCACCGGCCTTGCGGCGGGCGAGCACGGCCTGAACCGACGGGTGGGCGGCGAGCTTCGCCGGAAGCCTGGGAGCCGGGGTCGCCGGTTGCCCCTCGGCGTCGCGCGCGGCAGTCATCCGTGCTCCTCGTGATGCGGGTGCGAGACTCGCCCGCACGGCGGGAAACCGATCAGTTTCATCACCGTAAACCGATCGGTTTTCCCGTGCAAGCCCCTGCCGGGCTTGCGTCCGGAAACCGATCGGTTTACCTTGAGTGGAAACCGATCGGTTTCACATTCTTCGGAGGCAGTCATGACCGCATTGAAGGGCGCCCACGTCTTCGTCACCGGCGGCAGCCGTGGCATAGGCAAGGCGCTGGTGGAAGAGCTGTACGCGCGTGGTGCCGGCAAGGTCTACGCCACGGCCCGTGATCCGCGTGGCGTGACGCATCCCGACGCCGTCCCGGTGGCGCTGGAGGTCACCGACCCGGCCTCCGTGGCGGCGGCCGCCGCGCAGGCCCAGGACGTCACCGTGCTGATCAACAACGCCGGTGCCGCGGTCGGCGCGTCCTTCCTCGGCTCCCCGGTCGACGACGTACGCCGGGAGTTCGAGACCAACTTCTACGGCCCGCTCCTGGTCGCCCGGGCCTTCGTGCCGGTCATCGAGCGCAACGGCGGCGGCCACATCCTGAACGTGCACTCCGTGCTCTCCTGGCTGGCCCTCGGCGGCTCCTACAGCGCCTCCAAGGCCGCCCTGTGGTCGCAGACCAACTCCCTGCGCCTGGAACTGCAGCCGCGCGGCATCGGTGTCACCGGACTGCACGTGGGTTACGTGGACACGGACCTCGCGGCGGATGTCGACGCACCCAAGTCCGACCCCCGTGACGTCGCCGCCCTCGCCCTCGACGGCATCGAGACCGGGGCGTACGAGGTGCTCGCCGACGACATCTCGCGGCAGGTCAAGGCGGGTCTGGCCGGGGACCTGGCGGGGCTGTACGCCCAGCTGGCGAAGTAAGCCCCTTTCCACCCGAGGAGTCGGTGAGATGCCCGCCCAGGAGTCACGTCCCACGATCCACATCCCGGGGACCACCAGCCACACCCTGGCCCCGCGCGCGGGCCTCGACGGCCGCGAGGGAACCCTGCGCTACCTCAAGGCGGGCACCGGCGCCCCGCTGGTCCTGCTGCACACCGTGCGCACGCAGGCCGAACACTTCCGCCTCCTCGTCCCGCTGATCGCGGACCGGTACACCGTGTACGCCCTCGACCTGCCGGGGATGGGCTACTCCGAGATCGTGCCGGGTGCGTCCTACGACGAACCGGCCATGCGCGCGGGCGTCGAGCGGCTCCTCACCGGACTCGACCTGCGGGACGTGACGTTGGCCGGGGAGTCCATGGGGGCGGTGCTCGCCCTGACCACCGCGGCGGAGCTCCCGGAGCGGGTCCGGCGCGTCGTCGCGGTGAACACGTACGACTTCCGCGGCGGGATCGCCCGCTCCGGCCTCCTCGCCCGCGTGGTGGTCAGCGGGGTGCTCGCCCCCGGAGTGGGTCCGGTGATCGCCGGGGTGGAGCCCAGGCCCGCCCTCCGCGCGATCCTCCGGGGCGGCCTCGGCGACAGGAGCGCGCTGCGGGCGGACTACGTGGACGAGCTGGTGCGGGTGGGCGGCCGCCCCGGCTACCCGACCGTCGCGCGGGCCGTGTACCAGGCCCTGCCCAGCCTCATCGCGGCCCGCTCGCGCTATCCCGAGGTCAAGGCGCCCGTCCACCTCGTCTACGGGGAGAAGGACTGGTCCCGGCCCTCGGACCGGGAAGCCAACCGGCAGCTGCTGCCGGCCGCCGGGTTCACGCAGGTGCCGAAGGCCGGGCACTTCATCGCCCTGGAACGGCCCGACGTACTGGCCGGCCTGTTGAACGCGGCGGCGTGACCACCACGGCACACCGGCTCAGGTCCGTCAGCCGAGTGCGTTTCGGGCTGCGGTCGGGTCGGTGACCCAGCCGCCGGAGGATCCCGCCGAGGAGCGGGCCGATGCCGCCCGTAACCGGCCCCGCGTGGTGCCCCTCGTCCAACGAGTCCCTCGGTACCGACCCCGGCGGGTGATCCGCTGGTGTGGGCGAAGCGGGCGCGGGTGTTATTGAATGAGCTGTGCGGTCAGGAATCTCGGGGCCCTGTCGCCCGGGTTCCGATACGACCCCGGCGCTGTGCCGTGGCCGGTGAGCGAGCTGAGAGAGCCGCATGGACTCCACCCCCTCCCCTTCGTCGCCGTTCGACATGGTCAGCGGCGCTTTGGGGCGGTACATGCCAGGTGAGGGAGCGGCGGCGGCCGGTTCCGCCGATCGGCGGGACGAGAGCGGCGCCCGCCCTCGCGCGGCCGCCGGTCCGGCCCCCGGCCGTCCGGAGCAGATCCTCGGCGCGGTCAGCCTGGACCGGGACCTGCGCATCACCCGCTGCAATCTGGACGCCCCCGTCTTCGCGGGGGTGGAGGCCGTGACCGGGAAACCCTTCGTCGATCTGCTGCCGCCCTGGGACGTACCGACGGTCACGCGGCGGCTGCGGCAGGTCCTCGAGACCGGTGAGCCGCATGTCGCCCGGGTCCAGCGCCTGCGCCGCGGCGACGGCTCGGAACTGGTGGTCTCGATGAGCATCCTGTCCGCCGCGGCGCCCCAGGAGGGCCTGACCGTCTCCCTGATCGCCATGGCCAGGAGGCTGCACCTGTACGCCGCCGAGACCGCGATCGGCACCTCGCTGGACATCGGCGAGACCGCGCAGTCCCTGGCTCAGTCCCTGCTGGCCTGGGGAGACGTGACCGCCATCGACCTCGACTTCGCCGTGTGGACGGGCGAGGTGGTCACGGGGCAGCCGCAGCAGCGCCTCCGGCTGCGGCGGGCGGCCCTGGTGCCGGACCGGGCCTGGCCCGACGGCTATCTGACCCCGGGCGACGACCTTCCCGGCGATGCGAGCCGCCTGCTGTCCCAGGCGATACGGCGCGACGACGCCGCGCAGGCCCTCGTCATACCCGACCGGGAAGCGATCGAGCGGGTGCTCGGCAGTCCGCGGCTGGTCCGTGCCCTGGTGCCCGGAGACCAGGCGGCGGCCCTGGCGTGCATTCCGCTGGTCCTGGACGGCGCGCCGCCCGTCGTCCTGGGGGTCGCGGAGGTCTGGCGCCGGGCGGACCGCCCCTTCGAGGACAGCGAGCTGTTCGACCTTCAGGAGCTGGTGGCCAGGACCTCCCACCACGTGGACCTGGCCCGTCAGCACCAGCGCGAGCACACGCAGGTGCTGGCGCTGCAGCGCCGGCTGCTGCCCCGGTCCGGCGGCGACACCATAGAGACCGCCAGCGTCTACCAGCCCGCGACCCCCGACAGCGCGGGCGTCGGCGGGGACTGGGTGAACAGCTTTCCGCTGCCGGACGGCCGTACCGCGCTGGTGGTCGGTGACGTCGTCGGGCACGGCCTGGGAGCCGCGGCGACCATGGGACAGCTGAGCATGGAGGCCCGAGCGCTGCTGTCCGCGGGGCTGGCGCCCGACGAGGTGCTGGAGCACCTGGACGAGACCGTGTCACTGCTGGACGACGCCGAGTCCGGGCTGGCGGCCGGCTACAGCGCCCTCGGCTCGACCTGCTGCATCGCCGTGTACGACCCGGTCAGCCACCATGTGGCGCTGGCCAGCGCCGGCCACCTCCCCCCGGTCCTGATGCCCCCGGGCGGGCCCGCCGGCCCGGTCGCCGTGCGCCCCCATCCCGGGCTGGGTGCCGAGTTCGCGCTGCGGGAGCCGTACGAGGTGCACGCGTTCGCCGCACCCCCGGGCTCACTGCTCGCCCTCTACACCGACGGCCTGGTGGAGGATCCCGCCCTGTCGATCGACGAGGGCATCACCAGGCTGGCGGACGCCGTGGCCACGGTGCACCCCTGGGACGCCCTGCAGCAGGCCGCCCGGCGCGTGGTCTCGGCGCTCGCGCCCGCGCACCGGCGCGACGACGTGACCCTGCTGCTCGCGCGCATGATCGGCTACCGCAAGGGGGACACCGCGACCTGGCGGCTGCCCGCGCGGGTCGACGCGGCTGCCCGGGCCCGCGCGCTGGTCTCCGCGCTGCTGGGGCAGTGGCGCGTCAGGGCCGAGACCCAGGACAGGGTGCTGCTGGTGGTCGACGAACTGGTCGCCAACGCGGTCCGCTTCGCCGGCGGACCCCTCACGGTACGGCTGATCAGGACCGGTCACGGGCTGCTGTGCGAGGTGGGCGACACCGGCAACGGCCGGCCGCGGCTGGGCCGGGGCGGGCTCCTCGACGACGGCGGTCGCGGCCTGCACGTCGTGCACGGCCTCACCACCCGGTGGGGGGTGCGCTGGACGGACACCGGCAAGGTGGTCTGGGCGTCGGTGGAGAAGTGACGCGGCTACAGCCACTCGCCTTCCAGGGCGGTGGCCGTCAGGCCAGGAGCCGCCGCGTACAGGACGGCACGGCTGCCCGGTTCCTGGCCGGCGTCGTAGGCCCTGCGCATGATGTCGAACACGGCGGCGCCTCCGCGGTTGCCGCTGGTGTAGCTGTCCCGGCTGTACTCCAGCAGCCCCGACGGCCACCCCTCGGGCATCGTCTGCTCCATGTACTCCAGCACGCGCGTCCCGCCGGGGTGCGCGAGCAGCACGTCGGGGTGCCAGGAGCCGGGGTCGTCCTGGTAGCGCAGGCGCAGCCACTCCCACATCGCGGTGACCGTCTCCTGCACGGCGCGCGGTCCGCGCCGGTCCATCACGAAGTGGGTGCCGTCCTGACGTGTCTCCAGGCGGTGCAGGTCCTGGGTGCCGGGCAGGGTGTGGTTCCAGGAGGCGTCCAGCCGCAGCGCCGACTCGGGCCTGGGGCGGCCCGTGACCACCGCGGCGACCGCGGTGTCCGCGAACAGCAGCCGGACGATCAAGGACTCCAGGGTGTCGTCCGCGGGCTGGTACGTCGTGCTCAGCGCCTCCGCGATCACGACCAGGACCACCCGGTCGGGGTCCGCGGCCACGAGATCCGCCGCCAGCGCCAGGGAACGGGTCCCGGCTATGCAGGCCCACTGCGTGGCCGGCAGCAGCAGCACGTCGTTCCGGAGCGGGAGCCTGTTCGCCAGGGAGACGTCCAGCCCCGGCAGCGCCGGGGTGGTGGAGTGACTGGTGATCAGACAGTCGACGTCCGAGGCGTCCAGGCCCGCGATCTGCAGGGCTCCGCGCGCCGCACGCTCCCCGCAGGACTGCACGGCCGCCCAGGCCGGCGCGGTGCGCTCCTGGACGGTCTGCGGTGCGGGTATCGCCTCCAGGGCGGCTATCACGCGGTCCACGTCCTGCTCGGTGAACCCGTCGCCGGCCAGCGCCTCCCGGGCCGGCCCGACGCCGGCAGCCGGCAGACCGCCCCCGCCGCCGGGCGCGACGGCGGCCTCCAACGGCAGCATCCATCCGCGGGATTCGATGCCCGTACTGGCCGCGATGCCGTCGATCCTCGGCGCCCACGCGGCGTCCGGGTGGCGACCGCGCACTTCCGCCACGATTTCGTTGGTCTGCACGGTGTGCTCACCGTGTATCACGGCAGGCGGGCACAGGTAAGCGGCCATGAGTGGCACCTCTCTACGGGGGATGGGACGAGGCAGAACGCCACGAACGCTGTGTCATGGGCCACTTAGGCAGGTTGTGTCCAAGTAAATGGCGCCGCGCTCCACTTCGGGCTCCTTGAGCCGCTTCGAGGATGGACGCCAAATGGGCATTTACGCTGTGATCTGGACAACTCGGATGGTTATTGGTGTGCGTGAGACGGCGCACATGTGCGGGGCGCCACCATCTGCTCTTCGATCAGATCCGCGGCCCGGCGGGTGCCGCCCTCGGCGCGGACCTCGGACCACAGCCATGCCGAGCGCGCGGCGACCTGTGGATCGCCGATGAGTTCCATCAGGGCGGTACGCAGCGTCGCCGCCGTGACGTCCGCGGCGTCGACCCGGCGGGCGACGCCCAGTTCGACGAGCCGGTCGGCGTGCAGGCCCTGGCCGGGGCCGTTCGGCACGGCGATCATCGGCACCCCGGTGCACAGGCCCAGGCTGCTGCTGTCCGTCCCGGTGTGCGTCACCCACACGTCCGCCTGCTCGAGAACGGTCAACGGCGAGGCCCACGGCCGCACTTCGAAGTTACGGGGAACCCGCTCGCCCAGATCGTCGGCACCGCGCGTCTGCAGCACCACATGCCATCCGGGAAGATCCGTGAACGCGGCCGCACACTGGTGGTAGATCTCCTGCGCCGCGTGGTACGCCGAGCCGGCCAGCGACACCAGCAGCACCTTCTTCGCCCCGGCCGGCCGCGCCCAGCCGTCCCGCTCCCGCTCGGCGCCCAAGCACGGGCCGACGAACGTCACCGCCTCGGCGTCGACACGTTCCGCAAGCGGCTGCAGGGCGCGCGGAATCATGGCGAGCACTCGCTTCGGACGGCCGGTGAACTCCTCCACGTTCGTCGTCACCGCACCGCACCGGCCCAGCCAGTCCGCGAACCGCGCCCGGTAGGCGGGGCCTCCGGGCAGCTGGGCGTACGCCGCGCTGATCTCCTCCTGGGCGCCCTCCCAGGCCACATGCCCCGCGGCCAGCTGGACGTGGCCGCGGCCCTGCGCCTCGGCCAGCGCACGGCCCGCGTACGCGCCGACGTCGTAGAGATAGAGACCGGCGGGATCGTCGTCGTACACGGCGTGCAGTTGCGGCAGTACGGCCATCGCCTCGTCGAGGAAACGGGAGGCGGACGCGATGGGATCCCGCGGCCAGTCCTGGCCGGCGACCGGGAGAGTGGACGTGACGCCGATCGGCTCGGCGCCGGTGGAGGCGACCAGCTCGGCGAGGGGGCCGGCGTTGGCATACGTCACACGATGACCGCGCGCCACAAGCTCACGGATGATCTCCAGACTGGGCAGCACATGCCCGACCAGAGGCGTACCGACCATGGCGATATGAGCAGAACGGGGCATGTCCGGACTTCCTTGGATAGAGGGCTATGACACAGCAACGCCCGGAAGCCCGCCTGGGCAACGCCGTACCGGGACTTCCCCGGTGCGGGCATGTCTGATTGCCCGTCGCGGTGCGGCGGTCATGTGGTTGAACATGAGGTGTGCGATTCGATTCCGTTCCCATGCCGGCGAGCGTCGAGGCCCGACCTCGGGACAGCCGTGGCTATCCGGTGCCCGCCATCACCCCGTGGGAGGGCGACCAACCCCAGTTCGCGCTCACCGACTACGGGCGCAGCGCCGAGTGCGCGCGACGGCGGCTGTGTTCCGTGTGCAACACCCTGATGCCCAAGGGGCCGGTGTGGCGGGTGGTCGGCGCCGCGGAGAGCTCGGCGATCCGCGAGGCGCTCGCTGCCGGGCGGCCGTACCGCAACCTGGCGGCGACGCTGGAGGCTCCGGGGCACCGCGCCTGCATGCTCTACGCCTCGATGGTCTGCCCGTATCTGGCGCGCCCCAACGCGCGGCGCGGGCTGACAGCGGAAAACCCGGACGACATGACCGCGCATGTCGTCCGGGGTGCCGTTCGTGGTGAGCTGGGTGCCGTGGTGGGCTTCGGCGACTACGAGTTCGCCGTCACCTCGGCCCAGGTCCTGTTCCGCTTTCTCGATGTGGTCGAGTACCTGCCGCATGACAGGGCCGACCAGCATCTGGAGGAGCTACGGGCCGAACTCGCCTGCTCCGGCGGCCGGTTGGGAGGCGGTCAGCCGCGGTAGGCCGGCAGGCCGGTGTGCTGGGTGACCTTCACGGGCTTGCCGAAGCCGTGGGCGGTCCTGGTCACGGTGTACGTGCCGGTGGGGGCGCGGAAGGCGATGGTCCTGCCGTCGGGCGACCAGGTGGGCTCGGTGAAGTCGGTGGTGGCGTGCGGGGTGATGTCCTTGACGGCGTTGCTGCCGGCGTTCAGGTCGTCGACGAAGAGGTGGTCGTGCCCGCCGACGGAGCGCACGAAGACGACCTCCTCCGCGTCGGGGGCGAGCGCGGGCTCGGAACCCCTGGTCAGCGCACCGCCCTGCTGACGCAGGTAGTCGTCACGGATGTAGACCTCGCCGGTGCGGGTGTTCTCGTAGACGGAAGTGCCGTAGGTCCCGCCGACGTTGGGCCAGGTGTTGTCGGTCTGCGGCAGCGCGCCTGCCTCCGGGTCGTCGTTGTTCAGGCTGATCCTGGCCGGAGTGCCGTGGGTGGCGGTGGCCTTGACGCGCTCCAGGACGGTGCTGCCGTGGACCTTGGCCGAGAAGATGATGTTGTTCTTCGCGGGGATGCCGTTCGTCCGGTCGGCCGCGGTGACCTGCCACGTGGGGTGGGACCAGGTCTGTCCGCCCGGGTTGGCGGCGACGGTCACCCGGTGGCTGCCGTCGGGGTCGGAGACCTCCAGGTTGCCGTGGCCGTCGATGAAGGCGGCCTTGGTGCCGCGCGGGTTCCAGGCCAGGTCACGGACGACGGTGCCGAAGTCGATCGACTTGCCGTTGACCCAGACATGGCGGGTGCCGTCGCTGATGGTGAGACCTCTGGGCACGGTGAGCGTGTGGGCGGACGCGGACGCGGCGACCAGCGCGGCGCTGCCCCTGGCGTCGCGGCCGGAGGACGGAGCGGCCATCGCGGTGGCGGCCGCGCCACTCAGGGCGAGCAGCGCGGCCACACCTGCCGTGATGACGGCTGCGGTGCTCCGACGGTTACGAGCGGACATCGAGGTTCCCCCAGGAATGTGAATGACGCTGCGACGTGAGTCTCGCGGGAGCCGCGCGCCGTCCCCGGGACCTGAGCGGTCCGCTCGGCCTGCCGCCCTTCGCGATCAGAAGGAGTCTTCCCACGGCCCATGACGAAGCTGTGCGCTCGCCGTCACAACTGTGCAATAGCGATCACGGCGGCGGGCCTGCAGCCGACTGCGGGATGGGCGAGGAAGAAGAAATTCACAATGATTCTTGCGGGCAATTCTCACCTCACTCGCCGGCGGCTTATGAGGGTGCGCAGCGTGCTCAACGTGGAGAGCGGCTACAACGACGGCATCGTCTCGCCCCTCTTCCTGTTCGCACTGATCCTCGTCGGCACCGATTCCGTCACCCGCACGCCCATGCAGGCCCTCGGCACGGCGGTGCCGTTCGCGCTGAAGGCCCTCGTGGCCGGCTTCGTGGGCTCGTTCGTGTGCGGGACCGCCTTTCGCTACGTCAGGCAGGCGCCGGTCCGCCGACGGGGCGCCTCGGCTCCCCACGCCTCGGACTTCCAGCTCATCGAGGACACCAACTCGATGGCGACGATGTGCATGTGGTTCTTCTTCGGCAACGCCGTGGTGCTCGCCATGGAGGAAGGCGTCCACTGGCCCACCGTCGTGACCACGCGGCACCACCTCCATCGTGTTCGGACTGCTCGCGTGCAACGCTCTGCCGGACGGGCGGTACGCCGACACCGCCCTGTACGCCATGACCCTGACGGTGCTCGGCAGTGTGCTGCTCCACGGCGGTGGCTCGGTGGCCACCGCCCCGCCGCCGTCGGCCGACCAGCCGGACGCACAGGTCGTCGACACGCGCGGTTGATGTGCCTGCCGGCCGCGGCGGGTACCACTCAAGGCCGGTGTCCTCCAGCCACTCGGCGGGGGCGGACCCGACAGTCGTCGGATGGGCGGAGAGCGGCCGGGCGGACAGGCTGGAGGCATGACACAGCATGTTCGCAACAGGGAGCCCGGGACCGTCCCCGGGGAGTCGGCCGACCTCGACGTGCGGGACCGTGACGTCACGCCCCGCAGAGGCGGGTTGCTGGAACTTCTCGGCCTGACGCTGGTGGCGGCCGCCGGTGTCCTGTTCGTCCTCCGTCCTGAGTTCTACGAAGCAGGGGTGCACGTTGTCGCCACGCGGGCGGCCTCACTGGTCCACTGAGCCTGCCTGGCCGTCGTACGCCCTGAACTCCGCGATGACGTCGCCCCCACGGCTGCTGTACGGGTACGTCCGTACGCACCGGTGGGCTCGGTGCCGGGTAGACCGTTCAAGAGGCGGGGTGGTGGCGGTGTTGAGCAGATGTTCCAGTCCTGCCCGCCAGCAGCAGGGACAAGCCGTAGGCCCCTACGACGAGGCCGGCGCCCGCCGACACCATCCGCCGAGCCTCGCCCACCCGCCCGCCGACGGGCCGGAGCGCTCCCCCCGACCGGCTGGAACCGGCCTGCCGGGCGGCGGGTGTCCACGGCGGCCGCACCGTCGCGCGCCCCGCCGGACGTACTGTCGACGGCAGGCGATCACCGTACGAGAACATGGATGGCCCGATGCGGGGTGTACGGGTCAGCCGAGAAGCTGGACAGAGCAGACAAGCGTGAGGCGGAACGCCGGTGATCCGGGTAGTGGTGGTGGACGACGAGGCGCTGGTGCGGTCCGGGTTCGAGCTGATCCTGAACGCCTCCGACGGCATCCAGGTCGTGGCGACCGCGGAGGGGGCGCAGGCGGCCGACGCCATCCGGCGCGAGCACCCGGACGTCGTGCTCCTCGACATCCGCATGCCGGACGTGGACGGCCTGACTGTCCTGAGGGAGATCCAGACGCTGCCCGAGCCGCCGACGGTGGCCATGCTGACCACCTTCGACACCGACGAGTACATCCTGACCGCGCTGCGCTCGGGAGCCGCGGGCTTCCTGCTCAAGGACACCGAGCCCGAACAACTCGCCCAGCTCGTACGCACCCTGGCCGCCGGCGGGGTGGTGATGTCCCCGAAGGCCTCGCGGGCTCTGCTGCGCAGGCATCCCGGGGCGGGCGCGTCCCAGGACGCCGACGTGGCGCGCGTGAACCTGCTCAGCGACCGCGAACGCGACGTGCTCGTCCTGATCGCGGAAGGACTGTCCAACGCCGACATCGGCACCCGCATCCATCTGAGCGCGGGCACCGTCAAGGACCACGTCAGCTCGATCCTGACCAAGCTCCGGGTCGCCGGCCGTGTCCAGGCGGCGCTCCTCGCGGAGCGGGCCGGACTGCTCAGCGAGGACCGCGCCGACGCGGCACGGGACAACGGGTGGTGAGCACGGGTCAGGCGCTGTGGCGGCGGGTGCCGCCCTGGGCCGTCGACGCGGGCCTCGTCGCGCTCGCCGTGCTCGACACCTGGGTCAATCTCTACGGCGAGGCGACACCGTTCATGTGGGCCTGCGCCGCCGTCGGCTGCGCCGGACTGTTCCTGCGCAGGCGCTTTCCCCTGGTCGTCTTCCTGCTGACCCTGCCCATGACCCTGTTCATGGACGTGGCCGTCGCGCCGCTTGCCGCCCTGTACACACTGGCCACGCGCACCCGCAACCGCCCGCTGCTGGCCGGCTGCGCCCTGCTGAACGCGGCGGCGAGCACTCTCTCCTGGCCCCTGTCCGACTCGTTCTCCGGCGACCAGACCTGGACGCTCGTGCAGTTCGTGTACACGCTGGCCACGGCCTTCGCCCCGATCCTGTTCGGCCAGCTGGTGCAGGCCGGACACGATGTGGCCCGCCAGCTCGCCGAGGTGGAAGAGGCCCGTGAACACGAACGCGCCCTGTACGCCCAGACCGTCCTCGCCCGCGAACGCGCCCAACTGGCCCGCGAGATGCACGACGTCGTCTCCCACCAGGTCAGCCTCATCGCCGTACAGGCCGGAGCCCTCCAGGTCGCCGCCAAGGATCCCGACGCCCGCGACGCCGCCCGCACCATCCGCACCCTGAGCGTGAACACCCTCGACGAACTCCGCCACATGGTCACCCTGCTGCGCGCCTCCGGCGGCAAGGAAACCGAACTCACCCCCCAGCCCACCCTCGCCGACCTCCAGCAGCTGATCGCGGGCAGCGGCATCGAGACCACCCTGACCGGCGGCCTCCCGCCCGGCATCAGCACGACCGCCCAGCGCACCGTCTACCGCACGGTCCAGGAAGCCCTCACCAACGTGCGCAAGCACGCCCCCGGCGCCCGCGCCGAGGTGCGCCTGTGGCACGACGCGCAGCACTTCGGCGTCACCGTCACCAACACCGCCCCCACCCGGCCCTCCGTCGCCCTGCCCAGCGCCCGGCACGGCCTGATCGGCCTGAAAGAGCGCGCCGAACTGCTGGGCGGCACCCTCGTCGCCGAACCCACCCCCCACGGCGGCTACGAGATCGAACTACGGGCACCCACCCGTCCCGCCTGAGAGCGCGTGGCGGTCGGTGGATGCCTCAGGCCGCGTCGTGCCCGGCCTCGGTGACCGTGGCCGCGAGCGGGCCGGCGACAACGGTGGCCGTGGCGTCGGCCAGGTGGACCACGAGGTCGGCCTGGGCGGTCAGGCGCAGGTCGTGGGTGATGAGAAGGGTCGTACGGCCCGCCGTCAGGCGTCGCAGCGGCGCCATGATGCGGGCCGCCGAGGCGTCGTCGAGGCCGGCCGTCGGCTCGTCGAGGATCAGCACGGGGGCGGTGCGCAGCATGGCCCGGGCCAGGGCGATCCTGCGGCGCTGGCCGCCGGAGAGGTGGCTGCCTCGTTTGCCGACGGGAGTGTCGTAGCCGGCGGGCAGGGCGTCGATGAAGCCGTGCGCGTCGGCGGCCGTGGCGGCGGCGATCACCTCCTCGCCGGTGGCGTCGGGGCGGCCGTAGACGATGTTCTCCTGGATGGTGCCGTCGAAGAGCATGCTGTCCTGGAGCAGCAGGGTGATGTGCCGGCGCACCTCGTCGACGGGGAGCTGGGCGATGTCCCGGCCGTCCAGCAGGATGCGCCCCTGCGAGGGTTCGTACACGCGCAGGAGCAGTTTGCCGAGGGTGGATTTGCCGGCGCCGCTCGGGCCCGTGACCGCGACCAGCGTGCCGGGGGCGATGTCCAGGCGGACGCGGTGCAGTACGGGGTGGCCGGCGCCGGGGTAGGCGAAGCCGACGTCCTCGAAGGCGAGGGCGCCGCGCACCGGTTCGGCGAGCGGCGGGATGTCCGGCCGTGGGCTGCTCTCGGCGACGGGGCCGGTGCGCAGCACCTCGACGAGGCGCTCGCACGCGGCCGTCGCGGAGGAGGCGGCGACCGCGAGTTCGCCGAGTTCCTGCAGCTTGGGTTGGAGATAGCCGAGATAGGCGGCGAAGGAGAGCAGACCGCCGACGCTGAGGTGGTGCTCGGAGATCTGCCAGGCCCCGGCACCGATCACGGCCAGCACGCTCAGGGTCTCGATGAACTCGCCCGCCGGCCCGTACACCGAGGACAGCCGGATCTGCCGCAGCCCGGCCCGCATCCACACCCGTCCCTCCCGGTGCACCTTCCCCCGCTCCGCCTGCTGACGGCCGTACGCCTGCACGAGCGGCATGTTGGCCATGCTCTCCTCCAGCAGGGAGGCGAGGCGTCCGTTGCTGTCGCGTTCGTCGCGGGTGGCGGAGCGCATCAGGGTGCCGAACACCCGGGCACCGAACCAGATGACGGGCGCCACGGCGAAGGTGACCAGGGCCAGTTGCCAGCTGGTCCAGAAGGCCGCCGCGCCGAAGACCACGGCTCCCACGGCGGTGGTGACGAGGTCGACCGGGGCGGAGGCCACGAGTGACTCGACGGCCTCGACGTCACCGGTGAGCCGGGTGACCAGATCACCGGTGCCGAAGCGGTCGAGTGCGTCGGGCGGCACCTGCTGGAGGTGCTGGAAGAGACGGTCGCGCAGGCCGAGCAGGAAGTGTTCGCTGGACCAGCCGGTGAGGTAACCGCCTGCGGCCGAGGCCACCGCACCGGCCGCGGCGAGCCCCAGCCAGAGGGCGGCGGGCTGCCAGAAAGCGGCCAGGTCGCCCGGGGCGAGCACCTTGTCGGTGAGGACGCCGACGATGCCGATCGCGGCCGCGTCGCAGCCGGCCGACACCACCAGCAGCACCACGGAGACCACGACGACCACGCGGTTGACGCTCACCAGCGGCCAGAAGATCCGGAACGCGGCCAGGGGGGAGAGACGGGCATGGCGGGTGGGGGCGGATGCTCCGGGTGCGGCCACGGACAGGGCGATCGGGGCGGCGCGGCTCATGTGCGAAACACTCCCAGCACGTTGCTCGAACCGACGCCGCGCCGGGACCCGTCACACACCCGCTGGTGCGCACGGACCCCGGCACGGCGTTCTTGTCCGGTCGTTGTTTCGACGCCCTGCTACTTGGCGGCGTGTTTCTTGTGCTTGCGGTGATGCTTCTTCTTGTGGTGGTGCTTGGCCTTGGCGCCGCAGGCTTCCTTCTTCTTGGCCTTCTTGGCCAGCGTGATCTTCGCGAAGGACATGGTGAGGCCCTCCTTTCCGATGCCTTGTCTGTCTTGTCAACTGGCGCTGTTCGCCGCCGACTTGGACTGTTGTGGCACCCGTGAATACGAGGGCGGCGGGAAATCCCGCTCAAAATGAAAGGTGAGGACTGGGTATTGTTCTCTTACTGAACGCACATATGGAGGTGCGCACCGGCGGCTCGCATTCGGGAGCCGCCGGCCACCGGATCAGTCGGCCAGCCGGTTGATGGCGGCGGCGGTGATGCCTTCGATGAAGCGGGGGTCGTCGCTGGGCTGACCGGTGAGTTCGACGATGCCGAACCTGTGGCCGCTGCGGATCACCGCGACTCCGCCGGCCACCTTGCCGTCGCCGTTGAAGGCCGGATACCAACGGCCTTCGCCGGCCTTGACGGTGATCGCGTGCCCCTTGCCGTAGTACCAGTGACCTCGAGGCTCGTCCTGGCAGCCGCGCACCAGCTTGTCGAGCTGCTTCTCGTACGAGGCCGCCGATGCGTCGGTGGCACCGTCCGCGGCGGATTCGGTCAGCGAGGTGCCCTTGGTGTCGAAGGTCCAGGTCACGTCGGCATAGGCAGTGGCCTTCCCCCTGGTCAGCCCTCGCATCGTCTCCTCGCCGGAGCATGCCGAGAGAGCCTGCTTCCCGGTGAGGTCCACCGTCGCGCGGACCGGGGCCAGGCCCTGCTGGAAGAAGTCGTCACTCTGCATCAGCCCGGCGGAGCCGAGGCCGGGTGCGGCGGGAGCGGCGGCGGGCGCGGTTGCCGACCGGCTCGCAGCACTCGTGTCCGCGCCGGCGGCGGGAAACGCGCCGATGCCGACCGCTATCAGGGCGGCACCCACGGAGGCGGCCACTCCCGCGGTACGGCCGCGACGCGCGGACTTGCTGCGGGCTGCCTGGTTGTCGAACATCTCATCTCCTGTCTGGTCGCGACGCGGTTGGCGTCGTCGTACGTCTGGGAGATGCCGGAGGTACGGGAGATGTTGGACGGCGATCTGCCGCGATTGATGTGATCCACGTCACCCCTGCCGGTGGGGTGGGCGGGGGCCGTCTCAGAGCCGTGTCACGGCCGCGCGGACGATCCGCGTCATCGCGGCAGAGCCCAGGCAGGCATCGACTTCCAGGACCCCGTAGTGCGAGCCGTTGCGGAGTACGGCGACGCCTCCACACGGCTCCTTGCCTCGGGGAGCGGTCCCTGTGGTGTTCAGATCGCCGCTGTAGACACCCATCCAACTCGCGGTGATGTCCGCAGCGACGTCAATCGTGTGCGTCGGCCCGTACACCCAGTGCGTGGCCGGTTCGCTCTGACACGGCACCTCCTCCAACAGCAGGCGTTCGGCGTAGTTCTGGGCCAGTGCCCGGCTTCCGGCGTCGTCGGCGACTTCGCGTGCGACCTGATCGCCGATGTTCGCCGCCTCGGTGGGGTCGGCGCCGTTCCCCGTGTTCTTGATCGTCATCAACCCGCGGAAGTGCGCGCCGTACGCCCCCAGGGTCTCCCCGAGGGTCTTCTCCCCGGTGCAGGCCGCGTTGGCGTAGTTGCCGTCTCCGACGCGGTCGCGCACGTAGACGCGCTGGGAGAGACCCACCTTCCTGAACTCGGCCGCCGTCAGCAAGTGCCCGGTCGTCATGGGCCCGCTCGCGGGCGTCGGCCTCGGAGAGCCGCTGCCCGGTGAGGACGCCGCAGCGCCCGGCGTCGACTTCGGCGCACCTGGAGCGGAGGGCGCAGGCAGGACGAACAGCCCGGTCAGCAGGCCGAGTCCGACGGCTGCCGTCAGGATGACGACGATCGTCCGAGGCCGCACCCCCCGGCCCGCGGTCGAGCTGATGCCGGGTGGGAGCGGGGAGCCGGGGCGTCTCAGAAGCCACCGCCGAGCCGGTCCCGCATGAAGCGACGCGCCTGATGGATGCGGTCCTTGACCGTGCCCAGAGGAGCGTCGGTGATCTCGGCGACCTGAAGATAGGTCAGGTCTCCGAGATCGCGGAGCACGAAGGACTCCACCAGGGCCGGGTGCCGCTCCTCCAGTGCGGCCAGCGACTCCATCAGATCCAGGCGGGTCCCCGCGATGACGCTCGTCGTCCGAGGGTCGACACCGTCGGGAACGACCGCATGGCTGTCCTCCGCGCGCCGGCGCATCGAGCGATACGTGGCCCTGGCGGCGTTCGACGCGATCACTGTCACCCAGCCGAGGAACGAGCCCCGCCCGCTGTACTCGTGCAGATGCGTGCTGATGGAGAACAGGGCGTCCTGCGCGGCCTCTTCGGCGTCGGCGTGGTGCGGAAGGAACCGGGAGCAGCGGCGCATGACGGTGGGCCGCAGCCTGACCAGCAGGCGGTCCAGGGACGCCCGGTCACCTGCCTGGGCGGACGCCACGAGGTGCGTCAGCTCATCCTCCTCGAGCACGCTGCTGTCCCCCCGCTATCGTCCGACCTGGACCCACTGGGTCGCACGGAAGTTCCCGACCACAGCCGACCACAGTCGGCCGTCTCCGCCTCCGCCACATCGCCCCGGAAAAATGTTGCCACATGCAGAAGCTAGGTCGTTATCTCCTCGAGGACAGGCTGGGAGCCGGTTCGTTCGCCACCGTCTGGAAGGCATACGACCCCGAGCTCGACACCGATGTCGCGGTCAAGGTGCTGGCCGACAACTGGGCGTCGAACGCCGATGTGCGACAGCGCTTCCTGGCGGAGGCGAGGCTGCTCCGCCGGATCTCCAGCCCCCGTGTCGTGCGCGTGCACGACGTCGGCGTCCAGGACGACCGGCCGTACTTCGTCATGGACTACGTCCGCGGCGGCACGCTGGCCGAGCAGACAGGGCACTGCCGGCCCGCGGAGGCGCTCCGGCTCGCGGCCGAGGCCGGGTACGCGGTTCAGGTGCTCCATGACGCGGGCGTCGTCCACCGCGACATCAAGCCGTCGAACCTTCTGCTCGACGCCGGCCGCACGCCTGCCGCCGTACTCGTCGCGGACCTCGGCAGCGCGAAGCAACTGGCCGACGCGTCGGGGCTGACGGTGACCACCGGCACCCCCGCGTACATGGCGCCCGAACAGGCCTTCCAGACCGGCGGGTTCGACGGCCGAGCCGATGTGTACGCCCTCGGCGTCGTCGCGTTCGAGTTGTTGACCGGACGCAAGCCGTTCGGGTCGGGCGGTCGCACGGTCCTCGTGACGCGGCAGGCGTCGGCGTCGTCGTTGCCGACCCTTCCCAGAGACCTGGAGGTTCCGGACGGCATCGAAACACTGCTTCATGCCGCGCTGTCCATAGAACCTGACGAACGACCGCAGAGCGCACAGGAGTTCGCGGATGCGCTGCTGTCACGGGAGAAGGAGGAGGCGGCGTCGGTCAGGTCTTCGGGGCCGACGCGGCTGACGGTCTGGCTTGCGGCGGTCGTCGTGTTCCTGCTGACCACGGTGCTGACCTGGTTGTCCCGCTGAATCTTCCTCAGCTCGTCTCCGCCGACCAGCCCGGGGAGCACGTGTTCAGGCGGAGCCGGAGCCTGCACGGTCCGCCGGTTCGCCGGCGGCACGACGGTACTCGGCGTTGATGCGCTGCGCTTCCTCGAGCTGGTCCTCAAGGATGACGATGCGGCACGCGGCCTCGATCGGAGTCCCCTTGTCGACGAGTTCCCGGGCGCGCGCGGCGATCCGCAGTTGGTAGCGGGAGTACCGGCGATGTCCTCCCTCCGAGCGGAGCGGAGTGATCAGACGAGCCTCACCGATGGCTCGGAGGAAGGCCGGGGTGGCGCCGAGCATCTCGGCTGCCCGGCCCATCGAGTACGCGGGGTAGTCGTCGTCGTCCAGACGATCATTCAGGGGGTTGTCCGATGTCATGTCACCTCGCTGTGCAACGCGTCGAGGGGCCCTGGTGCCGTACGGCACCAGGGCCCCGAAGGAAATTGAACACCATCTGTCGGCCCTACTGCTGTGCCGACCTTCTGTTTCCGCTACCCGGCCCGGCAGAGGGGGGTGCGGGGGGATCGCAGCTGCTTGACCGGGGACCACCATCCATTCCGGGGTCTTGCGGTACCCGGGCCGAGTGCTTCTCGGGCCGGGCGATCCTGATGGCGTCTGCTCCTCCGTTCCTCTCTGAACCAACCACTCATTGAACCGGTACTGCTGTGGGCAGCTCCTCGACCTGCGAGCCGCCCAGTGCGGCTCCCAGTCCCGTCACCGTTCTGGGAACACTCTGGCTTCGAGCCTCGAGAGCCGCACTGACCTGCGTACTTCGTCTTCAGTCACCCGCCAGTTCGTGTCTGGCGGATCTCGTCGACCTTGTCTACGAGAAGAAGCGTACCCACGTCAGGAACAAAAATCTACTCCAGCAAGAGAAGGTTTCACTCTTCTGACGGAGGAAGAATCCTGCCGTGACCGGCCCTACGGGTGAACCGCATAAGCTCTGCTGTCATGTCGAACCCTGATGAGCTGCTCGTCGCCATCTCCGCCGCGGTGGAGTCCGAGCGAAGCAATCAGATGTCGCTGACCGTGGTCGTCGGCGGCGCCGTCATCACCGGCCGGCTGGCTCCGGAGGCCGTGTGGAGGGAGCGGGTGGCGGAGGTCCTCAAGGACTCGGACCGTCTCGGCCCGTTCTCGGACGTCTTTGCGCGCGGTTCGCGAGGGAACCGGCCCGGTCGCGACGAGGCCCCCACGCATCTGCACTTTCATCTCGCCCGGATCCTCCAGGGCAGTCTCGGGATCCCGGAGACCGGCGGCATGTACCGAGTCGCGATCAAGGACGTCAGCGCATGGACCGTAGGAGATCTCATCCACTTCGACCGGTGAGACGCTGCCCGCGCCGAGTCGCCCGGCCGGCGCTTTCCGAGCGGACGGCGACACAGCGATGGGGGCCCTGCCGACGCGCGTCGGCAGGGCCCCCACCGGGTTCCTGAGGGCGGTCTCCCGCCCGTCCTCACACGGCCACGGGGCCGGCGCCGCCGAGCAGTGCGGACGCGGTGTGGAGGAGAGCGGGTCCGTCCTCGCCCACGGGCGCCGCCTCGGGGCGGTCGTGGCAGGTGAAGCCGAGACGCGTCATGGCCCGCACGACTTCGCCGACGGTGAAGTCACGGGGGTCCTGTCGCGTGATGACCTGGCCCACCTGCTTGACGGGGTAGCGGCGGCGGCCGATGGTCACGGACTCACCCGTGACGAGTGCGGGCCTGACGCCCTTCATCGAGGCCTCCACCCCGGCCTTGGTCAGGTCGAACGGGTACCGGGCGATGACACAGCGCATGATGCCTCACAGGGGAGAAGTCGCGGGGGAGAGGGAGAACGGGCCGCCCGGGGCAGACGGATCAGCACGAGAGGGCGCCCGAGCGGCCGCCGGGCGAAAGCAGCGATTCGTCGAGGACGTCCCGCAGACGGATCCGGTCCGTGTACGTGGAACTGTCGCGGAGAACGGCGAGCCGGACCAGGGAGATCAGAGCTGTGCCCTGGTCGTCCCCGTCGCACACGGTCAGGTACTCGACCCGGGCACTCGCCATGACGGCCAGAGCCACCTCGACGGTCATGTCGTCGCATGCCCGAGGCCCGTGCCCTTGGATGTCCTCGACCGCTGTCATGGGGGCGGGGTGTGGCATGCCGTACTGCGTTCGCGCCGGCGTCAAAGGTGTCTCCTTCGGTGAGGGATGGTCGGCTTGGTGGCCCTTGCGGCACCGCTGGCCACTGCGTCTCCCGAGGGACCAGAGGGGCTTTGGGGGCTGCGCCGCTCTAGGCAGCCGAGTCGTTCCCGGGCCGCCGCTGTGCCCTGCGGCGTGCCCCCGCGCCGACGGGTCGGCCCTGGCCGGTGCGGCGCCGGCGGTCCCGGGACGGCGAAGACGCGCGGCGGGTGCGTTCCACGACAGGCGCGGTGATGACCACAGGGACCCCGGAAGGCGCCTGGGCGCCTGTGATGCGGCTCAGCTCCGCCTCGCCCGAGCGGACCGGGGTGACGCGCGGGCTGATGCCGGCCGAGGCCATCAGCCGGGTCATGGCGCGGCGCTGGCCGGGGGTCACCAGGGTGACGACGCTGCCGGACTCCCCGGCGCGGGCCGTACGGCCGCCACGGTGCAGATAGTCCTTGTGGTCGCTGGGCGGATCCACGTTGACGACCAGGTCGAGGCTGTCGATGTGGATGCCGCGGGCCGCGACATTGGTGGCCACCAGGACGGTGACGTGACCCTCCTTGAACTGTGCCAGGGTCCGGGTGCGCTGCGGCTGGGACCGGCCACCGTGAAGGGCCGCGGCGCGGACACCGCTGTTCAGCAGGTGCTTCGTCAGCCGGTCCACGGCATGCTTGGTGTCCAGGAACATGATGACCCTGCCGTCCCGGGCCGCGATCTCGGTGGTGGTGCGGTGCTTGTCCGCGTCGTGCACGTGGAGTACGTGGTGCTCCATCGTGGTGACGGCGCCGGCCGACGGGTCGACGGAGTGCACCACCGGGTCGGTCAGGTAGCGGCGGACCAGCTTGTCGACGTTGCGGTCCAGGGTGGCCGAGAACAACATCCGCTGACCCCCGGGGCGCACCTGGTCGAGCAGGGCGGTGACCTGGGGCATGAAGCCCATGTCGGTCATCTGGTCGGCCTCGTCGAGCACCGTGACGTGGACGTCGGCGAGTCCGCAGTCGCCCCGGTCGATGAGGTCCTTGAGCCGACCGGGCGTCGCGACGACCACCTCCGCGCCGGCCCGCAGCGCACCGGCCTGCCTGCCGATGGACATTCCGCCGACGACGGTGGCGAGCCTCAGCCTCACGGAGCGGGCATAGGGAACGAGCGCGTCGGTGACCTGCTGGGCCAGCTCACGGGTGGGGACGAGAATCAGGGCCAGCGGCCGACGCGGCTCGGCGCGCCGGCCCGCCGTACGGGCCAGTACCGCGAGGCCGAAGGCGAGGGTCTTGCCCGACCCGGTGCGGCCGCGACCGAGTACGTCACGGCCGGCCAGGGAGTTGGGCAGGGTCGCCGCCTGGATCGGGAACGGTGCGGTCACGCCTTCACGGCCGAGCGTGGCCAGCAACGGAGCCGGCATGGCGAGCTCGGCGAAGGACTCGACAGCGGGCAACGGGAGCGTGACCGTCTTCGGCAGGGCGAACTCGCCCCGCGCCGGCTGTCGGTTTCCGTGGGAGGGGCGCGGAACGCCGGAGCGGCCTGCGGCGCTTCCTCCGAAGCGGTCGTATGTGCGATTGGCGCGTGGGCGAGTGGTTCGTGTGCGGTTCATCCGGAACCTTCCTCGATGCGGGCGCGTATCAAGGAATTTCCGCAGCAGAATGAGCGGCGCAGAGAATCGCGAGAACGGGCCGAAAATGCCGGGGGGAGAATCACCCCGAGAATGAAGCGAGCTGGGGCCCGCACCCCAAGGTGCGCGCCCCAGCTGCGAAGTATGCGTCCGTGCCGGTGCGTCAGGCGGGAACGATGTTCTCGGCCGTCGGGCCCTTCTGGCCCTGCGCGATGTCGAACGACACCTTCTGGCCTTCCAGCAGCTCGCGGAAGCCCTGGGCGGCGATGTTCGAGTAGTGGGCGAAGACGTCGGCGCCGCCGCCGTCCTGCTCGATGAAGCCGAAGCCCTTTTCCGCGTTGAACCACTTCACGGTGCCAGTAGCCATGTTGTTTCTCCTTCGGAGACGGTGTACAGGAATACGCCCTGTGCGCATTCCGTGTCGCCGTGATGATCAGCCGTCGGAAAAACCTTCTGGCAACCACACCTGCAACTGAGTTCGACAGTAGCACGGTGCGATCGACCGTGCGCGGTGGATAATTCCGCTCCGCCGGGCGGTCGAGGAATACTCGCCGTACCCCGCACCTATTTCTCATTTCGCGGGTACAGATATTGCTCTCCGCAGGCGCGGCTTTCCTGCCGTGGCCTTCGCTCACCGTCCCTCTGACCTCCCTCGACGGGACATGTGCCGCTGCCACCGTCGTCAGCGGATGGCACAACGGCGAACGCGCCCGAGATTCCCGCACTGCAACAAAGGTCACATCCGCGGTGACGGTGTGGCGGGCGTCTTGTGCGCAGCTCAGCCGACTCCTTCCCGGTGGTCACCCGTTCGCCAGCGGTCGATGGCCGGCGGCCAGGAAGGCGCCCACGATGGCGGAGAGGGCTGCGCCCGTACCCGGGGCAGGCACGCCGTTTTCGAGCCGGCCGCGTCGGACAGCCGGCTCCGGATCATCCGTCTCTCCCCGGAGGCCGCATTGGGACACGCTGTCGGCGATGTGCTGGGCCTGGCCGCGGGTGTCGCGGTCAGCCCGCTGCCGATCGTGGCGATCATCCTCATCCTGGCCACCCCACAGGGGCGCCGGGGCGGACTGCTGTTCGCCCTCGGTTGGGTTCTGGGGCTCGCGGCGCTCGGCGCGATCATGCTGGCCGTGGGCGGAGCCGGCGGAGCCTCGGCCCACAAGCAGCCCGCCACCTGGGTCGGAGCCCTCAAACTCGCTCTGGGCACACTCCTCGCTCTCTTCGGCGCCCGTCAATGGCGGCACCGCCCCAAGGACATCTCCCAGGCACAGCTCCCGAAGTGGATGGCAGCGATCGACCGCTTCACCCCCGTCAAGATCCTCGGCCTGGGGCTGCTGCTTTCGGCGGGCAATCTCAAGAACGCGCCCCTGACCATCGCCGCGGCCGCCTCGATCAGCTCCGCCGGGATCCCCGTCCCACAGCAGATCGGAACACTCGCGATCTTCGTGGTCATCGCGTCCCTCGGAGTGCTCGCACCACTCGCCGTCTACCTGGTCATGGGCGAACGCGCCAAGAGCATCCTTGCCAACTGGCGGGACTGGGCCGCGCAGCACAACGTCGCCGTCATGGCCGTCCTGTTCTTCGTGCTCGGCCTCAAACTCCTCGGCGACGGCGTCGGCATCCTCACCGCCTGAGACGGTCCCCGGCTGTCGCGCTAACCGCCGTTGTGCTCGATGTGCAGATGGATCGGCCCGCGCAGCACGGGGCTGCGTCGGTACGGCGGCGGGTCGGCGACCAGTGTGGGCCGGTCGACGCGGCGTACCAGCTCACTCAGCGCGATCTGGGCCTCCCGTCGGGCCAGCGGGCCGCCGAAGCACAGGTGGATGCCGCTGCCGAAGCCGAGGTGCTGGTTGTCACGCCGGTCGGGGTCGAAGCGGTCGGGCTCGTGGAAGCGGTTGGGATCGCGGCTGCCCGAGGCCAGCATCAGCATGATCTGCGAGCCTTGGGGGATGACGGTGTCGCCGACGGTGATGTCGCTGTACGCCGCCCGCCACGGAATGATGTGCACGGGCGGCTCGTAGCGCAGCAGTTCCTCGACCAGCGGCACGACCAGATCCGGTTCGTCGCGCAGTCGTTGCAGCACCTGCGGGTGGCGCAGCAGCGTCAGCATGCCGTTGGTGATGAGGTTGACGGTGGTCTCGTGACCGGCGATCAGCAGCAGGTTGGCGGTGCTGACGATCTCCTCGTCGGTCATCTGCCCGTCCGGCCCGTCGTCGTTGGCCAGCCGTGACAACAGGTCGTCGGCCGGGCGGCCGTGGCGTTGTTCCAGCAGCCCGCCGAGGTACTGGCGCAGCTCGCTGCGGGCCCGCAGGCCGTTCTCGAGTATTTCCTTCGGGTCGGTCCTGGGGTCGTAGTCGATCGCGTTGATGAGGTCGTTCACCCAGACGCGGAACCTCGGTTCGTCCTCGCGGGGCACGCCGAGCAGGCGGCAGATGACACTGACGGGGAACGGGTAGGCGAAGTCGTCGACGACGTCGATCTGCTCCTTGCCCGCGAAGTCGTCGATCAGACCGCTGACGGTGCTGGTCAGGGAGGAGTCCAGGCCGGCCACCAGCCCCGGGGTGTGCGGCGGGCCGAAGTGGCGCATCGCCATCCGCCGCAGGCGGTCGTGCTCGGGCGGGTCCATGTTGATGAACGACGGCGTGGTGTCTCCCTCGCGGGAGGGCATCGGATGCGACAGATTGCGCACGTCGGAACTCAGGTGCGGATTGTGCAGGATGTCCGCGAGCTCGCGATACGTGCTGATGACGTAGCTGCCGTCCTCCTGCCGGGCCACCGGTGTCCTGCGCAGCTCGGCGTAGAGCGGGTACGGGTCGGACCGGGAGGAGTAGTCGAGGATCCGGTGCAGTGTGTCGGGCGTCTCGGTCGTGGTCATCTGGCGCTCCCTCCTACCGGTGGTGCTGGTGCGCGGCCGTGACGCGTCGCTCACCCGGGTCATGCCCGGTGACGACCACGGTGGCGCCCTGGGCGAGCAGGACGGGGCCGGGGAAGTCGACGGGCACCGGCTTCGTGTCGACGGGCTGGTCGGGCGTCGGGCAGGGCGGCGGGAAGGGCGCGGCCGTCTCGATGAGCCGCCGGTAGTGGTCCAGCCACTTCGCGTTGTTGAAGCTGACCGCCGCGGTGACGCGGCCCTGGTAGCCGTACGCGGCGACGAAGCGGTGGTCGGACACCGATCCCTGGGTGACGACCACCTCGTCGGCGTAGGTCGGTACGCCGACGGACTTGATGTTGACGCCGAACTGGATCGACCAGAACAGCGGGATGGACAGGTGGGGCCAGCGGTCCGCCTGGCCGTTGACCATGTTGTGGGCGGCGACCTCGGCCTGCTCGACGGCGTTGGCCCAGTGCTCCAGCGAGATGAGCCGGTACTCGTAGACCGGGTTCGGACAGCGCGCCACGTCCCCGGCGACGAAGACGTCGTCGGTGATCAGGCCGTCGAGGGTGAGGGCGCGGCAGCCCGTGTCGCAGGCGATGCCCCAGACACCCGCCGCCAGCCCGGAGCCCTGCAGCCACTCGGTGTTGCGGATGCCCCCGAGCGCCACCACCGCCACGTCGGTGTCGATCGTGCTGCCGTCGTCGAAGTGGGCACGGCGCAGCCGCCCCTGCGCGTCGCCCTCCAGCCGGGTGACCTTGACACCACATCGCAGGTCGACACCGTGGGCGCGCTGCAGGTCCGACGCCACCTCGCCGATCATGGCGCCGAGCGCCCCGACCAGCGGGGCCGGCGCCAGTTCGGCGACGGTCACCGGGATGTCCCGCTCGCGGCAGACGGAGGCGATCTCGGAGCCGGTGAATCCCGCGCCGATGACCAGCACGCGGGAGGGCCCGGCCGCGAGGGCTCGCTGCAGACCTTCGGCGTGCTCGCGTGTACGTACGACGAACACGCCGTCCAGCGCCGCCTCGCTCTCCACGAACCAGGGCCGGGCCCGTACCCCGGTGGAGATCAGCACCCGGTCGAAGGGGACCTCGCGTCCGTCGGCGAGACGCACGTGGTTGGTGGCCAGGTCCAGCCCGCTCGCGGGCACGCCCAGCAGCCACTCCGCGTCGATGTCACGACGTCGCGGCAGCTTGGTGCTCCCGGCGGGCACCCACCCGGTCAGGACCTGCTTGGACAAGGGGGGACGGTCGTAGGGCTCGCCCGACTCGTCGCCGATCATCGTCAGCGATCCGGTGAAACCCTCGTCGCGCAGGGTCTCCGCGGCCCGCAGTCCCGCCAGTGAGGCCCCGACGATCACGATGCGGCCGTCGCGCTTGAACGCTCTCAGGTTGTCGGCGCTGGTCATGACCTCGACGCCTCCACCGGTACGTCCCGCCCCTCCAGCCGGTCGACCAGAATCGCCTGGACCGGGCAGGCCGCCGCGGCGCGCAGCACCCGGTCGCGCTGGGCGTCGTCGGGGCTCGGGTCGTACATCAGCGCTTCCTCGCCGTGCATCCGGAACGCGTCCGGAGCGAGGAACGCGCACTGCGCATACCCTTCACATCGGGAAAGATCAACGACAACTCTCATCCCGACCTCCACAGGGAATGCGAGCTGCGGACCCGGAAGCCGGCGCCCCTCCGGCGCGCGAAGCGCGAAGACATGGGAAAAGAGGTTCGGCCGTTGCCCGCCCCCGCGAACTGCGAGGCGTTGCACCGCGCTTGGCGGGTCTCCGCAGAAAGAGAGATCCTGACATTCCTCCCGAACAGCCTATGCCGGGCGCGCATCGCCCGCACCCCGAGAACTCAGGCGGCCGTCAGGCACTGAGGAGGTTTCCGCGATGCCCCTCTCCCTCGGAGCGGCTGGGGCTGAGCAGTCGGCGGCGCCCGGAGCCCGACCGGGCGAACATCCTCCGCCGGGCAGCGCAACGACGTCCGCCTCAGCAGGTCGCCGTCCCTCCCCGGTGCTTGTCTGATGCCCGGACCGCCGGGTGACGGGCCCGGCGGAAACGGGCACGCAGTGGAGGGCAGGACATCGTGAGTTCCACCGAGGGGGCATCCCAGGGCGTGATCCCCGCCCACCTGCTGCGCGGGCAGAAGGCTCTCGTGACCGGCGCGAACTCCGGGATCGGCAGGGCGACGGCCGTCGCCCTGGGCCGGGCGGGGGCCGATGTCGTCGTCAACTACGTGGCCGGCGCCGAAGAGGCCGAGAAGGTGGTCGAGGAGATCACCGGTCTCGGGGTCCGGGCGGCCGCCTACGAGGCAGACGTCTCCGACGAGCAGCAGGTCGTCGCCATGATGGACCGGATGGTCCAGGAGTTCGGCACGATCGACATCCTGGTCGCCAACGCGGGACTCCAGCGCGACGCGCCGTTCACCGAGATGACGCTGGCCCAGTGGCAGAAGGTCCTGGACGTCAACCTCACCGGGCAGTTCCTGTGCGCCCGTGAGGCGACGAAGGAGTTCCTGCGGCGCGGAGTGGTCCCGGAGGTGTCGCGCGCGGCCGGGAAGATCATCTGCATGAGCTCGGTGCACCAGATCATCCCGTGGGCCGGGCACGTCAACTACGCCTCCTCCAAGGGCGGGGTGCAGATGATGATGGAGACGCTGGCCCAGGAGCTCGCCCCGAAGAAGATCCGTGTGAACGCGATCGCCCCCGGGGCCATCAAGACCCCCATCAACCGCAGCGCCTGGGAGACGCCCCAGGCCCGGGAGGATCTGCTGCGGCTGATCCCCTACGGCCGCGTCGGCGACCCCGAGGACATCGGCTATGCGGCCGTCGGCCTCGCCTCCGACCTCATGGACTACGTCGTGGGCGCCACGTTGTACGTCGACGGCGGGATGACGCTCTTCCCGGGATTCGCCACCGGCGGCTGACCACCCCACCCGCGCCCACCGGGGCCTGAAGCTGCACCGGGCGTGCACCCCGGCCGCCCCGCCCGTCACCCCGGCCCGGGGCCGACCCGAAGATCGACGGATCCTGACTACTTCTTGTCGAGAGCCTCGTTCAGGGTGATCGCCGAGTCGATGAGCGCGAGATGGGTGAACGCCTGGGGGAAATTGCCGAGCTGACGGCCCGTCGGGTCGATCTCCTCGGAGAGCAGACCCAGATGGTTGGCGTACCCCATCATCTTCTCGAACACGAGCCGCGCCCTGTCCGTCCGTCCCGCGCGCGCCAGGGCGTCGACGTACATGAACGTGCACAGGGAGAAGGTGCCCTCCGAGCCGCGCAGGCCGTCCGGCGAGGTCTCGGGGTTGTACCGGTAGACGAGGCTGTCGCTGACCAGTTCCTGATCCATGGCGTCCAGGGTCGACGCCCACATCGGATCCCCGGGGGTGAGGAACCCGACCGTCGCCATGCGCAGCAGAGAGGAGTCCAGGACCTCACTGGCGTAGTGCTGGACGAAGGCCTGCCGCTTCTTGTTCCACCCCTTGGCCATGACCTGCTCGTAGACGGCGTCCCGCTCGGACTGCCAGCGTCCGGACGCGGACGGCCACCCGTTCGCCTCAGCGAGCCGCAGAGCGCGGTCGAACGCCACCCACGACATCACCCGGCCGTACGTGAAGTCCTGGCGACCGCCGCGGGTCTCCCAGATACCCTCGTCCGCCTGGTCCCAGTGGTCGGCCAGCCACTCCAGGTCCATCCGCAGCGAGCTCCATCCCCCGTACGGGATCTGGAAGCCGTGCCGGTGCGCGAAGTAGATGCTGTCCAACGCCTCGCCGTAGATGTCCAGTTGGAGCTGGGTGGCGGCGCCGTTGCCGATCCGGACCGGGGCGGACCGCTCATAGCCCTCCCAGTGGTCGAGGATCTGCTCGTTCAGGTCGGAGGAGCCGTCGACCTTGTACATGATGTTGAGCGGGCCCGTGTTCCCGTCGCTGCCGGCCCGCTCCTTGACCCGGTCGCCCAGCCACTTGATGAACGCCCCGGCCTCCTCCGTGAAGCCCAGTCCCAGCAGGGCGTACACGGAGAAGGAGGCGTCCCGGATCCAGGTGAAGCGGTAGTCCCAGTTGCGCTCACCGCCCAGTTGTTCCGGGAGAGCCGCCGTCGGGGCGGCCACCACGGCGCCGCTGGGGGCGAAGGTCATGAGCTTCAGCGTGATCGCGGAACGCTCCACCACCTCCCGCCAGCGGCCCGTGTAGCGCGACTGCGCGAGCCAGGAGCGCCAGAACGCCGCCGTCTCGTCGAAGAGCCGTTCCTGTTCGGCGCGCCGGATCTCCCTGGGCGGTCCCTCGGCGCCCATCTCCAGAATCAGCCCGCGCTGCTCTCCGGCGTTCAGGGTCAGCGAGACCTGCAGATCGGCGCCCCGGCCCGTGAGAACGTCCGCGAGCCGCTCGTCCTCCGGCTCCCGGATGGGGTGCACGGTGAGTTCCGTGCCGTCCTCCGCGGCGAAGACCGCTCCGTGCGGGGTGATGTGCACATCGTGTTTCCCGCGGCCGTAGTCGAACCGCGGGGCGATCTCCACCACGAAGGTCATGGTGCCGCGCACACAGCGGACCAGGCGGACCAGGCGGTGGCGGCCCGTGACCGCAGTACCGGTCACGGGCATGAAGTCGAGTACTTCACCGGCGCCCGCCTCGGTCATGAACCGGGTCACCAGGATCGCCGTGTCGGGCAGGTACAACTGCCTGGTCGCATGGGTCGGGTGCGCCGGCCGGACCGTGCAGTGCCCGCCGTTCTCCTTGTCCAGAAGTGCCCCGAACACGCTCGGCGAGTCGAACCGCGGGGAGCAGAACCAGTCGACCACTCCCTCCGTGGTCACCAGCGCCGCGGTCTGCAGGTCACCGATCAGCCCGTGGTCCTCGATCAGCGGGTAGTGGTCCATCGGGGTGCCCCTTCCGGTGTGCGTTCACCCGAATGCACCCCCTGGATCAGCCTATGCCGGAGCTACTGATCCGGCTCGATGATCATTGCCATCGCCGATACGTCCGTCCGTGTCCGCGCCGCGCCTGCTCAGCCGCCCTCGTTGATACGGCGCAGGAAGGCGCGGGTGCGTTCGTGGGCGGGGTCGGTCATGAGCTTCTCGGGCGGGCCTTCCTCCAGGACGGCCCCCTGGTCGAACATGATCAGCCGGTCCGCGGCCGAGCGGGCGAAACCCATCTCGTGCGTGACGACGATCATCGTCATGCCGTCGTCGACGAGCTCCTTCATCACGGCGATGACCTCGCCGACCATCTCGGGGTCGAGGGCGCTCGTCGGTTCGTCGAAGAGCATCAACTCCGGCTTCATGGCGAGGGCGCGGGCGATGGCGACGCGCTGCTGCTGGCCGCCGGACAGTGCCGACGGCCGCGTCGAAGCCTTGTGTTCGAGGCCCACCCTGGCCAGGAGCGCCTGCGCCTGCTCCCTGGCCTCGGCCTTCGGCGTGCCGAGGACCTTCGTCGGCGCGACGGCCACGTTGTCGAGCGCGGTCAGATGGGGGAAGAGGTTGAAGCGCTGGAAGACGAAACCGATGTTGCGGCGGCGTTCGGCCACCGCCTTCGGCCGCTCCTCCTGCGGCCGACCGGAGCCGGACCCGCGCGGCCGGTAGCCGACCGGGCGGCCGTGCACGAGGATCTCACCCTCGTCGATGCGTTCCAGGTGGTTGAGGCAGCGCAGGAACGTGGTCTTCCCGGACCCGGACGGTCCCACCATGACCACGACCTCGCGGGCCCGGACGTCCATGGAGACACCGTTCAGCACCCGGACGTCGCCGAAGCGCTTGACCACCCCGCGTGCCGACATCACCGCCGACGCGTCAGCCGGCCCGGCGGACACCCCGGCCCCGTGACCCTCTTGTTCCCCGGCTTTCCTCGTCATCGGTTCCATGTCAGTGGGCCTCCTTGCCTACGAGCGCGGCGTCCTCGCGGCCGGGGGCGTGTCCCAGGCCGCCACCGGTGAGCCGCTCCCGCAGCGAGGAGGTGGCGATCACCTGTCCGGGATCGGCGAGTCTGCGCTCGATGAACCGCTGGACGAACGACCACACCGTCGTCAGCGCGAGGTAGTAGCAGGCGGCGACGAGGAAGATCTCGAAGGTCTTGAAGGTCGCCGAGTTGATCGACTGCGCGGTCAGGAACATCTCCTGCAGGCCGATGACCGACAGCAGGGAGGTCGACTTCATCATCAGGTTGAACTCGTTGCCCAGCGGCGGAACGATGATCCGGATCGCCTGCGGCAGCAGGACGACCCGCATGGTCATCGCCGGGGTCATGCCCAGCGCCTGCGCCGCCTCCGCCTGCCCGGGATCGATGGCGTCGAGGGCCGCGCGGAAGATCTCGGCCATGTACGCCGCCTCGTTCACGGCGAGCGTCAGAATGGCCGCCTGCACGACGCCGAGGAACACGAGCCCGCCGACCTGGACGTCACCGAAGCGGTAGATGCCCGCCGCGGCGAGGCCGTTGTAGACCAGGACGAGCTGGACGAGCAGGGGCGTACCGCGGATCAGCCAGACATAGGTCCGGCCGCCCCAGCGCAGCGGGGAGAAGCGGCTGCGCTGGGCCAGGGCGACGGCGAACCCGAGGAGCACACCGAGCAGTTGGGCGATCACCGAGATGTAGACGGTGCGCCAGAGTCCGTCGAGGAACACCCCGGAGGGCGAGAACAGGTAGTGCCAGAAGAACGGCCAGTCGAAGCCGGCCGGCTGCCCCGCGTCGGCGAGCACGGTTGCGTGGGTCACGTGGTCTTCTCTCTGCGCGTGCCGCGGGGTCAGCCGGCGATGTCGTCGCCGGTCAGGTTCCACTTCTTGAGGACCGCGTCGTACGTGCCGCTCTTGCGTACGGCTGCCAGCGCCTGGGTGAGAGCGTCGTGCAGGGCCGTGTCGTCCTTGCGGGTCGCGGCTCCCACCTTGATGCGGTTGAACGGTTCGCCGACGAGGCCGAAGGTGCCCGGCTGCTGCTTCAGCACATACGCGGCGGTCTCCAGCGTCGTGCCGTAGGCGTCGACCAGTCCGAGGCGCAGTTGCTGGAGGGCGTCGCTGTCCTTGGTGAACTGCCGGATGTCGATCTTCGGCTTCCCGGCCGCCGCGCACTTCCCGGACTGGTCGGTGAGGTACTGGACGATGGTCGTGCCCGTCTGCCCGGCCGCCTTCTTGCCGCACAGGTCGTCCGCGCCCTTGATGGCCTTGGCGTTCTTCTCGGCCACGACGAGGGTGTTGGAGGCGTACATGTACGGGACGAAGTCGACGACCTTCTCCCGTTCCGGCTTGATGTAGAGCTGGCTGATGATCGCGTCGCACTGCTTGGCCTGCAGCGCCGGGATGATCCCGTTGAAGCTGGTGTTGGCCCAGTTCGCCCGGACTCCCAGCTCGGCGGCCAGCGCGTCCCCGAGCTCGATCTCCGCCCCCACCGGCTTCTGCGCGGTGTCGTAGTACGTCAGCGGCGGCGCGCTGATGTCCGAGCAGTAGGTGATCTGACCGCCCTTCACGAGCGCACCCGCGGGCACCTTGACCGATGCCGCCTTCGTGGCGCCGGCGTCGGTGCCGCCGGAGCTGCCGGAGCAGCCGGCGAGGGCCAGGGCGGCCGCTGCGGTGGCGCCGGCCAGCACGGACAGCGATCTACGGGAGAAGGAGAGCGACCAGGCCATTTGCGAACCCCTTTGCGAGTTCTCGCTGTTGCGCGGCGATTTAGTCAGTGTCATAGTCGACGACGTTGACTATGACAGGGAAGCTAGGCCCGTCGCTCTCGGACTGTCAATAAGCCCCAGGTAACGCGGGAGTTAAACAGGGCGCACGGCAGGTGGCCGTCAGCGTTCTCCCGTCGGCGCACTCGGAAAGGGAACGATGTCCGCACTCACCGAACGTCAGCTCGCCGCGAGGGGCGGGGAATGGGCCGTCGCGACGCCCCACGCCACGGCGAGCGAGGCGGCCGCCGAGGTACTGCGCAGTGGCGGCAACGCGGTCGACGCGGCGCTCGCCGCCGCCGCCATGCTGACGGTGGTGTACCCCAACCAGTGCTCTGTCGGCGGCGATCTGCTGGCACTGGTGGGCACCCGGGACGGCGACATCCGCTTCGTCAACGCGAGCGGCCGGTCCCCCCGCGCGGTCGACGTGGCGTCGCTGACGGCGGCGTACGACCTGATGCCGGTGCTCGGCGCGCTGCCGGTGACGGTGCCCGGCGCGGTCGCCGGGTGGGGCGTACTCGCCGAGACCTGGGGCACCCGCCCGCTCGCCTCGGCGCTCGCGCCGGCCGAGGCCGCCGCCCGTGAGGGGGTGCCCGTGGCGTCCGGACTGGCCCACGACCTCGCCCGTGAGAGCGGCAACCTGGCGCGCGATCCCGGCATGCGCGGTGTGTTCTTCGCCGACGGCGAGGTCCTCGCGGCCGGACAGACGCTGCGCCAGCCCCACCTCGCCCGCTCCCTGGCCCTGATCGCCTCGGAAGGCCCCGCGGCGATGTACGGCGGAGAGGTGGGCGCGAGCCTGGTGAAGCTGCTCGCGGCCGGGGGATCCGCGATGACGGAGGAGGACTTCGCCGCGCACACCGTGGAGCTGTCGCCGGCGCTCGCCGCGGAGTACGACGGTGTCGAGTACCTGTCGGCCGGTGCGAACTCGCAGGGCCTCTACTTCCTCCAGGGCCTCAAGGCGCTCGACGTGGTGCGCACCGTCCGCGGGCCGCTCGACCCGCTCGGCCGCGACGCCGGCGTGGTCGCCTCCGTGCTCGCCTGGACCGCCGGTGACCGTGACCGCCACTGCGCCGACCCGGAGTGGGGCAGCGCCCCCGTCGACCATCTGCTGTCCGACGCGTACGCGCGGCACATCGCCGAGCACGCCATGGCCGGCACGGCGGTCGACCTGCTCGCCCAGCGCAGGGCGACCGGTGACACCGTGGCGGTGGTGGTGGCCGACGCGGACGGCACCTGGGTCTCCCTCATCCAGAGCGTCTTCCACAGCTTCGGCGCCGCGCTGCTCGACCCCGGCACCGGGATCGTCCTGCACAACCGGGGCGCCTCGTTCTCCCTCGACCCCGCCTCGCCCAACCAGCTGGCCGGCGGGAAGCGGCCGCTGCACACGCTCATGCCGGTCCTGGTCCGCGAAGGGGGCGAACTCGTCGGCGCGCACGGCGCCATGGGCGGACGCGCGCAGCCCCAGGTGCACACCCACATGGCCCTGCACCTGGCCGCCGGCTCCTCTCCCGAACACGCCGTGTCGGTGGCACGCTGGGTCCTCGGAGCCATGGAGGCGGGGGTGACGACCGGCGCGGGCGTCGTCAGCACCGAGCGGGACGTCCCTCCCGCAGGCGTCCACACGATCGAGAGGGCGGGCTTCACCGTCCGGCCGCTCGGTGCGAACGACGACGGGGTGGGCCACGGCCAGTTGGTACGGCGGGTCCCCGGGGACGGCCGGCCGCACCTGGCGGCGGCCACCGATCCGCGCGCGGACGGTTCGGCGGTGGCCGGCTGACGCCATGGCCGGATACGCGATCATGGGAGCGATCGACGTGGGGAAGGAAGCATGACCGAGAGCAGTGCCAGGACGACCAAGAGGGCGGGCCGGAGCCGGCTGCCGCGAGGCACCCTGAGCCAGGAGCTGATCGTCCAGGCGGCGTTCCGGGTCGCGGACTCCTCCGGTATGGAGAAGCTGACGTTCCAGGCTCTCGGCCGTGAGCTGTCCGCCCATCCGACGGCGATCTACCGGCACTTCCGCAACAAGGACGAACTTCTGCTGGCACTCATCGACGCCCTGCACGAGGAGGCCCTGGCCAACACCCCACCGCCGACGGACGACTGGGCCCACGACCTCATGCAGATCGCGATCCACACCCACGAGGCGTTTCTCCGCCATCCCCGGGTGGGGGCCCTGGCCGCCGCGCGCACCGCCCGGCGGGAGAACGAGTTCCGGTCCGTGGAGCGCAAACTGGACTGCATGCGCCGGGCCGGTCTCGACGACACCGAAGCCGCCCGCTACTACCGGGTCTTCGCCGACCTGGTGCTGGCCTACAGCGCCATGGACGCGAGCCTGGCCGCGCTGTCCCCGGAGCTCCGGGACGCCGACCTGCACGCCTGGGAGACGGACTACCGCACCCTGCCGTCCGACAAATACCCCAACATCGCGCGGGTCGCACCACGGTTCGTGGGCCTGGACGACCCCCAGAACTTCGTGACGGCCGTCCAGGCGGTCATCGACACGGTCCGGGCGAAGACGGAGCCCGAGGCCCGCCGCACCTGAGCCTGGCGACACGAGGGCGCAGCGACGCATCGTGATCGTGGGTAGTCGATCGATTACGTTATGTGCGTGATCCGTGTGATGGTCGGCAGCCGCGCCCAGTGACCCTCCGGTCACCCGGCCGGGGTGCCGTCCGCGGGTACGGGTTCGGTGAACTGGTCGAACAGCATGACGGCCACCCTGGTGACAAGGGACCAGTTCTCGTCGCCGTGCGGGTCCGCCAGGTCCCCGTAGCCGGCGATCCACCGCATGTGGAAGCCGTCCAGCAGGGACGCGATGCTGGTGGCGAGTTGATCGACCTGGTAGGGCGCACGCATGCGCAGTCCGTAGGTGTCGAGCAGCGCCTGGTACGCCTCGCAGGCCACCTTCGTGAACGATTCGCCGTAGTGCCCGAGGGCCTCACGTACGCGGGGGTTCGCGGCGCTGGCGTAGAAACCGAGCATCACCCGGTAGATCGGGTCCACCCGGTGGTTCTTGTGGTTGTCGGTCAGTACGTCGTTGAGGGCTTCCTGCCAGGTGACGCCCTTCTCGACGGCTTCTGCGAAGCGCCGGATGCTGTCGGGCAGATTCGGTACCAGTTCCGCCTGCCGGGAGGTGAGGTGGAACAACAGCTCGGCCTGGAAGTCGGCCTGAGCCGGCCAGATCTGGTAGATCGATCCCGTGGTGACCGCCGGTGCCGCCTCGTCGCCCAGCCGGTCCCGGATGATGCGGGTGGCCTCTTCCGTCACCTGCTTGACCCGCACATGGGCCAGTGCGGCGGAGACCGCGGCCTCGCTGGTGTCGGCGGTTCCCGCACAGACGAGTTTGGTCGCCGCTTCCAGCATGAGAGCCCGAGTCTCGTCGAGCGATCGCCGAGGCAGTCTGCGCCTTCCGGCCTGCGTCGTCACGCTCTCCCCCTCCTCTGCCTGATCGTTAAATCGAGCTGCTTGATCGTTAAATCAAAGTGAACCGAGGCGTTGACAGGGGGTAAGCGTACACCTAGATTCCCGGTTCGTAAGAAAGTTACGAAACCTCGGAAGGCCGCTTGAACAGGCCTTTTCCGGGTGTCCCGAGCTGCTTTCCGTGCTGGTCACCGCGTGTGCTGAAGGTTTCCGGCCGACTCGTCACCACTCCCCGTTGCGCATGCCCTCCGGCATGTCTTCCCCTTCGCTCCGCTCCACGGAGGTCTCGTATGCCCACCCCCTCGCGTGTCCGAAGACTGAGCCTCATCGCCTCCCTCCTGGCGCCCGTCGTGGGCCTCACCGCCTGCAGCGGCGCGCAGAGCCCGGGCTCTGCCTCGACCGGCGCTGCCGCGGCCGACTCGTCAGCCACCGCGGACACCCGCCCGTCGGCCGCCGTGGTGACCGACTACCAGAGTTACGTGGGAGGAAAGGCGGGCAAGGCCGACTCCGGCCTCTCCCCGGTCACGCTCGGCTGGGTGAACGTCGAGGGCGGCCCCGGCGGCAGCCCCGAGGCGACCCTGGGCGCCAAGGCAGCGGTTCGGTACGTCAACGAGAAGCTGGGCGGAATCGGTGGCCACCCGCTGGCACTGAACGTCTGCACGGTGGTCTCCGCCGAGGAGGAGGGGCAGAAGTGCGGCCAGCAACTGCTCGGCGACAAGGCGGTCTCCGCCATCGCCCTCGGCAACCTGTACCTGGGCGACGCCTCCTTCAACTCCGTGGTGGCGGGCAGGAAGCCGGTTCTGGTCGGCGTGGCGACGGGACCCACCCTGCCCACGGCGAAGAACACCTACAGCACCTTCGGCGACCTGCCGCACATCTTCGGCACCTGGGGCACGTACGCGCGTGACGTCCTCAAGGCGAAGACGGCGGCCGTCATCCACACGAACACCCCCGGCGACAAGATCGCTTCAAGCGCCGCGGTCAAGGGACTCGAGGCCGCCGGCCTCACCGTCAAGTCGGTCGGCTTCGACGCGCAGGCCACGGACCTGATCGGCCCGGTCACCGCGGCAGGCGCCAACTCCGCCGATGTCATCGTGCCCATCACGATCGGCTCCGGGTGCGTCGGAGTCGCCAAGGCGATCAAACAGCTCGGCATCAACAAGCCCGTGGTGTCCACGCCCCTGTGCATGTCACCGGACGTGGCCAAGGGCCTGGGCGGTGATCTGCCCACCTGGACGTACGGCGTCGCCCAGACGCTGCCGACCGACACCTCGGCCGCCGACTCCAAGGCGTTCCTTGCGGCATCCGGCCAGGTGGGGCTGGACAAGGCCACCGCGTCCCAGGTCTTCGCACCCGTGGCCTGGAGCACGATCCTGACGTACGCCAAGGCGCTCGACGCCGTGGGAGCCGACAAGATCACCCCGGCTGCTGTCTCCGCGCAGCTGAAGAAGTTCACCGGGCCGGTCGTCATGGGCGCCGCCGAGGTCAAGTGCGCCAAGTACCCGGACGCCCCCGCGGTCTGCAACGACCAGGCGCGGTTCTACCAGTACAAGGGCAAGGGTGCCTTCCAGCCGCTGACCGACTGGCTCCGCCCGCCCCGGTGACCACCGTCCCACCGTCCGCCCGGGTCGCGTCCGGCCCGCGACAGACCTTCCCGTGCCGTGTTCCCGGGGCCCGACGGCTTCCTTCGGCCTCAGGAACACGGCGCTCCAGGAGTAAGAAATGGAACAGATCCTGCTCTTCGCCGTGCTCGGCCTGGGCCAGGGGGCACTGATCGCCGGCATCGCACTCGGCGTCGTGGCGACCTACCGGGGTTCGGGCATCATCAACCTGTCGACCGGCGCCGTCGCGATGGTCGCCGGTTATGTCTTCTGGGCTCTGAGCACCGGCTTCTTCGGCTTCTCCCTGCCGACCGCCGCCGCCCTGGCGGGGGCGCTCATGGCGGCGCTCGCGGTCGGCGTGCTCACCGAGGTCGCGGTGTTCAAGCCCCTGCGCGCGGTCTCGCCACTGGCCAAGCTCGCGGCGTCCCTCGGCATTCTGCTCACCCTTCAGGCCGCCGTGCTGCTGGTGTTCGGAACCCAGCCCCAGCAGGCCCCCAGCATCCTGCCCTCGAACGCCGTCACCGTCCTGGGCGTCACCACGCCCGTCGACCGTTTCATCCTGACCGGGCTGGTGATCGCTGTCGCGCTCGCCCTCGGGGCCCTGTACCGGTGGACCCGGTTCGGGCTCGCCACCCGCGCCGCCTCGGAGAACGAACAGGCGGCCCTGCTGGCCGGTCTGTCGCCCAACAGCGTCTCCCTCGCCAACACCCTGCTGTCCGCGCTGATCGCGGGGCTGCTCGGTGTCCTGGCCGCACCCATCGTCCAGGTCGACTCCGTCACGCTCCCGCTGCAGGTGGTCCCGGCCCTGGCGGCGGCTCTCTTCGCCGGATTCACCTCACTGTGGATCGCCTGCTCCGCCGGCATCCTCATCGGCGTCCTGCAGTCGGTCGTCTACTACCTGTCCACCCAGAGCTGGTTCCCGACCGACAACGGCAACGCCATGCCCGGACTCCAGCAGCTGCTGATCTTCCTCCTGATGATCGTCGCGCTCTATGTGAAGGGGGCGGGCCTGCCGCGCCGCGGTGAACTCGTCGAGCAGCGGCTGCCCGCCGTACCGTTGCCGGACCGACTGCTGCGACCGGCCGTCCTGGCCACGGCCGCCGCCGCCCTCGCCCTGGTCGTGCTGCCGTTCGACTTCCGCCAGGCGCTGACCAATTCGCTGATCGGCGCGATCATCGTCCTCTCCTACGTCGTCATCACCGGCTACGTGGGACAGATCTCCGTGATGCAGCTCGCGCTCTCCGGCACCGCCGGTTTCGCCCTGTCCCACCTGGCGACCGGACTGCACATCCCCTTCCCCTTCAACGCCCTCGGCGCGACCCTGCTGGCCACCCTGCTCGGTGTGGCGGCCGGCATCTCCGCCCTGCGGGTCCGCGGGGTGAGCCTGGCCGTCGTCACGCTGGCCGCCGCGCTCGCGATGGAACAGGCCCTGTTCACCAACACCTCCTTCGGCGGCACCGCCGGAGTGACGGTGCCCCCTCCCCGCCTGTTCGGGGTGGACCTCGGTCCGGGCGCGGACTTCCGCGGCCTGGACGGCAACGAACCCAGCCCCCTCTTCGGCTTCCTCGTCCTGTCCGTCGCCGTCGCCCTGGGGCTGTACGTGGCCAACCTCCGACGCACCGGGCTGGGCCGGCGCATGCTCGCCGTCCGCTCCAACGAGCGCGCGGCCGCGGCGGCAGGCGTCAACGTACGAGGGGTGAAGATCGCGGCGTTCGCCATCAGCTCCTTCATCGCCAGCGCCGCGGGGACCCTGTACGGCTACAACTTCGGCTCCGTCAGCGCGGTCCGGTTCACCGCGCTGGCCGCACTCGGCCTCATCGGCTTCGCCTATATCGGCGGCATCACGATGGTCTCCGGAGCCGTCATCGCCGGTCTGATGTCCACCGAGGCACTCATCCCGCACGCCCTGGACAGATGGTTCGGCATCAAGGGGACCTGGGCCCTGCTCTTCGGCGGCGTCTCCCTCATCCTGACCCTGATCGCCAACCCGGACGGCATCGCGGGCGCCAACTACCGCCGAAAGAAGGCCAAACAAGCCGCCCGCGCGGCGAAAGCCGCCCAGGCCCTCGCCGTGGACGCCACGGCGGACACCGCCGGGGCCAACACGGCGCCCGCCCCCGCCCCCGAGGAGGTCGCTCGATGAGCATGTTCAAGGTCCGTTCGCTGGGCGTCAGTTACGGCGGCGTCCACGCACTCAGCGATGTCACCCTGGATGTCGCCGAGGGCCAACTGGTGGGACTGATCGGCCCGAACGGCGCGGGCAAGACCACCTTCGTGGACGCGGTCAGCGGACTGGTGAGCTCCCGGGGCCGGGTGGAACTGGACGGCGAGGACCTGTCCGGCATGCCCCCGCACGCCCGGGCCCGCCGAGGTCTCGCCCGCACCTTCCAGAGCAGCGAACTCTTCGAGGACCTCACGGTGACGGAGAACCTGCGCGTGACGGCGGAACACCCCAGCTGGGTCAGGGTGTTCGGCGAGACCTTCGGCCGCCGCACACCGCCGCCCTCCGCCGTCGCCGACGCGCTCACGACTCTGGGCCTGCGGGATCTCGCCGACGCCTCCCCGGCCGAACTGTCCCAGGGACAGCGCAAACTCGTCGGCGTGGCCCGGGCCCTGGCCGCCCGCCCCCGCATCATCTGCCTCGACGAGCCCGCCGCCGGCCTGGACACCGTGGAGAGCGCCGAACTCGGCCGCCGCCTGCGCGCCGTCGCCGACGCCGGTACGGCACTGCTCCTCATCGACCACGACATGGGCCTGGTGATGGGCATCTGCGACCACCTGGTCGTCCTGGAGTTCGGCAAGGTGATCGCGGCGGGGCCCCCGAGCCGGGTCCGCGACGACCCTGCCGTCATCACCGCCTATCTCGGCGCGTCCGCCGTCCAGCCCGCCGACGTACCCCTACCGGACGGCGCCACTCCTTCTCTCGCCACCGGCCGACCCGGGGTTTTCAGCAGCGCACCGGAGACATCATGAGCACACCCGTCCTGGAAGTGTCCGGACTCACGGCCGGCTACGACGGCGCCGCCGTCGTCCGCAACCTCGACATCACCGTCGGCGCGGGCGAGGTCGTCGCCCTGCTGGGTGCCAACGGCGCCGGCAAGACCACCACGCTCAAGGCCGTCTCCGGGCTGCTGCGTTCCTCCGCCGGGACCATCGCCTTCACCGGAACACCTCTCGACCAGGTGCCGGCGGCGGCCCGCGCGCGACGGGGAATCGCCCATGTCCCGGAAGGCAGGGGCATCTTCTCCTCACTGACCGTGGCGGAACACCTGCGGCTGGGACACCGGGGAGAACGGCTGGACGAGGAGGCGGCGTACGCCTACTTCCCGGTCCTGACCCGCCTGCGGGACCGCAAGGCCGGACTCCTGTCCGGCGGAGAACAGCAGATGCTCGCTCTGGGGCGGGCGCTGGCCCGCCGTCCCAGGCTGCTGCTGCTCGACGAACTCAGTCTCGGACTCGCCCCGGTCATCGTCGAGGAACTGCTGCCCGTCGTCCGGCGCTTCGCGGACGATTCCGGCTGCGGGGTGCTGCTCGTCGAGCAGCACGTCGGCCTCGCCCTGGAAGTCGCCGACCGAGGCTGCGTCCTGTCCCACGGCGAACTCACCGTGCAGGCCACGGCCCGGGAACTGAGAGCGGACCGGTCCCGGATCGTGGCCGGCTACCTGGGCGAAAGTTCCTGACCCCTCTCCGGCTCGTACCACGCCTCTCCCCTCACCTTTTCCCAGGAGAACCATGTTCACTTTCGACAGCGGCAAGGACGGCATACGCATTCACGTGCACGAATGGCAGCCCGACGGACCGCCGCGCGGCGTGGTGCAGATCGCGCACGGCATGGGCGAACACGCCGGCCGCTACGCCGCGCTCGCCCGGGCGCTGACGGCCCGGGGCTTCGCCGTGTACGCCAACGACCACCGGGGACACGGGCTCAGCAGACATGCCGCACCCGGCCATCTCGGCGAGGACGGCTGGAACGGCCTCGTAGGCGATCTGGCGACACTCTCCGGGACGATCCGGGAGCGGCACCCCGGTCTGCCCCTGGTGCTGCTCGGTCACAGCCTCGGCTCCTTCGCCGCGCAGCAGTACGCACTGCACCACTCCCACCTCATCGACGCCCTGGCTCTGGCCGGCACCACCGCGGTCGACGCGATGCTCGCCCACCAGGCGGCCGACACCGGGGACCCGCTCCTCGCCCTCAACAAAGGCTTCGAACCGGCTCGGACGCCGTTCGACTGGCTCAGCCGTGACCCCGAAGCCGTCGACGCCTACCTCGCGGACCCGCTGTGCGGCGCCAGCCTCGACGCCGAGGGAATGCGGCAGGTCGCCGCCGCCTCGGCAGCGCTCGCGCAGCCCCGGGGCATCCCGGCACATCTGCCTGTCCACGTCCTGGTCGGCGACCGGGACCCGCTCAACGCCGGGCTCACGCTGAGCGATCTGCTCGTCGACCGCTACCGGCAGGCCGGCCTCACCGACATCACCTACCGCGTCTACCCCGAAGCACGGCACGAGCTGTTCAACGAGACCAACCGCACCGAAGTCGAGGGCGACCTGCTGGCCTGGCTGGACCGGGTACTCGCACCCATCGAAAACGAGGCGGTGCTGCCGGGAGCATGACTCTGCCAGAGCGCCCACCACGGGCCTCGACCCTGCGCCACACGTCCTGGGCGGTCATGTGTCCGGACCACGATCTCTTTCCCCAGGCGCGGACACTGCCGGGGGCCGCCCATGGGCCACCGGCACCACCCCAGCCTGATCCGACGGCGCCCCGGGAGCCATGCGGATCAGCTCTGGCAGCCGTATCCCGAAGCGGCCTTGGCCTCCGCCACGGTGGTCGACGGCTTGGCCGCATGTTCCTGCGGGCTGCAGCATGCGGTGACTCCGCAGCAGGCGTCGGCCGTCGCAGCGGAGGTCCCCGGCTCATGGGCGCTCGCAGGCCTGACCGCGCGGACGACGGCGGAGTGCGCCTGCCACGCGCCCGGACGCTTGCCTGTGGCCTTGTGGAAGAACACCGAGAAGTTGGAGGCGTCGGGGAAGCCGAGTATGTCGGCGCAGCGGGCGGCGGTGAGGCGGTCGTGTGCGAGGAGCCGTTTGGCTTCCAGGGTGATCCGTTCGACGATGTACGCCTTCGCGGTGCGGCCGGTGGCCTGCTGCACCGCTCGTGAGAGGGTGCGGGGCGCGTATCCCAGCGCACGGGCGTAGTAGCCGGCGTCGTGGTGTTGCCGGAAGTGCGCTTCGACGCTGGAGCGGAACAACCGGAACACCGGAGGGGTGAGCCGTGCTTCGGCGTGCGGTGGGTGCAGTCGGGTGATGAGCGCGGAGAGCAGGATTTCGGGCAGCTCCGTCCGGGAGTCACTGGGTGGGGCGGATGCCTCGAGGAGGAGATGGCTGCGTGCCGTGTCGACGAAGGGCCAGTCGGCGTCGGGGATGCTCCAGTGCGCGGCCGGGTCCGGGGAGGCGACCAGTTCTCGGGTGGCGTGGGTGACCGGCGCGGTCGGCACGAACAGCACGAGGTGTCCTGCCACGTCGGCGATGTCGTCCCACCGGTGCACGGCGCCGGGTGGAATCCACACCGCGGAGTGATCTTGGAGCGGGTGGCGGCGGAAATCGACGGTGACTGAGCCGGGTCCGGTGTCGATGACGGCAAGGACGTGGAAGTCGGCGCGCTGCGTGCCGCCGTCGTTCAGCTCGCGAAGGCGGCCGAACGTCATCGTCTCGACCGAGGCGGCGCGGCGTCCCGCGGGCTGGTAGGTCATTTGCCGGATCACGCTCACGTGTCCAGTTTTCACCATCGGGCGACCAGTCACGCCGATGCCCCGTCCGGGTGCGGAAGTTTCAATGAATGCACAGGGAAATCGCCCAGAGCATCGACTGGAAGAGCCGTCATGGACACGACGCAGCAGACGCTACTGCCCACTTACGACCATCGGCCGGGGACCGGACCGACTCTGGTGTTCCTGCACTATTGGGGCGGTTCCGCCCGCACCTGGGACCTCGTCGTCGACCGCCTGGCGGGCCGTGACGTGCTCACGGTCGACTTCCGCGGGTGGGGCCGGTCGAGCGCTCTGCCCGGCCCCTACACGCTCGGTCAGCTCGCCGACGACACACTCGCCGTGCTCGCGGATGCGGGGGTCACCGACTACGTCCTGGTGGGGCATTCGATGGGCGGCAAGGTCGCACAGCTGGTCGCGGCCACCCGGCCCGCCGGCCTGCGCGGCATGGTTCTCGTCGGCTCCGGCCCGGCGAAGCCCGCCGCACAGGTGACTCCCGAGTACCAGGAAGCCCTGTCGCTCGCGTACGACTCCGCCGAGTCCGTGGCCGGGGCACGGGATCACGTCCTCACCGCGACCGAGCTGCCCGCGTCGGTCAAGGCGCAGATCGTGACCGACTCGCGGACCGTCACCGACGCCGCCCGCATCGAGTGGCCGCTGCACGGCATCGCGCAGGACATCACCGAACACACGCGCATGGTCAGCGTGCCCGCTCTCGTCGTCGCCGGAGAACACGACCAGGTGGAGCCCGTCGGCGTGCTCCGCGACAACCTGGTGCCCTACCTCTCCCACCCCGACTTCGTGGTGGTCCCCCACACCGGTCACCTGATCCCGCTGGAAGCCCCGGCCGACCTCGCCGACGCCATCACCGCATTCGCACCGGCAGCCTGACCGTCCCCGCGGCCCGACGACGGGCTGCGCCGTCGAGCAGGGTGCGGGTTGTGGCGGAGTCGTAGCCGACGTCCAGATGGATGGCGATGTCGTCTGGTAGCGGCCCAAGTTCGTCGAGGTCCAGGGTCGGGACGAGCAATGGTGAGTCGTGGCGGTTGGCCCCCAACTTGAGCTCGGCCGGATTGCACGCAAAGGAGAGAAAGGGCCGATTCAGGCAAGTCGACGGTGGCACATGGAGCGCACCCACGCCCGGCACAACGCCTTCCACCGCCTCGCCCGATGCTACGAGTGTCGACTCACCGTGATGGACGCCTTCTTCGACCTCGCCGACGCCGTCATCACCGTACGTAGTCTCATCCGCCAAGCATGGAGGACTCACCGCCGGAAGGCACGCCCTCACCTGCGCCCATGAGCAGACGCCTTATCTGCCTGTCTGCGCGAGTTCTTGTCCCAGTACCCGCCCGAGGAAGCCGCGCAGGTAACCCGCGACGACGTCCAGGTGGCTCTCCAGCAGGAAGTGACCGCCGTTGATCAGGTGCACCTCTGCCTCCTTGGCGTCGCGGGCGAAGGCCCGCGCACCCGCCGGACCGAAGATTTCGTCGTTGCGGCCCCACACGGCGAGCACCGGTACCTCGCTGGTGCGTAGGAATTCGTGCAGCAGCGGGTAGAGCGGACGGTTGTTCTGGTAGTCGCGGAACAGCGCCAGCTGGACCTCGTCGTTGCCCTCGCGAGACACGAGGGCGAAGTCGTGCTCCCAGGTGTCCGGGCTGACCAGGCTCGGGTCGGGCACGCCGTGCAGGTACTGCCAGCGGATGGCGTCGACGCCCAGCGCGGCGCGGACGGCGGGTTCGGTGTCGGGGCCGGGGTTCGCTCCGTAGGCCCAGACGTCGGTCCAGAACGACTCGACGAAACCGTCCTCGTAGCCGTTGCCGTTCTGGGTGACGAGGGCGGAGATCCGTTCGGGGTGCTGGAGCGCCAGGCGCCATCCGATGGGGGCGCCGTAGTCCTGGACGTAGAGGGCGTAGCGGTCCAGGCCCAGTTGGTCGAGCAGTCCGGAGGTGAGGTCGGTGAGGGCGTCGAAGGTGTAGGTGAACTCCCCTACGAGGGGGGCGTCGGAGTGGCCGAAGCCGAGGTGGTCCGGCGCGATGACGTGGTAGTCGTCGGCCAGCAGCGGGATGAGTTCGCGGAACATGAACGAGCTGGTCGGGTAGCCGTGCAGCAGGACGATCACGGGGGCGTCGGAGTGGCCGGCTTCGCGGTAGAAGATCTCATAGCCGTCGACAGTGGCGGTCCGGTGGTGCACCGAGTTCATATCTGACCCCTTTGAAATGCGTAGTCTGGTTGGTTCCTCGCCCCGCCGGCACGGGTGTGGGTCAACCCGTCGAATGATTCGATCCAGAGGGAGAGCGGCATGGACGCGCCGCTGGACCTGCTCAACAGCAGGCCACTGGCCGACGGTCCGGAAACTGCTCGAACCCGGCATCGTTCCCCTCACGCGTCGGCGTCCCGACCCCGCGGACGCGGGCCGCACCCGCGACATCGACGAATTCTGCGCGGTGACCGGCAAGCCGTGACCTCGCGTGCCTTGCCCTGAGCCGGGTCACATCACGGCGTCGGTCTGCAGTGGGCCCGCGGTGACCCGGATCGTCCGGATGCGCACCGGCTCTTCCTGGTCGAGGTAGAAGATGTGCATGAAGGGGGCGCGCACCACCCGCTCCGGTTCGCTCTTCTTGGCCATGACCGCCTCACCGCGCAGCAGACGGACGCCGTCGCCCGCGGTCCAGAACTCCAGTACCTCATGGCTGATGACCAGCGGCGCGTCGATCTTGACGAAGAACTCCTTGATGGCCTCGACGCCGTGGATGTGCGCGGTGCCGAAGTACATGTCGGTGTTGTCGGTCAGTGGCGCGAAGCCCTTGCCGAACTCCAGGGTGTCGATGGCGTCCATGAACTTCAGGACCCAGCCGGGGACGGCTGTCGCTTGTGCGTTGTCTGCCATGGTGCGGACTTTCCTGAGGGGACTGCGGCGAGTGACCTTGCCAACCACGCCTTCCCAACCCCATCCGATCTGAACGCCGCCGTCCCGCGGGGACGCCAAAGGGATTGTCCGTACTTACGGGCACGGATAGGGCACGTCCCTGCCGTACCCCCGTCTTCGCCGTCCTCACCCACCTCGGTGCATGACGGCGGTGCCGACACCGGGGCGCCCCGGAACGGTCGGCACCCGGGCATGCGGCGAAGCCGTTGTCACCGCCCTCCGGCCGGGGACGGCGAGGTTGCGGTGTTCGTCCGCGGCCCCAAGCATGGGGTCAGGGAACAGCGGCAGGGCCCCTCGGAAGGCACCTCCCAGGAGGACATGAGAGCCATGACGTTTCCTGCGCCCCGGCCCGCAGGCCGTCGCCGGACAAGGCGCACTCGGCAGGCATGCGTGCGACCGGCATGACCGACGACGACCGGCCGCTGCGCTGTCTGGTCACCGGCGCCACCGGTTACCTGGGCGGAAGGCTGGTGCCGGAGTTGCTGGCCGCCGGGCATTCCGTGCGCTGCCTGGCCCGCTCGCCCGGCAAGCTGCGGGATCATCCGTGGGCCGGGCAGGCGGAGGCGGTGCGCGGGGACGTGACGGACGAGGGCGCCGTGCGCGCGGCCATGGAGGGCATGGACGTCGCGTACTACCTGGTGCACGCGCTGGGCACCGGTCGGGACTTCGAGGAGACCGACCGGCGTGCGGCCCGGATCTTCGGTGAGCAGGCGCGGGCCGCCGGAATCCGCCGGATCGTCTACCTCGGCGGACTCAGCCCTTCCGGAGTACCCGAGCACGCACTGTCACCCCATCTGCGGTCCCGCACCGAAGTGGGCCGCATCCTCCTGGCCTCGGGCGTGCCGACCGCCGTACTGCGGGCAGCCGTGATCATCGGGTCGGGTTCGGCCTCGTTCGAGATGCTGCGATATCTGACCGAGCGGCTGCCCGTGATGGTGACCCCGAGCTGGGTGCGCACCCGCATCCAGCCCATCGCCGTCCGCGACGTGCTGCGCTTCCTCGTGGGATGCGCGAGGCTGCCGTACGACGTGAACCGCGCCTTCGACATCGGCGGACCGGACATCGTCACGTACGAGGAGATGATGCGGCGGTACGCCGTCGTCGCCGGGCTGCCGAAACGGGTCATCGTCCCGGTTCCGCCGCTCACCCCCCGGCTGTCCAGTCTCTGGGTCGGTCTGGTCACCCCGGTGCCGGGCGCTCTCGCGCGCCCGCTGGTCGAGTCGCTCAGGCACGAGGTGGTCTGCGCCGAGCGGGACATCGTCCGTTACGTGCCGGACCCGCCGGAGGGACCGGTGGGTCTGGACCGGGCGATCCGGCTGGCTCTGCGGCGTGTGCAGGACGCGGACGTCGCCACCAGGTGGTCCTCGGCCTCGACTCCCCGCGCCCCCAGCGACCCGCTGCCCACCGACCCCGACTGGGCGGGCGGGAGTCTCTACACGGATCACCGCGAGCGCACGGTCGCGGCGCCGCCGCAGGCGCTGTGGCGGGTGGTGGAGGCGATCGGCGGCGAGAACGGCTGGTACTCCTCGCCGCTGGCCTGGTCCCTGCGGGGCTGGCTGGACGCTCTGGTGGGCGGTGTCGGTCTGCGCCGGGGCCGCCGGGACGCGACCAGGCTGCGGGTCGGCGACAGCCTGGACTTCTGGCGAGTGGAGGAGATCGAGCCGGGCCGGCTGCTCCGGTTGCGCGCGGAGATGCGACTGCCGGGCCTGGCCTGGCTGGAGATGGCCGTCGACCGGGATCCACAGGGGCGCACGGTGTACCGGCAGCGGGCCCTGTTCCATCCGCACGGCCTGGCCGGGCACGCCTACTGGTGGGGGGTGGCCCCCTTCCACGCCGCGGTCTTCGGCGGCATGGTCCGCAACATCGCCGCCGCGGCCGAGTCGGCTGCCTCTGAAGCGGCCCGTACGCACTGAGGAGGTTCGAGGAACCGTGCGCGTCTCGGTCGCCCTGTTCACCGCCGACCTGCGGGTGCACGACAACCCGGTCCTTCAGGCCGCTGTGAAGGACGCGGAACGTGTGGTCCCGCTCTTCGTCGTCGACAGCGGCATCCGCCGCACCGGCTTCGCCGGACCCAACCGCGCGGCGTTCCTCGCCGGCAGCCTGGCCGATCTCGACACGGCCCTGCGGGCCCGGGGCGGCCGGCTGGTGGTGCGCGTCGGTGACGTGGTCGAGGAGACCTGCCGGGTGGCGGCGGAGACGGGGGCCGCCGTGGTGCACATCGCGGGCGGGGTGAGCCGCTACGCGGCACGGCGCGAGGACCGGCTGCGCGCGGAGCTCGCCGGCGACCGGCGCGAACTACGCGTCCACGATGCCTCGTTGACGGCTGTGCCACCGGGGGCGCTGACGCCCGCGGGCAAGGACCACTTCGCGGTCTTCACCCCGTACTTCCGCCGATGGGAGAGCTTCTCCGTGCGCGGCGTCCTGCCGGCACCGGACGCCGTACGGCTACCGGACGTGGGCTCGGCCGGCCTTCCTCGCGCAGAGTCCCTCACGTCGGGTTCCACCTCGCCGGGCCTGCCCGCCGGCGGGGAGTCCGAGGCCCGCCGCAGGCTGCGGTCATGGCTGGCGGGCCCGCTGTCCGCCTACGGCGACCGGCATGACGACCTGGCCGCCGACGCGACGTCCCGGCTCTCTCCCTACCTGCACTTCGGCTGCCTCTCACCCACCGAACTGCTGCACCGGGCCCGCGCCCAGGACGATCCCGGTGCGCGTGTCTTCGTCCGCCAGCTCGCCTGGCGGGACTTCCACCACCAGGTCCTGGCGGCCCGCCCCGACGCCGCCGACCACGACTACCGGCCCCGGCACGACCGTTGGCGCCGCGCCACGAAGGAGTTCGAAGCCTGGCAGGACGGCCGCACGGGCTACCCCGTCGTCGACGCCGCCCTGCGACAGCTTCGCCACGAGGGCTGGATGCCGGGCCGTGCCCGCCTGCTCGCGGCGAGCTTTCTCACCAAGACGCTGTACGTGGACTGGCGGGCGGGCGCCCGCCACTTCCTGGACCTCCTTGTCGACGGCGATGTGGCGAACAACCAGCTCAACTGGCAATGGGTCGCCGGGACCGGCACGGACACGCGCCCGAACCGGCTCCTCAACCCACTCGTCCAGGCACGCCGGTACGACCCCCGCGGTGAGTACGTACGCCGCTGGCTCCCCGAGCTCAGCCACCTCGACGCCACCGCGGTCCACCGCGTCGTCCACCTCGACACAGCCACCCGGCAGGGCCTGGACTACCCCGCCCCGATCGTGGACCTCGCCGCGGCCGCCACCCGATTCAGGGAGCGGCGGAGCCCACCCCCAGACTCCGGTGGGACCGCGCAGCCCTCGATGAGACGGGACAGTTCCGGAGCTCTGGGCCCTTTCACCGCGTGAGCCCCGGTTCAAAGCCCCACCCGACGCCAACTCAAATGAGGCGGGACACTTGCGGGCGTAGACAACTGTTGGCCGGCTGGGAAGATCGGTTGGCCTGGAGTTCGTGGTGACCGAGCGGCCGGAGGTGCGATGTCCCTGCAGATGAAGGCATGCGCAAGAACGCTCGCATGCACTGAAGAACAGGCTTTCACGGTGATTTCTTCTGCCGGCACGGAGGGCGGGCTGTTCGGCGGGCCCGTCGAGGACTTCCGGGAACGCGTCGAACCGGTCACCGCGGTGGACGGATGACAACGCCGGACCGCAGGCGTGAGCTTGCAGAGTTCCTCCGCAGTCGGCGGGCGCGGCGTACGCCAGAGGAGGCGGGGCTGCCGACCTTCGGGCGGCGGCGCACTCCCGGGCTGCGGCGTGAGGAAGTCGCGACGCTCGCCGGGGTGAGCATCACCTGGTACACGTGGCTGGAGCAGGCCCGCAAAATCCGCGTCTCGCGTCAGATTCTCGGGAGCCTGGCCACTGCACTTGGACTTGATGAGGTCGAGCGTGCCCATCTCTTCCGGCTGGCCGATGAACCGCCTCCGGACGGGGCGCCTTCGCGCGCCGAACTGCCACCCCAGTACAAGCTGTTGCTCACCCACCTCGACCCGAACCCGGCCTTCATCGTGAACCCGCGGTTCGACATCCTGGCCTGGAACCGCGGCTGCGAACTCCTCTACGGTGACCTGGCCGCCCTGCCCACATCGCGGCGCAACGTCCTGTGGCTCACGTTTACCGCACCCGAGGTGCGGGAGATGACCCGAGACTGGGAGACGGAGGCCGCGCTCACCGTCGCGCTGTTCCGCACGCAGGCGAACGAAGGCATCCTGGCGCCCGAGATCACCGGACTCATCGCGGAACTTGCTGACGCCAGCCCCGACTTCGCCCGCTTGTGGCGACGCAAGGAACTGGCGCCGTTCGTGCCCAAGGCCCGTACCATCGACCATCCGCTGCTCGGCGAGGTCACCCTCGATTACGTGAAGCTGCACGTGGCGAACGACGACAAGACGCTGGTGTCGTACCTGCTACCACCGGGCTCAGAAGTGGAGAGCCAATTCCTGAAGCGCATAAGGATTCCGGGTGAGTGAACGTCAAGCGACCGTGAACCCGCCGTCGACCGGGAGGACCGTGCCCGTCACGTAGTCGGCGCCGATGAGGTAGGCGATCGCGTTCGCGACGTCGCCGGGCCGTCCGATCCGCTTGGCCGGAAGGTCCGCCGCCACGGCGGTGAACTGAGCCGCACGCTGTTCCTCCGGCAGGAACGACCACCAGGGAGTGTCGACGGCCCCGGGGGCCACGGCGTTGACCCGCACCGGAGCCAGTTCGGCTGCGAGCGGGGACACGATCCGCTCGATCGCCCCGTTGACCGCGGCGAGCGCCACGCTGCCGGGCAGGGCAGCCCTCGCGGTGGCTGCGGAGATCATCGTGACCGAGCCGGTGACGTCGGCCTTCTGGATCGCGTGCAGGTACGGGAAGAGCTTGCCGTCGAAGGCGCCCCTGATGCTGGTCAGGCTCACGTCCGTGAGCGATCCGAGCCCGAGCGCGCCCGGGCTGAATGCCAGCACGAGATGGTCGATGGCGCCGATCCGCTCGAAGAACTCCGTCACGTCCGTTTCCGAGGTGCCGTCGATCTGTTCGGCACCGGCCACCCGGTCCTTGGCTGCCGCCAGCTTCTCGGGGTCCCGTCCGGTCACGATCACCTCGGCGCCGGCAGCAGTCAGTCTCTCGGCTGCTGCGAGGCCGATCCCGGACGTCCCACCCATGATCACAACGCGCATCGCGTGCGCCTCCGATTCCGTAGATCTGTGTTCTGCTCGCCCCCTCAGCCTCGAGAATCCGGAGACAGTGATCCAGATAGGCCTGATGCTGGTGGTCCGGCCACCCCCCAGGGTGATCGGCGCTATGTGTCTGACCTGGACAGACGTCATCTCCCGGAGGCCCTTGGCCTGGCCTGTAGCCCTGGTCTGATCAACAGAACCACCCTCCACCGAACCACTTGCCCCCGGACAGTTCCGGCGGGGCAGGGAACGCCGGGAGAACCGCGACCGGGGCAGAGCCCTCCTGCCCTACTGCCAGGTCAGCGTCATGGCCACCTGGGCGTCGAGCGCCTGGAGGGTGGCGAACCGCCCGTTGCCGATCTGGAAGTTCACCGGAACGCCGTGGTTCGTGGCTTCCTGGAGGCAGTTTGAAATGGCCTCCCACCGGTTCTCCAGCTCCCTGCCTGTCACCTGGAAGTCCTGTCCCGCGCCCCCGTTGCCGCTGACGGTGTCCCAGGCCCCCGAGGTCCAGATGTCGTTGGTGCGCATCGCCTGCTGGATCCGGGAGGAGATGAAGTCGTAGCGGGCGCCCTCGGCGAAGGCCTGGACGAGGACGAGCAGACCCCGCGCACTGTCCCGCCAGTTGCCGCCTGCCACGTCGCTGACCGCGGCTTGGATGGACGGCATGGCATGCCCTGGGTGCTGCGGTCGATCTGACCGGCATTCTCCAGTTCAGGTCGCCGGAGGGCAGCACCTTGGTGCGTGCGAGAAGTCCGTACGAAAAGTCCGGCCTCCTTGAGGCGGCTGATGAACTCCTCCGTGGAGGGGACGCAGGCCACTGCGCGGGGCACGGTGAGGCGTGAAGCCCTGGACGAGTAGTTCCGATTTCGGGGTTCACGGACGCAGGGAGGGTGTCCAACATCGGGTTGTGGCGACCGAGAGGCCCGCTGGCCGCGCTGGGCCTGATCAAGCGGGTCATCCGGTCCCTGGCGGGCGTTCAGAGGCTGTCTGGTCGATCCGAAAGTCGATGAACGGCAGGTCCTGGCCGCTTTGGTCGACGAAGAACCGCACCTGGCCGTCGCCCGGCTTGGCCTGCTGATTCTGGCCGACAAGGGCTACATCGCCGCCGAACTGCGGCCGGACAGGTCCAGGCGGTGGATTGACGCTCCCGCACCGGCCCGCTGCCCCGATGGGCGGCGGGGCCGACTCCTCCGCCTCCAGAAATGAGTAGTACTCATTCGGTAGCGAGAATGCGTGTCAGTGCCCCCAAAGAGAGAAGGGGTTTATAGGGAGTTAACGGACATAATCTCGCCCTGAAGGCTATCGAGGCACTGTTCTCTCGAAATGAAGCCTGCGTAAGCCCTTGATGGAGCCTGGTCATAGGGCGGCTAATTTCACCCACAGAAATCGCCGAGCCGCGATGAGCGTCTGCTCGACCGTCCGAGCCACCAGGATGGATCAGGATGAAGCCCCTCCCCTCCGTCGTCCGCAAGGCGCCAGTGGCGCTTGCGGCGGCCGTCTCTGCCACGCTGCTGACCTCCCTCGCCGCACCGCTCCCGGCCTCGGCCGCAACCCAGGCGACGTACTACGTCGCGCCCAACGGCGACGACGCCAACGCCGGGACGATCACGGCGCCGTTCAAGACCCTGCAGCACGCGCGGGACGTGGTGCGCACCGTCAACAGCGACATGACCGGAGACATCAACGTCTTTCTCCGCGGCGGAAACTACCCGGTGAGCAGCACGATCGCCTTCACCTCGGCCGACTCCGGGACGAACGGCCACCATGTCGTGTACTCCGCCTACCAGAACGAGAAGCCGGTCCTGAACGGAGGCGTTCAGGTGACCGGCTGGACGCAGCACAGCGGGAACATCTGGAAGGCCTCGCTGAACCGCGACGTCAAGCTCCGCGCGCTCTACGTCAACGACAAGCGCGCTCAGATGGCGTCGAAGGGGCCCTCGTGCGGCAGCGCTGGAACCACGTCGACGACAAGGACTCCGGTCTCACCTACTCCGGGACCTGGTCGAACTGGAACGACACGAAGGACCTGAACGGGTCCGAGAAGTACACGGGCACCGCGGGCAACTACGCCGAGTTCTCGTTCAACGGCTCGGGCGTGCGGTACCTCGGCATGACGCAGCCGAACATGGGCAAGGTGGACGTCTACCTCGACGGCACCCTCGCCCAGGCAGGCATCGACGCCTATGCCTCGACGGTGACGAAGCAGGTACCGCTGTTCGAGAAGACGGACCTGGCCGCGGGCCCGCACACGATCAAGGTGGTGTGCACCGGGACGAAGAACACCGCCTCCAACGGCACCGTCTGCGCGGTGGACGCTTTCGCCTCCATCTCGTTCCCGGCCACGAACGCCAACTACAAGCTGATCGACAAGAAGAGCGCGCTTGTGGCCGACGTCTCGGGTGCGTCGACGGCCTCCGGGCGCATCATCGACCAGTGGACCGACAACGGTCAGGCGAACCAGAACTGGAGCTTCGTCCCGGTGGGTGACGGCAGTTACAAGGTCGTCAGCCGGAACAGCCCCAATGTCCTGGACGTCAGCGGTGCTTCCACCGCGGACGGTGCGAACATCATCCAGGCGACCGACACCAACGCCACGGACCAGCACTGGACGCTGATCGACACCGGAAACGGCTACTACAAGATCAAGAACGTGAACAGCGGCAAGCTGCTCGACGTGTCCGGGGGGTCGACCTCGGCAGGCACCCAGCTCGTCCAGGCGACGGACACCAACGCCGACAGCCAGCTGTGGAAGGTGGTCAACGTGGACTGACCTGGTCCGCGAAGGAAGCAGCCCCGGCGTAGATCCGGCGGGCCGCCTCCACCCGGGCCGACCGCAGGGCTCCCCGCTTCCTCAGCGAAGCGGGGAGCCCTGCGGCGCGCGGGGGACCACGAGGCCTGCGCGGCCGGCCGCCTGGCCCAGCCCGGGGCCAGGTGTCTTGGGGGGGAAGAGGAGCTCGGGGGCACGCGCAGGGTGTAGCGGGTCTCGGGCTCCAGCTCCGGGAGGCGTACGGGCGCGCCGTTCTCGGCGACGGAGGTGGCCAACTGTAGGTAGGCGAAGACGGCGCCGCCGCAGGCAGGACTCGATCTCCAACCCTGGGTGGCGGCCGCGCCATTCGTCCAGGAGCCGGGTAGACCGCCCGTCGTCCGCGCCTGCACGCCGGGTCGGCCGTCGTGGACGGCGTCGTCGAAGTCGCGGTTGTGATCCCACTTGACATAGCGTGTGGGCTCTTTCTGACGTGCCGGCCGCGATGATCGCCCGGACAGCTTCCAGCGTCGACGCGTGGGGTCGAGTCGAGCTGGCCCCGACCCCGCGCGTCGGCTGAGCGCACAGCCGACCGCGATTGTCGCGGCCCGTTGTCACGCCCGACAGGGGCTGGTCAGCCCTGGCAACCGCACCCCGATGCGGCCTTGGCTTCCGGCACCGTGGTGGCGGGATCGGTGGCCTGCTCGTCCGAGGTGCAGCAGGCGGCGACACCGCAGCACGCGCCCGTCGCGGCGTCCGAGGAGCCCGGCTCATCAGTGGTGGAGGGCTTGACCGCGCGAACGACAGCCGAGTGCATCCCTTCGGCGACGGCGTGGGTGGGCGTGATCTCGATGCCGGTGAACCCGGCGGCTTCGAGCCCTTCCCGGTATTCGGTGAAGGACAGCGCGCCGGCGATGCAGCCGACGTAGTCACCCCGTTCGGCGCGCTGTTCGGTGGTGAGGGTGTCGTCGGCGACGACATCGGTGACGCCGATACGGCCGCCGGGCCTGAGCACGCGGAACGTCTCGGCGAAGACGGCGGGCTTGTCGACGGACAGGTTGATCACGCAGTTGGAGATGACGACGTCGATCGTGTCGGCAGGGAGGGGGATGGCCTCGATGGTGCCCTTGAGGAACTCGACGTTGGTGGCTCCCGCCTTCTCGGCGTTGGCCAGGGCCAGGGCGAGCATCTCGTCGGTCATGTCGAGCCCGTACGCCTTGCCGGTGGGGCCGACGCGGCGGGCGGAGAGCAGGACGTCGATGCCCCCACCGGAGCCGAGGTCGAGGACGCGTTCGCCCTCGCGCAGTTCCGCTACGGCGGTCGGGTTGCCGCAGCCGAGGGAGGCGGCGACCGCCTCGGCGGGCAGGACGTCGCGGTCGTCGGCGGCGTACAACGTGGAACCGAAGTTCTCGTCGACCTCGACCGGCTCCGGCCCGCAACAGGCGGTGCTGCCCTCGGTGACCTGCACGGCTGCGGCGGCGTAGCGTCGGCGGACGGTTTCGCGCAGGTGGCTGGACTGCTCGTTCATCACTTCACCCCTGGGTGACTGGGCATGGCGGTGCCCGGAACGGCCTGTATTGAAGTTCGTTGATGCAACCTTGCGCCTTGGATCGAAGAACGTCAACATAGAGGCATGTCGAAACAAGAGCTTGAGGTGGTCGGCCAGGACGCCGCCTGCTGCCCTGGGCTGGCGTCCGCGCCGCTGGACGAGGACCAGGCGGCCGACCTGGCGAAGGCGTTCAAGGCGCTGGGTGACCCGGTCCGGCTGCGCCTGCTGTCGATGATCGCCTCACGCGGGGAGGGCGGTGAGGTCTGCGTGTGCGAGCTGACCCCGGCCTTCGACCTGTCCCAGCCGACGATCTCCCACCACCTCAAGCTCCTGCGCCAGGCCGGTCTCATCGACTGCGAGCGCCGTGGCACGTGGGTGTACTACTGGGTGCTGCCGACGGCTCTCGACCGGCTCGCCGTGTTCCTGAAGACGCCGACCGCGGTCGAGGCACTCGCGTGAACGCCTCCCTGGGGCGCCGTGCCCTGGCCGAGGCCGTCGGCTCGGCGGCGCTGGTCGCGGTGGTGGTCGGCTCCGGTATCCAGGCCACCGAGCTGTCCCGGGACGTCGGCGTCCAATTGCTCGCCAACTCGCTGGCCACCGTGTTCGGCCTGGGCGTGCTCATCGTGCTGCTCGGGTCTGTCTCCGGGGCTCACTTCAACCCGGTCGTCACCCTTGCGGCCTGGTTCACCGGCCGCCGCGACGGGAAGGGGCCCGCGGCCCGGGATGTGGCCGCGTACGTCCCGGCTCAGATCGCGGGAGCGACAGTGGGTGCGGTCCTGGCCGACGCCATGTTCGGCAGACCGCTGGTGCGGTGGTCGACGCACGACCGCTCGGCCGGCCACCTCCTGCTGGGCGAGATCGTGGCCACGGCCGGCCTCGTCCTCCTGATCTTCGGGCTGGCCCGCGTCGGCCGTGCTCATTTCGCCCCGGTCGCGGTGGCGTCGTACATCGGGGCCGCGTACTGGTTCACGTCCTCAACGTCGTTCGCGAACCCGGCAGTGACGATCGGCCGTGCCTTCACGGACACCTTCGCCGGCATCGCACCCGGATCGGTCGGCCCCTTCATAGCGGCCCAGATGGTCGGTGCCGTACTCGGACTGGTGCTCGTAGCCGTGGTCTTCGGGCGCCCGGCCCCCGCACAGGCCGGTGCCTCCGCCATGCACGCCGAGCCCGAACTCGCCGCCCCCACCCTTCCCTGACCCACCGCCCAGGAAGACGCCACCATGAGCAGCAGCCCCACCGCCGACCGGCCCTCCGTCCTCTTCGTCTGCGTCCACAACGCCGGCCGCTCCCAGATGGCCGCCGCATTCCTCACCCACCTAGCCGGGGACGCAGTGGAGGTCCGCTCGGCCGGCTCGGCCCCTGCCGACACGGTCAACCCCGCGGTCGTCGAGGCGATGCGCGAATCAGGCATCGACATCTCCGCCGAGACTCCGAAGATCCTGACCGTCGAGGCGGTCCAGGCGTCGGACGTCGTGATCACCATGGGCTGTGGCGACACCTGTCCCGTCTTCCCCGGCAAGACCTACCTGGACTGGAAGTTGGACGACCCCGCAGGGCAGGGCGTCGACGCCGTACGCCCCATCCGCGACGAGATCGAGGACCGCATCCGCGGCCTGCTGGCCGAACTCGATGTGCCGCTCCGCGCGTGACAGTCGCTGCGTGGCGACCGGCGTCGTGAACTGCTGCTTTGCGTAAGCGACTTCGTAGGCACCCCACGTGATAGCGGCTCAGGTCACACTAAATGCGTCTCGCCATTCGAGACGCCCGAGGGTGGGTTGCCTAAAGTGGCGCCCTGGCACCCCTGGAACAGCCGCCTGACGTCGACTTAGGGCACGCGGAGAGCACGCCACCCTGAAATTGGTCTAGACAACAAACAAATCCCCAGGGGCACTGACCTGGGGTTTCATCATGGAGCGGGTGACGAGAATCGAACTCGCGCTCTCAGCTTGGGAAGCTGAGGTGATCTGGGGCCTAATCCGCGGCTGACCTGCTGCTGAGCGGAATCGGTGTCTGGAGCGAGGCTGGCTGGTTCCCCGGTGTTTCCCGTGGTTCCCCGCACGATCTGGCACGCGTCTGGCACGACCTCTTCGTCCCGAAGCAACCGAGGCGAGACCCTGAACACTGGATCAACGCTGTTGCCGCGTTGCTTCCTCGACCCTTGCCCTGGTCCGCCTTATCGCCCATGGGCCGGCTATCAGGACCGCAAGAGCAACCACACCCGAACTGACCAGGGTCTCGGTCCACGGTGTTCCGCTCTGCCTCCACACCACGATCGTCGACGCAGTAACCACAGCGTCGACCCCGAGCAGGACTGCCCATAGGCGGCCCGTAGACATCGATCTATCAGACATAGGCCTTACCTTAAGGCGGTTGTTCGGCAAGCGCTCCCTCGTGATCAACGGAGCGGCTTTGGACTGGAGTCTTCATGAGCGAGCCAAGCATCGATGGGTGCGCTCATTAGCCGAAGAAGTGAAGGGCCGGGTCTCTGAGTTGCGGCCGTGTTATTGATCAACGCTTCGACCTGTGACTTGGTTGTCGGTGGTTGTCAGCGTTGGTCGTCGTTGAGCACCCTCTGACGGCCCCGGGACGGCCCGTCAACCGGTGATGTCAGGACAGCGGATGCTCGTGTGGCAGTGGCTCCCGAACGAACTGGACGCGCCGCTCGTCGCAGGCACCGATGGCGTCGAAGTTCCGACGGGCCTCAGTCAGACTCAGCCGGCCGTTTGGTCCGCCGCGCACTCTGTCGGCGTCGTGGTCGTCCTGGCCGTCGTCCTCCCAGAAGCACACGGGGCAGATCTCATAGAGGCCGCGCTCGGCAAGCGTCAGGTAGCCACAGCACGGACACCGATAGGGGCCGCCCTGTGGGCCGCGGTTTACGTTGATGAAGGGTTCAGTCACGGCCGCATCCTGGCGAAGTCCCGCTGCCTGCGCATCCGGATATGCCGCCCACAGTCCTAGGTCGGAAGACGCCGTATGTGGATAGCGGCTGACCTGGCAACGCGCTGACCTGGGTCGACGTCCGATCGGTGCCGCTGTTCCCCGCGAATCCCCGCTGTGTCCCGCCGGAACGGGCACGCAACGGGCACGCAGGGCACAGCCGGCCTTCTGCTTAACACTGATCACAGGTCAATTCGGCGCTGTGCCGTCTGCGGGCTGACGTTGGATGGCGATCAAGGCGGCGTCGTCGTCGAGCCGGCCGCCGACGTGGTGGAGAAGGTCGCTGCGGAGGTGGTTGAGGAGTGCCGTGGGATGGCGGTGGTTCTGGGGGGTGAGTCGGTCGGCGAGCGGGTAGAACGCGCCGTCGGCGTTGCGGGCTTCGATGGCACCGTCGGTGTAGAGGAGGAGGGTGTCTTCGGCCCCTAGGGCGAAGGTGTCGAGGTGGTAGGTGGTTTGCGTCAATGCGCCCAGGCCCAGCGGGGGCGCGGGTTGGCCGGCTTCCAGGGGCACGACGTCATTCGCTTGTAGGAGTAGCGGTGGGGGGTGTCCGCAGGTGACGCTTCGCACGAGGGGCTCGGCGTCGGGGATTTCGAGGAGAGTGGCGGTGACGAACGCCTCTTCGGTCTCTTCGTGGCTCACTGCTTCGGATGCGTTGCTGCGGACACTTGAATCCAGGTAGGCGGCGAGTTCCGGCAGCGTGGTCAGCCGGCGGGCGGCGTCGCGGAACGTGCTGATGGTGTGGGCAGCGATGCCGACCGCCGCCAGGCCCTTGCCTCGAACATCGCCGATGATCAACCGTGTCCCCGTGGGCGTGCGCACGGCGGCGTAGAGATCTCCGCCGATGCGTGCTTCATCCTCTGCCGCCAGGTACGTCGAGGCCAGGCGAAGGGGGCCGAGTCGGTGGGGGAGGGGAGGCAGTATGGCGCGTTGCGCGGCCTCGGCGACAGCGCGCAGTTGGACCAGCTTTCGCTGTCCGTGTTCCGTCAGGTACCGGGCGATCGTGACGGTCGCCGAGGTCGCAACGAGGGCAGCCTCCTGTGGCAGGTTCACGGATTGGCGGACCAGGAAGATGGCCGCCAAAGCCGACATGGTCATGATGGCGACAAGCGAGGTCACCCGCGAGCTCGCGTACCAGGAAGTGAGTACAGGCGCCATGATCAGCAAGTCGCCGAGGTGAACCGAGCCAGGCACCTGAAGATCGATGAGTGTGATCGCCAGAATGAGCAGCAAGGCGATTGTCGGCACGGATCGTGGTTGCGGCAAGGTGCGTGAGTGAAGGAGTGACGGTCTAGCTCGGTGATGCACCAGGTGTGGCTCCTGCATGCGACCTGGAGCCGTATAGGCGGGGTCGCGGACCGTGAATGCCATGCGCTGCTCCGTTTCCAAAGAGATCATATCCTCGGTTCTGAGGATTCTATCAACTTAAACGGACATATGCGGGCTTCTGTGAACATGTATGGCAAGTCGCAAGCGTTGTGGACGCCGACCGGGCTTGATCAACTTCGGCTGGCCGTTCGCTCAGGTTCGGCCTCGACCGCTGTCGTTCGCGGCCGTTGGTGTCAGCCGCTGATGTCAGGAGCGGAGGCGGCCTTGACACGGGTCCGCGTTGCCAACTGATGCCCATAACGGATCGCGGCGAGTGCGAGCCCCAAGGCCAGGAAGCATCGTGTGATCACGTCGTCTTCTGTGATCAGGAAGATGAGAAGCGGTATCACGAACACCAGGTGCCAGTGCGGGTGATTCCACCGATTGTTCTTGTCTGCCATCTCGCCCCTCCAGCGGCACCGTAGCGCCAGCTACCCAGCGATCGCACGGCGCGTTCCCCCTCACCTCAACCCACCACTCACCCCAGCTTCCATCCCGTCCGCCGTCCTGACGGCGAGCTAGCGGGGGGAAGAGGACGGGTCGGATCGTCCAGGTGAGGCGTGTGTCGGCCTGGGTCACCGACACCGTGCAGGGTTCGAAGCGTAGGAGTGCTCGCCTGGTCCTGATGCGGCCGAAGTACAGCCAGTGCCATGCCTCGTCGGAGGCGTCCGGGTCCAGGGCGGGTGTGATGGTGCGGAGTGTGGTCGCGACAATCTGTCGGCCTGGGCTGCGGTGTACGCGTCGAAGGAGGCCCGAAGCGTCGGCGGTGTCTATCGGCACGGGTGGCCTCCCCTGCGGGTGTCGGTGAAGAGTTCCGCGGTGATGGTGTGGCCGCCGTCGCTGTCGTGGACCACGACCCGGTGGGCGATCGCGCTGACCATGCCCAGGCCCCGGCCGTGCTCGGCCTCCTGGTCTTGGTGCTCGATCTTCGGGGCCGTGCCGGTGCCTCCGTCGTCGGTGACGGACAGGGCGATGATCTGCGAGGGCACCGCGAGGGCCAGATGGAAGCTGCCGGAGTCCCGGCCGCTGGCGGTGTGGAGGATCGCGTTCGCGCTCGGCTCGCTCACGTCAGTTCGGCGTCCTCCGCTAAGGGCGAGCCGCGCAGGATGTCGCGGGTCCAGCGGCGGGCCCGGCTGACCTCTTCCGGGGATCCTGGGCAAGTGAGCCCCCAGACCTGGGCACATACTCTCGACGCGCTCGGGCGCCACCCTCAAGGACACGATGGTCCGCGCCGGCCAGTCCTCCGAGAAAGCGGCGCTGATCTATCAGCACTCCGACGACGACCGACAGCAGGAAGTTGCAGCCGGTCTCGACGCGACCGTACACAAGGCACGCCAGGAAGCTGCAGCCGTGCCAGATGATCCGCCGGACAAGCCGGACGATCAGCGTTCTGGCACGAATCTGGCACGCGGCGACTGATCACAGCGGACAACAAAAGGCCCGGGTCTCTGACCTGGGCCTTAGTCGTGGAGCGGGTGACGAGAATCGAACTCGCGCTGTCAGCTTGGGAAGCGACGGCGCTTGGAGAGTCGGATGGCTTCTGACCTGGGCTTATGCGCTCTGAGGTTGCGCCCGAGGGGGGTGGTATTGCACCACTGTTGGCCGTGGTTGACCGGTCCTAAGGGCACGCTATGGGCACGCCGCAGGCTCGGAGGCGCTGGGAGGTCCTCTGGGCGGTCGAAGAGCAGGCGACTTCTGGAAGCGAGAGCTGGCTGGAAGGGCACGATTGCAGGAGCACATGGAAAGCGTCGCGGAGTGACCGTGGGCCGATCTCTCAGCGCCACCGCACGCTCAACTTCGACGCGGCGGTCCTGCGCGCCATGACGGACACCGTAGACACGTCGCTGTCCGCGCCCGACGCGCAGGCCGGCGTGGATCGAGGGATCCCTCCAGGCGCTACCTGCCCCATTGGCGGGAACCCTGGTTCAGCACGGCGGCGATGCCCTCGCCAACGCCATTGTCGGATGGTCGAGTTGAGACGTCGCACGCTCGCAGGGCCCACGGTGGATACGCGATGAGCGGTTCCGGCTGTCGGCCGGCGCGTGCGCGGATGGAGTGCTGCAACCGGCTGGGGAGACGTAACGCCTGGACCGCGATCTCTTTCCCCAGGCGCTCTTGATGCGCCTGGGCTTGCTGTTACTCTCGTGCCGCTGTGCACGGGGGGCAGCCGGGGGGACTGGATATTTTCGCAGCGCCGTCGACGCGCGCCTGATCGGCCGCCGCCGTCCCGTCACGCCTTTTCTGTTGAGAGGCCCAGGAGGCGACGATGGCCCGTCGTACCACCGCCCGCGGCGTCGTCGCCGCGCTGGCAGTTCTCGCCCTGACCGCCGGTCCCGGCCCGCTCGCCGTCACGGCCGACGCGGACAACGGTGCCGGGGGCACCGCCTTCGGGGCGGAGAAGGTCTTTCAGTCGGACCGCTACATACCGCGTAGGGACCGGATCTACAGTGCCGGTCCCCACGGTTATCTGCATGCGCAGGAGGGGCGTTCCGGCTATCTGTGGACGTCGTACGACAGCGGTACGACGACCGGGCTGGGTGACCTGGCCCGGGTGGAGTTGCCCGCCTACCTCGGCTCGTCGTCCGACATCGTGACCGACGTCGTCTCGTCCACCGCGAAGGTCGTCCTCAGGGACATGGACACCGGTACGAGCACGGACGTCGCCCTCACGCACGGCGGGTACACGGCGACCTTCGGCACTCATGTCCTGACCCAGGCCCGGACCACGGACGGCGGCCGTGTGCTGTATCTGTACGGCGACGGCGCACCCGCGGGCGGCACCCTCGTCGACGGGTGGCCGACCGGAATCACCACCAACTTCTCGGTCCTGGGCGGCGACAGCGGCACCGCCGTCATCAGTTACGCGCTCGCGAACGGCGAGCGGCATCTCGCGCTGGTGGATCTGGCCGCCGCGAAGGTCACCGGCGATGTGGTCGTGCCCGTGGCTCCGACGGGCGTCGCGCTCAGCGCCGACCGGCTGGTCTGGTGGTCCGACCTCAAGGTGGCACACGTCCTGGACCGCGCCGACCTCTCCGCCGCCGAGACGACGGTGCCGCTGCCCGGCACGGAGGGCACCCCGCATGTGGGCATGGCCGGGCACTGGCTGGTGGTCGCCCGTGCAGTGCCGACGGACCCGGGCGACCTGGTCGACGATTCCGGCGAGCGGCTCATGGCCGTCCCGCTCACGGGTGGTGACCCGGTCACCCTGCTCCGGCACGCGAACACTTCCCTCGTCGCGGCACCGGACGGCAGCCTGCTGGCCGTCGGCGGTACCGACGCCGGGCACTGGGCGGTACGCAAGGTCACCGACACGGGCGCGGACACCCCGACGCTCACCGAGCTGACCGCTGTACCGCCTGTGGCCGCGACGATCAACCGGTTGTCGCTGCAGAACGGCATGCTGGCCACCGACGAGGCCGACAGCAGCTTCCTGGGCGCCTACTACACCCGGCGGATCGCCGCCGACGGAACGCCGAGCGCGTCGACCTGGCGGAAGTGGGACGGCCTCGGGGTGGGCCCGTACGCCGCCGGGGACGGCCGCGCGGTGACGTTCACCGCGGACTCCGACCCCGTCGGGTCGTTCGTCCAGTCGCTCGACAAGAATGACCAGGCTGGCTTCTTCTATCTGCCCTCGGCCTCCGGCAGCGTCCTCGACGTCACCGGCCGCTACGCGATCGTCAACGGCTCCTCCCCGGCCAAGCAGTACGTCGGCGACCTCGGCGTCTACACCACGCTGGAGCCCATCGTCACCCGCTCCGTCACCGCCGCCTCCGTCTGGGGAACCAAGCTGTGGACGCCAGGTTCCGGCAACGGCGTAGTCACCGCGAAGGACCTGAAGACCGGCAGGACCACCGACACCCTCAACACCGGCGCCCCGTGCGTCCCCAAGGAACTGCAGGCGGTGGGCCGTTGGATCTACTGGTCCTGCGGTCCGACCGCGACGGCCGGCGTCTGGGACCGTACGGCCAAGAAGAACATCCCCGTCCCGTCCGGCCAGGGCCTGCTCGGCGACGGTTACCTCGTCCGGCACGACACCTCGGCCGGGGCTCTCCTCCTCACCGCCTTCGCCGACGGCACCGCGACCACCCGCAAGATCGGCGACCTGGCGGCGGGCAGCTCCAGTCTGCGTGGAGTGACCTGGACCGTGGACAAGTTCGGCGGCCCCGCGGCCTACGTGGACGCCGACAAGCGGATCCACCTGGTGCCCAGCGAGGTCGCCGCACAGCCTCTCGCCGTCGTCGAGTCGGAGGCGACCGACAACGCCTGGGAAAGCAGCGCGGTCGGCAGCCCGTGGTGGCAGTGGCGCGGACTGCTCTCCAAGCCCGCCGCCTCCTGGACGGCCACCCTCACCAGCAAGGCCACCGGCGCCGTGGTCCGTACCCTTTCCGGCGGGGAGGTGGAGGGCAACCTGACCGCGCGGTGGGATACCCGCGACACCCAGGGCGCGCTTGTCCCCAACGGCACCTACACCTTCAAGCTGACGGCCCCGCCCGCCGACGGTTCAGGACCGGCCCTGACGGTGTCGAAGACCGTCACGGTGTCCACCGGAGCCGCCGTACGCCACGACTTCACCAACAACGCCACCTGGGCACCCGACGGAACCGGCGATGCCCTGACCCTCACCTCGTCCGGTGTTATCAGCTACCGGCCGGGCAACGGGACGGGCGGCTTCGGCGGCGGCATGTCGGCCTCCGGCTGGCCCTCCTCCGTGACACTGGTCCCGTTCGGTGACCTCGACGGCGACCGCCGCAACGACATCCTCGTCCGATTCGGCAGCGGCGAACTGCGGGTGTACCGGACCATGCGCGGGCAGGCATTCACCACGAGCACCCCGCACACCTCGCTCGGCACCGGATGGAACCAGTACGACGTGCTGACCTCGCCCGGGGACATCACGGGCGACGGCCGTCCCGACCTGATCACGCGCAAGGCGTCGACGGGAGAACTGTTCCTGTACAAGGGCACGAGCACGGGGAAGCTGTCGGCGCGAGTCAAGATCGCGGGGAACTGGTCGGGCTACAAGAAGATCGTGGGTGTCGGCGACTTCAACGGCGACGGCCGCGGCGACCTCCTGGCTCAGGACCGCTCCAACACGCTCTGGCGCTACGACGGCAACGGCTCCGGTGGCTTCACGTCCCGTGTGACGGTGGCCTCCGGCTGGGGCTCGTCGTACAACGTCGTCGTGGGCGTCGGTGACATCACCGGCGACGGCAAGGCGGACATCGTCTCCCGCGACACCTCCGGCAACCTGTGGCGCAACAGCGGGAACGGCTCGGGGACGTTCGGGCCCCGCACGAAGATCGCCTCGGGGTGGCAGACGTACAAAGGCGTGTTCTGACGGCCCGGGGGCCCCTTGAATGGGCACTTGGCCTCGGCTCAGGGCCGCGGGGCACTGGCGGCCCCAGGACTCGCGCGGGCAAACGCACCGTGTACCTGCCCGACTTCCGGCTCCCGGAACTCCGCCGCCACCTCCAGTGGTTCGCCGAGAAGGGACCGGACGGTCTCCTCTTCTTCGGGAAAAAAGGCGCCCCCTTCCGCCGCTCGACCTTCGGCCGCAAACGGCGCAAGGCGAGACCACCTAAAATTGGACTAGACAATAAACAAACCCCAGGCCGCTGACCTGGGGTTTCATCATGGAGCGGAATGGCTGCAGAGACCGCTGCCGTTGACGTCCTGTTGCTGCGTCAGCGGCCCTGGCGGGCGCTCCCCTTAGCCAGCTGCCATGCCTCGCCGGACATGCGTGGACCTCTTCGCGCCCCTCGGCTGCAGGCTGGAGGCCAGCTTCCGTGGCGTTCAAGGGCGTCGCCGTCACGGAAGGGCTTGTCTTCTGAAAAGTCGGCGAGGTCGAGGCGGCCGAGTCGGAGGTAGCGGGCGCCGCGTTCTTCGGCGAGGCGGGAGCCGTCGAAGCGCAGCCAGCCGCCGTTGTGGAACGGGCCGTTGAGGTCCGTGACGTTCTCCGCTTCGTGCAAGGCGCGTTCGCAGGCGGACAGGTTCCCGAAGGCGTCCGGATGCACAGCTTCGACGTCCCAGGGGGCCAGGGCTTCGGTGGGGAAGTCCTTCAGGTTGAAGGTGACGACGACCTGTGCCTTGGCTCGGATCGTCGCGGTCAGGACATGCCGGTCGTCCGGGTCTGGCAGCTTCACGGCATCGATCAGCGGTTCGTGTCCTCTGACCAGGCAGTCCCGGATTGTAGCGTTCATCAAGGCGCGGACACGGTCGAGCTTCTCGGGTGGGATGTCCGGGTGGTTCTTGAGGATGTTACGGAATGTCTCGTCGAGGATCTGATCGGTCCACTTGGCTTGGACGAGGCCACCCTGCGCGAATTCGGATGAGGACGTCGCGCAGGGTGCTGGGGTAGAGGACGTTGGCGTCGCAGATGGCGACGAAGGCCATGTGCTAGATCATTCCCATTTCCTGGCCGAGCTGGGTGAGCTCGTCGGCGGCTGCGCGGCGACGCTGGTCGTCCTTGCGCTTGTACTGCAGGAGCGACGACGCGGTGATCCGCCGATGTGTGCCGACGGTTCGGTATTCGATTTCTCCGGCATCGAGCAGCCCGATCAGGAATGGCCGCGACACGTTGAGCATGTCTGCTGCCTGCTGTGTGGTGAGCTCGGCGTCGGACGGGACGACCGAGACAGCGCGGCCGGCCCCCAGGTGGGCCAGCATGGTGGCGAGCAGTTCCACGGCCTCGCGGGGTAGGGCAAGGGACTCTCGCGCTCCGTCCTCGACCGTCACGGTGATCTCTGCGAGGTCCTGGTGTGCCGCCAGGTAACTGCCGACCTGTGTGAGCGCGTGCGCTGCGGCCGCGGCCTTCTCAGGTGGCAGCTTCACGGGTCGGATGTCTGTCTTGGTCATGGTGCGCCCCTGTCGGTGCGGGAAGCAGGCATCGAGTCTGCCTATACCCATCATTCGAAACAATCGAAGTAAACGCAACAAGTGAAAAGAGATGATGGTTCGGGAGGTTGTCGAGTCTGCGCTTACTCCGCATCCGGCCCTCTCCGTCAAGGGAACGGCAAGCTGATGGCCTCGGTCGCGCGTCTTGCCAGGGCTCCGTGCACCAAGGGGCGTACCAGGCCGCGCAGTTGAGGAGGGAGGGTAGGTGGTGACCAAATGCACCGAGGGGGCCCGTGCCCTCCGCGTGCCCAATCTCGGGGCGTGTCGGGGGTGCGAGGGCCGACAAATGGTCTGGCCAGCAAAAAAGCCCCAGGTCGCTGACCTGGGGCTTTAAGCAGAGCGGGTGACGAGAATCGAACTCGCGCTCTCAGCTTGGGAAGCGACGGCGCTTTCGCGGTCGGAGCGCCTCTGACCTGGCCGTATGCACTCTGGCGTAGTGGTCGGGAGTGCTGGGTCGCACCGCTGTCGACCGTGGTGACCGCTTTTATGGGCACGCTCTGGGCACAGGACTGAGGAGCGAGTGTCGGAGTGCCGCTTCGACGGGCTCTCGGCCCGACTCGGCTCGATCACTCGGCCGACCCGGGGGTGCTTCGCTCGTGCACACTCCTCCGCCGAGGCCGCTCACTCGCCGGCTTTCGAGTCCTGCCAGGTGGATGTGCACTCTCCGGCCACGTCGGCGGCGTAGGCTCGAAGGCACCGAGGGCACCTCGTGTGCCGGCTCACGCGCCGGTGCCGTTCTCGGCGAACGACGACGCCGGGCCGGACCCGTCCGGACCCGGAGCAGGGTTCGCCCATGACCGTGAACACGCCGGACCGCCCGCAGACCGCCCACCTGGGGACACCCGGCCGACAACCGGCGCTTACCGAGGCGCCGCCGCAGCGGCGCCGGCAGGGGCCCTCACCCGAGAAGGGCGAGTTCGTCCGCCCGCTGACCCGGTGCCAGATCGACGACCGTATGGAAGAGCTCGGCGAGCTGTACACCAACACCTCTTCCCACCAGGTGCGGGCCTCGGACGCGTCGGGCCAGGACCGGTCGGCCGTGTTCCGGCGACGGCTCGCGGGCCACATGCGGCGACCGGGGTTCGAACTGCTCGTGGCGGAGACCGCCGGCCCCTCGGGCGCCATCGGCCTCACGGCATGCGCCTACGGCTTCCCCGTGCGTGGCGACGGGCCCTGGTGGGACGGCCTCGACGGGTGGTACCTCCCGGAGAGCCTGCTCCGCGTCGCCGCCGTCGGCAGGCTCTTCGCGATCGCCGACATACTCGTGGAGCGGCGGGTACGCACGCAGGACCAGAGCCGCGAGTGGAACCTCGCCCGGCGCCTGCAGAAGCGTCTGCTGGGCGATCACTCAGCCGCGCTCGGTGTCACGCTGGTCGACCGGGACAACGCGGACACGCTCGAAGCACTGCTGTCCTGGGGCTGGCGCTGCCTGTCGGCCGACGCCCGCGAGGCGTCGCATCTCGCTCCCGGCCGACTTCTGGTGCTCCGCTGACCGGCGGGTGGCGACCAGCGACCAGCGACCGGCGGGCGTGAGCCCCTCCCTGCTCTCGGCCGGCACTCGCGTCGACCGCACTGCCCCTTCTCGCGTTCCACCCGTCCCGGATCCGTCCCGACCCTGGTGAGGCACCATGCGCTGTGTGATCGCCCATTATCCCTTCGACCTGTCCAAGGCGGCCGTGGAGATGTCGATGGAGAACGTCCTGCCCGAGCCCGTGACGGGGGAATGTGTCGTCATCGGGGGCCGGGTGTACCCCGTCAAGCAGGTGGGAGTCGTGATCACCCGCCAGGACCCGCGCGACTTCACCGCCGCGGAGATGGTCCGCGCACTGGTCCGTCTCGGCTTCACCTGCCGAACCGCACCTCAGCAGCCCTCGCCCACGCCCGGCCTGTCGTACGGTTCCGTCGACCGGTCGCTCGGCTGACCATCCCGTACGTCCGCCGTGCCCTGCCTCCTCGGCAACCTCACGGCGAATGCCCTGCGCAACGTCTGGGCCCACACCGTCGTCTTCTGCGGCCACTTCCCGGGAGACACACAAACCTTCACGGAGGACCAGATCGATCACCACGTCCTCCCCGACCTGTCCAGCAACCGCTACGCCGAGTTCGCGCCCCGGGTACGGGAGATCTGCGCCCGGTACGGGCTGCCGTACGTCACCGGGGCTCAGGGTCGGCAGTACGCGTCGATGTGGGGGGCGGGTGCTGCGCCACGCGCTGCCGTAGGCGTTCCGCTCCAGGCGTCCTGGGCGCTCGCATAGGCGGGGAAGCGGCCGAGCACCCCGCCGTCCAGCATGACGAGTTCTATGCCACGGCTGCTGTGGACGACGCGGACCCAGCCCTGCCGGGCCCGGCAGTCGTCCCACGCCTCGCACAGCGGTTGCAGGATGCTTCCGTCCGCGAAGGTCACCTCGCGGAGATCGACGATGAGGAAGACGCGCCTGCATCCGGTGCGGGCACCCTCCAGAGCGTGCACCAGAGGTGTCATGGTGGTCAGGTCCAGCTCGCCACGGGCGCGCACCATCCGGCATTCGTCGAACAGTTCGGGCATACGGAAAGGCTCGGGCGGGTCGGGATGAGCGCACATGCGCCCCATCTCCTCTGTCCGGTGGGGACCTCAGAGTTCTTGGACGGGGCAGCGGACGAATGCCGTCCGCCGAACGGCATCACGCGTCATGGAAGCCGGGGCTCCCGAGCGCTTCCGAGGCGGCCTGGAGGGGGCTGCGGGCACCCGCATCCGGGATCGGTGCGGCCTCGGGACGGGCGTGGCAGGCGAAGCCGAGGCGGGCCATGGCCCGGGTGACCTCGCCGCCGCTGAAGTCGCGGCGGTCCTGCCGGGTGATGACCTCGCCGACCTGCATCACGGGATAGCGGCGGCGGCCGATGGTCACGGAATCACCGGTGACGATCTCGGGCTTGACGCCCGCCATCGAGTCCAGCACTCCGTGCTTGGTCAGTTCGAACGGGTAGCGGGCGATGACGCAGTGCATGGTGCCTCACAGGAAGAAGGTGGAAGGGCTGACGGCCGGGCACGGTGCGCCGAGGACGTCCCGCAGCCGGATGTGGTCGGTGTAGGCGGAACTGTCGCGGTGCACGGCGAGTTCGGCCCGGGTGACCGAGCCGGTGCGCTCGTCGTCCGCGTCGCACAGGAGCAGGTGGTCCACACCGGCGCCGGCCATGATGGACAGGGCCACCTCGACGGTCATGTCGTTGAACACCCGTAGCTCGGTCGCGTCCAGGTGGTCAGCTCGGGCCATGACGTCGGCAGTGGTCGGGTTGCGATGCATCTGAAGCGGTGTCACGGCTGCCTCCTGCGGTACGGGCGGATTCTCTGAGCGCGATGGCTTTGCGCAGCCGGTCCGTCGCCGGCCGGCGACGGACCGGCGACCTGTCATGCCGCGCGGCGCTTCGCCGCGGACCGGCCCCGGGCGGTGCGCCCCCGTCGGCTCCGGGCCGAGGCCGACCCACCGGACGCGGCCCGCCGGGGCGGCTCCGCGGTCGGCGCGGTGATGACGACCGGGACACCGGACGGGGTCTTGGCGCCGGTGATGCGGCTCAGTTCCGCCTCTCCCGAGCGCACCGCGGTGATCGTCGGGCTGATGCCGGCCGAGGTCATCAGCCGGCTCATGTCACGGCGCTGGGCCGGGGTCACCAGGGTGACGACGCTGCCCGACTCGCCGGCCCGGGCCGTACGGCCGCCGCGGTGCAGATAGTCCTTGTGGTCGCCCGGCGGATCCACGTTGACGACCAGGTCGAGGTCGTCGACATGGATGCCGCGGGCCGCGACATTGGTCGCCACCAGCGCCGTCACCTGCCCGCTCTTGAACTGCGCGAGAGTCCGGGTGCGCTGCGGCTGGGATCTGCCGCCGTGCAGGGCGGCGGCGCGGACACCGCTGCCGAGGAGGTGCTTGGTCAGCCGGTCCACCGCGTGCTTGGTGTCCAGGAACATGATGACCCGGCCGTCCCGGGCCGCGATCTCGGTCGTCGTGCGGTGCTTGTCCGCCTCGTGCACATGGAGGACGTGGTGCTCCATCGTGGTGACGGCACCCGCCGACGGGTCGACGGAGTGGACCACCGGGTCGGTCAGATAGCGGCGCACCAGCTTGTCGACGTTGCGGTCCAGGGTGGCAGAGAAGAGCATCCGCTGGCCTCCGGGACGCACCTGGTCGAGCAGCGCGGTGACCTGGGGCATGAACCCCATGTCGGTCATCTGGTCCGCCTCGTCCAGGACGGTGACGGCGACCTCGCCCAGTCGGCAGTCGCCCCGGTCGATGAGGTCCTTCAGCCGCCCCGGCGTCGCGACGACGACCTCGGCCCCGTCCCGCAGCGCATGCGCCTGCCTGCCGATCGACATCCCGCCGACCACGGTGGCCAGCCGCAGCCGCACGGCGCGGGCGTACGGGGTGAGCGCGTCGGTGACCTGCTGGGCGAGTTCGCGGGTGGGTACCAGGATCAGGGCCAGCGGCTGCCGTGGTTCGGCTCGGCGGCCCGCCGTACGGGCCAGCACGGGGAGGCCGAAGGCAAGGGTCTTGCCGGAGCCTGTACGGCCGCGGCCGAGTACGTCACGGCCGGCCAAAGAGTTCGGCAGGGTGGCCGCCTGGATCGGGAACGGCACGCTCACGCCTTGGTGGCCGAGCGCGGCCAACAGCGGTGCCGGCATGGCGAGTTCGGCGAACGACTCGACGGCGGGCAGTGCGGGCTCGATCGTCTTGGGCAGCGCGAACTCGCCGCCGGGCGCGGCCTGTCGGCCGTCGTGGACCTTGGGGCGGCGCCGGGCGCCGGAGCGGTTTGCGGGGGAGCCCTCGAAACGGTCGTAAGGGCGGGTGGCGCGCGTGGTTCGCTGCGGGCGTTGAGCGCGTGAAACGCGTGCTCTGTTCATGTGGATTCTTCCTCGATGCGGGCGCGTATCAAGGAATTCCCGCAGCATGATGAACGGCGCAGAGAATCGCGAGAACGAGCCGAAGACGACAGGGGCGATTTCCCCTGAAAATGCAGCGAGCTGGGGCCCGCACCCCAAGGTGCGGGCCCCAGCTGCGAAGTGTGCGTCGGTGCTGTGGTCAGGCCGGAACGATGTTCTCGGCGGTCGGGCCCTTCTGGCCCTGCCCGATGTCGAACGACACCTTCTGGCCTTCCTGCAGCTCGCGGAAGCCCTGGGTGGCGATGTTCGAGTAGTGGGCGAAGACGTCGGCGCCGCCGCCGTCCTGCTCGATGAAGCCGAAGCCCTTTTCGGCGTTGAACCACTTCACAGTGCCCGTAGCCATGTCATTTCTCCTTCGGAAACGGTGCTCGGAGTTCGCCCTGTGCGTCCTCCGTGTCGCCGCGATGATCAGCCCGTCGGAAAATGAACCTTTTGGCAACCACAACTGCAACCTGCCTCGACAGTAGCACGCGCATTGGCCACCGGTCGCGAATAATTCCGCTCAGCCGGGTGGCCAGAGGAATATTCCTCCTCCCCCGTGTCTAATTCTCTCCTCGAGGCGACAGATATTTACCGATCAGCGGGTCAGGAGCGCGCTCGCGCCGAGGTGGAGCGCGGGGTCGGCCGCCGCGGTCATCAGCCGGGAGGCTTCGTCGGGAGGCTCCTGGGGCGGGACGACGAGGAGCACCCAGCGTCCGACGGTGTCGCAGTCCAGGGTGATGACATGCTCTTCGTCCGCAGATCGAGTCTGTTCCACGGTGATCGTTCTGCCGGATGACATCACCGTGTGCGGTGCGTCGGGCCATTGAGCGGCGTCCACGGTGACGGCCACCGTGGTGAACCGGTCGGGCTCCAACGCGGCGACCAGCGAGGGCAGTTCCAGTTCCAGCGCGTCGCAGCGCGGCCACCAGGCTCCGTCCAGCGGGCCGTGGCTGACTTCCGGGGTGAGGGCCAGGCGGGGCAGGGGCATGCGGTAGGTGTGCCCGCCGTCCGCGGGTGGGGCTTCGGCAGGCGTGCTTCTGGGTTCCATCGTGCGGTCCCGTCGCGGGAGCCGAGGGCGGCTGCCCGTTTCGTCATTCGCCGGGAACGGCACCGCCGGTCGCGCTGCGCGAAAAGCCCTCGGTACGTTCAGGCTACGCCGGGACGGGGAGGAGCGGTTCGAGGAGCGACGCCCGGGTCGGTCAGGCCGCGGTCGCGGGGCCGGCACCGCGCGCACTCTGTGGACCGGGCGGCGGTGGGCCGCCCGGGGAGTCCCCAGACGGCCGCCGCCAGGGGTCGAACGACCGGCGGCGGCCGTCGAAAGGCGCCTGCACCGACGGACCTGTGGCCGTTCGTGCGCGCGCAGCATCCTCCCGGTTCAGGCGCGCAGCAGCCGCCCGGTGATCTCCCGGTACTCCCGCAGCGCGAGCCGGAGTTCGGCGGACTGCGTCTCGGGGTCCCGGTCCTGCCAGCCCGCACGCAGGACTCGCCGACGTTCCGTAAGGGCGTTCACCAGCGCCTCGGTGGCTTCGTCGAAGGCGTTCTCGGCCTCCTCCAGGGCCTGGCCCGGCGCGTCCGCGAAGGTGTTCACGGCGTGTCCGAGGCGCCGGACGATCCTGTCCCGTTCGTCGGTCGGGAGCAGCGGTTCCACGCCCGGGGCGCGGCGCCCGCCGAGGCCCGGGGGCCGGTCGGCGGGTTGCTGGGCGCGTGTCTGGTCGTACATCGTCGTATCCACCGTTCCCGTGGTGATGGGGGTCGCCGCCCGAAGACGCCTTTGGCCTTCTCGACGGCTTGTTTCAGGCTGCCTGAAGCCCGATCGGCCACTGCCATCACGGCCCTGCGCCGTCCCGTCAGTCAATGTCCCGCGACGATCCGTGTCAACGCGGCACCGGCCCGAGCGCACCCCGCCCGGGGGCATGACCAGCGGTCTCCGAGTGCTTCCCGGCCCGGGGAGTACGGTGGGGAGAACGAGGGTGCGTCGTGCCTATCTGACAGGTCGTCTCCAGTACACCACCCATCGACCACGGTCAGCCCGTGACCGCGCCTGCGTCCCAGTGGCCTCCGCCGAGGTCAAGGAGCCCCTCCATGTCACCCAGGTCCACCGCGGTGACCCCGTCGCCGCCCCAGGACCACGACGGCTCCTCCCCCTTCCCGCCGGACGGCCCGTTGCCCGCCCGCTGCGGCGGGGAGCGGCTCTACGCGGCCGTGACGGCAGTGATCGTGGTCCGTCGACATCTTGTTCGCCGTGGTTCTCTACACGATCACGGGCAGCCGCATGATTCGGTGGGCGCCCCTTTCGCAGCAGGCACCACGACCGGGCCACCAGCCTGCGGCCGCCGGCGTCGCGCTCCTTCGGTGAAAGAGAGCCCGCCCCCCTTCCACCACGCCGACCCCACCACCGCCCGGCACGGTGTCGACCGCGGACGGCCGGCCCTTCGGCCGCCGTCATCCGCCTCCTCGAACGCCTCTGCCGACTGCACGACGCGCGCCGGCCGCCGCCGGACCGGGTCGCGGCCCGTCGTGCCCGACGTCAACCATCCCATCGCTCAAGGCAGTTGGCAGGAGCCGTCATGACCACCGCACTGCAGCCCCCGCTTCCCTCCCAGCCCGCCCTGCGCCTGCGTCTGGCCCCGCACAGGGATCTGCCCCGGGCCATCGACGGCGCGTGGTGGCCTCGTTCGTACGACCTCCTCGCCGAACTTCCGTTGCTGCTCGCCGGGTTGCCGCACGCGTGGGGCCACATCACCAGCGTCACGGTCAGCGGGGCGACCTGGTCCGCGGTGCCCGGCCGGATGCTCGTCTCCAACCAGGTCGTACGGCTGCGCAGGACACCGGCGGCATCCGCCCCGCGCACCGTCGTCCTGCTCGCCCCCGGCCGGGGGCGCTGGGACCTGCTCGTGGTGCCGCCGGACACGACCGAGGAGGCCGCGGAACCGCTCATGTCGGCTGCCGCGGACGGTCAGGGCTGACCCGGCCGGTGACCGGCTGCCGGGCCGCTCACCTGGTCGCCGGGGCACTGAAGGCCAGGGCGGTGAGCCGGCCGTCACATGCCCGCCGCCGGCCGGTCCGCCGGGCCGGCCCCGGTGTCATACGACGATGCTGCGCCGTCGGGCTGTTCCGCCGTCATGAGGGCGGACGCGGTCCAGTGCGGGCCCGTGCCGGCGCTCGCGGCAGCCATCAGCCGGGCGGCAGCCGCGTCGGCGGTCTCGGGCGGAACCACCAGCAGGTTCCAGGGGCCCGACGTGCCGGACAGCAGCAGGATCTTGTGCGGATCCAGCTCCGAGGTGAACCAACCGACCTTCACCACATGGCCGTTGACGAAGATTCTGTGCGGAATGATGGGCCAGTAGCGGGGATTGAAGGCGATCCGGGTGATCCGGCCCCACGGCGGGTCCAGTACGTCGGCCAGCGGGGTGAGTTCCTGTGTCAGGTCACGTGAGCGGGGCCACCAGGCGCCGTCCAGCTCGACGTGTTCCGGGGAAGGGCTCACGGGTCTGAGGGCGAGGCGTGCGGTCGGAGCCCTGAAGGGCATGGCGCTCAGCGGAGGACGGCCGGTGGTCGCGGACATCGTGCGGACCCGTCTCCGGACTCCCTGCGCGTGGGCAGTTGTCCGGCGTCGTTGCTCACCAGGAACGACACCGGCATCGGGGTCGGTGTGCGAAATGCTCCCGATGACCTCACGCTACTCCTCGAACAGGCCGAACGGACTGCCCTGGCCGTCGCCTCACTCGCGCCGGCTGTCCGCTCCCGGGGAGCGGCTGGTCTCCAGCCAGGACCGCGCCGGCTCCGCCGCCCGCGTCGTGTCCACGACGAGCTCGAGGCGCGTTCCTCCCCCGGCGCCCGCGGGATAGCTGCGCTGCTCGGTCGCCGCGAAGCAACGTCGGAGCACTTCCGCGACACGACGGGCGACCTCGGGTGAGGCCGCGACGATGCGTACGTCGGCGTGCCCTTCCGAGGGGGTTTGCCTGGTCTGCTGCATGGCGACCTCGGGGTGTCTGGGCACGGATGAACGGACCGGATGTTCGACTCTACTCCGGCGCGCCTCGCGGCTCACGCGCGTGACCAGCGGCTCTCCCGGCCGCAGTGAGCCGCGGAGTACCGTGGAACGAGGAATCCACTCCGCGCTTCCGCCGACGGACAGACAGGTGAGTGTGATGCCCGACTCCGACTCCCCGCGTGCGACCAGGCTCCTGCCGGACACGCTCCACCAGGTGGCGAAGCCCGGGACGGCCGTGGTGCGGCTGGAGACGACACATGAACGGCAGGGCGTTCTGGACGGGGCATGGTGGCCGCGGTCCCGTGACGTCGCAGCCGAGCTGCCCGCCCTGATCACCGCACTGACCGAGTATCTCGGGCCGGTCACCCGCATCGGCCTGGACGCCACCGCCTGGGAGGAACTGCCGACGCGACTGATCGTCGACGACCGCGTCGTCCACATCGACTCCTTCCCGGTCGGCGACGACACCGTCCTCGTCACCAGGGGCGAGGCGGACCACTTCTCTCTCCTCGTGGTCCCGCCGCATGCGGCGCCTGAGGCGGCATGCGCCGCGATGGCCGAAGCGGTACGCGCCGACAACATCACCCAGGCCGCACAGATCCTCATCGACACCGGCACCGGTCAGATGGCGCCGGAGCCCTGAGGGCGGTCGGTCCGGTGCCGGGACGGCCGATCCGGTGGCGAAGTCCGACAGGCGCAGACGACGCGTGCGGGTGTACGACCTCCCTTGGAACAGCTGGCATCCGGCCTGTTGGGCCGCCGCACGGCGTTCGGGTTATCCCCGACGACCTCCCGGTCTGACGCACGACCCCTGGCGGTCAAGTGCCCGCTCGCAGGGCTTGTGCACCGCCCACGACGCAGCACGTGCAGGACGGTTGTCACCCTCGCCAGGAACAGCGGGCTGAGGGCTCGCCTCCGGCTCATCTACGTGAAAGTGCAGGTCAGCGCCACACTGTGACGTGATTGAGGCACCTCCTCAAGGCGCGCGTGCCCTCTGCGTGCCCAGTCTCGGGGCACAGGAGCACCGGTAAACCGCAGGCAGTAACGGCTCCCAAATGAAACAAGCCCCAGGCCGCTGACCTGGGGCTTCAAGAAGAGGGTGACGTGAACCGAACTCGCGCTCTCAGCTTGGGAAGCGACGGCGCTTGGGCGGACTCTAGGTCTCTGACCTGCGCAGATAGTCTCTCCTCGGCGAGGTTGTGAGGGTCGATTCGCCCCGCTGCTGACCGTTGTTGTCCGCCCTTAAGGGCACGCTATGGGTACGGCGTCGTGGATCGGCGGTGTGTTGGGTGCGCGCGATGGCTGAAGCGCCAAGCTCGGCTAGTTCTCCTGCCAGGATCAGATTCCGCGTCGCGAGTGCACACACCGGCTCGTGAGAGAGCCACGCTACGACAGGAATGCTGAGTCAGCGTCACTTGCGCCCATCAGTGTTGAGTCCCTGATAGCCAGCGAAGATCGACTCCCGTTGAAGGGAGGGATCGTGCAAGCACACCAGGGGCAGGGGCGTGGAAAGGGCACGCATGGAGCCCTTGCTCGACAGGGCATGGCTGCAGGTGATCCGGCTCCATTACGGGGCTCGTGCGGCCAGTCAGTGCAACAGAGGCCAGTGGCCAGGCAGCGAAGCCTTGCGTGGACGTTTCCTTGGCGAGGTCGGGAGTACGACGGTGTGGCAGGTGCAGGCGCCGACGGGTGTCGGGGGCGACATCAGCAGGCCGACGCCGACGTTGCGGTAATCGGTTCCCTTCCGGTGAGGGCGGTGGCGGAGAAGACCACCACGCTGATGGCTCAGGCCCGCCAGTCCCTGCCGTCGGTGAGACGGACCAGTTTGCAGGCGGCGATGGTGATGATCGCCATGACTGCGGGGCGATGCCGTAGAAGAGTGCCTGCACCGCGTTGAGGCCCGCGTAGTGGGCGTAGACGGCGGTGACCATGTTCGTTTTCCGCGGCCTGCGGGGCGCGTTGGATCCGGTGTCCTCGTTCGGCCGGCGCCCGCCACCGGGATGGTCTGGCCCGCCATGCGCCACTCGTCGGCTGCCTCACCGAATACTGCCGACTGCGCGAGCTGACCTTGTACGCCGTGTTCACCGACCGCGAGCGGTCCGGACCGTGCGTTCACCGGTGGCCGCCCGGGCGGCCTTTCTCACAGCCGGGTGTCAATTCCGTCTGTCGGACAGCTGTGAGCCGGCTGAGAGGCCACTGCTACGCACGACCGGTTTCTTGATGGCACCGGGGCGAACGGCCCCCGGGTGAAACACCGGAACTAGCGAAGGAGACGTCTTGTCCTCCTCTCTTGACACGGTGTCCGCGTCCGACGCGGAACGCCGTACGAAGCGCCCCCGGCTCCGGGGCCGCCGCCGGATCCTGGCCGTCGCGAGCATCGCGCTCGCCCTCCTGGGCGGCACGGTCGCCGAGTCCGGCGCCGCGTTCGCCCAGTCACCGCCTGGCGCCTGCACCCAGTGGTGCAACAACCCTCCTGCGGGCGTAAACCAGCAGGACTGGAACGAAGCGGTCATGGCGGCTGACTTCTGGGCGAACCACTACATCGACTGGAACAGCAGGGTCAATTACGGCTGGGGGCAATACCGCATCCTCCAGCCGTGGAACGGCCACGGGTGGCCCGGAAGGGGGGATGGCCAGCGGTGGTACGCGTACAGGGACGGGCGCGGCTACGGCTACGTGTACTACGGCGGCGAGTACGAGGACCGGAACGGGTTCCTCACCCAGTTCGATATCGGGGCCCACGGCGGCAATTCGTCCACGTCCTACCAGCACGGGCCAAACGGTCCGTCTTCCTACATAGAGTACGACATCAACGGCCACAACGCGCCGAACGACCCGCGCGACGCGTGGCGGATCGTGCGTAACGTCAACAACGGGAACACCTACGCCACGTTCGACCACTACAACTCGTGGAACTACCTGGGCAGGTACTAGGTACTAGGGCCGGGGACAACCGGGTGGTGCGGCGGACGGGGAATCTTCTGCCGCACCACCCTGACAACCGAGAAGGAGAGGAACCGCATTGTTCGGTGCAAAGACGTGGATCCGCCCACTGGCCGAGGTGGCCGTCGACGTTCCGGCTCGGGAGGAGGTGCGCGGCTCCCGTTGCCGTACCAGACAGGGTCTGTTCATGGAATGGGCCGCCGTGCTCGGCTTCCCGGACTACTTCGGGCACAACTGGGACGCCTTCTACGACTGCCTCCGGGACACCGTGTCGCGAGCGGACACCGGCCCAGCCGCCACGATCGGACGGCCGGCCGCGCCGCTGACAGTCATCGTCCGGGAAGCCGGCGACCTCCTCGCCGCCGAGCCGGACAACGCCCTGGCCACCCTCGTGTCCATCCTCGGCAACTTCGCCGATGACGGCGGCGGCGAACCACGCCTGCTGCTCGTCCTGGACGACACGCCTGACCGGCTGTCCCACCTGGAGCGGCGCATGGCGGCGGCAGGCTGCTGACGGCCGCCCCCTCGGCTCAGGCGCGTAGCTTGTAGCCGAAACCGCGGACCGTCTCGATACGGTCGCGGCCGATCTTGGCGCGCAGCCGCATCACCTGGACGTCCACGACGTGCGTGTCGCCGGACCAGGCGCAGCCCCAGACCCGCTCCAGGAGGATCTCCCGGGTGAGGACGGTGCCGGGCGAAGCGGCGAACTCCCGCAGCAGCTTCAGCTCGGTGGTGGTCAGGTGGATGGGTACGCCGTCCTTGTGCACCTCCAGAGACACCGGGCAGTACACCAGGTCCCCGAACCGGCTCGTACGAGTGTCGCGCCGTCGGCCCGCGGGGGCCGTGCGTCGCAGCAGGGCGCGCACGCGGGCGAGCAGGACCGTTCCGTCGAAGGGTTTGGCCAGGCAGTCGTCGGCGCCCGCCTCCAGGCCCCTGACCACGTCCGCCGGGTCGTCGCGGTCCGCGAGGAGCAGAACGGGCACCGCGGACTCCTCGTGGATCCGCCCGGTCAGGCCCATCCCGTCCAGACCGGGCAGCCGCTCGGCGAGCACGGCGACGTCCGGTGTCTGCTGACGGAACAGGGTGAGCCCCATCAGGCCGTCGGCGGCGCTGCGTACTCGGTGGCCGCTCGCCTCCAGGATGCGCCGGGCGTTCTCCCTGACCGCCGGGTCGCCGTCGACCAGCAGTACGTCGCATACGCGGGGTCCCTCGGCGGGTGACGCAGGCTCGGTGTCCGCGGCGGCGGGCGCGTGTCGGCGGCGCACAGCGCTCGGCGCCGTCTCCTTGACGTCGATGTCACCGTCGGCGTCGATGGCAGCGCCGGTACCGGGATCGCCCTCGGTGCCGATATCGCTTTCGGCACCGCTCTCGGCGTCGGCGTCGGTGCCACTGCCACTGCCGCTTTCGGTGCCGGTGTCGTACGCGGTGTCCCTGCCACATTCGGGCCCGGCACCGGAATCCGTGTCGAGGGCGAGGGCGAAGTCGACGGCCTGTGCGCGGGTGCGGTGTTTGCCGCCTTCGGCGAATGCCTGCCGGTACGACGCCTCGCCCAGCGCAGCGATCGCGGCTTGCTCGCAGCGGGCGTGCCACTCGGCCATCTGCGGCCCGAACGCGCAGATCGAGCTTCCGGCGTCGTGCCACAGGGCATCCGCCAGGCCGAGCAGCCGGGCGGCCCGCTCGTGAGCGCCACCGGCGGCGGTGGCCCAGGCGAGCAGTTCCAGCATCCTCCCGACCATCGCGTAGTCGTTGAAGCCACGCATGCCTTCCAGCGCGGACCTCACCAGGGTCTCGGTCGTCTCGCGGTCACCACGGGCCCAGGCGTCGTGGCCCAGGGCCATCAGCACCAGGGCCCGGCCCCAGCGATCCCCGCTCGCCCGGGCGGCGGCGGTGAACCGCGCACCGGTCTGTGCGGCCCGAGGGTCACCGAAATGCGCCTGGCTGAAGGCCAGCGCGAGCCGCCAGGATGCCGCCTCGCACTCGTCACCCAGCGCTGTCATGGCGGCCAGGGCCTCCTCGTACCGGCAGATGCTGTCTCTGGGCCGCCCCTGGTTCTGCGCGGACACCCCGCGCAGGCCCGACGCCTGGATCCGCACCCACGGGTCCCCCAGCCACTCGCCGAGCGCGTCGGCCTCCTCCAGCCAGCGGTCGGCTGTCGCCAGATCGCCCTGCGTCTGCGCCGCCCAGACGGCGACCAGCAGCGCGCGGGCGCGCTCCGGGCCGGGCTCGGGCGCCGCGGCGAGCACCCGCTCGAACTGGCGGCGCCCCTCACTGAGGAAACCGCCGACGCACCAGTGCCAGCGCAGGGCGGCGACCAGCGCCAGCCGGGACCGCGGGTCACCCTCGTAGTCGAGGGCGGCCAGCAGATTGGGGTGCTCCACACGCAGCCGGGCCAGGTTCTCCTCCTGGCCGGGGCCGTACCAGTTCCGGTCGATGCGGTGGGCGAGGGCCAGGTAGAAGTCGCGGTGGCGTCGGCGCAGTGCGTCCTGCTCGCCGGAGTCCGCGAGCCGCTCCCGGCCGTACTCCCGGATGCTCGCCAGCAGCCGGTAACGCCGCCGGCCACTCGCCTCGCAGGTCAGCACGACCGACTGGGCGACCAGCCGGTCCAGGAGGTCCAGCACCTCGGCCTCGGCGATGCCCTCCCCGGAGCAGACGGCCTCGGCGGCCTCCAGGCTGAACCCGCCGGCGAAGACGGTCAGGCGGTTCCACAGCAGCCGTTCGGCCGGGGCGCACAGCTCGTAGCTCCAGTCGATCATCCCGCGCAGGGTGCGCTGATGAGCCGGTGCCGTCCGGCTGCCGCCGGTGAGCAGTGCGAAGCGGTTCTCCAGCCGGTCCGTCAGCTGTCCTACGGTGAGCGTGCGCAGCCGGGAGGCGGCCAGCTCGATCGCCAGCGGGAGCCCGTCCAGATCGGCGCACAGGCGCGCGAGGGCGGCGTCGCCTGCCTCGTCTTCATGGGACCGCTCCCACACCGCGACGGCCCGGTCCCGCAGCAGTTCCACCGCATCGTCCGGCGCGAGCGGCGCGAGGGCGAAGACATGCTCACCCGTGACACCCAAGGTGTGGCGGCTCGTGGCGAGGATGCGCAGCTCGGGAGCGGCCGACAGGAGGGTTCCGGCCAGTTCGGCGCACGCGTCTACCAGGTGCTCGCAGTTGTCCAGCACCAGCAGCGCGCGCCGCCCGGCCAGATAGCCCGCGAGCTGGTCCAGGAAGGGCAGCGCCCCGAGGTCGGGCACCCGCAGCGCGCCCGCCGCCGTGGCCGCCACCGCTGCCGGGTCGGTCACCGGGGCGAGGTCAACCAGCCACACTCCGTCCGCGAACGCCTCCCGGGACGAGGCGGCCACCTCCAGCGCCAGCCGCGTCTTGCCCACACCGCCCATGCCCGTGAGCGTCACCAACCGCCGTAGGCACAGAAGGCGGCGGATCTCAGCGGTCTCCTGCCGTCGGCCCACAAAACTCGTGATGGCGGCGGGCAGACTCCCACACTCTGCGATCACCTTGGTCACGCTTTCCCCGTCTCCCCGTACCATGATCGAAAATTCCCGGCATTCTTACCGATCCCTCACGGTCGGCCCATGGTCAGCCCATGGTCGGCCGTATCGAAGGACTTGGACGGCTCAGGATTTACGAGGCGGGTTTCTGCCGTGTGAACGAGCATGGTCCCGCCATCAGCCGAATATGGCGCCCACCACCACCTTGACCTGCACCGACAAGGGCGGTGGCAGTCTTGCGTGGCATATCTCGCAAACTCGACACAATGGACGTTATCGCCTTGTAACCGGCCACAGAGCCATCACGCGACCCGCCGGCCTTTGGCCGGAGAACCGAGCCCTCGAAATCACTCGACGCAATTGTCAGGCAGCCGAGAATTGATTGGCGACATGAATCGTGCCAGTGATCAATCGCCTGGTCCTGTTCGGGCTGCGGGCCGAAGGAGCTGGGCGGCTCCATCACTCTCGTCACGCACCACTTTCCGACGCGGCCGGAGCTGATGCGATCTGTCGGGCGCGAGATGGTCGACAGCTATGACACCGAACTCGCCACCCTGGAACAGGGCGCGGACGCGCCTACGCGACTGCGGATCCTGATGCGCTGGCTGCTCCCGCTGGCCGAGAACGAGTGGGCGGCGGAGAAGGGCCGCATCGTCCTGCGGCGCCCTCGTCCCCCTGGACCGGGTCGACCTACGCGCCGTGACGACGACCCTGACGAAGAACGGCGAGACCGTCTCGCGGGGCACCGGCGCCGACTGTCTCGGCAGCCCGCTCACCGCCGCCCTCTGGCTCGCCACCACCCTCGCCGGCCTGGGCGACCCGCTGCGGGCCGGCGACGTCCTCCTGACCGGCGCGCTGGGCCCGATGGCCGTCGCCGCCGAGGGCGACGCGTTCCGTCGTCGCCGTCGAGAACGGCGTCACCCGCGTCGACGCCTCGCTGGCCGGACAGGGCGCCGGCGCGGACAACTGCCCGCTGGAGGCGTTCGTCGCGGTCGCCGACCTGATGGACTGGCAGCACGGCTGCGACCTGTTCCCCTGATGGACGCCGCCGACGACCTCGTACGCGCCCTGCAGGACCGCGAGGTCCGCGTTGACCGCGAGACCCTCACCCTCGGCTACGCGGGCGTGTACTGCAGCTTCCTTCGGCACGCCGAGGCGGCCGCCCCCCGCCACGGCCTCGATACCCGGACGATCCTCGTGGAAGTCGGTCGGCGCAAGATGATCGGAGGCCGGGAGGGCATGATCATGGACGGCGCGCTCGACCTCGTGGCGGCCTGCCCCGTCGGCTGAGATAACGGCGGCTGGCCGGAGCCCGCCTCCGCAAGGGAAGCCGCCCGCGGGCCCTGGTGGCGTCCTCGCGGCCGGTTCGAGTTGCGGCGCCCTCACCGAGTCGCCGGCACCACAGGGCCCACACCCCTACCGCCGCGCGGACGAGGTGGATGAGACCCAATGGCGGTGGACTGAGTGCTGCTTGGTCACCCGAGTCCTTCCGCCAGGGCGCGCAATGCGGGGACAAGGAGGGAGTGTGCCAGCAACATAGCGGCGTCGTAACCGGCTGGTGCCCCGCCGAATCCTTCCCAGTCGAGGAAGTAGGGGGTGACGCTGGTGAGGTTGGCGGTGTACCGAGCGCATCAGGAGCTGCTCGTCTCGCGGACGGGTGCCGGCTTGACCGCGCGGACGATGGCCGAGTGCAAGCCGTCGGCGACGGAGTGGGTCGGAGTGATCTCGACGCCGGCGAACCCGGCGGCTTCGAGCCCTTCCCGGTACTCGGTGAAGGACAGTGCTCCGGCGATGCAGCCGACGTAGTCGCCGCGCTCGCCACGTTGCCCGGCGGTGAGGGTGTCGTCGGCGACGACGTCCGAGACGCCGATGCGGCCCCCGGGCTTCAGCACACGGAACGTCTCGGCGAAGACGGCGGGCTTGTCGACGGACAGGTTGATCACGCAGTTGGAGATGACGACGTCGATCGTGTCCGCGGGAAGGGGGATGGCCTCGATGGTGCCCTTGAGGAACTCGACGTTGGTGGCTCCCGCCTTCTCGGCGTTGGCCAGGGCCAGGGCGAGCATCTCGTCGGTCATGTCGAGCCCGTACGCCTTGCCGGTCGGGCCGACGCGGCGGGCGGAGAGCAGGACGTCGATGCCGCCGCCGGAGCCGAGGTCGAGGACGCGTTCGCCCTCCCGCAGTTCTGCCACGGCGGTCGGGTTGCCGCAGCCGAGGGAGGCGGCGACCGCCTCGGCGGGCAGGGCGTCGCGCTCGGCGGCGGCGTACAGCGTGGAGCCGAAGTTCTCGTCGACCTCCACCGGCTCGGGCCCGCAGCAGGCGGCGTTGCCCTCACTGACCTTGACGGCTGCGGCGGCGTAGCGCCGACGGACGGTTTCGCGCAGGTCGGCTGACTGCTCGCTCATGGCGTCACTCCCGGGAGACACGGGGCATGGAGGTGCCCCGAACGTCCTGTATTGACGTTCATTGATTCAACCTTGCGTCTTGAATCGAAAAACGTCAACATAGAGGCATGTCGAAACAAGAGCTTGCGGTGATCGGCCAGGACGCCGACTGCTGCCCGGGGGTGTCCGCCGCACCGCTGAACGACGAGCGGGCGGCGGAGCTGGCCAAGGTCTTCAAGGCCCTGGGCGACCCGGTCCGGCTGCGCCTCCTGTCGATGATCGCCTCACGCGGCGAGCGCGGCGAGACCTGCGTCTGCGAGCTCACGCCGGCCTTCGACCTGTCCCAGCCGACGATCTCCCACCACCTCAAGCTCCTGCGCCAGGCCGGTCTCATCGACTGCGAGCGGCGCGGCACGTGGGTGTATTACTGGGTGCTGCCCGGCGCCCTGGACCGGCTCGCCGTGTTCCTGAAGGCCCCGACCGCGACCGAGGCGCTCGCGTGAGGGCCTCGCTGGGACGCCGCGCCCTGGCCGAGGCCGCCGGGTCGGCAGCGCTGGTGGCGGTCGTCGTCGGCTCCGGCATCCAGGCCACCGAACTGTCCCGGGACGTCGGCGTCCAATTGCTTGCCAACTCGCTGGCCACCGTGTTCGGCCTGGGTGTGCTCATCGTGCTGCTCGGGCCTGTCTCCGCGGCTCACTTCAACCCGGTCGTCACACTCGCGGCCTGGTTCACCGGCCGCCGTGCGGGCGACGGATTCACCACGCGGGATCTGGCCGCGTACGTCCCCGCTCAGATCGCGGGAGCGATAGCGGGTGCGGTCCTGGCTGACGCGATGTTCGGCAAGCCGCCGGTGCGGTGGTCGACGCACGACCGCTCGGCCGGCCACCTGTTGCTGGGCGAGATCGTGGCCACGGCCGGCCTCGTTCTCCTGATCTTCGGGCTGGCCCGAGTCGGTCGTACCCACATGGCTCCGGTCGCGGTGGCGTCGTACATCGGGGCGGCGTACTGGTTCACGTCCTCGACGGCGTTCGCGAATCCGGCGGTGACGATCGGCCGTGCGTTCACGGACACATTCGCCGGCATCGCACCCGCTTCGGTCGCTCCGTTCATGGCGGCGCAGGCGGCCGGTGCCGGACTCGGACTGGCGCTCGTGGCGGTGGTCTTCGGGCGTCCGGCTCCCGCACAGCCCGATACCTCCCCCGTCCACAGCGAGCCCGACCTCGCCGCCCCCACCCTTCCCTGACCCACCGCCCAGGAAGACGCCACCATGAGCAGCACTCCCGCCGCCGACCGCCCCTCGGTGCTCTTTGTCTGCGTCCACAACGCAGGCCGCTCCCAGATGGCCGCCGCTTTCCTTACCCACCTCGCCGGCGACGCGGTGGAGGTCCGCTCGGCCGGCTCGGCCCCGGCCGACACGGTCAACCCCGCGGTCGTCGAGGCGATGAGCGAATCGGGCATCGACGTCTCTGCAGAGACCCCGAAGGTCCTGACCGTCGAGGCCGTCCGGGCGTCGGACGTCGTGATCACCATGGGGTGCGGGGACACGTGCCCTGTTTTCCCCGGCAAGACCTACCTGGACTGGAAGTTGGACGACCCGGCTGGGCAGGGCGTCGATGCCGTACGTCCCATCCGCGATGGGATCGAGGGTCACGTCCGGGGCCTGCTCGCCGACCTCGGAGTGAAGCCGCGCCCGTGACAGGCGCTGTGTGTCTGGCAGGGTTCGTGAACTGCTGCTTTGCGTAAGCGACTTCGCGGGTACTACCTGCAGCAGTGGCGCAGGTCACACAAAATGCGTCTCGCTATTTGAGGCGTCCGGGGCCTGGAGTTGCTCAAAGTGGCGCCCGGGTGGCCCTGGAATTGCCGCTCGACCGCGACGTGGCGTGCGCGGAGGGCACGCCATCAAATTGGTCTAGACAACAGATAACCCCAGGCCATTGACCTGGGGTTTCATCACAGAGCGGGTGACGAGAATCGAACTCGCGCTCTCAGCTTGGGAAGCGACGGCGCTTGCGGCGGCGAATAGCTTCTGACCTGGGCGCATGTGCTGTGACGTGACGTCCGAGGACGCGGGATCGCACCGCTGTTGACCGTGGTTTACCGGTCTTATGGGCACGCTATGGGCACGCCATCGGCTCGGAGGCGCGGGGAGCACCCCACCTTCAACACGGTCAACAAGTGGGCCGCCGGCATCTGCGACACGCTCGCCCTGGGCATCCTGTGCGAGGCGTACGGCATGGGCATCCCGACCGCTGTCCTGAGAAGGGGGCGAGCGTAGCCGCGGATGCCGCCGCTTGCCTCGCTCGCGTACACCGCCCGCTCGAACGGCTCGCCATCCTCGATCGGCCGCATGCGCATGCCGCACATGCGCCCGCCGTACGGTCTTCTCGACGTCCCCTGCCCGGTAGGGCTTGCCAAGCCTCGTTCACCCATCACAGCTTGACCTGCACCGCCGGCGGAGTGGTGAAGGCGACGGGCGGTCCGCCAACCACGGTGGGGCCGCAGGCCGTTGAGCCTGCGGCCCCCTTAGGAGGTCGGGATCTCAGGAGGGGTCGCCGTACTGGAGACCGCGTCCGTTGGTGCCGATGTAGACGCGGCCGAAGGTGTCGGGGTCGCCGGTGATGATGCCGATGCCGCTGATGCCGCCCCACTGGTGGGCGTCGTCGTTGACGCGGAGCCAGGTGGCGCCCTTGTCGGTGGAGCGGAACACTCCGGTGACGTCCTTGACGGTGCCGATCAGGTACAGGGCCTGGTAGGAGGCGCCCGACGCGGCCTTGCCGAAGCCGAGGGCGGAGGCGGACTGCACCGAGGAGAGCGTGGTGAAGCTGCGGCCGCCGTCGGTGGAATGCAGCAGCCCCTTGCCGCCGCCGGAGAGCCACAGGTCACCCGCGACACCGGGGACGGCGCTGAGCTTGCCGCTCGGCAGGTTGGATGCGCGGGCACCGAAGGTCGCGCCGCCGTCGGTGCTGGCGTAGAGCGTGCCGTTGTTCAGCGAGTAGAAGGTGTTGGCCGAGGACCGGTCGGCGACGACCACGGCATCGTTGCCGAGACCGTTGACCCTCGACCAGCTCGCGCCCCGGTCGGTGGAGCGGTACGGGGCCTGGCCGGCCTCGGCCCAGACGAACGTGGAGCCGTCCGCCGCGATCGCGATGTGGCCGCTGTCCGCGCTGGGCACCGGCTCGCCCTTGAAGCCGTTCCAGGTGTGGCCGCCGTCGGTGGAGAGGGCGCCGTCCTGCTTGCCGCCCCGGCCGACCCGGACCACCAGCGAGGGGTCGGACTGGGCGAAGTCGACGGAGGTGCTGTTGTACATCTCCGGGTTGGTCAGCCGCCCGGTGGGCTCCTTCGTCAGGTCGTCGTACACGAAGCCGCCTTGGTCGCCCAGCGAGGTGATGAGGGCGGCGGCGCCGGGCGGGGAGACCGCGTCGTAGTACGCCGTCTCCTCCAGCCCGCGGGCTCCGATGAACCAGTGGCTGGTGCCGCCGTTGTCGGTCGCGTTGGCGTCGTTGCTGGCCCAGATGCCGTTGCCGGTCCCGTACAGCACGTGCCCGGAGTCGAACGGGTCGATGCTCAGCGCGGTCATCCAGTGCCCGATGCCGGTGCCGAGGTACGGGGCGATGGAGGCGTTTCGCACGGACTTGTCGGACTGGGTCTTCCAGGTCGCACCGCCGTCGGTGCTGCGGTAGACCTCGTCCTGCGGCCACCAGCGGTCCAGCGTGTTGACCATCACCGTGGACGGCTTCTGCGGGTCGACGGCCAGACCGCCGAAGCCGTAGTTGCCCTGGGACGGCGAGATGTTCTTCCACGCCCCGCCGGCGTACTTCCACACCGAACCGCCCGACACGTTGTTCGGGCCGGTGTTGTTGGAGTACGACAGGTACAGCGAGCCGTCACCGGAGAGCACGCCGTGCTGCGGCACCTGGCCGGTGGGCTGCCCGGAGACCGCCTGCCAGGAGCTGCCGCCGTCGGTGGACCGGTACAGGTTGGTGGACCTGTCGGCGACGCCGACGTAGATCGTGTTGCTGCCGGCCGGGCCGTACGTCACGAAGGAGATGCCGGTGCCGAAGCTCGCGCCGTCCTTGACCGGGAACGAGGAGACCTGGCTCCAGGTCTTACCGGCGTCGGTGCTGCGCCACAGGCCGTTCTTGCGGGTGCCCAGCAGCAGGTGGTCGTGGTTCGCGGGGTCGATCACCAGGCGCTCGCCCGCCCCGCGGGCGTCCTCGTTGCCGCCCAGCTTGAACGGCAGGTCGGTGCGCTGGAAGGTGCGGCCGCGGTCGGTGGAGCGCAGGAGCGCCCCGTTGCCGGCCCACTCGTTGGTGTAGGTGCCGGCCGCGAGGTAGAGCCGTTCCGGGTCGACCGGGTCGGTGGCCAGCGACTCGATGCCCAGCAGGTTCCAGTCCTTCTCGCCGAACTGGTCGGTCAGCGGGATCCACTGCTCGGCCCCGGTGTCCCAACGGTACGCGCCACCCATGTCGGTGCGCGCGTACAGCAGGCCCTTCTCCTTCTGGTTGAAGACCAGGCCGGTGACGTAACCGCCGCCCGCCACCGGGGCGTTCTTCCACACATACGGTCCGGCCGCGGCCGTGGTCTGCGCGCTGCCGGTCCCGGACGCCTGGGTCTCGGCTATTTTCACCAGCTTCCACTGCTGGTTGGTGCCGCCCGTGCCCGGATACTGGATGACTGCCGCGCCGTCGGCCGTGGAGCCGCCGGAGACGTCCAGAACCTGGCCGCTCCTACGGGAGGTGAAGGTGACGGCGTCGGAACCGCTCACATCGCTGATCCGCCACTCCTGGGAGGTGGCGGAGCTGTCGGTCTGCTGCTCGGCGGCGGCCGTCTGATCGGTGGAATTGCCCGCTATGCCCAGCACTTTGCCGCTGTTGCGGTTCACCAGCTCGTAGTAGCCGTCCCCGGTGGACTTCAGCTTCCACTGCTGGTTGGCGGTGTTCTGGTCGGTCCACTGCTGGATACGGGTGCCGTCGGCCGTGGAGAAGCCGTTGACGTCGAGCACCTTGCCGCTGCGCACGGAGACCAGCCGGTAGTAGGCGCCGGCGTCGACCGTCGCGGCCTGCGAGTCCTCCTGCACCAACAGGAGATACGGCACGACGATGGCGGGCGCGCCGACCAGCACGGCGGTGGCGGTCCAGCGACGGCGGTGGCGCCCGCGGCGCCCGCCGTTCGTGGAGTTGTTCATGGGGAGGCGTTCTCCTTGCATACCGTTCACCAGAGGGAAGGCGGATCCAGTCACCCGAACCACCGGATCCGACTCCTTGTGGTCACGGGCCCCGCAAAGGGTTGCCGCGAGCCGGGAACTTCTTGACGGGAGTTTTCCTCCCCGATCACGGCAACCTTGTGGGGCATCCGCGACAGCGACTCCCAACGCGGCGGTGAGAACCCGCTGCTGTTCGACACCACGGCAATAAGAAGCAACTTCGGCGCTGCGTGTCCTGGATGCCGAATGTCGCAAGGCGCTCGCCGCGCTGCGGGCTCGGCCACCTCGTCCAACGCTCCATGCTGGACCGGGCGATGGGCCTCGGCGAACTCGCCCCGATGCTGGTCACCTTCGGCATCTCGGTCATGATCCCGAACGCCCTGGTCCAGTTGTTCAGCAGCGACGCGCAGCCCCTGCCCATCGGCTCGCTCGGCACCGCGAGCATCGACCTCGGCGGTGGCCTGGCCATCGGCTGGTTCCCGCTGAGCACGCTAGCGGCGGCGGTGGCGGTCCCGTCCTCGCTGCGCCTCTTCACGGCCCGGCGGACCCGGCGGACCCGGAGGCCGTGGCGGCCAAGCGCGCCAGGCTCACCGGCGGTGCCTCGGGCGCCGGGGCCGCCGAGTGAGCGGTGCCCTGGTCCTGGACAGCGAGGGCCTGGCGAAGGCGGTGCAGCGGGACCGGGAGGTTCACGAGTGGCTGACGGCCACCCGTGACGCCGATCTGCCGGTCACGCAGGGTGTGGCGCAGGCTGCCGCGGCGCTGCTCCGAGCAGCGGGTCTGCACGGTCACAAGTACGCCATCGACGCCATACTGTGCGCGACCGCGCTCCAGCATCCCGGACGCGTGACCATGCTGACCTCCGACGTTGAGGACTCCTCCCATCGGCCTGCTCGCTGCCGGGCATTCCCGCGTGCTGGCCGAGAAGGTGTGAGGGCGCGGTGGAGGGCCGCTCGGCCGGCTCGGCCCCGGCCGAAACGGTCAACCCCGCTGTCATCGAGGCGATGAGCGAATCGGGCATCGACGTCTCTGTAGAGACCCCGAAGGCCCTGACCGTCGTAGCCGTCCAGGCCTCGGACGTCGTGATCACCATGGGCTGTGGACACATGCCCTGTCTTCCCCCCGGCAAGACCTACCTGGACTGGAAGTTGGACGACCCGGCTGGGCACTCGGGTACCCCTGGAATTGCTGCTCGACCGCGACTTGGGGCACGCGGAGGCACGCCACCCTCAAATTGGACTAGACAACAAACAAACCCCACGCCGCTGACCTGGGGTTTCTCTTTGGAGCGGGTGACGAGAATCGAACTCGCGCTCCCAGCTTGGGAAGCGACGGCGCTCCGGAGGGTGTATGGCCTCTGACCTGGCTTTATGTACCTGGGTGCGGGCGCTCGTGAGGCGGGCAGGAACCGTTGTTGACCGTGGTTGCCCGCTCTTATGGGCACGCGGAGGGCACGAACTGCTAGACGGTGCGTACATCGGTAGTCATCGAGACGTTGCGGCCGTGGTGGGTGTCCGCTCGCGCAGCCGGCGGACGGCGACCTTGCGTGTGCACATTCCTGAGCTCAAGAGCACGACGATGTTGAGCTGCACGCTCCTCCTGCCCTTGAAGCGGTTGCTCCGAAGCAGATCAAACAGTAATCGGCTGGATCGGTTTGATTCGGTCAGATCTGTTCACGGCTCCAACGGGCCATCCCCTCAAGACATAAGATGATGCGCCTGGGTTGTCTGGTACCCAGGTCAATGTCTGTGGTGAGGCGCCGCGTCGGGGTGCGGGTGCCCCCGGACGCCAGGGAACGGAGCGGCGGAGAACGGTGCACCTGCACAACTTCACGGTGTGTGGATTCCGGTCCCTCAAGTACGTCCGCGAGATCCCGGTCAGTACGCCGACCATCCTTGCCGGGCAGAACGACGGCGGTAAGAGCGCGGTGCTTGCCGCGCTAGCTTTCCTCGTGGGCGATGAGCAGTTGAGCGAGGACGACCGTACGTACGAGCTCGGCTCGTCCGGCGAGGAGGATGAGGCGGTGCCTCTCTCGCGGTGTGCGACCACCTGGGTGGAGGGACTGTTCACGCTCGATCCGTGGGAGCAGGAGACGTTCGGGTTCCCTGCGGAGGAACTGCGTGTACGGCGGCACGCTGCAGCCGGCGAGACGTCCGTGCTGGAGTGCTGGACGCCGCTTGCCGATGATGAACGACTGCGTGATCCGGCCCAGTTGTCTCTCGCTGAGGTGCGGGCACTGGCCAAGGAACTGCTTCCGGAACTGGCGTCCATCAAGCGCCTCGACATCGAGCCGGAGCTGCGCAAGTACGGCATGGCGCACGCCTCGACGACGTCGGACTGGGTGCCGGCGCCGAAAGAGATGGAGCGACGCCTGCCCCGGCTGATGCCGTTCGACGGGAAGTCGGCCGACCCGGATGGTGCTGTCAGGACGGCACTGATGGGGCGCTATCAGGCTCATATGGCAGACCCCACCCTTCAGGGGCGCCTGCAGTCGATCGAAGACGGGATCAGGGAGCGGCTCCAGGACGACGCACAATCTCTGTGCGAGCACATCCAGAACCGCTGCGACGACCTCACCGAGGTGTACGTCGAGCCGGAGGTTTCCTTCTCGCACGGCCTTCGAGGTACGCCGCTGCGCATCGCCCGTACGAAGGGTGAGGCCGTCGGCCTGGCACGTTCGGGACTGGGCAGCGCGCGCCGTATCTCCCTTGCCATCTGGGAGTGGAACAGTCGGCTGCTCACGCGCGAGGAGTTCGACGACGTCGATCCCTCCGCCGAGCCCGAGGCTGTCGATGACGCCCCGCCGCCGGTGCAGACGATCGTGATCTACGACGAGCCGGACACGCATCTCGACTACGGCCACCAACGCAAGATCATGCAGCTCATCCGTGACCAGAGTGCGCTGCCCCACGTGAACGTCATCGTCGCCACCCACTCCATGAACCTGATCGACGGTGTCGACATCGCCGACGTCGTGCATCTGCGGCTGGAGGACGGCCGGACACTGGTGGAGCGGTTGGGGGCCGACACTCACGAGGGGATCGACGGTCACCTGGGGCGCATCGCCGGGGCGGTCGGCCTGCGCAACTCCGTGCTGCTGCACGAACGTTGCTTCCTTGCCGTCGAGGGCGATACCGAACAGCGGGTAATCCCCACGCTGTTCAGGCTGTCCGAGCGGCAGTCCCTGCAGTCGGCCGGCATCGCCCTTTGGGCGTGCTTCAACAACGAGGGGGCGCTGCACCTCGCCCACTATCTGGTCGAGCACGGCCGGACCGTGATGCTCATGGTGGACGCCGACAGTCGCACTCTGCCCAAGGGGCTCTTCAAGGAGGCACGCCTCCAGCAGTTCTTCGGTAGCGCCGTCGACGACGTAGTCCGCTTCGTGGGTGAACCGGACTCCTTCAACGAGTTGGAAGAGCTGTTCCCCGACGACCTGTGGGCTGTGGCCGCCAACGACCTCTGGCCGAAGGGCGAGCCGTGGACGGCGGCCGACTTCGCCGCTCAGCGTCCGGGCAAGAAGTTCAGCAAGGAAGTGCTGAACATGCTCCGAAACGACAGTCCGAACGGCCCCAGCGGCAAACCCGACATGATGTTCGGGCTGGTGAGCACGCTCACCAGCCCTGAGCAGGTCCCCGCCCAATTGCGCGAGATCTTCGGTGAGCTCAGAAAGCTGGCCGCAGGGTAACGGCGCGCAGCGCAGACCCGGTCTCGCCAGTGCCGCGGCGGCGCCTCCGCCGTGCGAGCATGCGCTCCTTGCGCTGTTCTGACGTTGGTGGTTCCCACTTGTGCCAGCCCACGGGCGGCTTCCACCGCTGGGCATGCTCCCGCGCCTCGAGCCCACACCAACGGCAGCCACCCGGCGCAGGTGTGTGCTGGTCAGCGGCATTGCGCTCGTCAGTCATGAGTTCCCCCTCCCACAAAGGATTCTTCCCTACGGCACTGACATCACCCCCGTTATCAAAGTGTTTCATTTCACGCTAAAACGGAAGAATCGCACCGGCCAGTCGGGAGTTCTTCACCAGCTGCTGTGAACTGTTGTGGAGTGAGCCCGGCAAGCGTTGTTCCACGAAGAGAGCGATCCGATGCGTCGGCACCAGGGCCGGTCGTGCGTCGCCTGGGCGCCGAGGCGCGCTGTCGCAGCAGGTCGGTCATCAGCTGCATCTCCGACTGCTGGACCGCGACCATGCCCTGGGCCAGCTTTCTGTGGCCGTGCCCGGCCCCGTCCACCGGCCCGGACCGCACGAGCACTGAGGCCCGACCTTGCGGCAACGGCGTGTCCCACATCGCCTACCTCGCCAACGGCGACACCGCAGCTCCGGGTGCCCTGAGCGCCTTCGCGGGCAGAGACGCGCGGCCTCAGGAGGCGGGTACCGCGTCCCGGGGCGGCACCGTGTCGGCCGGGGTGTCCTCGAGCGGGCCGATGACGACGCCCGCAATCAGGACGAAGCCGAGGACCAGCAGGCCCCGGGATGCCTCCAGCGGGCGTGGGTCCGGTGCCGGGGCCGATTGCCGAACTGCGGGTCCGTCTTCCCCCGGGGGTCGTAAGTGACTTGCACGCTCCTGCCCGTCTGCCCTTCGTTCTCGACGGTGAGCGTGGTGCCGTTGCCGAGACGGACGTTGCAGTAGTAGGTCCGGGACGGCCCGTCGCCCTGGTCGAACCGGGCCCTCGTGATGACGCTGATGGCGGTCACCCGCGGTCGTGCAGGACCTGTTGAGCGCGCGATGGCGGGCCTGCTTTCCCAAGGTGTGGTGGTCGGTGGCGCGGATGGTGTCCGCCCAGAGCTGTGATCCTGCCGTGGGGGGCAGGATGAAGCCGACCGGGCCGATGGCTTCGGGGATCCCCTTGATCACAAGTCGATACGCGTCCTAGTAGGGCCTGTCCGACGGGTCGGGCCCTGGTGTCGGTCCAACGGGGTTTCGGCCTTGCGCTTTCCGTTGCGGCAACTTCTACGGTCATGTGTGTGGCCGGAGAGACCGGCCCGGCGAGGGAGGCACCGGATGGCCTGGTCGATCGCGGAGGTGGCGCGGATGTCCAAGGTGACATCGCGGACGCTGCGGCACTACGACGAGATCGGCCTGCTGCCGCCCGCATGGATCGGGAGCAACGGGCACCGCTACTACGAGGAGGCCGATCTGCTGCGGTTGCAGCAGATCCTGCTGATGCGGGAGTTGGACCTGGGGCTGCGCGAGATCCAGGCGGTCCTGGACAGCCGGCTCGACCAGGTGGCCGTGCTCCGCGAGCACCACCAACGGCTACTCGCGGAACGGGACCGGCTGGAGACGCTGGCCCGTACGGTCGGGCGCACCATCGTCGAACTGGAAGAAGGTAGGGACAACGGGAAGATGACGAAGATCAACAAGCCGGAGAACCTGTTCGAGGGGTTCCAGGGCCCCTCCGAGGCCGAGGCCGAGGTACGGGAGCGGTGGCCGCAGGCGTGGGAGCAGTCCCGGCAGGCAGTCGAGGCGATGACTTCCGAGGACACGGAGCGCTGGCAGCGTGAGGTGACGGCGCAGATGATCCGTATGGCGGAGTTCATGGTGGCCGGCACGCCGGTCTCCGACCCTGCGGTACAGGCCGAGGTGGACGCCAACTACCAGCAGATCTGCCGGTTCTGGACCCCGACTGCGGCCGCGTACAAGGGAGTGGGCCAGACCTATGTCGACGACCCGCAGATGCGGGCCAACTTCGACAAGGTCGCCGAAGGTCTCGCCGTCTACCAGCGCGATGCGATGACCGTGTACGCCGATGCACGGCTGAGCTGACCGCACGTGCCAAAGAGGTCATCTCCGTTGGCGAGTCAGCCGTCGCAGATGAGAGTGCGGGCGGTGGCGGCGAAGGCGGGAGTGGTCGGCCGTGTCGCATGAGCAGATATCGTGCGCGGCCATGGGTGAACTGATAGTGATCAGGCATGGCCAGACTGAATGGAGCCTGTCGGGCCGGCACGCGGGCCGTACCGACGTTCCGCTGACTGACGCGGGCGAGGCCGCGGCGAAGGAGCTCGCTTCGAGGCTGGCACGACGCCCTCTGGTGGCGGTTTTCAGCAGCCCGCTGAGCCGCGCTATGCGGACGGCCGAGCTGGCGGGCCTGACCGGCGTCCGGCCCGATCCCGATCTGCTGGAGTGGGACTACGGCGGCTACGAGGGCCTGACCGCGGCACAGATCCAGGAGATGAAGCCGGGTTGGGACCTGTGGCGGGACGGCGTCATTCCCGGCGACGACGACCATCCTGGCGAGCTGCTCCAGCAGGTGGCAGCGCGCACGGATGCGGTGCTGGACCGGATCCGGCCGCTGCTGGAGGACGGCGATGTCGCCGTCGTCGCGCATGGTCATCTGGCCCGTGTGCTCACGGTGCGCTGGCTCGGCCTCGACGCCTCCGCCAGCCGGCTGCTCGGCCATCCGCATCCGGGCACGCTCAGTTTCCTGGCCACCGAGGACGGGCAGCCGTTCATCGCCGCCTGGAACGTCCCGTAGCGGGGGTGCCGCTGCCTCACGCCTGCTGCGAGAGGCGCCGCTAGCACATGAGCGCCGCGGCGATTCCGGCGAAGGCCAGGAAGCGTCGGATGCATTGACTGGATACGCCGCTCGGGTCCTGTCACCGTCATGCGCGCGGTGGTGCTGACCGCGGCCGCGACCCTCCAGCGGGTGCGCGGCTACTTCGAGGCGTCTTCGATTGCCTCGAAGATGTCGGCGTCCGTCTCCTTCTGCCAGTCGGGCAGGTCGGGCCAGTCGGCGACGTATCCGGGCTTGGGGTCCTCGAAGTGCTTGTACATCTGGGCGGTCCAGCAGGTGGCGACGAAGCGGCTCTTCTGTTCGCGGGTGAGGCGGGCGGCGTGGCGGTCGCTGAGGTGGAGGAACTGTCGCACCTGGTCGTACACGGCCCCGGCGGCCTGTCGCTCCCATTCCGGGGTTTCTTCCCAGGGGGTGATGTAGCCGGGCTTGGGTTCGCCGGGGAAGTGCTTTCGAACGCCGGTGATCCAAGCCTCGCGGAACACGCGTGCGCCCTCGATCTGCGACATGCCTTCCCCTCTCGTCACGTCGTGCACAGTGCGTCGATCTCGGCGCCCAACTCGACCACACGGGCGTCGCGGGCGAGGGGGCCGAGGTCGGTTCGTAGCCCCTGGAGTTTAAGGGCGACGTATCCGGAGGACGTCGCTCGGGCGAGCTGCAGGGCCTCGCGGCCATAGGCGAGGACCTGGTCCGGGTCGTGCCGTTTGGCGCCGATGGACGCGAGGTCGGTGAGGACGGCGCCGCGGCGCCGGAAGGACTGCCCGGAGGCGAGTACGTCCTGGCTCAGAGCGGTGGTGAGGGCCTTCTCGGCGAGGTCGAGGCGGCCGAGCTGGAGGTAGCGGGCGCCGCGTTCCTCGGCGAGGCGGGAGCCGTCGAAGCGCAGCCAGCCGCCGTTGTGGAACGGGCCGTTGAGGTCCGTAACCCTTTCCGCCTCGTCCAAGGCGCGCTCGCAGGCGGACAGGTTCCCGAGTCCGGCATACGCCTCGGCCTGGACGGAGGCGACCCAGTGGCGGGTGGACAGGGAGCTGTCTCCTCGCCGCGCCACCCGCTCAGCCGCCGAGAGTGCGGTGGCGGCCTCGGCGTAACGCCGTTCGTACAGGTCGACGTAGGCGTGCCGGACCAGGGCGCATGCCCAGAGGTCGTAGGACTTGGCTTCCTTGCTGGCGGAGGCGGCGAGCGTGTAGGAGGCTGCTGCGTCGGTGTAGCGGTTGCCGTCGAAGGCCAGTTCACCGGCGAGCTGGAAGAGGTCGCCGGCCGCGCCGCACAGAGCCCGGGATTCAGCTGCCGGCTGGCCGTCGAGGGTGTCATTGAGCGTGGTGAGCTGGTCGCGGACGATCGGGTACACGGAGCCCTTGGCGCGGGCGAGTTGATACACCTGCCACAGGTGGCCGTTCATGCGCAGGAAGTCCTCCGACATCCCACGGTGGGCTCCGTCGGTGAGGGCGGCGCTGTCGTCGGCGGGCAGGGCCACGAGGGCGCTGGTGACGGCTATGGCGCGCAGAAACTGGCGTCGGATCATGTCGTCGGGGTCCCCTGAGCCGTGGTGGTCGCGAGGCGGCGACCCTGCCGGCGCCGGACGGGCTGCTTGTGGCTGTCCCATCAGGGCGTCGAGTTGGTCAAGGTCGAGGTGCAGCAGCTCGGCCAGCCGCGGCCGTAAGGGCGGCTGGGGCGTGGTGGTCCTAGTCTCCCAGCGGCCGATCGTGCGCCGGTCGACGCCGAGGGCGTGCGCGAGCTCTTCCTGACTGTAGCCCAGCGCCCTGCGCCGCTCCGCAAGCCCCATGCCGCCCCCTTTCCACGTTCCCGTCCGTGTCTACCCTGGCGGCGCTGATCTGTCCCATGAGTGTCCCAGGACTGCCTCATGGATGCCGTGGTCCGCGCCAACCCGCTCCGGTTTTCTGGACGTTGTCAGCCACGACAACGGTGGACACCGGAGAAGGGGTGCGGGCATGGAAACGCAGAGCGTCATGTCGTCCGAGGCGGCGCAGCTCCCGATCGTCCTGGAGGCGGTCGACGAGAGCGTGGCCACGGCGCTCGCCGTCGGGCTGGCGATGCCCGAGCGCCCGGTCATCGACGCGACGACCCGGAACCTGGTCAGCCACCTGAGAGCGCTGATGGCCGAGGACCTCGGCTTCGACGAGGAACCCGCCGTGCAGGCGCTGTTCCGGGAGGGCTACCGGATCCTCGACCTGACGCCCCGGCCAACCGCGGAGTCCACCCACTTCGGCGCCTACCAGTACATGCGTGAAGTCGGCCTGCTGACCAGGCGGTTCGCCGACGTCTACCGCGAGACGCAGGAACAGGACCAAGCCGATGCCTGACGAAGCCCCCACCGATCTGCCCATGCGCCAGCCCGGAGCGACCCTGCCTGAACAGGAGTGGGCACGACGCCTCTTCATCAGTCCACCCGGCCTCCGCCCAGTGGCTGCTGTCAGCTCTGATCATCGCCTCCACCGCACCGGTCGCCTGGGCCTTCTGGTACCTCGACCGCTCCTAGCCCTCGACGGGCACTCACTGACTCCCGCTCTGGCCGCGCGAGCCCTCAGGAAGACCCGGTTCCCCGCCGGGGCGGGCTCCACAACTCCCCAGCGGCCAGAGCGGGATCCCATCAGGCAGCATCACCGGCGGCACCCTGCCGCCTTGGCAGTCCCCTCGATGAGCTCCCGTCCCGGTCGCCGGCCTGCCCGCGGCCGGGACGGGGCCAGGGCTCCGCACTTCGCGGGGCTCGTCCACTCACTCCTTAGGAGAGGAACGACCATGAACATCGACGACCTGTTCACAGGTGACCTGATCACCGGCGTCCCCAGCATGGACGCGGCGCTGCTCGACAAGATGCCCGGGGGTGGTGACAACAACGGCGACCACTGCAGCTGATCAGCCCGTGAACGCGGTGGAGCAGGGCCGAACGCCCTGCTCCACCGCCCCATGACCGAGGGGGAAGCAGGTGCTTTCGTTTCGTGTGCGTCTGGCCGACACCCGGAGCACAGCGTGGCGCTGGGACACAGACCGGTGGGTCAGCGGGCAGAGCTGGATCAGACCCGCTCACGTAGCCGCCCTGGAAGCCGAGCTTGTGCCGGGCGATGGATCCGGCGTCCACGCGCTGGTGAGGGAGGACAAGGGCGGGGAGGTGGACTTCACGTCCCTGTTCCTACGCCCGGGCGAGGTTCAGGTTTCAGCGGGCGTGTTCGGCACCGCGCCGCTGTACCTCGTCGCGGCCGGAGAAGACCTGTACGGCTCCTGGGACTTGGCTGACCTACGGCTCCACCTACGACCTGATCGACTTAATCCCCGGGCCATGGCGCGCACCTTGACCCGCCGGCACCGCTACAGCGCCGACACTCTCTTCGACGGGGTGTACCGGCTCACGGAACGCGCCACGGCCCTCTTCACGACCGCGGGACTCACGATCCTCTACCCCGAGCCCGCTCAGCATGTGCTGGAGCCCCGAAGGCTGCGCGCGGGTGTTGACCCGGTGGGGGCGTTCGATGCGCTGCTGACCGAGGCCGTGGCCGGGTGGCGTTCTACGGCGAGCTGCGTCGGCGTGGAGGTGTCCGGCGGGGCCGACTCGGGCAACGTGACTCTCTCCACTGCCGCAGCCGGCTTCGGCTCCGTCCACACATTCGGCCTGCTCATGGCCGGACGGATCGGTCGCCTTCAGCAAGACCGACGTCGCATGCTGGTGGATCACCTGGGACTGCGGGACACCGCCGTCCCGGCCATGCAGCACCCGCCGTTCGTGCCCGGTGGGGTACGGGAGCGCGGATTGCCGCACGACCCGGCAGGAGCCTTCTACCAGGAGGCGTTCGACGTCTTGCGCGGGCACGTGGCCGCCCACGGTTGCGAGGTGGTCTTCACGGGCAGTGGCGGGGATGAGGTCAATGCCTGCCACTCCCGTACGGGCGCTGCACTCCCCGCTGCAGAGCCCATCCCTTGGCTCGGGGACAAGGCCATCGAGGCCCTGGCCCAGGTGGACGAGAACCTCGCCCCCATCCCCGTGCTCCCGGTGCCCACGCTCATGGCCTTCGGCCTGCACAACCCGGCCTACCTGAGACTCGGGATCTGGCCGGTGGCTCCGCTCGTCCACCCCCGAATCGTCCGCTTCATGGAGCAACTGCCACACGAGCACAAAGAGGGCAAGGCGATGTTCCGCGACCGCCTGCGGCGTGCCGGACTGCCCGAATCCGTCGCGGCCCCGAACGAACCGGAGAACTTCCTCGCGGTCATGGAGTCGGGCCTGCGAAGCTACGGCCTTCCCCTCCTGGACGACATGCTCCGCGAGTCACTGCTGGTCGACCTCGGCTACGTTGATCCCGTCGCCCTGGCCCGAGCCCGGGAGCACGCCGAGCGAGCCCCCGTGGTGCCCGACCTGCTGTGCGACACACTCGCCCTGGAAGTCGGACTCCGGAGCCTTGCATGAGCAGCCTGGACAGCGTGGAGGCAGAACGCCTCGAAGCGTCGAACCTCTTCTACCGGGACCCCACGCTGTACGATCACGCGCAGGCTGACAGCGACAGCGCGAGCCTCTGCCGGGAACTCATCGACCGGCACTACCCCGAAGCCCGCACACTGCTGGACTTCGGCTGCGGCACCGGCAGGGACCTGGAACTGCTGGCCCAGCACTTCGACTGCATCGGCGTTGATCTTCAGCCCGGCCTGGTCGACTACGCACGCCGCACCCGCCCCGAACTCGACTTCCGGGTCGGGGACATGCGCACCGTCCGACTCGGGCACACCACCGACGTCCTGGTGTGCCTGGGCAACTCGCTCGCCTACGTGCACGACAACGCTGATATCCGGGCAGCGTTCCAGACCTTCGCCGCACACGCGTACCCGGACACCCTGCTCGTCCTGTGCTCCCCGGTAGCCCCGATCGAGTCTCCAAGCCCTCAACAGGCCCGCGTAGAGACCCCCCTCGGAGCCGCCACGGTGACCATCAGCTACCAGTGGGACCTGCGGACACAGATCAACACCATGCGCCGGCACTGGGTGTTCGACTCGGGGGAGGAGTGCCACGATGCCATCCGGCGGCGTGTTCTCGGCCCTCGAGAACTGGAGCTGCACGCGCTCCTCGCCGGTTTCGAGGTCTTTGAGATGGTCAACGAAACCGGCGAACTGCCTGTACTGGGTCCAGGCGCCTACTCGGTGGCTCGCTATCAGGGGTGAGGCTCCGGCCGATGCCGCTGCGGCATGGCGAGTTGGGCCATCGCCTGAAAGACCGAGGACTCCGCTTGATCGGCAGGCGGTTGCTCGCTGACCTGGACTGAGCAGCATGGCGGGAAGGAAACGGGGTCGCCCTCCAGTACGTGCTGAACCCCCAGCCGCACAGCATCGAGGGCATTCGGAAAGACCAGCAGGGATGAGCCAGGGAGTACCGGTGCCGGAGCACGAGCAGCGCCAGATCACCGACGAGCAGTTTCACGACGCGGTGCTGATCCGGGACTACCACCGGATGGGCCACGAGTGGCGGCTCTGCTCGGCGGCGATCGGCCTGGGCAGCCCCGACCTGGGCGTCGCCACCACGGCCGTCGTCCTCTACCTGGGTGCGGTCCAGAGTGTGGAGCTCCGCCTCGTTGGTTCCGGGGAGTGCGGCTCGCGGTCGCCGGTTTTGGTCACCGAGCCGGGCTGCCGTCGGGAAGGGGGACCCGGCCGAGGAGGATGGACACGACGTCGGCAGCTCCTCACCGGTGCAGAGCGTCGGGGGACAGACGGCGGGTGAGGAAGGAGCGGGCCAGGTCGGGCAGCAACTGGCCGTGGGCGGCGGCGTGTGCGCGCAGCCGCAGCAGGGCCTGGTCGATCGGGATGTCGAGTGCGGCGGCGAGGTAGCCCGTGGCCTGGTGGACTTCGGCACGGTAGAGCCGCAGGTCAGTGCCCGGTGGGGTGTCGCCGGTCGGATCGCCGAATTGGGTGACCAGTGCAAGCAGCAGGATCTGTGCCAGACCGTGCAGGGCGTCGAGGCAGGCCGGGGTGAGTGGGCCGGGGGTGGTGCGGTAGCCGGTGAGGACCCCTGCGGTGGTGGCCCCGATCTGCAGGGGCAGCGCCACGATCGTGCGGGCCGGGGTGCGGGCGGCGGCCGGCAGGAACAGCGGCCAGCGGGCCGGGTGTGCAGCGTGCAGATCCGGTTCGGTCACCGTCCGGCCCTCCCGGGCGGCCTGGAGGGTGGGGCCGTCGCCGAGGGTGTACTGCAGGGTGTCGAGATCGATGCCCAGGCCCTGCGGCGGGTCTGCCCACAGCAGTTCGGGCCGGCCGTCCCGGGTGACGGCGTTCAGGGTGAAGGCGTGCAGCCCGAACAGGCGAGCGCTCCCGGACGGCAGCGCTCGCGACGGTCCCTCTCCGGCGCGGACCGCGGCGTGGGCACGGGCCAGTAGATCGGTCAGGGCGTCGTCGGGTCGCGGGACACTCCGGGATCCGGTGTCCTCCGTGTCGCGAGGCACGTCACCGGATGATAGTGAGTTCGGCCGGGATGTCCCCCTGCACGACCTGGCGGGCCAGGTCGGTGAGTTTCTGGCGTCGGCAGCGGGCGTGCCCGCGCAGCCGCCCGAAGGCGTCGTGCACGTCGATCCCGAGCCGGGCAGCCAGTACGCCCTTCGCCTGCTCGATCACGATGCGCGACTGCAGGGCGGTCTCCAGCTGGGCGATGATCTCGTCCCTGGAGATCAGGCTGTGGCGGTGGTGCAGACAGGCCCCGGCGGCATCGGCCAGCACCTGCGCCCGCTGCAGACCGTCAGGTGTGATCGGGTGGGGCCCGCCATGCAGCAGGTTCAAGGCACCCGGTGTGTGCTGGGCGACGCGCAGCGGTACGGCGGCGACACTGGTGAAACCCGCGGCCGCCGCCCAAGGGGTGAAGCCGGGCCAGCGCTGCGATCCGGGGCCGCCCGGGCGCAGCGAGACCGGTTCGAGCATGCTTCCGGTGCGCGCGCTGTCCACGCAGGGGCCCTCACCCAGGTCGAGCTGAGCCTCCTCCAGACGCCCGCACGCCTCGTCGGAAGCGGTCAGGTAGTCGACCCGGCCGGTCCCGTCGAGGACGGTGACACCGGCCGCGTACACGCCCGCGAACCTCACCGCATACGCCGTCAGATCGTGCAGCATTTCCAGGACATCGAAACCGTCCGTGCGCGAGCCCAGATCGAGCACGGCCCGGGCCAGCAGAACATCGTGGGGCACGGCAGACATCACAAAGATCCGTTCCGTCGCCTCCCGGGACGCACGGCGAGCAGATGCTGAGGTACAGACACACCCGAAGAGGCCACCGTTTGAAGGGTTCGGCTGATGGCAGCCGTGTCATGCCCGCTGACGGAACGCTCCGAATCTCGCCTCGTTTCCTGTCCACCGTCCGAGCCGCCCCTCACGACCGGATCCACGGCCCGGGCAACTCACGGTACGCAGCCCAGCGTATTACCGCCTCCGCATCAAAGCCTTCGCCGCATTCATATCGGCGAAGTCGATGGCCTACGTCGCCGACAGCCGACTGCCCGGCCCAGCCAAGTCCAGGCAATGGTTCCGAGCGCCGTTCTTCGGCGTACTCCCGCTACGTCCAACCGTCGAGTGACACCTGAGAGCCCCCGCGGAGACAGGGCGCTTGCGGCGACCCGTTGGGGGCTTCGGCAAAGCCGGTCCCCCGGGGCCGTCCGGCAATCGGCCGGTCGGCCGCCTGAGCGCACACGCCGCGGGTCGCCCGCCGTACCTGGAGTAGCGTGGTCAGGGCGAGGTGAATTCTGCTCGCATCGGATCCCGAACGGGTGGTCCACGATGGCCGACTCCGACGCATCCCCTGGTTCCGGGGAGCTGCCGAGTGGTGTGCACCATGCCGTGCGGCCAGGGAGTGCACTGCTCCGGCTGGAGACGTCGGCATCGCGCGAAGGCATCCTCGACGGGGCGTGGTGGCCACGGTCGCGTGACATCGGTGCCGAGCTGCCCGCGCTGCTGAGCGCCCTCACCGAGCACCTGGGACCTCTGACCCGCGTCGGGCTGGATGCCACGGCCTGGGAGGGGCTCCCGACACGGATCGTCGTCGGCGACCACGTGGTACACGTGGACTCCTTCCCGGTGAGTGACGACACGGTCCTGATCACCCGGGGCGAGGGTGACCTCTTCTCGCTGCTGGTGGTCCCACCGGACACGCCTCCCGAGGCCGCCCGCGCGGCGATGGCACAGGCTGCCCTGGCCGGCAACGTCAGCGAGGCGGGGCAGATCCTCATCGACACGGGAAGCGGTGAGAGGCCGTCCGGCTGACCTTCCTCGTGGCCGCTGGTGCGGTCAGCCGCGCCACTCCACCAGGAGCAGCGTCGCGTCGTCCGTCGTCTGTCCGCCCCGCGCCCGCTTGAGGGTGTGCGACAGGGAGCGCGCCACCGCCCGCACCCCGCGGCCCGTTCTCTCCAGCCGGTTCACCCAGTCGATCAGCTGGTCCTCCCCGAACTGTTCCTCACCAGCCGTGTGCTCCTCGATCAGCCCGTCGGTGAAGCAGAGGACGCGGTCTCCGCGCTCCAATCCCAGCTCGGTCACCTCCGGCGCAGGCCCGCCCAGGCCGACCGGAAGGGTCGTGGGGGCGAGCAGCCGACGCACGACGCGGTGATCGCGCACGAGTATCGGTGGCGGGTGGCCCGCATTGACCAAGTGCACCCGCCCCGTCGTCGTGTCCAGCCGCAGCATCTGGGCGGTGACGAAGTGGTCCGGGCCGAACTGGTGTGCCACGGCTGCGTCCATGGCGGCGTAGATTTCCGACAGGCCGGTGCCGAGGCGGCGGGCGTGACGGTAGGCGCCGATGGCCACGGTGGCCATGGTGGCCGCACCCAGGCCGTGCCCCATCGCGTCGATCATGGCCACGTGGAGGACGTCGCCGTTGAGGGCGTAGTCGAAGCTGTCTCCCGCCACGTCGTAAGCGGGCTCCAGGATTCCGGCCACGGCGACCCGCGGCATGATCATGGCCAGAGGCGGCAGCAGGGACCACTGGATCTCGGCGGCGACGCTCATCGGTTCTCCACGGCGGGTGGAGAAGAACAGGTCGGAGTAGCCGTGCTTGGTCACCAGCAGGTCGGCGACCAGGCCGGAGAGCCTGGCCAGCAGCCTTCGGTCGTCGTCATCGACCCGGTCCAGCGTCACGGACATGACGCCCACCTGGTCTCCGCCGTCCAGCAGCGGCAGGTGGATCCGTACACCGTCGTCCTCGGGCACCTCGACGGGCCGGGCATCGAGAAAGCACCGGCCCGCGGCGGAGGCATCGATGTCCTGTGCATCCCCGCCCAGGAGGCCCTCACCGCGCAGAGGTACGAGCAGCAACTGACCGTAGTCCTGGAGCAGCACCTGCGGACGGCGGCCCCCCAGCCGCTCCACCACGTCGGCGACCAGCGGGCCGATGAGGTGGGGCGGGAGCTCGTGCGCCCCGTCGAGAACCGCCCCCAGAAGGGCTTCCCCGAAGCTCTCGGAACGGTCCGTGCCCGGTGCAGCCGTCATCCGCTCACCCGCCGTGATCCACATGGACGCGGGCGGCGGGGTCGGGCCGGTGAAAGAGCTGCACGTCTCATCGCTTCATCATGGGGCGTGCAGTTCCCCGGCGCCCTCCTGGCCGAAGCCGTCCTCGACACGTGCCAGGGTGCGCTGAGCCGACAGCGGGTTCCGCGGATCGGCGGCGGCGGTCAGCAGGCGCTCGGCGGTTCCGGCCGGCTCGTCGGGCGGGACGACCAGCAGCTCCCAGCGCCCCACGGTGCCGCAGTCCAGGGTGATGGCATGCTCCTCGCCGGTGGCGTCGCTCAGGACGACCTCGATCACATGGTCGGGCGCCGACACGGTCATTGGTGCGTCGGGCCAGGCCGCAGCGCCCACCGTGACGCGGGTGACCGTGCCACGGCCGGGGTCGAGCGAGCCCACCAGCGCGGGCAGCTCCAGTTCCAGGGCGTCGCAACGCGGCCACCACGCTCCGTCCAGCGGGCCGTGGCTGGCCTCCGGCGTGAGCCTCAGCCGCGCCAGCGGCATCGTGTACGTGTGGGCCTCATGCGGAGGCACGCCTCCGGCCGGCGGTGTGAGGGAGTCCATCGTGCGATCCCGTCCGGGCGGCCCGCAGCCACCCTCGTTCCGTCACTCGCCGGGAACGGCGCTGCCGTGATCGTGCGCCCGACATGCTCTCGGTGCCACCAAGGCTACGCCCGGCCCGGACGGGCGGCCCGAGGCGCCGGAAGCGGCGGTCCGCTTCCCCGGAACAGGGTCAACACGCAAGGAGCACCCCGACCGGGCAGCCCGACCATCTCCCCGTGGTTCCGCCAGCCCCACGAGTCGTAGGCGGCTTGCCCGGCCCGGTCGGCCGGACTCAGCAGGGCCACTCCGAGCTCGGTGCGCTCATCGGCCAGCAGACGCTGTTGCAGAAGGCGGCCGATGTCGCGGTGCTGTGGGTGCCGGTGCGCCACGACCTGGGTGAGGAGCAGGAACCGGGCACAGCCGGTGAGCCGCTGGATGCTTTCCTGCAACCCCCGCTCGGACGGGCCCACGGGGCCCACCGGGAATCCGAAGACGCATCCCACCAGCACCGTCGTCTCGGCGAGGAGCATCGCGAAGCCAGGCCGTCGGGCGCTTACGGCAAGCCGCCGCAGGAAGTCGCTCCGTGCCCGGTACGCCTTTTCGGAGGAGCCCGCCACAGACGCCACGGCCAGGTCGGCGATGTCCTCTCGTATGTCCTCCGCCTGCCGACGGGTAAGTCTGCGCAGTCGGATCGCGTCCGCGACGACCGACGCACGGGCGCAGTCACCAGTGGGCAGTCTCCCGGGCGCCGGCGGAACCGCCGCGATCGTGTCCGGCAGACCGCGGAGCGGGGCCGGCGGCGCAGGATGTGCCGGGGACGGTAGGAGCAGGGGCGCGGAACCGGTGGCGGCGAGGAGCCTGGTGATCTGCGCGCACGGATGGTGCAGGTGCAGATCGGCGTGTACGCGGCCGGCATGCCGTGACGCCGTCAGGAAGACGTCCAGCCCCTTGGCGTCACACGAGCCGACCGTGGTCAGATCCACGTCGATGGCGATCATGCCGTCGCGCAGGCACTGCTCCAGCGCGGCCCGCAGCAGGGGCGCCGTGCCCGGCCAGATGTCGCCGACAAGCGTGACGAGGGCCCGCTCCCCCCGGTCACGCCGGAGGATGTCCAGACGCTGCACGTCCATCACCCGCCCTTCGGCAGGGAAGCGCAACGACCAGGGACGTGTGCGGGGTTGCTGTGATCGCGGCGGCCATGACGCCGACCTGTCTCCGCACCGCCGCTCGGACGACCCGGGGTTGGTCTCTCGCCGAGGACGACCCGGCAGGACGGCCGGAGTGCGTGATGCCCTCGGTATCTCCACCGTACTCCGCCGGCCACCTCGACCCGCAGCAGCGGACGGGTCCACGGAACGAGCGCACCGCCTGCCGAGCACTCATGAAGACATCCGGGGCAGACGGCCCACTCGTGAGGCACACTGCCGTACCTCACGCCGCCCGGGTATCCCCTGAGGGCGGTCTCACACAAAGCCGCCACGGGTAGGCGCGTTTCCGCTCACGCAGAGCCCCGAAGACGAAGCAGCGCCCGACCCGGCCGAAGCCGACGCAGGCGCTGCGTAGCAGGTCAGAGCCCATATCCCCCGCCTGCCAGCCGTAGGCCCTGTTGGACTCGAACCCACGACAGTACGTCGTCGAGGGTGCTGTCACGCGTCCTGCGGGTCGGGGCTTGCCAGCAGTTCCGAGGCGGCCTGGAGGGGGGCGTCGGCCTCTGGGGTCGGTGTGGCCTCGGGGCGGCCGTGGCAGGTGAAGCCCAGGCGGGCCATGGCCCGGATCACCTCGCCGCCGGTGAAGTCGCGGCGGTCCTGCCGCGTGATGACCTCACCGACCTGCATCACGGGATAGCGGCGGCGGCCGATGGTCACGGAGTCACCGGTGACCAGCTCGGGTCTGACACCCGCCATCGAGGCCAGCACTCCGCCCCTGGTCAGTTCGAACGGGTAGCGGACGATGACACAGTGCATGACGCCTCACAAAGGGAGAGAGGAGGAACCGGCGACCGGGCGCGGAGCGCCGAGCAGGTCCCGCAGGCGGACGCGGTCCGTGTAGGCGGAGCTGTCGCGGTGCACGACGAGTTCGGCCCGGGTGACCGCGCGAATTTCTCCCTCCGAGCCCGCAGATATCGTGCCGCCCGGGGCTCGGTCCTGCCGCACTGGACGGGACGCCGAGACGAAGGCCACGTCGGCGGGCCGGCCGCCGTGTGCTCAGCTCGTGACATGGCTCTCCTCGGGTGTCGGCCCTGTGGTCGCGAGGAGCGCGCTCGCGGTGAGGCGGAGGGCTGGGTCGGCGGCGGCCGGCAGCCGGGCGGCCGTGTCGGCGGGCTCCCCGGGCGGGACGACCAGGAGCACCCGGCGTCCCACGGTGTCGCGGTCCAGGGTGATGAGCTGCGCCTCGCCTGCGGAACCCGTCGGCTTCACGGCGATCACGCGGCCGGGTGCCATGACTGCGTGCGGGGCGTCGGGCCATTGGGCGGCATCCACGGTCACTCGTACGGTTGTGCCCCGGCCCGGCTCCAACGAGGCCACGAACGAGGGCAGTTCCAGTTCCAGCACGTCGCAGCGCGGCCACCAGGCTCCGTCCAGCGGGCCGTGAGTGAGGCCCGGGGTGAGGGCCAGGCGGGGCAGCGGCATGCGGTACGTGTGCTACGCCTGGCCTGGGAGCGGCGTGTCGAGGAGCGACGCCCGCGCCGTCACAGGGCCAGGACCGCGCGCACTCTCTTGCCGCCCCCGCTGACCGGATCGATGTCGAGGCGCTGTGCCAGGCATCGCACCATGGCGAGTCCACGCCCGCTCTCGCCCCAGGTCGTCAGCGGTCGCACGCGGGGCCGGCCGGGGCTGTCGTCGTAGACCTCGACGGTCACCCGTGTGTCGGACACATGCAGACGCAGGCGGCAGGTGCCTCCGTGTCGCGTGGCGTTGAGCTCGGAGACGATGAGTGTCGCGTCGCCGACCTGCTCGGCGTCGAGCCCTGCCGCCCGGCGGTCGGGCCGGGCGAGGAACTGCGAGGTCAACTTCCGTGCCCTGCCCGCTGATTCGGCCTCGTCGGGCAGGAGGTACTCGACTCGTACGGAACGCCGATGGGTACGCCGATGCGCACGCATGGCGGATCACTTCCCCTCCTGGGCCACCGACCGCCATGGCCGTGGCCACTCGCCGGGCCGCGGCATGTCCTGCCCGGCCGGGCCTGTCCCCTCCTGATGCCCCGCGGGGGTGATCGCCAACCGGAAGCGGGCGAGTCACTCATCGTCTCGGGGCGGTGCGGCGGTGCAAGCGCGGTGGTCACGTGTCTTCTGTCGGAGGGCTTCCTCCCGCATCCTCCAGGAGCGCGCTCGCCGTGAGGCGAAGCGCGGGATCGGCCGCGGCCGTCATCAGCCGCCCGGCCGTTGCCGCCCCGGTCCCGGGCGGGACGATCAGCAGGTCCCGGCGTCCGACGCCGTAGGAGAAGAGCCGGATGGCGTGCGGGTCGAACCCGGACGTGTACCACGTGGCCCGCACCGTGTGACCGGCGACGGGCAGCTCGCACGGCGCCTGCGGCCAGGCACTGCGGTGCGCGGCCATGCGCGTCACACGCCCCCACGATGTGTCGAACGCCTCGATGAGAGCGGGCAGTTCGGCGGGAAGGTCGTCGGAACGGGGCCACCAGGCGCCGCTCACGGGGCCGGGCGGAAAGGTCGGCGGGTGCAGGGTGAGCCGGGTGGGACGAAGTGAGGAGGGGCGCTTCCGGGAGGAGCGCTTGCGGTCGGGCGAGGCGCGTCGACCGGTGGGCGCGTTCATGTCGCGGTCCCTGTCTCCGGGCCGCCGGGCGACGGGCCGGTGTCGTGGTGCGCCGAGAACGACGCCGACGGGGGCCGGCGCACGGGAAACTCCCGGTTCGCTCCACGCTACTCCGCCCCGGTGCGTCGACAGGCGGGCCGACCGACGGATTCTCATGGGTCGTTATGGGTTCTCACCCGGTGAGAGTCCGCATAGGCTTGCAGGATTCCGCCGTACACAGGATTTCGTACGGAACGCACGCCGTTCGGCAGCCTGTCAACTGCCCGCGCCCCGAGAACCCGGGCAAGGACCGATTCGCAGCCCCTGCAGAGCAGTCGGCTCTCGTTGCCCGCCCGGTCGGCTCCTGTGCTCGCCTCGCCCTGCTTCCCCTCGTCGCGTGACCGGCGCGGTGACCTTCCGCTCACCGTGGCACGGTCCGATGTGGGGCACACGGCTCCCGAACGCGCGCCGAGACCGGGGGGAATCGGCCGCGCGGGGAGCCTCGGGCGGCCGTCGTCGGGGATCGGATGCCCGACGACGGCCGTCGGAAGGCGTGTGCGCCGGCACGCCTGCTGCCGCCTATGCGCGCAGCAGCCGCGCGGTGATCTCCCGGTACTCCCGCAGCGCCAACCGGAGTTCGGCGGAGCGGGTCTCCGGGTTCTGGTCCTGCCAGCTCGCGCGCAGGACGCGTCGCCGTTCCGTGAGGGCGTTCACCAGCGCTTCGGTGGCTTCGTCGAAGGCGCTCTCGGCCTCTTCCAGGGCCTGGCCCGGGGTGTCCGCGAAGGTGTTGACGGCGTGTCCGAGGTGCCGGACGATCTTGTCCCGTTCGTCGGGCGGGAGCAGTGGTTCCGGGCCCGGCGCGTGACGCCCCCATGGGAACGGTGCAGACGACGATGTACGACCAGACACGCGCCCAGCAACCCGCCGACCGGCCCCCGGGCCTCGCCGGCCCTGCGACAGGCCGTCGCGAAGGCCAAGGGTGCCCTCGGGCGGCGACCCCCATCTCGGGGCAGGACGCAGGCCGTGAAGAAGCAGGGCCGACCGGATTCGAGGAACGGCGCCGTGCTGCCAGTCAACGTCCGGCATGGTTGGGTGTCAACGCGGTGCCGACCTGAGCGCACCCTGTCCGAGGCTCTCGTCAGGGACCCCCGACGCTTCCGATCAGGGACCCCCGACGCTTCCGTCCGGGCGGGAGTACGGTGAGGAGAACGAGGGTGCGTCGTGCCCGCCTGACTGGCCGCCTTCAGCACGCCACCCATCCATCAGGGGCAACCCGTGACCCCGGCCGCACCTCGTCCCAGCGGCCTTCACCGAGGTCAAGGAGCCCCTTTCCCATGCCACCCGGCCCCACAACGTCCACCACGCCGACACCACCAGCGCCCGGTACGGCGTCGACCGCGGTCATATCGACCCGTCGGCCGCCGTCATCAGCCTCCTCCAACGCCTCGGCCGGGTGCACGATGTGCGCCGGCCGACGTCGGACCGGGTCGCGGCCCGGCGCGCCTGACGTCAACCACTCATTCGTGCAAGGCAGTTGGCAGGAGCCATCATGACCACCGCACTGCAGCCCCCGCTTCCCTCCCACCCCGTCCTGCGTCTGCGCCTGGCCCCCCACGGGAATCTGCCTCGGGCCATCGACGGCGCATGGTGGCCGCGTTCGTACGACCTGCTCGTCGAACTCCCCAGGTTGCTCGCCGGGTTGCCCGGCGCATGGGGCCACATCACCAGCGTCACGGTCAACGGGGCGACGTGGCCCGCCGTGCCCGGCCGGATGCTCGTCTCCAATCAGGTCGTACGCCTGCACAGGACACTGGTGGCATCCGCCCCGCGCACCGTCGTCCTGCTCGCCCCCGGCCAGGGGCGCTGGGACCTGCTGGTCGTGCCGCCGGACACGACCGAGAAGGCCGCGGAACCGCTCATGTCGGCCGCAGCGGGCCGCCAGGTCTGACCCAGCCCGTCACGGGCGTCACGGGACTCGTGGATGCCAACCTGAGGAAGGCGCTCGTCAAGGTCCAGGCTGCCCGCTGACCTTCCCTGCACGCCGGTGCCCTTTGCCGACCCTGGTAGAGGGGCACCGGCGTTTGCACTGCATCACCGCGTCTTGCGGGGCCGGTCGTCCCGGCTCGGGGCGGGCGAGACGGAATGCCTGCGGTACTTGGCCGCAGCGGGGGTGTGGTCGGGCATCGGGGTGGCGTCTGCGGGCAGGTCGGCCATGCGGCGCAGCCGCCATACCAGCACGTCACTGATGGAGTCGGCGGTGCCCAGCTCCCGCCGTTCGACGGCCTCCGCCAGCAGCGCGGCGGGGTCGTGGCCGGCGCTCGTGGTGTCGGCGAGGGTGGCCGCCAGGGCGTGCCAGCCCGGCTCGGCCAGGATCTGTTCGGCCAGCTCCGGCACGGCTGCCCGAAGACAGGCGGCCTGCTGCTGGCGCAGGGGCTGGGACAGGAGGCGGCCCCGCTGGTACAGCACGCCCAACGGGACGTCGGCGGCGGCCCGGTAGGCGGCGCGCAGGTGTTCGGCTGCCTGGCGGGCGGCGGCTGCCTGCTGTGCATGGTTTTTCTTCGCATGCCAGTGGGCGGCGGCGGTCACGAGGAAGAACAGCATGTCGATCGCCATCGCGGTGGTGGCGCCGTCTTCTCCGCGTCCGAGCGCGGGTCCGCTGTGGACGAGGTCGCGGGCGGCCTGGCGCAGAGCCCGGTCGTGTCCGCGCTCGGCCTTGATGTGGGAGCGGGTGGCCCGTTCGAACGCGAAGGCCGCCTTGCGCAGTTCGGCGCGGGTGTGGGCGGCGGAGGTCTTGGCGAGCGCGTCCAGGACCTCCCCGGCCGCCGCGATGTGCGCGGCCACCCGGGCGTCCTCCCCGTGGTCGATGACCAGCACCGTCTGCCACACGGCCGTGGCCGTCCGGCGCCGCGCTGCTGCGGGGCCGCTCGGGGCTTCGACGGAGAGGGTGTCCGTGACCTGGCTCGGGGGGCCGTCGGAGAAGCGTTGGCGGATGCGGGGCAGGGACAGGTCGGGGGCGAGGGTGGAGCCTGCGTAGAACACCGGCTCCTGCTTGCCGTTGCGGTTGTCCGGAAGGGCGACCTTGTAGCCGAGCAGGTCGCCGGAGGGTGCGACGCGCTTGTGGATCAGCAGGCCGGCGGCGGCGATCCGGTCGAAGAACTCCTCCTCGCTCATGGCTCCGGCCACTGCCCGCCGTACGGTCTCCCGTAGCTCTTCGCGTGCCGCCTGCTCTCGGCCCTCGCGCTTGGCTTTGTGGCGTTCGGCGCTGGTGGGTGGCTTGGCGGCGGTGCCGTCCCCGGGGGCGACGCGGCGCAGGCCGTAGTCGACTTCGATGCGGCGGCATTCGGCCTGGGCGCGGCGGGCCTCGTTGTGCAGGCGAGGGCGGCGGCCGTCGTCGCGGACCAGGGTGGCGATGATGTGGATGTGGTCGTCGGCGTGGCGGACGGCTGCCCACCGGCAGGCTTGCTCGTCGCCGTCGGGGGCGATGCCGGTGGCGGCGACCATGCGGCGGGCGATGGCCGCCCAGTCCTCGTCGGACAGGATCGGGTCCTCCGGCGCGGCCCGTACGGACAAGTGCCATACGTGTTTCTCGGGGCGCTTGCCGGTGGGCAGGGCGTTGACGGGCTGGTCGAGCAGGCGCTGGAGCTGTTCGTGGGTGGCCTGCGGGTCGCGGCCGGGGTCGGGGGTGAGCGGGTCGAAGGCAGCGACGAGGTGCGGGTCGATGTGCTCCTCTGCGGTACCGGGGCCGTAGAGGTAGTTGATGAGCCCGATCGTCTCGCTGCCGCGGTCGTGGATGCTGGGGATCACTCAGCGGCACCGCCATCGCGGTGGGCGAGCAGGGCATCGGCGGCGTCCTCCATCCGTTGGGCAGCGCTGCGCACGGCTCCGGCTGCCGTGTCCGGGTGGGGTGTGTCGGCGCCGGAGTTGAGGGCCCTGGTGATCTGGTTGAAGAGGCCGTGGATGCGGCCCAGGTGCCGGCGGGCGGCGAACAGCTCGTCGATGACCTGCCGTTCGGTGGCGATCTCGGCGGCGGTGCGGTTCAGGTCGCGGGCGGCCTTGTCGACGGCGTAGGCGAGGAAGGCGGCGTTGGACATGTGGCAGTGGGCGGCGGCTTCGGTGAAACGCTGGAACTCGGCGTCGTTCATGCGGCAGCTGGGCTGGTGCAGGCGCTTGCGTGACGTCGGCTGACGAGCGCGCTGACGTCTCTTCGAGACGGACTCGGTCGGCCGTTCCCCTCCCTGCTGCGGTCCGCCCTCGGTCGCAGCCTGAGGCTCCGGTGCCCCCTGGCGCCGGGCTGTTCCCGCCACCCCTGGGGCGGGAATCCCGGGAGCATTGCTCCCGGTACAACTTGCTGGCGCTGAGGTGGGGGTGTTGATCTCCCTTTGGGCGTCGTGGAGTTCATGGTGCGAGTCGTGCATCGAGCGGTCTTCCTTGGGGCTTGGATGTGGGGGCGGTCTCATTGCGGGTGGTCGGCGGGCCCGGTGCGCAGGTCGGCCTTGACGCTGCGGACGACTTCTCCGGCGGTGTCGCTGGCGACGCTGTAGCCGTCCTCCCGCACGGCGTTCTCCAGCCCGTCACGGGAGAGACGTCCGGTCTCGCGGTGGAGGCGATGGGCGTACTCGGTGAGGAAATCCCGTGTCGCCCGCGGTTTGTGGCCTGAGCGATTCGACTTCGCCCGCGCGGCCTTGCCCGGATCGACGTCCGGTGGTTCCTCGCCCGGACTCGGTTCCGGGCCGGTGGCGGTGTAGGTGGGCTGTTGCGGGCGGTTTTCGGGCTGAGCGCGGGCTGCCCGGGCGGTGGCGTCACCGCCCACGACCTTTGAATGCGGGCTGCCCGGAACCTCTGCCCGATGTGCCGTGTCGGCCCGCAGGGCGGCGGTCGTGGATCCCTCGGTAGACCCCAGGGCGGGGTGGGGCCAGCGGGCGGACAGCGGGACGGTGGCGAGGGCGAGAGCCTGTTGGCGGGTGGCGAGCTTGCGCAGCAGCAGCTCGTCCTGCTGCGCGTCGCGGTCGACGTCGGCCTGTTCCAGGGCCTGGTGCAGGCGGCGGGTGAGGCGTCGGCCTCGCGGCTTGGCGCGCTTGTCGGGCGTCATGGCCTCTGCCCGGAGGATCAGGGTGACGGCTCGGTCGAGGGCGCGTTCGCGGATGATCCGGGCGGCGTCCGCGTCCCGGTCGGCAATCCCGAGACGGGCCAGCAGCCGTTCGCGTGCCTGTCGGGTGAGGACGCCGGTCAGGCTGCGGGAGCCGGCGTGCGGGCTGCGGTGGCGCAGTTCGATGCCCATGGCCAGGTGCCACAGCGTCGCTGCCAGGACCGGGCCGACGAAGGCCCGTCCGCTTCCGCCGACCAGCCCGGACTCGGCGTAGGCGGGCACGATCTGCACGCCGGTGATCACCCAGGTGAGGGTGCCGGGCACGCCGGGCGCCTGCTTCGGGCCGTTGAGGTTGGCCCGGGCCATCAGCGCGGTGGCGAACAGGGCGAGCTCGGCGACGGCGAACATCGCGGCGCGCTCGATCGTGCCGCCCATGCCGAGGTAGTCGGCGGCGAACCGCCAGCTGGTGTCCGCGCTGTAGGCGGTGCAGCCGATGGCGGAGATGGCGGCAACCGGGATGGCGACGGTGCCATGCCGCTGTCCGTTACCGCGCTTGCGGGCGCGCCGCAACAGCCATCCAGCGGTCAGGGCGAGGGTGGCGAGCAGCAGTACGGCTGCCGTGGGCGAGGGGATCCAGTGCGCCAGGGACGCTGCCGGACTTTCTGCGGCGCTTGTGGGCACGGTGTTGCGGGATGTCATGCAGGGGCTCTCCAAGGGCTCGCGCGTGCGAGGGCATACCTGTGCGCGGGCGGGGTGAGGTGAGGGCGGGGAGGGAGACGCGGTGCTGCCGTCAGGCGGCGGGCGCGGTACGGCGTCGGTCGGGCCCGGTGAGGATGACGCGTTCGGTCATCTCGGCGAGGCGGGAGGCGACGCGGTCGCCGAGCGCTGTGCGGAGCTCGGCGGTGGGGAGGTTGGTGGTGATGAGGGTGGGGAGCATGTGCTCGTACCGGTGGTTGATGAGCCGGTAGGTGAGCTCCTCGGTCCACTCGCTGGTCTTGGCCGCGCCGAGGTCGTCCAGGAGCAGCAGCGGGCAGCGGACGAGTGTCTGCAGTTCCCGTTCGCCGTCGTGACCGGCGCGGGGGCGGAGCCGCGCGTGCAGGTCGGCGGAGGTGGTGGCCTCCCAGCGTAGGCGGACGCCACGGCTGAGGAGGGTTCGGACGGCGCCGTACGCCTGATACGTCTTGCCGGTGCCGGTGGGGCCGGCGATCAGCAGCGACGGGCCTTCGGCGATACCGGGTCCGCCGGGGCCGGGGCGTCCGGCGCGGGCGATCTCGTCTGCCCAGGCGGTGACCTGCGGGTGGTCGGCCAGGGCTCGGCGGTAGCGGGCGGGGATCCGGGCGTCGGCGAGCTCCAGCGCAGTGACGGGCTCCGGCACAGGGTCCTCGGCGGCGACGGTGGCGGGGTCGATGCCGCGACCGGCCAGGATGCCGTCGAGCCGGTCGGCAATCGCACCGACCCGGCTGGGCTCTCGGGTGAGGGTGGCGGTCAGAGGTCACCTCCGAAGGCGGCTTCGACGTCGGTCGGGTTTGTCCACGCCCTGTGCACAACCGGCGCGTTTGGCTTGGCGGGGGCCGCGTTCATGGCCTCGTGCACGAGGCTCGGCAGGGTGCTGGGGTGCAGGCCCTTGGCGCGGTGGCATTCGAGCCCGGCGCGGATGTGGGCGGGGGCGATGCCCTCGTCGAGCAGCTTCTTCACCACCCGGCTGAGGTGGCCCAGGAAGTCGCTCGGCGGGCGGTGGTCGCACCCGGCGACGTATTCGGCAATGAGCTGCTGAGCCGAGACGGTGTCGGGCGCGGGGGCGCTCGCGCCCCCCGAAGGGATATCTCCTAGATCCATGGTCCTAGGTCCTAGATCCGGACCGTGAGGCGTCACCGCCGCCTCACGGAATCCTCCCTGCTCCCTCACGGAGGGCTCCGTGAAATCGCTCTGACCTGCGACTTCACCATCGGCAGTGGAATTCACTGCGGGCTCGCGCACTTCTCCGGAGGTTTCACGGAGAGTTCCGTGAGACTGCGGTGAGGGCTCCGTGATGCCAGCCCCCGCAGCCAGAGCGGCGACGCCCGGCACGGTGTCGGCATGGCCGTCGTGGTGCGGGCAGGCAGGGAGGCGGCTCTTGCTGGGCCGGTTGATCTTCTGGTGCCGGCTCCAGGTGACGACGTGCAGGTACCGCTTGTCGTCGAGCCCCGTGTAGCGGCAGATCAGTCCGGCGTCGGCGAGCTGGGCGAGGTCAGTCTCGACGTCCGAGGGCCTGTGCTCGGGGCGTAGCACCCACAGCTGTCCGGCGATGATCGCGGCGTGGTCGCGGTGGCGGCCCTGGTCGTCGGCCTGGGTGAGCAGGCCGAGGAAGGTGCGCTCGGCGGTCAGGGAGACGCCGGCGAGAGACTCGGAGACGAAGGCTTCGGGCTTGATGGTGCGGATTCGTGCCAAGAGGGGCGGTTCCTCACTCGGTTGCAGGCGGGCAGGAGCCCACGGCTCACCGTCGATGGGCGGTACGGGCGTCAGGGGAGGGGAGTTGGCCGGTCGGCGGCGCCGGGCGGGCGCGCTGATGGCCGCTCGCGCCTTCCGGGGGTGTCGTCAACATAGCCACACCCGGGCCGCGCAAGTCCAGCCCAATCCCGCGCCATCTCTGACGGCAGAAAGGCTGCCGAAAAGAAGGCGGTGGAGGGCGGTCCCAAAACTGTAGGGCACGATCGCCGGTTGCCGAAATAATGCCCCGTCAGATGAAGCCAGAAGGATCACATCGGGAAGCCGTTGACGTACCGCCGACGGGGAAGCTACAACACAACACCCCACGTCAGAGCGCCAGCAGAGCGTCGATTGGCATGCCGACGCCAGCCCCTTCCCGGTGCCCTGGAAACTGCTTCGCACCGACCTGCGGAGCGCAACATAGACGACGATCCCCGGTTAACCAAACCGGGGAATGGAAGCTACAAATGGAGCCATGGCAGCACGCTCATTGGAAATAGGGACCGCAGGTATGCGGGCGGCCCATACGATCGAAATCCTCCGCACCGAACGCGGCTTGTCGCAACGCCAGCTCGCCGGCCGCGTGACCGCGCTCGGTCGCCCGATGTCCAACACAATGTTGTCCCGCATCGAACGCGCCCAGCGCCGCTGCGACATCGACGACCTCATCGCAATCGCCGAGGCGCTTCATGTCTCAGCCCCCGTGCTCCTGCACGGCCGGCCGACCGTCTGAACCGCCACGCGAGCCCCCTCGCCATACCGAGGCTCGTCTCCCCCCTGCCGCTCCAGAGTGAGGACCCACCGCTCTTGCACCGACCCGCAATACCTCCTGCCCCTGCCCGTACTCAGCACTGCGCTCCGAAGGAGGTGATCCTGAATGGCTGACCGCCTCCTCACGGTGGCCGAGGCCGGCGAGATGCTCGGCACCGGCGAGCGCTTCGTCCGCCGCCTCATCACCGAGCGCCGCATCCGCTACGTCAAGCTCGGCCGCCCGGTCCGCATCCCCGAGAGCGCGGTCGCCGAATACATCGACGCACGCACCGTCGAGCCGCTCCGCCGCATCCGTGCCCGCTACGGGAAGGCGGCCTGATGGCGGGACGCAAGCCGCAGCGGCGGCGCGAGTTCGGCACGGTACGCAAGCTCGCCTCCGGCCGGTGGCAGGCCCGCTACATCGGCCCCGACGGCCAGCGGTACACCGCCCCGGAGACGTTCGAGACCAGGTCCGACGCCCAGGACTGGCTCAACCTCGTCCGCGCCGACATCGAGCGCAACGTATGGCGCGACCCGGAAGCCGGCGCCGTCAACTTCGAGAAGTACGCACTCCGTTGGATGGAAGAGCGCGGCCTGGCCCTCACCACTGTCGACCGCTACTACGGCCTGCTGCGCCTGCACCTTCTGCCGACCTTCGGCGGCAAGGACCTGGACGAGATCACTCCGCCCTCCGTCCGCACGTGGCGCGCCGAGCGCCTGAAGGCGACCGGCGCCACCACGGTCGCCAAGTCGTACCGCCTGCTGAAGGGCATACTGCAGACGGCGGTCGACGACGACCTCCTCAGCACCAACCCCTGCCGTATCAAGGGCGCGGGCAAGGAGGAGGCCGACGAACGCCCCACTGCCACCGTCGAGCAGGTCTTCGACCTCGCCGACGCCATGGGCCCACGCTGGCGCCTGATGGTCCTGCTCGGCGCCTTCGCCTCCCTCCGCCCGGAGGAACTGGCCGAGCTGCGCCGTCACAGTGTCGATATCGACGAATGCTCGCTGCGCGTCACGCACGCGTCCCCCGAGCTGACGAACGGCAGACGTGTCACCGGCGACCCCAAGACCCGCGCGGGCAAACGCACCGTCTACCTGCCCGACTTCCTGCTCCCGGAGCTGCGCCGCCACCTCCAGTGGTTCGCCGAGAAGGGGCCGGACGGCCTCCTCTTCGTCGGCGAGAAGGGCGCTCCCTTCCGCCGCTCGACCTTCGGCCGCAAGTGGCGCAAGGCGAGGACCAAGGTCGGGATGCCGGACAACTTCCGCTTCTACGACCTCAGGCACACCGGCAACACTCTCGCCGCTGACACCGGAGCAAAGCTGAAGGACCTGATGGTCCGGGCCGGCCAGTCGTCGGAGCGGGCCCAGCTGATCTATCAGCACTCGACGGCGAAGCATCAGCGAAGGCTGGCCCAGGGCATCGACGCCGAGGTGCGGCAACAGCTGCGCGAGACTGGCGCGGGGCGGCAGCAGGCCCACGAGGCGTAGTCGCCCCGCCAACACGGGAGCGTGGGGCTCCAGACAATGCCATGCCTGAGCCCCACGCCCGGCCGTCCTGCACTCCCTGCATGGCAGATCGGAGACCGACCGCATCACGCGCAATAGCATTTCCAATGGCATACTCGGAGTCATGGCTGATGACGAAGTGGACTTCCTCCCCGGTGACGGTCCCACCAGCGGCATCTCCGTCACCCTGACCGCCGGCACGCTGCAGGCGATCCGTGAACGGGTCGGCAAGCGGGGCGTCTCGGCCTTCCTGGAGAAGGCGGCGCAGCAGCAGATCGAGCGGGACAACCTGGACGAGCTGATCGCCGACTTCGACAAGGTGCACGGCCCGGCCGACCCGGAGGCCGTGGCGGCCAAGCGCGCCAGGCTCACCGGCGGTACCTCGGGCGCCGGGGCCGCCGCGTGAGCGGTGCCCTGGTCCTGGACAGCGAGGGCCTGGCGAAGGCGGTGCAGCGGGACCGGGAGGTTCACGAGTGGCTGACGGCCGCCCGTGACGCCGATCTGCCGGTCATCACCTCCGCTGCCGTGCTCGTCGAGGTCATCCACCCAAAGATCAACGACGCCGCATTGAAGTGGACTCTCTCCCGGCTCCGAGTCGAGCCGGTCACGCAGGGTGTGGCGCAGGCCGCCGCGGCGCTGCTCCGAGCAGCGGGTCTGCACGGTCACAAGTACGCCATCGACGCCATTCTGTGCGCGACCGCGCTCCAGCATCCCGGACGCGTGACCATTCTGACCTCCGACGTCGAGGACATCGGCCTGCTCGCTGCCGGGCATTCCCGCGTGCTGGCCGAGAAGGTGTGAGGGCGCGGTGGAGGGCCGCTCGGCCGGCTCGGCCCCGGCCGAAACGGTCAACCCCGCTGTCATCGAGGCGATGAGCGAATCGGGCATCGACGTCTCTGCAGAGACCCCGAAGGTCCTGACCGTCGAGGCCGTCCGGGCGTCGGACGTCGTGATCACCATGGGGCGCGGGGACACGTGCCCTGTTTTCCCCGGCAAGACCTACCTGGACTGGAAGTTGGACGACCCGGCTGGGCAGGGCGTCGATGCCGTACGCCCCATCCGCGACGAGATCGAGGGTCACGTCCGGGGCCTGCTCGCCGACCTCGGAGTGAAGCCGCGCCCGTGACAGGCGCTGTGTGTCTGGCAGGGTTCGTGAACTGCTGCTTTGCGTAAGCGACTTCGCGGGTACTACCTGCAGCAGTGGCGCAGGTCACACAAAATGCGTCTCGCCATTTGAGACGTCTGGGCCTGGAGTCGCTCAAAGTGGCGCCCGAGCACCCCTGTAATGGCCGCTCGACCTCGACTTAGGGCACGTGGAGGGCACGCGGCCCCCGAATTGGACTAGACAACAAACAAACCCCAGGCCGCCGACCTGGGGTTTCTCTCTGGAGCGGGTGACGAGAATCGAACTCGCGCTCTCAGCTTGGGAAGCTGATGTTCTACCATTAAACTACACCCGCGTAAGACGCCGACCGGAGTCGGTGTCCGAACGCATCGTCACCTTACCTCATCCCCGGCCCCCGGTGCTGAAGCCGTGGGGCCCGCGTGCGTTTCGGGGGGCGATGAGGCTGCGGGGGGCCGGAGTTGGGGCGTACGGTGGAGGGGTGGGTGAGGGGCCGGGGAGGTCGGAGAGCCCCCTGGAGAGTCGTTCCTTTGATCCCGTAATGTGGCATTTGTCGTCAGGTGAGCAGTAGCCAGACGCGGCTCTTGGGGAAGGGACTCTTGGACTTGATGGAGCGCACCGTCGTCCGTTGTGCCGATGGGCACGTGTTCAGCACCGCTTCGTTCCCGATGCAGCAGGCCGAGCGGCTGGGCCCTGGCCGGCTCGTCCGGTGCCCACGGTGTGCCCGGCTCCGCAGTGTGGTGCCGGTCAGCCTGGAGAGGCAGAAGTACTAGGGGCGGGTCAGAGCGGTAGCGGGCGCGCGGGTGGCTGGGTTGTGGCCGGTCCGCGCGCCTTGCGTATCCTCAGGGCGTGCTTCTCTCAGACAAGGACATCCGGGCCGAGATCGACGCCGGGCGGGTGGTGATCGATCCCTACGACAAATCCATGGTGCAGCCGTCGAGTGTCGACGTGCGGCTGGACCGGTTCTTCCGGGTGTTCGAGAACCACCGCTACCCGCACATCGACCCCTCCGTCGAGCAGGTCGATCTGACGCGGCTCGTGGAGCCCGAGGGTGACGAGCCGTTCATCCTGCATCCCGGGGAGTTCGTCCTCGCCAGTACGTACGAGGTCATCACGCTTCCCGACGATCTTGCCTCGCGGCTCGAGGGGAAGAGCTCGCTCGGGCGGCTGGGCCTCGTCACGCACTCCACCGCCGGGTTCATCGACCCCGGCTTCTCCGGGCATGTGACGCTGGAGCTCTCCAACCTCGCGACTCTGCCCATCAAGCTGTGGCCGGGGATGAAGATCGGCCAGCTGTGCATGTTCCGGCTGAGCTCGCCGGCCGAGTTCCCGTACGGCAGCGAGCGGTACGGCTCCCGGTACCAGGGCCAGCGCGGTCCCACCGCCTCCCGGTCCTACCTCAACTTCCACCGGACCCAGGTGTGAGCGGGGAGAGCGCGGTGAGCGGTGTGCGGGAGAACCTGACCTACGAGGCCTTCGGGCACGCCGTGCGCGAACTCGCGCAGGCCATCGCCGACGACGGGTACGAGCCGGACATCGTGCTCAGCATCGCGCGCGGCGGTGTGTTCGTCGCAGGCGGGCTCGCCTACGCCCTCGACTGCAAGAACATCCACCTGGTGAACGTCGAGTTCTACACCGGCGTGGGCACCACCCTTGAGATGCCCGTCATGCTCGCCCCCGTTCCCAACGCCATCGACTTCTCCGACAAGAAGGTGCTCATCACCGACGACGTCGCCGACACGGGCAAGACGCTGAAGCTCGTACGCGACTTCTGTCTCGACACCGTCGCCGAGGTCCGCTCCGCCGTCGTCTACGAGAAGTCTCAGTCGCTGGTGAAGTGCGAGTACGTGTGGAAGCGGACCGACGACTGGATCAACTTCCCGTGGAGTGTGCTGCCTGTGGTGCGTAAGTCGGGCGAGCCGATCACTCCGTCAAAGGAAGCTCTCTGAGCGGCTTTGATCAGCGCGTGACCCGGACTGATGACGTGACAGGCGGTGGAGCGAGGCTGGCCGTCGTTTTCGGCGCTGCTTCCGTCGTGTGCTGGTTCTGCTGCCCGTTCTGGATGGTTGTGTGGCCGCTTGCTCTGCCCATCGGTCTGACAGGCGTTGTCCGGGGAATCATCGAGTGTCGAGCTGCCTCCCGTCAGGGCGTCAGCCGTGCCCAGCCATTGACAGGCTTGGTGCTCGGGGCGGTGGGAACGGCGGCGGCAGTCACGTACATGACCTTTGTGTTCACGCATCCGGACCTACCGATTCAAGGCTAGAACGGTGTCCGAAGGTCCGCCGTCGGGGAGTTGTGGAAACAACCGCGTGGTAAAGCTTTGGCCAACGCCGTAGGCTCCCCCTGACCGATCAAACATTCAGTGGGGGAACCATCCATGCGCACAACCGCGCGCTTTGCCCTGCTCGGAACCAGCCTCGCGCTGGTCGCCGGGGTGGCCGGTGCCACCGCCGCACAGGCGGATGACGGCGGCTCGGGCAACATCACGATCGACAAGGTCGTCGTCAACGGCGGCAAGCCGGTCGTGGTCGGCACCACCAAGGTGGTGACGGCCAAGGTGTCCGTGACCGCGTCGGACGACTCGGGCATCAAGGAGACCACGTACCTTTACGCCAAGGGCCCGACCCCGAACTTCGCGCAGATCTGGTACGACGACGGCGACATCACCTGCGTCAAGCTGAGCGACACCACGTCGACCTGCTCGGGCACGCTGACCTTCGACCCGCAGGCGGCGACCGGCTTCGTCGACAACAACGCCGCGGCCACCTGGAACCTCGGGACGCTGGTCTCCGCCAATGACCTCGACTACATCCACCGGGACGCGGCCACCACCTTCAAGGTGCAGCGCGCCTCGAAGCTGACGGTCAACGCCTCCCCGGAGCCGGTGCGGAAGGGCAAGGCCATCACCGTCACCGGCAAGCTCTCCCGGGCCAACTGGGAGGACAACCTCTACCACGGCTATGCGAACCAGCCGGTGAAGCTGCAGTTCCGCAAGAAGGGCAGCAGCACCTACACCACGGTGAAGACGGTCAGGACCAACTCGACGGGCGACCTCAGGACCACCCTCACCGCCACCACCGACGGCTACTTCCGCTACAGCTTCGCGGGCACGGCGACCACCCCGGCGGTCAACGCGGCCGGTGACTTCGTGGACGTCCGATAGCGACTGACAGCCACCTACGGAAAGGGCTCCCGGCGCACTGCCGGGAGCCCTTTCCGTACGCGGGAGATGGGTCAGAACGTGCCCAGCTTCACGATCGACAGCAGGGCGATCAGCTGGATCGCCGAGGCGCCCAGGGCCTTCGGCCAGGGCAGGTCGTGGGAGCGGCTGACCATCATCGTCAGCAGCGCGCCCGCCGCGACCCAGGTCGCCCAGCCCAGGGCCTGCACGAAGGTCGCGTTGCCGCCGAAGAACATGGCGAAGACCAGCCGGGGCGCGTCCGTCAGGGACATGATCAGCATGGAGAGGCCGACGGTGGGCTGCCAGGCGCCGTCGCCGCCGAGCTGGCGGGCCAGGGTGTGGGTGACCACGCCCAGGATGAAGGACGACAGGACCATTGCGACAGCCGTCGTCAGGACGATGGGCACCGCGTTCGACAGTGTGGCGTTGATCGCGTCCGAGCGGGCGCCGTCGAAGCCGAAGACCGCGAGCAGACCGTAGAGGAAGGTCACGATGAGGGCCGGGCCCCACATCGTGTAGTCCCGCATCTGGAGGAAGGTCTGGGCGGGCGAGAAGACGATGCCCCTCAGCAGGTCCTTCCAGTGCAGGCGGGGGCCCACGGGGGCCGCCGGGGCAGAGCCCGCGCGGTAGGTGCCGCCCTGGTTGTACGGGTCCTCGCCGACCGTGAACGCCTGGGTGTGGCCCGGGTTGTTCGCCGCGTACGGGTCCGGGTTGCCCTGCGGCGCGTAGGCGCCGCCGTCGCCAAAGTACTCCGGCTCGCCGTATCCGCCGCCGTTGCCCTGCGGCCACTGGCCGCCGCCGTTTCCGTACTGCTGCTGCCCGGGGTGGGGCTGCGGCGCCGGTGGCCCGCCGTACGACGGGCGGCCCTGCGGCGCCTGACGTCCGTACGGGGGTTGTTGCGGTCGCGTTTGCGGAGCGCCGTTGTTCCGGGCGCCGCGTCCGATCCTGAATCCAGCCACGTCTTCGAACGTACCTGGTCCCGGAGAGTGACGTGGCGGGCCCGGTGCTTCGGGCCCGGCTTTGCTGCCGAGCTGTGACATCCCTTAAGGGGACGGTAAAGGAACCCCTAGGGAGGAGCCGGGCCCGAGGGTGAGGGCCCGGCTCCCGTACGGGGCGGGTCAGTCCGCGAAGTTGGCGCCGAAGTACGGTGTGCCGGTCGTCGAGACGCCCGAGGTGTTCGGGGTGATCGCGCGGGAGCCGGTGGTGGTGATCCTGGTGCCGTCGGAGGGCAGGTAGGTCACCGCGCCGTCGCCGCCGTTCTCGGCGGAGCCGACGGTCAGGTCGGCCTTGCCGTCGCCGGTGACGTCGTCGAGCTTGAGGTCGAGACCGAACATGTCGCCGTCCTCGTCGTCGCCCGGCACGCCCGGGGTGGACTGGGCGAAGGACTGGGCCCCGGACGTCGTGTCCAGGCCGCTCGAGGTGCCGTAGAGGACGGTGACCGCACCGGTGTCGGCGTTGCTGCCGAGGTCCTCGCCGGCGACGCCGATCGCCAGGTCGAGGAAGCCGTCGCCGTTGATGTCGCCCAGGTCGAGTTCGTAGCCGAACATGTCCCGGGACTCGGAGCCGCCGGGGACGTTGCCGGTGTCCTGGGTGATGCCGGTGGAGGAGCCGGGGCCGGAGGCGGTGCCGTAGGTGACCCAGACCTTGCCGCCCTTGGCGGAGTCGGGGATGGTCGTCCCGTCGGACGTGGTGGCGTCCCAGTTGGCGCCGCTGACGATGTCGCCGTAGCCGTCGCCGTTGATGTCGCCGATCGCGGTGATCACGCCGGGCTTCAGGGCCTTGGCGGAGGCGACCTGCAGGCCGCTCGCGGTGCCGGGAATGTAGTAGTTGCGGTTCCAGCCGTAGGCGGTCTGCGTCTCGAAGCCGTCGACGACCAGGTCGGTGCGCTTGTCGCCGTTGATGTCGCCGGCGGTCAGGTTGAGGGGGCCGTTCGCACCGCCGCCGCTCTGGATGGCGGGCTTGATCGTGTAGCGGCCGCCGGGCGTGCCCGCGGAGCTGAAGCCGCCCTTGAAGACGTAGATCGTGGAGGCGGAGCTGCCGACGGCCAGGTCGGCCTTGCCGTCGCCGTCGAAGTCGCCGGCCGCGAGGTTCTTGCCCCAGAGGTCGTGGGTGGAGGGGGCCGGGTCGGAGACCGTGACGCCCTTGCCGGTGAGGCCCGACGCGGAGCCCCAGAGGATCGCGAGTGTGCCGCCGTCGGTGTCGGTGCCGACCTTCTCGTGCGGGGAGCTGACCGCCAGGTCGTCGTAGCCGTCGCCGTTGAAGTCGGCGTACGCGGTGTCCGAGGCGAAGGCGTCACCGGCCTCGGCGGCGCCGGGGACCCCTGCGCTGTTCTGGCTGAGGGTGGTGCGCTTGGCGGACGAGAGGCCGGTGGAGGTGCCGTAGAGGACGACCAGCTGGCCGGCGTTCTTCAGGCCGTTCACATAGGCACCGGAGGCAGAGAAGGCGACGTCGCCGATGCCGTCGCCGTTGAAGTCGGCCTTCGGGACGTGCGTGGAGTCCGCGGCCGTCGCGGTCGCGGCCGTGAAGGTGAGCAGACCGCCCGTCAGAGCGACGGCGGTGGCCGACGCGAGGGCGAGTCGCAGAGGCTTGTGCATGCGGGTTTTCTCCTGCGGCATGCGGGGGATGCCTGGCGGGCATCCGCAGTCGGTGGGGTGCGAGCCGACCCGTGTCCGCAGGGAGTTGTCCTCGGGTTCATGGGTCGGTCGGCGATCAGGAGACCCGCGATGGGGCGTAAGGGTTGTATGTGAGTACGGTAAATTTCTGAGACTGCTGTGGTTGTGTGGTCGTCGGCCTGATCGAGGGTGTGGTCGCGCAGGAGCACCGAGGCGCCGAACCAGGAGTCGCTCTCGTCGGCCGGGCGCTGGAAGCGAGTTGTAGGGGAACTCGGTGGACCTCTGGGGCCGCCGTGACGTCAGTTGTCCGCCAGGAACTCCGACGTCGAGAAGGTGACCGTCGGCTTCGCCGTCACGAGCCCCTTCTTCACGCCGGGATGGACGGCGACGGTGTCCTTCGTCTCGCCCAGGTACGTCCGCAGCGCGAGGTCCGCCCGTCCGTCCCCGTCGAAGTCGCCCACCGCCAGGACGCCTGTCGTCCCCTGGGCCGGTGGCTCGACGGTCACCATGCCTGCCGTGGACAAGCCCGACGTACGGCCTCGGAACACCCGTACCCCCGACCCGCCGGCGACGAGTTCGCTCAGGCCGTCGCCGTCGAGGTCGGCGGCGTCGAGCAGCGAGCCGGGGGAGCGGAGGGTGGCGCGGGTGGCGGCCGGGAGGTCGTAGCGCAGCAACGTCTCGTCCTGGGTGCCGACCGCCGCGTCGAGGGCGGCGCCCCTGCCGAAGCGGCCGAGGGCGACGTCGAGGCCCACGGGCAGGACGGTGCCGGTGCGGGTGGGGCCGGCGGGGCCGCCGAGGACGACGGAGGCCTTGCTCTGGCCCTCCGCCGCGCGGACCACCAGGTCGTCGTAGCCGTCGCGGTTGACGTCGGCCGCGGGGCCCGTGGGGACCTCGCCCGGTGACGGGATGGGGGCACCGGCCGCGCGGGGTGTGCCCTTGCGGCTGAACGGGCCGCGCAGATAGCTCAGTTGCTCCCCGGACGCGTGCAGGACCAGGTCCTGGGCGCCGTCGCCGTCGAAGTCGCCGCACACCGGCTGGTCGGGCCAGTCGTTGCCGGAGCGGGCGACGGCGGGGACGGTGAGTTTCACGGCGCGGGTCAGGCCGCCGGGGGAGCCGAAGAGGACCTGGAGGGGGACCGGGGGGCGGCCTTGGCCGTCGTAGGGCGGGTCGGTCGAGACGACCAAGTCGGTGAAGCCGTCCTTGTCGAGGTCGCAGCTCGCCTCCGCGTCGAAGACGTTGGGGAGTTGGCCCTTGGTGCGGACCGCGTACCTGGCGGGGCTGAGCAACTGCCGTGCCCCTGGGGTGAGTCCGCGCGTGCTGCCGTAGACGACGCCGATGCCCGCGTCGTCGGCGTGGCTCTGGGCCTTCACGAGCGTGTCGAGGACGAGGTCGCGGTGGCCGTCGCCGTTGAAGTCGTCGGGGATCCTGCTGCCCTTGCCGCGAGGGATCGGCAGCCGGGTCGGGGCGTCCGCGATCCGGACGGGGGTGGGGCGGGCGGCTGCGGCATCCCCGCCGGGTCCGCAGGCGGTGAGCAGAAGGCCGCCGCAGAGGGCCGCCGCCGTACACATTCCGCCTCTTCGCACGCGCACCCTCCACCTCGTCAGCACCGTCGACAACGCCTGGGTAATGATGCACGTGTTCGAGGTGGCGTGACAGTCCCGGGATGGGCCGGCCGTACGGGATGTCCCTGCGCACGAGTGCGGTTGCGGTTGCGGTTGCGGTTGCGTCAGGACGGCTTCAGCGGCGCGAGCTGCGGCAAACCGGTGGTACTGACCCGGGGTGATACGTGCCGGCCTCGGGGGCGAAGGACCGGGTCCGCAGAGAGCCGACCTGGCGGCCGGTGCCGCGCCATACGGGTGAAGTGTGCCGGTGCAGCCCTGTGTGGGGTGCGGTCACCGGCCGGGCGTCCTTGACTGGGAGTCGGTATCCGTCGGTCCCACAGGGGAGAAGACATGGCAGGCCGTCTGACGAAGAGGACCACCCGGTGTGGTGCGGTTGTGCTGCTGACGGCCTGCGCCGGGGCCGGCATGACCAGCTGTTCCGGCAATTCCGGGACGCCGTCGACCGGTCACAGCAAGGCGGCCTCAGCCGCCTCCTCGGCGGCCTCGGCGGTCTCGTCTGCCGTGCCGTCCCTGGCCTCGCAGGGTGCTTCCGCGCTGGCTTCGGCCTCGGCTGAGGCCAAACGGCGCCTGAATGAGGCGAAGAACGGGGTCGACGCCAAGGACGACGTACGCCTGGGCGCCCCGGCCCCGGATGCCGACGGGCGGAGCACCGTGGCCGTGAATGCGCACAACGGCGCGGGCTCGGCGAAGTCGTTCCTGGTCCAGGTCGACTTCCGTGACCAGGGAGACAATCTCCTGGACACCACGGTGGTGACGCTCAGCGATGTCGGGGCGGGGAAGGACGGCAAGGCCACCGCTCGCAGCAACCGCAAGCTGTCCGGCCCCGTCCGCGCCGAAGTCGCCAGGGCCCTGCGTTACTAGGCACGGCATGCCGTGCGTCGCCGGACACGCCATCACGCGCGAGCGCCTTGTCAGAACACTGACGTTCTGGCTCCGTCCGGCTTTCGCCCTGCGGGTCGTCAACCGCTTCCAGAAGATCGTGGGCTTCGACCGTTCCATCGCGCTCGCCTCGAGCGCTCTGACCGCACTCGTTCCTCTCGCCATCCTCACCGGCGCCGTACTGAGCGGCATCGTGCACTACGACGCGGCAGAGCGCATCATCAACCGTTACCACCTCACCGGTGACGGCGCCGAGGCCGTGCATATGCTCCTTGACCCGCCGGAGGGCGCCGGCGCGAGCGTGGGCCTGCTCGGCGTGGTCTTCCTGACGATCTCGACGCTGAGCTTCGCCCGAGCAGTTCAGCGCCTGTTCGAGCAGACCTGGGAACTCAAGCCCCTCAGCGTGCGCAACACACGCAACGACCTGCTGTGGATCGTCGGGCTCGGCGCCTACACGGCGGTCCTCGGCTGGATTCAGACGACGCTCGGCGGGGGCCGCCTCGGCCTGGCGGCGGCGTTGTCCCAGGCGCCGGTGACCGCTGTCTTCCTCACCTGGAGCGGCCGCATCCTGTCCGGCAAACGGATCGCCCCGCCGAGGCTGCTCCCCTTCGGGATCATCGCGGCGGTACTGACGGCGGCCTACTCGGTGGGCGCGAACGTATACCTGCCGCGACTGTTCAACTCCTACGCCGCCCGGTACGGAGCAGTCGGCGCCGCCTTCGCGATGATCTCAGCGCTGTTCGCGGCCATGCTGGTGGTCGTGGCCTCCGCAGCACTGGGACGGGAGATGCACGACGAACTCACCCGGATCCGCGCGGGGAGCCGACCGTCGGATCACGAGATCCGCCGCCAGTGGGACAGCATTCTCGAGCAGGCGCGTATGCGCTGGCGTACCGCCCGGGAACAGGTCACACATCACCGTCCCAAGGACTGAGCCACGCCAGGGATCTGCGCGCTCGCGGACACCCCGATCGACGAGGAGGACATGGACGTCGACGGCGACCCCGCGGACCGATCCCGCTCTTAATCCTGCGGCGTGTGTCGTACCGGTGATCTAAGGTCGTGCCGTTCGTCACCGCCGGGGACATGACAGGTGTGTCTCACCGGGTCCGTTGAGTGAATCCATGCAAACCTCTTCAGGCATAAGGACGTTGATGAGACGCAACTCCCTCACCGGCTTGACCGCCGTGTTCGCCTCCGCTGTGGGGCTGGCCGCATCGTTGCTTGTCGCGGGCCCGGCCGGTGCTGCTTCCAGCCAGCCGGTGATCACTCTGGACGCGCCGACTCCTTCGGCCCTGCCGGCCGCTCCTGCCACGGCGGGCGTGTCCTTCGACTTCCACACCAAGACCAAGAACCTCACGGCCGACGATGCCACTCTGACCGTGGATGCCCGAGGTCTGTCGAAGATCGCCAAGGTGGCGTTCTCGAGCAACTGCACCGCCCATGGCCTGGTCGCCACGTGCTCGGAGTCGTTCGAGTCCGGCTCCGATCCGAAGATCGGACTCGGGTCCATGACCCAGCTGACCCTGACCGCACTCCGAGGCAGCCGGCTGGGCGCCACGGGAACGTACAAGATCACCGGCCGGTCGGCGCACGCGCAGATCGTGGGTGGCACGGGATCGGTCACCGTGGGAGGGCCGTCCTTCGGCCTGAAGCGCCTCGCCGATCACACCAACCTGAAGGTCGGCAGCACCCTCGCGGAACCGGTCCAGTTCACCAATGTCGGCGACCGTCCCGCCCGCGGTGTGCAGACCGTCCTGGCAGCCTCATCGGGCCTGGACTTCGCCGACCACTACTCCAACTGCCAGTACGGGTTCAACGGCGCCATCCACTTCGCCAAGTGCTACCCCAAGGGCGCCATCAACCTCGCGGAGACGGCCGCCTTGTCCGCCCCGGTGCGCCTGCACGTCAACTCCACCGCACTGTTCACCACCCTCGACGTCCTCACCGCGCCTCTCGGCCAGCCCGGCTGGCCGGACGGCCAGGGCCTCAAGTGGACGTGGGGCAAGAAGTCTGCGCCTGCGCTCAAACTGAAGGTGATCAAGGCAGGCCGGCACTCTTCGGCCCCGGCGGGGTCCGTGTCCCTGCCGCAGACCGGCAGCGTCACCGATTATTGGATCGCTTCCCTCAAGGCCCACAACACGGCCGACTTCGCAGTCTCCGGCGCAAGTGCTCAAGCGGGTGCCGGCAAGACCGCGACCCTCGGCTTCCACCTGACCGCCAACGGTCCGGCGACCCTGTACGACCGCAGCGGCGGTGATGGACTCCCCACCGCCTGGGTGACGCTCCCGCCAGGCACCACCGCCGTCGGCCATTCGGCCAACTGCGCTCCGTGGCAGGAGAACAACCCGACCGCCAAGGCCAAGGGACCCTACGTCTGCACACTGCCGGGATACGTCGTGCCCAAGGGACAGGTCACCGCCTTCGCCCTGACCCTGCGGGTCGACGACGTGGTCACCCATGCCGCAGGCAGCGTTCAGTTGGTCTGGGGCCCGGATCCGGCCGACTCCCACCGGCCCGACTTCGATCCGGACAGCCGCAACGACTCCGCCGCCCTCACCATGAACTGAGCCACGGGCAAGCACAGGCCGCTCACGCCCTCCTGATCAGCCCTACGGCAGGATGAGCCCATGAGCGTAGTGAAGATCAATGTGCTGACCGTGCCCGCTGAGCAGCGGGAGGTGCTGGAAAAGCGGTTCGCCTCGCGGGCCCACGCCGTGGAGAGCTCCGACGGGTTCGAGTGGTTCGAACTTCTTCGGCCGGTCGAGGGGACCGACCAGTATCTGGTGTACACGCGGTGGCGGGACGAGGCGTCCTTCCAGGGGTGGATGGAGGGGCCGATGAAGTCCGCCCACCAGGGTGGTGGCGAGGGCGGCGAGCGTCCGAAGCCGGCGGCCAGTGGCTCGACGCTGTGGTCGTTCGAGGTGGTGCAGCAGGCGGGGCCGAAGGGCGCGTAGTGTCCGCGCGCTGCGCCGGGGCCGACGTCAGGGGGTGTCGGCCCCGGCTTGTTCGGCTACGAGGGTTCGCACGCAGGGCAGTTGAGCGGGACGCCCAGGCAGGCGTGCAGGGCCTGGCCGAGTCGTCGGTCCACGGCCGTGTTCTCAGCCGGCTGACTCCTGCGGGTTCCGTGAGGGGACGAGTGCGTACGGCAGTGCCGTGGTGAGTACGGCGAGTGTGACGGTGTCCTGCTCGGCGCCCCGGGGCAGATGACCGGTGACGTGGTCGCTCAACCAGTGCCAGGCCAGTTGGTGCCAAGTCGTGGTCGGGTGGAGCACGGCGGCGTACGTCAGTGCCGGATCGGTCCTTGCCATGGCTCGCACGACCGGGTGGCCCCGCAGCAGGCCCGCGGCCCGGACCACGGTGCGCACCGCGAGGCAGTTCGCGGACAGCGGCCCCCCCGGGCACCTCCCGGGCCCTGTGCAGGACGCGTCGGAGCTCGTGCAGTGTGGCTTCTTCGAGCAACGCCCGGGGGCTGCGCCAGTTCCGGTAGATGAACGGGCGGTTGGTGTCGGCCAGGCGGGCGATGTGCGTCACGCCGACGCGCCGCGGCCCGTGCTCGGCCAGCGCGTCCAGAACCGCGCGGTGAACGGTGACTGTGCTCATTCCCGCGAGTGTGGTGCCGGGGGTGGGGATGGTGCCCGGGAAAAGTGTGTCGGTTTCCCGGAAAGTGTCACAGTTTTTCTTGGGGAGGGGTCCCGCTCAGGCCGATGGTGTGGTCTCGTGTGGTCTCTTCGGTGGGCCGCGGGCGCTGAGACACGAACGATGCCGAGGCCGGGCCCCGCGATGCCGTACGTGGCCCCGCAGCTACTGGCCGTCGCCGAAACCCTGCCAACCGCGCACAACGGCGCCCCGCCTCGAAAGAGACGGGGCGCCGTGGCTGTCGTAAGGACTACTTCACCGGCTCCGGCTCCGGTGCGCTCTCCGACGCCTCCTCGCCTGCCGGGTCCACCGGGGTCTTGACCGACTCCAGGAGCAGCTGGGCCACGTCCACCACCTGGATGGACTCCTTGGCCTTGCCGTCGTTCTTCTTGCCGTTCACGGAGTCCGTGAGCATGACGAGGCAGAACGGGCAGGCCGTCGAGACGATGTCCGGGTTGAGGGAGAGAGCCTCGTCGACGCGCTCGTTGTTGATGCGCTTGCCGATCCGCTCCTCCATCCACATCCGGGCGCCACCGGCGCCGCAGCAGAAGCCGCGCTCCTTGTGGCGGTGCATCTCCTCGTTGCGCAGGCCCGGGACGTTGGCGATGATCTCGCGCGGGGGCGTGTAGATCTTGTTGTGGCGGCCCAGGTAGCAGGGGTCGTGGTACGTGATGATGCCCTCGACCGGGGTGACCGGGACCAGCTTGCCCTCGTCGACGAGGTGCTGCAGCAGCTGGGTGTGGTGGATGACCTCGTAGTCGCCGCCGAGCTGCGGGTACTCGTTGCCGATGGTGTTGAGGCAGTGCGGGCAGGTGGCGACGATCTTCTTCGCCGACTTGGGCTTGGCGGACTCCGGGACCACCTTGCCGTCGTCGTCGAGCTCCTCGCCGAACGCCATGTTCAGCGCCATGACGTTCTCCATGCCGAGCTCCTGGAACAGGGGCTCGTTGCCCAGACGGCGGGCGGAGTCACCGGTGCACTTCTCGTCGCCGCCCATGATCGCGAACTTGACGCCCGCGATGTGGAGGAGTTCGGCGAACGCCTTCGTGGTCTTCTTGGCGCGGTCCTCCAGGGAGCCGGCGCAGCCGACCCAGTAGAGGTACTCGACCTCGGTGAGGTCCTCGATGTCCTGGCCGACGACCGGGACCTCGAACTCGACCTCCTTGAGCCACTCCAGGCGCTGCTTCTTGGCCAGGCCCCAGGGGTTGCCCTTCTTCTCCAGGTTCTTGAGCATCGTGCCCGCCTCGGACGGGAACGCGGACTCGATCATCACCTGGTAGCGGCGCATGTCGACGATGTGGTCGATGTGCTCGATGTCCACCGGGCACTGCTCGACACAGGCGCCGCAGGTGGTGCAGGACCACAGGACGTCCGGGTCGATGACGCCGTTCTCCTCGGCGGTGCCGATCAGCGGGCGCTCGGCCTCCGCGAGAGCCGCGGCCGGGACGTCCTTCAGCTGCTCCTCGGACGCCTTCTCCTCGCCCTCCATGGACTTGCCGCCGCCGGCCAGCAGGTACGGGGCCTTGGCATGCGCGTGGTCGCGCAGCGACATGATCAGGAGCTTGGGGGAGAGCGGCTTGCCCGTGTTCCAGGCGGGGCACTGCGACTGGCAGCGGCCGCACTCGGTGCAGGTGGAGAAGTCGAGCAGGCCCTTCCAGGAGAACTGCTCGACCTGGGAGACGCCGAAGACGTCGTCCTCGCCCGGGTCGGTGAAGTCGATCGGCTTGCCGCCCGAGGTCATCGGCTGCAGGGCGCCCAGGGCCGTCGAGCCGTCGGCGTTGCGCTTGAACCAGATGTTCGGGAAGGCCAGGAAGCGGTGCCAGGCCACACCCATGTTGGTGTTCAGCGAGACCACGATCATCCAGATGAACGAGGTGCTGATCTTGATCATCGCGACCAGGTAGATCAGGTTCTGCAGCGCGGAGACCGAGAGCCCCTTGAAGGCCGCCACCAGCGGGTACGACGCGAAGTACGAGGCGTCGTAGCCGTCCACGTGATGGATCGCGCCCTCCAGGCCGCGCAGCACGTAGATCGCGAGGCCGATGGTGAGGATGACGTACTCGACGAAGTACGCCTGACCCGACTTGGAGCCCGCGAAGCGGGACTTGCGGCCGGGGCGGGAGGGCAGGTTCAGCAGGCGGATCGTCATCAGTACGACGATGCCGAGGACCGTCATCACACCGATGAACTCGGTGTACATCTCCAGCGGCAACCAGTCGCCGACGACCGGCAGCGTCCAGTCGGCCTGGAAGAGCTGGCCGAAGGCCTGCGCCAGGGTCGGCGGCAGGGTCAGGAAGCCGACCGCCACGAACCAGTGGGCGAAGCCCACGATGCCCCAGCGGTTCATCCGCGTGTGGCCGAGGAACTCCCTGACAAGAGTCACGCTGCGCGCGTACGGGTTGTCGGTCCGGGTGCCGGCGGGCACCGGCTGGCCCAGTTTGAAGTACCGGACGAACTGACCGATGGCGCGTGCGAGCAGCGCAACGCCGACCACGGTCAGGACCAGCGACACGATGATCGCGGCGAGTTGCATTTGGGGGCTCCTCGGGACTGCGAGGGTCATTACTAAGCGGTAACTTATGTAGTCCGATTGAGACTACCCCCATCCTCCGTCGCACTGTAGCCGGGCGTGCGGTGATCTGCGTCGCTGAGGGTTGCCTTAAGGGGCTGCGGCCAGGTCTGCTGTCGGGCTTGCGACGATGCGATCGTGTTATTCATGCCAAATTGGTACATTTGCGCCTAACTTAGACCCGTGCTATACGGGATCGCCGCCGCCACCACCGCCCTGCTGCTCGCCGCCGTGCTCACCGCACTGCTGCGGGTGCCCGCACTGCGCCTCGGCATCGTCGAGCGGAGACGGCAGCGGCAACGGCCCGTGCCGCTGCTCGGCGGTCTCGCCGTGGTGCTCGCCACCTGTGCGGTGGCGGTGGCCATGGACCGGACCGGCGTCGCGCCCCTCGGGGCGGGGGTGGGGCGGCTGCTGGTCGCGGGCGGCGCCGTCGCCGCGCTCGGGCTCGTCGCGGACATCGGGCGGGTCAAGGCGCGGGTCCTCGTCGCCGGTACGGCCGTGGCGGCGGCCAGTGTGGTGCCGTACCAGGAGACCGGGGTGCCGGCCGGGCTGCTCGCCGTCGGCTGGATCGTCTTCGTCGCCATCGGGTTCAAGGCGCTCGACCATGCGGACGCGCTCGCGGGGACCGTCGGGGTGCTCACCGCCTTCGGGGTGGGGGCCTGTGCGGCGGCCGAGCTGATGGACGGGCTCGCGGTACTGCTGAGTGTGCTGGCCGCCGCGCTGACCGGGTTCCTCATGCACAACTGGCCGCCCGCGCGCGTGGGGCTCGGCGCCTGCGGCTCGCTGTTCACGGGGTTCCTGCTCGCCGCGTCGGCCGTGTTCACCCGGGCGGGCTACGCGCTCGCGCCCAGTGCGGCAGTGCTGTTCTCGCTCACCGCCCTGGCGAGCGCGGACGTGCTCCTCGTGGTCCTGTCCCGGAGGCTGGCCGGGCGGCCGTTGCTGCGCGGCGGGCCCGACCATGTCGCCCACCGGCTGCGGCGGCTCGGGCTCACTCCGCAGGGGGCGACCGTGCTGCCCGGAATCGGGGCCTTCGCCGGGGTGTTCGTCGGAGTGCTCATGCATATCGGGTGGACCGCCCTGTCCGCCGTGTACTGGGTGGGGGCGGTGGTACTCGTCGTCGTACTCATGCTCCTTCGGGTGCCCGTGTACGGTCTCCGGCGGTCCGTGCCCACGCAGTCGACGCAGGTCAGCGGGCCATTGCGTGTAAGGAACGGATAAGAGTTGAGTCGGTCCGACTCAGGTCTGTTGACCCATCGACGGGGCGTCGTGCACACTTGAGTCCGTTCCACTCAAGTCAGCTGGAGGAATTCACCATGGCACGTGCGGTCGGCATCGACCTGGGCACGACTAACTCCGTCGTCAGCGTTCTGGAGGGCGGCGAGCCCACCGTCATCACCAACGCCGAGGGTGCCAGGACCACGCCGTCCGTCGTCGCCTTCGCGAAGAACGGTGAGGTGCTCGTCGGCGAGGTCGCCAAGCGCCAGGCGGTCACGAACGTGGACCGGACCATCCGTTCCGTGAAGCGCCACATGGGCACGGACTGGAAGATCGAGCTCGACGGGAAGCCCTTCAACCCGCAGCAGATCTCCGCGTTCATCCTGCAGAAGCTGAAGCGGGACGCCGAGGCCTACCTGGGCGAGAAGGTGACCGACGCGGTCATCACCGTCCCGGCCTACTTCAACGACTCCGAGCGCCAGGCGACCAAGGAGGCCGGCGAGATCGCCGGTCTGAACGTCCTGCGCATCGTGAACGAGCCGACCGCGGCGGCGCTCGCGTACGGCCTCGACAAGGACGACCAGACGATCCTCGTCTTCGACCTCGGTGGCGGCACCTTCGACGTGTCCCTCCTGGAGATCGGTGACGGCGTCGTCGAGGTGAAGGCCACCAACGGCGACAACCACCTCGGTGGTGACGACTGGGACCAGCGCATCGTCGACTACCTGGTCAAGCAGTTCGCCGGCGGCCACGGCGTGGACCTCGGCAAGGACAAGATGGCCCTGCAGCGTCTGCGTGAGGCCGCCGAGAAGGCCAAGATCGAGCTGTCCTCGTCCACCGAGACCTCGATCAACCTGCCGTACATCACCGCGTCCGCCGAGGGCCCGCTGCACCTGGACGAGAAGCTCACCCGGGCTCAGTTCCAGCAGCTGACGGCCGACCTGCTGGAGCGCTGCAAGACGCCGTTCCACAACGTCATCAAGGACGCCGGCATCTCCATCAACGAGATCGACCACGTCGTCCTCGTCGGCGGTTCCACCCGTATGCCCGCCGTCGCCGAGCTCGTCCGCGAGCTGACCGGCGGCAAGGACGCCAACAAGGGCGTCAACCCGGACGAGGTCGTCGCCATCGGCGCCGCCCTGCAGGCCGGTGTCCTCAAGGGTGAGGTCAAGGACGTCCTGCTCCTCGACGTGACCCCGCTGTCCCTCGGCATCGAGACCAAGGGCGGCATCATGACCAAGCTCATCGAGCGGAACACGACGATCCCGACCAAGCGGTCCGAGATCTTCACCACCGCCGAGGACAACCAGCCCTCCGTGCAGATCCAGGTCTACCAGGGCGAGCGCGAGATCGCGGCGTACAACAAGAAGCTCGGGATGTTCGAGCTGACCGGTCTGCCGCCGGCCCCGCGCGGTGTCCCGCAGATCGAGGTCGCCTTCGACATCGACGCCAACGGCATCATGCACGTGACCGCGAAGGACCTGGGCACGGGCAAGGAGCAGAAGATGACCGTCACCGGCGGCTCCTCGCTGCCGAAGGACGAGGTCGACCGGATGCGCCAGGAGGCCGAGAAGTACGCGGAGGAGGACCACGCCCGCCGCGAGGCCGCCGAGACCCGCAACCAGGGCGAGCAGCTCGTCTACCAGACGGAGAAGTTCCTCAAGGACAACGAGGACAAGGTCCCCGGCGAGATCAAGACCGAGGTCGAGGCGTCCGTCGAGGAGCTGAAGACCGCGCTCAAGGGCGAGGACACCGCCGAGATCCGCACCGCCACCGAGAAGGTCGCGGCCGTCTCGCAGAAGCTGGGCCAGGCCATGTACGCCGACGCCCAGGCCTCGCAGGCCGCCGCCGGCGGTGCCGCGGGCGCCGAGGCCCCGAAGGCCGACGACGACGTGGTGGACGCCGAGATCGTGGACGACGAGCGCAAGGACGGTGCCGCGTGACGGAGGAGACCCCGGGCTTCGACGAGAAGCCCGACGTCCCCTCCGGCGCCACCCCCGACGACGCCGAGCCGCAGGCCGCCTCCCCCTCCTCGGGGGAGGGGGCGGCCCCGGCCGGGGACGCAGCACAGATCGCCGGTCTGACGGCCCAGCTGGACCAGGTGCGCACGGCGCTCGGTGAGCGCACGGCGGACCTCCAGCGGCTCCAGGCCGAGTACCAGAACTACCGCCGCCGGGTGGAGCGGGACCGGATCACGGTCAAGGAGATCGCCATCGCGAACCTCCTGACCGAGCTCCTGCCCGTGCTCGACGACATCGGCCGCGCCCGGGACCACGGCGAACTCGTCGGCGGATTCAAGTCCGTCGCGGAGTCGCTGGAGACCGTCGCGGCGAAGATGGGACTGCAGCAGTTCGGCAAGGAGGGCGAGCCCTTCGACCCGACGATCCACGAGGCCCTGATGCACTCGTACGCGCCGGACGTCACGGAGACGACCTGCGTGGCGATTCTGCAGCCCGGGTACCGCTTCGGCGAGCGCACCATCCGCCCCGCGCGGGTGGCCGTCGCCGAACCGCAGCCCGGCGCCCAGACCGTCAAGGCCGAAGAAGCGACCGAGGCGGCCGACGACAAGGAGAGCGGTGGCCCGGACGAGGGCTGAGCTTGAACCGGTCGCAGCACCGACCGCTGTATCGATGAGAGAGGAGGGGCGTCGGGGATGAGCACCAAGGACTTCATCGAGAAGGACTACTACAAGGTCCTCGGCGTCCCCAAGGACGCCACCGAGGCCGAGATCAAGAAGGCCTACCGGAAGCTCGCCCGCGAGAACCACCCGGACGCCAACAAGGGCAACGCCAAGGCCGAGGAGCGCTTCAAGGAGATCTCCGAGGCGAACGACATACTCGGCGACCCCAAGAAGCGCAAGGAGTACGACGAGGCCCGCGCCCTCTTCGGCAACGGCGGCTTCCGCCCCGGGCCGGGCGCGGGCGGCGGCTCCTTCAACTTCGACCTGGGCGACCTCTTCGGAGGCGGCGCCCAGGGCGGGGGTTCCGGAGGCTTCGGCGGCGGAATCGGTGACGTCTTCGGGGGCCTGTTCAACCGCGGCAGCTCCGGCACCACCCGGGTGCAGCCCAGGCGCGGCCAGGACATCGACACCGAGGTCAGCCTCAGCTTCACCGAGGCGATCGAGGGGGCGACGGTCCCGCTGCGCATGTCCTCGCAGGCGCCCTGCAAGGCCTGCTCGGGCACCGGCGACGCGAACGGCAACCCGCGGGTGTGCCCGACGTGCGTCGGCACCGGCCAGGTCGCGCGGGGCTCCGGCGGCGGCTTCTCGCTCACCGACCCCTGTCCGGACTGCAAGGGCCGCGGCCTGATCGCGGAGAACCCCTGCGAGGTCTGCAAGGGCTCGGGCCGCGCCAAGTCCTCGCGCACCATGCAGGTCCGCATCCCGGCCGGGGTGTCGGACGGCCAGCGCATCCGGCTGCGCGGCAAGGGCGCACCGGGCGAGCGGGGCGGCCCGGCGGGCGACCTGTACGTCACGGTGCATGTCGACGCGCACCCCGTGTTCGGCCGCAAGGGCGACAACCTCACCGTCACCGTCCCGGTGACGTTCGCGGAGGCGGCGCTCGGCGGCGAGGTCAGGGTCCCCACCCTGGGCGGCCCGCCCGTCACCCTGAAGCTGCCCCCGGGCACGCCCAACGGCCGCACCATGCGCGCCCGCGGCAAGGGCGCGGTCCGCAAGGACGGCACCCGCGGCGACCTCCTGGTCACCGTAGAGGTGAGTGTCCCGGCGGAGTTGACGGGGAAGGCTCGTGACGCACTCGAGGCGTATCGCGAGGCGACCGCGGGCGAGGACCCGCGGGCGGAGCTGTTCAAGGCCGCGAAGGGAGCATGACCACGATGGACGGCCGTCGACGCAACCCGTACGAGCTGACTGAGGAAACCCCGGTCTACGTCATCTCGGTGGCGGCCCAGCTCTCCGGACTGCACCCGCAGACCCTGCGCCAGTACGACCGCCTCGGCCTGGTCTCGCCCGACCGCACCCCCGGCCGCGGCCGCCGCTACTCGGCCCGCGACATCGAACTGCTGCGCACGGTCCAGCAGTTGTCGCAGGACGAGGGCATTAACCTGGCGGGCATCAAGCGGATCATCGAACTGGAGAACCAGGTCGCCGCGCTCCAGCAGCGCGTCGCCGAACTCCAGGCGGCGGTCGAGGGCGCGGCAGCCGCGATGCAGCAGCGCGAGGCGGCGGTGCACGCGTCGTACCGCCGCGACCTGGTGCCGTATCAGGAGGTCCAGCAGACCAGTGCGCTGGTGGTGTGGCGGCCCAAGCGGCAGCAGGACTGACGTGCATGTGTGACAGGGGCCCGGAGGCCGAACCTCCGGGCCCCTTCCGTATGCCGGGCCGTTGTCGGTGGCCGGTGTCAGCGGCCGACGAAGAACTCCAGCGACGAGCTCTGCTCGCTCTGCCGCCCGTAGGGGTCCACGGCGTACACGGTGGCCGTGCACGGCCCGTTGTAGGGCGGCGTCCAGGAGAGGGAGCCGGTGGTGGACAGCCGGGTGCCGCTGTCGCCGCAGGCGCCGCTGATCTCCCAGGAGTAGCCCTTCAGGACCCGTCCCTCGTCGCCCGCGCCGGGCGCGGCGGTCACCTGGACGGCCTGCCGGGCGGGAATCCCCGCCCTGACCAGCGTCAGCCGCGGTGCGTTCGGGCCGGTCGGGGTGGCCTTGGCGAGCCGGTCGACGGTGATCTCCGCGGAGGGCGCGGACTCGGCGCCCGTGCCGGCGTCCACGGCGACGACGTAGTAGGACGCCTTGCCCGCGGGAGCGAGGCGGTCCTCCCACCAGCCGCCGTGCAGGTCCCCGAGGGCGGTCCAGCCGCCGTCGGTGCGGCGGTAGACACGGTACTGGGGGGCGTCCTCGGGGAGATCCCAGTGGATCTCGGTCCGGTCGTCGTGGAGGGCGCTGGTGAGCCCGGTCGGGGCGGGCGTGGCGCCGGGCTCGGGGCGCGTGGCCGTCACCGGGCCGGAGACCGGGGAGATGTTCCCGGCGCCGTCCACCGCCTGCACCTTGTAGGTGTACGCCGTGCCCGTCCCGGCGGTGACGTCCGAGAAGGACGTCCCGAACACCGTCTCGGGACCGTCCAGGTCCTGTTGTCCCTCCGGCGCGCCCCACACCTCGTAGTGGTGGACGTCCGCCGCCGAAGAGGCTTCCCACGCGACCGTGTTGCCCGCCGTGGTGCCCTTCGCCGTGAGGCCGGTGACCTGTCCGGGCGCCGTACGGTCGGCGGTCGTCACGCCCTGGTCGGCCGAACCCGCGGAGGCGTTGCCCGCCTTGTCGTAGGCACGCACCTCGTAGAAGTACGTGTCGCCCGTCGCCGGCAGGCTCGTGTCGGTGTACGACGTCGAGGTCGTCGTCGCAAGCGGCGTAGCGCCGAACGACGTGCCCTTGAGCCGCCGGTAGACGCGGTAGCCCGCGAGGTCCATCTCCTTGTTCTTCGGCCAGGTCAGCTTCGCCTTCCCGGTCGCCGGGTCGTACGCGACCGAAGTCCCCGTCGGGGCAAGGGGTTTGACCTTGTCGACGTCGGCGGAGGTGCGGGGCTTGTAGGCGAAGGAGACGTTCGCTGTGCCCGTCCAGTTGACGTAGTCGACGCGGAAGGTGTGCTTGCCGGAGGGGATCGTGATGTCGACGGTCTTCTTCACCGTCGTGGACACGTTCTTCCAGAGGTCGACCTTGCGCACGCCGTCCAGGTAGACGCGGATGCCGTCCTGGGTGGCTACCGGCAGGGCGAAGGGGCCACCCGAGCCGAAGCCCCTCGTCACCGTCCAGCGGACGCCGAAGTTGTCCCTCGGGAGGCCGGCGGCGGGGGCGGAGGTCCCCCAGTTCTGGTCGATCGAGGAGTCGCAGTCCGTCTTCTTCGGGGTGCCGGAGAACGACGTGTTCGCGAAGAACTGGCGCTTGAAGACGGGCGAGGCGCAGGTGGTCGCTGCGGCGGCAGGACCGGTCGTCGCGGAGAGCAGACCGGCCGCGGTGGAGAGCACGACGGCGGTCGTGGCCGCGGCGGTCGTGCGTCTGGCTGGGATCATTCGGTCCTCTGGTCGGGAGGGGAACGGCTGGTGGAAGCTGCCGTGATCATGACTCGTGAGGAATCGCGTTGGTTGTACGGATCTTTGCCTTCCGATTGCCTGTCGTTGCATGGAGAGTCCGTAAAGAACCTTTGGAGGCGTTTCCGTCATGCCTTTACATGGTCGGCGGAGTGTTGCGTTGCGCACTCGTTAAGTAGTTGCGCTTGACGCCCGGGGGCCGGTCCGCGTTGGCTTTTCAGTCACCCGGGTCGCACGTTGCGCCCGCGTCCGGAAGGCATCAGAAGTGAGCACCATGCGTCCCACGCGTCGTACCGCCATCGCCGTGGCAGCGTCCACGATGACTCTGTCGCTCTCCTCCTGCGGCGTGCTGAACGTGTCGGGGGACAGCAGCTCGGCGAGCCCCACGAAGGGCAACGACGTCACCGTGGGACTGCTGCTGCCGGAGACGGCCAACACCCGGTACGAGAACTTCGACTACCCCATCATCAAGAAGCAGGTCGCCGCGCTCACCAGGCAGCAGGGCAAGGTCGACTACAAGAACGCCGGCCAGAACGCGGCCAAGCAGGCGGCCCAGATGCAGAAGATGATCGACGACAAGGTCGACATCATCCTGCTGGACGCCGTGGACTCGCACGCCATCGCCGGTGAGGTGAAGAAGGCGAAGGACGCCGGCATCCCGGTCATCGCCTACGACCGGCTGGCCGAGGGCCCGATCGACGCGTACATCTCCTTCGACAACGAACTCGTCGGCGAGGTCCAGGGCCGCACCCTGCTGGAGGCGCTCGGCAGCAACGCCGACACCTCCGACAAGATCGTCATGATGAACGGCTCGCCCACCGACCCGAACGCCAAGCAGTTCAAGGCGGGCGCCCTGTCCGAGCTCAACGGCAAGGTGACGATCGCCGAGTCGTACGACACCAAGGACTGGGACCCGAAGAACGCCCAGGCCAACATGAAGGCGGCCATCGCGGCGATCGGCAAGAACAACATCGCCGGCGTCTACTCCGCCAACGACGGCATGGCCGGCGGCATCGTCAAGGCCCTGGAGAACGCCGGCGTCACCAAGCTGCCGCCGCTCACCGGCCAGGACGCGGAACTCGCGGCCGTGCAGCGGATCGTCTCGGGCGAGCAGTACATGAGCGTGTACAAGTCGTACCCGCAGGAGGCCGCGGCGGCCGCGCAGATGGCGGTGGCCAAGGTGCAGGGCAAGGAGATCGAGTTCGAGGCCCTCACCCAGGACACCGTCGACAGCCCCACCGACAAGGGCATCCCCGCGCAGCTCGTCACCGTGACCGCGCTGACGAGGAAGAACATCAAGTCGACGGTCGTCGCGGACGGCATCTACACGGTCTCCCAGATCTGCACGTCGAAGTTCGCCTCGGAGTGCTCGGCCATCGGCCTCAAGTAGCCGGAGGCGGTACGCGAGAGGGCCGGGGCGGCCGCGCCCCGGCCCTTTGCCGTCGGTGGTGGTCACCCCACCCGCGTGAACACCACCGACACGTCCGGCGGACCGCCCGCCACACCCCGGTAGATGCCCTTGTGCGGGGTGACGTCGTCGTAGTCGCGGCCGCGGGCCACCACGACATGGGACTCGTCGGCGCGGGTGCGGTTGGTGGGGTCGTAGCCGCACCAGTCGCCCGCCCAGTACTCGATCCAGGCGTGGCTCTGCCCGGCGACGGGCCGGTGGAGTTCGGCCTCGCGCTCCGGGTGGAGGTAGCCGGAGACGTACCGGGCCGGCAGCCCCACGCCCCGCAGCAGGGCCACGGTGAGATGGGTGATGTCCTGGCAGACACCCGCGCCCTGCTCCCAGGCCTCCGCGGGCGAGGTGTTCACGCTGGTGGCGCCGGGCAGGTACGACACCCGGTCGGCGACCAGGGCGGAGACCGCGACCGCCGTCTCGTGCGGGTCGAGGCCGGCCGCCGCCTTCCGCGCCTTCTTCACGAGCTTCGCCGGGACCGTCGTACGGCCGGTCGGGCTCGCGAACTCCAACAGGCGGGTGGTCGCGATGCGTTCGGCGACCTCCGCCCAGCTGGGCGCGGGCGGCAGCGCCTCCGGCGGGGAGGTCTCGACCAGGCTGGAGGCCGTGATGGTGAGATCGCCGTGCGGGTCCATCAGGTCGAAGCCGGTGACCTGGGTGCCCCAGTAGTCCCAGTACGACCAGGTGGAGGTCGTGGGGTTGACGGTGACCCGCGCGTCCAGGGTGGTCTGGCCCGGCAGCGTCAGCGGGGTCATGCGGACCTCGTTGTGCGAGGAGGCCGCGGGCTGGGCGTAGGAGACCCGGGTGGTGTGCTCGATACGGAGGCGGCGTGCGCGTTCGGCGGTCATCTCACGCTCCTTCCTGGGCCCACTCGATGGGCCCCTGGTACGGGAAGAACCGCTCGGCCACCGCGTCCGCGGACGCCATGCAGGCCTGCTGCAGGTCACCGAGGAGCGCGGGCAGCTGGTTCTCCAGAGCGTGCGTGTCCAGATATTCGAGGCGGGTGCGCAGCCGCCCGATGGGGCGGCGCGCGGGGTCCTGGCGGGGCCGGCCGAGCGCCGTCAGGCACTCCTCCGCCGTCGTGAGCGCATGCAGCGCCGAGCGCGGGAAGTCCCGGTCCAGGAGCAGGAATTCGGCCACCCGCGGGGTGTCGCCGAAACCGCCGTACACACGGGCATACGCCTCATCGGCGCCCGATGCGCTCAACAGCGTCGGCCAGTCGGGCGCGTGCACGGCGTCCAGCACGCGCACCGACAGCAGCCGTACCGTCATGTCCACCCGCTCCAGGCTGCGCCCCAGCACCACGAACCGCCAGCTGTCGTCCCGGCTCATGGTCGAGTCGGCGAGCCCGAAGAAGAGCGCGGCCCGGCGGCGCACCAGCTCCAGATAGGCGTACGGGCCGGTACGGCGGGCCGCCATCCGCTGGTCGGCCAGCGCGTGCCAGGTGGAGTTGAGGCACTCCCACATCTCGGAGGAGATGGCCTCACGGGCGCTGCGCGCGTTCAGCCGGGCGGCGCCCAGCGCCCCCTCGATGGAGCCCGTCGAGCGGGCGTCGAAGGCCAGCTGGTCCAGGACCTGCTGCATGTCGCAGGGCCCGGCTCCCGCGTCCATGCCGAGGATCGCGTACAGCGACCGGCAGGCCGCGTCCTCGTCGCGCCAGGGGTCCTCCAGCAGCCGGTGCAGATACGCGTCGAGGATGCGGCCCGTGGCGTCGGCGCGCTCGACATAGCGGCCGGTCCAGGTCAGGGCCTCGGCTATCCGGGACAGGATCACGTCGTTCACTGCTGCTGGGCCCCTTCCTGTACGACGGCACGGGTGCCGTCGGGTCCGAGCCGGCGCGGGGCGACGGAGGGCAGCGCGCCGGCCGGTTCGGGCGCCGGCTGCTCGGCGGGGCCCTCCGCGATCACCCAGGTGTCCTTGGAGCCGCCGCCCTGGCTGGAGTTGACGATCAGGTTGCCCTCCTGGAGGGCGACGCGGGTCAGCCCGCCGGGCAGCACCCAGACATCGTTGCCGTCGTTCACCGCGAAGGGCCTGAGGTCGATGTGGCGGGGTGCCAAGCGCTCGCCCGCGAGGGTGGGGGAGGTGGACAGGGCGACGGGCCGCTGGGCGATGAAGCCGCGCGGGTCCGCGATGACGGCTTTGCGAGTGCGTTCGAGGGTGTCCTTGTCGGCCTTCGGGCCGATCACGATGCCCTGCCCTCCGGCGCCGTCCACGGGCTTGATGACCAGCCGGTCGATCTGGTCGAGTACCGCCTCCAACTGTCCTGGCTCATCAGGCCGGTAGGACTCGACATTGGGGAGGATCGGTTCTTCGGAGAGGTAGTAGCGGATCAGGTCCGGAACGTAGGTGTAGAGCAGCTTGTCGTCGGCGATCCCATTGCCCACGGCATTCGCGAGTGTGACGTTGCCCGCCATGGCGGCGCCCATGATGCCGGGGCAGCCGATCACCGAGTCCGGCCGGAAGTGGAGCGGGTCGAGGAAGTCGTCGTCCAGGCGCCGGTATACGACATGGACGGGCACCTCGCCGCGCGTGGTGCGCATCCACACGCGGTTGTTCCGGCTGACCAGGTCGTGCCCCTCGACCAGCTGCACGCCCATCAGCCGGGCGAGCAGGGCGTGTTCGAAGTAGGCGGCGTTGCTCGGGCCCGGGGTGAGGACCACGACCCGCGGGTCCTGCACACCGTCGGGGGCGGCGGCCCGCAGGGCGGCGAGCAGCTTCTGCGCGTACCCGTCGACCGGCACCACGTGCTGTTCCGCGAACAGGGACGGGAAGATCCGGGTCATGGCCCGGCGGTTCTCGATGACGTACGAGACCCCGCTGGGGACCCGCACGTTGTCCTCCAGCACCCGGAAGTCCCCGGCCTCGTCCCGCACGAGGTCGATGCCCGCGACATGGATACGGACGCCGCCCGGTGGTTCGACGCCCTGTGCCGCCCGGTGGAAGTGCGGGGAGTTGAGCAGCAGCCGCCAGGGCACCACGCCGTCCTCGAAGGCGCGGCAGTGCCCGTAGGCGTCGGCGAGATAGGCCTCCAGGGCCCTGACTCTCTGGCTCACCCCGCGTTGTATGAGATCCCATTCGAGGGCGTCTAGGATGCGCGGCACCAGGTCCAGCGGCCAGGGCCGCTCCTCGCCCGCGAAGGCGTAGGTCACGCCCCGGTCCGTGAAGGCTCTGGCCATCTGGTCGGCCCGGAACCTCAGTTCACTCGGTTCGATCGGCTGAAGTGCAGCCAGCACCGGCTCATAGGCGGTCCTGACCTCACCCGGCCGCTCAAACATCTCGTCCCACGCGTCGGCCAACGCGTATGCGTCAAATATGTCCGCCATGAGGGGACGTTAGAGGCGGGGCGTAACGGGGTGATCACTGGCGTATTTCCGCGAGCTTGCGCGGGCAGTCGCTCCGCGGGTGTGCCCGTGCCCCCTCAGTGCGCAGCACCGTCAGGTTGTTGCAAGCCGCCCGGCGGAGGGCCGGAAATAGCCGGACGTATGGGGGGTTTTGGCCGCTCGCTTCGGGCCGAGCCGTGTTGCGGAGCTGGTCCGGGCCGCGCATAGTTGCGCTGCGACAGACGGTGGAACCGGGGGTGGGATGGGCGATGGCCGGGCACGGGACGGATGAGCATCCGCACGGTGCCGACCGGCTGTGCGACGCCGGGGACCGCGTGTACTCCCGGGCCGTACGGCGGGGCCGGGTGGCGCGCCGGGACGCCGAACCGGTGCCGTGCCTGCTGGAGCTGGCCCTGCTGCACCCGGACCCCGACGACATGGACTGGCTGGTCCCGACGTCCCCGCAGGAGGTCATGACCAGACTGCTGCGCGGGGTGTACGACGAGGTCAGCGCGAGCCAGCGACGCGTGGGCGCGGCGGTCGCCGCCGTCGAGCGGTACGCGGGCCTCGGCCCCGCCACGCAGGCGGGCCCGGGCGTCGGCGAGGGCGCCGCGATCCGCGTCCTCGACGGGCTCTCCCGTATCCAGGCCGCCATGGACCAGGCGACGGAGGCGTGCACCACGGAGGTCCTCACCGTCCAGCCCGGCGGCATCCGCCCCGAGCACGAGCTGACCGAGGGCCTGCACCGGGCGCTGGCGCTGCGCGGGCGGGGCGTGCGGATGCGCGACCTGTACACCCATGTGGCCCGGCACGGGCAGGGACTGCTCAACTACCTGGAGCTGATGGGTGGTTCGGTCGAGGCTCGCACCCTCGACGAGGTGATCGACCGGCTGATCCTCTTCGACCGCACGGTGGCGTTCATCCCGGCGAACGCGGACCGCACCCTGGCGCTGGAGCTGCGCCACCCGGCGCTGGTCGAGTACCTGGTCACGGTCTTCGAACGGCTGTGGCGCCTGGCGATCCCGCTGACCGCGCCGCTGCCCGACACGGGCATCGAGGGCATCTCCCACCGCGAGCAGTCCATCGCGGCGCTGCTCGCCGAGGGCCACCAGGACGCGGTGATCGCGGAGCGGCTCGGGATAAGCGTGCGGACGTGCCGGGCGCACATCGCACGGTTGTCGGAGACGCTGGGCGCGGCCAGCCGCACCCAACTCGGCGTCCGTATCGCCCAGGTGGGCCTCGACGGGCCCCGCGATCCGGCAGACGTCGGCTCGTCGGTCACTCTTCCCGGTCAAGAATCCCCGACTGTCCGATGAGACAGCCGAGCTGCGCCCGGCTCTCGCTGCCCAGGGTGGCCGCCAGTTCGGCGATGTGGACTCGGGCGGTGCGGATGTTCATGCCGAGGCGGTCGGCGATGGCGGCGTCGGTGTGGCCTTCGACGAGGAGGGTGGCGATGGCCCGCCCGATGCGGCCGTACCCACTGAGGACGGTGACGGTAGGGGCTTCGGCCGCTCCCGTGGTGCGACGACAAGCCGCATGAGCGGCTCGAAGGTGTCGGCCAGCCGCTGTTCGCGGCGCCGCTCCAGGGCGATACGTTCCCCCGTGGTCCGCAGCAGCCGGTGAAGCGCCACGGCGGGTGCGACCGGCTCCAGCCTGTTCAGGTCGGCCACAGCAGGGTGCAGAAGGCCGGAATCGACCAGACAGGGGGCGGCTTCGGCGTCCGTGCTGGTGACATGGCCTTCGTGTAGGGCGCACCGCACCCCCTTTCGCTCGGATCACTTCTCGGGGTTGAGGATCCCCGACTGCGCTATCAGGAAGCCGAGTTGGGCCCGACTGCCGCTGCCCAGGGCCGTGGCCAGCTTGGCTATGTGGGCGCGGCAGGTGCGGACGTTCATGCCCAGGCGGCGGGCGATCGCCTCGTCGACGTGGCCTTCCACGAGCAGCTTGGCGATGGAGTGCTGGATGTCGGTGATGCCGCCGGCCGCGGGCTCGTAGGGGGCGCCGGCGCTCAGCGGGACGGACCGGCCCCACATGAACTCGAAAAGTCTGACCAGATAGCGGATCAGGCCGGGATGGCGGAGCTCCAGGGCGACCTGCTGGTCGTCGCGGGCGGGGATGAAGGCGACGGTCTCGTCGCAGATGATGAGGCGTTCCACCACCTCGTCGATGGTGCGGTACTCCACCTTGCCGTTGGAGAGCTGGGCCACATAGGCCAGCTTCTCCGGGCTGTAGCGGGCCGTGTGCTGGTACAGCGTCCGGATTCGCACGCCGCGTTCGATCAGCGGCTTGTCTCGTTCCAGTCCCTGGATGAGGCTGCGCTCGGAGAAGCGGTCGTCGCTCGGCTGGATGGTGAGCATCTCGCTCTGGCACTGGGCGGTGGCCAGGTTGAGCGCCGCGTTGATCCGCTTTCCCCCCTCCAGCACGGTGATCGAGTCGTCGGTCGCCGCGGCCTGGGCGCTGAGCGCCATGAACGGCTCGAATGCGTCCGCGAGCTCGATGGACAGCCGGCGGCGCTCTGTGATCTCGCGCTCGATGGGGTGCAGCCGCTCGGCCAGGGCCGTGAACGGCGGCACGGGCCGCAGCCAGTCCGCATCGTCCGGGTCGGGGTGGAGAAGGGCGAACTCCATCAGACAGGGGGCGGACTCCACCTCTGCTCGGGCGATCCGGCCCATGCGCAGGGCGTTCGCATAAAGTCGGCCACCTTCCTCGCAGATTTCGGTCACCGCATGGGGATGCGCCGCTTTAGTCCGATTTGCCACGAAATCTCCACCCCCCAGGGTCCTGAACATGCAGGAACATGATGCATCGATCCTGTGGCCATGACGTGTTCGAATGAGCCATCGTCTTATCCGACGGGGGAAGAGGAGACTTTCAAGTGAGGACGAAGCCGACTATGCGGAACAGAATGCTTCGCTCGATGCTTGTTGCCGCCCTCTCCGCCGTCGTGGGACTCGGAGTGCTGGGCGGTACCTCCCATGCGGGGGACAGCACTCGAGCGGACTCCCATTGGCCGGCGGCCGCCCAGTCCGTCACGCTTGCGGACTCCCATTGGCCGGCGGTCGTCGAGTCCGGCACCGAAGACAGCGCTGGGAGCTGACGACGTGACCATCCCACCGGACGACCGGTCCTTCCGTAGAGAGATGGCCACGGCCTACCGCTCCGGCTGGCACTTCATCGACCTTGTCACCGCGATCCCCCACTCCGGTGACTCGCTGATGGTGACCGTCTTCGGTGAGCCGGTCGTCGTCACGCGCGACGAGGACGAGGACGTACGGGCGTACCGGTGTCTGCGGCGGCCTCGGGGGGCGCCGCAGCCAGTGCGATGTGCCATCCGGTACGGAATGATCTTTGTGAATCTCGACCAACGAGACCACCGGCTGGTGGAACCGGAAACCCCCCAAGTTCGGACCATCTCAGCCACCCCCCGCAGTGCCTGACGCGAATCCCCCGTCGTAACAGTTCGCTCAGGTGCTTCCCCCCGCAGCGGCGTCACCGTGACCTGAACACGGTGACGCCGCTGCAGTTTTGCGGGACATTTCCGGGTATCGGCGTATTCGGCCACTGCCGGGTACTGGCTGAAAACAGCCCCTGCCGTCACGGCCGTCCCAGCCGTCATGCGAGGCCCATCGCCCGCGTCAGCTCGATCTCGATCACCACGCGTGACGGGTTCGGCCCGGGCGTGCGCCGGTAGCGCTCGGCGTACCGCCGCACCGCCTCCGCGACCCGCTCCGGCTCGGTCCGCACGACGGCCAGGCCCTCCAGCGTCGCCCAGCGCCGGCCGTCCACCTGGCACACCGCGACCCGGGCGCCGTCGTCGCCGGCCGCCAGCACGTTCAGCACCTTGGCGCTCGTCCTGTTCGTGATCACCCGAGCGAGACCGGCGCCGGGATCGTATGTGACCCCGACGGGCACCACGTGCGGGCTGCCGTCCGGGCGCGGGGTGGTCAGCGTGCACAGGTGCCGTTCCCGCCAGAAGTCGAGGTACGCGGCGTCGGGGGCACCCGGGTCCTGCGAATAGGTCGCCATGGCTCCGGAACCTAGCCCCTGGACTCTCCCGCCCGCTGCCTTGAGCGGAATAGACTCAACTTTGTGTACGCTGACTGAGTCAGTACTGGGAGACGCGACCGACGGCTGACATCAGGAGGAGAACGCGACAGTGGACGCCGAGCTGACCAACCGGAGCCGGGACGCCCTCAGGGCGGCCGAGCAGCGGGCCCTGACCGACGGGCACGCCGACCTCACCCCGGCGCACCTGCTCCTTGCCCTGCTCCAGGGCCAGGACAACGAGAACATCACCGACCTGCTGGCCGCCGTCGACGCCGACCAGGCGGCCGTACGGGCCGGTGCGGAGAAGATCCTCGCCGGGCTGCCCAGCGTGACCGGCTCGACCGTCGCGCCCCCGCAGGCGAACCGCGAACTGCTCGCCGTGATCGCGGACGCCGCCGAGCGCGCCAAGGACCTCGGAGACGAGTACCTCTCCACCGAGCACCTGCTCATCGGCATCGCCGCGAAGGGCGGTGCCGCCGGTGACGTACTGTCCGGGCAGGGGGCCGCCGCGAAGAAGCTGCAGGAGGCCTTCCAGCAGGCGAGGGGAGGACGCCGGGTGACCACAGCCGACCCGGAGGGCCAGTACAAGGCCCTGGAGAAGTTCGGCACGGACTTCACGGCCGCGGCGCGCGAGGGCCGGCTCGACCCGGTCATCGGCCGCGACCAGGAGATCCGCCGCGTCGTGCAGGTCCTGTCGCGCCGTACGAAGAACAACCCGGTCCTCATCGGCGAGCCCGGCGTCGGCAAGACCGCCGTCGTCGAGGGCCTCGCCCAGCGGATCGTCAAGGGCGACGTACCGGAGTCCCTCAAGGACAAGCGGCTGGTCGCGCTCGACCTCGGCGCGATGGTCGCGGGCGCGAAGTACCGCGGTGAGTTCGAGGAGCGCCTGAAGACCGTCCTCGCGGAGATCAAGGACTCCGACGGCCAGATCATCACCTTCATCGACGAGCTGCACACCGTCGTGGGCGCGGGCGCCGGCGGCGACTCCGCCATGGACGCCGGCAACATGCTGAAGCCGATGCTGGCCCGCGGCGAGCTGCGCATGGTGGGCGCGACGACCCTCGACGAGTACCGCGAGCGCATCGAGAAGGACCCGGCGCTGGAACGCCGCTTCCAGCAGGTCCTGGTCGCCGAGCCGACCGTCGAGGACACCATCGCGATCCTGCGCGGACTCAAGGGCCGCTACGAGGCCCACCACAAGGTCCAGATCGCCGACAGCGCACTGGTCGCCTCCGCGACCCTCTCCGACCGCTACATCACCTCCCGCTTCCTGCCCGACAAGGCCATCGACCTCGTCGACGAGGCGGCCTCCCGCCTGCGCATGGAGATCGACTCGTCCCCCGTCGAGATCGACGAACTCCAGCGCGCCGTGGACCGGTTGAAGATGGAGGAGCTGGCGCTGGAGAAGGAGACCGACCCGGCCTCCCGCGAGCGCCTGGAGCGGCTGCGCCGCGACCTCGCCGACAAGGAGGAGGAGCTGCGCGGCCTGACCGCCCGCTGGGAGAAGGAGAAGCAGTCCCTCAACCGCGTCGGTGAACTGAAGGAGAAGCTCGACGAGCTGCGCGGACAGGCCGAACGGGCCCAGCGCGACGGCGACTTCGACACCGCCTCCAAGCTTCTCTACGGCGAGATCCCCACCCTGGAAAGGGACTTGGAGGCCGCCTCGGAGGCCGAGGAAGAGGCCGCCAAGGACACCATGGTCAAGGAGGAGGTCGGCTCCGACGACATCGCGGACGTCGTCGCCGCCTGGACCGGCATCCCCGCCGGCCGCCTCCTGGAGGGCGAGACGCAGAAGCTCCTGCGCATGGAGGAGGAGCTGGGCAAGCGCCTGATCGGCCAGCAGGAGGCCGTACAGGCCGTCTCCGACGCCGTCCGCCGCACCCGCGCCGGCATCGCCGACCCGGACCGGCCGACCGGCTCCTTCCTCTTCCTGGGCCCGACGGGCGTGGGCAAGACCGAACTCGCCAAGGCCCTCGCGGACTTCCTCTTCGACGACGAGCGGGCCATGGTCCGCATCGACATGTCGGAGTACGGCGAGAAGCACAGCGTGGCCCGCCTGGTCGGCGCCCCGCCCGGCTACGTCGGCTACGAGGAGGGCGGCCAGCTGACCGAGGCGGTGCGCAGGCGCCCCTACTCCGTGGTCCTGCTGGACGAGGTCGAGAAGGCCCACCCGGAGGTCTTCGACGTCCTCCTCCAGGTGCTGGACGACGGCCGCCTGACGGACGGCCAGGGCCGTACGGTCGACTTCCGCAACACCATCCTGGTCCTCACCTCCAACCTGGGCAGCCAGTTCCTGGTGGACCCGCTGACCGGCGAGGAGGAGAAGAAGGAACAGGTCCTGGAGGTCGTCCGCACCTCCTTCAAGCCGGAGTTCCTCAACCGCCTCGACGACCTCGTCGTCTTCTCGGCCCTGTCGAAGGACGAACTGAGCCGCATCGCCCGCCTCCAGATCGACCGGCTCGCCAGGCGCCTCGCGGAGCGCCGCCTCACCCTGGAGGTCACCGACGAGGCCCTGGCCTGGCTCGCCGACGAGGGCATGGACCCGGCCTACGGCGCCCGCCCCCTGCGCCGCCTGGTCCAGACCGCCATCGGCGACCGCCTCGCCAAGGAGATCCTCTCCGGCGAGGTCAAGGACGGCGACACGGTCCGGGTGGACGCGTTCGGGGAGGGGCTGATCGTCGGCCCGACCACCGGTAAGACGCTGTGACCCTCAGTCTCTCCCTGTTTCACGGTGAGTATCGAGTCGATAGATGATATTTGACATAACCTCCCGGATGGTCGGCTCGTTCCTCCAGCCGGGAGGGATGTCATATGAAGCGAGTTCTGGCGGTTCAGCGCATCAGTCGTGACACGGAGGCTTCGTCGGCGCTCACACGGCAGGACGAGGCACTCACCATCGCGCTGCGACGGCGGGGCTACACCGAGGTGGGGCGTGTCGTCGACGCCACTGTGTCGGGCGCTGTCCACCTCGACCAACGCCCCAGCCTGAGCAAATGGCTCGACGATCCCCTTGTGCATGAGTGGGATGTCCTCATGGTCACCGAGCAGGACCGCATCACACGCGATGACCTGCACTGGTGGCGCTTCGTCGACTGGATCCTCAAGAACGGGAAGCAGGTCGAAGTCCTCGACGATCCGACGTTCGACGTCCACTCCGAGGACGGACGGATACTGGCGGGCGCCAAAGCGGCTCAAGCTGCCAAGTACCGTAGGGCAGTTCAGGCCAAGCAACTCGACCGCACCCGGTTCTTCCGTGAGAACAGGCTCTGGAACGGCGGTATCTGGCCCTTCGGCTACCGTGCCGAGGTCTTCTCCCACCGGGGGGAACGCCGCAGGCGCCTGGCGGTCGACCCCTGCACCTCACGGCTCGTGCGTGAGGCGTACGAGCGCATTGTCCAAAGCGGCGACACTGTCTACGCAGTAGTTCAGGACTGGAACGCGCGGGGTGTACCCAGTGCCCGGGACCATCAACGCAGGGAACAGAACAAGGATCTTCCAGAACACGAGCGCAGGCCGGAGAAGGGGACTCTCTGGGCGGTTACCCCGCTGCGCAACATGCTGAGGTCGCCCGCTCTGATGGGCGTGATGATGCATCGTTCCGAGCCTGTCCTGGACGAGGACGGAGAGCCGGTGGTCTGGGCGGACCCCATCCTCAGCCGTGACGAGTTCGCGGTGCTCCAGGACGCGGTCATCACCGAGAGAAGCAGGGAAGAGCCCAGGCTGGAGAAGGGCTGGCGCACTCCCCTGCTCGGCGTGCTCTTCTGCATCTGCGGCAGGCCCATGTACGTACGGCACCAGAAGAACCGTCTGGCCGACGGTACGACGCGGGTGCTCCCCTACTACCAGTGCCGTTCTGTCTCCGAGATGAACCGCTGTGGGGCTCCCTCGATCTGGCGGGCCGAGAGCCTCCACGAGGCCGTTGAGCGACGCTTCCTGGACGAGGCCGGTGATCTGGCCGAGACGAGGCGCACCTACGTGCCGGGACGGGACCATGCCGCGGCGATCGCCGAGCTTCGGACAGCCCTCGTGAACCTCACCGCCGCTGTCGGACAGGCAGCCAGCCCGTTGGCGGTCGAGGCCCTGGCCCGGCAGATGGACGAGCATGCCCGGACAATCGAGCGGCTGGAGGCAGAGCCGGCGATCCCCGCCCGGTGGATCGAGGAGCCGACCGGTGTCGCTTACCGCCAACAGTGGTCCGCAGCTGGGGACTGGGAGGCCAGGGCGGCCCTCCTCCGTAAGGCTGGTGTTCGCTGCTTCTGCGAGGGAACGCACAAGTCGGGGACCCTGCACATGTGGTCCCCCGCGGCACAGCAACAGCAGGCCACCGACGGAATCGACTGCCGGGAGGAGAGAGCCCGGCGCTACTTCCTGGAGCTTCGACGGGGCAGGGGGCTGGGGCCGGGATTCTGGTATTCACCTCGCTGATCGGCCACGTTGGTGGCAGCCCCGGGTAGGGCGGCTTGCCGCTCACCGTCCAAGAGAGAGAGGGTGGGCATGTACGTCTGGTCTCAGCGATGGCCGGACGAGCCAGACGACCGCAGGAGTGTCCAAGTATGTCCATCGACCCGTCCTCGATTCCGAACTTCGGGGGCCAGCCCGAGCCGCAGCCCCAAGGACCGGCGGGCCCCGTCGTCCCGGATCAGGACCTCGTGAAGCAGCTCCTCGACCAGATGGAGCTCAAGTACGTCGTCGACGACGAGGGTGACCTCGCGGCGCCGTGGGAGCAGTTCCGTACGTACTTCATGTTCCGCGGTGAGGGCGACCAGCAGGTCTTCTCGGTGCGGACGTTCTACGACCGCCCCCACCAGATCGACGAGAAGCCGCAGCTGCTGGAGTCCATCGACGACTGGAACCGGCGGACCCTGTGGCCCAAGGTCTACAGCCACACCCACGACGACGGCACCGTCCGTCTGATCGGTGAGGCGCAGATGCTGATCGGCACCGGCGTCAGCCTGGAGCACTTCGTCTCCTCCACGGTCAGCTGGGTACGGGCCGCCATCGAGTTCGACAAGTGGCTCGTCGAGCAGCTCGGCCTCGAAGAGGAGATCAACGAGGCGGACGAGAAGCCCGGGGACGACGAGGAGTAGTCCTCCCGCCCGCTTCCACAGCGCCCCAGCCCTACAGGGGCATCTGGGCGATCACGACCAGATACGCCCCGTACACGAACGAGAGCCCGGCCAGGGCGGCGACCACGACGGTCGCGTGCCACGGCCGGGCTCTCGCCGTACGGACGAGGGCCTGGGCGAGGGGCAGCAGAAGCGGGAACGCGGGGAGCAGGAAGCGGGGCTTCGACTCGAAGAAGCCGGAGCCACCGAGGGCGATCAGCAGCAGTACGCCGCTGTGGACGAGCAGTGGGAGCGGGGCGCGGTCGGCGAGCAGGAGGGCGTACAGCACGACGCCCCCCGCCACGATCACCATCGTCATCGGGAAGACGAACCGGTCCCCGTGCAGCAGCAGGTGCTTCACGAACTCGAGCGAGCCGCGCCCGAAGTCGAACCGGGAGCCCCACTGCCGCTGCACCGCGAAGTAGCCGCCGAGGAGATTGCCCTCGTGGTGCCCGACCCACAGGATGTACGCCGTCCACCCGGTCGGGGCGAGCGCGGCGCCCGTCCACAGCCTGTGGGAAACCTTGCGGCGCTCACGAAGGCACCGCCACACCTCGCAGACCGCCGCCGCGAGCACGGCCGCGGCGACCGCGAACCCGTTGGGCCGGGCCAGCCCCGCGAGCGCCGCCAGCGAACCCGCCCACAGCCAGCGACCGGCGAGCACCGCGTACAGCGACCAGGCGGCGAACGCGGTCAGCAGGGGCTCGGTGTACGCCATGGACAGCACGACGGAGTGCGGCAGCAGCGCCCACAGCAGCACCAGCGCGAACGCGACGGCACGGCCGTGCAGCCGGGCGCCGATGGCGTAGATCCCGCAGGCGGCGACGGCGGCCGCGGTCCAGGACACCACCAGCCCGGACGCGCCCCCGCCCAGCGGGCTCACGGCGCGCAGGGCCCGCACCAGCGCCGGGTAGAGCGGGAAGAACGCCATGTCGCTGAACATGACCCCCGTGCGGGGGTGCTGGATGCGGCCGTACCCGTGGGCGGCGATCCCCAGGTACCACACGGAGTCCCAGGACCGCCCGAGCAGTCCGAGGGCGTCCCGGCCGGTCGTCGCCCGGGCCGCCAGGGCGAGCGTGGCGACACCGAGCAGCCGGACGGTGAGGAACAGACCGAGCGCGGTGGCCATGGCTGCCACCCGGGTCGCATGGACACGCCCCTGGGCGGCAGGCTCCGCGACGGCGGAACGAGTGAGGGTGCTGGCGTGGGTCACACCGGCACAGTGCAGGGTGAACCGGGCATGCGCGAGCGCTGGGCGTCCGCCCGGGTACGGTCTCGCGGTGCCCGGCGTGGCGGCGTGACAGGCCCCCGATCAGCCCGCCAGTGCCTTGAGCCGCTTCGCCGCCTCCTCCAGGACCTCCGTCTGCTTGCAGAACGCGAACCGCACGAACGGGGCGCCCGCCTCCCGGTGGTCGTAGAACACGGCGTTCGGGATGGCGACGACCCCGGCGCGCTCCGGGAGGGCGCGGCAGAAGGCGAAGCCGTCGCCCTCTGCGGACAGCGCAGCTCCGAGGGGGCGGATGTCGGTGGTGATGAAGTAGGTGCCGGCCGGCCGGAAGACCTTGAAGCCCGCGTCCGCGAGGCCCGCCGCCAGCAGGTCCCGCTTGGCGAGCATGTCCTCACGGAAGGCGGCGAAGTAGGTGTCGGGAAGCGCCAGCGCCTCGGCGACCGCGTACTGGAAGGGTCCGGAGGAAACATAGGTCAGGAACTGCTTCGCGGAGCGGACCGCGGAGACCAGTCCCGGGGCCGCCGTCACCCAGCCCACCTTCCAGCCGGTGAAGGAGAAGGTCTTGCCCGCCGAGCCGATGGTGACCGTCCGGTCGCGCATGCCCGGGAAGGTCGCGAGCGGCAGATGTTCGGCCTCGTCGAAGACCAGGTGCTCGTAGACCTCGTCGGTGACGACGAGCAGATCGCGCTCGACGGCCAGCTCGGCGATCGCGGTGAGCTCCTCACGGCTGAGAACCGTGCCGGTGGGGTTGTGCGGGGTGTTGACGAGCAGCAGGCGGGTGCGGTCGGTGACGGCGTCGCGCAGTTCGTCGAGGTCCAGGCGGAAGCTCTCCTCGTGCGGACGCAGGGTGACCGGCACCCTGGTCCCGCCCGCCATGGCGATGCAGGCCGCGTACGAGTCGTAGTACGGCTCGAGGGCGATCACCTCGTCGCCGGGCTCCAGCAGGGCGAGGAGGGTGGCGGCGATGGCCTCGGTGGCGCCGGCGGTGACCAGGACCTCGGTGTCGGGGTCGAACGCCAGGCCGTAGCGGCGCTCCTGGTGCGCGGCGATCGCCGTGCGCAGCTCGGGGACGCCGGGGCCCGGCGGGTACTGGTTGCCGCGCCCGTCGCGCAGGGCCCGCACGGCGGCCTCGCGGACCTCCTCGGGGCCGTCCGTGTCAGGGAAGCCCTGGCCCAGGTTGATGGAGCCGGTCCGCACGGCCAGGGCGGACATCTCGGCGAAGATCGTCGTCCCGAACTCGGCGAGGCGGCGGTTGAGCAGGGGGCGGGTGCTGGAGGTCATGCCGGTCATCCTGCGCCCCGGCCGCGGGGTTCCTCAACTCACCGCTTCCACGACTGGTACCGGCCGATCGCCTGCTGCAGTCCGATCCGCTCGGCCGCCGGCAGCTCGCCACCCTGCGTGAACGCCATGACGTGTTCGGCGACGACGCGCAGCTTTGTGTTGGTGCGCTGCGAGACGTCGCGCAGTGCGCGCCAGGCTTCCTCCGGCGCTATTCGTCCCAGGACGACGAGGGCGCCGATCGCCTGATCGACGACGGCATGCGAGCTGACCGCCTGTTCCAGCTGGGCGCACTCCGCTTCGAGGCGCTCGTTCTCCACGGCCAGATCGGTGGCGGACAGGAATTTCAGGGGCTGCGATCTGGAAACCGCAAAGAAAGCCATGACTAGCTCACCACTTTGCGCGAGCGGGGACTGGGCTCTGTTGTGCTGGTGCCCCCGGAGGTGCTCGGTACACGCATGCTCTGAAGTTCCTCAACTCTGCTTTGACCGCCGAGCGGCCCGGGCATCCCCCGTTCACGCAAGAAGCGAGGCACCCACGGGGGGCTGCTTCGGGGGATTCGAAAGGACGGTGGCGCCATGGTCATCGGCTTCATCGTGGTGGCGGTCGTGATCGCGTTCGTGGCGATCGTCGCGAAGGCAGCGGGCAAGGGCGGGGCGAAGTCGTTCCGCGGGGGGAGCCGGAGCGGGGACAGCAGCAGTGGGAGCGGCAGCTGGTGGGCCGGCGGGGGAGACGGCGGCTCCTCGGGCGGGCACCACTCCGGAGGTCATCACTCCGGGGGGCACCACTCGTGCGGGGGCGGTCACTCCTCCTGCGGGGGTGGGTCGTCCTGCGGCGGTGGGTCGTCCTGCGGTGGCGGCGGTGGATGCGGCGGAGGCAGCTGACACGGGGCAGCCGAGCTCCGCGGGGGACCGCATACTCCCCCGGCACACCCGTCGAGCACCCGCAGGAGCGCACGCCCCGGCGGGTGCTCCTGTGCTCCGGCGTGCGCCACGGCCGCCGTGGCGCACGCCGTGGTTGAACAGTTGCGCAGTGGAGCCCTCTGAGGGATGGAAACCGCACGAAGTTGGGTAAAAACGCTGTGACGGCGCCACTGTTCATGATTCCCTCTGAAACACCGGTGCGGTCCTCGGATGTCCTGCTGAGACCTTCCTGACCTCCCTGACTTCCCGACCGGGCCGACCGGGCGACCGGGCCGATCGCCCCGCGTCGCCCGGTGTGCCGGACCCCCACACCTTCCTCCTCACCTTTCTTTGTGTGCCAGCGGAGAGCCGACCCATGCTCACGACCCTGAACACCTCATACACCGACACGCGCGCTGCCGACCTCGCCTGGGCCCTCGGGCGTGAGCCGCTTCCCGCCCTGGCTACGCTCGACCTCGAACTGGCGGGCAACAAGCTCCAGTTGAGACTTCTCGGCGCGTCCCACCAGGTGCTCCTGGAGGAACAGCGGGGCACTTGTTCGGAGACGGTGGCGTGCATGCCGGGCAGCAGCACACCGCTGCCGCTGGGCGTCGCCAAACGGATGGACGACTGGGAGTACGAGTTCGCGGCCCGGGTGGAGGTCCTGTCGCCGGGGTCGTTCGCGGGGCGCGCGCAGGAGTTGCTCGCGCTGGTCTCCGACCATCCGCACGGCCTGGCCGGGGTCTTCCCCGGCAGCCCGCACGCCTTCACCGCGCTGCTGGCCCAGTGGCGCGGCGGCCAGGTCCACTGGCGGACCTGGCACGCGTACCCGCAGGACGGGCAGTTGGTGGCGACGCGGACGCGGGTGGGAGCCCGCGTTCCCGCGCCGCAGGTCGGTCCGTCCGCCGCCTGACCCGGACACGCGGCCTCAAACACGCGGTGCGGAACTGTCAGGCAGTTCCACACGTGTGGGTGACGAAGCGTGTGGTTGCAGTGACGTAACGTCGCAGTCGTGATCGAACCGCACGCGCCGGCACCACCCGGTTCCCCGCCCCCCTGGGCGGGCCCGGCGCGGCTGCCCGTCCAGCCGAGCACCGGACGGTTCCTCGTGCTCGCATGCGTCTTCGTCTGCGCGGCCTGCGGACTCGTGTACGAGCTCGAACTCGTCGCCCTGGCCTCGTACTTGATCGGCGACTCGGTCACCCAGGCCTCGGTCGTCCTGTCGGTCATGGTGTTCGCCATGGGCATCGGCTCGCTCGCCGCGAAGCGTCTGCGCTGGCGTGCCGCGGCCGCCTTCGGCGCGATCGAGGCGACGCTCGCGCTGGTCGGCGGCTGCAGCGCGATGGCCCTGTACGCGGTGTTCGCGTGGACCGGCAACTGGGGCGGCCTGTGGGCGAGCGGCCCGCGCTGGCTGCTGGTCGCCTTCTCGCTCACCATCGGTCTGCTGATCGGCGCCGAGATTCCGCTCCTCATGGAGCTGATCCAGCGCATCCGGCGGCAGGACGCGGGCGGTGCGGTGGCCGACCTGTTCGCCGCGGACTACGTCGGCGCACTCGTCGGCGGTCTCGCCTTCCCGTTCCTGCTGCTGCCGCTGCTGGGCCAGCTGACCGGTGCCCTGATCACCGGCGCGGTCAACGCGGTCGCGGGCGGCACCCTCGTCCTCGGGCTGTTCCGCCGCGACCTCACCCGCCGTACCCGCTGGCTGCTGCTGGTCGCCAACCTCGCCGTGCTCGGCCTCCTCGCGGCCGCCGCCGTCCTGGTCGACGACTTCGAACAGGCGGCCCGGCACGCGGTGTACGGCCACGACGTGCGCGTGGCCCTGCAGACCGGCACCCAGGAGGTCGTCCTCACCGGCGGCACCGACGGCCACCCCCTCGCCCTCTTCCTGGACGGCCGCCTGAGGGTCGGCAGCGACGAACTCCGGTACCACGAAGCCCTGGTGCACCCCGCGATGAACGGCCCGCACGCGCGCGTGCTGATCCTCGGCGGCGGGGACGGCCTGGCCGCCCGTGAAGTGCTGCGCCACAGGGGCGTGCGGCGCGTGGACGTCGTCGAACTCGACGCGGGAGTCGTCCGGTTGGCCCGCCGCGACCCGGCCCTGTCGAAGCTGAACCGTCACGCCTACGACGACCCGCGCGTGCACGTGACGATCGCCGACGCCTTCCCCTGGCTGCGCACGGCGCCCACCTCGACGTACGACGTGGTGATCTCCGACCTCCCCGACCCGGGCATCACGGCCAGCACCAAGCTGTACTCCCAGGAGTTCTACGGCCTCGCCCGGCGCGCCCTCGCGCCCGGTGGCCGCCTGGTGGTGCACGCCGGGCCGTTCACCACCCGCCCGCGGGTGTTCTGGACGGTCGTCGCGACCCTGCGCGCCGCCGGTCTGCACACCGCCCCCTACCGGGTGGGCGGCCGCGACTCCGGCTTCGCGGCGGGCCCCGACCGCACGGCCGACGCCTCCGGCGCCCCGCGCGACTGGGGGTTCGTGCTGGCGTCCGCTCGTACGGCCCCGCCCCTCGGCCTCGACCTGCACGCCCCGCTACCGCAGACCTTGTCCTCGGCGTCCCTTGCGGCGGACGTCCGGGCGGTGACCCGCACCCGGATCGCGGACCTGCCGCCGTCGACACTGGTGCACCCCCGCTACTGAGCAAGCAGAGACGGGGCTTGACGGTGGCATCCCCATATCAGCGGAGAGCTACCGGCCAGGCCGTATCCCTCCCGCGGGCGTGTGGGACCGCGAGCCCACCCAGGACAGCGGGCACGCCCACTCAGGGCGGCAAGACCCGACTGTGCCGAGGTGACCAGCTTGCGCCCAGGCGGCGGAGCCGCATATCGACACCGCCCTGGCCTCGAAGACCGTTCGCGAGGCCACCGGACGATAAGTCCGGGCAATCGAGAGTCAACCAACATCCCTGGTTGATCTCGAGAGGAACGGTAGGCTCGGCCGACATGGAGCATGAGGTGTTCGTTCCGGTTCCGGCCGCACGGCTGAAAGAAACCCTCGCCGACCCCGCGCAGGTGGCCCGGGCGGTTCCCGGACTCCAGCAGGACGCGGGCGCCGAGCCCGTCACCGGACGGCTGAAAATGCGCGTCGGCAGCCACTCCGTCACCTACCGCGGCACCGTCCGCGTCACCCCGCAGGACGACGGTTCGTACGCCGCCGAGGGCGACGCCACCGAGACCCGCGGCACCGGCTCGGTCAAGCTCGCCCTCACCCTCCGGGTGGAGGAGGCCGACGGCGGCTCCCGGCTGACCTTCGAGGGCACGGCCTCCGCCGACGGCCGCCTCACCGAACTGCCGGCCGAACAGGTCGCGTCGGCCGCGACCCGTCTGCTGAACCGTTTCGCGGAGAACTTGGCCGCGGGGACGGAGCACGAGGAGACGGAACCCCTCGTCACCCAGGAGTTCGAACCCAAGGCGACCAGCGACTTCGAGACGACCCCGGACGCCGACGACGCGCCTGCCCCCGCCGCCGAGCCCACGGAGCACACCTCGGTGTACGACACCGAGGTCCCCCCACCGTCCCTCGACCCGCTCGCCGAGGACACGGGCGAGGACGACACGGGCGAGGACGACACGGACGACGTGGTCGAGTCCGGCGCCCCACCCGCCGAAGCGGCCCATGCCCGCCGCACGATGATCGGCCGCAGCGCCGAGGAGGTCGACCACGCCCCGCCCCGCGGCCGCTACGCCCCCGTCCCCGCCCCCCAGACGGTTTCGGCCGGCTCCCCGCTGCGCTGGGCGGCCCCGGCGGCGGCCCTCGTGGTCGCGTCGGCGATCGTCGTGGGCCGGCTGCTGCGCAGGCGTCACTGACGGCGGTCTTGATCGGCCCCAGTAGGGTCGTCCCGTGAGTAACGAAGACATCACGCTGACCGCGGGCGACGCGGAGGTGACCGTGCAGCCGGGCAACGGCGGCCGGGTCGGAGGACTGCGCGTCGGCGGCACGGAACTGCTCCGCCAGGGCGAACGGTTCGGCTGCTTCCCGATGGTCCCCTGGTGCGGGCGGATCCGCGACGGCCGTTTCCGGGACGGCGCCACCGTCCAGCAGATGCCGCTCAACTCCCCGCCGCACGCCATCCACGGCACCGTCCGCGACGGCGCCTGGCACACCGCGCGCGTCAACGCCGACGAGGCCGTCCTCACGTACGACCTGGTCGAGCCCTGGCCCTACGCGGGCCGCGTCACCCAGCAGTACGCGCTCACGCCCGACGCGCTGACCCTGACGATGTCCGTGGAGACGATCGACTCCTCGTTTCCGGCCCAGATCGGCTGGCACCCCTGGTTCAACCGCAACCTCGGAGGCAAGGACGTACAACTGGACTTCACTCCCGCGTGGCAGGAGGAGCGCGGCGAGGACCACCTGCCCACCGGCAACCGCGTCGACCCGCGCCCCGGCCCCTGGGACGACTGCTTCGGCATGCCCGGCGGGGTCGACGTCACCCTCACCTGGCCCGGTCAGCTGGAGCTGAAGGTCACCAGCCGCGAGGAGTGGGTCGTCGTCTACGACGAGCAGGAGGAGGCCGTCTGCGTGGAGCCCCAGACCGGCCCGCCCAACGGCCTGAACACCCTCCCTCGCCTGGTCACCCCGCTGGAGCCGCTCGAGGCCTCGACCACCTGGACCTGGCACCGCCTTTAAGCTGGGCGGCATGACGACGGACGTACGTGGCGAGCTGCTGCAGCAGATCAAGGACAAGGCCGTGGTGCACGGCAAGGTGACCCTCTCCTCGGGTCTGGAGGCCGACTACTACGTCGACCTGCGCCGCATCACCCTTGACGGTGAGGCCGCCCCGCTGGTCGGTCAGGTGCTCCTGGACCTGACCGCCGACCTCGACTTCGACGCGGTGGGCGGTCTGACCATGGGCGCCGACCCGGTCGCGGCGGCCATCCTGCACGCGGCCGCCGCCCGCGGGAAGCGCGTCGACGCCTTCGTCGTGCGGAAGGCGGCCAAGGCGCACGGGCTGCAGCGGCGCGTCGAGGGGCCGGACATCAAGGGCCGCCGCGTGCTGGTCGTCGAGGACACCTCCACCACCGGGGGCTCCCCGCTGACCGCCGTCGAGGCGGTGCGCGAGGCGGGCGCCGAGGTCGTCGCCGTCGCCACGATCGTCGACCGTGCGACCGGCGCCGCCGAGAAGATCCAGGAGGGCGCGGGAGTGCCGTACCTCTACGCCTACTCCAAGGACGACCTGGGCCTCGACTGACAGCCCCGGCCGGGCTACTCCCGGGTACGTCGGCCGCGTTGTCCACAAGCCGGACACGGCGGGCAAAGCATCAGGCCAAGTCTGGAAAGATGGGCCCGACGACGACGTCAGCCCCCAAGGTCTAGGTCAGGGCCGTAGTACGCAGCACGCCAACCCGCACATACCAAGGAGCGGACAGATGCCCATCGCAACTCCCGAGGTCTACAACGAGATGCTGGACCGGGCGAAGGCAGGCAAGTTCGCCTACCCGGCGATCAACGTGACCTCGACCCAGACCCTGCACGCGGCCCTGCGCGGTTTCGCGGAGGCGGAGAGCGACGGCATCATCCAGATCTCGACGGGTGGCGCCGAGTTCCTGGGCGGTCAGTACAGCAAGGAGATGGTGACCGGCGCGGTCGCCCTCGCCGAGTTCGCGCACATCGTGGCCGAGAAGTACCCGGTCACGGTCGCCCTGCACACGGACCACTGCCCCAAGGACAAGCTCGACGGGTACGTACGTCCGCTGCTCGCGGTCTCCGAGGAGCGCGTGAAGGCCGGCGGCAACCCGCTCTTCCAGTCGCACATGTGGGACGGCTCCGCGGAGACCCTCGCCGACAACCTGTCCATCGCCCAGGAGCTCCTGGAGCGCGCCCGCGCCGCGAAGATCATCCTCGAGGTCGAGATCACCCCGACCGGCGGCGAGGAGGACGGCGTCTCGCACGAGATCAACGACTCCCTGTACACGACGGTCGACGACGCCATCCGCACGGCGGAGGCGCTCGGCCTGGGCGAGAAGGGCCGCTACCTGCTGGCCGCGTCCTTCGGCAACGTGCACGGCGTGTACAAGCCGGGCAACGTCGTCCTGCGCCCCGACCTGCTGAAGGAGCTGAACGACGGCGTGGCCGCCAAGTTCGGCAAGGCCTCCCCGTTCGACTTCGTCTTCCACGGCGGCTCCGGCTCCACGGAGGAGGAGATCCGCACCGCGCTGGAGAACGGCGTGGTCAAGATGAACATCGACACGGACACGCAGTACGCCTTCACGCGCCCCGTCGCCGACCACATGTTCCGCAACTACGACGGCGTCCTGAAGGTCGACGGAGAGGTCGGCTCCAAGAAGACCTACGACCCGCGCACCTGGGGCAAGCTGGCCGAGGCGAGCATGGCCGCCCGTGTCGTCGAGGCCACGCAGAACCTGCGCTCGGCCGGTACGAAGATCAAGTAAGGCCGTCTTACACGAAGGTCTTTGGCGAGCCCGGTGCTACGGCACCGGGCTCGCTGTATACCTGGGGGCATGCCCGACGTCCGGATCGCCACCCCGCAGGGCAAGTGGATCCTGCTGACCACCGTGCTCGGCTCCAGCATGGCGATGCTGGACTCGACCGTCGTCAACGTCGCCCTGCCGCGCATCGGCCGCGATCTGGACGCGAACCTCGCCGCCCTCCAGTGGACGGTCAACGCGTACATGCTGACGCTGGCCGGGCTGATCCTGCTCGGCGGCTCCCTCGGCGACCACTACGGCCGCCGCAAGGTCTTCGTGATCGGGGTGGTGTGGTTCGCGTCGGCGTCCCTGCTGTGCGGCCTCGCGCCGAACGCGGGCGTGCTCGTCGCGGCCCGCGCGCTGCAGGGGGTCGGCGGGGCGCTCCTGACGCCCGGCTCCCTCGCGCTGATCCAGGCGTCCTTCCACCCCGACGACCGGGGCCGGGCGGTGGGCCTGTGGTCCGGCTTCGGCGGGATCGGCGCGGCGGTCGGCCCGTTCCTGGGCGGCTGGCTGGTGGACGGCCCCGGCTGGCGCTGGGTCTTCCTGCTCAACGTCCCGCTGGCGCTGCTGTGCGCCCCCATCGCCGTACGCCATGTCCCCGAGTCCGCCGACGGCCGTACCCATGGCCGCTTCGACGTGCTCGGCGCGGTCCTCGGCGCACTGGCGCTCGCGCTGGTGACGTACGCGCTGATCGAGGCCCGGCAGGGCTCCCTCGTGGTCGCCGTCACCGCGGTCGCCGGGCTGGCGGCGGGCGTGGCCTTCGTGTACGTCGAGAAGCGCCGCCCGGACCCGATGATGCCGCTGGACATCTTCAAGTCCCGCCAGTTCACGGCCGTCAACCTGGTCACGCTCTGCGTCTACGCGGCCTTCAGCGGCTTCTTCTTCCTCACCGCCCTCCAGCTGCAGGTCGCCGTGGGCTGGTCGCCCCTCGCCGCCGGTACGGCCCTGCTGCCGACGACCGTCCTGATGCTGCTGTTCTCGGCCCGCTCGGGCGCCCTCGCCGACCGCATCGGGCCGCGCATCCCGCTCACCGTCGGCCCGCTGCTGTGCGCGGCCGGGATGCTGCTGATGCTGAGGGTCGGGCCGGGCGCCTCGTACGTGCTCGACGTCCTGCCCGCGGTCCTGGTCCTCGGCTCGGGCATGGTCACCCTGGTGGCACCGCTGACGGCCACCGTCCTCGCCTCCGTGGACACCGCGCGGGCGGGCCTGGCCAGCGGCATCAACAACGCGGCGGCCCGCGCGGCCGGCCTGATCGCGGTGGCCGCACTGCCGCTGCTCGCGGGCATGGGCCCCGAGGCCTACCGCTCGGCGACCGCCTTCGACGACGCCTTCCACCGCGCGATGCTGCTGTGCGCGGGCGTCCTGGTGCTCGGCGCGGTCGTCGCCTTCGCGACGGTACGCCCGCTGCCCCCCGGCTGCCGCCGCCCGGAGTGCCGCACCCACGGCTCGGTCACGGCGCCGCCGCTGGAGGGGGAGCGGGCGAGGAAACGGATCGGGTAGGTCTTTCAGCCGGTCCGGCGTTTGAGGACAAGGCCCCTCAAGGGCCGAAGCGGGGGCCTGGGGGCGGCAGCCCCCGGCAAGGGCGACACTGGTGGCTGGCCTGGGCCCAGCTGGCCGACGAGGCGTTCGAGCGGGGCAGCGTCGTGGAGTCGTACGCCTACGCCCGCACGGGCTACCACCGTGGCCTGGACGCCCTGCGCCTCAGCGGCTGGAAGGGCCATGGCCCGGTGCCCTGGGAAAAGGGGGCTATATGTGATCGTATTGTTTCTGTTCCGTGCCGCCGCCGCTGCCTGAGTGACGGCGGCACAGACGTTTGAACTGCGGTGACTACCGCTTCAGTTCGGTGTATGCCTCGGTGCTGCTGTCCTTGAGGAACTGCCAGCAACGCTCCGTCTCGTCCTTCTCGTCGATCTCGCCGGCGGCGCGGGCGAGGGCGGCAAGACAGCGCAGGAACCCGCGATTGGCCCGGTGGTCCCAGGGGATGGGCCCATGTCCCTTCCACCCGGCCCGGCGCAGCGCGTCCAGGCCACGGTGATAGCCGGTGCGCGCGTACGCGTACGACTCGACCACTCGGCCCGCCTCGAAGGCGTCGTCGGCGAGCATGGCCCAGGCGAGAGAGAACGTGGGGTACTTCGCCGCCACCTCGGCCGGTGACCGGGACTCCTCGCCCAGCAGGCGGTACGCCTCTTCGTTCTCCGGGAGGTACGTCGGATCCGGACCGCCGAGCAGGTTCTTGTGCGTCGTCATGCCGCCAGTCTGCCACTTGTGGCCAGGCGTTCGGGACGTCCGTCCAAGGAATCGGCCGTGGTCCGAGAGTAAATGAGAACGGCGGTTGATGTGCCTGATCGCGATGTGCGACGATCTGGCGCATGGCGGCACGACGGGGGTCCTCCGGGGCCATACAGGTGGGCATCTACACCCGGATCAGCAAGGACGACGAGACCGAAGGGCTGGGCGTCGCGCGGCAGGAGGAGGACTGCCGACTGCACTGTGCCGCCAGGGGCTGGGAGGTGGCCAGGGTCTATGAGGACAACGACCTCTCGGCGTACAAGCGCAAGACCGTGCGCCCGGAGTTCCGCCAGATGCTGGAGGACCTCAAGGCGGGGCGGATCGACGGAGTCGTCGCCTGGGACATCGACCGCTTCACACGCCAGCCACGCGAACTGGAGGCGTGGATCGACGAGTACGAGGATGCCGAGCGCCGCAAGCGCCACCTCGTCTTCGACTCCGTGTCGGCGTCTGACATCGACCTGTCCACGGAGAATGGCCGGTTCATCGCGCGGATCAAGGTCACCATCGCCAACAAGTCCTCGGCGGACACGTCGAAGCGGACCAAGCGCAAGCACCTGGAACTGGCGGCTAAGGGCAACCTCCCGGGTGGCCGGGCGCCGTACGGCTGGAACCGCGAGGATCGCAGGACGCTGGTACCGGACGAGGCGGAGAACCTCCGCAAGGCCGTGAGGGACTTCCTGGGCGGCGTCCGATGGGCGTCCATCGCGCGCGAGTGGCGTGACAAGGGGGTCAGGTCGCACAGCGGTGGCGTCTTCGACGACTCCAAGATCAAGCGGATGCTCGTGAACCCGCGGATCTGCGGTTACCGGATGCACCAGGGGGAGTTGTTCCTGGACGAGCACGGTGCCCCGGTCGTCGGCGACTGGGAGCCGATCGTCACCCCCGACGAGTGGTACCTGCTCATGGAGAAGGTACGGAAGGAGTCGGAGGGGCGCAGCGCACGGGACTACGCCACCAAGTACCTGCTCTCCGGTATCGCTCGGTGCGGTCGATGCGGCGCCAAGATGCGGGCCTTCCCGTCCTACCGGAAGTCGAAGACGTCATCCCAGTTCCGGTACGCGTGCCCGGGCAAGAACGACGGGGGATGCGGGGGAGTGGCCAGGGCCGGCGAACCGGTTGACCGCCTCATCAGGAACGCCGTGTTCCTCAGCTCGGACAAGGCGCTGGCGCACGTGCGCCAGCGTGCGCCTGAGTGGACGAAGGAGGAGCAACTCGCCTCCCTGGAACGGGACATGGCCGAGTTCAAGCAGGCTTGGCAGGAGAAGCGCATGTCAGCCGCTCGCTATATCGCGCTCACCGAGGACCTGGAGAAGCAGATCGCGGAACTGCACCGGGAACGTTCGCTGCACCGCGCCGAGGTCGCGACCTTCGAAGTCGGGCCCATCGACATACGGGAGCGGTGGGAGAAGCTGACGATCGAGCAGCAGCGCGCGGCTGTCCTCAAGGTCTTCCGTGCCGTCGTCGTCAAGCCCGCATCGAACGGGCCGATCTTCGACCCTGCGGACATCGAGCCAGTGCTCAGGTGACGTGGAGAAGCCGGGCCCCGTTGCGGTTGGGGCCCGGCTTCGTTCGTTGCCCGGGGCGTGGAGGCTCCACGGCTTCCTCACCGTGGTCTTCGCCGCCCATGAATGGACCGGCGAACCAGAGAACCGCGAGCCTCGAAAGCACGTCCAGGTCTGCTGGGTGGATGCCGATGCCATCCCCGACGAGTTCGTGGACACCACTGCCAGCGCCCTCCATCGCTATCTCACGGGTGGCCCGCAGTTGTCCCTCGACGGCTGGCAGTAGCTCATCCGTTCTCGGCCGTGCCCTGCTGGGCGGGGATCAGTTCGCACTGATCCTGGCCGCCGACGGTGGCCCGGATCACCGCGATCCGGGCCGTCGCCGTACGGAATGTCGGGCCGCGGCAGCCACCGGCGTGCAGTGCTCGGCCTCGTCCAGCCACTCGATCAGCGAGGTGCGAGTGCGGGCGACCCGTGAGCGCACCGTGCCGATCGGGCAGTCGCTGACGTGCGCCGCTTCCGCGTAGGGGAGACCCAGCATCTGGGTGAGGACGAATGCCTCGCGGCGGTCACGGGGGAGCGTGTCCAGCAGTGGCCGAAGTACGCGCCCTGCTCCTCCACCTGCCGAACTACGCCGTCACCGCGTTCGGCGAGCGCCTTGACCGGCATAGCGCCGAGCCGGGGTTCACAGCCGTCCTCGCGTGCGCAGGCGGACATCCAGTCGGCTACGCCTACGGCAACACCATCGAGCACGGCGACCGCTACTGGCAGCGCACCAGCCCGACGCCGGCGGAGAAGTACACTGAGCGCCCGGAGATGGCCTTGAAGGAGATCGGCGTCCGGCCGGCCTGGCGGAAGACCGGCACCGCACGCCGCATCCACGATGCCCTCCTCGCCACCCGTGACGAGCCCTACGTCACGCTCATGGTCAACCCGGCCGCCGGTGACGGAAAGCCAGCCGTCATCTGCGTCACCGATCCTCACCGTAATGATCCGCGCCAATTGTTGACTGACGCCACAGGGCGAAACCCAGCTCCGAGCGTCGAGCGGGGCAGCAGTTCTGCACGCATTCGACACCGATGCGTGTTCACCGACCTGTAGGACCCCGCCTCCCTGGTCCACTTCGACAAATGCCAGTTCGCGGGGGAGACCCAGACCCACCCGCAGGCTCTTCCCCACGTGGCCCGCCACCGCAGCAGCATCCTGTTCGCGATGCCCAGCCTGTGAGCCGGATCGATGCCCATCATTACGGTGTTATCCAATCGAGTCAGGCGTGGCGAGTGGGTCCCTGAACGCCGGTGATCGGTGCGAACGCGGTCGCGGCGACCACGAAGCGCGGGTCCAGCGCCGCCCACACGTCCTCCAGCAGCGCGTCCGCGTCTTGGGCGTCAGTGTTCAAGTCAAAGTGGCGGCGGGCTGTCGAAATGGTGTCTCCGTCCGATTGGTAGGTGCTCAGCATCACGGCCTGCCCGAGAGCCAGGTTGCCCAGCGCGACAACGGTGGTGTCCGCGCTCTCCCGCTCGCCCTCCGGGCGGCGTGCCGCGCCGAACCAGGATCGTTGGCCGACGCGGTCCACGACTGCGGTGATCCGCGGCGTGCAGATCGGCAGGTCCGGCTCGTAACTGAGGTCCTCCAGCGCACTGCCGGGCGGGAGGCCCTTCGCCAGCCGAGCGGCAACCTCAGACACCTGTTCCCCGTTGCCATAGACGGTCCATCGCTCGTCCGCGGTCGCGGCGGCGTAGTGCCGAAGGGTGTCGTGGCTCGTGGCGCCGACAGGCACCACGTTCAGGTCACCGGACGGGGTGAGTTCCATCCGACGAGCCCGGGATGCCTCACTCCGTCCGGTGAGCGCGTACCCGGCGGTGAGTTCTCCGTTCAAGGTCCGTGCCAGCAAGATGAGCCGACCAGGATAGGGGTTGTCTCGAAGGGCTTCCAGGATCGTGCTCATGCGCCAGCGCCTTTCAGATTCAACTCGGTACGAGAACTTCCAGACGGAAGATCGAGGCGAGTATCACACCAAGGCGCGCGAGCGCTTCGGCGGCGCCTTGGCAGCGGTCCAGGAGGACGAACACGCCGACCACCTCGTGCTCGGCTTCGCGCATGGCCTCGACGCAGCGCAGGCCGACATCTGTCGTACTCCTCTGCCTCGGCCAACGAGTCGCTGGCCTCCAGGTTCGCTGCGCTCGGCGAAGACCCACCACGGCTTCCGGTGTTGCGGCAAGGGCGCTCACAGCGCGCCCCGTAACACCGGTCGCAGGCGACGCAACCTCGCATCCTCGCAGGACTCGCGAGCTGATAGATCGCGTGAACCGGACATCGGCGATCGAAGCCTTGCCCGGCGAGCACGTGGGCTCGCCGGGGCTGTCTGCTGTTACAGGCCGCCCGGGCGCGGCTGTCGGGTCAGAACTTCTTGAAGGCGACCTTATTCCCCTGCTTGTCCATCGGTTGGGGCGTGCTCAGCAGCGTTCCGGCGGCCTTGCTCGGCCACCCCGCTGGTTCGATGAAGAACCAGTAGCGGCCAGCAGGCAGGCCGCTACCGTGGGGGAACGGGACGGATTTGACCACGGTGTGACTTGCCACTTTGATCGCGGTGGCATTCTCCGGGAGCGGTCCGTACACGACCGTGGCGTTTTCCGCGCCGGGCTCCTGTCCGCCTGACCAGTAGCCGCCCGATGGGCTGCTGTCGAAGCCGCAACCTCCGGACGACCAGTCTCCGCTGACTTCCGGCCCCCTGGGGCCGTCCACCGTCAGACACAGCCCCTCATCGCTCAGGTACGCATCCAACTGCCAGCGCACACCATGGGTGACGTGCTTGGACAGCACGACGTAGTCGGGGAGGTGAGGGCCCTTCGCCGAACAGCCGACCAGAAACGCGGAGACCAGCAAGGCGACCGGTCCCATGGTGAGGAGACGTCTCATGGCGTCGGCCTCATCAGCTCTCGGTGGGCTGGGTGGCCCACGCATGAAGGTGAGGGTTTGCTTGCTGCCAGCTCATGACGTCTTTGACCTTCCATATCGGTTCGTTTTTGCGCGTTCTGGAGTGCTGGGTCACGTAGACGTTGCTGCCGGTGACCTTGGTGATGACCGCCGCGTGGCTGATGCCTGCCGAACTGGTGCCGGTCCAGTTGACCCAGACGATGTCTCCGGGGCTCGCGTAGTGCGGGGACTCGAAGTAGGCGCCCTGTATCTTCTCGAACTGGTAGAGATCGTGGGCGACGGTCCAGGAGTGGCTCCAGCTGCGCCCCAAGCGGGTCTCGAAGAACCAGTACTTGTCGTTGGATGTGCTGGGATGCGTGCCCCGGAAGCCGGCGGCGTCGTACTTCATCGGGAACCCGCCCCCGTAGAACAGCGCTCGGGAGGCGAAGTCGGTGCAGTCGTCACCGAACCCGTTGTAATCGATGTTGACGTGGTTCAACGCCCAGGAGGAAATGGCTGCATCGCCGCCGCTCCCGCCCCCGGGATCGGTGACCCCCGGGGCGAGGACGGCGTGGCCGTTGCTGTCGAGCATCCACTCCGGGGTGCCGTCGGAGGCGGAGTTCTGGGCGCTGGGCGCTGTTGCTGTCTGGTTGGTGGATTCCGTGACGGGGTCCAGGACTGCTTCGGCGTCGACGAAGCCGGTGATGAAGGGCGTGCCGGAGGCGTTGAAGAAGAATTCGTCGTCGTCGGTGCTCTCCCCGGGGGTGGACTGCGAGGCGCCGCTGCTGGTGTCCACGGTGGTGAAGGTCTCGTCGGCCGTGGTGAAGACCTCGGTGGTGCTGCTGCCTGAGGGGTGTACGACGAGGGTGTTGGACAGAGTGGTGGTGTCCTGGGTGTCCTGTTCGTCGTTGGCCTGTTCCAGGGCGGCAATGGCGGTGTCCGTGTCCGCTCCGTAGCTCAGCTCGGTGGAGAAGGACGGGGAGAAGCTGTACCGGGAGGCGACGACGGAACTACTTGCTGTGGCGCTCTCCTGGAGCTGGTCCTTGGCGTTGAGGAACTGGCTGATGGTCTGGGTGTACTGAGAGGTTCCTCCGGGCACCGCTTGCGGTGTCGCCGCGGCCGTGGTGTCGCTGGAGCCTGTGCCGACCTGGTTGGTGGCGGACACGGCGAATGTGTAGGCCGTACCGTCGGTGAGGCCAGTGATGACGGCGTGCAGTCCGTCCGTGGTGACCTGTTGGGCGACTTGGCCGGATGGGGCGAGGGCCTTGATCGTATAGGTGAGGCCGTCGCCAGTGGCATCGAGATAGCCGCTGTCGGCCGGCGGTGACCAGGTGAGGACAGCTCCGCCGTCGCCAGGCGTCGCGGTGGCGTTCGCCGGGGCGCTGGGAGCGGTCGGCGCCGTGTACACGACGCTGATCGTCGGCCGCTCGGCACTGGGGACCGAGCTGGCTGAGGAGTAATAGACGGTGCCGGTGGTGGCTGTGGACTGGTCGTCGGCCTGAAGGACGAGTCCGTCGTTGGGCAAGCCACCACTCAGCCAGCTCGCCACCAAGGGTGTGACGTCATAGGAGGCACTGGCTTCCGTTCCCGAGGCGATGGGACCGGATGTGTCCTCCCGGGCCAGCATTCCGGCCCCCGTCGTCTGCGCGGTCACGTCGCCGTCCGCCTGCTCGACATCAAGGGTGTCGCCGGTGCATCCGCCGAGGCAGCCCTGTTGCGTGAGGGACAGGGTGGCGCTGTAGACGGTGGAACCCGCCGGAATGGCGGACAGATCCGCCTTGATCGCCGACGCCCAATGGTTGGTTCCGTCGCCGCCGACCTTCAAGGTGGTCGTAGCGGTGTTTACAGCGCAGGCGGCCCCGGCGCAGCCGGTCGCGTCAGTGATGGCGTCCTCGCTGGTGATGCCCGAGACGGGGAGCGTGGTGGTGACAGCGGTGGCCGGCACGGAGCCTGAACCAGAGCCGGAGGAAGGCCCGGTGAAGGTGAAGTTCTGGGTGGAACTGGGCGCGGAGCAGAGAGAGGCGTAGCAGGCGAGCATGTACCAGCTGTAGGTCCGGCCGGCTGTCAATGTCCCCTCGGGAATCATGTAGGTGACCCGCTCACCGGACGGCACGGTCCCGATCGCGGTCGGCGTTTCGCCGACCGGGTTGCCGGACGAGTCCTGGACGAAGATCTCGCCGGTCACCGAGTCGCCGGTCGGACCGTAGACCACTCCCGACACAATCGGGGTCGTGGTATCCGTTCCGGTCGTCGCCAGGTCCGTCGGGATGGACGGTTCGATCGCCGAGAACCAGCCCTCCAGATCGACGATCAGATCGACCGTGCCCGAACTGCTGTTGTACACGCTGATCTTGCCCGAGGTGCCAGGCTGGACGATGGCGAGATCGGCTCGCGACGAGCCCGGCTGGAAGTTGCCCACCGACGTGTCCGGAGTCGGCTGCCCGGTGGGCCAGACACGCAGATAGCCCGCGGCCTGCTGGTCAGTGGTTGTCAGATTCAGGACGACACCACCGACGCCGTAGACGGGCAGGCCGTTGGTGCCGCCCACCGCCACGGCCACGGTGCCGTGCGCCGGGATGGAGGTGGTGGTCCGGGTGTCGAGCAGCCGCGCCTGGACCGGGGTGAAGCCACCGCCCTGCGTCACACCGGGACTGAAGTACCCATAGATGTCGATAACGACATCGATGGACTGGGTACTCGACCCGTTCTTGACGGTGATCTGCCCTCCCGAACCCACGGCGACGGTCGCCGCGCTCGCGGTGGTGGCGTCTACGTAGTCCAGGGCGGGCTGACCGGTAGATCCTCCGGCGGCGTACGCGTACAGAGAGCCGGCGGCTGCCGGCGAGGGCACTGTGAGGTTCACGAAGACCGCTGAAGCGTCGGCGATTCCGTCCACGCCGTCCATCTGCACATTGATGCTGCCGCCTGGAGCAAGTTGCGCCTCGGCGGCACCCGTTCCGTCCCGGGTATCGACCAGACGGGTCTGCGTCACGGGGACATAGCCGCCCGGTGCTGCCCCGGAGGACGAGGTGAAGTAGCCGCTGACATCCACGACCACGTCGACGGTCCCGGACGAGTTGTAGACGTCGACTTTCCCATCGGACCCGAGCGCCACGAGCACGGTGTTGCTGATTTTCTGTCCGGTGTGAAAGTTGATCACTGATCCCGGACTGGGCCGTGAGGAGCCGTCCGGCCACAACTCCATGTAGCTCGACGTCGAAGTCGGGTTCACGGCCACCACGTTGAGGGACAGGGCGGATACCCCACTTGCCGGGATGCCCCCTTGCCCCAGCACCTGGAACGACTTCGTCGTCGTCGCTCCGAGAGAGGAGGAGATGCCGAGCCCCGACGAAGTGTCGACGATCTTGGCTGACGGTGAGATCGGCACGAACTCGCCGCCCGAACCAGATGCGACAGCCACCGCTGGACTGAGTCCTCCCAACCCCAGTGCAAGCAGTACAGCGGACAGCACCACCGCCAGACGTCTCCGAGTCCTGACGGATCTTCGGCTTCGTCCCCCCTGCTTGCGTACACGGCGTATGGCCGACCTGATCGTGATCATCATGACTTGCCCCTTGTTCGGCAAATTTCACCGAATCTTCAGATCAGTCAGAGTCAAGATCAATACGGGATCTGCCAAGCCTTGGCCAAGGTTTCCCCGGCTAGCTGCCCACGCCCCCCTGTACCTCGACAGGACACCATCGGGGGCGAGATGGGCGACGTACAGTCCCTGCGCGCCCACCCGGCCCACGCCGCCGTCCTGCTGAACCGAACGAACCGGGCCGACGCCACGCGGACCGGTCCCGACGCCGACGCCCGCGAAGCTCTCACCGAGCAGGAGGAGTACGAGCGCTGCACCCAGTTCCTGAAGGACTCCTCGCCGACGGCGGCCCAGACCCTGGGCTAGCGGTCCGCCGCTGTTGCCTCTCGGGCCCGCCCGGTGTGACCGGGCGGGCCTTGCGCCGCCCGGCCGAGCGCCGCGCTGAGCAGGGTGCCCAGGAGAGCCACTGCCGCGAACACGGTCCACAGGGCGGAGGCGGAGGCGAGCAGCAGCAGGGCTCCCGCGGCCGGTACGGCCACGGAGGCGATGGACCAGGAGGCCTGGTACACCGCCATGCAGGGGGCTTCCATCCCGGGCGGTGCGAGCTCGGCCGCTTGTCCGTCGCTGGTCGGGGCGATCACGATCTCGCCGAAGGTGTACACCGCCATCGAGGCGAGCGCCAGGGCGACGGCGGCCGCCGGCGCGGCCGTGTCCCGCAGCGGGGGGACCAGCGCGAACCCCAGCCCGGCGGCCGCGTACAGGGCACCGCCCACGGCCATCATGCGCGGTGCACCGCGGTCCGCCGTCCGTTTCACCAGCGACTGCTGGAACAGCACGACGAGGGCGCCGTTCAGAGCCAGTACCGTGCCGGCCACCCAGCCGCCCAGTCGGGCGCCGTCGACCAGATAGAGACCGGTGAATGTCGAGACCAGCGTGGCGCACACCGTGAAGCAGGTCTTGGCGCCGGTCAGCAGCGCGAAGCCCGGCAGGCGCAGCACCTGAAGGGTGCCGGTCCTGGGGGCGGCGGGCCCCGGGGCGGAGGGACCGGCGGCGGCCTGTGCGGCCGTCTGTCCCCGCAGCCGCAGCAGTACGACGGCGGTGACGGCGAAGCTCGCCGCGTCGACCAGCGCGATCACCCGCAGTCCGGCCGAGCTGTGCGCCGAGGCCAGCAGGCCGCCGGCGAGGGACCCCAGGCACAGGCCGACGTTGCGGGCCCAGCCCACCGTGCCGAAAGCACGGCGCGACGCGGGCCCTCGGGAGAGCCGGGCGATCGTGGCGCCGAGCGAGACCCACGCCGCCTTGTCGAGTACGGCCGACAGGGCCAGCGCGCCCACGGCCGCGGGCGCGGGCAGGGTCACCGTGTACAGGACGAACAGCGGGGCGCGCACGGCGTTGACCAGGATGAGCGAGCGCAGGTGACCCACCGACTGCACAAGCCGTCCCAGGGCCGTGCCCGACACGATGAGCGCCAGGTTCACCACGGTGAGCGTGCTGCCGACGGAGGTGACGCCGAGGTCCTGCACGCGCACGAAGTACAGCAGCGCGAAGGGCATGAACATCCCCGACCCGACCGCGTCGACGATCATCGCCGACATGAACAGCCGGGGCAGAGGTCCGTCCTCCCGGTCCCCCGACCGGGTCGGCGTGCGACTCACGCGTCGGGCACCTTGGTCAGCCCGAGGAGGCCGAGCAGCCGGGAGTTCGCCTCGGCCAGCTGTGCCAGGGTCTCGCCGCGGTCGGGGCCGCTGCCCAGGACATAGCCGGCCCGCCACCAGTTGGCGTCCACGCTCGCCAGGACCGACCCGGGCGGCAGCAGTCGCTCCGCGTGGGTGACGAGCGGCAGGCCCTCGCGGACCCCGGCCATCGTGGGGGCGTCCGCGACGGTTCCGGTACCCGCCACGAACTCCACCGCCGCCACCTGGGGGGCGGCACCGGGCCGAACGCGCACGGGGTTCTCCTCGCCGAGCGCGAGCGACAGGGCGGCGTCGTACAGGTCGACTCCGGTGGCGCGCAGCAGTACGTCGCTGATCAGGCCGCCGGCGGGGCGGAAGGCGATCTCGATGAGGTGCCAGCGGTCGCCGTCGCGCTTGGCCTCCAGGTGGAGCACGGCGCTGTCGATGTCCAGCGCCTTGGCCACGTCGTCGACGAAGCGGGTGGCGGAGGGGACCAGTTCGCGCTGTACGGCGGGGTCGATCACATGCCGTGTCTCGACGAAGGACGGCGGCGCGGTGCAGGTCTTCTCGGTGACCCCGACGAACAGGGTGCGCCCGGCCGACACCACGGCCTCCAGGGAGAGCTCCGGACCCGGCACGAAGTGCTCGACCAGCGCGTGGGGCTGACCGGTCGTGGACATCACGGCCGCGAGGGCGGCGGGCAGTTCGGCGGGGTCGGCCACGCGTCGGATGCCGAGGCTGGCCGCACCGTCGACGGGCTTGACGATGACCTCGCCGGACGGAGCGGAACGCAGCAGCGCCTCGGCCTCGGCGGGGTCGGCGGTGAGCACGAAGGGCAGTCCGGCACCGGTACCGGCGAGCCGGCGCCGTACGTCGGCCTTGTGGGCGAGCTCGTCGGCCACGGCCGCTCCGGCACCGGGCAGTCCCCACTCCCGCGCGAGGCGGGCCGCGATGCGGGTGCCCCAGTCGTTGAAGGCGAGGACGCCGTCGGCCCGGCCCGCGAACGACTTCAGGCGGTCCAGGTCCGGACCCGGATCCTGATGGTCCGTCAGGCGCCAGGCGTGGTTCTCGGTGGCCAGCCGGTCGTAGCGGGAGTAGGCGGTCTCGTCCACGAGGATCGTGTCGACCCCTCTGCGCTCCGCCGCCGCGAAGAAGCGTTCACGCAGGGGGCCGATGCCGATGATCAGGACGGTGGGGCGTGCGTTCAAGGCACTCTGCTCCTTCACGGGTGGTTCAGCGGGCACGGGTGGTTCGGCGGGCACGGGTGGTTCAGCGGGTTTCTCGGGCGGTGAACGCCGCGTCCGTGCGGCGCAGCAGGGCGGTGTGGGCCCGGGCGGCGGGCGGTACGGCGCTCAGCAGCGGACTCGCCGTGGCGCCCCGGTGCAGCTTGGCCGTCGCGGTGCCCGTGCTGAGCAGCACACCGCGGGCCCCGCTGTCCCGGGCCAGGCGCGCCATCAGGTGGTAGGCGACGTGGAAGTACGCGCCGATCTCCTTGCTTCCGGGGCCGAGTCCGACCATGCGCGGCAGCACGTCGCGGGCGCCGATGAGCGCCGTCGAACTGGCGACGGCGTTCCCGTGCCGGTCCCGTACGAGTGCCACGCAGTAGCGGGAGCCGAAGGCGTGCCGCAGGCCCTCGTTGACGCGCAGCAGCCGGGCCGGGTCACCCGGGATGCCGTGCTTCTCGTCCGAGCACGCCTCAAGGTGCGCGACCTCCTGCTGGATCCGGTCGGTCACCTCGGCGCCCCGGTGGATCTCGGCGCTCGCGCCGGCCTGTGCCAGGGACGCCAGTTCCCGCCGTAGCCGGCTCCGGCGGTGCGCAGAGAAGCCCGCCAGATAGGCGGTCTCGTCCGGCCCGACGTCCGCGATGCGGTAGTAGTGGTCGGTGACTCCCACGCTCCAGCCGCGCCGCCGCAGGGACGGAAGGACGGGGTCGTCCGCGTCGAGGTGCAGGAAGGTGAGCAGCCGCCCCTGCCGGTGCGCGTACTCCTCGAGGGCGGTCAGCAGCGCGTCCGCGTCGAACTTCGCACCGCGCGCGGGAAACACGGACTGCCCGTACCCGAGGGCGCAGACGTTGAGCTGGCGCAGCCCTTCGGTCCTGGCCCGTGCGATGTCCGCTTCGGGCTGCTCCACGTCGCGGCCCCTGCCTGCGGCCACGTCGGTGCAGTTCATCCGGGGGAAGCCGGAGTGGTCGTCCTGGGTGCGCACCGCGCAGGCGGCGCCCGCGCCGGGTATCTCCAGAAACCGCACCCCGTCCTCGGGCCAGCGGTTGGCGGTGAGCCAGGCCCGTGAGGACCTGGGGTCCGCCGGGTCGGCACTCCAGTACGCGTCGGGCAGACCGTCCGCCGTCGCATGTTCCGTGACCGTCACATCGTCACCGCTTCCACTCCGTTGCGCACCTGCCCCCAGCGCGCCCTCGACTCCCGGTGGATGCGCCAGATGTGGTCCTCCGTCAGCAGCCGTGAGACGACACCCGGATACGCCTCCTCGAAGAAGGAGTACGGCGGGGGCACCTCAACTCCCTCTGAACCGTAGTCGAGTTGATCCTCCATGCCGTGCCGGCGGGTGATCTCCGTGCCCGGGTGGTACGTCAGGATGTTGGGGCTGGCGAGCATCAGATAGCCGTCGTCGATGAGCCGGCCCACCTCCTCGATGGTCTCGCCGATGCTGTCCTCGGTCTCACCGTCGAGCCCGAAGAGGACCGAACTGCCCACCCGGATCCCGTGGTCGCGCAGCAGCCCCAGTGCCCGGCGCACCCGCTCCTTCCACGGCGTGGTGCGCCGGACGTTCTTGTGGACGTGCCGCATGACCTGCTCGGACATGCTCTCGATGCCCACGTAGACATAGCTGCAGCCGGCCCGGCGCATCGCGGTCAGACCCGCGCGTACGATCTCGGGCTTCGGGCCGGTGAGCACGTCGACGGTGAGCTGGGCACCCCACTGCAGGTCGGCGAGACCGCGGTCGATCTGCCGCGCCTCGGCCAGCTCGGCGCAGAACCGCCCGATGCGGGGCCAGGAGCCGGACCAGAAGATCGAGTCGTCGAAGAAGGCGGCCTCGGCGCCGTACTCGACGTACTCCCGCAGCCGCTCCACCGCCATCCCGGTGTCGCCGGCAACCGGGCGCCGCACCTGGCCCAGCAGGGCGGACTCCGAGCAGAAGGTGCACCGCATAGGGCAGGTGCCGGAGACCAGGACATGGGCGCACCGGGCGACCGTGCCGTCGTCCCTGGTGAAGATCGGGAAGCGGGAACGGATCAGGAACGGGGCGTACGGCGACGGGTTCCGCTCCGCAGGTACGGGCGGGCCGTCCACCGCGAACGCGATCCAGCCGGCGGTGCCGCGGACGAGGATGCTGCCACGTCCGTACTCCTGCCCGCCCTCGCCCGCCATCCGCTCCAGCTCGGCGGCGACCGGGCCGGTGCCGGCCACGCGGGTGGCCGGGTCCATGGCGCGGGCGACGGCCCGCAGGGTGAGGTCGAGCAGGGGGCCGCCGTCGCCGCTGACGAGGACGTCGACCGGGCCGGCGGTGCCGGTGGCGCTGGGCGCGAGGTGCACCTGCGCCGGCTGCTCGCGGCGCACCGTCTCGTCCGCGTGGCGGCCGCCCAGCACCACCAGGGCGGTGGGGCATTCCTCCTTCACCAGGGCGGCGATCTCCAGGGCGTAGCGGTGCGCCGGGGAGACGGCGCTGATCAGGACGACGGAGGGGGTGCGCCGGCGCAGCAGGCCGAGGAGGTCGGCGCGCGTCCGCGGGGTCCACGTCCGGGGGTCGAAGACGGTGTCGTCGGTGGTCCGCACCTCGGTCTCCAGCCGGCGGGAGACGTCGGGGCGCTCCTTCTTGCCGGGCAGGGCGGGCCAGAGCGGACACAGATCGTTGTAGACGTCGGTGGACCCGAAGGGGTCGGTGAACGAGGCCGTCGCCCGGACCATGGGGTAACTCAGCGCCGAATACAGGGCCATGGGGTCGCCGGGATAGGCGACGTCGTTGTCCGCGTCGGTGATCACCGGCGCGAGGATCGCCAGCACACCGAAGGCGCGCGCCGCCCCGGCGACCTCGGATCCGGCGCGCTCGGCCGCCGCCCGGACCTGTTGGCGGCGCGCCCGCAGGACAGGGCCGGTGTCCCGGCTGCCGATGTGCAGGAGGCCGGATCCGAACGTGGCTCGTACCTGAAGCGCCGTCACGCCGCTGACCTTTCCTTCCACTTGTCCGACAGGGCGCCGATGTGCGCGGGGGTCGTTCCGCAGCAGCCGCCGACGAAGGCCGGCGCGAACCCGGCGGCCCAGCCGTGTGCCAGGTCGGCGAAGACCGTGGGCGACAGGGCGGGCGGCAGCGTGTGGGCGCTGTGCTCCCACGGGCCGAGCGCGGCGCGGTCCTCCAGGTTGGGGTAGACGCCGACCGGTACGCCGAGGCCGGACAGCCGCTCCAGGGCGCGGGGGACGGCGGCGGGGGGCAGGCAGTTGGCGGCCACGGCAGCCGCTCCGGCGTCGACGCAGGCCCGCGCCGCCTCGTCGAGCGCGTCACCGTCGGGGAGCGTGATCTCGTCCGTGACCACGAAGCTCACCCAGGCCGTCAGCCCGCGCCGCACTGCGGCCTCGACCGCGATCACGGCCTCGCGGCGGGTGCACTGCGTCTCCACGAGGACGAGGTCGGCTCGCGTCCCGGCGAGCACCCCGGCCAGCCATCGGTGCTCGCGGCGCAGGGAGTCGTCGTCCGGGGTCAGCGCCGGGGTGTAGCAGTCCTCGACGGGGGCGACCGAGGCGGCCACCAGGGCGTGCGGGGTGCCGGCGGCCTCCCGGGCCCGTACCGCACAGGCCACGGCCCGGTGCACGTACTCGCGCTGTTCCGCCTCGGCCACGCCCATGCGGGACAGGGCGCGGGTGTTCGTGCGGAAGGTGTTGGCGGTGACGACGTCGCTGCCGCTGCGCAGGAAACGGGCGTGCACCTCGACCAGCGCGTCCATCCCGGCCGCGGTCCGCAGGGGCGCGCTGGTGAGCCACGGTTCGAGCATGGGGATCCCGGCCGCCTGCAGGCCGGTGGCCGTGCCGCCGTCGAGGATCCTGGGGAGCGGGCTCATACCGTCTCCCTGCATTTCTCTGTTCTTCCGGCGCTGCCCCAGGCGAGGAATTCCGCGACCCATTCGGCCGGCATCAGATTGATCTTCTGCTCGGCGAAAGGGCGTTGTTCGGGAGCGATCCAGTCGTCGTCGCCGCGGCGTGGAACCGAGCCGTCGGGTCTGGTGATGTGCGGGCCGTGGTAGAACCAGGCGATCTGCCCGACGAACTCGTTCAGCACCGCACGGTGGATGCCGGGCGAGAACATCCTCAGATGCGCGTAGGCCACGGAGAGTTCACCGCGCAGATCGAACGGGGCGCGCATCAGGTAGTGCCCGAAGTAGTCGTGCGTGGCGCGCAGGACGTCGTTGTGGAGGGCCGGCGTTCCGTCGATCTCGGTGCCGGACGGCGCGAGGAGCGGGTTGTCCGGGTCCTCGTAGCCCTCCGGGCCGTGTCCGTGCGCCGTGGGGAACACCTGCAGGTCCTCGCCGGCGTCCAGGGCGCGGCACAGCTCCCGGGACGAGGTGTAGGGCTGTCCGGAACCCCGGAAGAAGCGCACCTTCAGCCCCATGCCGGTCATACAGGCGAGCTGGGTCCGGGCTTCGCCTGCCATCTGCAGGTACTGACCGCGGGCGTCGGGATCGTCGGGGCGGCTGGGTTGCTCATGGAAACGCAGCGCGATTTTCCGCACCAGGTCTTCCGGGACGCCGGACGCCGCGAAGGGAGAACCGACCCAGTCGTGTTCCAGACCGGTGCGGCGAAGGTACCGCCGGGAGACCTCGCAAACATCAACGACCATGGCGTCCATGGTTGTTGCGGCCGTCCGCCGGGGCATGCCGCAGGATCCGGGGACACCGTTTCCGGGGACATGACGGAACGGGAGCGCACCGGTATCGATTCGGGAAGGCGCGGGGCGACCGTTGCCCCATGCGAACAGCGATATGTGAGCGGCGGCCGTTGGTGCTCATGGGGTTGGTGCAGCTCCTGAGCACCCAGACGTCCTGTGAGGTGGTGTTCACCTCGACCGAGGGGGTGCCCGCTGCCGGGGACCGGAGCACCTTCGACGTACTGGTCGTCGGGGAGAGCCTGGCGGACGGGATGCCGGGGACACCGGAGTCCGAGGTGGTGGTCGTCCGGGCGGACGCGACCGCGGAGGAGGTGCTGCGGGCGGTGTCCGAGGCCGCGGGGGAACGCGCGGGGTCCGCCACGTTGTCTCCGCGGGAACAGGAAGTGCTGCGTTTCATCGCGCTGGGGATGACCCACGGTCAGGTGGCGCGGCGCATCGGGATCAGTCACCACACCGTCGACACCTACGTGAAGCGGGTGCGATCGAAGTTCAGCGTGGGAAACAAGGCCGAACTCACTCGAATCGCCCTCGGTTTGGCACCCCTTTGAACGAACGTTTACTTGCGGCCGGGAACTGTGAATTTGGCCGTACCCTCCGTCACGCAAACCTCTTATGATCCCGGGGCGAGGCCCTATCCGGGCCTGCTGAAAGGCCCCTACCTGGGGCTTCTGGATGACGGGGGGCAGAGCATCCATGTCCGAACCGGGAGATTCCGAACGGGAAGCTGCAGCACTGCGGTTCAACATCCTCGGACCGCTTGAAGCATGGTCCGGGACCACCAGGCTGCGCCTGGGCGGAGCGATCCAGGAACGGGTTCTGACAACCCTGCTGCTCGAACCGGGCAGAGTGGTGCCGGTGGCGCGCCTGGTACAGGCCGCATGGGACGACGATCCACCGGCCACCGCCCCGCATCAGATACGCAAGGCCGTCGCCGATCTCCGTCGGCGTGTTCCGCACGGCGGACGGGTGATCGTCACCGACGGGCCGGGTTACCGGGCCGTGGTGGCCGACGGGGAACTGGACCTGAGCGAGTTCGGGGGTCACCTCCGGGACGCCGGCCGGGCGGCCTTCGAGGGCAGCCCCCGCGAGGCGGTGGAGGAACTGAGCCGGGCGCTCGCGCTGTGGCGCGGGCCCGTCATGGCGGACACGGGAAGCGCCGTGATCCAGGCCGCCGGCACCACGCTCGACGAGCGCCGGCTGGCCGCCGCCGAGCAGCTCTTCGAACTGCGCCTCGGGCTCGGCGAGGCCGCCGGGCTCATCGGGGACCTGCGCGATCTCATCGCCCAGAAACCCCTGCGCGAGACCCTGCGCGGCCACCTGATGCTGGCTCTGTACCGCACGGGCCGGCAGGCGGAGGCCCTGGAGGAGTACCGGAAGGTACGGGAGCTGCTCCTGGAGGAGCTCGGCATCGACCCCGGGCCGCGGCTCGCCGAGCTGCACGCCGCGATCCTGCGCGAGGACCCCGAACTGGCCGCCCCCGGACTCCGGTTGCCGCCGCCGTCCGCTGCTGCGGCGCCCGCACCCGGCCGGGCCGAGCCGCCCTGCTCCCTGCCGTACGACCTGTCCGACTTCACCGGCCGCAGGCAGGAGCTGGAGGCCCTGGTCGACTGCATCAAGGTCGGCGGGGAACCGGCCCGGCGCACCAGCCGTATCGTCGCGATCGACGGAATGGGCGGCAGCGGCAAGACCACGCTCGCCGTCCGCGCGGCCCACCAGGTGGCCGCGGACTTCCCCGACGGCCAACTCCACCTGGATCTGCGGGGCTTCACCCCGGGCGAGTCCCCGGTCCCCCCGGCCACCGCACTGGACGCCCTGCTCAGGGCGGTCGGCACACCGGGCGACCGCATACCGGACGACCTCCAGGGCCGTACCGCGCTGTGGCGTTCCACCCTTGCCCAGCGGCAGGTGCTGCTGCTCGTCGACAACGCCCTGGACGTCGGCCAGGTCCTGCCCCTGCTGCCCGCCTCGCACGGCTGTCTGGTCCTCGTCACGAGCCGGGCGCGGCTCGTCGACCTGGACGGAGCCGAGTGGTTCTCCATCGGCCCGATGTCCCACGAGGACAGCATGCTGCTGATCGAGGAGGTCCTCGGCGCCGGGCGCGTGACGGCGGAGCCGGAGGCGACGGCCGAACTGGTCCGCCTGTGCGGCCGCCTCCCGCTGGCCCTGCGCATCGTCGCCGCGCGGCTGCGCAACCGTCCCCGGTGGACGGTGGAGTACCTGGTCGACCGGCTGCGGGACGAGACCCGCCGGCTGGAGGAGCTGAGCGCGGGGGAACGCAGCGTCGCGGCGTCCCTGCGGCTGTCGTACCAGATCATGGACGAGGAACACCGCGTCGCCTTCCGCATCCTGGGCCTGCGCCCGGGGGGCGACATCGACGTGTACGCCGCTGCCGCCCTCCTCGGCACGGACCGGCGCGAGGCGGAGCTGGTCCTGGAACGGCTGCTGGACGTGCACCTGCTGCAGCAGCCCGCCATCGGCCTGTACCGGTTCCACGACCTGGTGCACAACTTCGCGCAGAGCCAGTGCGGTCCGGACAGCGCGCAGGACGACGTCGAGGCCGTGCAGCGCCTCCTGGACTACTACCTCACGACCACCGAGACGGCGTGCGAGCTGCTCTTCAGCGGCCGTCGACGCCGCTCCACGGGGATCCCCGCCTACCGCGGCGATCAGCCCCTGTTCAGGGACGCGGCGGATGCCGCCGACTGGTTCGACCGTGAGCACGCGAACCTGGTCGCCGCCATCTCCCTCGCCCACCGCCGCGGCCTCGACCGCCACACGGTGTGTCTGACCCGCAACATCGTCTTCCGGCTCAACGCCCGGGGCCAGTTCAAGGAGTTCAGGGACGTCGGCCGGATCGCCGTGGAGGCCGCGCGGCGGCTGGGGGACGTGGCCCTGCTGGGCGTCAGCCTGTCCAACCTCGGTGTCGCATGCTGGAAGCTGGGGCACTTCGCCGAGGGCCTCGCGGTGGCCACGGAGGCGCGGGACGTCGCCGTCCGCCTGCGCGACCGGCACACCGAGGCACACGGCGAGTCCACCATCGGCCTGCTGCTGACGGTGCTCGGGCGGCACCCGGAGGCGCTGGTGCACCTGGAGCGCGCGATCACCCTGGAACGGGAGCTGGACATCCCGCGCGCCGAGGCCGAGACCCTCACCAACCTCAGCACCCTGTACGCCCAGTGGGGCAAGTGCGAGGAGGCCGCCGCGGCGGCGCGGCAGGCCCTGGAGCTCCACCGGGGCTTCGACTACCGCGACAACCATGTGATGGCGCTGACCGATCTGGCCTTCGCCCACATCGGACTCGGCCAGTACGAGGACGCCCACCAGCGCCTGGAGCAGGCGCGCGCCCTGTGCGACTCCTCCAGTCCGCCGGGAGACGTCGCGTTGGCGCTGGCCCTGTCCGCGTGGGTGGCCGAGTGTATGGGCAGGCCGGTGCCGGCGGCCGGCTTCGCCCGGCGGGCGCTGGAACTCGCGCGGGTGAGCGGCAGTCCGACGCGGCAGGCGAAGGTCGAGAACCTCATCGGTGAGTTCTGCCGGCACCGCGGCGAGCACGACAAGGCACTGTCCCTGCACGCCCACGCCCATGAGCTCGCCACCGCCATCGGATACCGCGCGGAGCAGGCGCGGGCCCTGAACGGGATGGCCGACGCGGTCGAGGCGCTCGGCGACCCCGCCCTGGCCCTGGAGCACCGGGCGGCGGCGAGGGAACTGCTCGACGCCATGGGCTGCCCCCTACCGCTGGCCGACGACCGCCTCAGCGCGTGAGGACCGTCGGCCCCTGGTTGTCCGCGACGAGGTGGTGAGCGCTGTGGGCGCTGTGCGCGGCGTCGGCGGACGAGCCGACCGCCGCCCCCACGCCGAGGACCAGGGCCGTCGCCGAGAGGACGCCGATGAGGGTGGCCAGCATGCTGCGCATGGTTCTCCTTCGTGACCGGTGCTGTCTGTCGTCTGGTCGCCATGCTCGGCGTGGCCCTTCCCGTGCCGGTCCCGTCTCGTTACCGCGGCCCCCCTCCGGCGCCCGCGCCGGCGCCGAACCGTTCCGCCCACCGCCGTCGCACCGCGGCGAGCCGCTCGTCCAGCTCCTGGTGCGTCGCGCCGTGGACGATGACCTGGACGTGCTCGGGGCTGTCCGCGTCGGCCGCCACCACCCGGACGTCGTCGACGTGCCGCATCCCGCCGATGCCGGTCAGGGCCGCCGCCAGGTCCCCTTCGGGGCGGCACAGCGGCAGCCGGGCGAGGGCCGCGGGGCGCCCGGGGGCCGGCCGGCGCCGCGGTGACCCGGCGAGCGCCGACAGGACGTCCTCCTCCGGGGCGCGGCCGGTCGACGCCCGCAGCAGGCGCCGTAGGGGCTGTGCGCCGAGCCGCGCCTTCGCGGCGGCGATCCGCGGCCCGTTCTCGGTGACGACCACCTCGGTGTGGGCGGGCCCGCACTGGAGCCCCGCCAGATCGAGCAGGGCCCGCACCGCGGCGCGGATCCCGGCCCGGTCCGCCTCGGACAGGGCCGCCGGATGCAGCAGGAGCGCGTCGGCATGCCGCCGGGCCGTCATGCCGGTCACCTCGTGCATGCCCTCGCAGGTGAGGGTGTCCACACTGACCCGCGGCCCGGTCAGCAGCTCCTCGACGAGATGGGGTCCGGCAGGGGCCTCGGCCAGCCAGCGGTCGAGGTCGTCCCTGCTGCGGATGAACGCGGTCCGCGAGGCGGGGCCCGTCTTGACGGCCACGGGCAGCGGGAAGTCCTCGACCAGCGCGCGGACCGCCTGAGCGGTCGTGGCCGGCTCGGCCCTGACCACGGAGACCCTGCTCTGGTTGAGCATCCGCCGCATGAGCGCGGGATCACCCAGCCTGCGCAGCGGCTCTGCCCGCTCCGGCGCCACCGCGTGCAGGGCCCGCTCGGCGGCCCGGTGGAGCACCTCCGCCTCGCCCAGGTACAGGATGTGTCCGATCCCGTGCGCGCGAGCGGTCCGCACCAGGGCGGAGTGCAGCGCGTCCGCGTCGTCCAGATCCACGGACACCGTGCGCCCGCCGGCCCGCCGGCCGCCCCCGGGGCTCTCCACCGACCAGGTTTCGAACCCCGCGCCGGCCGCCGCCTCGCGTACGCGGGCGTCCGGACACAGCAGGAGGACCCGGCGTGGGTTCTCCGGCACGGACTCCGAGGTGAGCGGGCGGCGGGACACGGGGCTCCTTGGGCGTCGGGCGTGTCAGTAGTAGTGGCGCATGATGTCGGTCGCCCAGTCGGGCTGGGTGGTGGTGCCCTGGGGGCCGAACTCGCTCATGTAGGGCTTGATGTCGAGGACGGGGGTGCCGTCGACGGCGTCGAGGCCCTGGACGTGGAGGTCGAGCCCGTCGGTGCGCACCAGGCGGCAGCGGGAGACGCCGAGGCGGTTGGGGCGGTTCTTGCCGCGCTGGGCGAAGATGCCGACCATCGGCCAGTCGGTGTTGCCGCGCGGATGCCGGGCACCGGTCTCGATCTTCGCCACGGGCACACGGTCGAAGTGGTAGACGATCTCCAGGTGGGAGAAGGCGTCCAGACCCGCCAGCGCGTCCGCGTCGAACTGGTCGCCGTCCAGGCGGATGACGGCCTCGACCGTGCCCCAGTCGTCGTCCTTGACCTCCTCGCGGCCGCCGACCACCCGGCCCACCGGAACGGAGACCACCTCTCCCGAGGCGCTCTTCTCAGCCATCTTCCGTGCCTTTCATCAGGGTTTGCTGTGTCACGCGGCGCCCGAGCGTACTGCGGGCGCGGCCGGGGAGCCGTACCAATGGATTTCCATGCGTGTCTGCAACTTCCGTAGCAACCCGGCGAGTTGGATGTGGTCCCCGGTGGTTCCGTAGATCACGCCGAGCGCGCCGAGCGTACCCGCGCGCCAGTCGTCGTGGAGGTCGTCCGGTACGGAGACGTCGACCAGGTCGACGCCGGGCAGGTCCGCCAGGGAGTCGAGGAGCGAGGGCGGTCCCGGGGAGACCGGGCCGGCGGGCGGGAACAGCAGGTACTGGAAGGCCACCCGGCCCGCCTCCCCGCCCGCCTCCCCGCCCGGCAGCAGCGGCCGCGGGGGTGTCACGGGCAGGCCGAGGGCCAGGCGCAGCGCGGAGGCCACCAGGTCGTGGCCCGTGCGGCGTTGCACGATCTCGGCGATGAATCCGCCGAGCCGTCCGTTGACCTCGATGATCCGCGGCCCGTCGGCGGTGAGTTTGACCTCGGTGTGGGTGACGCCGTGCCGGATGCCCAGGGCCCGCAGGGCCCGTTGTTCGAGTTCCACGACGTCCGCCGCCAGGTCCGCCGCCAGGGGCGCGGGCAGGACGTGTCCCGTCTCCCGGAACGGCGGGACCAGCGGTGGCTTCCCGGTGACGGCGACGGTGCGGGGCTCCCCGTCGACCACCAGGGACTCTACGGAGACGTAGTCGCCCCATCCCGAGTCCGCGAGCGCCGGGTCGCCCCGCAGGTACTCCTCCAGCACGAAGTCCCGGCGCGCCCGGTCGCCGAACTCCGCCAGCCTGTCCCGGCATTCGGCGACCGAGCCGACCAGACAGGTGTCCACGCTGCCCGCGCCGTGCCGGGGCTTGAGCACCGCGGGCGTGCCCACTCGGGCGAACGCCTCGGCGCAGTCGTCGGGGTGCCGCACCAGCACGCACCCCGTGTCCTGGACGCCGGAAAGCGCCTGCCGCTGACGGAACTTGTCGGTGAGGACGTCCACCAGCTCGGGCGTGTGGAACCGCAGCCCGCAGCGGGCGGCCACGGCGGCGGTGAGGCGCAGCCGGTGCTCGCTGAACGTCACCACACCCGCGGCGCCCAGCCCCGCGGCGATCCGGCACACCTCCTCTTCGCCGAGCCCGCCGATGTCCACGACCTCGGCATGCCCGGCGATCTGCCCCAACTCGGCCGCCACCGACGGCTCTCGGGCCTCGCAGAGGAAGACGACCCGGCACAGCCCCCTGGCCGAGGACAGGATGCGCAGAGGCCCGGCGGAGCCCTGGTCGTGGACGACCAGGAGGACGGGGAGGGCGGTCATGGCCGTCAGGCCCTGCGGGCCGTGATGTTCAGCCGGACGTAGTCGACGACCGGCTCGGGCAGGCGGGCCGCGACCGAGCGGACGAAGTCCTCGTGGTCCGCCTCGGGGAGGCGGTCCAGGTGGGAGCCGAGGACCACGGTGGCGAGGTAGCTCCACAACTGCTCACCGGGCTCCAGCCGCGCCGGATCGGGCAGCAGGCTGACCTCGATGTCGGTGAAGCCGGCGTTCCGCAGCCGCTCGGTGGTCTCCTCGACACCGGCGAAGTACCAGACCTTCTTCTTCTCGTCGGTGGCGCCCAGCACCTCCTCCACGGCGGCGTTGATCAGCGCGACATTGCCCTGGCCGCCGCACTCGGCGACGAACTGGCCGCCCGGCCGCAGGTACCGGGCCAGGTTGTCGAAGAGGGCGGCATGGTCGGTGATCCAGTGGAACGTGGCCACGCTGGTGATCGCGTCGACCTGGCCGGTGATCGGCAGCGGCTTGGTGAGGTCGGCGTTCACGACCTCCACCCGGTCGAGGCGGTCGGCCAGCTTCACCCGCAGCTGCTCCAGCATCCGGCTGGACCCGTCGATCCCGATCACCCGGCCGTCCGGCACCAGGGCGAGCAGCGCGGCCGTGTCGCGCCCCGTGCCGCAGCCGGCGTCGAGGACGGTCTCACCGCCCTTGAGAGCGAGCCGGCCGAGGGTGCGCTTGCCCCACTGCTGGTGCGGCAGGGGCAGCGAGTCGTAGGTCTTGGCGTCCCATTCACGGGGCACAGCGGGGCTCCTTCGTGTCGTTCCCGCCCGAGTCGGTCGGGCGGATGGTGCGGGTCGTGCGGGTCATGGGGTGCATGCCGTGGTGTCGAGGGGGGTGCCGTCGAGCACCAGGGTGACGTCGATGGGGTGGGCGTCCCTGACCAGCCGCAGTGCGTCACCCTCGGCGAGCCAGCGGCGCACGGCTCCGACAGGGTCGGTGTCGCCGCCCGCGGACGGGTCGGCGGGCAGCAGCTGAACGAGGATGTTGCACAGACCGGCGGGGGCGTCCTGCGCGGAGTACGGCCCGCGCAGGTCGATACGGCCGGACGCGTGGACCGAGGCGGCAGGCGCGTCCGGGACGGTCGAGGCTCCCTCCGGGGCGGCGAAGCCGAGCGCCTCCGCGGCCAGCGCGGCCAGGAAGTACTCCTGGGCACTCGGCGCGAGGTCGCCCCCGAACAGCTGCTTGGGCTGGTCGGACTCGGCCCGCACACCGTCGACCTCGGCGAGGACATGGGTGCCCACCTCCCACATCACCCGTGCCGCGCGCCGCCGTCCGGGAACGAAGGGCTCGGTGCCGGGCGGTACGGGACGGCTGGTGAGGTGGACGTCCTGGGCGGTCTGCACCACGGCCCTGATGTCGTTCGGCTCCTCGAGCGTGCGGTGGGCACTGCCCCGCTCGCGGGCCGCGGCGAGCGCGCGCCGCGCCTGCGCGGGCGACACATCGCCGTCGAGCCGTATCTCGTACGACAGCCGTGCCGCACCGCCCGCCGCGAACTCGACGCGGGGCCGAACCTCCAGCAGTGCCGGGCTGCATCCCTCGCCGGTCAGCGCGGTGACCACGCTGTCCGCGACGGACGCGCCCAGTGCCACCAGCAGCGAGCCGACCGGGTCGAGGCAGTCGCCCGCGCCGGATCCGCAGCGCTGGTCGATGCCGAAGGCACGGGCGACCCGGGTGGACCCGAGCCGCATCGGCTCGGTGCGCACCCGGCAGCGGCCGGGCGCCGCGGGCTGCGCCGCCACGCCGATGCTCAGCTGTGCCTCCCACGAGTCCTCGCGGATCTGCTCGGCCAGGGTCCGTCTGGCGCGCAGATCGACGCCGTTCAGCATCACTCGCCCCCCTCGATCTGCCGCAGGGCCGCATCGAGGGCCCGCCGCAGTCGTCGTATCAGCGCGTCGGTGTCGTCGAGGCCCACCGCCAGCCGGACCAGCCGGCGGGAGACGCCCGCCTCCCGCCGGACCCGCTCGCTCAGATGGGCGTGGGTGGTGTGGGCCGGGAGCCGGGCCGCGGTGGCGAGCGGTGTGCCGTCGCCCTCGGGGCCGCACGCGGCCAGGACACCGGACAGGTCGCGGATCCCCTCCGCGACCTCGAAGGACAGCAGTCCGCCGAAGCCCCGATGGGTCTCCAGGGCCCACGGCGACTCGTCGAACGACGGCCGGTGCACCTGCCGTACGGCGGGATGCGTGCGCAGCGCCCCGGCGACCCGCTCGGCACCGTCCCGCTGGGCGGTCAGCCGCAGTTGCAGCGTGGACAGGGAACGTTCCAGCAGATGGGCGGCCCACGCGTCGACGTCGCCGCCGAGCCGCGCGCACTGCTCGGCGATCCTCGGCAGACACCGGTCCAGGCCGGTGACCAGGGCGGCACCCACGTCCGACCAGCCGTCGAGATAGGGCGCCGTGTCCTCGATGACGACGACGGCGCCGGTCTCCAGGGGCCGCAGTTCGGCGGGCGAGAGCGCCGTGTTGTCCACCACCAGCAGCAGGTCGTTCATCTGGGCGTGGATGGCGATCTCGTTGAGCGGGGCCGGCTTCATCAGCGGGTCGCTGACGGACGGGGTGTAGACGACCTGGGTGGCGGGCTCCACGGCGGCGACGACCGCGTCCGCGTCCGTGCAGTCGACGAAGGTCACCGTGCGGCCGAGGCCGGAGAGCTCCTGGGTGAGGACGCCGCGCAGCGGGTCGCAGGTCTGGTCGGAGGCGATGATGTGGCCGCCCGGATTGGTCAGTGCGAGCAGCGTGGCCCTCGTGGCGGCCACCACGCCCGGCACCAGCAGCGCGCCGTCGGCGCCGTGCAGGGCGGCGAAGGCGTTCTCGACCCGGCGGGCCGGACCACGGTCAGGGGACGCGGGGGCGGTCGGCAGTGTCTGTCGGGTCTCTCGCACGGTCACCGCCGGCACACGGGCGCGTCGGAGAGGCCGATGCGCTGGTGGAAGTAGTGGAAGATGATCTCCTCGTGCAGCGCCTCGCCGTCCAGGGTCGGCTTGATCGCGCTGCCGTCGTTCACCATCTCGACCAGTCCGCGCTCCAGCAGCTCCGCGAACGCCGAGGCGAAGGGCTCCATCGTGAGCAGGTCGGCGCCGAACCGCTGCTTGTAGCGGTCGAGGACGATCGGCTGGTTCGCCTTGAAGTTGAAGCCGAGCGCGGTGCCGATGGCCTTGTGTCCGGACAGGCGCCGGCCGAAGTTGAGCGGCAGGCCCTCGTCGTTCTGCATGAAGGAGACGTACTTGCTGATGTCGGTGATGTTGTGCGTCTGGAGGAATTCCTCCTGGTCGCCGGTCAGCCAGCCGTAGGCGCCGGGACCGTACGCGATCATCGTGTTGTAGTGCTCCCACTTGTTCTTCGACGTCTGCGGGATGTTCCCGCCCTGGTACGTGTCCGGGCGGCTCCACCAGCCGCAGGGGCTCGGGTGGTACCCCTGCTCCAGCAGGACCTCGACGGCCTCCTGCCGCATCGCGTACGTCGAGTCCAGGTCCGGGAAGCGGCCCTCGGCGACGAGGCGTTCACGGACGGCGGGGTTGTTCCAGACCGCCCGGTTGCCGATGCCCATCTCCTCGCGGTCCGCGTTGCGCAGCCGGTAGATGGTGATGGTCGGGACCCCGAGGTCGGTGAGGATCTGCATGTCGCGGCGGACCGACTCGGGGGTCTGGTACGGCAGGCCGAACATCATGTCGACGTTGAACGGGCAGCCCGTCGCCAGCAGGTTCTCGACCGCATCGAGGGACTGGGCCGAGGAGTGGCGGCGCTTGGTGAAGTCGTTGACCTCGTCCTGCAGTGACTGCACACCGAGGCTGAACCGGTTGAAGCCCAGCTCCCGTGCCGTTTCCAGGTGGTGGCGCTGGAAGTTCTCGGGGTTGCCCTCGATGTTGAACTCGATGTTCTCCGACAGCGCGTAGTTCTCCCGCACGTGCCGCACCAGCGGCTCGATGAAGTCGGGGCTGTTGAGCAGCAGGGCCGCGGTGCCGCCGCCTATGTAGAAGGACTCGATGCGGGCCCGGGGTATCCAGTCGAACCGGTCCAGGTAGCGGCGGGACTCCTCGATCAGCAGGTCGGACCACAGGCGCAGCGCGCCGTCCTCCTTCCCGCGCGGCACCAGCCGTTTCACGTAGTTGCAGAAATGACAGATGTAGTTGCACAGCGGGAGGTGGAAGTACAGGTGCGCCGGGTGGCCCACGCCCGGGAACGCGGCGTACTCGGCGGCGAGTTCGTCGCTGCCGAGCCGGTCGCCCTCGTTCGAGGTGACGTTGATGTTGTACTCGTCGCGGGGGATCTGCAGCTGGGGGTTGCGGTCGAGGAGGCGGCCGAGGTTGAGCTCGAGGTCGACCGGGGTGCCGTTGCCGTTGGTGAGGACGGACATGGTGGGTCTCCTTGGCTGTGGACGGTGCCCGGGCCGGCTTGTGGCCGGACGGCGGGGCGGGGTTCAGAAGCGTCAGAGGTAGTAGGCGGACATCGCCTCGTGGAGCCACGCGGGTTCGCGCACGGTCTCCGGGTCCGGCTGGAAGAGCCGCTGGTACGGCTTGACGTCGAGGACCGGGGTGCCCTCCAGTGCGTCGAGGGCCCGCACATGAAGGGTGAGGCCGTCGACGCCGATCAGTTCGCAGCGGGAGACGCCCAGCCGGTTGGGGCGCTCCTTGAGCCGCTGGGCGAGGATGCCGAGGCGCGGGAGGTCCGTGCGGCCCCTGGGGTGGACCTCCGCGGTGACCACGTCGGACTCGGGGACCAGATGGAAGTGGAAGACCACCTCGAGGTGCGAGAACTGCTCCAGACCGGTCACGGCCCCGGGCTCGAGGACGGCGGGGTCCAGCTCGATGACCGAGGTGACGCCGCCCCAGTGGTCGTGCCGGGGGACGGTGCGGGGCGAGCGGACGACACCGATCGGCCGGAAGCCGTACGTGGGCGCGGTCGCGTCGCCCGCGCTCATGCGGCCGCGCCGGGGACGAGTGCGAGCTGCTCCCGCAGCCGCCGGCCCAGGACCTCGACCTGGCCCGGTTCGACCATCGTGAAGTGGTCGCCCGGCACGTCGCAGACCACGGCCCGGGCGGCGTACTCGCCCCAGCCCAGGTCGTCGGGCAGGGTGCCCTCCTCCATGGACCGGTCCGTCACCCGGAAGACGGTGACCGTGCCGTCGTAGGAGCCCACCCGGTACGCCGCGAGGGCGTCGAGGTTGAACTGGTACATGTCGATCATGCGGCGCAGCCGGTCGGCGTCGAAGTCGGCGGGCATCGTGCCCGCGTCCACGGCGCGCTTCACGAGTTCCGCCGCCCGGGTCTCGGGGTCGAGACCGCGCAGCCAGTCGATGTCCAGCTCCAGTTTGAGTCCGCGCCAGAGCAGGGCCCGCAGAGCGAAGTCCGGGTCCCCATTGGGGTCGACGGTGATCCGGGTGTCGAGCAGCCCGACGAGGCCGACGCGCTCGCCGCGTTCCCTGAGCCGGCGGGCGGTCTCGTAGGCCAGCAGGCCGCCCATGGAGTAGCCGATCAGATTCCACTCGGCACCCTCGGGGTGGACCGTGCGCAACTGCTCGATGAAGGCCTCGGAGATCTCCTCCAGCGAGGTGAGGGGCTCCTCGCCCGGCAGCAGTCCGATCGACTGCACGGCCCAGAACGGCTGGTCGAGGCCCATCGCGCGGGCGATGGGCGGGTACAGCAGCACGGTCCCGGACACCGGCGGCAGCGCGTAGACGGGGCTGCCGCCCGAACCGGCCTGGATCCGCACCAGCTGGCCCGGCCGGTCGGCCGTTCCGCGGCGGACGATCTCGGCGAGCTCCGCGACGGTGGCCGCGGACAGCAGGTCGGCTGCGGTGAGGTCGACCTGGAAGAGCCTGCGCACCTCCACGGTGAGCTTGATGGCGAGCAGCGAGTGGCCGCCCAGTGAGAAGAAGTCGTCGTGGATGCCGACGTCGTCGCGGCCCAGCAACCTGCGCCACACGTCGCACAGTTGGAGTTCCACACCGTCACGGCCGACGCCGCTCGACGGCAGGGTGGATTCCCGGTTGGCCATCTTTCCCCCATCAGGTGGTGTTGTACGGGCCTTGCGGACCGCTCTCAGCCGGCGGTGACCGGAGCGGGATCGGCCGCTCCCGCGCTGCCCTGGCGGCGCTGTGCCCAGCGCACGGCCGGTGCCATCGACAGCCCGCCCACCAGGAACACCGCGCCGAGCAGCAGCCAGCCGGGTGTTCCCCAGTCGATGACGAGCAGGGTCAGCGAGAGCGGGCCGAACATCTGGACGGCGGCGATCCCGGTGTTGAACAGGCCCTGGTACTGGCCCTGTTTGTCGGCGGGGGCGAGTTCGTAGCCGATCAGCCAGGAGCCCGCCGACTGCACCATCTCGCCGTAGACATGCAGCGCCGCGGCGACCAGCAGCGCCGCCGTCGCGGCCACCGCACCACGCCCGGCCGACAGGGCGAAGGCCGCACAGCAGGCGAGCAGGACCACTCCCGCCACCCGGAAGGCGCGCACGGCCGGCTCCAGGGCGTCGATCTTCTTGGTGACGGGGACCTGGAGGGCGACGACGGCGAGGGTGTTGCACAGCAGCAGGGCGGCGGTGAGCGAGTGCGGTGCGTGGGTGTGCAGCGCGATCCAGAGCGGGAGGATCACCTCCAGGATCGGGATGTGCAGCAGCATCACCATGTTGATCAGGGCGAGGACCGCGTACGGGGTGTCGCGCAGCACCGCGAGCCGCGGCTCACCCGGCGGGCGTTCGGGCGACGGCGGCACGGCGGGCAGCCGCAGGAACAGCAGACCGCACACGACGAAGCTCAACGCGTTCCCGGCGAACACGATCTGGTAGGCCGCCTTGGTGTCCCACAGCAGGGCCAGACCGCCCAGCGCCGCTCCCGCCGACACGCCGACATTGGTGACCACGCGGACCTTGGCGCGGACCCGCACGAGGTTCTCGCCGCTCAGCACCGCGGCGATCAGCGCCTGCCGTGCCGCGTGCGCACCGCGCTCGAACAGCGCGTACAGGAAGGCGATGACGACGAACAGGGGGTACGAGTCGGTCGTGAGATAGGCGGCAGTGGCGAGGCCGGCCAGCGCCAGCAGCGCCGCCGAGGTGCCCCTCGGGCCCCTGCGGTCCGCGAGGTGGCCGAAGGGAACCCCGGCGACCAGGCCCGCGATTCCGGCGATACTGAGACCGAGGCCCAGCTGGGCCGGTGAGAAGCCCGCGATCCGCACGAAGTAGAGCGCCGAGCACGTCAGGAAGACGCCGTTTCCGAGGGAGTTGGTGAACTGCCCCAGCACCAGGGTGCGCGCGGGCCCCTCCTCGATGAAAGAGACTTTCATGAGGCTTCGGTCTCCTTGTGGGCGGCGGGGAAGTGGTCCTCGTAGAAAGCGCGCAGGGCCGAGGTGATCTCGTCCGTATTGCGATGGCAGTCGGCGTGCGAGCCCTCGATGAATTCCAGCCGGAACAGGGCGCTGTCCCGCTGTGAAAGGCGTTCTCTTTCGTCCGGCAGAATGTTCGTGCTGTCGGCGGCGGCCAGAACCAGAAGGGGAATTCCCAGCCGCTGGAGCAGGTCCGGGAGGTGCCCGAAGTCGTAGGTCCAGCGCAGCAGGCTTCCCTCGGCCCACTCGTCCGCGACGTGCAGATCCGGGTGGGCGTCGAAGGACTGGTCGACGACCACCACACTGCGCACCCGGGAGGCGGCCCAGGTGACCGCGGAGACGGCCGCCACCAGGCCGCCGTACGAGTAGCCGACCAGGTGCAGCTCGTCCGGCAGGATGTCGCCGAACCGGTGCAGGTCGGCGGCGAAGTCCAGCACCGAGTAGCCCCAGTCGGGCCGATGGCTGGTGCCGTGGGCGCGCAGCGAGGGGTAGACGGCGCACTCGCCGGGCGGGCACAGCGCGTCGCCGATGGGCCGCAGCTGTCCCTTGTCGCCGCCGAATCCGTGCAGCAGGAGCATGCTGCCGGGTGCTCCGCCGGCCTCGGGGAGCCCCGGGACGGCGTCGTAGTCCAGCAGTTCGACAGCGCTGCCGGCCAGAAGTGGTCCGGTAAGAACGCGTGCTTCCGGTGGGAAGGCCCTCATCGACAAACCCCTTCGAGAAATTACGGCCCGGCCTCCCCAAGATTCACGACCCGTCGGCCATGACGTCAACGGCGGCCACTGTCCCCGGAATCGGGTACGTGACACCCCATAAGAAGGGGACGTATATCTGCTGGGGTATCCGCTGAGGGCCACCGCGATCCGGTGGCCCGTTCGGTCCGCATTCCGCCGGCCCAACCGGAGGGCTTTTCATGGGAGTCGAGCTCATACACCAGGCCGTGGCGCACCAGGCGCGGTCGGCACCCCGGGCCCTCGCCGTGGTGGACGGCGGCCTGCGCCTCGACTACGCGTCACTGGACGCGGCGGCGGACGCGTGGGCCCGGCACCTGGCGGCGACGGGCGTCGGCCCGGGCACCCTGATCCCCGTCCTGCTGCCGCGCTCCGCCCGTCTGTACGTCGCCCTGCTCGCGGTGCTCAAGTGCGGCGCCGGCTACGCGGCCCTGGACCCCCGCTGGCCGCGGGAGCGGATCGACGGCGTGCTGCGGCAGTTGGACGCGCCCGTGCTGGTCACGGACCGGGAGGAGGACGCCGTGTCGCATCCGGTGTGGCGGCCCCCGACGGACCTGTCCCTGCCCCGATCCGGTCCGGACAGCGGGGAGTTCACCCCCTATGACGGACCGGCCGACGCACCCGCGGCGGTCTTCTTCACCTCCGGCACCAGCGGCACCCCCAAGGGCGTCGTGTCACCGCACGCGGCCACCACCCGTCTGTTCGCCTCGCACGGGCCGCTCGCCTTCGGCGCGGGCACCGTCATGCTGCAGGCTGCTCCCGCGGCCTGGGACGCCTTCTCCCTCGAACTGTGGGGGATGCTGACGACCGGTGGCACCTGTGTCACGGCCCGGGAGGACTACCTCCTTCCGGACACCCTGCGCCAGGCGATCGACACCTGCTCGGTGAACACCGCCTGGCTGACCGCCTCCCTCTTCAACCTCTTCACCGAGATCGACCCGGACTGCTTCAAGGGCCTGGACCGCCTCTACATCGGCGGTGAGCGGCTCTCGACCGCTCATGTCCGCGACTTCCTCGCCCAGCACCCCGGGATCCGGCTGTTCAACGGGTACGGCCCCGTGGAGAGCTGTGTGTTCGTCACCGTCCACGCCATCGGGGCGGGGGACTGCGACGGGCCGTACGGCGTCCCCGTCGGCCGCGAGGTCCCCGGCACCACCGTGCACGTCCTGGACGACGACGGCAGGGCATGCCCGCCCGGCGCGGTCGGCGACCTGTGCGTCAGCGGCGCCGGGCTGGCCCGCGGGTACCTCGGTGATCCGGCCCTGACCGCCGCCCGCTTCCCCGAGGGCCGTCCCGAGGGCGTCCCCGTGCGCCTGTACCGGACCGGCGACCGCGGGTTCCGCGATTCCGACGGCGTCCTCCACTTCACCGGACGCACCGACCGTCAGGTCAAGATCCGCGGCTACCGCATCGAGCCCGAGGAGATCGAGGCGCACGCGGCCCGGCTGCCCGGCGTCACCCACTGCGCGGCCGTGCCCGTCCCCGGCCGGCTGGGCACCTACGACCGGCTCGCGCTGTTCTACACCTCCTCCGACCTCGCCGCCGAGCCTCCCTCCGCGCTGCGCCGCTCCCTCGGCCGACTGCTGCCCGCCCACGCCGTGCCCGACGTCGTCCATCGCGTGGACCGACTCCCGGTCACCGACAACGGCAAGGTCGACCGCGCCGGGCTGCTGACGCTGCTCCCGGACTGACCGCTCGCTCGCGCCGGCCGGAAACCGTCCTCCAGGAAGGCACCGCCCCATGCCCGTCATCACCCTCATGTCGCCCGACCCCAGCCCCGGCAGCCCCGCTCTGGCCCAGCTCGCCAAGGCGGTCACCGGACTCCTCGGCATCCAGCCGGAACACTGCTGGGTGATCTGGCAGCGGCTCGACGCCGACGCGGTGCACCGCCAGGAGTGGCGGCGCCCGTCGGGCCCGTACGCCCCCATCGGGTTCGTCACCTGCAAGGCGAGCTATTCCCGGGAGACGGTGGGGCGCCTGCTGCTGCTCCTGCGCGACGAGCTGAGCACCCTGCTGGCCGTACCGGCCGCCGAGGTCTATCTGGCCGTGCGCCGGGCGACACCGGGCGAGCTGCTGGTCCGCGGGGACGTCTGGACGGCAGACGCATAGCGGCGCTCCCGGCAGAGACCGTCCACCCCGTCGCCCCACCCGCACCGAGGAGATCCATGTCCCGCCGCCTGTTCACTTCGGAGTCCGTGACCGAAGGCCACCCCGACAAGATCGCCGACCAGATCAGCGACACCGTTCTCGACGCCCTGCTCAAGGAGGACCCGTCGTCCCGGGTCGCCGTGGAGACCCTCGTCACCACGGGGCTCGTGCACGTCGCGGGCGAGGTCACGACCACCGCGTACGCCCCGATCGCCGCACTGGTGCGCGGCAAGATCCTGCAGATCGGCTACGACAGCTCGCTCAAGGGATTCGACGGCACCACCTGCGGTGTGTCCGTGTCCATCGGCGCGCAGTCTCCGGACATCGCCCGGGGTGTGGACAGCGCCTACGAGTCACGCACGGCCGCGAGCGACGGCGAGACGGACGAGCTGGACCGGCAGGGCGCCGGCGATCAGGGGCTGATGTTCGGCTACGCCTGCGACGAGACGCCCGAACTCATGCCACTGCCGATCATGCTGGCCCACCGGCTGGCCCGCCGGCTCACCGAGGTGCGCAAGGACGGGACGCTTCCCTACCTGCGGCCCGACGGCAAGACCCAGGTCACCGTCGAGTACGACGGCGACCGGCCGGTCCGCCTGGACACCGTCGTCGTGTCGGCGCAGCACGCAGCCGACACCGACACCGACTCGACCCTGGTGCCGGACATCCATGAATGCGTGGTGGAGCCCGAGCTGGCCTCGCTCGGCATCGACACCGAGGGCTACCGGCTGCTGGTCAACCCGACCGGACGCTTCGAGACCGGGGGCCCGATGGGCGACGCCGGACTGACCGGCCGGAAGATCATCATCGACACGTACGGCGGAATGGCCCGGCACGGGGGCGGTGCCTTCTCCGGCAAGGACCCGTCCAAGGTCGACCGCAGCGCCGCGTACGCGATGCGCTGGGTGGCGAAGACCATCGTGGCGGCCGGTCTGGCCCGCCGCGCCGAGGTGCAGGTGGCGTACGCGATCGGGAAGGCCGAGCCGGTCGGCCTGTTCGTCGAGACGTTCGGCACCGAAACCGTGCCCGTCGCGCGCATCCAGTCCGCGGTGACCGGCGTCTTCGACCTCCGCCCGGCCGCGATCATCCGCGACCTCGACCTGCTCCGCCCGATCTACGCCCAGACCGCCGCGTACGGCCACTTCGGACGGGAGCTGCCCGACTTCACGTGGGAGCGCACCGACCGGGCGGACCTGCTCCGGGCGGTGGCCGGGGCCGCCTGAGCACGGCAGCGCGCTGCCTCCCGTACCGGCCCGCCCGTGTGACCAGGCGGGCCTTGCGTTCCGGGCGGACCATCGAAGAAGATGCCCGGCGGGGACCGGGGCCCCCGTGTCGGTAACGGCAGGGGCGGACCGCTACCCGGAGCAACAACAGGAGACAGCGATGTCCCACCAGGCTCAGCCCCACGAGGCTTCGGAGCCCGAGACTCCGCATCTCGACTTCGCAGGTACGACGCCGTACGAGGACTACGTCAAGGCGGACGTGCTCACCCACCTCCAGCACACCCTCTCCGACGACCCCGGAGAGATGGTCTTCCTGGTCACCACCCAGGTGATGGAGCTGTGGTTCACGGTGATCGTCCACGAGTGGGAGACAGCGGCGCACGCCCTGCGCTCCGACGACGTGCCGACCGCCGTCGCCGCGCTGAAGCGTTCCGTACGGGAGCTGGAGGCGCTGAACGCCTCCTGGAAGCCCCTCGGCCAGCTGACCCCCGCCCAGTTCAACTCCTACCGGAGTGCGCTCGGCGAGGGCTCGGGCTTCCAGTCGGCGATGTACCGCCGGATGGAGTTCCTGCTCGGTGAGAAGTCCGCGTCCATGCTGGTCCCGCACCGCGGCGCGCCCCGCGTCCACGCCGAGCTGGAGAAGGCCCTCGCCGAGCCGAGCCTCTACGACGAGGTGCTGCGGCTGATGGCGCGGCGCGGCTGCGCGATCCCCGCTTCCGTGCTGCGCCGCGACGTCTCACGGCGGTACGAGCCGTCGGAGGACGTCGAGGCCGCCTGGACCGCGATCTACGCGGGCGACGAGAACGCCGAGCTCGCCCGCCTCGGCGAGGCGCTGACCGACGTCGCCGAGCTGGTGTGGCGATGGCGCAACGACCACCTGGTCGCCACCCGCCGCGCGATGGGCTCGAAGCCCGGCACGGGCGGCTCGGCGGGCGTCGCCTGGCTGGAGAAGCGCGCGCAGAAGAACGTGTTCCCCGAGCTGTGGACGGCGAGGTCTCATGTCTGAGACATCCGAGGTGTCCGGCCTGAAGGTACGGGCGGGGGAGCTGGACGCCGCCGACGAACTGGCCGGAGCGCGCAAGCAGTTCGTGCTGGACGAGGTGGTGTACCTGGACGGGAACTCGCTCGGCGCCCTGCCGGCGGCGGTCCCGGGGCGGGTCGACGACGTCGTCCGCAGGCAGTGGGGTGCGCTCCGCATCCGCTCCTGGGACGAGAGCGGCTGGTGGACGGCGCCCGAGCGGATCGGCGACCGGATCGCTCCGCTGGTCGGGGCGGCGGCCGGGCAGATCGTCGTCGGCGACTCCACAAGTGTCAACGTTTTCAAGGCGCTTGTGGGCGCGGTACGGCTGGTGTCGGGGGAGCACCGGGACGACGTCCGGGACGAGATCCTCGTGGACGCGACGACGTTCCCCACCGACGGCTACATCGCCGAGTCGGCGGCCCGCATGACGGGGTGCACGCTGCGTCCGGTGGCCCCGTCGGAGGTGCCGGGCGCGCTGTCCGCCCGTACGGCCGCCGTCCTGCTGAACCATGTCGACTACCGCACGGGCCGCCTGCACGACCTGCCCTCGCTGACCGCAGCCGTGCACGCGGCGGGCGCGGTGGCCGTCTGGGACCTGTGCCACAGCGCGGGCGCGCTGCCGGTCGGGCTGGACGAGCACGGCGTCGACCTGGCGGTCGGCTGCACCTACAAGTACCTGAACGGCGGACCCGGTTCACCGGCGTACCTGTACGTCCGCCAGGACCTCCAGGACCGCTTCGACTCCCCGCTCCCCGGCTGGAACTCCCACGCGGAGCCCTTCGGGATGCGGTCCGCGTACGAACCGGCCGCCGGTGCCCTGCGCGGCCGGGTCGGCACGCCGGACATCCTGTCCATGCTCGCCCTGGAGGCGGCGCTGGAGGTCTGGGACGGTGTCTCGATCGAGGCGGTGCGGGCCAAGTCCCTGGCGCTCACGGACTTCTTCCTGGACTGTGTGACGGCGTACGTCCCCCAGGGGCGGGTGGAGTCGCTGACCCCCCTCGCCCACCGGGAGCGCGGCAGCCAGGTGGCGCTGCGCTGCGACGACGCCGGGGACGTGATGAAGCGGCTGATCGAGCAGGGGGTGGTCGGGGACTTCCGGCACCCGGACGTCCTGCGGTTCGGTTTCACGCCGCTGTACGTCGGGTTCGGGGACGTGGAGCGGGCGGCGCGGGTGCTGGCGGACACGCTCGGCGATCTCGCGGGATAGCCCCCAGGGGGCTTGTGCCGGGCGGTCCGCGGTGGCTTCGGTGGCCGCGGAACCGCCCGGCCCGCGGGCTACAGAACCGTTTCTCCTCACCGAGCGTGACATCCCCGTGTCGGCCCACGTCACCGGCCTGATACCGTCCCCGCCAACGGCCGGTTTCCCTCCCTGGTCCGCCACAGGTCAATAACGTTACGTCGCTGAGAGGTTGGAGCATGCCGGACGACGCCGCAGCTGCCCGGGCCGCCGCCGAGGAGGAGTCGGCGTTCTCGCACCCGGCGGTCGACCCCGACTCCACCGCCGCGTACGGTGACCACCCCGACCAGCTGGTCGACTTCTACGCCCCGCGCACCGACGTGGTGCCCGGCGCCCTAGCCCCGCTGGTCGTCGTGCTGCACGGCGGCGCGTGGCGGGCGCCGTACGACCGCCGGCACATCTCGCCGTTCGCGGACTTCCTGGCCCGGCGGGGTTTCGCGGTGGCCAGTGTCGAGTACCGGCGGGGGAGTGCGATCCCGGCCCAGGGCGGCAGCCCTGTCGCGGGCCGCTGGCCGGAGACCTTCGACGACGTCGCGGCGGCGCTGGACGCGCTGCCCGCCCTCGTGCGGGAGTCCCTTCCGGGGGCCGACCCGCGCCGCATGGTGATCACCGGGCACTCGGCCGGCGGGCACCTCGCCCTGTGGGTGGCGGCCCGCCATCTGCTCCCCGTCGACGCCCCCTGGCGCGTCGACCGCCCCGCGCCACTGCGCGGGGTCGTCGCCCTGGCCCCGATCGCCGACTTCGAGGTCGCCGAGAAACTGGACGTGTGCGGGGGCGCTTCGCGTCAACTGCTGGGCGGTGAGGAGAAGTTCGCCGAGCGGCGCCCGTACGCCGACCCGTCGCTCCTGCTCCCGACGGGCATTGCGACCACCCTGGTCCAGGGCCGCACGGACGTCACCGTGCCGCAGGCGGTCGCCGAGTCCTACGCCGACGCGGCAGCGAAGGCCGGCGAGGTCGTGGGCCTCACGCTCCTGGAGGACGTGGGCCACTTCCCCCTCATCGACCCGGCGGCGGACGCCTGCGCGGTGGTCGCGGAGGAGATCGCCCAACTGGCCTGGTGACCCTGCCCCTTCATACCCGTAGTACCTGAGAGCTACGACCCAGGACAGCTCCCTGGCGTGACGCGGGCGACAGGTAACCCTCCGTAACTTCCCTTCCAGGCAAGCCCGATGGCCGGGCGAACTGGAAGGGGGGCCCGACCATGGGGCTGAAGACGGGGGCGGAACTCTCGAGCCTGCGGGCAATCGTGCCGCCTGAGGCGACATCGTCTGGCGGCTCAACCCGCCGTAGCCTGCGGGCAATCGTGCCGCCAAGGGCGGCTCCCGACCCAAAGACAGGCGGCACCCGGCCAGTGCCGGCAAGCGACACCCCGCCACCCCAGCCCCAGCGCCGCCGCACCCACAGATGGCGCCGAGCCACCCTCGCAGCGCTCATCACCGCCGCCGTCGTCGCCCCCCTCTCGGCCGCAGCCCGACCGCAGATCCCCGCCCCACCCCCAGCAACCCTCGCCCCCCTCACAGCCACCACCCTCGACGCGGCCTACAAGGCCAACCGCACCAACGCCGCCCAAGCGTCCCGCATGGCCGCAGCCCACGGCGACCACCAACGCGCCGCGGCAGACCGAGCCATGGCCACCCCCTCCCGCCACCTCCTCGCCTACGACGGCCGGGGCGAGGGCCAGGCCACGGAGGTCTTCGGCGACCTCGCCACCGCCACCCGCATCGCCGTCCTGGTCCCGGGCTCGGACACCTCCCTCGACACCTACGACCGCTTCCGCGCGACGGCAATCGCCCTGCAGGACCGCCTGGCCCGGGAGGCCCCGCAAGGCACCCGCACCGCCGTCGTCGCCTGGCTCGGCTACACCACCCCCGGCACGGTCAGCACCACGGTCCTCACCACGGACCGCGCCGACCAAGCAGCCCCCCGCCTGCGCGAGTTCATCACTGAGGTACGCCACATAGCAGGCCGGAAGGCCGGCATCTCCCTCCTCTGCCACTCCTACGGCACGGTCGTCTGCGCCCGCGCCGCCCCCGGCCTGGACGTGCAGGACATCGCCCTCGTCGGCAGTCCCGGCACCGGCGCGGACACGGCGACGGCCCTGCACACAAGGGCCCGCGTCTGGGCGGCCCGCGGCTCCGACGACTGGGTCGCGGAGGTCCCGCACGTGAGGGCGGACCTGTTCGGCTGGACGGTCGGCTTCGGCACGGACCCCGTGTCCCCGGCCTTCGGCGCCCGCGTCTTCGCGGCGGGCCCCGGCGGCCACAGCGACTACTTCAGGCCGGGCTCGGTCTCCCTGGCCAACCTCACCCGCATCGTGCTCGGCGACACCAAGGAGGTGACCCGTGCGTGAGTCGAGCGTGCGCCACGCGTGGGACGGCATACGACACGGCGCGGTAGGACGGGACGCCGTACGAGAGAACGCCGTACGAGAGAACGCCGTACGAGAGCGACAGGGCACCGTACGACAGAGCGCCCTGCGAAAGTCCGCCGAGCGGATCGACGCCGCCACCCCCGCCGACCGCGACCGCGCCGTGGACGCCCTGCGCGCCTTCGCGATCCTCGGCGTCGTCCTCGGTCACTGGCTGGTCACGGCCCTGGTGGCGGACGGCGGCTCCCTGCACGCCTCCAGCCCCCTCCAGCACATGCCGTGGCTGGCCCCGATCTCCTGGGCCTTCCAGACCCTGGCGGTGTTCTTCCTGGTGGGCGGCCATGTGGCCACCCGCAGCTACACGGCTGCCCGAGCCAAGGGCACGCCGTACCGGCAGTGGCTGACCGCCCGTCTGTCGCGACTGTTCACACCGGTGGCCGCCGTACTCGTCCTGTGGACGGTCGCCGCGACCGCCCTGTTCCTCTCGGGCGCGGACCTCGACACGATCCACACGCTGGTCAAACTGGCCCTCTCCCCCCTCTGGTTCCTGCTGGTCTTCGCGGCACTGACCGCGGCGACCCCGCTCCTCACCCGGCTCAACCCGCTGTGGCCGCTGGCCGTCGTCCTCCATGTGGACCTTCTCCGTTTCGGCCTCGGCGCCCCGCAGAGCCTCGGCTGGGTGAACCTCGCGGCGGGCTGGCTGGTGCCGTACACCCTGGGCGCGGCCTGGACCCGCGGCGAACTGGAACGCGCCCGCGCGGGCTGGATCCTGCTGACCGGAGGCGCGGCGGCGACGGCCCTGCTGGTCGCCTTCGCGGGCTACCCGGCCTCGATGGTCGGCGTCCCGGGGCAGACGATCTCGAACCTGAACCCGCCCACCCTGGCCGCGGTCACCTTCGGCCTGGCCCAGTGCGGCCTGGCCCTGCTGCTGCGCGACCGGCTGCGCCGCACCATGCGCCGGCCCCTGGCCTGGGCGGCGGTGGCCTTCGTGAACCTCTCCGCGATGACGATCTTCCTCTGGCACCAGACGGCCATGATGGCGACGACGGCCACCGCCCTCCCGGCCGGTCACCTGCCCGGCCTGCACACCTCTCCGGACGGCCTCGGCTGGGTGGCGTTCCGGCTGGCCTGGCTCCCGGTGTTCGCCCTCGCGCTCACGGCCTGCTGGACGGCCTTCCACTCCTGCGAACGCGGGGGCCCGCGCGGCAGAAGCACCGGCCCCTCCCGGGTGATCCGCCGCCACGGCGGCCCGGACGGGACGGCAGCGAGGAACGCCCATCGTGTCTAGGGTTGGCCGCGTGACGGAGACGGGGGGCCGGCGGGTGTTCGGGGGGCGCGATCTGCGCTGGCTGCGCGTGCTCCGGGACGACCTGTGGACGGCCCGCGCGGATCCGTTGCCCTCCTTCGGGCGGCTGCGGCGGGTCCCGCACGGTGTGCTGTGCTTCGCCGCGTTCTGGATCACGTTCGGTGGCACGGCGCAGCTCACGGACAACGGACGTCTGGGCTTCGGCTCCGGCTTCCCGATCGCACTCGCGCAGGGCGGGGCGGTGGCGCTGGCGCTGTGGCGGCCGGTCGCGGCCTGGTGGCTGGCGACCACGGGCTCCGTCCTGGGAGCGGTCGCGGTGCACTTCAGCCTGACCGGCGGCGCGGCGCACGACTTCACCTGGCCCTGGACCGCGGCCGGGATCATCGCCCAGTTGCTGGTGCTGCTGCTGCTCGCCCTGCGCGTGCGTACCCGCGTGTCCGTGGAGGCACTGTCCCTGACGGTGCTCGTCACCCTTGTCCTTCAGGGCGTGTGGGAGTCGCCGCACCCGCAGTCCGGCGACCCGCAGCAGTCGACGGGCCCGCTCGCGATCGCCCTGTCCGCCGTCGCCGTCCTGCTCGGCATCGCCCTGCGCAGCCGACGCGAGGCCCGCGCGGAAGTCGGCCGGCTGACCACCCTCACCGCCGAGGAGCGCGCCCGGCGCACCCTTCTGGAGGAGCGCAACCGCATCGCGCGCGAACTGCACGACGTGGTCGCCCACCACATGTCCGTGATCTCCATTCAGGCCCAGGTCGCCCCGCACCTCGTCGAGAACCCGCCCGACGAGCTCAGGGAGAACCTCGAGGGCATACGGAACAACGCGCTGGAGGCGCTGACCGAACTGCGCCGGGTGCTGGGCGTGCTGCGCTCGGAGGACCCCGGCGCGGACGCACCGGCCGACGGCGGCAACGACCCGCACAGCCCGCAGCCCACCCTGGACCGGCTCGACGCGCTCGTCGAGAACACCCGCGCCGCCGGTCTGGCCGTGACCACACGGACCACGGGGGAGCGGCGCCCGCTGCCGTCGGGTGTGGAGCTGTCGGCGTACCGGATCGTGCAGGAGGCGCTCAGCAACGTGCTGCGCCACGCACCCGGCGCCAGCGCGAGCGTCGAAGTCGCCTACGTCCCCCTCGGGCTGCGCGTGGAGGTCGTCAACTCCCGTCCGCTGCACGAGGCTCCGGTGTCACCGGGCGCGGGGCACGGTCTGCTGGGTATGCGGGAGCGGGCGGCGATGCTCGGCGGCGACCTGTCCGCACAGCCCCGGCCTGACGGCGGCTACCAGGTCTCCGCCTTCCTGCCGGTCGACCCGCGCGCCGCCGGCCCGGACCTGCCCGATGCCCCCGACCCCGCCCCCGACCCGAAGGACGACTCCGCATGACGAGCAGCAGCAACAGCCCCATCCGGGTAGTGATCGCCGACGACCAGCAGATGGTCCGGCAGGGCTTCACCGTGCTGCTCAACACCAAGCCGGACATCGAGGTGGTCGGCCAGGCGGTCGACGGCCTGGACGCCGTCGCCAAGGTCGCCGAACTGGCCCCGGACGTCGTCCTCATGGACATCCGCATGCCCGAGCTCGGCGGCATCGAGGCCACCCGCCGCATCACCGCCGAGACACCGCACATCAGGGTGCTGGTGCTCACCACCTTCGACCTCGACGAGTACGTGTACGAGGCGCTGCGCGCGGGCGCGTCCGGGTTCCTCCTCAAGGACGCGTCGGTGGACCAGCTGGCCGAGGCGGTACGGGTGGTGGCGGCCGGCGACGCGCTGCTCGCGCCCGGCATCACCCGGCGGCTGATCGCCCAGTTCTCCCGCCTGGACGGCAAGCCCCGGGCCCCGCTGAAGGAACGCGTCGGCGACCTGACCGAGCGCGAGACGGAGGTCCTCGCACTGATCGCGCAGGGACTGTCGAATGCGGAGATCGCCCAGCGCCTGGTCGTCGCCGAGCAGACCGTGAAGACCCATGTGGGCCGCATCCTGGTGAAGCTGGGCCTCAGGGACCGCACGCAGGCGGCGGTGTTCGCGTACGAGTCGGGCCTGGTGCGCCCGTCCGGCTACTGACCCGTCGGGCCCGCGGCCCGTACGCGTAGTACCTGAGAGGGAGGCCGGAGGACCCTCCTCACTGGTGACGACCACGCCTTGCGCCGCGGCCTACCTTTTCATCGTGACCGAGACGCCCCACACGCAGCCGATACCGCCGGAGCCCACCAGGCACCTGGAGCCGCCGGACAGCGCATTCGAGCCGTACAAGCCGCGCAGCCCGGAGTTCAGGGCGGCCTTGGACGCGCTGCGCGGAATGCGTCAGGACCTGTTCCACGACGCGTTCGCATACCGTCCGCTGCCGCGCCTGAGCGCGGACGCACCGTTCGTCCGCCGCTTCTCCGGCCGGTGGCGCGAGTACGCGACCTGGGCGCCGCACGTCCTGATCACCGCGGCCGGCCTCTTCGCGATGCTCATCGCCTCGCACAGCGACTACCGCGGCGCGGACGTCAACCTGTTCCTCAGTCTGCTCGCTCTGGCCCCGGTCCTGCTGACCATGGTGCGGCCCATCGGCGCGTTCTGGCTGTCGATGGCGGCGACGCCGGTGGCCGCGGTGTTCGGCTCCGACTGGGGCGACGAGTGGCCGTGGCTGCCCGGCAGCTTTGTCTGCCATCTGTTCGTGCTCACCATCGTGGCCCTGCGCACCAGGCCGCGCACGGCGGCTTGGATGTGGGTCCTGACAGCGGTGTACAGCGCCGCGGTGGAGCTCTTCCCCGCCGGCAACCAGGGCGCGTTCGGCTCGAACGCCATGCAGATGCTGTTCGTCTCCGCCATGTTCCTCCTCGCCGTCTCTCTCAGGCACATCCGCCGCGAGGCCCGCCAGGAGGTGACCGCCCAGCAGACGGTGACCGCGCACGAGCGTTCCCGGCGCACCCTGCTGGAGGAGCGCACGACGATCGCGCGTGAGCTGCACGACGTGGTCGCCCACCACATGTCGGTGGTCGCCATCCAGGCGGAGGCGGCCCCCTACCGGGTCGAGAACCCGCCTCCGGAGCTGGAGAAGGCCTTCGCCACGATCCGGGAGAACGCGGTGGCGGCGCTCACCGAACTGCGCCGCGTGCTGGGCGTGGTCCGCGCCGAGGACTACGAGGCCCCGGACGCCCCGCAGCCCACCCTCGCCGACCTGGACGCACTGCTCGCCAATGTGCGGGAGACGACGGGCCTGAGCGTCGACAAGACGCAGACCGGAGCGGTACGGGAACTCCCGCAGGGCGTCGAGCTGTCGGCGTACCGCATAGTGCAGGAGGCGCTGAGCAACACCCTGCGCCACGCACCGGGAGCGGCCGCCAAGGTGGAGGTCTCGTACGTCCTCGGGGGCCTCGGCCTGCGCATAGTGAACGGCCCGCCGCCCGAGCCGTCACTGGTCAAGCAGTCCCCCGGCGCCGGCCACGGCATCACCGGCATGCGGGAACGCGTCACCATGCTGAACGGCGAGATGACGGCGGCCCGGACGGACGAGGGAGGCTACGAGGTGACGGTCTTCCTGCCGGTCGCCACCGCAGGCGAAGGAGAAGCATGACGATCCGCGTCCTGATCGCGGACGACCAGATGATGGTGCGCGAGGGCTTCTCGGTCCTGCTCAACGCGATGCCGGACATCGAGGTCGTGGGCGAGGCGGTGAACGGCCGCGAGGCGGTCGACCGCGTCCGCGAACTCGCGCCCGACGTGGTCCTGATGGACATCCGCATGCCGGAGCTGAACGGCATCGAGGCGACCCGCGAGATCGTCGCCGCGAACAGCACGGCAAAGGTCCTGGTCCTGACGACCTTCGACCTCGACGAGTACGTCTACCAGGCCCTGCGCGCAGGCGCCTCAGGCTTCCTCCTGAAGGACGCCTCCGCCCGCCAACTCGCGGACGGCGTAAGGGTGGTGGCCTCCGGCGAGGCCCTGCTGGCCCCCTCGGTGACGAAGCGCCTGATCACGGAGTTCTCGAAACTGTCGGAAGCCCCACGCCCGATGCACTCGGCGATGGCGGCCTACGGCGACCTCACCGAACGCGAGACGGAGGTCCTGGTCCTGATCGCCCAGGGCCTGTCGAACGCGGAGATCGCCGAGCAACTGGTGGTCGCCGAGTCCACGATCAAGACCCACGTCAGCAGGATCCTGGTGAAGCTGGGGCTACGGGACCGGACCCAGGCGGCGGTGTTCGCCTATGAGGCACGGTTGGTGACGCCGGGTTAGGTGCGTCAGACACGAGGGCGAGCGGGCCCTTGGGCCTGTCTCCGTGGCGGCGAGCGGGTGCGGGACGAATGAACCGTCGCGGTCGCCCCGCACACTCGCCGCCGGAGTGGCTCGGCGGTCAGCTGCCGACGAGCATCTGCCAGGTCTTCGGTCCCACCTGGCCGTCCACGCTCAGGCCGTGTGCGGACTGGAAGGCTCGGGCGGCACTGTTGGTGCCGGAGCCGAAGCTGCCGTCGACGGTGAGGCCGTAGCCGAACTTGTTCAGTTCCACCTGGGCGGCTCGGACGGCGTCGCCGCTGGAGCCCTGTTGGACCTGGACGATCAGCGCGGACCAGGTCTGGGGGCCTATCTGGCCGTCGACGCCGAGGCCGTGTGCGGACTGGAAGCTCTTGGTCGCGGCGAGGGTGGCCGGTCCGAACTGGCTGTCGGCGGTGATCGAGGCACCGTGGTCGCGGAGAAGATACTGCGCGGCCAGCACATTGTTCCCGGTGTCGCCCTCAATGACATTCGGCCACGGCGGCGCGACGGTACCGCCGCCCGAGGCACCGTTCCCGGTACCCACGAGCATCTGCCAGGTCTGCGGTCCCACCTGGCCGTCCGCGCTCAGGCCGTGTGCGGACTGGAAGGCTCGGGCGGCACTGTTGGTGCCGGAGCCGAAGCTGCCGTCGACGGTGAGGCCGTAGCCGAACCGGTTCAGTTCCACCTGGGCGGCCCGGACGGCGTCGCCGCTGGAGCCCTGTTGGACCTGGACGATCAGCGCGGACCAGGTCTGGGGGCCTATCTGGCCGTCGACGCCGAGGCCGTGTGCGGACTGGAAGCTCTTGGCCGCGGCGAGGGTGGCCGGTCCGAACTGGCCGTCGGCGGTGATCGAGGCACCGTGGTAGCGCAACAGGTACTGCGCCGCCTGCACGCTGGGCCCCGTCATCCCGTCGGTGATGTTCGGCCACGACGGAAGGATGACGCCGGTGCCGCCGCCCTTGCCGCCCCACTGGCCGAAATCGGCGGCCATCGCCTGGTCGAGGTCCGCGTCCTTCCCGGCGACCGTGATGCCGTTCTGGACCTGCCGCAACTGCGCGCGGCTGTCCCAGTTCCCGCCGGACCACGCGTACGTCTGCCAGCCCCAGGTGATCTTCCCGTTGTCGAAAAGCTCCTTGATGACGTGGTAGCCGCCGTACGCACCGGTGCGAGACCGGCCGATCACCGAGGCGACGCCGTCGAAGTAGGAGTTGAGCGCGGAGTACATCGAGGGCTGAAGGTCGAAGTCCACGCTGAAGTAGATCGGCCGCGACGACGGCATCCCGTTCGCCAGCGCTTGCCGGTTCGCCTCAGTGGCATGCCCGGCCCCCTGGGAGTGAGGGTCGGAGGGGACGCCGCTCTGCCAGGACTGCAGCCCGTCCGACTCCCAGTTGGAGACGATGCCCAGATTCGCGGCGGTCAGGGCCTCGGCCTCGGACAGGGTGAGGACCTTCGAGTTCGGCAGCCAACTGAGGTAACGGCACACGAAGCCGTAGCCGGCGGCGGCGACCGAAGAGGCGGTGAGTGACGCGTCGGAGTAGTCGATCCCGTAGCCGGACGTCGCGGACGCCGCGGACGCCGACTGGGCGAATCCGATGCCGGTCGCGGTGGCCACCGCGGCGCCGCCGGCGAGGGTCAGCAGTCTGCGTCGGGACAAGCGGTGGCCGGGGTCAAACATGCTCATGACATATTCCAATCCTTGGCGTCCGGTTGCGGTGAGCAATGCGGGAGCAGTCGGAAGCAGGCGAAGGTAGCGCTGCAGGTGATCTTTGGGCCCCGGTCCGGCCCGCGTCCACGGCGAGTCGAGATCTGCTGGCATTGCGGGACGGTACGGGCGTTGACCTGCGGGGATCTGCAGCGGCGTGACGGTTGGGCGGGACGGCTGGATCATTCTCTTTCCGGGGTGGGTGACTTGTTCTAGCTTGATGCGCACACTTCATCTCCCGTGGAACGGAACACCGTGCTGTTACGCCGCACGCTGCCGAACCGGATCACGACGCATGTCGGGCTGAAAGCGGCCACCGACTCCGCGGACGGCCGCAACGTCTCCGTGCCGGTCCACCAAAATCGCCCTCGCCCTCGGCGCCGCCGTCGCGCTTGCGGGTCGCGTCCTTCCCCCGGAGGCACCGGTGAGCCATCCCCACGACGCCGGCAAACGGACAGTCTGGTACCGATCGCAGTTCAGCAGTTGGATGATCGCCGTCGGAGTCGTCCTGGCGATCGCCCTCGTCGTGATCGCGGCCATCGACGCCCCCTACCGCACGGTCAGCCTCGTACTGCTGCTCGCGGCGGCCGCATTCCTCGTCACGGGCGGCATCAAGGTGACGGTGTCCTCACATGGCGTCACGGTCGCCTCGGCGCTCGTCCCTTTCCTGCGGCGCAGGATCCCCATCGAACGGATCGTCCACGCGTCGGCACGCTGGACCCGGCCGCTGGAGGTCGGTGGCTGGGGCTACCGGTGGAAACCGGGCCTGAGCGCGGTGTCCCTCCGCGAAGGCGACGCCCTGTGGCTGGAGCTGGTTCGGGGAACACACTTCGTCATCACCGTCGACGATGCCCAGACCGCAGCGGAGTTGGTAAACCAGCATCTCCCCGGAGCCGGTGAGGGCCGCTGACATGATCGTCACCGTCGACCACGCCTCACGCACCCCTCTGGCGGAGCAGATCGCCGCCTGCGTACGCCGAGGGCCGGCCGATGGCACCATCCGCAAGAGTGAACGACTTCCCGGCGCACGCACTCCTGCCGCCACCCTCGGCGTCAACATGCACACCGTGCTGCGCGCCTACCAGCAACTCAACGAAGATCGCCTCATCGAACCAAGGCCCGGCCGGGGCGCCGTCGTCACCGCTCACGCCCGTCCTCCCAGGCCCTTCTGTATAGAAGCCTGCCAACACATCGTCCAGTCGTCCCGAGTCCACGGCCTGACCCATGCAGTACCTCACCCCGGCTGAACCCTGACCGGATTGCTCGACCTATCGTTTATCGATACTATCGAAAAACGATAGGTCGTCTCGGACGGGGGAACCGTGAGCATGAGTTCACTGCACGTCAGGCGCGGCGGGCGTCTGCTTGAAGTGGTCATCGGGGTGGCGCTGGCCCTGGCAGGGCTTTTCGGGGTGCTCCTTCCGCTCCTCGGAGTGACAGGGCGCATCGACCCCATGGACGCACGTGACGTGCGGATCGACGCCGTCACCCGCGTGCCGGCCGCCGTGACGGGCGGGCCCGTGAGGCTACACGGCACTCACCGGGCGGAGATCGCCCTGGCTCATCCGGACGTCCAACAGCGGATACTGCTGGCTCTGCCCGACATCTTCTACGGTGCGCTGCTGATCGTGGTCCTCGCCTTCCTGCTCCGCATGGCCCGTACCCTGCGCGAAGCCGATGTCTTCGTACCGGAGAACGCCCGGCGGCTGCAGGTGATCGCGGCGGCGATCGTGACCATGGGCGTATTCGGCCCTGCGGTGGACGCGATCACCACCCACCTCCTGATCAGCGGCACGGCCGTCAGCCCTGCGGTGCCCTTCGCCTACACTGTCTCCGCCGCGCCCCTGTTCCTGGGCCTGCTGGTGGCGGCGCTGGCCGAGGTCTTCCGGCAGGGCACGCGGCTGCGCGAGGACACCGAAGGGCTCGTCTGATGCCCCCCGAGGACGACCACCGCATCGAGGTCCACCTCGACCGACTGCTCGCGGAGCGCGGCATGACCCTGTCCGAGCTGGCGGCGCGGGTCGGTGTGACGGTGGTCAACCTCTCGGTTCTGAAGAACGACCGGGCCAAGGCCATCCGCTTCTCCACCCTCGGAGCGATCTGCCGGGAACTGGGCTGCCAGCCCGGTGACCTGTTGAGCTACTGCGACTCCTAGACACGGTCGTAGTCCTGCGGCCGAGGTCACGGTGCCGAAGAGGGCGCGTCGCCAGACTCGGGTTCCCTGGTTCCGGGGCCTTGAGGACGCGGGCGTCGATGTCGGTGAAGCTGTTCCGTTTGAGGATGTCCGCCCAGGTCTCGGGGGCGTACTGCCAGCGAAGCACGGTCAGTTCGCGCTCGCGGCCTTCGAGCCACTTGCCCTGCATCTGCTGAGGTCCGTACGAACCAGCGACAGGCTCGGCCTGCGAGAACGCGAAGACTCCGCCGGGCGTCAGCCTCTTGAGGACACTTGGGAGCAGGTCCTCAGGGTTGGTGAACCACACGGCCCCCCCCATACCGAATAGATCGCGTTGTATGTGGTGGAGGTCGAGGTGAGGAAGGCGCAGGCCTCGTCATGGGCGAAGAACAGCCCGGGGGTGTTCTTCCACTGTGGTGGCAGTGGGGCAAGCCGGAGCAGACCGTGAACGAGCTGCTGTCCGCCCTGCGCGTCTTCCCGGGAGAAGTGCGCGACCGCCCTGCGATCCGGCAGATCGTCAGAGACCTCGCCGCGCGGCACCCCATGAGCGGCGTGCGCGAGTTGGTCACAGCGGTGGACGTTGGCGGCTGACCCTTCACGTCGTCGCCGGTTCCTGCAAGTCCGGCAGTTGAAGTGGTCCGGCTCTCCTCGTGGGCGTCATCCATAAATCTGCACTCAGGAGGAGAGTCCCGGGGCCTGGGGCTGCGAAGTGTGACACTTTCCTGGAGAGTGTCACGGTCTGCGCAGCCTGGTTGTGCGGATGTCCTGGCGTGCGGCGACCCTGCCGCGGAACTCCTCGACGAGGCGGGCGACGCCGGAGAACCCGTAGCCCAGGCGGCACGGAGCTCGCCGATCGTGTGCATGGGCGGGAGGTGGCTCATGCCGCCGCCAGTTCGCACCACACGTATTTGCCCCGGTTGCCGTTCCTCGACTGCGGCTGCCAGCCCCATACGTCGGCGCAGGCACGGACCAGGGCGAGGCCGCGGCCGTTCTCGGCGTCGGCGAGGCGGTCCAGCGGGCGGGGTGGTTCTGGCGGCTCGGGGTCCGCGTCCCACGCGCCGAGCCGCAGCGTGCCCGGTGGTGACCAGCGCACCCGCAGTGCGGAGGGCCCCTTCGTGTGCAGTACGGCGTTGGACACCAGCTCGGCCGCGAGCAGCTCCGCCGTGTCGGCCAGGGTGATCAAGCCGTGCAGGGTCAGGATCAGGCGGAGGGTGCGGCGACAGACGGTGACGGCGCGGGGGTCGTGGGGGATGGAGAGGCTGTACTCCCAGCTTTCGGGCATGGGGTAACTCCGTTGAATTGAAGGGGAGTTGTGCGGTGGCGGTGCCGCGGCCGTCATGGCAGGGCGGAGCGGTGCACTTCCGCAGAGTGTTCAATGCGTCACCGACGGTAGAGGAGTAATTACTCCTCACGCAACCTGTTGGCGTAGTCTGACGCCCGAACAGGGCACTGCTGATGGGCGGTTGAGGAGGACGCATGGCGCCGAGGAATCACGCCACTGCGCGGCAAGTGCGGCTGGGCGCCGAGCTGCGTCGCCTGCGGGAGGCGGCCGGACTGAAGGCCCGTGAGGTGGCCGAGCTGCTGAATTCGACCTCGGCTCAGATCAGCCAGGTGGAGCTGGGTCTCTCCGGTGCCAGCGAGGAGCGGGTGCGGCGCCTGGCGGCTCACTACGCCTGCACGGACGAAGCGTTGATCGACGCATTGGTGGCAATGGCTACTGACCGGACGCGTGGCTGGTGGGAGGAATACCGGGGAGTGCTACCGCCGGTCTTCCTGGACACCGCCGAGGCGGAGCACCATGCGAAGTTCCTGCGCGAGGTCGTGATTACCCACGTACCTGGCCTACTGCAGACCGCCGAATACGCCCGCGCGGTGTACACGTACATGATGCCGGACCTGCCGGAGAGTGAGTTGAACCCTCGGGTGGAGCACCGGTTGAGGCGACGTGGGGTTGTCGAGGGAGACACCCCCACCCCGTACGAGACGATCATCCACGAGTTCGCTCTACGTGTCCGGGTAGCGGGCCGCCAAACATCGCTCGCCCAACTCCGGGCGATCCTGGACCAGATCGAGCAGGGACACGTCACCGTACGCGTGATCCCCACCGATCAGGACGGCTTTGCCGGGGCTGAAGCCTCGATGATGTACATCGATGGGCCCGTCCCCCGACTGGACACTGCGCTCAGGGACTCCCCCACCGGGACGGCCTTCATCAATGCCGAACCTCAGTTGAAGCAGCTTCGAACACTTCTCCGTAAGGTGAAGAAGGCGTCGCTTGACCCTGTGGCGTCGCGGGATTTCATTCACCGGTTGGCGAAGGAACTCTGATGAACTGGCGCAAGTCCTCCTACTCCGGCGGCGGCGACGGAAACACCTGCGTCGAGATAGCCACCCTCCCCACCCGCATAGCCGTCCGCGACTCCAAGGCCCCGGCCCGCGCCACCCTCTCCTTCCCGACCGCCGCCTTCTCCGCCCTCATCGACCATCTGAAGGACCAGCCCGAGGACTTCGGTCAGGTGTGACGCGTGGCGAAGATCCTTGCCCGCGTGGCCCCGGGGCTCGTGGTTCTGGTCGGCCCGCCTGCCTCCGGCAAGACCAGCTTCGTACGAGCGCTCATCGCGCGTCGGCAGATAGACCGGGACGCCGTGGTCTCCAGCGACGAGATCCGCGCCGAACTCGTCGGCACCCCACCCACCGAAGCGGCGGACGCTCGGATCTTCGAGGAACGCGACCGCAGGATCGGCGCCCGGCTCGCCGCCGGACAGACCACGATTGCCGAATCCACGAACGTCACCCCACAGGCCCGCACTCGCCTGATCACCATCGCCAGACGTTTCGACGCACCGGTGACCATGCTGCGATTCACCCCCGACCTCGGTGTCCTCCTCCAGCAGCACGCCGAGCGGGACCGTACGGACATCACCGCCGCTGACGTCCGCGCCTACGCCGCCGTCATGGTCCGGCACGCCGGGGCCGACCGACTGCGCTCCGAGGGTGCGGACGCCGTCCACGACGTCCCCGGACGCCCTCAAGGGGTCACGCCCGCCCAGGCCGCAGCTTGCTTCTCCTTCGCACCTTTCTTCGGCACGGCTTGAGCAGGCGTCTTTCCTCAAGGGGAGCTGCCATGTCCGCGACACGGCTACGATTGGCCGACTTTTGGGGTTGGAGGGGGAGTTGAGGATGATGGTGCGACGGAGATCGCTCGGCTTCGTTGGTGTGGCCGCGCTGGTGCCGCTGGTTGCTTCCGGTGCTTTCGCCGCTTCCGCGCAGGCTGCGTCGGCCTCGCTGGTCGTCAACACGCTGGGGCGGCACGGCGCCAAGGTCTCCACGACGGTCAACGTCGTCGCCGTGGCGTCCGGGCAGAGGTACAGCGTGACGTCCGGCAAGCGGCTCAGCCTGCCGGCGGGGCGCTACATCGCGATGACCGACATCTACGAGAGCGCGACCGACGGTCTGGGCACCGACACCATCGGCGCTCAGGTCGTACAGGTCTCGGGCAGCAAGTCGGTGACGCTCGACGCGCGCAAGGGCAAGGCGGTCAAGGTGTCGCTCGACACCCCCGCCGACGTGACCGGGCCGCCGAAGATCAGCGCGCAGGTGTGCGCCGCCACCGTCAGCAACATGCCCTCCGCCTTCAGCACGGGCGGCTGGAACGACGAGGGCGCCCTGTACGCCATCCCGAACTCGTCCGGGCTGCTGCAGTTCGGGTATCTGGCGCAGTGGTCGGGCAACGACAGCTATGTCGCCGTGAAGAACACCACGGGCATTCCGGCCGCGCCCGGTGGGTCCTTCAAGCGGTCGAACCTGGCGACGGTGCGCTTCTCGGTACGCAGCGGTACGGAGATGGCCCGTCAGCACGACACCGCGCTCCAGGCGCAGCCGAAGACCGACGACTGCACGACGGACCTGATGGCCACGGTCCGCGACGACGACGCGCCGTACAGCGCCACCGTCCATGTGACGCCCGGGACCTGGCAGCCGCGTGACGACATCATGGCGAGCAACGGCGACGACGTCGGCGGCGGCTTCCCGAAGCTCAGGACGCTGAAGGCGGGGCAGAGCTTCACCCAGTCCTTCGGGCGGGCCGTGTGGAGTCCGATGCACTATCTGCCGCTGCTCGGGCGGAAGGCCGTCGTCTTCATCCCGGAGGCGCTGATCGGTGATCCCGACGTCGGCGCCGACGGGTCCGACCCGACGAAGGAGACGGTGGTCCTGTCCAAGGGAAGCACCACCGTCAAGAAGCAGACCCTGACCAACTGGGGCAGCAGCGACGCCGAGTTCTCCGCCGGTATCCGCTCGGCCGGCTGGTACCGCCTGACGGTCGACGCCCAGCGCTACCGTCCGGGCATCACCTTCCCCGCCGGCATGCTGTCGTCGCGCGCCACCCTCGACTGGCACTTCAAGGTGGCCGACCCGAACAAGGCGATCGTCGCCCCCGTCTTCCTGACCCGCTTCCTGCCCACCGGGCTGAACAGCAGCAACCAGGCCGCGGCGAACAGCACCACGACGGTCGACGTGAGCGCCGGGCGCGGCTCCCAGGGCCCCGATGTGAAGTTCACCGAGGTGACCGCCAAGTCCGTCCGGGTCTGGTCGTCCGCCGACGGCGGCAGGACCTGGCAGGCGGCGGCCGTCAAGCACGTCGGCTCGGCCTGGCAGGCGTCCGTGCACAACCCCGCCTCCGGCGCCGTCGCCCTGCGCTCCGAGGTGACCGACTCCGCCGGGGACCGCTCGGTGGAGACGGTGTACCGGGCGTACGCCGTCAGCTGAGGCCGTCGGAGCTGTCTCAGACGTCGCACGGTGCCGTCGTGGGCCGCCGCTGGAAAACCCGGTGGCCCCGGCGCGCCACCTGAGTAGGGTCGGGCAGATGCCCGAACTGAAACGGCTGCAGGCCGGTCATGCCCCGGCGGTCCTGGCGTTCGAGCTGGCGAACCGCGCCTACTTCGCCGCTTCGATCACCGACCGCGGTGACGACTACTTCGAGCACTTCACCGAGCGGTACGACGCCTTGCTGGCCGAGCAGGAGGCCGGCATCTGCGCCTTCCATGTGCTCGTCGCGGAGGACGGTTCCGTCCTCGGCCGGTTCAATCTGGTCGACATCGAGGACCACAGCGCGGAGCTCGGCTACCGGGTCGCGCAGCATGCCGCAGGCCGGGGCTTGGCGACCGCGACCGTGCTGGAACTGTGCCGGCTGGCGGCGGACCGGCACGGGCTGCGCACCCTGCGGGCGGCCACCGCCCACCGGAACGTGGCGTCCCAGAGAGTGCTGACCAAGGCCGGTTTCGTCCCGGTCGGCCCGGCCGACCCGGCCCACATCGGCGGCAAGCCGGGCATCTGGTACCAGCGCGACCTCGTGCCTTCCTTCGCGAAGGGGACGTGAGACATCCCTGGTCAGGCGGGTGGATACCGGGTTAGCGTCCGTCCATGACCGCCTTCGACCCCTGGGACCCGGCCTTCCTCGCCGACCCCTACCCCGCCTACGCCGCCCTGCGCGCCAAGGGCCGCGTGCACTTCTACGAGCCCACGAACCAGTGGCTCGTCCCGCACCACGCGGACGTCTCCGCGCTGCTGCGCGACCGGCGGCTCGGGCGGACGTACCAGCACCGGTTCACGCACGAGGACTTCGGGCGGACCGCCCCGCCCGCCGAACACGAACCGTTCCACACCCTCAACGACCACGGCATGCTCGACCTGGAACCGCCGGACCACACCAGGATCCGGCGGCTGGTGTCGAAGGCGTTCACGCCACGGACGGTCGAGCAGCTGAAGCCGTACGTCGGCAATCTCGCCGGGGAACTCGTGGACCGCCTCGTCGAGAAGGGCGGCGGCGACCTGCTCAGCGACGTCGCCGAGCCGCTGCCCGTCGCCGTCATCGCCGAGATGCTGGGTATCCCGGAGGCCGATCGCGCCCCGCTGCGCCCCTGGTCGGCCGACATCTGCGGGATGTACGAGCTGAACCCCTCCGAGGACACGGCTCGCAAGGCCGTACAGGCCTCGGTCGAGTTCTCCGACTACCTGCGCGAGCTGATCGCCGAGCGTCGCCGCACCCCCGGTGACGACCTCATCTCCGGGCTCATCGCCGCCCATGACGAGGGCGACCGCCTCACCGAGCAGGAGATGATCTCCACCGCCGTCCTGCTCCTCAACGCGGGCCACGAGGCGACCGTCAACGCCACGGTGAACGGCTGGTACGCCCTCTTCCGGAACCCGGAGCAGCTGGCCGCCCTGCGCGCGGACCACTCCCTCGTCCCCACCGCCGTGGAGGAGCTCATGCGGTACGACACTCCGCTCCAGCTCTTCGAGCGCTGGGTGCTGGACGAGATCGAGATCGACGGGACCGTCATCCCGCGCGGCGCCGAGATCGCCATGCTCTTCGGCTCCGCCAACCACGACCCGGAGGTCTTCCGGGACCCCGAGCGGCTCGACCTGACCCGCACGGACAACCCGCACATCTCCTTCTCCGCAGGCATCCACTACTGCATCGGCGCCCCGCTGGCCCGTATCGAACTGGCGGCATCGATGACGGCGTTGCTGGAGAAGGCCCCGGCACTCGGCCTGGCGGCCGAGCCGAAGAGGAAGCCGAACTTTGTGATCCGGGGGTTGGAGGGGCTGAGTGTCGCGGCGAGGTGATCACCCGTTCGGCTGATCACCGACCGAATCCGGGCGATGGTCGTGAGCGACTCGTCAAGCTGGTGCCCGCCTGCGAAGGGAGGCACCATGACGGTTATGGCAGAACGCGCGTCGTCTCAGTTGTCGGTCGACATGTTCGAGCGGATCGCCGAATTCGCCGAGCGGGAGGACGAGACCGTCAGGTTCGAATTCATCGACGGACGGATCGGACTCAAGAAGGTGACGAACGGCAACCACGGGACGATCACGATGTGGCTGATCCGGCAGTGCATGCGTGCCCGGCCCGAGCTCGATCTCAATCCGTTGCAGGGCCTGAAGGTGGAGGCTTACCGCAAGGGCCGGGCGCGGCCCGACGGTGTGCTGGCACCAGTCGACCACTTCGTGGGGCAGGGTGACTGGGCTGAACCTCACGGCGTTCTGATGGCGGTCGAGATCACGTCGTACGACTCGGACACTCACAACCGCGACCGCGTGGAGAAGCCCCGGGCGTATGCGGAGGCGGGTATCCCCGTCTACTTGCTGATCGACCGTGACAACCTTTCGGTTCTCGTACACAGCAACCCACATCCGGAGGTCGGATACCGCGACATCCACGTGTCCCGGCTCGGCGACAAGGTCAGCCTTCCCGATCCGGTCGGCATCGAACTCGACACCGAAGAACTGAAGCAGTACGTCGACTGAACCGGTCAGGTCGTCATGTCCCGCCGCCGCAGTCCCGTAAGTCCGGCACCCACCAGCAGCACCGCCAGCACGGTCAGCAGCGCCACCGACCCCCACTCCATCCCCCCACCCGGCAGCTTCGGCAGATGCCCGAACGGCGACAGATCCAGCACCACCCGCGGAGCGTTCAGCGCCGGGCCCACCCAGCCGATCAGCAGGACCGCCCCCGCGACGCCCCACGCCGCCGTCGCCGCCCGCGGGAACACGCCGTAGAGCAGGACCGCCACTCCGCCGATCACCCACACCGCGGCCACCTGCACCAGGCACGCCCCGAGGATCGGCCCCGCCTCCTTGCCGTAGCCGACGACGAAGCCCAGGCCGGTCAGGAGCATGATCAGCACGGCCCCGCCGAACGCGACCGTCAAGTGGCCGCAGGCCCAGCGCAGACGCCCCACCGCATTCGCCAGCACCGGCTCCGCCCGCCCCGAGGTCTCCTCGCCGTACAGCCTCAGCACGCTCGACACGACGTACAGCGCCGCGATCAGGCCCATCATCCCCACCATGGAGGCCAGGAAGGCGTCCGTCAGGCCCCTCTGTCCGCCCATCCGCTCGAAGATCTTCCGGGCGTTCTCGTTCTTGCCGACCAGGTCCGTCACCCCGTCCGTCAGGCCGCCGTAGACGACGCCCACGACGAAGAAGGCGATCGACCAGCCGAGGACGCTGCCCCGTTGCAGCCGCCAGGCCAGCGCGCCCGCCGAGCCCAGGCGGCCGGACGCCGGTCCGGGCCGCGTCGGCAGGAAACTCATGCCGACATCCCTGCGGCCCGCCAACGCGTAGGCCACCCCGGCCTGGAGCGCCACCGCCGCCGCGAACAGCACCAGCACCCACCAGCGCTCGTCGGCGTACGGGCGCAGGTTCTCCAGCCAGCCGAGCGGGGAGAGCCAGGTCAGGGCCGAGGAGCCGTCGTCCGTCGCCGCGTCGCCCGCCGCGCGCAGCACGAAGGCCGCGCCCAGGGCGCCCGCGGTCAGCCCGCGGGCCAGCCGCGCGCTCTCCGTCAGCTGGGCGACGATCGCCGCCATCGTCGCGAAGACCATGCCGACCGCCGCGAGTCCGAGGCCGAAGGCGACCGCTCCCACGGCCCCCTGGCCCGCCAGACCGGCCGCAACCAGCAGGGCCAGTACGGCGTTTGCGACTCCCGCCGCCAGCAGGGCCGCCGTCAGGGAGGCCCGGCGGCCCACCATCCCGGACGCCACCAGTTCCTGCCGCCCGCTCTCCTCCTCGTCCCGGGTGTGCCGTACGACGATCACCAGGCTCATCGCGGCGGCCAGCGCACCCGCGTACACCCCGACGCGCCACGCCGTCAGCGCGCCGACGGAGGTGTCGAAGACGGGGCCGATCAGTGCGCGGAAGGAGGCGTTGGTCGCCACCTGGTGGATCAGGTCGGCGCGTTCGGCGGGGGTGCCGTAGAGGCTCTTGAGGGTGTTCGGCATGGAGAGGACCATCAGCGCGTTCACGCCGACCCAGACCGGGATCATCAGCCGGTCGCGGCGGAGCGAGAAGCGCAGCAGCACACCCGTGCCCACGAACGACGTCATCGCGCCGCCGCCTCCTCGTCCTGGTAGTGGCGCAGGAACAGCTCCTCCAGCGTGGGCGGGGTCGAGGTCAGCGACCGTACGCCCGACTCGCTCAACTGCCGCAGCACGGCGTCCAGTTGGTCCGTGTCGACCTGCAGCCGCACCCGCCTTCCCCGTACGTCGAGGTCGTGGACGCCGGGCAGGTGCGCCAACCCGTTGGGGGGACCGGCGAGTTCGGCCGTCACGCTCGTCCGCGTCAGATGGCGCAGATCGGCCAGCGAACCGCTCTCCACCGTCCGGCCCCTGCGGATGATGCTCACGCGGTCGCAGAGCTCCTCGACCTCGCTGAGGATGTGCGAGGACAGCAGCACCGTACGACCGCGCTCCCGCTCCTCCTCCACGCAGCGCTGGAAGACCTCCTCCATCAGCGGGTCCAGGCCCGAGGTCGGCTCGTCCAGGATCAGCAGGTCCACGTCGGAGGCGAACGCGGCCACCAGGGCGACCTTCTGGCGGTTGCCCTTCGAGTACGTGCGGCCCTTCTTGGTGGGGTCCAGCTCGAAGCGCTCGATCAGCTCGGACCGGCGGGACGGATCCAGCCCGCCGCGCAGCCGGCCGTACAGGTCGATGACCTCGCCGCCCGACAGGTTCCGCCACAGGGTGACGTCCCCGGGGACGTACGCGATCCGGCGGTGCACCTCCACCGCGTCCTGCCACGGGTCGCGGCCCAGCACCTGCGCGGCCCCGGAGTCGGCACGCAGCAGGCCGAGCAGGACGCGGATGGTGGTGGACTTGCCGGCGCCGTTCGGGCCGAGGAAGCCATGGACCTCGCCGGACTCCACCTCCAGGTCGAGGCCGTCCAGGGCCCGGGTGCGGCCGAACGACTTGTGGAGGCCAAAGACGCTGATTGCCTTCGTCATGCTTCAGAACGTACGCTTCTTTCAGAAATTTGTGAAGTTAAGGAAGCGTATAAAGCCTATGAAGCCCCGGATAGGGTGGTGACCATGACGGAGTCGAAGGCGGTGGGGCGGGATCCGGGTGCGGTCTCCAAGTTCGTGGAGAGCTTCGCGGCGCAGCTGGTCGAGGCCGGGATGCAGCGGATGCCCGCCCGAGTCTTCGCCGCCCTGCTCTCCTCCGACGAGGGCTCGATGACCTCCGCCGAGCTCGGGGAGCAGCTGCAGATCAGCCCCGCCGCGGTCTCCGGCGCGGTGCGCTATCTGACCATGACGCACATGGTCTCGCGGGAGCGTGAGCCCGGCTCGCGCCGGGAGCGCTACCGGGTGCACGGCGACCAGTGGTACGAGGCACTCACCAACCGCGAGGCCATCATCAAGCGGTGGGAGGTCGCCCTGCGCGACGGCGTGAGCAGCCTGGGGGCCGAGACGCCCGCAGGACGCCGCATGGCCGAGACGCTCGCCTTCTTCGAGTTCGTCGAGGGCGAGGTCGCGGCCATGATGGAGCGGTGGCGGGTGCACCGCCGACAGGTGTTCGGGGACGGGTAGTTACCGCTCCTTCGTCTCCTCGAGGACCGTCCGCCCCAGCAGCGCGTACCGCTCGGGCGACCGGCGCTTGAGGTACTGCGCGTACCCGATGCCCGTCGCCGCGACCAGAGCCACCAGCCACGGTGTCGCCTTCAGCAGCAGCGAGCCGGACTCCGAGCCGGCCGCGACGCTCATGTTGGACACCAGGAGCAGCACCACGGCGAGCATCGCGATGCCGCCGACGAGCGGGGCGGTGAACGTCTTGAACCAGTGCCGGCTCTCGGGGTGGTTCTTGCGGAAGTAGACGAGGACCGCGAAGGAGCAGACCGCCTGCACGATCAGGATCGCCATCGTGCCGAGGATGGCGAGCAGGACGTAGAGGGCGTTCGCCGGGTCCTTGCTCGTGGCCCAGAACGCGAGGATCAGTACGGCGCTCACCACCGTCTGCACCAGGCCCGCGATGTGCGGGGAGCCGTGCCGGGGGTGGGTGCGGCCGATGGTGTTCTGCAGGGAGGGGAGGACTCCCTCGCGGCCCAGCGCGTACATGTAGCGGGCGGCGCAGTTGTGGAAGGCCATGCCGCAGGCGAGCGAGCCGGTGATCATCAGCCACTGCATGAGGTCGACCGCCCAGTGGCCGACGTAGTGCTCGGTGGGGTTGAAGAACAGGGCGAGGGGATTCGCCGACGAGGCGACCTTGACGGCCTCGGTCTCGCCGTTGCCGATGATGGCCATCCAGGAGACGAAGACGTAGAAGACACCGACGCCCAGGACGCTGATCATCGTGGCCTTGGGGATGATCCGCTTCGGGTCGCGGGACTCCTCGCCGTACATCGCCGTCGACTCGAAGCCGACCCAGGACCAGAAGGCGAAGAAGAGGCCGAGGCCGGCGGACGTGCCCTTGAAGGCGTTGACGGGGTTGACCGGGCCGAAGGTGAAGCCGTGCGGGCCGCCGCCGTGCAGGGCGACCGAGATCGCCATCGCCGCGAGGACCGTCACCTCGGTGCCGAGCAGGACCACCAGGAGCTTCTCGGCGACCGAGATGCCGAACCAGGTGCCCGTCGCGTTGACGGCGAGCATCAGCAGCGCGAAGGCCCACCACGGGATGTCGAGTCCCGTCTGGTCCTTGAGGGTTCCGGTGGCGAAGGTCGAGAAGATGCCGATCAGCGCGGGCTCGAACACGGCGTACGCGAAGGTCGCGAGGAGGCCCGACGCCAGGCCCGCGGTGCGTCCGAGGCCGTAGGAGATGAAGCCGTAGAAGGCGCCCGTCGACGTGATGTGCTTCGCCATCGAGGTGAAGCCGATGGAAAAGATTGCCAGGACGACCATTGCGACGAGATAGCTCGCCGGGGCGCCGATGCCGTTGCCGGACGACACCATGAAGGGCACGTTGCCCGTCATCGCCGTGATCGGGGCGGCGGTCGCGACGGCCATGAAGACCACGCCGAGCAGACCGACCGCATTGGGCTTGAGCCGGTGAACTGTGCCGTCGCCGTCCGTCTTCGTCGCCGGGGCGACGCCCTCATCCACTGCCATCGGGTGGCCCCTCTCCTGGGTGGTCCGTTGCTGTACTGGACCGGAACTCTGTAGCCCGAATGAGTCGGTCAAGGGTGTCGGCGCGTTAAATGTTTGTCAACCAGACCTTTAGAAATCTGGCGGCAACAACGTCCTCGTACGGTCGCCGTCATGAGCACATACACGGCCACTCTCGGCGGCGAGCGCCACCGCTTCGACTCCCTCGCGCGCCTGCTCGCCGCCGCGAGTCCCGAGCGCTCCGGCGACCGACTCGCCGGGCTCGCCGCCGGCAGCGCCCGGGAGCGGGTGGCCGCGCGCTGGGCCCTCGCGGAGGTGCCGCTCGCGACCTTCCTGACCGAGCCGGTGATCCCGTACGAGAGCGACGACGTGACCCGGCTGATCCTCGACACGCATGACGCGGCCGCCTTCGCGCCGGTGGCCGGGCTGACGGTCGGAGAACTGCGGGAGTGGCTGCTGGCGGCGGACGGCCAGGCCCTGACGGCGCTGGCCCCCGGGCTGACGCCGGAGATGGCCGCGGCGGTGTCCAAGCTGATGGGGAACGCGGATCTGGTGGCCGTGGCCCGGAAGGTACGGGTGGTCACCGCCTTCCGCTCGACGATCGGGCTGCCGGGGCGGCTCGCGACGCGCCTGCAGCCGAACCATCCGACCGACGACCCGGCGGGAGTGGCGGCGGCGCTGCTCGACGGGCTGCTGCTGGGCTCGGGCGACGCGGTGATCGGCATCAACCCGGCGACGGACAGCCCGAAGGCGGTACGGGACCTGCTGGAGTTGCTGGACGGTGTGATCAGCCGCTACTCGATCCCCACTCAGTCCTGCGTCCTGTGCCATGTCACGACGAGCGTGGACCTGATGGAGCGGGGCGCCCCGGTGGACCTGGTCTTCCAGTCCATCGCGGGCACGCAGGCGGCGAACGCGTCCTTCGGTGTGACGCTGGGCCTGCTCGACGAGGCGTACGAGGCGGCGCTCGCCCTGGACCGCGGGACGGTCGGCCGCAACGTCATGTACTTCGAGACCGGCCAGGGCAGCGCGCTGTCGGCGGACGCGCACCACGGCGTGGACCAGCAGACGGTGGAGGCACGGGCGTACGCGGTGGCGCGCCGCTACGACCCGCTGCTGGTGAACACGGTGGTGGGCTTCATCGGCCCGGAGTACCTGTACGACGGCCGCCAGATCCTCCGGGCGGCCCTGGAGGACCACTTCTGCGGCAAGCTGCTCGGCCTGCCCATGGGCCTGGACATCTGCTACACGAACCACGCGGACGCCGATGACGACGACGTCGCGACCATGCTGACGATGCTCGGCGTCGCGGGCGCGTCCTTCGTGATCTGCACGCCGGGCGGCGACGACATCATGCTGAACTACCAGTCGGCCTCGTACCACGACGCGTTGTACCTCCGCGAGGTCCTCGGGCTGCGCCCGGCACCGGAGTTCGAGGCCTGGCTGGAGTCGAGCGGGCTGCTGGACGAGCGGGGCGGGATCCGCGAGGTGGCGTCCCATCCGCTGACGGCGATCGGAAGGGAACTGGCGGCATGACGGAAACTCACATCGCGGTACCGGCAGGTGACTTGTGGGTCGCCATGCGCCGGCACACCCAGGCCCGTATCGGCCTCGGCCGCGCGGGCTCGGCACTTCCGACCCGCCACCGCCTCGAACTCCAGACCGCGCACGCGGCGGCGCGGGACGCGGTGCACTCGCCGTTCGAGCCGGAGGCGGTCGCGGCGGGGCTGGGCGGGATGCCGACGGTACGGGTGCGGAGTGCGGCGCGTGACCGGCTGACGTATCTGCAACGGCCCGACCTGGGGCGGCGGCTGGACGCGACGGACCGCGCGCATCTGCCGGCCGGCGACTGGGACGTGGTGTTCGTGGTGGCGGACGGGCTGTCCAGCCGGGCGGTGCACGAGCACGCGGCGGCGGTGGTGCGGGAGACGGTGGCGCGGCTGGCGGGGTGGAGCGTCGCACCGGTGGTGCTGGCCGAACAGGCGCGGGTCGCTCTCGGTGACGACATCGCGTCCGCGACGGGCGCGACGATGGTGGTCGTCCTGGTCGGGGAGCGCCCGGGGATGTCGGCGGCGGACTCCCTGGGGGCGTATCTGACGTACCGGCCGGTCCCGGGCGTGACCACGGACGCCGACCGCAACTGCCTGAGCAACATCCGGCCGCCGCTGGGGCTGTCGTACGAGGTGGCGGCGGGGAAGCTGGCGGGGTTGATGGGGAGGGGGCGGGAGTTGGGGGTTACGGGGGTGGCGTTGAAGGATGAATCCGATCACGAGCGCGTGAGCGATCAGCTACGCTGAGTTGCGGCTGGTCTGCATCCGCGGGAGGGCGCATCATGACGTTGATGACTGAGCGACCGACGATAAGCGGCGTCGAGCCCGAGAGCTTCGAGGAGCTGCTGGACATCCTCGACGAGCTGAACCTGCGTGACGGCTTCAAGGCCGAGATCTACAGGGGGAAAATCGTCGGGTCGCCGTGGTCGAAGGGCTACTACCACCGCGTGATGGAGCAGGTCTGCGATCAGCTGAAGCCCTGCCTTCCTGAGGACCATCGCCTCAGCATCGGCCCGTTCCTGTACGTCTTCCCCGGCGACGAAAGTGCGTACGGGCCGGATATCCACGCGGCCCACCAGCAGGCGTTCGAGACGGTGAGTAATCACCTGGACGGCGAAGCCCTGCTGTTCGTCGCAGAACTGACCTCTCCGGCGACTCGCACTGACGACTTGACCGACAAGGTTGCGGTCTACGGCAGGGCTGGCGTGCCGATCTACCTGCTCCTCGACATGCAGGAGCAGCAGTCGACCGTGTTCTGGACCCCTTCGGCCGCGGGCTACGAGGCACACTGCACCCAGCCGTTCGGCGAGGCACTCCACATCCCCAAGCCCTTCGACTGCACGCTTGACACCACCGGCTTCCAGGCCCCCGAAGGCCCCGCTACGAAGAAGCCGGCACCGTAAGCCCCCAAGCCCCCTCCCAAACCGTCCACGTCCGCCTCCGCACCGGCCCCCACACCCCCGCATCCGCCCGGTACCGGAAGTCCGCCCCGGACACGCTCACCGTCCGGCCCCGCGCCCGTACCGGCGAGGCCTCCGCGCCCACCGACAGGGGGCGTACCTCGACCTCGGCCACCCCCGCGTCACCCGGCGTCACCGACACCGCCTCCACCGGCTGGTCCAGGTCCAGCACGGTGACCCCGTCGACCTCCACCCGCAGACGGGCGGGCCGGGGCGCCGGGACCGTGGTCTCGCGGGTGGGGACCAGGGTGCGTACGAGGGACTGGGCCGTGCGCAGCCAGGGACGGCCCGCCTCCACCGACGGGGTGTGCCCGGTCACCGGAGGGATGTGCAGCGCCCCCAGCACCACGCCGTCGCTGTCGTCCACCAGCAGGTCCAGGCGCCGCTCGGCCCCGTCCAGGACCGCCCGCGCCGCCGCCACCGTCCCCGTGGGCACCCCCAGGGAACGAGCCACCGACAGCAGGCTGCCCACCGGCACCACCGACAGGGCACATCCGGCCAGCTCCCGCCGCCGGTGCAAAACGGACACCGCCCGGACCAGAGCACGGTCGTCGCCCACCACCACCGGCCGTCTCGCCCCCCGGCGGGCCAGCGCCCGGGCGAACTCCTCCGGGCCCTCCGGCAGGCACACCTTGGCGTGCGCACCCGCGCTGAGCACGTCTTTTGCGATGCGTACCGACTCCCCGTCCGTCCGCCGGGCGACCGGATCGATGACCACCAACAGCTGATCGGAAGTCGCGGAAGTCACCACCTCGGTCCTGCCTCGCTTCCTCGGGTAGCATCTTTGTGCAAGAGCCCCTTGCGCTATTGCGCCAGGGGCTTCGTCTATTCCGGGGCATCCGGTCCGACGGTTTGCGGCCAACGACGGTCGCGGTGCACGCGGCGGTGAACCTTACGCGTACGCCCCTGACCTTGGACATGCCCCGCCCGGAAGGGGTGTACGCGCGTGCCCGCACTTGTGCTGCTCGGTGCTCAGTGGGGTGACGAAGGCAAGGGAAAGGCGACGGACCTGCTAGGCGGATCCGTCGACTACGTGGTGCGCTACCAGGGCGGCAACAACGCCGGCCACACGGTAGTCGTGGGCGACCAGAAGTACGCCCTTCACCTGCTCCCTTCCGGGATTCTCTCCCCCGGCTGCACGCCGGTCATCGGCAACGGTGTCGTCGTCGACCCGTCGGTCCTGTTCTCCGAGCTGAACGGGCTGAACGAGCGCGGCGTCGACACGTCCAAGCTCCTGATCAGCGGTAACGCCCACATCATCACGCCGTACAACGTGACGGTGGACAAGGTGACCGAGCGCTTCCTCGGAAAGCGCAAGATCGGGACCACCGGGCGCGGCATCGGCCCGACCTACGCGGACAAGATCAACCGCGTCGGCATTCGTGTACAGGATCTCTACGACGAGTCCATCCTCACCCAGAAGGTGGAGGCGGCCCTCGACGTCAAGAACCAGATCCTCACCAAGCTCTACAACCGCCGCGCGATCGCCATCGACCAGGTGGTCGAGGAGCTGCTGGGCTACGCCGACAAGCTCGCCCCGTACGTCGCCGACACCGTCCTCGTCCTCAACCAGGCGCTGGAGCAGGACAAGGTGGTCCTCTTCGAGGGCGGCCAGGGCACGCTGCTCGACATCGACCACGGCACGTATCCGTTCGTGACCTCGTCGAACCCCACCGCGGGCGGCGCCTGCACCGGCGCCGGTGTCGGCCCGACCAAGATCAGCCGGGTCATCGGCATCCTCAAGGCCTACACGACCCGCGTCGGCTCCGGCCCCTTCCCGACCGAGCTCTTCGACGAGGACGGCGAGGCGCTGCGCCGCATCGGCGGCGAGCGGGGCGTGACGACCGGCCGTGACCGCCGCTGCGGCTGGTTCGACGCCGTCATCGCCCGCTACGCGACCCGTGTGAACGGCCTGACCGACTTCTTCCTCACCAAGCTGGACGTCCTGACCGGCTGGGAGGAGATCCCGGTCTGCGTGGCGTACGAGATCGACGGCAAGCGCGTCGAGGAACTCCCGTACTCGCAGTCCGACTTCCACCACGCGAAGCCGGTCTACGAGACCCTGCCCGGCTGGTCCGAGGACATCACCAAGGCGAAGTCGTTCTCCGACCTCCCGAAGAACGCGCAGAACTACGTCAAGGCGCTCGAGGAGATGTCGGGCGCCCCGATCTCCGCGATCGGCGTGGGCCCCGGCCGGGACGAGACGATCGAGATCAACTCGTTCCTGTAAATCCCTTATGTCCGCCAGCTGTTGGACCGGTCATGGACTTCCTTGACCGGTCCATGGCTTGTTCCTGGTTCCGGATGTAACTAGAGGACGCAACTATCTACGCGGGTAGTCCCGCCGCGCCCTCCTCCAGTTCCCCTCCATGACCAGGAGCCCCGTATGCCCGCCAGTCCCCTGAACCGCCGGGAATTCGTGAAGAAGTCGGCCGTCACCGGGGCGGCCGTCGCCGCGGCCGGGACCGTCGCGGCAGGCCCTGCGCAGGCCGCCGACCGTACGCCCGAGAAGGCCTCCAAGGCCCCCAGGACGTGGACGTTCTCCATCCTGGGCACCACCGACCTGCACAGCCACGTCTTCGACTGGGACTACTACAAGGACGCCGCCTACAGCGACAAGGCCGGCAACTCCGTCGGTGTCGCGCGGGTCGCCACCCTCATCAAGCAGCAGCGCGAGGCCAAGGGCGAGGAGCACGTCCTGCTCGTCGACGCCGGTGACATCATCCAGGGGACCTCGCTCGCGTACTACTTCGCGCGGGTCGACCCGATCACCGGCAAGGACGGCAAGAGGGGGCCCAAGCACCCCATGGCCGTCGCCATGAACCACATGCGCTACGACGCCGCCGCCCTCGGCAACCACGAGTTCAACTACGGCATCGAGACGCTGCGCAAGTTCGAGAAGCAGTGTCACTTCCCGCTGCTCGGCGCGAACGCCCTCGACGCGAAGACCCTGCGGCCGGCCTTCCACCCGTACACCGTCAAGCGCATCTGTGTGCCCGGCGCCCCCGACATCAAGGTCGGCATCCTCGGCCTGACCAACCCCGGTATCGCGCTGTGGGACAAGGACAACGTCAGCGGGAAGATGGTCTTCCCGGGGCTCGTCGAGCAGGCGAAGAAGTACGTGCCGCGGCTGCGCGCGCTGGGGTGTGACGTCGTCTTCCTGACCGACCACTCCGGGCTCGACGGATCGACCTCCTGGGGCGACGCGCTCCCGTATGTCGAGAACGCCTCCAACCTCGTCGCCGAGCAGGTCCCCGGCATCGACGCGATCCTCGTCGGCCACACGCACAAAGAGGTCTCCTCGTACACCGTCAAGAACGAGGAGACCGGCGAGGACGTCCTGCTCTCCGAGCCGTACTGCTGGGGCTACCGCCTCACCGTCTTCGACTTCGAGCTCGAACTGCACCACGGTCAGTGGAAGGTGACGAAGAAGGCGGCCCAGACCCTCGACCCGAAGGGCGTCGAGGAGGACCCGGAGATCACCAAGCTCCTCAAGGCCGACCACGACCTCGTCGTCAAGTACGTCAACACGGCCGTGGGCACCTGCACCCAGGACCTCCCGGCGGCGGAGTCCTGCTGGAAGGACGTCCCCATCATGGACTTCATCCACGAGGTCCAGATGCAGTCGGTGAAGGCGGGCCTGTCGGCGAGCGATGCCGCGCTGCCGCTGATCTCGGTCGCCGCGCCGTTCAGCCGCACGGCCGACATCCCGGCCGGGAGCGTGACCATCAAGGACATCGCCGGGCTCTACATCTACGACAACACGCTGTACGGCAAGAAGCTCACGGGCGCCCAGCTGAAGGACTACCTGGAGTTCGCGGCGAAGTACTACCACCAGGTCCCGTCGGGCACGAAGGTCGACACCGCGACGCTGACCAACGCCAACAACTTCTGGGACTACATGTACGACACGGCCGCCGGCGTCTCGTACGACATCGACATCGCGCAGGCGGAGGGTTCGCGGATCAAGAACCTCACGTACAACGGCGCCCCGGTCGCCGACGACCAGGTCTTCGTCGTCGCCGTCAACAACTACCGCGCGAACGGCGGCTCCGGCTACCCGCACATCGCCACCGCCGACATCGCCTACAGCTCGACCAACGAGATCCGCCAGCTGATGATCGACTACGTGACGTCCAAGGGCACGCTGGACCCGAAGGACTTCGCGGTCACCAACTGGAAGCTGACGCAGGACGGGACGGCCGTGTTCTCCTAGGTCTCCCCGAACCCTGCTTGAGGGGGCGCCCGTTCGCCGGGCGCCCCCTCAACCGTGTCATTCCGAGAACGCCCCCGCATGCGCTCCCGCCCACTCGGCGAACGTCCGTGGCGGCCGGCCCAGTAGCTTCTCCACCGTCGGCAGGACCTCCGCACCGCGGTCGCTCGCCCGGGTGCGCTGCATGATCGCTTCGACGACCTCCGGCGGGAAGCCGTAGGCGGACATCCCCGCGCGGGCCGCGTCGTCAGGGAGGGGGCGGATGCGCAGGTCGCGGTCGAGGACGCGGGCGAGGACCGACAGTTCCTCGGCGGGGGTCAGGGATTGAGGGCCGCTCAATTCATAGGTGGCGGCCGCGTGTTCGCCGGCCTGCGTCGACGTCAGGGCCAGGGCCGCCACCTCTGCCAGGTCCGCCGGGTCGATGCTTGCCGCCGGGCGGTCGGCGAAGGGCACGGCCACCTCGTCGCCCGCGCGGAGCCGGCCCGCCCACTGCAGGGCGTTCGACATGAAGCGGCCGGGGCGGAGCAGGGTCCACGCCCACTCCCGGGACGGGGCCGTCACCGCGGCCTCCGCCTCGGCGTGCCAGCGGGCGATCACGTCGGAGCCCGCTCCCGCGTCCAGGACGGACAGCTTCACCACGCGCCGGATCCTTGCCCTCGCCGCCGCCTCGGCGAGGGCGACATCGTGGGTCGGGCCGGGGGCCGTGCCGACGCCCTGCGCCGACATCAGGAAGGCCCCGCTCGCCCCGGCGAACGCCGCGTCCAGGCTCGCCGGGTCGTCCGCGTCGCCGTACACCGCCTCGACGCCGGCCGGGAGCCGTGCCTCAGCCGGGCGGCGGGTCATCGCCCGTACCGGGTGGCCGGCGGCCGCCAGCCGTCGTACCAGCTCCCCGCCCACATGGCCCGTCGCCCCGGTCACCAGGATCATCGCGGTCCCCTCTCGTCGTGCCCCCAGCCTGTGCGCACCGGCCGCCCGCCGCGTCGCACGCGTGGAGGCAGCCGTCCTGCTCCCCAGGGAGTACGGGTGAGCACCAACAGTGCACAACCCGGCATTCTGTGCAAGTCGGGCATACGGTGAAGGTGCGCACGTGCGCGGCGACCAGAAGAAGGTGAGAGCGATGCGTGTACTGCTCAGGGCGCACTTCGACACGGAGAAGTCGAACGAGGCCATCCGGAACGGCACCCTCGCGAAGATGATCCAGTCGTCGGTGGAGCAGATCAAGCCCGAAGCTGCCTACTTCACCGCCGACGAGGGCGAACGCACCGCCTTCCTCGTCTTCGACCTACAGGACGTCTCCCAGATACCCGTCATCAGCGAGCCGTTCTTCCTCAACTTGGGGGCCAGGATCGATTACACCCCGTTGATGAACCTGGAAGACGTCGAGAAGGGCCTCTCCCAGGTGCACTAGCTGAAGACGATCATCGACCCCTGCGCCAGGCTCCGCGTCGCCGCCGCGTGCAGGCCCAGCCACACATGGCGTTCGCGGGCGAAGGGGCTGGGGTCGTACGGCGCGGGGACGGCGGGCTCCTCCAGCTCCGTGGGGGCGCGCGGGGGTTCCGGCGCCGCCGGAGGGTTGGCCGGATCTATGCCGATCGACGGGGCCACGTACTCCAGTTCGCGCAGCAGCGCCTGGGCGGAGCCCAGCGGGCCGCCGCCGGCGAGGAGTTCGTCGTTCGACAGGGGCTGGGGGAAGTCCACGGGGACGTAGGCGCCCGCGTGGTCGTAGTGCCAGACGAGGTGCGACTGCTGGGCCGTCGCCTCGAACATCTCCAGCAACTGCTCGTAGTCGCCGCCCAGTTCGTCGACCGGGGTCACCGGCAGCCCGCACACCTGGAGCAGGTAGACCCGGCGCAGGAAGTGCAGCGCGTCGTAGTCGAAGCCGGCCACCGGGGCGACCTCGCCGGACAGGCCCGGCATGTACTGGTACACCGGCACCGGCGGCAGCCCGGCGGCGGCGAGCACGTTGTTGTACTGCGCGAGTTCCTCGGCGAACGGATTGTCGGGCGTGTGGCACAACACGTCGACGAGCGGTACCAGCCACAGGTCACAGGCCAAAGAAGGCTCCTCACACGGCAAGTCGGTCAAGGCAGGGTAATCGGTACGGCTGCGCCGGCGCTCCGCGCGGGCGACGGGTAATTCGGAACAGGCACCAAGCGGCCCGCGCGAAGCCGGCGGCGGTTCGGCCGCGCCCCCAAAGGGGCGCGGGGCTGTATTCATTTGCGGCTCCGCCGCGTGGGCGCGACAAGCCACAACGGACCCGCAGACGAAAAGCCACCCATCGCGGCCCACCTAGCGGAGCGCCTGGTGCAGGTCCCATACCCACACGCCGGCCACCCACTTCCCGGGTCGGCCCACCAGTTCGGTAACGGCCCTGCGCAGGGCCTCCTCGTGCGGTCCGGGGGCCACCACCAGGGCTCCCGCCCTCCAGTAGGCGAAGTCGCGCCGGGCCTGTGCCCGCCAGGTCGCGTCGAGCCTCGGGACCACGCCCGTGTCGCGGATGTCACTCAGCAGGTCGGAGGTGTAGCGGGGGGAGGCGCCGTAGATACCGATCCGGTCGTCGCCGTAGGGGCCGTTGAAGTAGCCGCCGGGGAGCCTGAAGCCGAGGCCGGCCTGCTGCTGCCAGTGCAGGGCCTCCGCGTCGCCGGCGTCGGGCAGCGGCACCGTGACGAGCGACTCGCCCTCGCGGACGTACGGCTGCCAGGCCCCGGTGGTGAAGAACGTCGGCGTCGCGGGGCGTTCGACCGTCTTCAGCGGCGCCGGGACCAGCGGGAGCAGGGCCAGGCAGACGCCGAGCAGGCCGAGGTACTGGGTGCCCAGGGTGCGGGTTGCCGTCAGCCGGTCCAGGGCGAGGGCGAGCAGCATGCCGAGCGCGGGGGCGCAGATCATCGCGACCCGGCCCTCGATGACCGACTCGAACAGCGGCAGCCTGGCGAGGAGCGCCCAGGGGCCCGGGTAGACCCTGTCCGTCATCGGTATGCGGAACTCGGGGCCGAGCGAGAGCAGCGCCGCGCCGGCCGCGGTGACCGCCAGCGCCTTGACCAGGGCCCGCTCCCACAGCCGTACGACGATCGCGAAGGCGAGCAGGACCAGCGGCCAGCCGTAGAAGGCGTTCTGCTCGGTGGGGTTGGGCGAGAGGGCATTGGCGCGCCGGGCGTTGCCCGCGATCAGGGAGCGCTCGGCGAAGGAGAGCAGCGCGAGGGGGCTGTTGCCCGAGTTGTCGCCGTGCGGCATGTGCGCGTAGCTCTGCGGCCCGGCGAACTGCCAGACCAGCGGGTACACGACGAGCGGCAGGCAGACCGCGGCCGCGACGGCCAGCCCTCGCAGCAGCGGCCGCCAGGCCTGCCCGGCCACATCCCTGCGGACCACGCCGTAGGCGCCCGCGAACAGCACCAGGCCGATCGCCGCGAGCAGCAGCGGCTCCTCGCCGAGGAAGACCTGGTACGCCGCCATCAGGCCCAGGACCACCCCGTCCCGGACGACCCGGGCGCCCGTGCACAGGCGGAGGGCCCGGTCGATGATCAGCGGGATCATGAACAGCACCACGAAGTTGGGGTGCGCGTTGGCATGGCTGACCATGGGCGGCGCGAACGCCGCGAGCGCCGCGCCGACGAAGGCTGCCGGCCGCCGCCGTACGACGCGCTTCACGATCAGCCGGTACCAGGCGGCCGCGGTGGCGGCGAGGCCCAGCGTCATCACGACGCTGAGGGAGACCGCCGGGCCTGCGAGGAGCGTGAGCGGGGCGAAGGGGACGGTGAGGCCCAGCATGACCGTGTTGGCCATCAGGTTCACGCCGTCGGGGAAGCCCTGCAGGTCGGAGAAGAGGGGATTGTGCAGGTGGGCGACGTTGTGGGCGGTGACGTCGAAGAACCACTCCCACTGGTTCTGGTCCTGGAGGGAGTCGGGCAGGTAGCGGTGGTCCGGGTCGAAGAGGCGGCCCGAGTACAGGGCCATCGACATGAGGAGGAAGAGGGTGACGGCGAAGACGTCGGCGGGGCGCAGGGAGCGGGCCCGCAGGCGGGCCAGTTCCGCGAGGACGCGGACGTAGTCGAGGTGGCGCAGTTTCGAACCGGGCCGGTGGGACCAGCGGACGGGGACCTCGGCGACCTGCCAGTCGGCGCGGTGGAAGTGCCGCAGCACCTCGACGTCGATGCCCCAGCCGTTGATCCGGGAGGCGGCGAAGGCCTCGCGGGCCTTCTCGCCCTCGAAGAGCTTGAAGCCGCACTGGGTGTCCCGTATGCCCGGCACGGTGGTGCGGCGTATGAGTAAGTTCCCTGCGCGGCCCAGCAGCTCGCGCACCGGGTGCTGACGGTCCCCGATCACCGCGCCGGGCACGGAACGGGAGCCGATCGCCGCCGCGTTCCCCTCGCTGAGCGCCTTGTCGAGCTGCTCCAGCTCCTCGATCGGGGCCGCGAGATCGGCGTCCGTGACCAGCACGCGCCGCCCGCGGGAGGCGGCGACGCCCAGGCGCAGGGCGTTGCCCTTGCCGCGGTGGTGCGGGCCGGTGACGAGCCGGACGCGGGGCTCCTTCAGGCCCGCGACGACGTCCCGGGTGCCGTCCGTCGACCCGTCGTCGGCGACGACGACCTCCCACTCGCCCCAGCGGCCCTCGTTGTCGCGCAGATAGCGGGTGACGGCGTCCAGGGTGGGGCCGAGGCGCTGCTCCTCGTTGAAGGCGGGGATGACGACGCTGAGGTCCACGGCCCAGGCAGGCGTGCCCCTGGCCGGCTTGCTCATGCGTCCGCCAGCCGCTCGATGAGGGCCAGCGAGTGCTCGTTGTACGAGGCGACGATCGCCCGCGCCGTCCTGGTGTCCCGCTTGGCCAGGGCGTCGACCAGCTCGGTGTGGCCGGACCACAGGGCGCCGCGCAGATCGGACAGCCGGCGCAGATGCTGCACCGCGCACACCCAGGACTGGACGCGCAGCCGGTGCAGGAAGTCGGCCAGATAGGGGTTGCCGAAGAGGGTGCCGAGCTCGTGCCAGAAGCGCAGGTCGTAGCCGATCAGCACGGTGAGGTCGCCGGCCAGCGAGGCCCGCTGCGCCTCCTCGCCGCGGCGCCGGACCCCGGCGAGTGCGGCGACGGCACGGGGCTCGTCGTGCGGCGGGAAACGCTCCTGGTCCCGGTCCAGGGCGATGAACATGCCGTCGGTGACCAGGCTGCGGGCCTCGATGATGCCGCGGTAGTCGGCGACCGAGTACTCGTGGACGTGGAAGCCGCGGTGCTGGTCGGCGTCGAGGAGGCCCTGCGCGGACAGGTCGACGAGCGCCTCGCGCACGGGCGTCGCGGAGACCCCGTACTGCTCGGCGATCTCCTTCACCGTGAACTCCTGACCCGGCTGGAGCCGCCCCGCGAGGACCTCGTCGCGTAGCGCGTCGGCGATCTGCTGCCGCAGGGTGCTGCGGGTCACGGAGCCGTTGCCGCTGCTGCCGGGCATGTGTCGGGCGTCTCCTCGTCGCGTTCGGGTGGCGTGCACGTATATCTACGAGCACGCCACCTTACGCGTTCGACCTCCCGCTGTTTACCCGCGTAGCTGTGGTGATCCGGTGCGGCACCTGAGCGGCCGCAGATCGCTACTCGGTGTACTCGTCCGCCACGGACAGCGCCGCGTCCAGTGCCGCGAGACCCTCCTTCAGCTCGGCCTCGCTCACGTTGCACGGCGGCACGACATGGGTGCGGTTCATGTTGATGAAGGGCCAGATGCCGTGCTTCTTCGCGGCGGCGCCGAAGGCGGCCATCGCCGCGTTCGCCTCGCCGGCCGGGTTGTACGGCACCAGCGGCTCGCGCGTCTCCCTGTTCTTCACCAGGTCCAGTGCCCAGAACATGCCGACACCGCGCACCTCGCCGACGCTCGGGTGCCGCCCGGCGAGCTCCCGCAGCGCAGGACCGAGGACGGTCTCGCCCAGCTGCCCGGCGTTCTCGACGACGCCCTCCTCCGCCATGACGTTGATCGTCGCGACGGCGGCGGCGCAGGCCAGCGGGTGCCCGGAGTACGTCAGACCGCCCGGGTAGGCCCGCTTGCCGAAGGTCTCCGCGATCGCGCCGGAGATGGCGACACCGCCGAGCGGCACATATCCGCTGTTCACGCCCTTGGCGAAGGTCATGAGGTCGGGCACGACACCGAACAGGTCGGCGGCGAACCACTCACCGGTCCGCCCGAACCCGGCCATGACCTCGTCCAGGATGAAGACGATGCCGTACTTGTCGCAGAGCTCCCGCACACCGGCGAGGTAGCCGGGCGGCGGCACCATGATCCCGGCGGTGCCCGGAATGGTCTCCAGGATGATCGCGGCGATGGTGGCCGGTCCCTCGAAGGCGATCGTGGTCTCGAGGTGCTCCAGCGCCCGCGCGCACTCCTGCTCCTCGGTCTCGGCGTAGAACCGGGAGCGGTAGAGGTACGGCGCCCAGAAGTGCACGACACCGGCGGCCGCGCCGTCGGAGGCCCAGCGGCGCGGATCCCCGGTGAGGTTGATCGCCTGCTGGGTGCCGCCGTGGTAGGAGCGGTAGGCGGACAGGACCTTCGGCCGCCCGGTGTGCAGCCGCGCCATCCGTACGGCGTGCTCCACGGCGTCCGCGCCGCCGTTGGTGAAGAAGATCTTGTCGAGGTCGCCCGGTGTCCGCTCGGCGATCAGCCGGGCCGCCTCGGAGCGGGCCTCGATCGCGAAGGCGGGCGCGAACGTCGTCAGGTGTGCGGCCTGCTCCTGTATCGCGGCGACGACCTTCGGGTGCTGGTAGCCGATGTTGGTGTAGACGAGCCCGCTGGTGAAGTCCAGGTACCGCCTGCCGTCGTAGTCCCAGAAGTACGACCCCTCCGCACCGGCGACGGCGAGCGGGTCGATGAGCTCCTGCGCGGACCAGGAGTGGAACACATGAGCACGGTCCGCGGCCTTCACGGCGGCGCCGGCCTGGGGGTTTGGCTGAGGGGTCATGGCGGCGAGCGTAGGAGCCCGCGGCGCCCGCTCGGTATCGGCTTCCTGTCGGGCATGTGGCGGTTTCTGCGACAGGTTGTCGGGCCGGACGGCTCGGCGGGGGTGCCGCCCGCGGCGTTACGGAACCGTAGACACCGCTCCGGGCGACTACTCCCGCGACCGCACTATTCTCGGTCTGTTGCACACACGGGGGGAAGGCGGCGCGGCCATGGAGAAGCTCGGAGCGGGGGACCCGCAGCGCATCGGGGCCTACCGGCTGCTGGCCCGGCTCGGTGCCGGGGGCATGGGGCATGTGTACCTCGCCCGCTCGGACCGGGGCCGTACCGTCGCCGTGAAGCTGGTGCGGGAGGAGCTGGCCGCACAGGAGGAGTTCCGGGCGCGGTTCCGGCAGGAGGTGCAGTCCGCGCGGCAGGTCGGCGGGCACTGGACGGCGCCCGTCCTCGACGCCGACACGGAGGCCGCGGTGCCGTGGGTGGCCACCGGGTACGTCGCCGGGCCCAGCCTGCAGCAGGTCGTCGGGCACGACCACGGGGCGCTGCCCGAGCGCTCGGTGAACATCCTCGCGGCCGGGCTCGCGCACGCGCTGCAGGACATCCACGCCGCCGGGATCATCCACCGGGATCTGAAGCCGTCCAATGTGCTCGTCACCATCGACGGGCCGCGGGTCATCGACTTCGGCATCGCGCGGGCGCTGGAGACGGTGACGGACGGCGGCCTGACGCGGACCGGCGCGCTCGTCGGCTCGCCCGGCTTCATGGCCCCCGAGCAGGTGCGCGGCGACCGCATCACGCCCGCCTGCGACGTCTTCTGCCTGGGCTCCGTGCTGGCCTACGCCGCCACCGGACGGCTCCCCTTCGGCAGCGCCAACAGCGGTGTGCACGCCCTGATGTTCCGCATCGCCCAGGAGGAACCCGACCTGGAGGGGGTGCCCGAGGGCATCGCCGACCTCGTACGGGACTGCCTGAAGAAGGACCCGGGCGCGCGGCCGACGCTGGACCAGGTGCTGGAGCGCACGGGCGCCGAGGACACCGTGCTCGGCGGCCGCTCGCGCGACCCCTGGCTGCCGAGCGCGCTCGTCGCCCAACTCGGCCGTCACGCCGTGCAGTTGCTGGACGCGGAGGATCCCGAGGAGGGGGCGGAGGGCGCGGCGGCACCCGGCGGGCCTTCGTTGCGGAAGGCGGCACCCGAGGCCCCGCCCGAGCACGCCCCCGCCGCCGACGACTCCGCACCGGAAGCCGGCACCCCCGCCGGGCCGCCCCCGCCGGGGCAGCCGGGCGGCGCCGCCCCGCTGAACCACCTCCCCACCATGGTCGCGGGCCAGGCCCCACCGACACCCCCGCCCGCCCACGCGCAGACACCCCCGGCCTACGGCTATCCGCAGCAGCACCCCCAGCAGCAGCCCGCCTACGGCTACCCGCCGCAGCAGCCCGGCGCCTACGGCTACCCCCAGCAACCCGGCGGCCTCGGCTCCACCCCGCCCTACGGCCCGTCCTACACCGGCCCGGTCCCGCAGGCCCCGCAGGAGCCGCCCCGCCGGAGCGGCCGTTCCACCGCGGCGCTGATCGTGGTCGCCCTGGTCGTCGCGCTCGGCGCCGGCGGCTCGGTCTACGCCCTGATGAACGGCGGCAGCGACAAGGCCGACAACAAGCCGAGCCCGACCCCGACCAGCAGCGCACCCTCACAGCCGGAGCCGAGTCCCACGGCCCCGACGACCGCGCAGCCCACCACCTCCGCACCCGCGGACGGCGCGATCCCCACCGGCTATCTGGGCACCTGGACGGCCACCATCACCAACGCCGACGGCCAGAACACCCGCGAACTGACCATCCAGCAGGGCAAGGTGGGCGACTCGGTCCTCTCCCTGGTCGCCGACGGCCCCACCAGCAGCGGCACCTACCACTGCGTGTTCCAGGCCGACCTGACCGCGGCACCGGGCAGCGGCGGCCCCCTGGAGATCGGCCCGTCCACGGTGACCTCCGGCGACCCCGGTTACTGCAAGCCGGGCGACGCCACCGAGCTCAGCCTGCTGCCGGACGGCAGTCTGCAGCGCGAGAACACCAGCAACGGCGAGAAGCTGAAGTACACCAGGCAATGAGGCGGGCGAGGGGCTGACGGGCGCCCTTGTGTCGTAGTGGCGTGTCCATGACGATGAGGGGAGCGTCGGCATCGGCAGCCCCGGGAGGACACATGCGTCCCAGCCCCACCAGGAGAACGGTCCTGACCGCGACGGCGGCCGGCGCCGCGGCGCTCGGGGCGGCGGCGAACCCCGCCGAAGCGGCCACGCGGGGCCACCACGCGCCCGCCACCGCACAGCCCCCGAGCCGCGAACTCCGCGCGCTGCTAAGGGAGTTGGATGCCGCACGCATCGAAACGACCGTCCGCAAGCTCGTCTCCTTCGGCACCCGCCACACCCTCTCCGCCCAGGACGACCCGGACCGCGGCATCGGCGCCGCCCGCGACTGGCTCCTCGCCGAGCTGCGCTCCTGTGCCGCCACCTCGGGCGGGCGGATGACGGCCGAACTCCAGTCGTACGTCCAGGAACCGGCCTCCCGCATCCCGGCCCCCACGAAGATCACCAACGTGCTCGCGACCCTGCGCGGATCGGTCACCCCGGAGCGCGTGTACGTCGTCTCCGGGCACTACGACTCCCGGGTCACGGACGTCATGAACGCCACCTCCGACGCGCCGGGCGCGGACGACGACGCGTCCGGGGTGGCCGTCGTACTGGAGCTGGCGCGGGTGATGGCGACCCGCCGGCCGGCCTCGACGATCGTGTTCGCGGCGGTGGCGGGGGAGGAGCAGGGGCTGTACGGATCGACGTACCTGGCCCAGCAGTTGAAGGCGGCCGGCACGGACGTGCAGGGGATGTTCACCAACGACATCGTCGGCAGCTCCACGGCGGACGACGGCACCGAGGACCCGTACACCGTCCGGCTGTTCGCGGAGGGCGTCCCGACCTCGGAGACGGCGGAACAGGCCGCGATCCGCAGGTCGGTGGGCGGCGAGAACGACTCCCCGTCCCGCCAGCTCGCCCGCTTCGTGCGGGACGTCGCCGACAACGACGCGACCGGCATGCACGTCCGGGTCGTCTACCGCCGCGACCGCTACCTCCGCGGCGGCGACCACATCCCCTTCCTCGAACGCGGCTATCCCGCCGCCCGCTTCACCGAACCGGCCGAGGACTTCGCCCACCAGCATCAGGACGTCCGCGTCGACGAGACCGGCAAGCAGTACGGCGACCTGCCCGAGTTCTGCGACTTCGACTTCGTCGAGCGGGTCGCCAGGGTCAACGCGGCCGCCCTGTGGACCCTCGCCCAGGCACCGGGCACGCCACGCGGAGCCAAGATCGTGACCTCCGCCCTGACCAACTCCACCCGGCTGGTGTGGACACGGGGCACGGAACCCGACCTGGCGGGCTACGAGATCGTCTGGCGCGAGACCACGGCACCGGAGTGGACGCATGTGATCCCCGCCGGGGACGTCACCACGTACGAGGTGGACCTCTCGAAGGACAACGTGTTCTTCGGCGTACGGGCCGTGAACCGGGCGGGCAACAGAAGCCCGGTCGCGTTCCCGGCCCCGCAGTCCTAGCCCGCCAGGCTCACCCCCGTACCGTCACCGAGTGCGGGGCGCCTGCCGGGTCACCGCGGCTCGGGCGGTCGCTGACGCGGCATGTTCGGCCGTGAGCCCGCCCCCGGAGGCAGCGGGAAGCGCCCCTGCGCACTGCCCGTCTCCTGCCGCGCCGCCCCGGCCGACGCGGCCTGGACCCCCATCGGCGCCGAGCCTCCGGTGCGGAACTCCACCATCCAGTCGGCCGTCTCCGCCCGCACCAGCTCCGTCACGTCCTCCGAGAAGCGCCGCAGTACCGCAAGGCACCGCTCGGCGGCCTCGCTCGCCGTGCCCTCCGCGGGGCCCAGCACCTCCCGCACACTCTCCGAGGCCCAGTCGAACTGCAGCACCTGCAGCCGCCGCTGCACCGCCTGCGCGGTCGCCACATCCCTTATCCAGCCCGAGGTCACACCGAAGAACCGGTCGACGGCCACACACGCCACCGCGAACAGCAGCGCCAGATACCCCCAGGCGGCCATCCCGGCGATCACCCCGGTCAGATCGAGCAGCGGCAGTGCGGCCCCGGTCACCGCCCCCAGTGCGGCCCCCGTGCGCAGAGCCCGCGCACCCCGCCGCTTCCACACCCGGTCCGCGAGATACCAGGCCGCCGTCTGCAGCGCCCCGCGCTCCACCCACAGATACAGCTCGTGCAGCCGCTCGGCCGGCTGACCCCAGTCCCCGAGCGGGAACGAGCGCCCGATCAGATCGCCCGGCCGCAGCCCGGCCGCACCCTCGCCCCACCCGTCCTGAGCCGGCCCCTCGGGCTGCATCTCCGGCTGACCCACACGGCACTCCCTACTGATCATGACGCTGATCACGAGACTGATCACGAGGCTGACCACGACCGAACACGTTGCGTGACACCCGATCCTGATGTGCCCGACCTTCCTACCGCCCAATGGGTGGCTCGGCCCCGGAATTCACCTCTATTCCGCCCGGAAGAGGGTCTTGATCAGGTATAGGACTCGGCAACACCTCACTCGAAAGAGTGCTGGGGCGATGCCTGGCTGGACCACGTAGGCTCGTGCCAGGCGGGAAAACCTCGCCCATACAGCCGTACGAAACCAGGAGCTGATCGTGATTCCCGGTGGTGGCCAGCCCAACATGCAGCAGCTGCTCCAGCAGGCCCAGAAGATGCAGCAGGACCTGCAGCGGGCGCAGGAGGAGCTGGCGCAGACGGAGGTCGACGGGCAGGCGGGCGGCGGCCTGGTGAAGGCCACCGTCACCGGCTCCGGCGAGCTGCGCGCGCTGAAGATCGACCCGAAGGCGGTGGACCCGGAGGACACCGAGACCCTCGCGGACCTGATCGTCGCGGCGGTCCAGGCGGCCAACGAGAACGCCCAGAACCTCCAGCAGCAGAAGCTGGGCCCGCTGGCCCAGGGCCTGGGCGGCGGCAGCGGTATCCCGGGCCTGCCTTTCTAAGAGAGGCGTCCGCCAACTACCGTACGTACTTGCAAGGAACCCCGGGAAGGACGGCAGTCCGTGTACGAAGGCGTGGTGCAGGACCTGATCGACGAGCTGGGGCGGCTGCCCGGCGTCGGTCCCAAGAGCGCCCAGCGGATCGCCTTCCACATCCTGCAGGCGGAACCGACGGACGTACGGCGGCTTGCGCAGGCCCTGATGGAGGTCAAGGCGAAGGTCCGCTTCTGCGCGATTTGCGGCAATGTCGCACAGGAAGAGCTGTGCAACATCTGCCGTGACAGCCGCCGCGACCCGTCGGTGATCTGCGTGGTCGAGGAACCCAAGGACGTCGTGGCCATCGAGCGCACCCGCGAGTTCCGCGGCCGTTACCACGTCCTGGGCGGGGCGATCAGCCCCATCGAGGGCGTGGGTCCCGACGACCTGCGTATACGGGAACTTCTCGCGCGGTTGGCCGACGGGACGGTCACGGAACTGATCCTGGCCACGGACCCGAACCTGGAGGGCGAGGCCACAGCGACGTACCTCGCCCGCATGATCAAGCCCATGGGCCTCAAGGTCACCCGCCTGGCCAGCGGCCTCCCGGTGGGCGGAGACCTGGAATACGCGGACGAGGTGACCCTCGGCCGCGCCTTCGAGGGGAGACGACTCCTAGATGTCTGACGCCACGCTGCATGACGCGACGCAGGACCCGGACGACTTCGCGGTCCAGATCGCGGACCAGGTGGAGAGTTTCCTGGTGGCGGTGACGGAGGTGGCGAAGGGTGACGAGCCCGACTCCGCCGTGCCCTTCCTCCTCCTTGAGGTCTCCCAGCTGCTGCTGGCCGGCGGCCGCCTCGGCGCGCACGAGGACATCGTCCCCGACGAGCGCTACGAGCCCGACACGGGCCCGGACGTCGACGTGGACGAACTCCGCGAGAACCTCGCCCGCCTCCTGGACCCGATCGACGTCTACTCGGAGGTCTTCGACCCCTACGAGCCGCGCAAGGCCCCGGTCCCGGCCCGTATCTCCGACGACCTCACCGACGTCATCACCGACCTCCGCCACGGCATGGCCCACTACCGCGCGGGCCGCACCACGGAGGCCCTGTGGTGGTGGCAGTTCTCCTACTTCTCCAACTGGGGCTCGACGGCCTCGGCCACCCTGCGCGCCCTGCAGTCGGTGGTGGCCCACGTCCGCCTGAACCAGCCCCTGGAGGAACTGGACGGCCTGGACACGGACCAGACGCCGATGGGCGACGAGACGCTGGAGTTCGAGGCGGGCAAGGTGATGCAGGAGGAGATCGGGGGGCCGCTGGGAATCAAGCGGGGGTAGCGGGCTCCCCGGAGCCGCCTGGACGGCCGATTCCCCGCACTTTCCTGACAGCCGGCGGACAACGTGGTCATCATGTGACGTATGAGTGCCTTGTTCGACCGCCGTCCCGCGGTAGACGCCTCCGTCGAGGCCTCCGCCGCTTCCGCGGTCGCTGCCGGACGGGACATCGGGCAGGCGATCACGGCCCCCGGCGCAGTGGGCATGCACGTCGAGAACGCCACGCTGTTGTCGCCGGACGCCTGTCCTCCTGCGGCCGACGTTGCCTGCCCGGCGGGCTTGTTCCACCTCCCCACCCGGGCCGCCCTGTTCGTGGGCCGCCACCCTGAACTGGCGCTGCTGGACGAGGCGTTGGCCGCTCCGGGGCAGGCGCTTGTGCATGCCATGCACGGCCTCGGCGGTATCGGCAAGTCCACTCTCGCCGCCCGCTGGGCCTCGGGCCGCGTCGGGAAGAATCTCCCGGTCTGGTGGATCACTGCGGACAGCCGGGAGTCGGTCGACGCCGGCCTGGCCAGACTGGCCGCTGCCCTCTGCCCGTCCCTGGTCACCCTCCTTGCCCAGGAGCAGCTCGCCGAGTGGGCCCGGCAGTGGCTCGCGTCCCACTCCGACTGGCTGCTCGTCCTCGACAACGTCTCCCACCCGGCAGACGTCGATTCCCTTCTCTCCCAGGCTACTTCGGGCCGCTTTCTGATCACGAGCCGGCGCTCGACGGGCTGGCAGGGCATCGCGGAACGCATCGAGCTGGACGTGCTGACGAATGAAGAGGCGGTGGACCTCTTCGACCAGATCCGCGGCGGCGCGGAGCCCGTGGACGTGGCCGCGCTCTGCACGGAACTGGGCTGCCTCCCGCTGGCGGTCGCCCAGGCCGCGGCCTACTGCGCCCAGACGCACTGCACGCCCCGGGAGTACCTGGACGACCTGGCCGCCTATCCGGCGGACATGTACGCGGCCACCGACGAGGGCGGCGACAGTGAACGCACCATCGCCCGCATCTGGCACCTCACCCTCGACCGCCTAGCCGACGATCCCCTGGCGGTGCGGCTGCTGCTGATGCTCGGCTGGTACGCCCCCGAGGTCATCCCGCGCTTCCTCTTCGCGTCCCTCGGCAAACCACCCGCCGTAAGGGGCGCGCTGGGCCGCCTCGCCGCCCACAGCATGATCACGCTGTACGACGACACCCTGTCCGTGCACCGGCTGGTGCAGGCGGTGTCCCGGACCCCGGCAGATGGGGACGACCACCGCCACACGGCCGCCGTCGAGTCCGCGCGCGAGAGTGCGGTGCGGACACTGGCGGCGGCGATTCCCGAGGACCCGTACGACCCGAGCGCCTGGTCGACCATGCGCCTGCTGCTCCCGCATGTCGAGGCCCTGATCGAGCACGCGGGGCCGGATACGGACACGGAGACGATGGCGCGTCTGCTGGCATGGACGGCCGACCAGCTGATTTTCACCGGACCAGGGCTGGCGCCGAAGGCCGTCGCTCTGCTCGAACGCGCCGAGGCCGCCCGGATCCGGCTCTTCGGCGCCGAGTCCGCCGAGACGCTGGAAACGCGCGCGGCACTTGCAGATGCGCTGTATCGGGCGGACGACCACGAGCGCGCGGTCCCGCTCGCCGAGCGGGTCCTCGCCGACTGCGTGAGAGCGCTCGGGGATGACCACGCTGCGACGCTCACCGCCCGCCTGAGACTGGCACGGATGCTCCGGCCCGCGCGGGGCAACGAGCGGGCCGCTGCGTTGCTGGAGGACGTGGTGGCGAGGCGTGCGCGGGTTCTGGGGGAACACCACCCGCGGACCTTCCAGGCGCGCAAGCTGCTTGTCCTGAATGCCTCGGGCCACCTCTCGCACCCGGACGCCCACTCCGCAATGGACCTGCTGGACAAGCTGTTCGAGGAGTGCCGGACGGCTCTGGGAGCGGACCATCCCGTGACTCTCTCGATCCAAGGGGAGCGGCTGATGCTGGCTCCGGGAGTGCATCTCATGAAGAACGGCCTGGGGGAGCTGTTCGAAAAGTTCGGCTTCTACGACTCCGCCGCACCCTCCCCCGACGTGATGCCCGACATGGTCGCGGCCGTGAAGGCCCTCGGCCCCTCGGGAACGCGCAACATGCTGGGCTCTGCGACCTATTCGGAGGAAGCCGAGCGGTATGCCGCCGCGTGTGAGCGTGTGTACGGGAGGGAACATCCCAGGACCTTGACCGCGCGGATCACACTCGCTGGTGCGTACGCGTTCGTGGGACAGGGTGGCAACTTGTCCGAGGCGGTGGACCAGGTGGTGTCGGACGCGTCGAGGATGCTCGGCACCGATGACTCGATCGTCGCGACGTTCCGCGGCTTGCGAGACATGCTCAAACAGTTCCCGCTCTTCCAGACCAACCTGCCGGGCGGGCTGGAGGAACTCGCCGCCAGGGCACGGCAGATGGAGCCGCCTTCCTCCCCGGGGTCGGTCGCGTCGACGGCGGAGGACATCGAGCCGGTCTTGACCTACTTCGAGAGTCTCCGCGAGTCGGCCCTGAACGGGACCCTGAAGCGTTCGGACATGGCAGAAATGCTGAACCGGGCGATGCAGACGCTGGTCGAACTGGCCCCTGACTCGCTGAAGCTGCCGTTGGAAGCACCGCCGGAATCCACAGAAGACGAGAACCCCTGACCAGCTGTCCGCCACAATGCGGGGCATGGCGCTGAAACCTTGGGCATGGGCTGGAGTCGGTCTCTTCGGGGCGGGCGCGGCGACGCTGGTCGCGGTGGCTGTCGTGGACCTCGGCAAGGCGGATCAAGTGGCGAGCGTGACAGGAGGAGTTGTCGGCCTCGTCGGTCTCGCGCTGGCTCTCGTCGCACAGTTCGGCGGCACCACTACCCCGTCGGCCCCGCAGCCGAGTGTCACCGCTTCCGGCGCGGGCGCGATCGCCGCGGGCGGCACCATCGGTATGGCGTCCACGGGCGGTACGACGGCTCCGCCCGCGCCCACACCACCGCCACCGTCGGGCGGCACGACGGCGCCGGGCAGCGTGTCCGCCTCCGGCCCCGGCTCCATCGCAGCCGGCGGCGACATCGGTTCGGCGTCCACCGGCCCCTGATGACCGATCGGATCAAGGCCTCGGGGGAGCGGTCGGTTGCCGCGGGTCAGTCGATCGGCATGGCCTTCACCGGAGACCGCGCTGCGCCGACGTTTTGTCGGCAGAATGCTGCCTCCGCTGCCCGATGAGGCCTTCGACCTGCCCGCGGCCACATCGCCGGTGGTCAGCCTGCCGGAGCGAGCACGGCTGTTCGTGGGTCGCGAAGATGAATTGGCCATGCTGGACGCGGCTTTCAGGCAGACGGGCGGAGTTGTTGTCCATGCGGTGCACGGTCTGGGCGGCATCGGAAAGTCCACGCTGACAGCGCGTTGGGCGTCGGCCCAGGCTGGTGTATGCAACCCGGTCTGGTGGATTAGTGCGGAGACGGGGGACGACCTGGACGCGGGGCTCGCAGACCTCGCGCTGGCTCTCCAGCCGGCCCTGGCCGACCTGCTGTCCCGGAAAGTGCTGCGCGATCTGGCCGTAAGATGGCTGTCGGACAACGAGGGCTGGCTGCTTGTACTGGACAACGTCTCCGACCCCGCGGACGTGAAGCCGATTCTGGCGCGGGCGACGGGCGGACGGTTCCTGATCACCACCCGGCAGGCGGCGGGCTGGCAGCGCATCGCGGAGACGCTTTCGCTGAATGTGCTCGAACTGCCGGAGGCAGTGACACTGTTCGAGCAGGTATACGGGCAATCCACATCCAGTACGGAGGAGTTGTGCCGTGAACTTGGCTGCCTTCCGCTGGCGGTGGAGCAGGCGGGCGCCTATTGCCGGGAGGCGAGCCTGACGCCCCAGGACTACCTGGAGCTGCGGACAGCCAATCCCGAGTACCTCCTCAGCTACGTCCCGGAGGGCGGGCGGACCATCGCCCGGGTTTGGCAGGTCACGCTGGACCGGCTGGTGGATGCACCGTTCACGGTTGAGATCCTTCGTGTGATCGCCTGGTGGGCGCCGGACGGCATACCCCGCTCGTACCTCGAACCGCTCGGCGGGCCGACGGAGGTGACAGAGGCACTACGGCTGCTCGCCGCGCACAGCATGATCACCCTGCACGACGACACCATCTCGGTGCACCGCCTGGTCCAGGCGGTCTCGCGGACCGGCGATCCGGATAATCCGCACCGCACGACGGAGGCGGTTGCGGCAGCACGCGAGACCGCGGCAGACCTCTTGAACAGAGCGGCCGAGAACTTTGAGAGCAGCGTCCACAGCGGCTGGTTCGCGCATGCGGAGGCACTGTGCGGACACATCGGTACGGAACCGAAGACGCCCGAGTCGGCGCTGCTGCTCGTCCACGTCGCCAACTGGCACATGGGGATCGACGACGAGGAGGCGGTCGCCAGATCTTGGCAGGCAGTACGGGCCGCGGAGGCGGCCTGCGGCCGACGCCACGAGATCACCCTTCACGCACGCATGCTGCTCGTACAGGCACTTCTGGCGGTGGGTGTAGAGGGCGAGGCGACCAGGCTCCTTCGAGAGGACTGGTCCACGACCGCGCGTGTGTATGGGAGGCGTAATCCGCAGACATTCGAGATCCGTGCTCATCTCGCCTACGAGTTACGGCGGTGCAGTGACGTCACCGCCGCGGTGAGCCTGGCGCGCAAGAACGCGCGGCGGGCCGATCGGGTGCTGGGGTCCGGCCATCCCGCGGCACTGGAGGCCGGCGTCACGCTGGCCGCGATGTTGACGGAGTTGGCGGCCTCGGATTTTACCCGGTACGGGCCGGACGCTGTCGCGGAACTCATGCGTCGCCACGATCAGATCGCTGAGCGTGCCGAGGGACCGCTGAGCGAAAAGTTCGTCGCTCTCATGCTGGGGCTGATACGGCTCAGGGCTGAAATGGGAGAACCCGAGGACGCGTTGAAGGTGGTGGAGGTGGGCATCGAGGCGGCCACGGAGGCGCATGGGCCTCTGAGCCTGACCTCACTGTTCTACCGGACCGTCCAGGTCAAGATGCTGCACGAGTTCGGCGAGACCGATCGTGCCCGCATTCTGGCAGATCTGCTGCTCACCGACTGGGAACGCGGTTTCGCGGAGACACACGCGGTCGGCCTCATGCGCAAGACCCTGGCCCATGTCCTGCCACCAGGCGTCGAACCCAGGGCCTAAGCCTTCGGGCACGTTGCCAAAGCTCCTTTCTGAGGGTGGACCCTCCCGTGAGGGTCAGCAGGAGTACGAGGAGGTGTCTTCCGGTCGCGGCCTGGCAGTCTTCTGGACCAATCAGGCTCGATCAAGGCGACTGCTGGCAGGAAGTACATCCACCGGAAGCCGACCACTGTTTCGCGGCCGATTTCCCCTCGGCCACTTTGATGAGACGGGCGGCGACGCGTCCTGGCGTTTGCCTTCGATCCGTACGGCTTCGAAGGGCGTGCCGACCACGCGGAGTTGGTTGCCCAAGGCCGGAATCGAATCGAGCGGTGAATCGCGTTCGTCCCGGTCACGCGGCGGCGCTCACGGAGCTACGCTCGGTAGTGGCTGAGGTGATACACGCCGGGGTGTACCGGTCGGAGGTGCGTGCAGTGGCGGGCCAGTCCAGCAACTCGAGCTCCCAACCGCCTGTTGCGTGGCGGTATGCCGGCGACCAGCTGAAGCGGTGGCGTGCGAAGGCGGACGTCACGCGCGAGACACTCGCCTCCGCAGCCAACTACTCCCCGGACACCATCACGTCGATGGAGCGCGGCGTCCGCAGGCCGACCTCCCGTGTGCTGGACGTGGCGGACGAACTGTGCGATGCGCGGGGGATGTTGAGCGCCGCCAAGGAGTTCATGAACCGGGAGCGGTTCCCTGCGCGTGCGCAGGACTTCATGGAGCGGGAGAAGGAGGCGACCAGTATCTGGTGGTACGAAGTCACGTACATCCCTGGTCTGTTGCAGACGAAGGGGTACGCGCGCGCACTCATCGACAACCACGTTCCGCCTCTGGACGACGAGACGGTGGAGGAGCGGGTCGCGGCTCGGATGGAGCGACAGGCCATCCTCACGGACCGGAAGCCGCCGGTGGGGCTGAGCTTCGTTCTCTACGAGGCGGTTCTGCGCAGCCCGCAGGTGGACGACGAGCAGCTGCGCCGTCTCTTGGAGGTGGCGCGCCCCCGGAATGTCGTCGTGCAGGTACTTCCCTTCGAACGGGCCATTCCTGCGGCCCTCATGGGACCGATGGTGCTGCTGGAGACCCGGGACCACGAGCGATGCGCCTTCACGGAGGGGTCGTTCGCCAGCGAGCTTTCGGCCGATCCGGGGGTTGTCAGCCGTGTGACCGAGCGGCTTAGCATGATCCGCACGCAGGCTCTCGACCCCGATGAGTCGGCCCGCTTCATCGAACGGATGGTGGATCAGCCGTGAGCGACCCCCTGAAGTGGTTCAAGTCGAGCTACAGCGACAGCGAAGGTGGCAACTGCGTTGAGGTCGCGCTCGCCTGGTTCAAGTCGAGTTACAGCGACAGCGAGGGCGGCGCCTGCGTCGAAGTAGCGTTCGCCACCGCCATCCACGTTCGTGACTCCAAGCTCCCCGCGAGCCCCGAGCTCCACGTCACGGCCTCCGCCTGGGCGGCGTTCGTTTCCGCAGTTCAGCCCGGAGCTTGAGCCTCGGGCTTCGAGCTCCTCCAATGGGTTTTCTGGGTTCTGGTTTGGTTGAAATCCAACCCAACCAACCAAGTCTGTACGTGAGTTGGGGCGTCGTACCTCGAATGAGTGACGTTCCGTGATCGGCTTGCTTCGGAACGTAAAGCCGCTCTAGGTTCACGGCAAACAAGCAAATAGTTCGGCCCCGGTCGGTGCGCCAACACCGGCTCCGGGGCCTGACCCACCGATCGAATGCGAGCTTCGACCGTGGCTTACGCCCAGCCTAGTCCTGCCCTGCCGTCCCCGTCGCACCCCATGGCCAAATCGGGCTACGGAAAACGCGCCGTGGGTGACGAAGACCCGCACGCCGACCCGGACTTCGCACATCTGAGCCAGCGGGACCGTGAGATCGCCGTCTTCGTCGACCATCTCGAAGACGGCCACGCGATGGGCTACAAAGTCATCGCCGCCGAGCATCCGCGCTACGGCCAGCAGGCGACCCGCGTCTCCCTGGGAGTCCTCGTCGTCGTCGGCCACCTGCGCTGGATCAAGGAGCACATCACCGCCGAGGACGGCTCGATGCGGTGGGTGACGCGGACGTACTGGTCGCGTACCCGCAGGTCGCCGCAGTGGTGGGCCGACTTCGCACGGGCGCGCGACGGCAAGGACGTGACCGCGCACTACCAGCCGGGGCTGGCCCGGGTCGAGGAACTCCCCGGCGCCGCTGAGGACGAACCTGAGCCCGCCCCGCAGCCCGAACAGCCCGAACAGCCCGAGTCGGACGAAGAGGCCGCCGAGCAGCCCAGCGCCGCCTATCTCGCCCTCGCCGAACTCCGCGCTTTCGACGCCCGTATGTCCCTGTCCGACCGCGACTGCCGGGCACTCGAGTCCCTGGCCGCGGAATGGCTGGCGTGCGGCGCGACGACGTACGACCTCGCGAAGGCCCTGACCGACGGGCTGCCGCCCGCCGTCACCAACCCGGGCGGACTCGCCCGCAACCGATTGGAGAGCAAGATGCCCCCGAAGAAGGCCAAGGTGCGCCAGAAGGCCGCCCCGGCTCGTGCTCGTGTCACCCGCGTGATCATGGCGTGCGGCCTTTGCGACGCGGATGAACGGACGGCGGAGATCGTCGACGGCCTGTGCCGCGAGTGCCGTGCGGAGATCGAGTTGGAGATCCAGGGCGCAGCGCCGATGCCGGTGGTCCCGGAGACGTTCCTGTCCGGCCCGGCACCCGACGTGGTGGACGTCACGCGCTGGGCCGCGGAGGTCCGCGCGGCCGGCGGTCTGCGGTCGAGGGCCGGGCGGCGGATGTGACCGGGCTGAACGAAGAGGCCGGGCGCCTGTCCGTGGACCTCGGCCAGGACCTCACCGCCCGGCTGCGGTCATACGTGGAGGGCTCGCGGCGGTCGGTCTGTGCCGTGGTGGCGGACGCCGTGGAGGAATACCTCGGTGCCCATCCGGACCACGAGCAGCTGCGTGCCGCCGGGCTCGCGGCCATGCGGGAGTACGAGGCGGAGTTCGGTGCCTTCACCGAGGCGGAGCGCGCGGAGGCCGATGCGCGGATCGACCGGCTCTTCGATACCGCGGACGACGGCCAGCACGACGCTCGGGACGGGAGCAGCGTATGAGCGTGCAGGACGTGCCGGTCAGGGCACCATGGTGTCGAGGAGGCGACGCCATGACCCCCAGGATCGAGAACCGGCCGCAGATGTCCGTCGAGGAGTTCGAGGAGCTGGAGCGCCATGCCCCGGAGACCGTGTGGCTGGAGTTCATCAACGGAAAGGTCGTGGTCAAGCCCATGGCGGACGGCAACCATCGCGAGATGATCGCGTGGCTGCAACGGGTGTGCATGCAGCATCGCCCTGACCTCTGGCTTCACTCGGAGAGTGGCCTGAAGACGGAGCGCTACCGCAAGGGACGCGCCCGCGCCGACGGGGTTCTCGTGCGCGTGGGCGGGTTGAAAGGACACGGCGAGTGGTCGGATGCGGGCGCCGCTCTGATGGCTGTGGAGGTCACTTCCTACGACTCCGACACGAACAAGCGTGACCGAGTCGAGAAGCCCGACGGCTACGCGGCCGCAGGCATCCCCGTCTACCTCCTCATCGACCGCGACGACTGCTCGCTCATCGTGTTCAATCAGCCGCAGGACGGCCGCTACCGGCACGAGGAGAAGCTTCCCTTCGGCGCGACCCTGAAGCTCCCCGAGCCGGTGAACATCACCCTCGACACCGAGCCCCTCAAGGAGTTCGTGGACTGAGTCGCCCACCCGTCACAGCCCCCACACGCCCTTCCCCACAGCCGTAACTCCACCGGTCAACGCCAGCAACAACACCAGCAGTCGGGCTCGTCTCTCGGGTATCCGCTCGGCGAGCCCCCTGCCGATCACCGCCCCGACCACCATCGCGGCGACGACCCATCCCCAGCGCGCCCCGCCCAGCTCCGGCACCCCGTTCGCCGCCACCGAGAACGCGTTCACCACCACCCCGTAGAACTGGGCGTTCGGTACGAACTCCCGTACCGTCCAGCCCGCGTTGACGGCGTACAAGGACACCGGTGGCCCGCCCACGCCCGCCGCCGAGTTCATGAACCCTCCCACCGCGCCCGCCACGACCGCACCCCTCGTGCCCCGCAACGCAGGCACCCGCGCACCCCGCATCACCAGCAGCACCGCGACCGTCACCAGCCCGCCCATAACCAACAGCAGCACAGGCGGGGGGAGTTGACGGGTCAGCCAGGCCCCCGCCGGTACCGTGCACGCCGCCGCCGCGCACAGCGGCAGCATCGCGCCCGGCCGCACCCGCCGCCAGCCGCCCGCCAGGCCCACGACGCTGATGGCCCCCGCCGCGCAGTTGGCGAGCACGACACCCTCGGCGGGCCCCAGCAGCAGCACCAGCGCGGGCACGGCGACCAGCGCGAACCCCATGCCGGTCAGCCACTGCACGGAGGATCCGAGCAGCACGATGCCCGCCAGCAGTAGGTCCGTCGTGATCACGCGGTCACTCCATGTGAGTTGGGTGGGTCTTGGATCAGCGCTGTACGACCGTTGCACGGGCCCTAACCAGTGAAAAGCGAGTCTGGAGTCACTTCCCCGGCAGGGAGGTCGAAGACCCGGAACCGCACCGAAACTGGAGACAGCGATGACCCGTCGTTCCCTCAGCAAGCGCGTAGCCATCGTCGTCGCCGCCGCCCTCGCCGCCGTCGGTACCTTCGCTGCCGGAGTCGGTGTAGCCGGCTCCGACCCCGCCCCGAAGGCGAGCAAGAAGCAGATAGCCGGGCTGTTCAACACCTGGAACAAGACGCTGCAGACCGGTGACCCGGAGAAGGTCGCGGACCTGTACGCGGACGACGCGGTCCTGCTGCCCACCGTCTCCAACGAGGTGCGTACCGACCGCGCCGGGATCGTCGACTACTTCCAGCACTTCCTGGAGAACAAGCCGGTCGGGAAGAAGATCCGGACCATCGTCAATGTCCTCGACGACAACTCCGCCATCGACACCGGCGTGTACCAGTTCACGCTCACCGACCACACGACCGGGAAGAAGAGCGTCGTCAAGGCCCGCTACACGTACGAGTACGAGAAGCGGGACGGCAAGTGGCTGATCGTCAACCACCACTCCTCGAAGATGCCCGAAGGCTGATCCTGACCTCCAGCCCGCCCCCGGGGGCGTCCCGCAGGGTCACGGTCCCGCCGTCGTCGGTCACCAGCTGCTTGACGACGGCGAGGCCGAGGCCCGAACCGGAGCGCCCGGTCAGACCCTGGCCGCGCCAGAAGCGGTCGAAGGCGCGGGACTTCTCCGCGTCGGTCATGCCGGGGCCCTGGTCGAGGACGGAGAGCACCACTTCCGCGCCCTTCTCCTCGACCCGCACGGTGATCGTGGCGCCGTCCGGTGAGACCTCCAGCGCATTCGAGAGCACGTTGTCCAGCACCTGGTCCAGATGACCGGGGCTGGCCAGCACAGACGGCCGGCCGTCGACACCACTCCCCCCGAGCGCGATGGTGACTCCGCGCTCGTCGGCGGCCGGTCTCCACACCGACAGCCGTTCGGACACGATCTCCCCGAGGGGAAGCGGCTCCGCGGCCGTCACCTTCGCCTCGGCCCGTGCGAGCACCAGCAGGCCGTTGACCATGCGGCTCATCCGGACCACCTCGGCGGTCGCCTGCTCCACGTCCTCCCGTACGAACTCGTCGTCCACGCAATCCGCGATGTTGTCCAGCGAGAGCCTCAACGCCGTGAGGGGCGTGCGGAGTTGGTGCGAGGCGTCCGCCACGAAGATCCGCTGCGAGGCGACCAGCGTGTCCAGGCGTTCCGCGCCCTGGTTCAGGGTGCGGGCGAGGGTCTGGGTCTCCGGCGGGCCCGTCACCGGGGAGCGGGCGGTGAGGTCGCCGTCGCCGAACTTGCTGGCCATGTCGTTGAGTTCGCGCAGCGGGGCGGTGATCCGGCGGGCCGCGACCGCGCCGATCAGCGCCGCCACCCCGAGCACCGCCACCGCGAGCCCCGCCCGGAAGCCCCAGATCGTCCACAGCCTGTGGGTGAGATGCGAGGTCGGGTACACCACCCGCACGGCCGCCCGCCCCTGAGCGGGCACGGTGACCTCGAGCCGCTTGCCCCAGATGAAGTCGGAGCCCCAGTCGGTCGTGGACCGGTTCTGCTCCACGGCCCGGGTCAGCGCCGCGTTCGCGGTCGGCCTGGGGATGTCCGGGGAGCAACTGCCGGTAGGGGTCACCTGGACGGTGCCGGGGGTCTCGTCGCTGTACGCCCTGGCCACCTTCTCCAGGGCGTCGCACGAGATCCGGTCGCCGCCGCCGAGCAGCAGCGCCATCGTCCTGGCCTCGCGCAGCACGGACAGCTCGGTGTCGTCGCGCAACTGCTGGGTGAGCGTGAAGGCCACCGGCACGGTGAACAGCAGGATGGCGACGGCGACGAGCAGGATGTAACTGCGGATGAGCCGGCGGTTCATGACGCCCCGGCGTCCTTGACGTCCTTGACGTCCCTGGCCTCCTTGACGATCTCCAGCCGGAAGCCGACCCCGCGCACCGCCTCGATGGCGAGGACCCCGGTGAACTTCCGCCGCAGCGCCGCCACATGGACGTCGAGCGTCTTGGTCGGCCCGAACCAGTTCGCGTCCCAGACCGCTTCCATGATCTGCTCCCGGGACATCAGCGCGCCCGGCTCCTCGGTGAGGAAGGCCAGCAGGTCGTACTCCTTGGGTGCGAGGGCGACCTCCGCGCCGTCCACGTGCACCCGGGCCGCCTTGCGGTCGATCGTCAGCCGGGGCCCGTACCGGTCCGGACCGCCCGCGGCCATCTCCGGCGTACGGGCCTGCACCCGTCGCAGCACCGCCCGTATCCGCGCGATGACCTCCCGGACCCCGAACGGCTTGGACACGTAGTCGTCCGCGCCGAGCTCCAGGCCCACCACCCGGTCCGTCTCGTCGCTGCGCGCGCTGATCACGATGATCGGCACGTCGCCGCGTTCGCGCAGCGCCTTGCAGACGTCCAGTCCGTCGGTGTCGGGCAGACCGAGGTCGAGCAGGACGACGTCGTAGGGGTCCTTGTGGCGCAGCGCGTCGCCGCCCGTGGTGACCCACGCCACCTCGAAGCCGTAACGCAGCAGTCCTCGCCGGAGCGACTCGGCGACCGGTTCGTCGTCTTCCACCAGCAGTACGCGCACAGCCGAACCCTAGTGGTTGAAACTTAAAGACGATGGTGGAGGAGCCTCCTGCCGATCAAGAGGCGCACGCCCATGGCCCCGGTGCGGGGACGCGAAAGGAGCCCGCTTTGGGCGGGCCCCTCAAGGGTGGCGTGGTGGGCGGCGTATGCCGGCCCCGGCCGACCGTGTTACCTCGTCAGCAGCCCGGGAAGGTCGCCGACGGGGTCTCGTAGACCTTGCCGTTCTCGAGCTTGAGCAGGCCGACGGCCGAGTTGCAGGGCCAGCTCATGGTCCAGGTGCTGGTGGCGCGGTCGTTCTTGTCGATCTTCTCCAGCTTGTCGTACGTCGACGTACCGCGCATGCGGTACCCCAGGTGCGCCTTGATGGAGTCGCCGTCCTTCTTCGTGTAGATGGTGGTGATGGACTGCGGACTGTTGTCCATGACGATACAGAGCTGCCCGTTGTCCAGAGAGGTGCACTTGACGTGGTCCCCCGACCTCTGCGCCACCGGGTTGGGCGCCTGGGTGCCGGCTGCGTGAGCCGGAACCGAGAGAAGCGAGAAGCCGACGGCCGCAGACGCGGCGACGGCCAGCGAGAAACGACGAATCATGGAGATCTCCCCCGTTCAGTGGTGGTCGGCAACGCACGATACAGATTTTCGATCATGAGTACGGGTGTATTTCCGGCCAAGATCCAGCCTTGTTCGATTTCGTTCGATCCAAAGGTGCAGGGAGTGGCGAGGTGACCTGCACCACTTCCCGCGTACGGGGCTCGCGACCGGGCAGATGCCCTCCCGGAGCGCCCGAATCTCACCATCTGGTATCCCCAAGGTCGTTTTCGGACGCTCGTTAGACTGAACCGACCGCCGTACTCATGCGTACGTGCGGAAAGACACGGACTGAGCGAGGAGCGCACGTGGGCCTTGTCGTGCAGAAGTACGGAGGCTCCTCCGTAGCCGATGCCGAGGGCATCAAGCGCGTCGCCAAGCGGATCGTGGAAGCGAAGAAGAACGGCCACCAAGTGGTCGTGGTCGTTTCCGCGATGGGCGACACGACGGACGAGCTGATCGATCTCGCCGAGCAGGTATCCCCGATGCCGGCCGGGCGTGAGTTCGACATGCTGCTGACCGCCGGAGAGCGGATCTCCATGGCACTGCTGGCCATGGCGATCAAGAACCTGGGTCACGAGGCCCAGAGCTTCACCGGCAGCCAGGCAGGCGTCATCACCGACTCCGTTCACAACAAAGCCCGCATCATCGACGTCACGCCCGGCCGTATCCGCACGGCCCTCGACGAGGGCAACATCGCCATCGTCGCCGGGTTCCAGGGCGTCAGCCAGGACAAGAAGGACATCACCACGCTCGGCCGCGGTGGTTCCGACACGACGGCCGTCGCGCTGGCCGCCGCACTCGACGCCGAGGTGTGCGAGATCTACACCGACGTCGACGGCGTGTTCACCGCCGACCCGCGCGTGGTGAAGAAGGCGAAGAAGATCGACTGGATCGCCTTCGAGGACATGCTGGAGCTCGCCGCCTCCGGCTCCAAGGTGCTGCTCCACCGCTGTGTGGAGTACGCCCGCCGCTACAACATCCCGATCCACGTCCGCTCCAGCTTCAGCGGGCTGCAGGGCACGTGGGTCAGCAGTGAGCCGATCGAGCAAGGGGACAAGAAGGTGGAGCAGGCCATCATCTCCGGTGTCGCGCACGACACCTCGGAGGCCAAGGTCACGGTCGTCGGCGTCCCGGACAAGCCGGGCGAGGCCGCCTCGATCTTCCGTGCCATCGCCGACGCCGAGATCAACATCGACATGGTCGTGCAGAACGTGTCCGCCGCCTCCACCGGGCTGACGGACATCTCCTTCACCCTGCCCAAGACCGAGGGCCGCAAGGCCATCGACGCCCTGGAGCGGGCGAAGACGGCCATCGGGTTCGACTCACTGCGCTACGACGACCAGATCGGCAAGATTTCGCTGGTCGGAGCGGGTATGAAGACCAACCCGGGTGTCACGGCGTCCTTCTTCGAGGCGCTGTCCGACGCCGGCGTGAACATCGAGCTGATCTCGACCTCGGAGATCCGTATCTCGGTCGTCACCCGCGCCGACGACGTGCCGGAGGCCGTGCGTGCCGTGCACTCCGCCTTCGGCCTGGACTCCGACACCGCCGAGGCGGTCGTCTACGGCGGCACCGGACGCTGATGCCCGGGCCCGTACGCCCGACGCTCGCGGTCGTGGGAGCGACCGGAGCCGTCGGCACGGTCATGCTCCAGATCCTGTCCCAGCACGCGGACATCTGGGGCGAGATCCGTCTGATCGCCTCACCGCGCTCGGCCGGCCGCAAGCTGGCCGTGCGCGGTCAGGAGGTCGAGGTGGTCGCCCTGACCGAGGAGGCCTTCGACGGGGTCGACGTCGCCATGTTCGACGTACCCGACGAGGTGTCCGCGCACTGGGCGCCGATCGCCGCGGCCAAGGGCGCGGTGGTGGTGGACAACTCGGGCGCCTTCCGGATGGACCCGGAGGTACCGCTGGTGGTCCCGGAGGTCAATCCGCACTGCGCCCGCCGCCGGCCCCGCGGGATCATCGCCAACCCGAACTGCACGACCCTGTCCATGATCGTGGCCCTGGGCGCGCTGCACGCCGAGTTCGGGCTGCGTGAGCTGGTGGTCTCCTCGTACCAGGCGGTCAGCGGGGCGGGCCGGGCCGGGGTGGAGACCCTGCGGCAGCAGCTGTCCCTCGTCGCCGGTACGGAGCTGGGGACCAGCCCCGGGGACGTGCGGCGGGCCGTCGGCGACAACACCGGGCCGTTCCCGGAGCCGGTCGCGCTGAACGTCGTACCGTGGGCCGGTTCGCTGCGCGAGGACGGCTGGTCCTCGGAGGAGATGAAGGTGCGGGACGAGTCCCGCAAGATCCTCGGCCTGCCCCGGCTGCCCGTCGCCGTGACCTGCGTACGGGTACCGGTGGTCACCACGCACTCCCTCACCGTCCACGCCCGCTTCCAGGGCGAGGTCACCGTCGACGGGGCCCGGGAGATCCTCGCCACCGCCCCCGGCGTCGTCCTCTTCGACGACCCGGCCGCCGGCGAGTTCCCCACACCCGCCGACGTCGTGGGCACCGACCCGACCTGGGTGGGCCGGGTGCGTCGCGCGCTCGACGACCCCACGGCGCTCGAACTCTTCGTCTGCGGCGACAACCTCCGCAAGGGCGCGGCCCTCAACACCGCACAGATCGCGGAACTGGTGGCGACCGAGTTCGCGTGACGCACCCCACGGGGGCAAAGGCGTCGTACACGGTTGTACGTAGTCGTACGCGGTTGTACGCAAAGGAAGGCTGTCGGCCCGTCCCGGGAGACTTTGTAAGATCGGTGTACGAAGTGTGAGCCGGTAGATGGTCCGGACCACTTGCTGCGGACCCCCTCGGCATCCGAAGATTTTCCTCCCCGCTCTCCGCAACCGCGCGAAGGGCGGGGAGCGTCTTTGCGAACGCCCTTCGGGGTGCGGGGATGCGCGGCGAGGCGTGGGGACGCCTCGGCCATTCGGATATAGGGGAAGAGCGGGTAGGCATGAGGGCGTTTGACGCACGGTCAGTTGTGCTGCCTGACGCGAGACGGCCGGCTGCGGCACATGACGCGAAAGTGACGCCCGGCACGTACAACCCTCATGGAGGGAAACGTGTCCAACTGGCGTGGCTCAGGTTCTCGACTTCCCTGCCGCGACTCGCGGCCGACCCCGCATGCCCGGCGCGCCCGGCGGCATGCCGGTGATCGCGCCCATGCCCGCAGCGCGGCCCGCCCGCATTCCGAATCAGCGTGACGGCGCCGACTACGCCGAGGACACGGCGGCGGCCGGTACGACCGTCGACCACCTCACCGAGACCTACCGTGCGCACTACCGCTCGCTGCTGGGGCTCGCCGCCCTCCTGCTCGACGACACCGCCTCCTGCGAGGACGTCGTCCAGGAGGCCTTCATCCGCGTGCACTCGGCACGCAAACGGGTCCGCGACCCGGAGAAGACGCTCGCCTATCTGCGTCAGACGGTCGTCAATCTCTCCCGCTCCGCCTTGCGCCGCCGCATCCTGGGCCTCAAGCTCCTGTCCAAGCCGATGCCCGACATGGCGAGCGCCGAGGAGGGCGCGTACGACCAGCTGGAGCGCGACTCCCTGATCAAGGCGATGAAGGGACTGCAGCGTCGCCAGCGCGAGGTCCTGGTACTGCGCTACTTCGCGGACATGACCGAGGCGCAGGTCGCCGAGACGCTCGGGATATCGCTGGGCTCGGTGAAGGCGTACGGCTCCCGCGGCATCGCGGCCCTGCGCCTCGCGATGGAGACACCGGCATGAACAAGTACGGCGAGGGACGTGATTCCCGTGACCGCCATGAGCCCTTCGCATGGCACGAGCCGACGGCAACGCAAGAGCAAGAGCACAGGCAATCGCACGCTGGGAACGGAACTGTGAAACACGGCCCCGACGACCAGAGCCCCGAGGACGGGCTCGACTCGGACGAGCTGGCTCTGCGCAGGATGCTGCACCAGGCGGTGCAGACGGTGGAACCGCGCGACGGCACGCTGGACCACCTGCGGCGGGCCGTGCCCGCACGGCGCGCCCGCAAGCGGCAGGCGATGGTCGGCATGGCGGCCGCCGCGCTGTTCCTCGGCACCGCCGTCCCGGCCCTGCTGCACGTCTCCAACTCCACCGGCTCCGACGTCAACCCGTCCGTCGCCGGCCAGGCCTCGCAGGCCCAGGGCGGGGCGAGCCAGGGAAAAAACGCGGACGGCAGTGAGAGCACTGCCGGCGGCAACCAGGGCAAGTCCCAGGGCAAGGGCAGGGGCGACTCGAAGGGCGACGGCAAGAGCAAGGGCACCGGTACGGGCACGGGCGGCGCCGGCACCGACCCCTCGGCCACCAGCGCCTCCAGCGCCCCCGTGTGCACGTCCGACCAGCTCGGCTCGTCCACCGAGTCCGTCGCCGCGCCCGACGCCGGGGGTGCGGTCTACGGCACCTTCCGCGTCGTCAACATCTCCAGCTCCGCCTGTACCGTCGGCGGTGTGGGCACCGTGAGCGCGCTCGCGCAGGGCGCCGCGGACGCCACCAAGATCTCCACGGCACGGCATGTGGTCGGGGACGCCGCGGCCGGCCTGCCCGCACCGTCGACCGAGATCACCGGGCTGCAGCTGCAGCCGGGCGCGGCCTACGAGGTGAAGTTCGCCTGGATCCCCTCCGCGACCTGTCCCACCACGGGCGGGTCCACGGGCGGCACCACCGACGGCGGCTCCACCCCCAGCCCGACCCCGACCCCCGACGCCGGCAGTTCCTCCGGCACCACCTCCACCGGCACGGACAGTGGCGTCACCACCCAGATGATGACAGCGGACGGTACGGCAGACGGCAGCGTGATCGTGTCCCACACAACGGCGGCGGGCTCCCCGACGGTCTCGGCGACGGTCTCCAACGCGTGCGCGGGGACGGTCATCTACACCGGAGTGCTGACGGGGGCGTAGACCCTCCAGCCTCTCGGCCTGCGGCCAGCCGTGTCACCTCGCTGTGGCTTGTGGGGAGAGTCGTCTGCTCCGCCCGCCGTAGTCTGCGGGCAATCGTGCCGCCAAGGGCGGCACCCTTCCCAAGGACAGGCGGCACCCCGCAAGCGCGGGCAAGTGACGCCGCCCCCCAGGCCGCAGCGCCGGTGCAGCCGAATCCGGGTCAGACGGCAACGCCCTCTTCCTCGGCCACCAACCCCATCTCGGCGTCCCGGGCGAACTCCGCCTCCCGCCGCAGCAACCGGAACCACATGAACACCACAAACCCGGCGAAGACAAACCACTCCCCGGTGTAACCCAGGTTCTGGAACGCCTTCAGATCCAGCCCGGAGTCCGCAGGCGCCGTCGCCGGCACGGCAGTCATCCCGCCGTCGGCCTTGTCCAGCGTGACCCACGCGTCATACACCTCGTACGGCACAAGATTCACCAGCGAAGCCGAGCTGATCGCCGCGGTCTGCCCGCCCGGCAGCCCACCCTGCGCGCTCACCCCGTTGTCCCCCGGCGTCTCGGACGCCTGCAGCGCACCGGTGACGGTGACCTCACCGCTCGGCGCGGCGGGCGCTTTCGCCGCGTCGGCGGCACCCGGCAGCCACCCCCGCACCACGGGCAGCGCCTTGCCGCCGTCGGTGCGCAGCAGCGTCAGCACATAGAAACCGCGCTTGCCGTCGAGCTGCCGGTCAGGCACGAGCAGCTGCTTGCCGTACCGCCCGGTCGCGGTGGCCTGCCTGCCGGAGGTCGCCTTGTTCACCGGCAACAGCTCCCGCAGCGGCCGCGCCGCCTCGTGCCGGTCCGTCGTGACCTGCTCGGTCGCGTCCCGGTGGGCCTGCACCCGGTCCTCGAACCGGCTCAGCTGCCAGGACCCCATGAAGATGCAGAAGGGGATGGCGAGCAGCACGAAGACGTTGATCCCCCACCAACGGGGCGTCAGCAGAAACCGGTACACGCTGTCAACGGTACGGGGCGGCCACGGAGGCCTCGCCGCGGGGGTGCGAGACGTCGTGCTCGTGCAGGAACTCGATGCGCAGCCCCGCCGCCGCGAGCGCGGAGACGACCTCGCCGAGCGGGTGCGTCCACTCCACGGTCCGGTTGTGGACGGTGGCGGTGCTCTCCGCCGCGTATGTGCCGGGAGGTCGTAGACCTGCGGCTCGCGGTCGAAGCGGTCGCGGCGGCGAGATCACGGGCGACCGCCACGGCCGGTTCGGAGAAGCCCGGGCCTACGACGCGGGCGGCGCCGTGCCGGGCCCAGGAGAGGGTGTCGGTGCCGAGGTGGCACTCCAGATGCAGCAGCGACTTGCCGGTCACATCGCCGACGTCTCGGGCCAGTCGGCACAAGCGGAGGAAGGGATGGGGGAGGACATGCGTCGGTCTTCCTGACCTGCTTGGACGCGTGTTCGGTAAATGCCCGGTAGAAGTTATCCACAGGCTGGGGGCCCCGCCAGCGAATTGTCTGTGGGGGCAGGCACTATGGGGCCATGACTGAGAGCAACGCCTCCGCCGCGCCGGAGCGGAACGAGGACATGCCGGACTGGGAGAAGCGCTTTCGGGCGCCGCGGGTGTCGCTGCCCGACTGGGCGGAGGACGCACCGGACCGCTCCCTGTTCGTGTCGAACGCGACGGGGACGTACGAGCTGTACGCCTGGGACCGGGCCACAGGCGTACAACGCCAGGTCACGGACCGTCCGAACGGCACGACGGAGGGCCTGCTCTCCCCCGACGGCGCATGGATCTGGTGGTTCGACGACAAGGACGGCGACGAGTTCGGCGTCTGGCGCAGACAGCGCTTCGAAGGCGGTGAGAACGAGCTCGCGGCGCCCGGCCTGGAGGCCTCCTACCCGGCGGGCCTGGCCCTCGCCCGGGACGGCGGCACGGCGATCGTCGGCCGCTCCACGGACGAGGACGGTACGACGATCCATCTCGCACGCTCCGGCGAGGACCCGGTGGAGATCTACCGCCACCGCGAGTCGGCGGGTGTCGGCGACCTCTCCCACGACGGTTCGCTGATCGCCATCGAGCACACGGAGCACGGCGACGCCATGCACTCCGCACTGCGCGTCCTGCGCCCCGACGGCACGGCGGTCGCCGAGCTGGACGACACCAAGGGCGGCACGGCCGAGCTGGGCCTGGAAGTCCTGGGCTTCGCCCCCGTCGAGGGTGACACCCGGCTGCTCATCGGCCACCAGCGCCGCGGCCGCTGGGAGCCCCTGGTCTGGGACGTGGCGACGGGCGAGGAGACCGACCTGGCCCTGGACCTGCCCGGCGACGTGAGCGCCGAGTGGTACCCGGACGGCACCGGCCTGCTCATCGTGCACAGCTTCGAGGCCCGCAGCGAGCTGTTCCGGTACGACCTGGCGAGCCGCGCCCTGACGCAGATCCCCACCCCGACCGGCACGGTCTCCGGCGCGACGGCCCGCCCCGACGGCAGCGTGGAGTACCTCTGGTCCTCGGCCGCCGAACCGTCGGCGGTCCGCTCGACCACGGGCGGGGTGGTCCTCGACCCGCCGGGCATGAAGTCCCCGGGCTCGGTTCCGGTGGAGGACGTGTGGGTGGACGGCCCCGGCGGCCGTATCCACGCCCTGGTCCAGAAGCCGCAGGGCGCCCTGGGCCCCCTGCCCACGGTCTTCGACATCCACGGCGGCCCCACCTGGCACGACAGCGACGCGTTCGCGGCGGGCCCGGCGGCCTGGGTCGACCACGGGTACGCGGTGATCCGCGTCAACTACCGCGGGTCCACCGGCTACGGCCGCGCCTGGACCGACGCCCTCAAGCACCGGGTCGGCCTCATCGAACTGGAGGACATCGAGGCGGTCCGCGCCTGGGCGGTGAACTCCGGCCTCGCGGACCCCGACCGCCTCATCCTCACCGGCGGCTCCTGGGGCGGCTACCTCACCCTCCTCGGCCTCGGCATCCAGCCGACGGCTTGGACGCTCGGCATCGCGGCGGTCCCGGTCGCCGACTACGTCACGGCGTACCACGACGAGATGGAGGCCCTGAAGGCCATGGACCGCACCCTCCTCGGCGGCACCCCCGAGGAGGTCCCCGAACGCTTCGAGGCCTCGTCCCCCCTGACCTACGTCGACCAGGTCAGAGCCCCGGTCTACATCTCGGCCGGCGTCAACGACCCCCGCTGCCCCATCCGCCAGATCGAGAACTACGTCAAACGTCTCGAAGCCCGCGGCGCCACCCACGAGGTCTACCGCTACGACGCGGGTCACGGTTCCTTGGTGGTGGACGAGAGAATCAAGCAGGTCCGGCTTGAACTGGAGTTCGCGGAGCGCCACTTGGGCGGTGCCTCCCAGTTGACGTAGCTGCGCACAGTCGTGCCGCCGTAGCCTGCGGGCAGTCGTGCCTCCCCCAGTGCCTTAAGGGCCTGGGCGGTGCCCCCAGGGGCGGCACCCGACCCAAAGAGAGCGGCACCCGGCTAGCGCCGGCAAGTGAACCGGCCCCCGCCTCCGCCCCGGCGCCGGGGGCCGCTCAGGCCCCCGCCCGCTCCCGCGGCCGCCGCCCCAACAGCTCCGCCAACCCCCGTCGAGTAGCAGCCAGCACCACCCGATCCGACCCCTTCAGCACCCGCCCGTCCGGCAGATCCCACACCAGCCCCGACCCCGCGACCGCCCGCACCTCGTCATACGCCTCCTCGGCGGCCGGCTCCTCCCGCCGCCCGCCGGAGGACACCCCCGTATCCAGCGCCAGCACCCGCCAAGCCCCCGCCCGAAACGCCTCCGCCACCGTCTTCCCCTCCAGCTGCGGATGCCCGGCCACATCCATCGCGGCGAACAGCAGCACCCGCCGCTCCACCGGAATCGCCCCCAGAATCTGCCGCCCCATCATCGCCCCGGCGAAAGCGGGCGCCGCCAGGTGGGACACACTGCGGCTCCGCGTGGAGGCACGCGGATGAGCAGCCCGCAGCGTGCGGTACACGGCGGTCGCGAAGTCGTCGTCGTACAGCCGCAGCACGACCCGTAGATCGGGCCGCACGGACCGTGCGTACAGCGCGGCCTCGAGATTCGTCGTGTCCGCGCTGGTCACCGCCAGCAGCGCATGCGCACGGTGGATCTTGGCGGCCTCCAGAACGCCTTCCTGGGTGACGTCCCCGAGCACCACAGGAACCCGCAGCCGCCGCGCCGTGGCCAACCCCCGGGCATCCGGGTCGGACTCGACGCACACCACGGGGATGTGCAGTTCCCGCAGCCTGGTCAGCACCCGCGTACCGATCTTGCCGAGCCCGAGGAGGACCACATGCCCACCCAGCCCCCGCGGCGGCTTCCGCAGCGCGGACGTGGTCCGGAAGGTGCCGAGCGCCTCCAGCACCGCGGCCAGCAGAACCGGCAGCAGCAGCAACCCCGTGAGCCCGGACAGGAGCTGAAGGATCTGCCGCCCAACGGGCTCCCCGATGGCGGGGTTGTCGATGGCGAAGAGGTCGAGCAGTGTCAGATAGAACGCGCTCAGTGGATGCACCCCCGTGACCAGCCACAACGCCACCGCGAGCGCGACCACGCACCCCACCATGCCTGCCAGCGACCACCGCAGCCGCCGCGAGAACAGCGAGGAGAACGCCACGGACCCGCGGGCCGGGGGCAGTTGGGGCCCGGCGTACGACACCTGCTCCAGGACGACGGTCCCGCGGCCGGTCGCGGCCCGGACGGCCGCCGCGTCGGGCAGCAGCTCCGGCCCCTGCTCGCCGCCGCTGTCGGCGCCGTCCGCGGACAGCAGCGCCAGCGTGGCCAGCCCCGGCCGGGCCAACTGTCCTACGAGCGGCGTCCGTTCCACCGCCCGCAGCAGCAGCCCGTCGGTCTGTACGACCTTGCTGGTGCCGGCGACGGCGGTGGCTGCCAGCGCGGGCGCGGCCGTGTCGGCGTCGGAGAGCACGGTGGTGGAGGTGTCGCTGCCGGGGGATGCGCCGTCGCCGGTCGCCAACGCGGCGGCCTGGTCGAGGAGTTCCTCGATGTGCTGGCCGAGCCGACGGTTGTAGAGCCTGAGGACGAGCCGCAGCCGGGGGTTGAGCCGGCGGGCGGTGAGCGCGGCACGGATGTTGGTCTCGTCGTCGTCGTACACGAGCGCCAGCGCGGCGGCCCGCTCCACGCCCGCCGCGCCGAGCACCTCCTCGGTCGCCTCGGCGGCCTCCACGACCTGGGCGTTTGCGGCGACGGGTTCGGCGGCGGCGCCGTTCGCCCGGTTGACGGCCGCGTTCACCACCCGGTCGAGGAGTGCCGCTGTCGTCGCCCGCGCGCGCCCGACCACCGGCGGGCGCACCCCGCGGTCGGCGGGCGGGACGACGAGCGTGACCTGTTCGCCGTACACCCCCCGCAGTTCGGCGGCCAGCCGATGCGCCAGTCCGTCGTCACCGCACACCACCATGTGCGCCGACACGTCACCACTCGCCACACCTTGATTCGGAACGCTCCCCACGAGTGAGAAGAGTGCCTCACCGGGAGAGGCGGTTCCAGCAGCAACCGAGCGCAGTCACCGAACGGTCACTGAACGAACGCCCCTTCCCCGCCGTATCGATGGGGAGGGAAACCAGCGCCCTTACGCACCACCGGAGGTACCACGCCCGTGGCCATCACCAAAGCAGCCCCCACGGGGGCGGACAGCCATGAGCCGGTGCGCGGCGCCCCGGAGCCGGAAGAGCCGACCGGGACCGCGCAGGACCACAGCAGCCAGGACAACGGCAGCCGGGACAACGGCAGCCAGGACTCGAAGTCCCCCCTGGTCCTCACCATGCTGCTGCTCCTGCTGGTGCTGCTGCAGGGCCCCATCCGCGGAGCGCTCTCCGCACCCGTCATGCAGAGCTGGATGACGGTGTTCGTGGCCGTGCTCGTGCAGGCGCTGCCCTTCCTGGTGCTCGGGGTGCTGCTCTCGGCGGCGATCGCGGTGTTCGTGCCGCCGGCGTTCTTCGCGCGTGCCCTGCCCAGCCGGCCCGCCCTCGCGGTGCCGGTCGCGGGGATGGCGGGCGCGATGCTACCGGGCTGCGAGTGCGCGTCGGTGCCGGTGGCCGGAGCGTTGGTGCGCCGGGGCGTGACCCCCGCGGCGGCCCTCGCCTTCCTCCTGTCCGCCCCGGCGATCAACCCGATCGTGCTGACGGCGACCGCGGTGGCCTTCCCCCGCAACCCCGAGATGGTCGTGGGCCGTTTCGTCGCCAGTCTGCTGGTGTCGTGCGTGATGGGCTGGCTGTGGCAGCGTCTCGGCCGCACGGACTGGCTGCGCACACCGGAACGCTCCCACTACGAGGGCCCGAGCAAAGGCGCCGCCTTCTGGAACTCGGTCCGGCACGACGTGATGCACGCGGGCGGCTTCCTGGTGCTGGGCGCGATGGCCGCCGCGACGCTCAAGGCCGTGGCCCCGGCGAGCTGGCTGCGCACGGCGGCGGCCAACCCGCTGGTCGCGATCCTGGCCCTGGCGATCCTCGCCGTCCTGCTGTCCATCTGCTCGGAGGCGGACGCGTTCGTGGCGGCGTCGCTGACCCAGTTCTCGCTCACGGCCAAGCTAACGTTCCTGGTGGTGGGCCCCATGATCGACCTCAAGCTGTTCGCGATGCAGGCCGGCACCTTCGGCCGAGGCTTCGCCCTGCGCTTCGCCCCCGCCACCTTCGCCCTCGCCATCACGGGCGCGGTCCTGACCGGGGCGGTGCTCCTGTGAACCGGCAGGCACAGGCGGCGATCCTGTTCCTGACCGGCGCGGCCCTGCTGCACGCGGGCTTCACCAACCTCTACCTGCGCTACGTCAAGGCGGGACTGCAACCGCTGCTGCTGGCCTCGGGCGCGGTACTGATCGTGACGGCGCTGGCGACGGTCTGGTACGAGTGGCGCAGCCGCAAGAGCGGCGAAACCCACGAGCACGGCCGCGAGGCCCATGACCATGGAGAGGGTCACGTCCACCGCGAACCCCGTATCTCCTGGCTCCTCGTCCTCCCCCTCCTCGCCCTGATCCTGGTGGCCCCGCCCGCCCTCGGCTCCTACAGCGCGATGCGCACGGGTACGGCCCTGCAGCAGCCGTACGGCTTCAACAAGCTGCCCGCCTCCGGTCCGCTCGACCTCAACGTGGTCGACTACGCGACCCGCGCCGTCTACGACCGCGGCCGGCACATTGCGGGCCGCCCGATCAGGATCACCGGCTTCGTCGCTCTCGACCGCACCGGCGCCCCCTACCTCGTGCGCATGGCCCTCAACTGCTGTGCCGCGGACGCCCAGCCCGTGAAGATCGCCCTGACCGGCACGATCCCGCCGGTCCTGCAGCCGGACAAGTGGCTCCAGGTGACCGGCACTTACACCGCCAAGCAGACCAAGGACCCCGTCAACAACGGCCCCATACCGTACTTCCGCGTCACGGCGGCGACACCCGTGCCGACGCCGAAGGATCCGTACGACGAGTCCTGGAACAACTGACCCCGAACAACTGACCCCGAACAACCGGCCCTGGATATCTGACGGTCAGTCAGTTACCGTCGCCTGCTGTGCAGCGTGACAGCAGGTGAGGGAAACGGGTGAATGAAGGGGTGAGCGCAGTGGAGACCACGACACGTCCCGCCAGTCCGCAGCCGACCGGGGCTCCCCGCTGGGTCGCGCAGTTCTACCGGCCCTCCACGGCCTCCTGGGAGGTGTGTGCCGAGGCCCCGCACCGTGCTCCCGTGCAGTACGCGCTCGGCGAGATGGCCCACACCGTGCGGGCGCGCGGCGGCGACTTCGCGGTCAGCCTGTGGGGTCCGAAGGACGGGGCGTGGCAGCGGTTCGACGTGTCGGCCGCGGCCACGAACGCCACTGTGGCGGGGCCGCCGTCCGCCGGCCCCGAGGAGCCGACGACGCTGACGGAACGGATGAGCGGCCGGCGGCAGCAGGTGCTCATGGCCGGGCTGAGCAAGGCAGGGCTCTACGACCTCGCACCCGACGACCACGCAGCCGTACAGGCCCTCGTCGAGCGGCTCGACGAGACCACGGTGCGCAAGGTCGCCCAGTGGCTGACCGCCGGGAGGGCATGAGAATGCCCGACCGCTGGCGACGGGGGATGCACCAGCGATCGGGCTGTGGCCAAGCGTAACAAGGCCGAGGGCCCGACGGGAGTCGACTGTTCTGCCGCGTCGCCGGGATGTGGCCGGGATCACTGGGTCGGCCCCATTGACCAGGGGGTGCCACCAGGGCTTCCACCGGGTCGCACTAGGGGCCGCACGGAGGTTTGTACGAGAGACGTGGCAGATATTCGTGCCATTTCTCCGGTGTCAGCACGCCCTGTGTGGTCGAGCAGATGTGCCGGATCGCGTCGTCCGTGTCCAGGTTCCACAGCCGCACGGTGTCGGAGCCGCTCGACACCCCCAGCAGATGGCTCCTGGGGCTGAACGACAGGAAGTTGCCGGTCTTGGCGTTGGGGCTCATGGACTGCCCGATGGGGGCGGCCTCGGAGGGGTTGGCCACGTTCCAGAGGCGGACGGTGTTGTCGTTGCCGCCGCTGGCCAGGGTGCGGCCGTCCAGGCTGAGGGTGAGCGACATGACCGCTTCGGTGTGACCGGTCAAGGGGGCGCCGACCTCGGTCGCCTCGCGGGGGTCGGCGACCTTCCACAGCCGGACCGTGTCGTCGTCGCTGCCGCTGACCAGCGTGGAGCCGTCCGGGCTGTAGACGAGGACGTTGACCGGTCCGTCGTGCCCCGTGAGGGGTGTGCCGAGGGGGGAGACACGGCGGGGGTCGGTGACGTTCCAGAAGCGGATCGTGGCGTCCGCGCTGCCGCTGGCGAGGGTGTGGCCGTCCGGACTGAAGACGAGGCTGTTGATGAAGCCCTTGTGACCGGTGAGCGGTGGGCCGAACTTGACGGCACGGGACGGGTCGGCGACGTTCCACAGCTGGATGGTGCGGTCGTCGTAAGGGCTCGCCAGGATGCGTCCGTCCGGGCTGAAGGCCAGGGCGTGGGTGCCTGTGAAGCGGGTCCGCATGGCGAGGGGTGCCCCGTAGGGGACCGGCCGGGCCGGGTCGGTGACGTTCCACAGGTACAGCTGCTTGCGGCCGCTCAGTACGGCGAGTGTGCGGCCGTCGGGGGAGAAGGTCAGCTGGCGTTGGCCGCCGTCCGCGGGCATGAACGGTTTGCTCATCGCCACGGGCCGGCCGGGAACCTTCGCGTTCCACAGCCGGATCCGCCCGTCGCGCGCGGCCATCGCGAGGACCCGCCCGTCCGGGCGGAACGCCCCGAAGGCGCCGATCATGTCCGATGTCGGCATCGACCACAGGCGGACCTTGCTGTCGCCGCTGCCGGTGGCGAGGGTGCGGCCGTCGGGGCTGAAGCCCACGGCGTACATCTCGCCGCTGCTGCCCGCGAGCGGCTCGCCGACCTGGGAGGGGGAAGCCGGATCGCTGACGTTCCACAGGCTCGCCGTGCTGTCCGCGCTGCCGGCCGCGAGCAGGCCGCCCTTGGGGCTGAAGGCCACCGACCACACGGGGCCGGTGTGGCCGGCGAGCGGAGAGCCGAGCTCGGTGGCGTCGCGCGGGTCGGTGACGTCCCAGAGCCGGATGGTGTCGTCCGCGCTGCCGCTGGCGAGGGTGTGGCCGTCGGGGCTGAAGGCCACCGAGTGCACGGTGTCCGTGTGGCCCTTCAGCACCCTGTCGACCGGTTTCGGGCGGTGCGGATCGGCCATGTCCCACAACATGATCGTGTTGTCGTCGCCGCCTGCCGCCAGCAGCCGGCCGTCGGGGCTGAAGGCCACGGACCGCACGGCGGCGGAGTGCCCGGTCAGGGCACCGAGCGTCTTGGGCCGACCAGGGTCGGCCATGTCCCACAGCCGTACGGTGTGGTCCTCGCCGGCAGCGGCGAGCGTGCGGCCGTCCGGGCTGAAGGCGAGCAGATAGATCGTGCCGGTGTGGCCGGTCAGGGGCGTGCCGAGCGGCTTGGGGTGCGCGGGATCCCGTACGTCCCACAGCCGTACGGTGCCGTCGTCGCCCGCGCTGGCCAGGAGCTTCCCGTCCGGGCTGAAGAGGGCGGTGCTCACCCAGCTGGTGTGGCCGGTGAGCGGCTTGCCCAGCGGTTTCGGGTGCGAGCGGTCGCTGACGTCCCACAGCCGGACCGTGCGGTCGTAGCTGGCGGTGGCGAGGACCTTCCCGTCGGGGCTGAACGAGGTGAGGTAGACGGCGCCGGTGTGGCCGAGCAGCGGCGTGGCCAGCGGCGCGTTCACGATCGACACCAGCCGGTTGTTGGTGCCCGCGTCGTCCGGGCGCAGATCGTGGGCGACCAGGTCCAGCTGGGCGGAGAGCGAGGGGTCGGTGTACTGGACGCGGTCGGCCTCGGCGACCACCTGCTCGAACACGGCGTCATTGCGCTGCTGCCAGGCGAGGACCGCCGCACCGACGGCCAGCACCGACATGACCACCAGCGCGGCCACCGCCCCGCGCCGCATCACCAGGGTGCGCTTGCGCAGCCGTACCGAAGCGGCCAGGAACTCCACCGCGCTGCGGGTCAGGAAGGTGTCACCGGCGGACTTCGCCCAGGTGCGGGCCTGGGCCAGCCGCGAACCCCGGTACAGCAGCGAGGAGTCGCGGTCCGAGCCCTCCCAGGCCCGGCCGTCCTCCTCCAGCCGCTGGCGCAGCAGATGGTCGTTGCGACCCTCGTCGATCCAGTCACGCAGCCGGGGCCAGGCGGTCAGCAGTGCCTCGTGGGTGATCTCCACGGTCTCCGCGTCGAGCGTCACCAGCCGGGCGCGGACCAGCGCCTCCAGCGACTCCTCCGTCTTGCCGGGGTCCGTCGACTCCTGCGCCAGCTGACGCCGGGTCCCGCGACGGCGGGTGGCCTGGGTGTCCTCGCCGAGCCGGACCAGCCGCAGCAGCAGCAGCCGCGCGGCGGTGCGGGCCGGCGGGTCGAGGCTCGACCAGGCCCGCTCGGCGGTCGCGGCCACCGCGCCCTGGATACCGCCCGCGGCCCGGTAGCCGGCCAGCGTCAGCCGGCCCGCCTTCCGCCGCTGCCAGGTGGCGAGCAGCGCGTGCGAGAGCAGCGGCAGCACCCCGGCGTCGTGCGCCCCGCGCGGCCCGTCGGCGCTCACCTCCCGGACGATCAGCTCCGCGAGACCCGGTTCGAGCTCGAGGCCCACGGCCTTGGCCGGCCCGGTCACCGCCTCGCGCAGCTCGGCCGTGCTCAGCGGTCCGAGCACCATGTGGCGGTGCTGCAGCGCGTCGGCCAGCTCGGGATAGCGCAGGCACTGCTCGTAGAAGTCGGCGCGGATACCGAGGACCACGAGCAGGGCGGCCGGGTCGTCCGCTGCCGCGGACGAGCACGCGGCATGCAGGATCTGCACGAACGCATGCCTGCTCGCCTCGTCGGCGCAGAGGGTGAACGCCTCCTCGAACTGGTCCACGATGAGGACCGGCCGCTCGCCGGAGGGCCCTTCGCGCCGGGCCCACTCGGCCACGGCACCCCGGACGGCGCGCGCGAACGCCGGAGTGCCCGGTTCCGTGGCCGCGGAGCCGTCCGCCTCGGACATGACGGGTGCGAGCTCCGGGATGCACCGGGTCAGCTCTCCGACCGGATCGGCTCCGGGCACGAGCTGCACCACCGTCCTCGGACGGCTGCCGTCGCCGCCCAGTGCGCCGTTCTGCGCGGCGGGTACCAGTCCGGCGTTGAGCAGGGACGACTTCCCCGCCCCCGAGGCACCGACGAGCATGACAAGGCCACCGGTCTTCTCCGCCGCCTGCAGCTGGTCGACGAGGGCGCTGGTGCTGCGCTCCCGGCCGAAGAACCACCGGGCGTCCTCCTGCCGGTAGGAGGCCAGCCCCCGGTACGGACACACACTGGGGGCGGCCGGATCCTCCACGGGAGGCCGCTCGTCCACTTCGGCGGGCGCCGCGGGACGGTCACCGGCCGGGTCGGCCAGGGCACGCTCCCACAGCCGCTGCCACTGCCCCAGGTCGTACAGACCGGCCGAGACCGGCGTGGGCCGCGCCCGGCGGGCCTGCGGGATCAGGACGTGCAGCACGGCGGCGAGCGCGGCGAACTGGGCCGGCACGTTCTTCGCCCGCCGCCAGTCGCTGATCCGCTGGGCGGAGACCCGTACGGGCCGCCCCCGCTCGTCCACCCGCTGAAGCTGTACGACCGCCTCGGCCACCCGCGCGAGAGGAGGGTTGCCCGCCTCCTTGTACAGCAGAGCGAGCCGCTCCGCGAAGGCAGTACGTGCCCCTGAGTCGGAACCCAAGGCCTCCACTCCTCACTCCCCCCGCGCTTGGTCATCCGGACCGGAAAACTCACTTTATACGGCTGACCTGCGGCGAAAGCCTCCGGACCGGCACCGGAATCTCCTCACGGCAAGCCTCAGCTGGCAGGATCTCGACGCAAGGGCGAACCCGTCGGGCACCGTCCGCGCAGGCCATCAGCTCAGCGCTCAGGACGACAGCGCACGGCACCGAACCTTCTCGGCCAGGCTTCCGCGGGAGCCTTGGGAGGGCGGCGCCGGACCCGTCGCCCGAGCCTTCGAGATCCGCGCCGTTCGACACCGGTCCCCACGAGGGGAGGGACCGGAGCCGAACGGCGCGGAGTGCTTTTGATCACTGTGTCGGCCGAGTCGCTGCGAGGTTGATCACTATCGGAGACTTTTTTGATCACCGTTGACCCTCCCTTGCACCAGCCGTCACCGGCGTGACCTACGCTCCGCTCACGTCCCCAGTCCAACAGGGGCCTTTTTTTCGTTCCGGGGGGTTCGAAACCACCGTGCGCACCCGCACTCTCACGGCCGCGACCGCACTCGCGGTCCTCTTCGGCTCGACCGCGCTCGCGCTCACCTCGGCCGCGCCCGCGCTGGCCGACTCCAGCACCCTCCTGCCGGTCACCTCGACCGGCGACGTCGTCGTGGACGGCGTCCACCAGCGGGTCTTCATCAGCGACCCGAAGAGCGGCAAGGTCGTCGCGACCGACTACAGCGGCACCGTCGTCGGCACGGTCGAATCGCTGCCCGGCGTCCGCGGCCTGGAGCTCTCCGCCGACTCCGGAACCCTGTACGCGGCCGTCGCCGGCGCGAACGCCATCGCGGCCATCGACACGGCCACCGCCACTGAGACCCACACCTACCCGACGGGTGACGGCACCGGCCCCGAGTACGTGGCCTACACGGGCGGCAAGCTCTGGTTCGGCTACGGCGGCGCGGCCAACGGCAACATCGGCTCGCTCGATCTGAGCGGCACCGACCCGGTCGTGGCCCTGAACCAGGACGGGAACACCTTCTACCAGGCGCCGATCCTGGATGCCTCGCCCGGCGCCCCGGGCACCGTGGTGGCGGGCGCACCCGGCCAGAGCCCGGTCGAACTCGCCGTGTACGACGTCTCGTCGGGCACCGCGAGCCGTACCGCGTACGCCTTCGACCCGGGCAGCACCGGCGGCGGCAACCTGCGCGACCTCGCGGTCACACCGGACGGCAAGGACGTCGTCACGGCCAGCGGGTCGCCGTACTACCAGGCCGTCTACAAGCTCTCCGACCTGACGGCGGACGGCAGGTACGAGACCACCAACTACCCCGACGCCGTGGACATCGCGCCGAACGGCGATGTGGCCGCGGGCACCGACTCCCTCTACGGCTCCGACGTCCACCTCTTCAAGGCGGGCGCCTCGACGCCCACCCGGGAGTACGACCTCCCCAGCTCCACCGGCGGCACCGCCTCGGACGAGCTGGCCGGCAGCGGCCTGGCCTGGGCACCGGACGAGAGCAAGCTGTTCGCGGTGTCGTACGACAGCAACAACACCTACTCGCTGCGGATCTACGACGACCCGCTGAAGGCCGCCGCCACCCTGACGGCCACCGCCCCGGCCACCGCGCCCCGCGCCAAGCCGCTCACGGTCACCGGCAAGCTGACCTCGAACGCGTCCTTCCCGCCCGGCACGACGGTCTCCGTGCGCCGCACGGACGACGAGTCCCCGTCCGGCAAGCCGCTCGGCACGGCGACGGTCGGCGCCGACGGCTCCTACTCCTTCGCCGACACCCCGCCGGCCGGCGGCCAGGTCACGTACACGGTCGGCTACGCGGGCGACGACTACCACGCGAGCGCCACCGCCACCAGCACGGTGAACGTCACGAAGACGACGACCGCCCTGACCCTGGACGACAACGGCAAGGTGTACTCGTACAACACCCAGGTCACGTTCACGGCGCACCTGGGGACGACGTACAAGAACCGGACCGTCGAGATCTACGCCGACCCGTACGGCGGCGACAAGCCCAACAAGCTGATCAAGTCCGGCGCGGTCGACTCCTCCGGAAACCTGTCCGTGAGCCTCTACCTGACCCGCGACACCAAGCTGACGGCCAAGTTCACGGGCGACACCCGCTACGCGCCCGCGACGGTCACCAGCACGGTGGGCGCACGGGTCCGGGTCTCGACCGCACTGAGCGGCTACTACAAGACCCAGACGGCGTGGAACCAGACGTACCGCTACTTCCACAAGTCCAAGGAACCCGTCTTCGACACGACGATGACGCCGTACCCGAACCGCAAGTACCGGGTCGAGGTGCAGGGTTACTCCCAGGGCGCCTGGCGCGCCACGCACAGCGCGTACCTCGTCCTCGGCTCGGGCGGCCAGGACACCCTCGAACTCACCGGCACCCCGCCGACGGGAGTCCGCTTCCGCATCCGCTCGTCCTACATCGACACGACGTCGGGCGACAACGTGAACTCGACGACCTACGGGACGTGGAAGTACTTCATCTTCACGAGCTGAGACCGGGCGCTTCTCGCCACTCGTGTGCTGACAGACAAGGAAACCGTGCGAATACCCACCTTTCGTGACACGTTCGGAACCTGTGCCGCGATAGCGGTCTCCGCTCTCCTCCTCGCGGCGGCGTCTCCCGCCTCCGCGCGCCCCGACGCCGCCACCGGGACGGTGCCGACCGCGTCGACCGCGCACGACGCGGGCCGGGGAAGGGCATGGACGAGTGCGGAGGCCGAGAAGTTCTGGACCCCCGCGCGGATGGCCCGGGCCACCCCGGACAGCCCGCGCGGGGAGGCCCCGGCCGGCGGGAAGGCCGAATCCCTCGTGAAGGGTGCGGCCGCGCCGAAGAACGGCGTCTACTTCGCCGGTGTCCCCACGGTGGGAACGTTCTTCCACTACGTGAAGGACCCGGCCACCGACCAGCTGACGGGGCGTTTCTGTTCCGCGAGCGTCGTCGACAGCCCGCAGGGCAACGTCATCCTGACCGCCGCGCACTGCTCCGGCGGCTCCATGGGCATGTTCGTGCCCCGCTACGACGGCAGCGCGGACAACCCCGCCCCCTACGGCCGTTTCGCGGTGCAGAGCTGGGTGCGTGACGCACGCTGGTACAAGGCCGCAGGCCACCCCACCCGCGATGCCTACTCCGACTTCGACTACGCCTTCGCCCGCGTCGACGTCAACGGGGCAGGGCAGAGCGTGCAGAAGGCCGTCGGCGCGGCGCTGCGACTCGGCCAGGTGAACGGCCAGTACAAGCAGAACGTCACCGTCATCGGCTACCCCGGCAGCCACAACCCGGAGAACCAGCCCTTCATGTGCGCCGGAGTCACCACCAGCCGGCTGCCCGGATACCACCAGATGCGCATGGACTGCGGCGGCTTCTACGGGGGCACCTCCGGAAGCCCCTGGATCACCGGCCTGAACAAGAGCACCGGCAGCGGAACCGTCATCGGCAACCTCGGCGGTTACTACGGCGGCGGCCTGGAGAACAACAGCGACCGCATCTCGTTCTCCACGACCTTCGACCAGCGGGCCCTCGAGATCTACCAGGCCGCGCAGAACAACACCACGCCGACCCAGTACCCGCGCGGCTACAGCATGTACCCCACCGGCGGCGGCCGGTGGCAGCAGGCCATGAAGACCGCCTCCGGCGACTACACCGGCGACGGCAGGACCGACATGATCGTCGTCTGGTCGGACGGCGAGGTCACCCTCTACACCGGGGACGGCAACGGCGGCTTCTCCGGCGAACACCAGATCGCGAAATCCTCGACCTGGACCCACGCCAGGACCATCGCCGGCGGGGACTTCGACGACAACAACGCCTCCGACCTCATGGTGGTCTGGTCGGACGGCGAAGTCACCCTGTACACCGGGGACGGCAAGGGCGGCTTCGCCGGGGAAACCCAGCTGGCCAAGCCCAGCAGCGTCTGGAAGGGCGCCGTCCAGATCACCGCCGGACGCTACAGCGCCAACCCGGCGCCCGACGACGTCATGGTCCGCTGGACCGACGGCGAGACCACCCTCTACACCGACGTCGACAGCCGCGGATTCCTCCACGAACACCAGCTGCAGCCGCCCAACGACACCTGGCGCCACGCCTCCCTCCTCGCGGCCGGAAACTTCACCGGAGGCGCCAACTGGGATGTCCTCGTGCGCTGGTCCGACGGCAGACTGAGCCTCTACCGCGACTCCTCCGCCTCCGGCGTGGGAACGGAGGTCGAGCTGAAGTCGTCCAACACACTGTGGACCCACGCCGCCGTCATGACCGCTGGCGCCTACACACCAGGCGACGCCGACGACCTCCTCGTGCGCTGGTCCGACGGCGAGACCACCCTCTACACCGACACCACGACGACCCTCGGCCGCGAACACATGCTCGTCCCGCCGAAGGCCGCCTGATCACCTATCAGGAAGGCGAGGTAGACGGATGCACCTGCGCGTAGCCGGCGCCCTCTGCACCGCAGCCGCCCTCGGTCTCGCGGCCGCACCCGGCGCCCGCGCGGCCGAGGACCCGGGCCTCGCCGTCAGCCTCGCCCCCACGGACAGCGACAGCACTCCCGACGGGCCGCTGAGGCCGGGCGCGCCCGTCGAGGTCATCTCAGGAGTCGACCTGACGTCCCTGGCCGCCGACGAGAACGGCAGCTTCACGGTGACCTCACCGGCGTTCGGGCACCCGGTCGAGGTGACCCTGCAGAAGAACAGCTTCGGCCAGGGCGAGGGGACGCTCCGCTGCGGGATCGAGCCGGGCAGCTACCCCGTCGACATCGCCGCCCACCGCAAGGGACTCACCACCAAGCAGACGCATACGACCATCACCGTCGCCGGGGGCGGCTCGTACTGCCCCCAGGCGTCCGGATCGTCCGCGATGAACACCACCACGGTGGCCGCCGCCACCGGCGGCGGCATCGCCGTACTGGCACTCGCGGGGTTCGCCGTCGCCCGGCGCCGGCGCGGCAGGACACGGCCGTAGCCCTGGTCGGTCGGGTGTCGCGGGGCGCTGTGCTTCGCTGCTGTCCAGCTCTCGCGAGGTCAGGCGAGCCGCCCGGCCTCGTGAAGCGCGTCGAAGACCATCTCGTCGACGGCCGACACCCGGTCCCGATCCGCGTAGCCGAACCACGCCTTCTCGGCGATCTCCCTCGACGGGGTCAGCTCACCGCGGTGATCGGCGGTGTAACAGATCATCCGGAAAGGGCCGTGCTCCGGATGGCCCTCGCCGATCTCGAAGGTGCCGAAGTGCACCATGGAACTGGGATCGATCGCCGTCTGCAGTTCTTCGTCGATCTCCCGCACCAGCGTCTCGCCGTCCGACTCGCCCGGCTCACGATGACCGCCCGGGAAGTAGAAGAGATCTCTGCCGTGACTGCGCGTCACCAACACCTGGCCGTCCCGAACGAGGACCCACGCCACTTTCTCCGGCACCGCGTCGCCATCCGCCATGGCCTGGGACCGTATCGGAGGGCATCGTCCGCGTCAGCACCCGGTGCACTTGGTCCTCGGGTAGGAGTCGCCGGACACCAGAGGCCCACTGTCGAGGCTCCCATTCGACCCACGTCGGCGAGCGGAGCGATCGGGGGCTGACAAGGCGTCGTCGGATCCGTGCCAGAACGGGCGGCGGCAGCCGGTCGGCACCGGCCGAGAAGTGCTCGGCGGGACGACGGGGCTGTGAACGCGGCCCCGTCGAAGGGTGGGCCGACCGGCTGCTGGTGGCTACTTGAGCGGCGTGCCGCCCGAGTTGTGGTAGCCGATGGTCTTGTTGATCAGGTTTCCGCCGTCGGTCTCGGGCGTCGTCTGTTCCTGCTGCCCCGAGCCGAACAGGAGGGCGGCGACATGCGCGTTGGCCACCTGGTCCATGTGCGAGAAGAACCAGTCGACCTTGTCGTCCTGGTAGTGCTGGAAGGTGTTGTTCTGCGCCATGTTGCCCAGGGGGATCTGCCACAGGACGACCGGCTTGCCCACGGACTCGGCCATCGTCTTGTAGAACTGCAGCGCGGCGGCGGCCTTCTGGTCGTTCCAGAAGTGGTCACTGCCGCCGTGGGCGGGCTGTGCGTACCAGCCCGCGTCGCGGTCCGACACGTCGGTGACCAGGAAGTCGGCGTTCTTCGCCCCGAGGTTGGCGTAGTCCTTGACGCATGCCGGTGTGTTGGTCTGCCAGTCGAAGCAGGAGAGGTGCAGTCCCGCGGCGGTGTTCGGCGCGTACTTGTGCGCCATCGATATCAGGCACTGGGCGAGGCCGGTGGCGCTGTTCTCCTGGGATCCGCAGTCCGTCGGGTTCGAGGCCGTGACCTGTGCGGGAACCTGGTGTGGGTTGCCGAGTGAGCGGACGTAGCCCCAGAAGTCGGGCTCGAGGTCGATCGCGTCGTGCGAGGTGCCGATCTTCTGGAGGAAGAAGCGGTAGTCGTTCAGGTAGCGGGTGAGCAGGTCGGTCCTGTTGATGGCCTGGACCTCGCCGGGGCCGTCGCCCTGGCCTGCCGCGTCCCCGAGGTCGCGCAGCGAGTACCAGGTCCAGAGCATCTTCTGCGGGCGTGGGCTGCCCTTGTACGTCGCCTGGGCCGCCACGGTGTCCCGATAGGTGATGTACGTGCCGGGCGCCGTGGTGCTGCCGGTCCAGCAGCCCCACCAGCCCGACCAGTCGTCGTGGCAGCGCGAGGCCGAGTAGTAGTCCGACGAGGGCGCGGGCTGGCTGTGCACATAGGCGTACCGCATGTCGAACGGCGCGGCGGCCGCCGAGGTGTCGTCCATCGAGCCGCCGATGAGCACCGTGTTACTGCCCATGAAGGCGTTCGTCGAGTTGCTGCCGAGCGTGGTGGACGTGGTGCTGCTGCCGGAGCTCCCCGCGTTCCCGGTGCCGCCGGCGCTGCCGGCCGGGACGAGCTGCCACTGCTGGTTGGCGCCGTTCCAGTCGTGGTATTGGGCGATGTGGCCCCCGTCACCCTTGGAGCTGAGCGGGACCTCGGCGGCCATGCCGTTGAAGCGGTTGATCAGACGCACGTAGCCGTCCGACGACTCCTCCATGTGGAACTGCTGGTTGGCGCCGTTCCTGTCGCTCCACTGCACCAGCTCGGAGCCTTCGGTCTTCGACCACCCGTAGTCGTCCAGCACCTTGCCGGAGGCCCGGTTCTGCAGCCGGTAGTTCCCGTCACCCGAGTCGATGAACTTCCACTGCTGATTGGCCCCGCCGTTACGGCTCCACTGCACCACCGGAGCACCGTCGTTCGTGGCGTAGCCGAGGTCGTCCAGTGCCTTGCCGGTGTTGCGGTTGACCAGGGTGTACCAGGTGTCCGTGTCCACGGTCTGCGCTGAGGCCGTGTTGACCACGACCACGGAGCCGCCCACGACCGCCAAGCTGAGGGCCGCCCAGAAACCCCGGCGCTGGTACAGCCGACGGCCACGGTGCGTCTGCCGCCGCCCCAGAACGGCCGAGCGGAAGGACGCGCGACGGCGGCGGCCGCGTCTGCCGCCGCCGCCGGGCGATTCCTCCGGCGACGAGGATGAGTGAGGGAACATGTTGGTGCTCTCTTTCGGGTGTTGCCTCTGACCAGACCCCCTGTCCGGACGCTACGTAGTTGTCACCGCCCCCGGAAAGGTTGCTCCGGACCGCGGGGTTTTTCGGGCAGGGATCGGGAGTCGTTCGGCCCGTCACCCGGCGCGGCACCGGCCGCACGGCCGACGAGTTCGAGACCAGCCCACCTGCCCCAACTGAAACCGCGAAACGCTCATAACTGCACTTACTGACCTCTCAAGCCCATCGTGAAGAAGCCCGGTCTGAAGCCTGAGTGGACGCCGCGGGAGCTCCGGCACAGCCTCGTGCCCCTGCCCTCCGGCCATGGAGGCTGCGGACTCGGAAGAGGGCGACCATGTACTGGGCGAGGCACTCGGGGATCATTCCCACGAGACTGGGACCGATCGACATGGCTGCCGTCATCGTCCCGGGGAAGGCGCCGGCTACGCGGTCCCGTTGACTGCCGCGTCGAGGAGGTCGCCGTGCGCTGACCAGGCAGGCAGCAACCGGAGCAGCTGCGGAGGGCACTCGGGCCGAGACAGCATGATTTCGGCCCAGCTTCCACGAAGGCCGGGTCCGCCGCCAAGGCGCCTGCGGCGGCGAAGGAGAGCAGGGCCTCCTCGACGAGCGTGTCGTTACCCATGTGCTGGTCCAGGTGAGCGGACTAGAACGTCCTCGTCGGCGTCGGCCGGCTTCCTGAAGGGCAAGGAGTAGCCGCCGCCCAGACGTTGCCTGTTCTGACCGGTGCGGCCCGTGCGTCACCGGTCAGCCTCTGATCCGCTGCCGGATCCAGACGCCGTCGGGCTTGAGCACACTGGTGCCGGCGAACCGGCCGCTCCTGCAGGTGCCTTTCCGGAAGATCTCGCCGTCACCATCGCCGTCACCGATACTCCAGTTCGTCCAGCTGATCTTCTTCCTGGCCATCAGGGCGACATATCTCTGCGACATGGCGAAGTCGTTGCCGTAGCCGTTCCATGACTGTGTGCCCCATTCCGAGACGAAAATAGGGAGCTTGGAGGAGGCGCGGTCAAGGGTCTTCAGGAAAGGTTCCCGGTGCGCCGCCGCGTAGAAGTGGTACGTGTACATGATGTTGGAGGCACGTACCGGGTGGGCGACAACCTCATTTTCACTGGCGTACTCGGATTCACCTAGCGTGGACCAGCCGCGGGTGCCGACAAGGATCACACTGTCGGGAGCCCGGGCGCGAATCACGGGGATGACCTTCTCCGCATAGCTCTTGATCTCCCACCAGCTCGCCTGAAATGCCTCGTTCACGATCTCGTAGATCACATTGGGGCGGTTCCGATTCCGTGCGGAGATTTCCTTGAAGAAGGCCATTGCATTGCGGAAGCCGTGGTTCGGGTCGCCCGGGTCGACCCAGTGCCAGTCGACAATCACGTACATACCGCGGGCACTCGCCATGTCGATCAATCGGTTCGCCAGATCCGTGAACTTCTTTGGATTTCCCGTGTAGCCTTCCTTGTCCGCATACGTGGCAATGCGCAGGACGCTCGCACCCCAGTCCTCGGCGAGCGCATCCAACATGCCACCGACCAGGCAATCAGCAAACCATTGAGTGCCACTCGTGCTCATGCCACGCAGTTGGACCGGTGCCCCGGCCTCGTTGCACAGACGAGTGCCGCAGACGTGGAGCTTGCCGTCCTTCTCGACCGGAGTCTTCGGCTTCACCTTGGCCTCCGTCTTCTCCCTGGCCGCGGCCGGAATCCTGGCACCGACAACGATTCCGGAGACCTGGTCCCCCGCCAAGTTCAAGGCAAGGAGACTGAGCTCGACGGCCATGACAAGGACCAGTCCGACAGTCTTGGACAGAAAAAAGCGAAGCACATTGCGTTATGCATGAAGACTCACGCAATATCAACGAGCTTCGCGGGAGTGACCGGATGTTCACCCTCGTGGCGGCGGCATGGCCAGGCTGGTCCTGCTCGGGGCTCACGCGGAGGTCCCCATGCCCCGCACCGTGTGGAACGGTGCCATCTCGTTCGGCCTGGTCACTCCTCTGAATGAACGCGAGGATCTTCTCGCGGCTGACAGTGGGGAGCAGCGCGTCAGTCCGGCAGCCAGTGCAGCTCGTGCGCCAGGGTTTTGGCGACGGCACGGATGCGGCGGTGCAGCGGCGACTGCTCGCGGGGGAGGACCAGGTGGAACGTCAGGCTGGGCGCGCCCCGCAGCGGTCGCCAGGTGAGACCGGCCGGTTGTGTCGTGGCCGCGGCTTCTCCGGCCGGGGCGAGAGTGACTCCGTCGCGCAGGTCGCGCTGAGACATGTCGAAAGAGACTGCGGGCGTCTGGAATCGGGGGTGTGGTCGGGTGTCTCGGAACAGTGCGGACAGCTGATCGTGGATCACGGGGTTGGCCGCACGGTCCGGGAGTCGCAGTGGATACGCGGTCGCGTCGGCGATCTCGATCTCCGCGTGATCGGCCAGCGGATGATGCTGCGCCAGCTGGACCCCGATGCGCGCACGCCGCAGCAGGAACCGGCGCACGCCACGGCCCGGTTGTTCACCGCGGGTGATCCCGGCATCGATGCGGCCGTCGGCGACCGCGGGGGAGATCTCCGGTGTCGCCATCGGGACCGCGCCGACCTCGAGTCCGCTGTTGCCGCGAATCAGCCTGTCCACCAGGGCCGGTGCCGTCTCGGCTCCGGCGCTGAGGCTGTATCCGATGCGCAGCGTGCCCAGTTCACCGGCCGCCGCGCTCCGGGCGGTGTCCCATGCCCGGTCCAGTGCCGCCAGCGCGGGCGGCGCGGACTCCGCCAAAGCCGCACCGGCCGTGGTCAGTACGACGCTACGTGTGTTGCGGACCAGGAGGGCCGTACCGAGTTCCGCCTCCAACCGGCGCATCCGTGCGCTGAGTGCGGGCTGTGCGATACCGATCCGTGCGGCCGCGCGGGTGAAGTTCAACTCCTGTGCCAGCACCAGGAAGTACCGCAGGCTCACCGTATCCGGCGCCACGTGCCCTCCCCGCCGATTGATAACGATCCGTTCTGAGTCTATCCCGTACCGGTCTTTCCCTCGGCCGCACATCAAGCCCTAACCTGCGCATACGACGATTCCACCGACCGCAGTACCCGTCGCCGGGATCGATCGACAAGAGTGTCAATTCGAAGTCGGACGTGTCCGGCCCACCACAGGAGGTTTCCATGGCCAAGGGGTACTGGGTCAGCGTCTACCCTGCCATTTCCGACCCTGAGAGGCTGACTGCCTACGGCAAGCTGGCCGGTCCGGCTGTCCAGGCTGGGGGCGGGCGCACCCTGTCCCTTCTCCCGTCCCGTGGCGGTCGAGTCGTCGCCCACGAGGCCGGAATCCCGCAGCGCGTCGTTCTGGTCGAGTTCGACAGCTTTGAACAGGCCGTTGCGGCATACGAGAGCGAGGCATACCAGAAGGCGCTGGTGGCCCTCCCTGACGGCTATGAGCGTGACTTCCGCATCATCGAAGGCATCGACTGACCGCCGGGCCCGGCCACCGCTGAGCATCCGTCACCTTGATACGCATACGGTGCTGAACGACGACTCGCGAGACGAGTTCGAAGCCATGCCCCGCGTCCCAGTTCGCCGTCGACGTCCTCGACGGCCTTCCCTGCCGGCGGCTGCGCTACCCGGCGTCGAGCAACTAGCCTGACTTGCCTGACAGGGCGATCAAGCCCTGACCTGCCACAACGGCGATTCACCCTGGACAATGCCGTTGGTAACGGAAGAGCGGGTGCCGAAGGACTATCGCTGTGCTGGCACGCCGAGGAGTGCCGACCCTCCTTCGGATGCCGTGTCAATCTGGCTGATCTTGAACTCGGCGCCGGTCAGGCTGCTGCGGAGCCTTCGATCTCGCCCAGCCGGCCTTCCTGTTCCGCCTCAGCGATGCGGTTGCTGAGCTTGTCGCGGATCTCGACCAGACGGCCGCGCTGGGCGGGATCAGGGCGAAGAAGGGAACAGCGGACGCAGGCGTGCTCGTGGATGCAGGCGGTGCTCGCACCCCCACCGACGCCGAGTGGGAGGAGGCGTTGGCGTTGGCGGCACGGTCTGCCATGTACCCGTGGTCACCGGTGCGCGCGCTAGATGTGCTGCTGAGCGTGGGTCGGGAGTGACGTCGGGGAGTCGATTTCCTTGATCCACTCCCCATCTACTCCCCAGGGACCCCGCGGAACGAGTCAGGGCCGGTTTCCCGTGAAGGAGAACCGGCCCTGACCTCGTGTTTCGGCTGTCGGGGTGGCGGGATTTGAACCCACGACCTCTTCGCCCCGAATTAGGCCCAGGCAAGATCGACGCCAGTTGGTGCTGTTTTACCTGGTCAGGGCTTTGGGGTGCGGTGGTCTCCGGTGGTCTCAGAGGGGCTGGGGGAGAAGGTTGGCTCCCAGATGGCTCCCAGCGATTCCGTCTCTTGGCGGACTATCAGCCGTGCAGCGCGGCCACGTTGGTTATCCCTGAGCGCCGACCAAATGATGGTCGTGCACCACATCCGACTCCACCGTCACCGACCGCCTCGCGCCGTCTCACAGGTCCGTGACCGACAGACGATCTATCTCCGCCTGTGCGGCCAGCGTGTCAGGGTGGTCCTCGCCGAGGACCCGTGCGCGGTCGTCCCGGACCTCGAGCAGCAGCGCCATGGCGCTCTCGACGTCCCCCTGCCGCGCGACGACCTGGGCGCGCCCGAACCGGGTCCTGATCACCTCGGGGTGTAGCGGGTTGCCGTAGCGGGCCAGCCGCTCCTCCAACAGAACGTCCAGTTCGTCGAGCGCCACGGTCAAGTCACCCAGCTCGGCCTTGAGCATCGCCATCTTGAAGCGGGTGATCAACGCGGCGGGATGGGTGTTGCCGAGTGCCTTCCGCTGGTCCTCCAGCAGTTCCTCGTGCAGCACCAGGGAGCCTGCTGGGTCGCCCAGTTCCCAGGTGTAGCGGGCGATGTTCAGTCGCGCGAGGAGCGTGTTGGGGTGGTCCTCGCCGCGGATGCGCCGCACGTCCGGAAGCAGCGCACGGAAACCGTCGAGTGCTTCCTGCCGACGCCCGGACTCGCCTAGAAACTTGTAGATGTTGAATCGGCTGAAGAGCACCTGCGCGTGGTCCTCGCCGAACACCGCGATCCGGTCTCGCAGCAGTTCCTCGTGCAGGGCCAGCGCCGTGTCGTACCGGCCCAGCATGCCGTGCCAGTACGCGATGTAGTGGCGGCTCTCCATTTGCCGCCTTCCTGTGGCTGGAGTAGGGGCGGATCGGAGTAAGGGCCACTGCCGGGCATCAAGCCAGGGCGTCCGGCCAATGACCACCAGGGAACGTGCTGTTGTCCACCGATTCCCCCTTGATGGTCGTCATCTGCTGTGCCTGAACCCCGAGGAGTGCGACCAGCGCGGCGACAGCGGCCCAGATCAACCCCGCGTTCACGCTGGTGTCTCCGACGATGGCGGCAGCACCAGCCCACGAAAACACCACGGATGGTCACGTCCAAGCAGCACAGTTAATCCATGCGAGGCACACCGAGGGCTTCTGGGGCTCCTCTACAATCCTCTCCCGACGGATCAAGACATCTTCCAGCCAGCCGGAATCTCATCCTCCCGGCCATGGACGGTGAGCCAGCGTGCAAGCTTGCGTCGAGCGCGGAGCTCACCAGGCACCAAAGGCTTCAACCAGAACCAGAGGATTACCGGAAGGACGCCCACTGCGATTGGCACGCAGATAGCGGCAAAGAACGCGCCTATGCCACCCAATGCACGCAGACCGTAGCCGAGGGCTCCAGCACTGCCACCTATGCGCTTATTACGTGCTCTCGCCTCGCCATCTCTAGCACGCTCAGGCTTCAGCTCGTGATCACCAACAAGCGCCTGCTCACGCTGTTTCTGAAGCACCGATCGGACGGTGATGAAAGTACTCGACGCACTCACCGCCACCACCACAGGAACGGCAACCCAAGGAGAGGCGCCTGCATCGATGATGCCGATGGTGATTCCAACGGCCGCGGCAAATACCAGCCCCGTCATCAGGAAAAAAAAGAGTGCGACGAAGGTGCGAACCACCCAATAAATGAGACCGCGCTTGCGCCACGACTTGCCGACAAACGCGAGTGAATCGACCGGCGCAACCTGCGAGACTTTCACGTTAGAACTAGAAGACATCATTCCAAAGATCCACCGTTGAGTTTTTGATTTTGTCGCCCATGCCTTTAAAGTCCTCTTTCCACCATGTTGCAGAGGCGTCGCCGATGCTGTGCCCGATCCCGGAAACCACTCCATGTGTGTGGATGTTATGTTCCCAATGGCCAGCTTTGACCAGCTCGTCGCCATAGGTTCCAGCAACATACCCCACGCCGAGACTTGCACCCACAGTTACGGCGACGGGTACGCTTTCTGCGGCACCAGCCTCAATAGCGGCCCCCGCAGCCATAGAAAGCGCCGTGCTGCCCGTCTCAACTCCAACGCTATGCCAGAAACCCCAACCCTTCTCCATGTCGTCCTTGGAGGCGAGATAAATACCCGCCAGGCCCACTGTCGTGCCAAGTATCGGGATGCTGTCCAGGATTTTGAACTGGCCGTCGAGATTGAGCTTTTCGCGCAGCCGTGAAAATTCGAATTCTGTCTTGCCGGAGAACTTCCACTTCGACGTAGACTTTTCGACATCGGCGAGGATCTTATTCGCCTCCCGCAACGCTCGGCGGTTAGCAAGTCGCTCTGTCTGGAACTCTTTCCACTCCCGTGACTGCTTCGGCATGTGGCGATGGAGTCGCTTCATGTCCACACGCTCTTGATTGAGGCGTTCCATTTTCTCGCGGCTCAACGCAGCGCGGGCGGCTGGAATTCCATACAGTGTGCGCGCGGCGTCCGCCAACGTGACGTTGTCACTCGTTCCGAGGGTGTTGTCACTTCCACCCGGAGCAAGCTGCGAGACGATTGCGGCGAAGCTCTGCGCGGCATCCGACCGCGCCCGCTTCGCCTTCTGCACCGCTGCATCCGCGCGCGCCACGTACTCGCTGATGTCCATCGTCACGGGGAGTGGGTGCCCATCGGGGTCAAGCGGAATACCGTGCTTCTTGGCATAGTCTCTGGCGTCATCAAGGTCATTCTGGGCTTCACCAAGGACGACCGCCAAGTGTTCCATCGTGGTCGAGATATGGCCCATCGCTTGGATGATGGCGTCACTCGCCGCTGAAGATACGAGCCAGTCTTGCTTGAAATTGTCAGCGGCATCCCCCGACCAGCCGGCATCGTTTACAAGATCACGGACCCGGGTATTCAAGACGTGAGTGATCTCGACAAGCTCGCTACACGCGGACGCCAGATCCTGACCGCTGGAGTAAAGCGTGCTTCGATCGCCTTCGATTGTTGCGTACGAGTCGGACACGTTCAGCCTTCCAGCGTATTGAAAAGGTTCATGACGTCATCGTTATCCCTGGTGTAGCCGTCGTGAGCCTTTTTCATCTTCTCGCCGTGATCTTTTACCGTCTCGGTAAGGAGGTCGTACAGGGTCGTCACCACGTCGAGCGCATCTCGACACGCTTTGTTCGTGTCAGAGTCCCCGCAATCGGGAACCGGGCAGTGCACCTTGTTTTTCTGCTCGCCCAGCGTTCGCTCTTCACGGAAAAAAGCGAGGTAGGCTTGCTCAAGGTCCTCCAGGACGACGTGATACTCGCTCATTTATCCCCCTTCACTGGAACCGGTAACCTCGCATTGTTGTTGGCCTGCTCCGGCCGAGGCCGACCGGAAATCCACCCATCCGCGGGGGAGCAGGGCTGGTGAACAGAAAACTGCACCATAATTCTGCGTGGGCCCGCTTTTGGGCCCAACGCCCGGCCTCCGACGCAAAGAGTATTTGCGCAGCCAGCTGGTGTCGGACTCGATGATGCTGCCGCCAAAGGTGCTCTGGTTGTCCACCGCACGTTGGTCTCCACCCCGCTTCCAGCCGACCGCGTATATGCGCACTACTGGTGCGGATAGCGGTCGGACGGCGGCTGTTGCTGGTACGGAGCGGAACCGGGGTAAGAGTTCGGGGGATAACTTCCATATCCGGCCTGCTGATTGAACTGGCTCTGCTCCGCCGCCCGACGGCGCTTCGCTCGCCGAACCAGAAACAGAGGCACGCCGATCACGACGAGCACACCGAGGGCTGCCAGCGTGCTGAGCGCGATGACCGAGTTGGTGGTCAGTCCACTGCTCGAATCATCGGACGCGGAGGACGCCGCGGCGCCGTCCTCGGGCGTTGCCGTGGAATTGGATGCGGGCGTGGTGAGCGGGCCGTTCTTGGAGCCGGCCGGAATGTTCTGCTGAAGGGCGGCGAGAGGCCGGATGTAGCCGTAGCCGTACTTCTCGTCAGGGAGCTTCAGACCCTTGGCCGGGGCTGGGAGTCCGGCAGTCTTGGTGAGGCGGTTGACGATCTGGCCTGCGGTGAGGTCAGGGAACTTCTCGCGCAGGAGAGCGCAGGCGGCGGAGACGTAGGCGGCGGAGTCGGAGGTGCCGGTGCCCATCCGGTAGCCGTCGGAGTCCGTGCCGGCGGAGACGACGCGGTAGCCGGGGGCCGTCAGTAGGAGGTTCGCACCGGAGTTGGACTTCTCCCAGATCTCCTTGGAGTCCTTGACAGCGCCGACGTTCACCACGCCTGGGTAGCTGGCCGGATAGCTGACGGCTTCGGTGCCGCTCTTCCCTTCGTTGCCTGACCCCGCCACGACAATCGCATTGTGCTGAAGGGCGTACGTAATCGCCTGTTGCTCCTCACCACCGGCGGTTGGCAGGCTTCCACCCTGTGAGATGTTGATGACCGATGCACCGTGGTCCACCGCGTACCTGATCGATGAGGCAAAACCGTCCGACTGGCCCCCGTTGTCACGGAGGGGCAGGATCTTCGCGTCAGGGGCGAGTCCCTTCACGCCGTCCGAACCGTTGACACCGTGTCCGTGCCCGGCGATGACGGCGGCCATGGCCGTCCCGTGGCTGTCTCCCGCGGCGGGCGAGGCGTCGGAGTCCCCGTCGATGAAGTCCTTGCCCGGCAGGACGTTGCCCTTCAGGTCGCGGTGGGAGGCGTCAACGCCGTCGTCGATGACGGCGACGGTGACGCCCTTGCCCGTCGCGATCTTCCAGACTGCCTCGGCGTGAAGGGCCTGGAGCGGCCACTGGTCACTCCTGACCTGGTCCGCCGACGCGGTGGTCGCGGTGGCGAAGAGCAGTGCCCCCACCGCTGCCGTACTGCCCGCGATGCGCAGCGTCCGCGTGAGACCCATGCCCTGTTTCCCTCTTTCGTCCCGTCGGGCGTGGCCCGCGTAGTGGATGACGCGAGCCCCGTTTCTGTCCTGCCGCGATCGTGTCTACTCGATGAGCGGTGGGGTGGTGTCGTCCCGCTTGGGCACCCAGGTCTCCTCGTCCTCGACGAGATAGTCCGGGACCGGCTTACCGTCTTTCCTCTTCTTGCCGCGGCCCTGGCCGGCCACGCCGGCCTGTCCGGAGCCCGTCAGGCCCGCCGCCCTGCGGCCCTCGGTCGTGCCACCGCGGCTGCCGTGCAGACCGGAACCGGCCCGAGTTCCAGTGGAGGGGGTGTCTTCGGGTTCGCCGATCAACCCACCCTTCGTACGGGCCAGGGGACCCCGGCCGCTGGGCTGGTTGCCGCGTCCGGCACCTGCCCCGGTCCCGGCTCCCACACCGCCCACACCCGTGCGGCCGCTGCCCGCCGCGGAGCCTTCGCCGGCGGCGCTGCCACCACGGGCCAAGCCGCCCGCAGGGCCCCCGGGCACACCAGGCAAACCAGCACCTGTTCCAGAACCGCCGCCCGCGCCACCGACTCGGGCAGTGCTTCCGCCTCCGTGGCCGCCGCCGTCCCCGACGCTGCTGCCGCCAGAGCTGCTGGTCGCAAGTCCGTCCACATCCGTGCCGACCCCGGAGGGCGCGGACGTCTTTGAAGAGGAACCAGTGCCTGCATGGGCAACGCGGTGGGGGGTGCTGGGGGACGCCGTGATGGTCGACCGGCTCGAGCCGCGCGACGCGCCACTACTGGTGTAAGTCCGGCCCACCAGCATGGGGCCGCTCTCGGTCGGGATCGCGACGATCGGGACCGGCGCCGTGCCTCCGGGATCACCGGGATAGTCGTCGGACTCATCAAACGGCCTGCGGTTCCACGTACCCATGGCCTTGGTCTGCGACGCGTACGCCGCCCCCAACTGCTCCATTTTCACGGCCATCTTCAACTGGGCTTCCTTGCCCGCCGAGAGGTCGTCCTTGTTCCTGTCCAGGGCCTCCTGGGTGGACATCCCGGCCCGCTTGTCCGCCTGGTAGCCGCTGTCGTCGTGCGAGAACCCGTCCCCGACGAAGTCAAGACCACTGGAGATCGTCCCCGGCTTCTCCATCGCCTCGACCTCGGGCTTGATGGTCTCCAGCACCGTGGCCGCGCTGCCCAGCGCGATGGAGGTGTACTGGGCGTACTGGGCGCCGTCCTGCATCTTCTTCGCGATGACCTCGGCTCGCGCCTTGAAGCGATCGGCAGCCTCGCCCTCCCAGTGCTCCAGCACCCCGTGCACCGCTGCCAGGAAATCCTGCCGCGATCCACCGCCGCCGTCCTCGCCCACCAGATCATCGTTGACCTTGCGCCAGCCTCGGGCCACATCGTGAACCACGCCCGGCTTCGCGTTGATGACCATGGCCTTCATCTGATCCATGTTCAGATCGGCGAACGGGGTCGTGGCCTTCTCGTCGTAGCACATCGCCGCCGGGACGTACTCGTACGTGTAGCCGTCGCTCTTCTTCCCGCCCGAGCTCATGACCTACCCCCGTCCGACAGCGCCGCCGCGATCTCCGCTTCCTGGTCCTGGTACGCGCCGTGGTTCTTCTTCGTCTTCGTCCCGAAGTCGTCCACCAGGCCGTGGATATGGGTGACGATGTCCTCGAGGTGCTGCTTCATCTCCGTGTGCGCAATGTGCAGATCGTTCGCCTCAGTGAAATCCGCACTGCCCAGTGCACCGGCCGGCAGGTACGTCTGATAGCGCGAGTCGGAGGTGGTATCGCCCAGATTTGAGATGATCCGGTTGAGTTGTGTGACCACACCGTCCAGTGCGCTGAGATCGACCTTCAGCTCGCCGCTCGCCACCGCGACTGCCCCCTGTCCCCGTACGACTGATAGCGCTAGCAATCTTATCGGCGGCATCAGACAGCGCAGAGCGCCCAGGTCTCTTTCTGGCCTCGATGAGAACAGTGGTTTTTGGTGCCCATGGCGGGATCCGGGTTCAAACAGCCTTTCAGGTGCCGCTGGTGGCGGCGCCGCACCGGTTCCAGATGACGTTGAGCGGGGCTCGTGCGCTGTCGCCGTGCATGGGAACGGCGTCAGCGACTTCGTGACGCCCGGCGATGTGCGTGCCGGCCTGACCGGCCTCCCTCTCGTCGCGCTGCAGCAGATGCCGGCGATGCCGGGCGGCCTGGATCATGTCGGCGATGGCGATGAGAGCGCGGGCTGCTTCGATGCGCTGAGGGGCGATGCCCCGCTTGTCCACCATGTCAGCGCGCGCAACTCGGGGTTCACACCTGCCATCACCGAACTGTCAGCTGACGCTCATACCCCGTTCCGGCCAATGTCTACGCTCCTCGAACACGGAGTGGACCTTCCGTGATGCCTTGAGGAACGTGTAGTCGGCGATGCCGTCGTCGGAAGTCGAGGTGCGGCTGGCCGTGTTGACGGTGAGCGTACGGTCCATTTCTTCCGGGTCTTCACCGAAAGAGTAGCGAATGGAGTCCGGTTGTTCGGACAGCTTCTTGAAGTAGACCAAGGACGCCATTACCGCTCGCTCTCGAAGTCTTCCCGCTTGTCGAGCGGAACCTTGCTCTGCCAATTGTTTCATGATCGGGAATCAGACATTCCGGGATCGGGAACACGTCACACGGGAACGCGATGTTCGAATTTGCCGTCCTGATCGGCAGGCTGACCCGACCAGTCAGCCGTGATCAAGGGGGATTCATGCGCATTGCGCAGCACAGACGGGTCTTCGCCGCAGCCGTGACCACGACCGCGGCGATGCTCGCGCTCATCGACACACCTGCGAGCGCCCAACCCGCTGACCCGACCGCTCCAACCGCGGCGAACGCCGACACCACGGCACTCGCTCAGCTCGCCGAGGGCTATCTGCAGCAGCGCGCCGACATGCTGACGACGTCCCGCCCGACGGTGAGGGCCGCCGTCGTCCAGGTCAAGGCCACGCGCGCCATGGCCGCTCGCACGCAGGATGATCTCGCCGCCCTCGCGGAGAAGGGCAAGCGGTACAAGGAAGTCGACGGCGGCTACACGAAGGCGCAGGTCGACGTGAACGTCACCGACACCACCGTCTCTGGTCAGACAGCGACGCTCCAACTCACCGAGCACACACGCCTCTACCTGCCGTTCACGGCGCAGGAGGTCGAGCAGGGAGCGCCGGAGTACGAGGAGCTCTCGCTCCCGCACACGGTGACGTACACCCAAGGCACCGACGGTGCGTGGCTGTTGTCGTCCGACAAGGCCGATACGGAGGGCGGCCCGACGCCGACGACACAGGTTTCCGACACGGACGTCGACGCCGGCGCGGCCGATGGGGGCGGTAAGGCGGACGAGGACGAGGGAAGCAAGGACGCCCCCTCCGACACGACTCCGCTGCCCGCCGCCACGGTCGATGACGTCGTCAAGCCGACGGTCGCCGCCAGCTACAACTACAACAAGATGGTGGCCTACGCCGACAAGTACTGGGATCACCACAACGGCGCCTTCCGGACGTACGGCAACGACTGCACCAACTTCATCTCGCAGGCGATGTTGGAGGGTGGATGGGGTCCCAAGGGCGGCGCCATCATTCAGAGGACCAGCAACAAGTACTGGTTCTACGGGCCGACGACGTGGACGACCAGCTACACCTGGGCGGGCGCCGAGAACTGGTACTGGTTCGCGACCAAGCACTCGAAGAGGACCAAGATCCTCGACAACGTGTGGAAGCTGGTCACGTCGGATGTGCTGCAGGCTGACTGGGACCGGAACAACAACGTCGACCACACGATGATCGTCACGAAGAAGTACCGGGGTACGCCGTACCTGACGTACCACACCGGCGACACCCACAACAAAAGCCTGAACAAGCTGCTTTCTGACCATCCGCGCACCTGGTGGTACGCGCACCGCACGTGACAGGCTGCTGCCCCTCACAGGAGAAACTAGGAGTGCGCTGTGAAACGTCGACGCCTCTTGGCCGTGCTGGCCGTCCTGGTCGTCGCATCCGGCTGCTCGTCCTCTGAAGACAAGGTCGCGTCCGCAAGCCCTTCGAGTTCGGCGTCCGCCGACGGTGCCCGCAAGGCCGTCGAAGCCTATGTGACCGCGCTGAACTCCCGCAGTGTCACCGACCTGATTGCTGTCGGCGGTGTCAAGGACGCGAAGTGGTCCAGGCAGGAAGCCGCGCAGATCCTCGCGGACCGGGGCGGGCGCGGCTGGAAAATCAAGGGCGTGCAGGTCGAGCACGACATGGGCCCGGACACCGGCTCGGCCCGCCTTGTGGCCGAGGACAAGGCGGGTAAGCCGTTGCAGGACACCTTCACCGTGATGCGGCAGAAGGGCACGTGGCACCTCGTGGTCTTCACCCACCAGCCGACCGAGCCGGGCAAGGAACCCGCCTCAACCGACAAACCCGGTTCCTGACATGCCAGTTGGTCGGCCTGCGCCGGGAGTCAGGTGCAGGCCGCTCGTCAGCCGGTGGGATCCGCCAGTGACGGCACTGAACCGAACGTACCGGCGAAGGTCCTGAGGTGCCTATGGGACGCAGACCCTACGGCTGCCGGCGATTAAAGAGCCGGGTCCGGATCTCTGCCTAGATCAGCTACCGGTCTTCGACCGCGCTGGCCCCCTTGCAGAGGTGCCGGATGATTTTCGGGCGATGGCCGACCGGTCGGCGCTGAAGGTGCGCATCTTCTGAGCGCGGGGGCTGGCGGCACGGGTGTGATTCCTCTCGTGCCGCGCGGCGCCCTCGTGATGTCAGGCGGCGCGCTTCACGTGGCGGACCAGCCACATCAGCAGGGGGTCCAGGTCGGCGGCGGCCGAGAGGACCCGGTCGACCGCCTCGGGGGTGTGTAGCCACTCCTCGCAGCCGAGGGGGCGGGCGGCGATCAGTGAACGGTGACGCAGCAGCTTGGCATGGGCGTGGTCGGTCGGATAGCCGCGCGGGGCGCGTTTCATCACGTCACCGGAGATGTCGTAGCCCTTCTTCCGCACGTCCTCGACGATGACGGACAGTTCGCGGCCGCTCCCCTCCGAGGCCACGGCTTTGCGGAACATGTCCACCTGGCCGGGATCGGGGTACCACCAGGCGCCCTGGATCCGCAGGCCGTCCAGGGAGAACCGAAGACCGATCTCGATCTTGCGGCCGAGCCGGATCACCGCGCCCTGGTGCTGCCACCACCAGGAGTTGGTGCGGTAGTGCCAGACGGAGAAGTCCTCGTACCGGGGGTCGGCGTCCGCGACCTCGTTGAGCAGGGCGATCATCGGCTGCCGGACCAGCCGTTCGCGTTCCGTGCGGTAGCGCTCGCGGGTCGCGTGGGTCGGTTCGCCCTGGAGCTGCCACAACACGTCCATGGCCTGCTCCGGCCAGCCGGTGAACTGTCCACGCATGCACGGAGGTTAGCTCACTCGTGATCCGGGCGCCGGGAGTGAGGGAGGCGCAACCCCAGACAAGGTGGGAGATGCTGCGGCGGGGCTCGCCGGCCAGTTCGATGTGCCGTGAGCGGTGGGCGAGTCCGTCGAGGAACACGAAGAGTGCAGCCGATATGAAGCCGGCGGTGAGAGGCAGACACTTCAGTTCGCCGCGGGCAGACAGCGAAGATCCCGCAATGACTGGCGCATTGCTGCAGGAGCATGTCAACGTACAACGCTCTGGCGGAAGACCTTGCCCCTGAGCCGAAGGAGGCGCCCCTGCACTCGCACCATCCCAGCGAACCCTTCCAACCCGACTCGCCGGACCCCGTGTATTGGGTCACCCCGCTCCATCTGGCGGGTGGTGACGGTGTGCTTGCCGAGCGGATTGGTAGCACCTTGGCCAGCCTCGGCTGGCGTATGTGGCCCACCTCCCGTCACACGCTTCTGTATGTGAGCCCGGACGGGTTGTGCGGTGCCGAGTGGATTCTCGCGGCCTATCCGTTCGAGTTGGGTGGTCTACCGGTTGCCTGGCAGCTGAGTGCCCGCCCGTATGCCACTGCCGCGATGACGGAGTGGAACGCGTACTTCACCGCCGACGTCCCGTACGAGGCGCTTGCCGATCTCCTCATTGCGATCGACGCTCGCGAGGCGCCCGACGTTGGTTTCGCGGGGCCGGCGACGGTCCTCGACGCGCTCAGCGGTCGGGGCTGGATCCGCGACGTGGACCGTCCCGGTACCACCGCCATGGATCCCGGGCTTTCCACGTGCGTCTCCCTGGAGATGGTGCCGCCGCTCATCGAGGACTCCGACCCGCGCCCCGGTCTGGTGGGCTGGCAGGTATGGGCTGAGCCAGTTGTCGGCGCTCCGTATCTGTGGTGCGCCAGCTTCAGCGCCAGCGTCCCGCATGACCTGGTCGCCGCGTTCGCCTCCTCGCTTGCCTCGCCGGTCCCGGTGGCCCGCCGCACGCTGCCCAAGAGCGCCGAGGGACGGCTCACCGTCCGACGCCGCTGACGACCTGTCTCCAGACGCCGTCTGTGGTGCTGCTGGTCGCTGATTTCCGTGGCTTGAAGCTGAAACGTATGAGGGGCGTGCCCTGCGCCCGCCAGTCGACAGAGAGGAAGAGGATCTTGTTGTTTCGACGCGCTCGCGCGGACCGTGCGTTCCGTGAAGCCCAGCGCGCGGGTTACGCGCTCCTGCAGCAGATGCATGCGGAGTGGCCCCTGCCGGACCACACCTCTGGTGCGGTGGCAACGGCCGCATAAGAGGCGCCGGTGCCTGACTTCCTTCCGCCGGATCTGCGGGTTCCCTCGCGCCAGGAGGTGGAAGGGCTGATGATGCGCTGGGAGCAGCCGCTTGTGATCGACGGTGAGGTCCGTACCTGCCCCGAGTGCGGCGTGTACCGGGACTGGATCGTCTTCTGCCTGCGCGACGACTCGGTGTGGCTGCGCTGCCGGGCCGGCCACCAGGTTCAAGAGCCTCGTCTGGACGCTGCCTGGTACAACCGCAACTCCGGTCCGGTCGACCGTTGGCACCCCACCCTTGAGGACGGGCTGCGCCACCTCGGCCACTGACCTCGAAACCCCTTGCCTTTACCCCTACAGACCGCCGGCGCCGGGGGGTCGGCCTGGTCAGACCGTCAGCTCCGCAGCCACATAGGGGTTTCGCATGCGCCTTCGCACCACGACCGCCCTAAGCCTGAGTGCCCTCACCGTCCTGGCCCTGGCGGGCTGTTCGACCGGCATCCCTGACTCCATCGACCCGACCTCCTCGACGACCGTCTCGGCACGCCCGGACGGTGAGACGGCCCCGGCGTCCGCTCCGCTGTCCTCGGCGGCGCTGGCCAAGCGGCTCCTGGACGAGAGTGACCTGGGCGAGGGCTACACCCGCGCGCCGCAGCGCCCCGCGCAGCACAACGACGTGACCGTGCTCGGCTGCCCTGCGCTGGAGAAGCTCGGCAGCGAGGCCGCAGTCGGTGGCAGCTTCGACTTCCCGCATGAGGCGAAGGCGTCCTTCACCTATGCGGGCGGCAGCGGCTCCGAGGTGGAAGAGGAGCTGTACAGCGACGCCGAGGGCAAGCTCTCGCGGAGCGTGGGCCGGATCTTCGAGGCGATGACCTCCTGCCCCACCTACCAGGTCCTCGCCGGCGGTACACCCGTGACGGTCACAACTCAGAAGGTGCTCGTCGCCCGGTTGGGCGACGAGCAGTGGAGCCAGCTGCTCGCCTACTCCGTTGGCGGGCAGCGCAGCGTCGTCAAGCAGACGGCTGTCCGCACAGGCAACGTCCTGGTGGTCGTCTCGGGAAGCCCTGGCGTGGTCGACGCCCACCTGGCGAAGGCCGTGGACAAGGGGCAACGCGGACGCTGACCTCGGCAGTGCGAAGGGGCGGTGGCAGGGATGCATCCTTGCCACCGCCCCTTCGTCATATCGGTGTGCGGACTGTGCCGCTGTCTGTCAGAAGGTGTACGGGGTGAATGCGCGCAGCGGTTCAAGCACGGCGTCGACCAGTTGCTGGAACTTTGCTCGCTCGTCCGCGTTCATGATGTCGATGGCGTGACCGAAGGACTTCTCGTCGAGCCGGTCCAGGAACGGTTCGAGGAACCGGTCTAGAACCTCGGGTGCTTCGAGCCACCTGAGCCGGTACCTGTAGTAGCGAAATGTCTGCGCGTCAGCCTCACGGATCTCTTCGAGTGTGGCCTCGTGAGCGATGTTGTATTCCTCCTCGGTGATGGGCCTTCCGTCGAGGTGGAACCAGTCACCAGAGCCGTAGTCCTGGTACAGGTCGCACAGCAGGATGACGACTTGGGGGAGGGGTTCTTTGGTGGGAATGCGGGGTGCTCCTTGTCAGCGGTTGGTGGGGGTGGGCCATACAAAGGGTCCGGAGAATCCCCGGTTTCGGTAACCGGGGGTGTACGGCTACGATCCGTCGCCCTCCTACCGGGACCGGCCTGTGTGGGATGACGGCGGCGTGTACGCCTTCGGGATCCCGGCGCCGGTCTGTGAGGCGGCCTGAGCACGAGCGCTGCGGGCCTGCGCGGCTCGTGCACCCGGACCGGGGGTGTGCCGCTCACTGAGGCGTTGGATGCGCCAGACGAGGACTTCGGAGATCGACTTGGCGTCGTCCAAAGGGCGGTGCTGGGCGGCTTGTTGGAGGACGCTGGCGGGGTCGTGGCCGACGGCTTCGGCGGTGGTGAGGGCGGGCCAGGCGTTCTCGGTGAGGATCTGCTCGGCGTGGGCGGGCAGGACCTCGTGCAGGGTGCGGACGTGCTGGTGGACGGTTCCGTCGGTGGGGCGGTGCCGGGCGAGTGCGGCGAGGCTGATGGGGGCGATCTGGTCGTAGGCGGCCTGGAGATGGATGAGCGACTGGCGGGCGGCGGCCACCTGCCGGTCGTGGTGGCGCAGGGTGCTGCGGCGCTGGGTGGCGAGGACGACGAGGATGGCGACGTCCAGGAGCATGGCCAGGGCGGTGTGGTCGGCGGGCTGGTAGCGCATGCCCTTCAGAGCACTGCGCAGGGCGCGAGCGTGCTGGTGGTCGACCTGGGCACGGGTGTGAGCGGCGTGTTCGAAGGCGAGTGCGGCCCGTTGGAGTTCGGCCTTCAGGTGGGCGGGGGCGTGGGCGGGCAGGGCGTAGAGGACTTCGCCGAAGACCGTCAGGTGGGCCTGGGCGATGTCCTCGTCGGCGTGGTCGAGGTGGTGCGGGATGCGCTCCGCGGCGGCGGTGGCCTGGTGCCATGCGTTGGGGCGGCGGTGCCCGGCCGGTGAGTCTGCGGTGGCGGTGGGCGCTTCGGTGGCGGCCAGGCGCTGTCGGATCTGGGGGAGGGAGAGGTCGGTCGCGAGTTTGGAGCCGGAGTACCAGACGGGCTCGCCCTCACTGTTGGTGTCGCCGGGCAGGGCAACCTTGTAGCCCTGGAGGTCACCGGAGGGCAGGGCGCGGGTTTCGACCCGGAGGCCGGCGTCGGCGAGCAGATTGAAGAAGTCGTCCAGGTCCTGGGCGTGGGAGAGCGCGGCACGCGCGGTGTGCCGCAGCCGCTCGCGCGTCGTCATGCCACTGCCTTGCCGCTTGGCCTTCTCCTGCTCGGCGCGGGCGGGGCGCTTCGCGGCCGGGGTGCCGACGGCGGCTTCGGGTCCACGAGGTACCTGGGTGAGTCCGAAGTCCTTCTCGATCGCGGTGAGTTCGATCATGGCGCGGTGGTAGTCGTTCCAGTTCCGTGGCGGACGCAGGTCACCGCGGACCTTGGTGGCGACGATGTGGATGTGATCGTCCGCATGGCGCACGGCGACCCAGCGGCAACCGTCCGGATCACCCTCGGGCGCGATGCCGGCCGCGTGGAGCATGCGGCGGGCGATCGTCGCCCACTCGGCGTCGGTCAGGGCGCGGTCCTGGGGTGCGGCACGCACCGAGCAGTGCCACACATGCCCGTCCGGAGCCTTGTCGCCGGCCTGCTTGACCCGCAGATCCAGGGCCTTGGCGAGCTGGCCGAGGCGTTGCTCGTGGCCGGGGCTGTCGTAGGGGCCGGGGTCGGGGATGAAGTCGTCCCAGGAGGCGACGATGTGCTGGTTGGTGTGCTCGTTGGCGCGGCCCTTGTCGAAGAGGTAGGCCAGCACGCCGTAGGTGTTGCTGCCGGGCTTGACGATGTTCGCGATCACCTCGGGCCGCCCGCCTTCTGCTCGGCCGCCCGGAAGGCTGCGTCGTCGATCGCCCTGACCGTGTCGTGGGTGGTGGCGAGCAGGCGCTCGGCCCGCTGCAGGATCGCGGTGTCCACAGGGTGTGGGTCGCCGCCCGAGTTGAGGCGGCGGGCGATCTGGTTGACGTTGTTGCCGATCCGGGCGATCTGCTCCCGCAGCGCGGCGAACTCGTCGACCGCATCGTCGTAGACGGTGCGCTGGTTGGGCAGGTGCTCCTCGCCGTTGACGAAGGCCATGACGACCGCCCCGACCAGGTGCGCGCCCGTGATCTCCAACGACTTCGCCTTGGCCAGGATCCGCGCCTTCTCATCGACGCTGTAGCGGGCATCCACACGCTCTTCGCGACGGCCTTCGCTGCTGGCCGTGCGGCGGTGCGCGGCTCGATAGAGCGCGGCTTCGTCGGCTGCACGCGCGACGGCAGACGATGACTGTTCTTCGACGACGACGTGCCCCACGCCCTCCTGCTCCGGCGCGCCCTCGCGCCGGAGCAGCTCCTCCGCCACCCCTGGGGCGGAGGTGTCCGCGATGGACCGGCCTGTGGACGGTCCATCGCTATTGCTTGCTCCGCCTGGGGCAGGGGTGATCGGCAGGGAGTCCTCGTGGGTGGTGGGGTCTGGGTGGTGCGGAAAGTGCATGGGGCCTTCCGTGTCGGGGTGTGGTGGGGAGAGTTGGTGCTGCGGGTGTCACCGGCGTGGAGCGTCGGCTTCTGCCTTGACTTGGGCCTTGAAGTCACGGACGACTCGTCCGACGTCGTCACTGGAGACGGTGTAGTTGGCGGCGCGCAGGGCGTCCTCGACCCGGTCGCGTCCGACGCTGCCGGTCTCCTCGTACATGCGGCGGGTGTACTTGAGGATGACCTCGTCGGAGGCGCGGGGTTTGCCGCCGTCGCGTTTCTTCCGGACAGCCCGTTTCCGCTCGCGCCTGCCCGGAGCGCTGCCCGAGGTGTTGCCCGTGAGCGGCGGGCTGTCTTCGGTGTCTGGCCGGGCGGGCAGCCCTGGCGCCGGACGGGAAGGCTGCGGGCGGGCAGCCGGAGCCACCTCGTCGTCGCCCGGGTCTGATGGGTGTGGGCGGGCAGCGTCCTGCTCTGCCCGTTGCACTGACTCCGGGTGGGCGGAGCCTGATCGGCTGTGCCCGGATTCGCGGGCGGTGTACGAGGCCGGGGCCTGCCAGCGTGGTGGCAGCGTGAGGGAGGCGAGGCCGAGGGCTTGCCTGCGGGTAGCGAGCTTGCGCAGCAGCAGCTCGTCCTGGAGCGGATCGCCGTCGACGTCGGCCCGCTCCAGAGCCTGGTGCAGGCGCTCTGTCAGACGTCGCCGCCGCCGTCTGCCGAGCTTCTTGTCGCTCATCGACTCGGCGCGCAGGATCAGGGCGACGGCTTCGGCCAGTGCGCGCTCGCGGATGAGTCGGGCGGCGTCGGCGTCCTGGTCGGCGATGCGGAGTCGGGCGAGCACGCGTTCGCGTGCCTGGCGGATGAGGATGGCGGCCAGGCTGCGTGAGGTGGCGTCGGGGCTGCGGTGGCGCAGTTCGATGCCCATGGCCAGATGCCAGAGAATCGCGGCCAGGACGGGGCCGACAAAGGCTCGTACCGTGCCGCCGAGCAGCCCGGACTCGGCGTAGGCGGGCAGGATCTGGACGGCGGTGATGACCCAGGTGAGGGTTCCGGGTGTGCCGGGTGCCTGCTTCGGGCCGTTGAGGTTCTGGCGTGCCATCAGCGCCGTGGCGAACAGCGCGAGCTCGGCGGCGGCGAACATCGCGACACGCTCGGTCGTGCCGCCCATGTCGAGGTAGTCGGCGGCGAACCGCCAGCTGGTGTCCGCGCTGTACGCGGTGCAGCCGATCGCGGCCATGGCCGCGACGGGCACGGTGATGGTCCCGCGCCGGCGGTTGGTGGCGGACGGCTGCTGGCGGATCGTCCATCCGGCGAACAGGGCGGACACCACGAGCAGGACGAGGAGCACCACGGTCACCGCGGGGGAGGTGGCCCAGTCCGGCAGGAGCGGGGTGCCGCTGCTCTGGGCAGCCAGGGGCGCGAAGGGGAGAGGGAGCAGGGTGGGTCTCCAAGGTGCAGAGGCAAGAGGAGGGCGAACGCGGGGGAGTGCTGAGCACCCCTGCGCGAGGAGGCTGCGCGGGCCAGGGCAGGTGTGAACGCGAACGGTGCAGCGAGCCAGGGCCGGGAGGAGGCGCTGGGGTGGCCGGTCAGGCGGGGGCCGTGGTGCGGCGTCGCCGGTCGGGGCCGGTGAGGATGACGCGTTCGGTCATCTCGGCGAGGCGGGAGGCGACGCGGTCGCCGAGCGCGGTGCGTAGCTCGGCGGTGGGGAGGTTGGTGGTGATGAGGGTGGGGAGCATGTGCTCGTACCGGTGGTTGATGAGCCGGTAGGTGAGCTCCTCGGTCCACTCGCTGGTCTTGGCCGCGCCGAGGTCGTCCAGGAGCAGCAGCGGGCAGCGGACGAGTGTCTGCAGTTCCCGTTCGCCGTCGTGGCCGGCGCGGGGACGCAGGCGTGCGTGCAGGTCGGCGCTGGTGGTTGCTTCCCAGCGTAGGCGGACGCCACGGCTGAGGAGGGTTCGGACGGCGCCGTACGCCTGGTGGGTCTTGCCGGTGCCGGTGGGGCCGGCGATCAGCAGCGACGGTCCCTCGGCAATGCCGGGTCCGCCGGGGCCGGGGCGTCCGGCTCGTGCGATCTCGTCGGCCCAGGCGGTGACCTGTGGGTGGTCGGCCAGGGCTCGGCGGTAGCGGGCAGGAATCCGGGCGTCGGCGAGCTCCAGCGCGGTGACGGGCTCGGCCTGCGGCTCCTCGGCGGCGACGGTGGCGGGGTCGATGCCGCGACCGGCCAGGATGCCGTTGAGCCGTTCGGCGAGCGGGCCGACCCGGCGGGGCTCGCGGGTGAGGGTGGCGGTCAGAGGTCACCTCCGAAGGCGGCTTCGACGTCGGTCGGGTTTGTCCACGCCCTGTGCACAACCGGCGCGGTCGGCATCGCGGGGGTCGCGTTCATGGCCTCGTGGACGAGGCTCGGCAGGGTGCTGGGGTGCAGGCCCTTGGCGCGGTGACGTTCGAGTCCGGCCCTGATGTGGGCAGGGGCGATGCCCTCGCCGAGGAGCTTGTGCACGACCCGGCCGAGATGGCCCAGGACGTCCTTGGGCGGGCGGTGGGTGCAGGCGGCGGCGTACTCGGCGATCAGATGCTGAGCCGAGACGGTGTTGGGCGCGGGGGCGCTCGCGCCCCCCGAAGGGGTACTTCCTAGATCCATGATCCTAGGTCCTAGATCCGTACCTTGAGCCGTCACTGCCGCCTCACTGAGTCCTCCGTGCTCCCTCACGGAGGGCTCCGTGAAATCGCTCTGACCTGCAGCTTTGTCATCGGTGCCGGGATTCACCGCAGGTTCGCGCACTTGTCCGGAGCTTTCACGGAGAGTTCCGTGAGACTGCGGTGAGGGCTCCGTGATGCCAGCCCCCGCAGCCAGAACGGCGACGCCCGGCGCGGCTCCGGCATGGCCGTCGTGGTGCGGGCAGGCAGGGAGACGGCTCCTGCTGGGCCGGTTGATCTTCTGATGCTGATGCCAGGTGACGATGTGCAGGTACCGCTTGTCGTCCGGCCCCTTGTAGCGGCAGATCAGTCCGGCGTCGGCGAGCTGGGCGAGGTCCGTCTCGACGTCCGAGGGCCCGTGCTCGGGGCGAAGCACCCACAGCTGTCCGGCGACGATCGCGGCGTGGTCGCGGTGGCGGCCCTGGTCGTCGGCCTGGGTGAGCAGGCCGAGGAAGGTGCGCTCGGCGGTCAGGGAGACGGCGGCCAGGGACTCGGAGACGAAGGCTTCGGGCTTGATGGTGCGGATTCGAGCCAAGAGGGGCGGTTCCTCACTCGGTTGCAGGCGGGCAGGAGCCCACGGTTCACCGTCGATGGGCGGTACGGGCGTCAGGGGAGGGGAGTTGGCCGGTCGGCGGCGCGGGGCGCGCTGATGGCCGGGCGCGCTTTCCGGGGGTGTCGTCAACATAGCCACACCCGGGCCGCGCAAGTCCAGCCCAATCCCGCGCCATCTCTGACGGCAGAAAGGCTGCCGAAAAAGAAGGCGGTGGAGGGCGGTCCCAAAACTGTAGGGCACGATCGCCGGTTGCCGAAATAATGCTCCGTCAGATGGAGCCAGAAGCATCACATCGAGAACCCGTTGACTCCCGCTGCGTGCGCAAGCTACAACACAACACCCCACGTCAGAGCATGTCTCCGAGATTACGAAGACACCGCAAACCGGATGCTCGAAACCCGGCCTGCAGATAGGTCCCGGCCGCTATGCCGGGCGCAACATAGCCGACGATCGCCGGTTAACCAAACCGGCGATTGGGAGCTACAAATGGAGCTATGGCAGCAAGATCCCTGGAAATCGGTCCGGCCGGAATACGGACCGCCTGCACCATCGAAATCCTCCGCACCGAACGCGGCCTCGCCCAGCGCGAGCTCGCCGCCCGTGTCACTGCCCTCGGCCGTCCGATGACCAACACGATGCTGTCCCGGATCGAACGTGCCCAGCGGCGTTGCGACGTCGACGACCTCGTCGCGATAGCCGAAGCACTCCTCGTCTCACCCCTCGTGCTGCTGGAGGGACCGAGCGCCACCTGAGACGGGCCACCCACCGTTGCTGATCGAACATCCTCCACCGAGAAGGACCCACCCCTCTTGCCCCACCCCTCGATGCCCCCTTCCCTTGCTCGCCTTCCGCACCGAACGGATGGTGAAGCCGCCCTGCCCCGCCTCTACCGGCCTGAGGAGATCGCCGAGACTCTCGGTTGCTCGGCCTGGTGGGTCAAGGACCGCGCGCGTCGGCGCCTGATACCGCACACACGGGTCGGCCGCGCCTACCGCTTCACCGCGGACCACCTCGCCGCGATCATCCGCATCCACGAGGAGCCGGCGCCGCAGCGAGCCCAGAGGACGCCATCACCGGTCAGCCCGTCCGAGTCGACCATGACGAAGTCGCGGCCGACGGGGGAGACGAGGCCCTCCACTTCACCCGCCCCACGTCTAAGGGCACGACCGCCGCGCAGGTCCCAGTACGGCACTGCCGCCTAGCTGTACCTGGCACATCAGAGAAGGAGGGATGCGAGGCGTGGGCTTCGCCGAGAAGCGCGGCAGTTACTGGCGCGGTAGATACAAGGTCAGCGAGGGCAAGTACGGCACCGTCGTCGACCCGACGGGCGCGGTGCTCAAGTTCGCCACCAAGCGGGAGGCCAAGCAGGCCGCGGACGAGGAAGAGGCCAAGGTCCGGCACGGCACCTGGCGCGACCCGGCGGCTGGACAGGAGACCTTCGGCGAATACGCCAGCCGCTGGTACGACGCCCAGGACCTGGCCGCGTCCACGATGCAGAACTACCGCCGCCACATCGAGGAGCACCTGCTCCCCGAGTTCGAGGACAAGGCCCTCGCCGGCATCCTCCGCACGGATGTGGACACCTGGGAGAAGCGGGAGAAGGCCGCCTACGCGGCATCCAGCGTCAAGACGTGGCGCTCGACGCTTCACCTCATCCTGGAAGACGCCGTGGACGAGGGCCTCATCGCGTCCAACCCCGCAACGAAGCGGCGCGGGCGCGGTAAACGCGCCGGCCGCTCCCGCGACCGCGGTCCCGAGAAGGTGATCACCGACCCGCTCGGACTGCTCCTCATCGCCGAACGCGCAGCCCTGCTGTCCGGTCGCGACGATGAGTTCGTCGCCGTCATCCTCAAGGGCTACACGGGGATGCGGTGGGGCGAAATCGTCGGCCTGGAGACTCAGTTCGCCCGGCCCGGAGCCGTACGTGTGGAACACCAGCTGTACGAACTGGACTCGGGTGAGCTGATCCGCTGCCCGCCCAAGGACGACAGCTACCGCACCATCGACGCGATGGACTGGCTGTCGGCCTTGGTCGCCGACCACGTCGCCCGTACGAAACCGACGCCGTGCCCCTGCCACGGACAGCGCTACGTCTTCCGTGGCCAGGGCACCGCCCGCACCGGCGGACACACCGGTGCCAAGCTGGTGGACGTCGCCCGACGCGCGGACGTCTCCACCGGCACCGTGTCCAACGTCCTCAATCACCCCGATCGCGTACGGGAGGACACCCGCGCCCGCGTCGAACTCGCCATCGCCGACCTGAACTTCATCCGTGGCGGTACCCCGACGGAGAACGCCGCCCACTGGCGCCGCAACGGCTTCGCCACCTGGCTGTTCGCGCCTGCCACTTCCGGCTGGTACCCGAAGAAGGCACCTCAGGAGGCCCGCCCGGTCCCCCTGCTCGGCGAACCCTGGCCCGGTGTCCCGGTCCGTGGCCGCAACGCCCAAGGCCGTGCCGACGCCTGCTGGCTGCCCATCGCCAGGGGGCTCACCCCGCACGGCCTGCGGCACTCCCACCGCACGCACATGGAGGACCTCGGCACCGAGAAGGTGCTGATGGACGAGCGCATGGGCCACATCGACGGCTCGGTCTCGGCGCGGTACGCCCACGTGACCCCTGGGATGCGTGAGCGTCTCAAGGTCGGCCTGACTGAGCAATGGGGGGAGTCGCTGGATGCCCGCCGGAGGATGCATTCACGGTCCTCGGTCGTCGTCCTAGACCGACTCCTGCGGGCGCGTGACTCTGCGACGGTGCATGAGGGGCATGCCCCATACCGACGGCGCGATGCAAGGTGAGGACGTGCAGGTGCCGGGCCTAAACCGCACGGAGAACGGCCGCGGTAACCGCAGCACGAACGTTGCTTGCGGTGGTGACCCATTCAAAGAGGAGGTGCGCCGCTTCTCAATGTGGCTGGAACATGGCAGACGGTGTCGAGGCGGAGAAGGATAACCTCTAGTTGTTCTAGTCCTAAGCGAATAACTTACGAGGAGACGGAATGGCCAGCCCCGATCGGACGTCTCACGGTCAGCCGTTGGGCCCGGCGCAGTGGCTCGCCGGACTCCCCTGCCTGGTTGCCGCATTGGTGGTGGCCGTGGTGTTCGCAGTGTCCTGGTCGGACCTGCCGGATCCCATGGCCGTGCACTTCGGTGACGGGGGAGATGCCAACCGCTCCGCGTCCCCAGTGGCGATGCTGCTGATCTCCGAGCTGACGCTGCTCTTTCTGGGAGTAGGAGCGTCCCGGAGCGCGGTACGAGGGGCGCTCACCCTGAGGACGCTTTACGCCACGTCGGCGGCCGCAGGCGTGTCTCTGGGGTACCTGTTCACGGTGGCGGTGCTGGTGAACGCTGGCGCTGCCACCGCTGAGGAGGTGCGGATGCCGTTGTGGCACCTGGCTGTTGCCGCAGGGTTGGCCACGGCCGCCGCGGGAGCGGCGTTGGTGCTTGTGCCTCGTGACGGCTCCGCCGACGCAGGTGGGTCGGCAGCCTCTGGATCCGTGGGCCTGAGGCCGGGTGAGAAGGTTGTATGGGTTCGTGGCGTCGGTCCGAGGTGGCTGATAGGTGCCGGGGTACTGGGCGCGGCCGTCGTGGTGGCTGCGGGTGTTCTCGGCTGGGCTCCTGGTTTCTGGTTGTGGCCGGTGGGGCTGTTGCTCGCGGTGATGGCCGGCAGCCGGGCCATTGTCGACGGCGGTGGACTGACCATCCGGCCACCTTTGCTCCCCGCGCCCCGGATCCATATCCCGCTTCAGCGGATCGACAGGGCGTGGACCGCTGAGCTTCGGCCGTTGCCGGACCTGGGAGGCTGGGGGTACCGGATCACCAAGGGCCGGCGCGGGCTGGCCCTGAGGTCAGGGCAGGCGCTGTGGCTGGGGCTGGACGACGGTCGGGAGTTCGTGGTGGTTGTGGACGATGCCGCGACGGCGGCCGGGCTGCTGAATGACCTGTTGGCCCGGAACGCTCGACGGGACCCCTGAGATGTTGATCCGTATTGACGCTGGCTCTGCGGTCCCGCTGGCGGAACAGATCGCCGCCTCCGTACGGCGGGCACTGGCCGAGGGTGCCCTCAACCCGGACGACCGGCTGCCCGCCGCCCGGGATTTGGCACAGCTCCTGGAGGTCAACGTCCACACCGTCCTGCGCGGTTACCAGCAGCTGCGTGACGAGGGGCTGATCGACCTCCGTCGCGGCCGGGGGGCCGTGGTGATCGCTGTTCCAGCGCAGGCGAGACTGCGTGAGGCCGCGTTTCAGCTGGTGGCGGCGGCTCGTGAGGCTGGCTTTTCCGAGTCCAGGGCCGTTGCCTTGCTGCGATCTTGCTGGTCGGAGGATCCGTGACCGGAAGGCGGCTTGGTGATGCGCAACTCCCCGCCAAGCGGCAGGCAGAGGAGCAACAGGCCCGCCCACATCGCCAGCGCGAAGCTCCAAAGGCCCATCATCACGGCGATGCACAGGTGAAAGCTCATGCCGGCCGCGAGGAGCACGTAACGCACCCGCTGCGGTACCAGCAGTGCAGCTGACAGGGAGATCTCGATGAACAGTGGCGTCCAGGTCAGTGCGGCGACGCCGACGGGGTTGGCGAGCACCGGGCCGATCAGCGGATGAAGCCATCCCGCGGCCCCGAAGGCCAGGCTGTTGCCCCAGTACCACATGCCGGTGCCATCCGCCCACTCTGCATGCGGAAGCTTCGACACGCAGGCTTGGAAGTACACGAATGACATCTGCAGCCGTACGACGACCAGCGCACTGGTACCGGTCAGCAGCAGCCAGCGCGGGTGTTCGGTGGGGGAGTCGGCGCGCTCCAGTGCCATCGGCGGCGGTCACCGAGAGCGGGGAGTATCAGCAACAAGGTGAGCACAGTGGTCATCTGGTCGCCGCCGTCACCGATCGCGATGCCGGTGAAGACGCTGAAGCTGATGTAAGCGTGGGGAAGCGCGGTCAACCGCGGCTGCCAACCGCTGGCCACCACGAGCAGGACCGCCACGCAGACCCACCGCATGACGTCCAGGCTGTGGCCAGGGACCAGACAGAAGGCGCCGCTGGCCTCGACTCCGTGGCACGTGGGGTGGTTGCCCTGGAAAGCCACCGGGCGGAACAGCGTCGCGGAGTCGCTGAAGGCCAGGGTCAGGAGGGTGCCGAGCGCGAGGAAGGTGCGGGTGAGGCCGTAGATGTTCGTCCAGGGGGAGGGGGCATGCACCGGCGTGCGACTCAGCATGTGATGTCCAGGACGGTGAGACGGTCGGGGGTGTGGGTGGTGTGCATGATGTCGCGCCAGGCGAAAGGCACTGGCTTCTGCTCCACGAGCGCCACTCGGCCGCACAGCGTCGGTTCGGGAGTCCGGTTGGTGGCCCTGCCCGGCTCCTTTGCCTCGCCGAGGCACGCCGCCAGGTCGCGATCACATTTTGTCCAGCGCAGTCCGTGAGCTTCTGCGAGCAGCAGCGCCATCTCGATGCCCTGGGAGCGCGAACGGCGGTTCAGGCCGAACGCGTTGTGCGGGGCACCATGCGGGGCCAGCAGCCGATCCTCCCAGGCACCGGCGTGCAGAACGTAGGGCTGCAGTTCGCTGTCGCGGGGCGACTTGGTGAAGAAGCTCCAGCCCTGGGGAACCAGTCGGCCGACGGTGGGCGCAACAGTCTTTTGCCCAGGGAAGGTGAGGGTGTTGCCCGGGAGGTGAATCTGAATCACGTATAGCGCAGGCAGCAGCCAGGCCACGGTAGTCAACATCACCCAGCGCCGGGAAAAGCTGGCGGTGGAACGCGGCTGTTCCACCGTCAGCGGTAGTCGGTCTTGCCATTCTTTCTGCCTCGGCATACCCCATGTGTCCTTCCAGCTCGCCCGGGGCGGGCGGGGAGTGCGGCAGACAGCCGGACAGCTGCCTGCCGCACGGCGGTGAGTGGGTCAGATTGTGCGCAGCTGCTCGGTGAAGGCGGCGATCTGCTCATCGCTCTTCTCCGGGGCGAGGTCACCGGCCGGCGCTGACCACCACAGGGCAAGCTCGAGCACGACGTTGACCTGCGAGGCCACGTTGATGCCGCCCACGACGTTGACGAACGCCACGACGTTCACGGTGACCGCGCAGGTGCCGATGCCCGAGCCGTCGTCCGACTGAGCTTTGGCGATCTTCTCGATCTGGGCGGTACCGGTGTCGACAGCGTCCTTGACCCGGAAGGGATTGCCGCTCCGGACGTTCGCCGAGAACTTGGCGAAGAAATCCGGGGAAGCCTTGTCGATCGCAGCGGCCAGCTCCGCGATCGCCTTACGCGCCTCCGGAGTGCTGTTCTTCTTCAGCTGACCGGTGCGGTCCCCGATAAAGGCGTCACTCTTCAGCAGCTTGTCGCCGACCGTCCCTTGGCCGAAGTACAGGCCGGTGAACAGTGCCTTGCCGTCTGCGCGCGCATCGGCCACGTGCACAGGGGCTGATGCTCTCACCACCGAGCCGGCGGGCACGTCAGCCGCATGGGCTGCCGTGATAGCACCGCCGGCCAGGAGTGATCCTGCGGCTAATGAGACCAGAATGGCTCTCTTCACGTGCATACCTTTCTTCTTGTGTGTTCGTCTGTTGCTCAGCCCGACCTCCGCCATCTACTTCGGCGGTCCAGCCACTCCATCGGTGTCGCACGAGCCCCGATCTTCGATGGAATCGTCAGCTGGTTTGGTCGAGCTCGGGCAGCTCTCGGTTCCGCAGTCATCGCCAGGCCGACTGCCGCCGCGGCGAGCGCGGCGACTTGAGGAAAGCGGATTCGCGCGTTCTCCGGGCAGGCCGAAAGAGCGTGTACGTAACACGCGAGCGCATGAACTTTCCCCGTGAAGAAGACGGACACCGGTGACCCCAGTGGTTACCGAGGCATCACAAGTTTTCACAGTGAGGCCACATGTACAGCGACGGGAATCGGCCCCACCGCTTTTCTGGGATGATTGCGGACATACGTGTGCGAGCCGCTGGATCCCGTGGGGGAATTTTTCATTCCAGTGCAGATCTTGAATGTCATGCTGGCTGGAATTGTGTAATGCCTGGCGAATCTCTAATGGCTATGCCTGGCGATCGCAATCTTTCGGACAATTTCGCGCCGACCCGCCGTCCGGGTAGATAGCGCTTACCTCGTCTTCTTGCGGCCTTGACGAAGAAGCACCTGGTGACAAGTTGTCTCAGAGGTTCTGCTGGTGCGGCCGAGTGGCCAGCTGTCTGGCCGATCGGCACCGGCTGCCCGACGGACGACGTCGTATGCTGACCGCCAGCCCTTCCCGGCAGGCGCCTTCGTGCTGACAATCGACGATGTCACCTCTGCCACTCAGTCACCGAACAGACTGTCCTGGACGTATTCGACAACGTTCGCCTTCGGGTAGAACAAGGCCAGCAGCATGAAGGTCTTGGGGTGGGCGGCGATGTTGCCGACGAAGAAGTGGACGGCACGGTCGAAGGCGAAGATCGAGTCGTACCAGCGCTCCCGCAGTTTGTCGTGCACGGCGTGTTCGCCGTACTTGCGCAGGAACTTGCGGTACGAGGCGCCAGCCTCCCAATCCTTCAGTCCCATTTCGTGCGTGGGACAGCCCTTGTCCGCGCAACGGAATCGGTAACGGAAGTCCAGAGGCACCCACTCCAGCGGGGCCAGATCCTGCTCGAACAGGTCGAGTTGGTCGGCGAGAGCGGCTTTCGACTCGGACCAGGGCTCGGCCGCCGTCAGCCGAAAGCTGACGTCCGTAGGCCGGAAGACGCCGAGGGAGGTCCCCCGCTCATCCTGATCCCTCTTGATCGCGCACAAGGACGGTGCGACGAGCGGCTCGACGTACTTGTACCGTTGCTTCCAGTCGCCGCCCGTCGGTATGTCGCCCACGATCTTCAGTGTGTCGAGATCCGGCCGCAGACTCTCGGGCCGCGAGTCCCGGTTGCCGTGCGGCTCGACGTCGACCTCGATGATCGAGTACTTGGAGAACCTGGCCTCCTCGGCGAGGAGTCGGAATGGCACCGGGAAGAGTCGTACGCGCTGCGGTTCCCCCCGATCAAGGCGTATGCCCGCCACGCAACTGGTCTCGCGGTACTTGTTCGACAGCTCCGGGTACGTCTTGACCGTGATCATGATCCGTGCGCGCTGCCGATTCCCAGATCCCATGGTTGCCCCCTCCACTGATCTCCCGATCTGATTGGAGGAGAGGCATGCGCCACCGGCAAGAGCGCCTGCCGGGGCAAGGGATGAAGTCAGGCCAGGGGAATCACAGGTACGGCAGCCCGTTCGCGGACCGTCTCCAGGACGACCTGCCGGTGGCAGCGGCTCTCGTCCTTCTCGAAGCACAGCACCGCGACCCGGGACTGCCGGGCGTGCTCGGCGAGGCGATCGAGGTCGGACTGCGCCTCATCGGACTGCAGCACCCCACGGAAACGGGCCCGGCCCACGTCGAGCCGGCCGTCCCAGAACGGCGCCCGGTTGTCCTTGGGATTCCCCAGGCCACGGAGGTGGGTGTACTTGATGCCGGCCTCGGCGAGCGCCTGCCCCAGCCGAGTCTTGCTGAAGCCCTTCTTGCGGCTGATCGGCGTGAGGCGTACGTCCGCCACGACATCGATACGGCTGTCGAGGAGGGAGCCGACGAAGGAGTCGATGTCCCGGCCTTCGTACCCAGCGGACCAGAGGCCGGGCATGCCCCTGGTCTCCCGGAAGAGGTCATCGAGGGAGATCTCAAGGGCCTCGGCGACCGCTCCGACGGTGAAGAAACCTGGCTGGATCGCTCCCTCGCTCTCCAGCCGCGCCAGCGTTCCTACGGCGATGCCGGCTTCCTTGGCCAGCCGCTCCCGCGACCACCCGCGGCTTTCCCGCAACGCTCGCACGCGCCGAGCGAGTCCTCGGGCGTGGTCGTGGGGCCGCGCCGAGTGATGGCTTTCCATGTGTCGTGATCCTAAGGGCGGTTGAGGCCGACGGGCATGGTGTTCCCGGCCGACTACGGGGCCGGATTCGCGAACGCGCAGGTCCGAGTGCCCTCAGCCGCTGCATTTCAGACGACCTCACCAGGCACCCCCTGGGAGGACCCGACCAAGATCTTCTCCCAGATTTCTCCCAAACGATCTCCAGAAACCCGTCAGGGGCCTGATCCACTTGGTGGATCAGGCCCCTGACCTGGTACTTCACTGTCGGGGTGGCGGGATTTGAACCCACGACCTCTTCGTCCCGAAGCAACTTGGGTGGGTGCTCCGCCTTGGGCTGGTGTGCCTCTTACCTGCTGCGATGGTCCGCAGGCGTCCGCGGTTGTCCGCTGGTGTGCGTGGGCGTTGTCACGCAGTTAGACACTCACCGATCCATGAGGTGGTGTCGTAGGGCTCGGCTAAGTTGGCCCGCATGACCGACAGGGATCTGCTTGTGCCGGCACTCACCGGTCTGCTTGTCGACGTCGGTACCGACTATCGACTGAGGAAGTAGACACCGACAGCAGCCACACCAGTGCCGCCGAGGGACTGGAAGAGCCCTATCACTCTGAGGTTCAACGGCCCCGCCGTAGGGCCGCCGTAGATGCGGGCTGGCTTGTTCCGCTGCGCGCTCATCGCCTTCGCGTAGAGGCGGGACGCCGCCCTCTTGTAGTCGGTGGCGATGACAATCCCTCCGCACAGCAGGCCGACCCCCACCAGGATGAGGAAGGTGGCACTGGCCGTGCTGGGAGGAGCGCCTGTCGGAGCGGAGCCAGCAAGATCAGCGATGTACATCACGCCGATCATCGTGAGGCGGCGCGATGAATCGGTCAATGCCATGAGCGGGGCTGGGATCGTCGGCAACGCGATCTTTACTCACAGCCTGATGCCATCAGCTTGGGAAGCTTGGGTTCTACGGGCTCGATAGTCCCGCTGACCTGCTGTCGAGCCGAGTCATGACATGAGGGCGCCTCTGCGTGGGTGGCCGCTGTTCCCCGTGGTTCCCCGCAGTCTCTGGCACGGTTCTGGCGACACGTAACTCTGTGGCCGCAGTGCGGCGTCTCGCTCGATGATTGGGGCCATGGATGTTGTCGTTCAGCGGGTGTGTACGTCGTGGACGAAGAAGTCGCGTGGCGGCTCTGAAGCTGCTCGCAGGAACGCCGCCCCAACGGCCTTCTTGCTGCCTCCGGGCATGAGGGCTGGCTTCCACGAGGTCGCCATGCGGGAATCTGATTCCTTCGAGCCGCGTACACAGGTGCAAGATCTGTCAGCACCCGGAACGATCCTCCGCGAGGTCGATGGGCTGCTGCGCGTGAACCCACCAGAAGTGAGCATGTTTGCCATGCCACGACGCAATCGGCGCCCGCCTGCCGTTCGTCTGGCTCCTGGCCAATGGCTGCAATGGCAGATCAACTATCGGTTCGTCGGCCGCTGTGACGGGGCTTGGTCCTATCGACTGGAGACGTTCAACATCCTTTACGGCTCTGCGACGCCCGACGTGTTCCTAGGCGTGCCGACACGCCACGTAGACGAGCGGCGGTCCCTGCGCTGAACTCGCTGCTGGATCGGGCACGTAGGGGACACATGAGGCTCCGGGAGGTGGTCAGAGGCTCCCACGCGGGCTGCTTCTTGTGTCACAGCCGCCGCTTGTCTCTGAGGTAGGGAACCACAAGGAAACGCGGCCTGTTGAAGATCCCGATCAGGATGATCAGCAGCCAACAAAGGATCACTCCGCTGCCTGCCGCCAGCGAAATCGCCCACCAAGGCCCAGCCGGCTTCCGCGTCTGAGTGACCGCGGTTCCCAGCGCGATCACCGCGATGGCCATCAAAACGAAGTGGGCCGCGACGACCACGATGCCCCGTGCGATGACCCATCCTGGCGCCCCTCGCACACTGAACGATCGCGCGGCCTCGGGAGCGCGCTCGGGATGCCCCCAGAGCCGGACGGCCGCCACGACGAACCGGACAGCAAGCGCAACGAGCACGGACAGCGCAAATAGGCCGCCGATCACTTGCCGACTCCGCTCATCGTCCCCCCTCGGCACACGGCTCGCCTCAGAATAGATCGTCACCTCACCCGCAGAACATGCGTCGGTCGGCAGTTGTAGACCCGCAGCACCAGCCCGTTGTCGAGGGGCCAGTCCGTTCGAGCCGGGCCAGGTGGGCTGACATCCGCTTTAGGAGTTCGATCCGGCTTCTGCGCCCGCCCTGTGCGCGGGTGCTCGGTTGGCGTCGGTGATTCCGGGCTGAACTGTCGGGATACGCCGATGTCTGTGCTCGTGGATGTCAGCCCCGGCTCCGCTCGTAAGGTTTGCGGCAGTCGTGGCGTGCGGTAATGGGACAGTCAGCAACCACGGGGCCCAGTAAGCGGAGGCAGGGTCCGTAGGAGTCCTCGCTTGGTCTCCGCGCGGCGCGAAGCGCCAAACGGCGGTGTAACGACGCGGGTATGGCGGTGCACTGGTAGACGGAGGTGTCACAGCGCGGGTGCTGGCCGAGCGCGGCACCGCCGGTATCAGCCCGGAGGGACGATGAACCCGTCAACGAGCAGGAAGCTGAGGGCACCCTACGGGAGATTCCCGAACTCTGGCGTTGGACGTCAACGATGAGGAGCCGGCCGCGGTCCGCGAATTGACCGAGCTCATGATGGCTTCTGTGACGAGACCCGGCAGCTACTTGTGGTTCACGAGGCCCGAGTGCTCCACGGCCGTAGAATCCGGTTTTACTTCCAGTAACTGCCATCGAACGCGGTCACGTTCTGGTAGCTTCCAGCCATGCCAACAAGACGGTGGGCGACTGCGGGTTATTGGACCCTGATTGTTCTCTCTCTCTCATCTCAGTGCCGACCTTCTTCATATGCTCGATGGTCAGCGATGCCTCGCCAGACTGGAAGCGCAACGAAGGCGCGATCAATGTCATAGAACGCCAGGGCGACGCGTCCCATGAGGTCAAGTTGATAGCCGCGCCTGGATCAGAGCTAACAACCCACGAACCGAAAATTAATTATCTCGTCATCGTTTGCGGAAAAGGAAAGTTTTCTGGGTTTATTATCCTTGAGCAGGAGGCTAGGCTGATCAACCCAGTTATGAGCCCCGAAATTTCCCCGGTAAAGGGAGCATGGAGCGTCGGTCTGGGGAACACCTCTGACATCATAGGCTCCGCGGGTCCTGATTCCAATACGGCCCAAGCGTTTAAAGTCGATATCCCGGACGTAGCGCCTTGTATTGACAGTTCTAACCAGACTCCTCAGCCTACCGATCCATGGTTGGGAACGCCGCTTGAGCTAAGCGGAAAGACGTCTACCCAAGTGGGGTATGTTGGCCGTTACGCCGGATTTGACGGCCCGAAGGAGGTCGAGTCGTGGCCATTGATAGGCGCCTTTAGTGCGCCCTCGACAAGCGTTACAGGCGTCTTTCAGGGGGCTGGTAAACTCTCCGGAAGTTATGCGCGCCCGCCAAGATTTCTCTCTCAGGTCAATGCAAATATTCCAATGAGTTTGCATGTTGAGTCCGCTGAGCCCCAGCCTGCAACGACTGCGGGCTTGACATGGCAATCGTTCTCGGCAATCGCACCTATAGCAGAAATGACAAACGAGGACGTGGCGACGCGGTGGCAAGATGCAACGGCGACGGCAGGGATCTGCTTCGGTATTGGAGCGGCCATCTTCTCGACCGAGTTCCTTGGGTGGCTCCGGAAAAAGCGTGATGAAAACGACCAGGCTGCGTCGCGAGAAAACCCTCTCGAAGAGCCGACCTCGCTGCAATCTACTGCTGCTGAGGAATCTATTGCCCAGACAGGGGATAGGTCCGCCGTATATCGTGCTGCAGTAGCGATCGGAATCGGAGCTTTCTTGTGGGGCATTCTGCGAGGTCGCGCGAAGGAGTAGGACGGGTGGAAATTTGCCCCTTTCAACGGCCCGGCCAGTGGGCACACACGCAACCGCTAATTCCGGTTGTTGACCGTGGCTGACCCCTGCATCTGGCCCGGCTGTGGTACGCGACCCTTTGGTCCCGAACTCTCTGCCGTGTTGCTTCTGCCCGGGCACAGCTCATGCTGGTCGTGGCCGCTTTTCTGTGGGGCACATTGCGCCGCTGCTGCGTTGAACTGCTGGCGCGCGCCGGAGATGTGAACAAGCTGCGACGGCCAGCCCGCTATGACGGCTTCACGGGGCCATCAGCTTGGGAAGCTCGGGTTTTCCGACGGCAGTTGTTGCGCTGACCTGGGGCGGGACCGTGTCGGAGCCCTGACCATATCCGTGGCCAGTCCCCGTTGTTCCCCGTGGTTCCCCGCAGGATCTGGCACGTAAATGGCACGGCCCGCTCGCCTCGGAGAACCCTGGGCGGAAGCTGAGTCTTGGGAGTCTGAGCCTCAGCCGATGACGGTCAGCCACGGCAGTGGGTGCGCCGGCCGATCAGACGCGCGTGTGCTTCGCTCCCCCCTCACCGGCCCCGGCCACGTTGCTCCGGGTCTTTCGTTCGCTCAATGCCCTCGGGTGGACCAGTTGGATGGCGGCCGGCACACACCACTGGCCCACCCGATACGCCGCCTACGTCAGCTCCATGCACGCCTGGGCCTCTTCTCTGGGAGTCACAGCGGACTGGCTCGAGTGGCTTCTCTTCCATCTGAACGGTCGCGTAGACGAGCCCTGAGTTTGGGAAGCTGAGGTCTAGTACGGGCGGCCGCTGGTCTGACCTGCGGTGGAGCTGCTACGGCACCTGCCTAGCCAACGGTTTGGTCCCCGCCATTCGCCCATGGTTCCCCGCAGGATCTGGCACGGGCCTGGCACGTCCTCAGTGTCACACTGCTGTGTTACTCCATCCGGTGGCTGGCCCCGTTCCTGTGGGTGCCGCTGAACCATGGATTCAAAGATGGACACTCCCAACTCGCCCTGCAGACGCTAGAATCCCTTTCCTAGGTCCAGGGGACATCATGCTTCACAGACGAGGAGTGCGTCCTTGAGGCGATTGATTGAGATTAGAGTCAAGGGCCTGCTAGGGCGATTCGATCATAAGATCGAGTTCCCGGAGGAAGACGAATTTATCATTCTTCATGGCCCCAATGGCATCGGGAAAACCAAGCTCCTAGAGCTAATCCGAGCTTTGTCGTCACCTTTGCGCGTTCACAATATTGCACGCATCCCATTTGGTTCAGCCGAACTTGTTTACTCGGACGGCTGCACATTGGAGGTAGTCAGGAACTACCAAGAAACGCTGCCGCTCGGCGATGGCCTTGAGAAGAAAACCCGGCAGGTTATCCTTAAGCTACACCTACCTGACAGGGGTGACCCTGTCAGGTGGCACACGAATTTCGATAATGACGAAGTGAATACTGTTCGCTTGCGCGAGCATGCATCGCGATACCTTGGTATTGAGCAAGTAGGGCCTGATCTTTGGGAAAGCGACCCCGGAGAAGTATTTACGACGAGTGAATTGCTAGAGATTTATGGGGATAGGCTGCCACCCTCATTTTACCGAACTTCGCAGCAACGAAAAATTCCGCCACCGCTTCGGAATTTTATCGACGGAAATGAAGTTCATCTAATTGAGACACAGAGGTTGCTGGGCCTCCAAACATCCCCCTCGTCTCCTCGGTCGTCAAGAAACACGGGCGCGATCAAGGTTGAGCAGTTCTCCAAGGATCTAAGTCGTCGACTCGACGAAGCGCTTGCAGAAAACTCACGCGTTTCTCAAGAGCTCGACCGAACTTACCCAGAAAGACTCTTGAGGGCGCAATCGGAGTTCCCAGATGAGCAGAAGATTCGCGCCAGGTATGCTGAGCAGAATGAATTGAGAAGAAGGCTCGCAGAGATTTCTCTTCTTGGTGAGAAGTCCGGAGTCATTAGCATTCCTGATGGTATGGCATCGTGGCAGAAAAATGTTCTTTGGACGTACTTGCAGGATAGCGACAAAAAGCTCTCCACCTTCCAAGACATTCTGGACCGAGTAAGCCTCCTCCTGGAGATCGTGAAAAAGCGCTTCCTGTATAAGCATCTGGAAATTGACAGAAGGCGTGGGCTTAAGGTCGTCAGCGACGACGAAGATAAGCATGAGCTTCCACTCGCAACCCTCTCCTCTGGGGAGCAGCATGAGCTTGTGATCCTCTACGATCTCCTCTTCAACGTCCGGCCAGGGGCGCTAGTTTTGATCGACGAACCGGAAATCTCGCTACACGTCTCCTGGCAAAAAAGCTTCATTGAAGACCTGCGTCGAATTGCCTCCCTGGTCAAATTTCGCTCAATTGTGGCGACGCATTCGCCTCAAATTGCCGGTAAATGGATCGATCGGATGATCTCACTTGCTCCAGATGTTGAGTAATTAGGGGGGGAATTGCTCGCAGAGCTTACGGGTGACGACTTGTACGCAGAGCTAATCATGCTGCGAACTAACGACAGGCGTCACTTTATCGTGGTGGAGGGTCCTGCGGATGTCGCCGTCTTCGATCGATTTACCAATCTCGACTCGTGTCTTCCGGTACCTGCCTACGGTAAAGACAGTGCGCACGCCTGCATGTATCGAGTTATCGAGGATGACTTTCCTGGTGTTTTTGCGATCCTTGACCGTGATTGGTTGGAGTTAATCCCAGGCGATCTCCAGGATCCACGAATTGTGCACACCGATCGATATGATCTTGATGCATGTATATTCTTTGCGGATTCGGTGTATGAAGGTATTGCGAGCAGCTTCTGTGCTGGCACCGGGTTTCGGGTGGGCATGGCGGGATGCACGCAGGAAGATATATGGCAGATCTGCGTTGCGCTTTCTTTCCCGATTGGCGTACTGCGCTATATATCTGAGAGAGATGGGCTGGGTTTGAATCTCCGCAGATTTCCTCTAGGTGAAGCAGTAAAAGAGGAAGACTTGCTGGTTGACCTGAATACTCTTATCGATCTATGCCTTGCGAGAACGAAGGATGGAACTCACTCCAAGGAGGATCTGAAAGAAGTCCTCACGCGTGAACTCGGTGAAATTTCCACCCCCGCTCGTTATTGTACCGGCCATGACCTCGCTAAGGCATTCTCGATCTTTGCTAAATTCCGCTGGAAGGTCAGGATTGGAGCGGACGTTGTTGAGCGCACGGCTCGCTCTTCCCTCAGCGAAGAGCGCTTCCGTGACTTCTCGATTTATTCAGAAGCGGCGGGCTGGTTTGAAGGGAAAACGGAAGTGATTTGGAGGTGCTAGTGTTCATGTTCTTTCGGCTGGCATTTCGAGGTCGGTGGAGCGGCTTTGGGGTGGCGCTGCTTTGGCGCGAGTGATCATGGCCCCGTAAGCTTCCGGCGCGTCGGGCAGTCTGTGGACCTGCCCGGTAAAGCACGACGTTGGGGCCATGATCTTCGAGGCTCGCGCCAAAGTGGCTCCGTAAAGCCGTGGAGCCGACCGCCCCAGCCACGACGTACCCCTTCTCTGGCATCAGGCGGCTGCATGCTTTGAGCGCGGCACGGGCGCTGGCCGGGCTGGAGCGGGGCGGAGACAGGAGCGTAGGCCCGGCCGGGGGCCGGGCCGCGCGCGGTGAGCGGAGCGAGCCGCCTTGAACCAGTAAAGAAGGTTGTAACGCACCGGCCGAAGGCCTTGTGGATCTTGGGTGAGGGTGGTCAGAAGGGCGGCTCTTCGCTGTATCCCTCGGAAGAGTTGCGGCTGGTGGGCCAGATCGATGAGCCGTCGGCAGGCAGGTCGGAATCGCAGAACAGGAACGGGTTTCGCTGGCCTTCCAGGCCTGAGGAGTCCTCGCCCCACGCGTCGAGGGTGCCGATGGCTCGTTCGCGGTGCTGCCACAGTTCACTCGTGCCCAAGACTTCTCGGATCAAGGGCACCAGGGGCGGTCGGTGCTCCAGCAATCGAGGATCGTCGAGGAGGGGGATGCAGGCTGTCAGGGCTGCTTCGCGCACGTGGCGGTCGGATTCCTCGGTGTAGGGGAGAGATGCCGCGAAGAGGAGCGGTCGAATCCTCTGGATGCCGACGGCCGGTGCGTGGTCGTCAAGGGGGAACCCGTGGTGCTTGCTGAGGGCTCCGGCGTCGTCGGTGACTTCGTTCGCCACCGAGGCAATCCAGCGAAGCAGCTCGGCGCGCATGCAACCAGGGAAGGCGTAGCGGCTCTTGTCCACGGTGCGGCTCGTGCGCGGGTCCGAAAGGATCGCGGCCACGTACTGCGCCGCGGGCACAGTCGCTTCGTAGAGCGTGTTCTGGTGGTGCAAGGCGTTGTGTATGTAGCTAAGCGCTCTGGTCCTGGTGCCCTGGTCTTGGTCGAGAAGCGCTGCCAGCATTTTGGGGGCTTCGGTGGCGTATCCGTAAGCGTGCTCCACTGCCGGCCAGTTAGCGCGCGTCAGCAGGCCCCTGTGCTCCTCGCGCTCATCCGGGGTGGCGATCCTCTTGGCCATGCCAACATCGACAGAGTTCTCGCTGGAGTCCGTGACGTTCCACTGCTGATCCCTGCTGCCGGTGTTCACAGTGCTGAGCATGCCTGACTCCTGGCCCGGAAGGCAGATGATCGTCGGTTTGAGCATTCGGGCCAAGCATCAGTCGTGCTTCTGTGGTTTGAAGTCGTAGGCACAGGGCGGTAGTTCGGCGGCTTGCCGGTGAACGAGCGGCAAGAAGACGACGGGCCGGATCGTCCATGTGATGCGAGTGCAGGCCTGGGTCACCGTCACCGTGCAGGGCTCGGAGCGCAGGAGGGCTTGCCTCGTCGTGACTCGGCCGTCGTAGAGCCATTCCCACGCTTCCTGGGACGCGTCAGGGGCGAGCGCCGGTGAGATCGTGCGGAGCGCGATCGCTATCCATCTGTCTGCCTGCGGTACCGAATACGCATCGAAGGATGCCAGCAGGATCGGCCCCGTCTCCTCGGTGAGGTCTTCAGTCCAGCACTCGCACCAGTAGCCCCGTTGAGGCTTGGTCATTAGCAGCACGAGTGACCTCCGGTGTGGGGGCCCGCGAACAGTTCGGCGGTGACTGTGTGGCCGCCGTCGCTGTCGTGGACCACGACCCGGTGGGCGATCGCGCTGACCATGCCCAGGCCCCGGCCATGCTCGGCCTCCTGGTCCTGGTGCTCGACCTTCGGGGCTGTGCCGGCGCCTCCGTCGTCGGTGACGGACAGGGCAACGATCCGCGGGGACACCGCGAGAGCCAGATGGAAGCTTCCGGAGTCCCGGCCGGTGGCCGTATGGAGGATCGCGTTCGCGCTCAGCTCGCTCACGATCAGTTCGGCGACCTCTGCTAAGGGCGACCCGCGCAGGATGTCGCGGGTCCAGCGGCGAGCCCGGCTGACCTCTTCCGGGAATCCTGGGCAAGTGAGCCCCCAGACCCGGGGCTTACTCGTATACTCGTGCATACAAGTTCCTTCGTGCTGGTAGGCCGCCATGTGCAGCGGGTTCGGGCTAGACGAGTTTCACGCCGTCGTGGGCGCGGATGGCCGGCGGGGACGCCGCGTCGAGTGCGTCCAGGACGCGGATCGCGTACGCCTCGTCGGCGAGGTCGGAGACTTCTTCACGGGTGGCCCAGCGCAGGGCGCGGGTCTCGTCGCCGGTGGTGGGTGTGCCGTCGGAGGCCTGGCAGCGAAAGACCAGCGAGACGATCAGACCCGTCATGTTCTTGTAGACGCCGGTCAGGGTCGCCGGGAGGGCGATCTTGATGCCGGTTTCTTCGAGGACTTCGCGCTGGAGGGCTTCGGGGATGGTTTCCTCGCGTTCGAGGACGCCGCCTGGGGGTTCCCACTTGGCGTTGTCGCGTCGCTGGATCAGGAGGGCTCGGTTCTGGGCGTCGACGATGACTCCGGCGACGCTCACGGAGTGCGGACGGTCGGTGCTCACGTTCCTCGGCCCTCTCGGCTGGCTAGGCTCTCCACCGTAGCAACAAGACTCGCCCACACGTCTAGATACCTAAAGGAGTACACGCGTGAGCCCTTCTCTTCCTTCCGGCCTCCTCGGCGACCTGGACCCCACGAGTGATCGTGCGGTCTTTAGGCAGATCGCCGACCAGCTGCGTGAGGCCATCGACCGCGGGCGATTCCACGAGGGCGACAAGCTGCCCTCGGAAGCCGACCTTGTTGAGCATTACGGGGTATCCCGTATGACGGTTCGAAACTCCTTCTCCATCCTTCAGGGGGAAGGGCTCGTGCACGCCGAGCACGGCAAGGGCGTCTTCGTCCGGCCCCGGCCACCCGTACGGCGCCTAGCCTCTGACCGGTTCGCGCGGCGGCACAGGGAGCAGGGCAAGTCCGCCTTCATCGTCGAGGCCGACGCTGCCGGCAGCCACCCGCAGGTCGACAGCCTGGAGGTCAAGGAAGAGAAGGCCAGCCCGGACGTCTCCGCCCGGCTTGGTTCCGTGCGGCGCGTGCTTGCCAGGCGGCGGCGGTATCTGCTCGACGGGCGGCCGGTCGAGTTCGCTACGTCTTACCTGCCGCTCGATATCGCGCGCGGTACGCAGATCGCCGAGCCGAACCCCGGGCCTGGCGGCATCTACGCCCGCCTCGAAGAACTAGGTCACCACCTCGACCACTTCGAGGAGGAGATCCGGGCCCGGATGCCCTCGCCGGCCGAGGTGAAGACGCTCCGACTGGCCTCTGGTGTGCCGGTCATTCACCTGATCCGGACCGCGTTCGACACCGAAGGGCGAGCCGTCGAGGTCTGCGACACCGTCATGGCGGCAGATGCGTACGTGCTGTCGTATCAGCTTCCGGCGACCTGATACGTCATGGTTTGCGGTGGTGCGCGGGGACGTTCTCCCGAACTCGTACACCCCAACCTGCATACTCGTATAGACGAGTGGGCAAGTTGTGTGGCAAGGTGGTCCGCACGTTCCCGGCAATCGGGTTCGCAGGCCGCTACATGTATAGACGAGTAGATAGGGGAAGTTCCTTGCGTACCATCCGTGTTGAGACCTCGGCCGCGACGATCCTGCTGACCGAGGCTCCCGAGCCGAAGGTCCGTGACCGTCAGACGGGCGAGATCGCCAAGGACGCCATTAGCGGTGAGGCGCTGATGACGATCGGTGTCGTCCACATCGAGGAGGGCGAGTCGTCGCTGATCAAGGTCACCGTTCCCGAGAGCGGTGTGTCCGAGGGGCTGGCGCTGGGTGCGCCGGTCTCGCTGCCGGGGCTGGTCGCCCGGCCGTGGGAGTCCGTGTTCAACGGGCAGAAGCGGCACGGCATCGCCTTCCGCGCCGCCGCCGTCACCCCGGCCGTCTTCCCGGCCGTCGCTCAGGCTGACACCGAGGCCGCCGCCTGATGTCCGACCTGACGACGCTTCTGGAGGTGGGTGGTCCTGTCGCCGCACTCGGCGGTGGGGCCGCCTACGCCCGGGCCAAGCACCCGGGCGTGTACTGGTCCACCATTGGCCTGCCGATATCCACGGTTCGGCTGCTCGGCTCGTACGGCTCGGTCATGGAGGCGTGTGGGCTGACCGTGGCGCCCTCGCGGCTGCGGGTCCTCGCCGTCAAGGCCACCACGAACCGGGAGGTCCGGCCCGTCCCGCCGCGTCGGGGCGTCATCCGGCCCACCTCGACCGGGCTGCGGCTTCGGCTGCGGCTCGCGCCGGGTCAGGAACCGGCCGATGTCGCCGCCTCGGCCGAACGGTTGCGGCATGCCTGGGGAGTTCATGCCGTGTACGTCTCCACCGTCAAGCCCGGTGTCGTCGAACTGCGGCTCGTCGGGTACGACGTCCTGCGGAAGGTCCGGATGCCGCGCAAGGTCGCGGACGGCCTCCTCAAAGTGCCGGTCGCGTTGCGGGAGGACGCCATGCCCTTCGTGCGCGACTACCGCACCATCCCGCACCAACTCACCCTCGGCGCCACGCTGTCCGGCAAGTCAATGTACCTGCGCCACCTGGTCACCGGGCTCGCCCGGCAGCCGGTCGCCTTGGTCGGCATCGACTGCAAGCGGGGCGTGGAGTTGGCGCCGTTCGCGGCCCGGCTTTCCGCGCTCGCCACCGACCCGGAGCAGGCGGCCGAGTTGCTGCCCGCGCTCGTCAAGGAAATGGAGGACCGATACGACCTGATCAAGGCCCGGCAGGGCATCGCCCCGGACACCCCGGACGAGGAGATCACCTCCGACATCTGGGGCCTGCCCGAGCGCGAACGCCCCACGCCGATCGTGCTGTTCGTCGACGAGGTCGCCGAACTCTTCCTCGTCGCCACCCGCAAGGACGAGGAACGGCGGGACGAGATGGTCACCCAGCTCATCCGGCTCGCCCAACTCGGCCGCGCCGCCGGCATCTACCTGGAAGTCTGCGGCCAGCGCTTCGGCGCCGAACTCGGCAAGGGCGCAACCATGCTCCGCGCCCAGCTCACCGGCCGCGTCTGCCACCGCGTCAACGACGAATCCTCCGCCAAGATGGCCCTCGGCGACATCGCCCCGGAAGCGGTCATGGCCGCGTGCACCATCGCTCCCGAACGGCCGGGCCTGGCTGTCGCCGGTGACACCTCCGGCGGCTGGTCCCGCATCCGCACGCCGTACCTCTCCCTCGGCGACGCTGCCGAGATCTGCCGCGACTCCGCGCACCTGGTCCCCGACCTGGCCGCGCTCAAGCCCTTCCGCCCGGACGTGCCCGTACGACCGGTCGAGGCCCCGGCCCCGGTCATCAAGCCGCGCCCGGTGACCGACTGACCCATTCCCGTCCCGATCGGCGTGACCGCCTCACGCCACGTCCCTACCCCGCCATGCCCGAATCCCGGAAGGAGGCGCGTCATGCGTGCCCTGCTGGCCCGCGTCGACGCGGTACTCGTCCAGGCGCTCATCGCCGCCGCGCTGTCCTTCGCCCACCTGCACGACATCGCTGCGGCGGCCGGGCAGGACGGATGGAAGGCGTGGGCCTACCCCATCAGCGTCGACCTGCTCCTCGTCGCCGCCTGGCGCCGACTGCGCTTCGGGGGCGCCAAAGCGTCCTCTTGGTGCTGGTTCGTCATCGCCCTGACTGCGTCCCTTGGTGCCAACGCCGCCACCGCCGGACTCCTCGACATGACCCAGGTGCCGGCCTGGCTGCGCATCCTCGTCGCGGGCTGGCCCGCCGTCGCCTTCCTCGGCGGCACACTCCTCGCCCACTCCGCCCCTACGGCGGAAGTGGATAACGACGTGCACGTGGCCAAGGGGCAGGAGGGAGCGCCGAAATCCGCTTCCGAGCCGCCCGCCCAACCCGCTGTCGAGAAGGTGCCCGAACGTCCCGCCGTCGAGAAGGTGCCCGAACGTCCCGCCGTCGCGGTCCCGACTGCACTGGTCGACCATGCCCGCAAGGTCGCTGCCGAACACCACACCCGCACCGGTACACCGATCGACACGCCAACGCTTCGTGCCCGCCTCGGCGTTCCGGCTCCCATGGCCGAAGCCATCGCCGCTCAGCTCTGAAAGCGGGCCCCGTCGGGAGGCTTTACCGCTTCCGCAACGCTCGCCGGGTTCCGAGAACGGCCGAAATGATCAGTACCTCAAGGCAGCACATGGTGATCACGGTGGTCCAGGACTCGCCCACCCACCACCTTCCCCCAATAGCTGCAAGCCCAAGTACCAACGCGGCCGAACCGAAGGCGGCCAGCCGCCGCGCCCCTTGTGACATGCCACCTGTCTACACGCCTCGCACCCCTCGGGTGAGCGATCAACGAAAAGGAGATCTTCCGTGACTGCCAACCGCCGCTTCCGCAACGTCACCCGCATCGGCCCCGTCCAGGTCGCCACCGCCTACGACGGCCGGGGCCGCGAGAAGCACACCGCCGCCTGCACCGCCCCGCGCTGCAACTTCTCCGCCGACTACGACAGCCGCGCAGCCGCCGAACTGGCTGCCCGCACCCACCGCTGCCCCGTCCGCTGAAAGGGACCTCCCCGCCGTGACCGTCAGCCTCCCGCTCGTGTTCGTCCTCGGCTTCTTCGCCTGGGGAGCGGTCAAGTTCCTCGGCGTCCGTACCTGGGTCGTCGTCCTGATCGCCCTCTTCGGCTTCTGGCTCTCGCACACCTTCATGGCGCCCGCCATCGAGTCCGGCACGCGCTCGGGCGTGGACGTCATTAACGGCTCACATGACTAGACGAGTAGATGAGAAAGGGTTCGCTGTGTTCCTGCCCAAGTACCCCGACAACCCGACCCCGCCGCCCGTGCACACCCACGCCCCGGTCGACCCGGCGCCCATAGCGCGCTCATTCCCGTCGGTCTCGATCGACAAGAACACTGTCGCTGTCGTGCTCGTCGGCGGAGTCGTCCTCACCGCGCTCCTGGCCGCCGTCGCCGTCACGGCCATCTCCGTCGCCGTTGCGGCCGTCGTCCTGCGCTCGATGCTCCGCGACCACAACCGGCGCTGAACTCTGCCCCTGGCCACCGGGGCGGCGGCACACGACCAAGCAGACGCCGCCCCGGGGGCCTGTCCCTCCCGACCGAGCCAGCCAGAAGGAGAACCGCCATCTTCACCCGCACCACTCCGGCCCCACTTCCGGAAGTCGCGAACCTGGCCGCACAGGGCACGCTCCCGGGTATCCTCCGCCAGCTCTCCACCCTCGGCGGATGCACCCATCCCATCCGCCTCGACGGCCACCGCACCGAGTACGACGTCGACACCACAACCGGCGAGATCGGCAACGTCCTGCACCACCTCGACTCCACGGATCTCCCGGCCGGCCAACTCATGGTCCGCTGCAACAACCGCCGCGCCACCCGTTGCCCGGCGTGTGCGGAGGTCTACCGCCGCGACACCTTCCAACTGATCACCTCCGGACTGCGCGGCGGCAAGGGCACCCCCGAACAAGTCGCCACCCACCCCCGCGTGTTCGCCACCTTCACGGCGCCGAGCTTCGGCCCGGTGCACAACCGCCCTTCTAGCGGCCGTACCTGCCGGTGCGGCGTCCACCATGACCAGGACGACGACACCCTCGGCACTCCGCTTGACCCGGACACGTACGACTACGAAGCGGCCGTGCTCTGGAACGCCCACGCGGGTCAGCTTTGGCGGCGCTTCTCGACCTACCTGCGCCGAGAGGTCGCCAAGCGCGCGGGCCTCTCGCAGCGCCGGTTCCGCGACCACGCGCGCGTCTCCTTCGCCAAGGTCGCGGAATACCAGAAACGCGGCGCCGTCCACTTCCACGCCGTCATCCGCATCGACGGCCCCACCGGAGGTGACACTCCACCCCCACCCTGGGCCACCGCCAAACTCCTCACCGACGCCATCCGCGCCGCCACCGCCAAGGTCCGCGTGGACGGCCCGGTCATCGACGGCCGCACCCACACCTTCACCTTCGGCCGTCAGCTCGACGTCCGCACCATCCGATCCGCCGACTTCAACGACGGCCAGGAGCTGACCGAACGGGCGGTCGCGGCCTACATCGCCAAGTACGCCACCAAGGGCGCCGAGACCGCGACGGGAGCTCTCGACCGTCCCTTGAAGTTCGCCGCCGAACTCGCCCAACTCGACATCAGCGACCACGCCCGCCGCCTGATCCGAACCGCCTGGGACCTCGGCGCACGCAAGAGCCTCGAACACCTCCGCCTGCGCGCCTGGGCCCACATGCTCGGCTTCCGCGGCCACTTCTCCACCAAGTCCCGCCGCTACTCCACCACCCTTGGCGCCCTGCGCGATGCCCGAGCCGAATGGCGCCGCGCCCAAGTAGCCGCCGCACAGCCCGAACGGGGCACCGACACCACGTACGTCCTCGCGCACTGGGTCTTCGCCGGAACGGGCCTGTCCTCCGCCGAAGCCTGGCTCGCCGCATCCCTCGAACCCGCCCCCGGAACCGAAGGAGAGCCCACCAAATGACCACGGCAGCGCCCGAACTGCTCACCGTTCCTGAGGTCATGACGCGGCTCAAGGTCGGCCGCACGAAGGTGTACGACCTCATCCGTACCCGGCGCCTGGTCTCCATCAAAGTCGACGGCTGCCGTCGCATCCCCGATGACGCCGTACGTGCCTTCATCCGAGGCCAGATGGGAGATGCGGCCTGATGACGAAGCGTCGTAGCCGCGGTGACGGCGGCCTGCACTGGGACGAGAAGAGACAGCGTTGGATCGCCACGGCGAATCTCGGTTTTGATCCGAGCGGTAAGCGGATCGTGAAGCGGGGGAGTGGCAAGACCAAGACGGAGGCGAAGAACAAGCTGAAGGAGGTGTTGCGGGACCACGAGGACGGTCTTGCCATCGCCCCGACGAACTACACGGTCAAGGACGCGGTGACGGACTGGCTCGCCTACGGCTTGGCCGGCCTCGATCCCAGCACCGTCGAGACGACAACCCTGCTGAGCGAGAAGCATGTCATTCCGTCGCTCGGCGCACGCAAGCTCCGCGACCTCAGCGCGGAGGATGTGGACCGCTGGCTTGCCATCAAGGCCAAGACGCTCAGCACGCGCACTCTCCAGTCCCTCCACTCCTACTTGAACCGTGCGGTCAAGCGGGCCATGGCGCGGGACAAGGTGAAGCGCAACGTCGTCGAACTGTGCTCCGTTCCCCAGGGCCAGGCGGGGCGTCCCTCCAAGGCGCTCACCTTCGCCCAGGCTGAGGCGGTCCTCAAGGGGGCCGAAGGAACCTCGATGCACGCGTACATCGTCGTCGCGCTGCTGACGGGTGCCCGTACCGAGGAACTGCGTGCCCTCACCTGGGACCACGTCTTTCTGGAGGGCCGTCCCGAAATGGATCCGCCGCAGCCTCCCCACATCGCCGTGTGGCGCTCAGTCCGGCGCACTGGCGACACCAAGACCCGGAAGTCCCGGCGCACCCTCGCCCTGCCGGCGCGCTGCGTCGATGTCCTCTGGCAGCAGTTTGAAGACCAGGGATGGGATCGGCTCGCCGCCGGCGACGACTGGGAGGAACACGGCCTCGTCTTCTCCTCGGCTGTCGGCAAGCCGCTCGATGCCGCGAACGTCCGCCGTGCCTTTCGGCAGGCCCTCAAGGGCATCGACGGGATCAACGGTGACGAGTGGACGCCTCGGGAGCTCCGGCACAGCTTCGTGTCCCTGCTCTCTGACCGTGGGGTCCCGCTGGAGGAGATCTCCCGTCTCGTCGGCCACTCCGGCACGGCCGTGACCGAGGAGGTGTACCGGAAGCAGATCCGCCCCGTGATCCAAACCGGTGCCGTGGTTATGGACGGCATCTTCAAGCGGGATCCGGAGCGCTAGTCACGCAGTTAGACACGCACCACGAATCAGGCCCACCTCCGGAAATCCGGAGGTGGGCCTGACCTGGTGTTTCACTGTCGGGGTGGCGGGATTTGAACCCACGACCTCTTCGTCCCGAACGAAGCGCGCTGCCAAGCTGCGCTACACCCCGATGTCGTCGCATGTCCTGCTTGTCGCGGCGACGTCGTTTACTTTAGCCCACTGGTGGCTGGAGACGAAATCCGGTTTTGGCGCGGTGGCGGACGGGGTTCGGGCGGATGTGGTCGAGGGCGACCATGAGGACGGCGAGGCCGTAGAAGGCGAGGCCGAGGAGGAGGGCGTTGCCGAGGACGCTCTTGTAGCCGTGCAGGCCGACGTCCAGGAACGGGTAGAGATAGCGGCCCGGCGTGCCGGGGATGATCAGTTCGCCTCGGCCGAGGGAGAACGCCAGGTAGGCCAGGGGGTAGAGCAGCCACGTCGGCGCCTGGCGGAGGTGGAGGCGGCCGGGGGCCGTCAGGAGCAGCCAGTCCAGGAGTGCGGCGGCGGGGACGGCCGTATGCAGGATCTGGTTGCTGATCCACTGCAGGCCGGCCGGGGGTGTGGTGCCGCCCGTCATGGAGAACGGGGGCGAGGCCCCTTTCAGGAGCAGGTGGTACACCAGCCCCGTGATGATGATGTACAGCAGCGTCGCACCCGTCAGGGCGGAGGGGAGCGGGCGGCGGGCCGTCCAGGCGCGGCGGGCCGCAAGCGTGAAGACCAGGGCCAGCAGGATGTTGCTCTGGATCGCGAAGTAGCTCAGGACGTGGACCGGGCTGCCGAGGAGCAGGTTGATCGTCACGCCCGCCGCTGCCGCCAGGGCGACCAGCAGGCGGTACACGGCGGCGAGGGGGCGGTGTACGGGGGCCACCACCGCGGAGGCGGGGACGTAGGAGGGCGCCAGTAGGGACCCACCGGGCAGTGCCGGGAGGTCCGGTATGTCCCTGGGTATGGGGGCGGTCATGCCCCCAAGCTAGGCAAAGGGGGCATATGCCGCGATGCGGGTGGGGCGACCGGGTTACGCCTTGGGCGCCAGCGTCAGCAGAGTGGCCTCCGGCGGGCACGCGAACCGTACCGGTGTGTAGCGGTTGGTGCCGCAGCCCGCCGAGACGTGCAGATACGACGTACGGCCTTCCGCCGTGTGCCTGGACAGGCCCTTCACCCGCGCCGGGTCCAGGTCGCAGTTGGTGACCAGGGCGCCGTAGAAGGGGATGCAGAGCTGGCCGCCGTGGGTGTGGCCGGCCAGGATCAGGGGGTAGTCGTCCGCCGTGAAGGCGTCCAGCACCCGCAGGTACGGGGCGTGCACGACGCCCATCGAGAAGTCCGCGGTGGTGGACGGGCCGCCGGAGACCTGCGGGTAGCGGTCGCGCTTGATGTGCGGGTCGTCCAGGCCCGTCAGCTCCAGGGTGACGCCCTCGATCTTCAGCGTGCCGCGCGTGTTCGTGAGATTCAGCCAGCCCGCCGCGTCGAAGCCGTCCCGCAGGTCCTCCCACGGGTTGTGGATCGCGCCGACGACCGGAGGGTTGCCGTTCAGGCCGTGGCGGCCCTGGACCTTCTCCAGCAGGTAGCGGGCGGGGTTGCGGGGCCTGGGGCCGTAGTAGTCGTTGGAGCCGAAGACGTACGCGCCCGGGAAGTCCATCAGGGGGCCGAGGGCGTCCAGGACCTCGGGGACGCCCTCCGGGTCGGACAGGTTGTCGCCCGTGTTGATCACGAGGTCGGGGCGCAGGCCGGCCAGCGACCGCAGCCAGCGCTGCTTCTTGCGCTGGCCGCCGACCATGTGGATGTCGGAGACCTGGAGGACCCGCAGGGGACGCATTCCGGCGGGCAGGACGGGGACCGTCACCCGTCGCAGGCGGAAGGAGCGGGCCTCGAATCCCGCCGCGTACACCACACCGGCGGCACCGGCCGCCGCGATCCCCAGAGGTACTCCGTATCGAGCGCGCATACATCCATCGTGTCAGACCCGGAAGGCCCCTCGAGCCGCGCCGCCCCTTGGCGGCCCGAGGCTCACCGCCCTTTAAATGGGCGGGCGTCGGACGTTCCGCACCTGCGACAATCAAACCCATGACCACCACGCTCAAGTCGAAGCTGCAGGAAGACCTCAACGCCGCGATCAAGGAGCGCAACGAGCTCCGCTCCTCGACGCTCCGGCTGACGCTCGCCGCGATCACCAAGGAGGAGGTCGCGGGCAAGGAGAAGCGCGAGCTCTCCGACGACGAGGTGCTGAAGGTGATCACCAAGGAGGCGAAGAAGCGCCGGGAGGCGGCCGATGCCTTCGCGCAGGGTGGTCGGGCCGAGAGCGCCGAGCGGGAGAAGGCGGAGGGCGAGGTGCTCGCCGAGTACCTGCCCAAGCAGCTCAGCGACGAGGAGCTGAACGACATCGTCGCCCAGGCCGTCGGCGAGGCCAGGGCCGCCGGCGCCGAGGGCCCGCGCGCCATGGGCGCCGTCATGAAGATCGTGAACCCGAAGGTCGCGGGCCTGGCCGAGGGCGGCCGGGTCGCGGCAGTGGTGAAGAAGCTGCTGGCCGGCTGAGAACGGCCTGGCGCAGCAGGGCGAGCAGAACCGCACTGAGGGCCGCCGCCCGCGGTGCGGGCCCACCCTGCCGCTCAATTCACATGCGTACTACGCGGGCCCCTGTCCCGGTGAACCGGGGGGACAGGGGCCCGCGGCCGTCTGCGGCGCGCGGCGTCAGCCGCGCCGCCCCCCGTTCCCGTTCCCGTTGCCGTTGCTCGTGCCCTGGAACAGGTTGTCCGGGAAGGAGAAGGTGGGCGTCGGGAAGGTGGTGCCCCCGTTCGCGCCCCCGTCCGCGCCGCCGGTGGTCAGGCCGCCGATGAGGCCGCCGGTGGTGCCGCCGTTGTCTCCGTTCTTCCCGCCGTCGCCCTTCCCCTTGCCCTTGTTGCCGTCGGGGATGTCGACGAGGTTGAAGTCCTCGACGGGCTTGCCGTCCAGGGCGCCCGTCATGGCGTCCTTCCAGATCGGGCCCGGGGTGTCGGCGCCGTAGACCTGGTCGTGGTAGACGCCGCCGATGGTGATCTGCTTCATCTGGCGCTTGTGGGTCGGGTCGCCGACCCACACCGCGCCCGCCATGTTCGGTGTGAAGCCCACGAACCAGGCCGCGTAGCGGTTGTCCGTCGTACCGGTCTTACCGGCGCTGGGACGGTCGCTGAGACCCGCCTGCTGACCCGTACCGTCCTCGACCACGCCCTTCAGCAGCGTCGTCACGGTGTCGGCGGTCTTCTGCGACATCGCGCGCGTGCAGGTCGTCTTGGGCACCTGGAGGGACTTCGTCCGGTCGCCGATCCGCTGGCTGATGGACTCGATGGCGACCGGCGTGCAGTACATGCCGCGCGAGGCGAAGGTGGCGTACGCGTTCGCCATCGTCAGCGGCGACATCTCCTGGGTGCCGAGCGCGATGGAGGGGGCCTGCTGCAGCTTGCCGCCGTCCGCGCGCTCCACGCCCATCTTCTTGGCCATCTCGGTGACCGGGCAGATGCCGATGTCGCTGATCAGCTGCACGTAGTAGGTGTTGACCGACTTCGCGGTCGCCTCCTTCATGCTGTACGGGCCGTGCTCCGACTTGTTCTCGTTCGCCACCTTGCTCGGATTGTTCGGATCGTCACGCCACTGCCGGCCGTTGCAGATCGAGACCGGGCTCGGATAGTCCATCTCGTACGGCGAGGGGTACGACTGTGTCGCCGGCGTGCCGCCCTCTATGGCGGCCGCGGCCACGATCGGCTTGAACGTCGAACCGGGCTGGTAGCCCGCACCGCCGCCCATGCTCTGGTTCACGGACAGGTCGATCTGCGTCTCGTGCTTGCCGAAGCCGTACGGACGGGACTGGCCCATGGCGAGGATCTTGCCGGTGCCGGGCTCGACGAGGGTGGCCGCGGTGGCCACGTCGTCGGTCTTGTAGACGTGGTCCTTGATGGACGCCTGCACCGAGGTCTGGGCCTGCGGGTCGAGCGTCGTACGGATCGTCAGACCGCCCTGGTTCCAGACCTTCGCCCGGGCTTCCTTGGTCTTGCCGAACATCGGGTTGGTGAGGAACACCTCGCGCACGTAGTCGCAGAAGAAGCCGGCGCCCTTGACCGCGGTGATGCAGCCGTTCTTCGGCTGGCTCGGGTTGAGGCCCAGCGGCGTCTTCTTGGCCTTGTCGGCCTCCGCCTGCGAGATGTCACCCATGTCGGCCATGCGCTGCAGGACGACGTTGCGGCGCCTGGTGGCCTCCGTCGAGTCGTTGACCGGGTCGTACCGGCTGGGCGACTGGACGATGCCGGCCAGCAGGGCGGCCTCCTGCACGTTCAGGTCCTTGGCGTGCTTGGAGAAGTAGCGCTGGGACGCGGCCTCGACGCCGTAGGCCTGCTCGCCGAAGAACGTGATGTTCAGGTAGTTCTCGAGGATCTTCTTCTTGCCGAGCTCCTCCTCGAGCTGGATCGCGTACTTCAGCTCCCTTATCTTGCGGCCGAGGGTCTGCTGAGTGGCCTGCGCGACCTTCGTCGGGTCGTCGCCGGCCTCCTCGATGGCGACGTTCTTCACGAGCTGCTGGGTGAGCGTGGAGGCGCCCTGTGCCACCCCGCTGCTCTGCACGTTCTTGTTCAGCGCGCGCAGGATGCCCTTGAGGTCGACCGCGCCGTGCTGGTAGAAGCGCGAGTCCTCGATCGCGACGATCGCCTTCTGCATGTACGGGGACATGTCCTTGAGGGGGACCACCGTGCGGTCGCGCGAGTAGACCGTGGCGATCTGACCGCCGTCGGCGTCGAGGATCGTGGTGCGCTGGCTCAGGGGTGGCGTCTTGAGGTTGGCGGGCAGCTCGTCGAAACTCTCCACCGAACCCTTGGCGGCAAGTCCCAGCGCGCCGAAGGCGGGCAGCGCGATACCGGCCATGACGGCCCCCGCGAGCACACTGACACCGAGGAACTTGGCGGCCTGCTGCGTGGGGGACAGGCCACCGCCCGAGCGCTTCTTTGGCATGAGGGCAGCCTACGTTCTCATTCGCCGGACACGCGTATATGCCTTGGCCTAAGCTGCTCTCAACTGTCACAGCAGTAGGGCCACGTATCAATACGTCCGGCGACCCCGAATCGTTCCGGAGGTTCCCCAACTTTTTTGATGGGGGCGTGTCCGAATCCGCCTTGTGTGTCACCGGGCGTCCGTTGTGACTCAACTGAACTGTCCCGTTTTGCCGGGAAAGTCATGTATGTCGCCAGCTCACTCCCCCGGGTGATCTGCCGCTTACACATAGTCCGTTCGGGCCATTCAAGATTGGGCCCGAAGGGGGTGTTGCGCTGTGCCCGCCTTCCGTAACGTCCTCAACTGGCGGCGGTGAATATGCCGCTGCCGCCGTGGGGGAGCCTCGATTCGGGAGAGGACGGCGCCGGTATGGGCTGGGTAACCGACTGGAGTGCGCAGGCCGCCTGCCGCACTACCGATCCGGATGAACTGTTCGTTCAGGGAGCAGCGCAGAACAGGGCCAAGGCGGTGTGCACCGGATGTCCGGTACGCACGGAATGCCTGGCCGACGCGCTCGACAACCGCGTCGAGTTCGGCGTGTGGGGAGGCATGACGGAGCGGGAGCGCCGCGCACTGCTGCGCAGGCGACCCACCGTCACCTCCTGGCGCCGGCTGCTCGAGACGGCACGAGTGGAGTACGAACGCGGCGTGGGGATCCTGCCGCTCGACGACGACGAGGTGTACGAGAACTACGCGGCGGTGAGCTGAGGGCACCCCTCGGCTCAGTCGACGGCAGTATCGGGCAGCTCCGGCCGGTTGGCCGCGAGCCGGTCCCCGATGTCCCTGAGCCCCGCGAGGTCGTGCACATCGCCGGGCAGCGCGGCCACTTCGGCCACCGCCACCTCGGGGTGGAGCGCGGTGAAGCGGTCACGCGTGCGCTGCTCGCGGGAGAGCAGCTGCATACGTTCGGCGTGCAACCGAAGCAGGCCTGCGGTGAGCCGCTCTACGCTCTGGGCGCCCTCGTCCTCCTGATCCGGACCGGGGGAGTGGTTCTCGGAGGTGGGAGGCTCGGCGGACCCGTCAGCAGGGGATTCGGAAGCGGGGGAACCTGAACTGCCGTACGTGTCGGGAGAGTTACGAAGTCCAGCTTTCCCGCCGTCCTGATCGACAATGCGGGGCTCCACAAGATTTTCCGCGGCGGCGAGCGCACGCTCGGCCGACAGCCGGGCGGCGCCGCTGCCGTGCACCCGGTTGAGCACCAGACCGGCCAGCGGCATGTCCTCGGCGGCCAGCCGCTCCACGAAGTACGCGGCCTCCCGCAGCGCGTCCCGCTCCGGGGCGGCCACCACGAGGAACGCTGTCCCGGGCGCCTGCAGCAGCCGGTACGTCGCATCCGCGCGCGTGCGGAACCCGCCGAAGGTCGTGTCCATCGCGGCGACGAACGTCTGGACGTCCTTGAGGAGCTGACCGCCGAGCAGCTTGCCGAGGGTGCCGGTCATCATCGACATCCCGACGTTCAGGAACTTCATGCCCGCCCGCCCGCCGAGCTTGGCCGGTGCGGTGAGCAGCCGGATCAGCCGTCCGTCGAGGAACGAGCCGAGCCGCTTGGGCGCGTCCAGGAAGTCCAGCGCCGAGCGGGAGGGCGGGGTGTCGACGACGATCAGGTCCCACTCGTCCCGGGCGCGCAGCTGCCCGAGCTTCTCCATCGCCATGTACTCCTGCGTGCCTGCGAAGCCCGCGGAGAGCGACTGGTAGAAGGGGTTGTTCAGGATCGCGGCGGCCCGCTCGCCGTCCGCGTGCGCCTCGACGATCTCGTCGAAGGTGCGCTTCATGTCGAGCATCATGGCGTGCAGTTCGCCCTCGCCGTCGACGCCCTTCACCCGGCGCGGGGTGTTGTCCAGCGAGTCGATGCCCATGGACTGGGCGAGCCGGCGCGCCGGGTCGATGGTCAGCACGACCACCTTGCGCCCGCGCTCGGCGGCCCTGAGGCCGAGGGCGGCGGCGGTCGTGGTCTTTCCCACCCCGCCCGAGCCGCAGCACACCACGATCCGCGTCCCGGGGTCGTCGAGCAGCGGGTCGACGTCGAGCACGCGCGCGGGGGTCAGGTGGTGGCGGGCGCTGTCCTGTGTGTGGGCCGGCTCCGGACTCATGACATCCCCTGCTTCTGCTGCTCGTGCTGCTGACGGCTCCGTGTGCCCCGGCTCATGACAGGCCCTGCTTCCGCAGCTCGGTGGCCAGCTCGTACAGCCCCGCCAGGTCCATGCCCTCGGCGTGCAGCGGCAGTTCGTGCAGCGGCAGGCCCTGCTCGGCCAGCACCGCCCGCTGTTCGTGCTCCAGCGCATACCGCTCGGCGTACTCGTCGGCCTGCTGCAGCAGCGGGTCCACCAGTTTCTCCGCGTTCCCACCGCGGCGCGCGCCGCCGAGTCCTGCCGCCGACAGCGACCTGGCAACAGAAGAACGCGGCACGCTGCGTACGAGTTCCAGATCCTCCGCGTCCAACACCTCGGGCCGCACCATGTTCACGATGATCCGCCCCACCGGCAGCTTCGCGGCGCGCAGTTCGGCGATCCCGTCCGCGGTCTCCTGGACGGGCATCTCCTCCAGCAGCGTCACCAGGTGCACGGCGGTCTCCGGCGACTTCAGTACCCGCATCACGGCCTGCGCCTGATTGTGTATCGGGCCGATCTTGGCGAGGCCCGCCACCTCGTCGTTCACGTTCAGGAAGCGGGTGATGCGGCCGGTGGGCGGCGCGTCCATGACGACGTAGTCGTACGCGAACCTCCCGGCCTTGTCCTTGCGCCGTACCGCCTCGCACGCCTTGCCGGTCAGGAGCACGTCCCTCAGGCCCGGCGCGATGGTGGTGGCGAAGTCGATCGCGCCGAGCTTCTTCAGGGCTCTGCCCGCGCCCCCGAGCTTGTAGAACATCTGGAGATAGTCCAAAAGGGCCAGTTCGGGGTCGATGGCGAGGGCGTACACCTCCCCGCCCCCTGGAGCGACGGCGATCTTCCGCTCCTCGTAGGGCAGCGCTTCCGTCTCGAAGAGCTGCGCGATGCCCTGGCGCCCCTCGACCTCGACGAGAAGCGTCCGCTTCCCCTCGGTCGCGAGGGCCAGCGCGAGAGCGGCGGCGACCGTGGTCTTTCCGGTCCCGCCCTTGCCGCTGACGACCTGGAGCCTGCTCACATCTTCGAGCCTAACCAGTCCGCGCGCGGGCCACGCGACAGCCTGTGGACAACGCGGCAGCGGGCGGTGGGCGGGCAGCGGCTAAAGTCGGCCACATGACCAAGTGGGAATACGCGACTGTGCCACTGCTCGTCCACGCAACGAAGCAGATCCTGGACACCTGGGGCGAGGACGGCTGGGAGCTCGTCCAGGTCGTACCCGGGCCGAACAACCCCGAGCAGCTGGTGGCCTACCTGAAGCGGGAGAAGGCATGAGCGCCGTCGAGGAGAGGCTGGCCGAGCTCGGCCTGACCCTGCCCGAGGTCGTACCGCCGCTGGCCGCGTACCAGCCGGCCGTCCAGTCCGGCTCCTACGTGTACACGTCCGGACAGCTCCCGATGGTGGAGGGCAAGCTGCCCGTCACCGGCAAGGTCGGCGCGGAGGTCACGCCGGAGGAGGCCAAGGAGCTCGCCCGCATCTGCGGGCTCAACGCCCTGGCCGCTGTGAAGTCCGTCACCGGCGACCTGGACCGCATCGCGCGCGTGGTGAAGGTCGTGGGCTTCGTCGCCTCGGCCTCGGACTTCACCGGCCAGCCCGGCGTGGTCAACGGTGCCAGCGAACTGCTCGGCGAGGTGCTCGGCGACAAGGGCGTGCACGCGCGCAGTGCGGTCGGTGTGGCGGTGCTGCCCCTGGACGCACCGGTCGAGGTGGAGATCCAGGTCGAGCTCGTTCCGTAACGGGCGCTCTGACCTCGGGGACCTCTCGAACATTCGCGCACCGCGGGATAGCCTCCGCCCATGGCGAATGGGCAGTGGTTTCCGCAGGACTGGCCGGAACGCATCCGCGGGCTCGCGGACGGCACGCTCACCCCGGTCGTTCCCAAGCGCGCGGCCACCGTCATGCTCCTGAAGGACACCGACCGCGGCCCCGCCGTGCACATGCTGCGCAGACGCGCCTCCATGGCCTTCGCCGGAGGCGCGTACGCGTATCCGGGCGGCGGCGTCGACCCGCGCGACGACGAGCACCACGTCCGCTGGGCGGGCCCCACGCGCGCGTGGTGGGCCGAGCGGCTCGGGGTCGACGAGGCGTCCGCCCAGGCGATCGTCTGCGCGGCCGTGCGCGAGACGTACGAGGAGGCGGGCGTCCTGCTCGCCGGGCCGTCGGCGGACTCCGTGGTCGGTGACACCACGGGCGAGGACTGGGAGGCCGACCGCGCGGCCGTGGCCGCCCGCGAGTACTCCTTCGCCGAGTTCCTCGACCGCCGCGGCCTGGTCCTGCGCTCGGATCTCCTCGGCGCCTGGACCCGCTGGATCACCCCGGAGTTCGAATCCCGGCGCTACGACACCTGGTTCTTCGTGGCCGCCCTCCCGCACGGCCAGCGCACCCGCAACGCCTCCACGGAGGCCGACCGCACGGTGTGGATCCGCCCCGGGGAGGCGGCAGCCTCGTACGACAAGGGCGAGCTGACGATGATGCCGCCCACCATCGCGACCCTGCGCCAGCTGGCCTCCTGCGCCACGGCCGCCGACGCGCTCGCCGGGGCCCCCGACCGCGACCTGACCCCCGTCCTCGCCGAGGCTCGGCTGAAGGACGGTGAGATCGTGCTGTCCTGGCCGGGCCACGACGAGTTCACGAAGCACATCCCGACCGACCGCCCTACCGACCTGCCTGCCGGTGGAGCCTCCGCATGACGGGCGCACCAGCCTTTCCGGGCCGGGCGCTGCTCAGCACCGCGCAGGCCTCCGACCGACGACTCGACGGACCGACGACGCCGATGGAAGAGAACACCGCATGACCGACGCAGCAGCCCTTCCCGGCCAGCCGCGGGGCGGGGTTCTCAGCGGCCCCGCCACCGCCCGGGCCGTCAACGTCCTGGCGCCCAACGCCTCGGCGATGACCCTCGACGGCACGAACACCTGGATCGTCTCCGAGCCCGGCTCCGACCTGGCCGTCGTCGTCGACCCCGGCCCCCTGGACGAGGGCCACCTGCGCAACGTCGTGGACACCGCGGAGAAGGCCGGCAAGCGCATCGCCCTGACCCTGCTGACCCACGGCCACCCGGACCACGCGGAGGGCGCCGTCCGCTTCGCCGGGCTGACCGGCACGAAGGTGCGGGCCCTGGACCCGGCGCTGCGGCTGGGCGACGAGGGGCTCGGGGCCGGGGACGTCGTCACGGTCGGCGGCCTGGAACTGAGGGTCGTACCGACCCCCGGTCATACCTCGGACTCCCTCTGCTTCCATCTCCCGGCCGACCGGGCCGTCCTGACGGGCGACACCGTCCTGGGCCGTGGTACGACGGTCGTGGCGCACCCCGACGGCCGCCTGGGCGACTATCTGGACTCGCTGCGGCGGCTGCGGTCGCTGACGGTCGACGACGGCGTCCACACGGTGCTGCCGGGCCATGGCCCCGTCCTGGAGGACGCCCAGGGGGCCGTCGAGTTCTACCTGGCCCACCGCGCGCACCGCCTCGCCCAGGTCGAGACGGCGGTCGAGGACGGCTACCGCACGCCGTCCGAGGTCGTCGCGCACGTGTACGCGGACGTGGACCGCTCCCTGTGGCCGGCGGCGGAACTGTCGGTACGGGCGCAGCTGGAGTATCTGGAGGAGCACGGGCTCATCTAGCTTCCCGCACAATTTCGGCCATGGGGCCACCACATCAGCCTGTCCGACGTTTGAGGACGAGGCAGTTCAGGCCGATCGGGGGTCTGGGGGCGGAGCCCCCGGAAGCACCGCCCAGACCAAGCGTCAGCGGGACCGCTTCGCCAGCCGCTCGACGTCGAGCAGGATCACGGCCCGTGCCTCCAGCCGCAGCCACCCACGCTGCGCGAAGTCGGCCAGCGCCTTGTTGACCGTCTCGCGCGAGGCGCCGACCAGCTGGGCCAGCTCCTCCTGCGTCAGGTCGTGGACGACGTGGATGCCCTCCTCGGACTGCACGCCGAAGCGGCGCGAGAGGTCCAGTAGGGCGCGGGCGACACGGCCCGGGACGTCGGAGAAGACCAGGTCGGACATCGCGTCGTTGGTCTTGCGCAGCCGGCGGGCGACGGCGCGCAGCAGGGCGCCGGCCACCTCGGGGCGGGCGCTCAGCCAGGGCTGCAGATCGCCGTGGCCGAGACCGAGGAGCTTGACCTCGGTCAGGGCGGTGGCCGTGGCGGTGCGCGGGCCCGGGTCGAAGAGCGACAGCTCGCCGATCAGCTCGCTGGGGCCGACGACGGCGAGCATGTTCTCGCGGCCGTCGGGGGAGGTGCGGTGGAGCTTCACCTTGCCCTCGGTGACGACGTAAAGCCGGTCACCGGGGTCGCCCTCGTGGAAGAGCGAGTCACCGCGCGCGAGGGTGACCTCACTCATGGAGGCGCGGAGCTCCGCGGCCTGCTCGTCGTCGAGCGCCGCGAAGAGCGGGTTCCGCCGCAGAACGTCGTCCACGAGTTCTCTCCTTGTCGACCTGCTCAGGGGATCTTGCTCCCCCTTGGTACCAGGGGACCGTGTTCCCCATTTTGCCGGACGGTCCAAACAGTGTGATCTGTCACAAGGATGCCGCACACCTGTCCCGAGGTAAGCGGCAGGGGTCCAATTGGGGGCCGATCTCCCGGGTCCGGGGCGGATGTCAGTGCCGGGCTTTAGGCTGGCCGGGTGTCCAAATCGCCGGTGAGAGCACAGGCCAAGGGGGCTGGGCGGGTGGTTGTACGTCGTGATTCCGCTGTGGGCGAACAGAACTCCGGTGGCGGAAAGAAACCGGCAAAGGTGACGAAAAGCGCTCCGGTGAAGAAGGCTGCCGCGAAGAAGGCCGTGGCGAAAAAGGCGGCCGTGAAAAAGACCGCGGCCGTCAAGAAAGCCGTCGTGGCGCCCAAGAAGGCGTCTGCCGCGGTGGAGGGCGCCCCTCCCGCGAAGTCCGTCGCGAGGCCGCCGAAGAACGAGTCGCGCACCGCTCTGGTCCGCCGTGCCCGCCGTATCGACCGCGAGCTCGCCGAGGTGTATCCGTACGCCCACCCCGAGCTGGACTTCGAGAACCCCTTCCAACTCGTCGTCGCCACGGTCCTGTCCGCCCAGACCACCGACCTCCGGGTCAACCAGACGACGCCCGCGCTGTTCGCCAAGTACCCGACCCCGGAGGACCTGGCCGCCGCGAACCCCGAGGAGGTCGAGGAGATCCTCCGCCCTACCGGCTTCTTCCGGGCCAAGACCAAGTCGGTCATGGGGCTGTCCAAGGCGCTGGTGGAGCAGTTCGGCGGGGAGGTCCCCGGTCGTCTGGAAGACCTGGTCAAGCTGCCCGGTGTGGGCCGCAAGACCGCCTTCGTCGTGCTGGGGAACGCCTTCGGGCGGCCCGGCATCACCGTGGACACCCACTTCCAGCGGCTGGTGCGGCGCTGGCAGTGGACGGACGAGACCGACCCCGACAAGATCGAGGCCGCCGTCGGAGGGCTCTTCCCCAAGAGCGACTGGACGATGCTCTCGCACCATGTGATCTTCCATGGCCGCCGCATCTGCCACGCCCGCAAGCCCGCCTGCGGCGCCTGCCCCATCGCTCCGCTCTGCCCGGCGTACGGCGAGGGCGAGACGGACCCGGAGAAGGCCAAGAAGCTGCTCAAGTACGAGAAGGGCGGCTTCCCCGGCCAGCGCCTCAAGCCCCCGCAGTCGTACCTGGACGCGGGCGGCAAGCCGGCGCCTCCGCTGGGGGCCGGATGACGGGCGGCAAGGCAAAGCCCCGGAGCCAGGAACGATCTCGGGCGTTCGGGGCGTTGGACTCGGCAGGACGGGGGTGGCGATGACGCGCGCGAGCAACACGCAGGGTGGTCCGGTGGTCCTCAGCAAGGAGGGGCTGCCCGAGTGGCTGGACCCCGTGGTGCGGGCCGTGGAGACGGTGCAACCGCTGCAGCTGAGCCGCTTCCTGCCGCCGGAGAACGGGGCGGGGCGGCAGTCCGCCGTACTGATCCTGTTCGGCGAGGGTGAGCGCGGCCCCGAGCTGCTGCTGATGGAGCGGGCGAGTTCACTCAGATCGCATGCCGGGCAGCCGTCGTTTCCCGGCGGTGCCCTCGACCCCGAGGACGGCGACCCGAACGCCGACGGGCCGTTGCGGGCCGCTCTCCGCGAGGCCGAGGAGGAGACCGGGCTCGACCCCTCCGGTGTGCAGCTCTTCGGCGTGCTGCCCAGGCTCTACATCCCGGTCAGCGGCTTCGTGGTGACCCCCGTGATGGGCTGGTGGCGCGAGCCGAGCCCGGTCGGGGTCGTCGATCCGAACGAGACGGCCCGCGTGTTCACCGTCCCCGTGGCGGATCTCACGGACCCGGACAACCGGGCCACGACGGTCCACCCCAGCGGCCACCGAGGTCCGGCATTTCTGGTCGAATCCGCCCTGGTCTGGGGCTTCACGGCCGGAATCATCGACCGTCTGTTCCACTACGCGGGCTGGGAGCGGCCCTGGGACCGGGACAAGCAGGTCCCGCTCGACTGGCGGTCATGACAGGGTGTCTGCCGTGCTGTGTCTTCCCGGGGGACATGGTGATCGGTCGCCGCTGCGCGGTGGGCCGGCCCCCGGCCGACCTGAGGTGACCGCAGAGTGATGAGGCGAGGCTCGAACCGGTGAACGTGCTGGACATCCTGTTGCTGGTCGCCGCCGTGTGGTTCGCGATCGTGGGTTACCGCCAGGGGTTCGTCGTCGGAATCCTTTCGGTGATCGGCTTCCTGGGCGGCGGTCTCGCCGCCGTCTACGCCCTGCCCGTCATCTGGGACGCGCTGACCGACAACGCCGAGGTGAGCACGACGGCCGCCGTCGTCGCGGTGGTCGTCGTCATCGTCTGCGCCTCCGTGGGCCAGGCCCTGACCACCCATCTCGGCAACAAGCTGCGCCGCTACATCACCTGGTCCCCGGCCCGCGCCCTGGACGCGACCGGCGGCGCCCTGGTCAATGTCGTGGCGATGCTCCTGGTGGCCTGGCTGATCGGCTCGGCCCTGGCCGGTACGACGCTGCCGACCCTCGGCAAGGAGGTCCGCGGCTCCAAGGTGCTCCTCGGTGTCGCCCGGGCCCTGCCCAACCAGGCCGACACCTGGTTCGCGGACTTCTCCTCTGTCCTCGCGCAGAACGGCTTCCCGCAGGTCTTCAGCCCGTTCTCGAACGAGCCGATCAACGACGTCCGTCCCCCCGACCCTGCCCTCGCGAACAGCCCCGTGGTCACGCGCGCGAAGCGCTCCATCGTCAAGGTCATGGGGACCGCGCAGAGCTGCGGCAAGGTCCTGGAGGGCAGCGGCTTCGTCTTCGGCGACCGCCGCGTCATGACCAACGCGCACGTGGTCGGAGGCGTCGACGAGCCCACCGTCCAGATAGGCGGCGAGGGCAGGAAGTACGACGCGACGGTCGTCCTCTACGACTGGCACCGCGACATCGCCGTACTGGACGTACCCGATCTCAAGGCGCCCGCCCTGAAGTTCACGACCACGGTCGCCCGCAGCGGCGACGACGCGATCATCGCGGGCTTCCCGGAGAACGGGTCGTACGACGTCCGGGCCGCACGCGTGCGCGGCCGCCTGCCGGCCAACGGCCCGGACATCTACCACCGCGGCACCGTCCGACGGGACGTCTACTCGCTGTACACGACCGTCCGCCAGGGCAACTCCGGCGGCCCGCTGCTCACGCCCAAGGGCAATGTGTACGGCGTGGTGTTCGCGAAGTCCCTCGACGACGCCGAGACCGGATACGCCCTCACCGCGGACGAGATCCAGGAGGACATCACCAAGGGGCGTACCGCGAACCAGCAGGTGGACAGCGACAGCTGCGCCTTGTGAGCCGCGGTTGTGGGAAGGTGGGGCGGGTCAGCCCCGGGGATGGCGCAGGCGTACCGAGACCCAGCGGGCCCGGCGGCGCAGAATGCGCGGAATGCCCACCCTGAGGTCCGTGCCCGCCATCTGCGGTGCACCGCCTCGCTGGTGGGAGCTCAGGCCATTGGCCGAGCGGCGATTGCGTGCTGCGTCACTGTAGTCGTGCGTCCAGCCCATACCCCGACGTCTGCCCCCGCCCCAAGGTCGATAATCGCCCCCTGAGCCCCCAATTGGCCTATGCGCCAGGCAATTGGCTGTTCGTAGGACACATGTTCAGGTCCGGATACCGGGCGCATCGGCTCGGTCACGGATCGGGCTCCTGAGCCTTTCGGTCAATTGGCCGGTTCTGCACAGAAAGTACGCGTCTCACCGGTCCGGTTCGGGATCCTTCAGCCAGTTGACCAACTCCGCCGAGAAGGCGGCCGGATCCTCCTCGTGCGGGAAGTGCCCAAGGCCGTCGAACAGCCGCCAGCGGTACGGCGCTTCGACGTACTCGCCGGATCCGGCCGCGCTGCGGGTGCGCATCACCGGGTCGAGTGAGCCGTGCAGATGGAGGGTCGGCACCCGCAGGGGGCGCTTCATACGGCGGTTGAACTGGATGCCGTCCGGGCGGGCCATGGAGCGGACCATCCAGCGGTACGGCTCGACCGAGCAGTGCGCCGTCGACGGGATGCACATCGCGAGGCGGTACGTCTGCACCGCCTCCTCGTCCGGCGGGTTCGGCCCGGACCACTCCCGGATCAGCTCGGCGACGAGAGCGCCGTCGTCCGCGGTGAGCTGCCGCTCGGGGATCCAGGGGCGCTGGAACCCCCAGATGTAGGAGCCCGCGCGGGTCTGCTTGACGTCCGAGAGCATCGCGGAGCGCCAGCGCCGGGGATGCGGCATCGAGGCGACCGCGAGCCGCCGGACCAGCTTCGGGCGCATCACGGCCGCCGTCCACGCCAGATATCCGCCCAGGTCGTGGCCGACCAGCGCGGCGTCGGGCTCGCCCAGGGAGCGGATCACGCCGGTGATGTCGAGGGCGAGGTTCGCGGGGTCGTAGCCGCGCGGGGTGCGGTCGCTGCCGCCGACGCCGCGCAGGTCCATGGCGACGGCCCGGAAGCCCGCGGCGGACAGTGCGGTCAGCTGGTGCCGCCAGGTCCACCAGAACTGCGGGAAGCCGTGCAGCAGCAGCACCAGCGGCCCGTCGCCGGCCTCGGCGATGTGGAAGCGGGCGCCGTTGGCGGCCACGTCCCGGTGGGTCACCTTTGTCCCGTCGGGCAGGGCGTCCGGCCGTACGACCGAGGTGGGTTGCGCCGAAGGTGATTGCCCCGCAAAGGGGGAGGAGCCCGTCATGAGGACGAGCGTGCCACAGCCTCGATGGCCGCGGGTGCCCGGTCCTCGAGCGCCGGGGTGTCGGGCTGCTCCGGCCGCGGGTGCGGCTTGGCCTTCTGCAGGACGCCCGCCGTCTCCTTCATCGACGCCGCGACCTTCTGCGGGCCCTTGCCCTTCTTCGCCTTCTTCGCGAAGACCACGCCGATCAGCGCGAGGAGGACGGCGACCAGTACGTTCGCCGCGAAGGACAGCAGGAAGCAGACGGCGAGGTTCCAGCCGCTCCAGGTCCGGATGCCGTACGCCAGGGCGAAGTTGAGCATCGGCAGGGAGAACACGAGCACCAGGGCGGCCACCGTGAACGCGCCGCCGCTCGTCGCGCCGCGCTTGACGTCCTGCTTGAGCTGCGCCTTGGCCAGCGCGATCTCGTCATGCACCAGCGCCGACATCTCGGTCGTCGCGGAGGCGAACAGCTGGCCGATGCTGCGTTCGGCGCCGACCGGGCTGCCGTCGGGTGCGCTCATCGCGGTCTCCCTCACTCTCTTTTTGTACCGTCTCGTCAGATCATGCCGGACGGTCGTCATCGTCGCCTGCCCCGCCCGGCACTTCGGCAAGCGCGCGTCGTTCGGCGGCCTTCCGTTCGGCGGTGCGGCGGTGCTCGGCGGCCTTGTTCTCGTAGATCGCCGCCATCCGCAGGTGGTACGCCGGGTCGTCCTCCTCGTAGATGTCCGGGATGCCGTCGAGGTCCTCGTCGCGCTCCTCGGCCTCGCACAGCTTGCGGTACTTGGCGTTCCGTATCTTCAGCAGCACCGTCGCCAGACCTGCCGCGATGAGGGAGCCCGTCAGCACGGCGGCCTTGACCTCGTCCGTCAGTACGGCGTCCCCGTCGAAGGCGAGTTCGCCGATCAGCAGCGACACGGTGAAGCCGATACCGGCCAGCGTCGCCACCGCGAACACGTCGGCCCAGGCGAGGTCCTCGCTGAGCGAGGCACGGGTGAAACGGGCCGTCAGCCAGGTACCGCCGAAGATCCCGAGCGCCTTGCCGACGACGAGCCCGAGGACGACACCCAGCGTCTGCGGCTTGGTGAACACGTCGCCGAGCGCGCCGCCCGAGATGGCGACACCGGCGCTGAACAGGGCGAAGAGCGGGACGGCCAGACCCGCCGACAGCGGCCGTACGAGGTGCTCGATGTGCTCGCCCGGGGAGTGCTCCTCGCCCTCGTGGCGGTGGCAGCGCAACATCAGGCCCATCGCCACGCCCGCGATCGTCGCGTGGACGCCGCTGTTGTACATCAGTGCCCAGATGACGAGCGCGAGCGGGACGTACACGTACCACCCGCGCACGCCCTTCCTCAGCAGCAGCCAGAAGACGGCGAGGCCCACGACCGCGCCGCCCAGCGCGGCGAAATCGATGGTGTTCGTGAAGAAGACCGCGATGATCAGGATCGCGAAGAGGTCGTCCACGACCGCCAGGGTGAGCAGGAAGGCGCGCAGGGCGCTCGGCAGTGACGTGCCGATGACGGCGAGCACCGCCAGTGCGAACGCGATGTCGGTGGCGGTGGGCACCGCCCAGCCCTGGAGCGAGCCGCCACCGCTCAGGTTGGTGAGGGTGTAGACGAGCGCCGGTACGGCCATCCCGCACAGGGCCGCGACGACCGGCAGCGCGGCTGCCTTGGGGTCGCTGAGATCGCCGGCGACCAGCTCGCGCTTGAGCTCGATGCCGGCGACGAAGAAGAACACCGCGAGGAGCCCGTCGGCGGCCCAGTGCGCGACCGACAGATGCAGGCCGAGGGCCTCGGGGCCGAAGTGGAAGTGGCTGACGCTCTCGTAGCTGTCGTGCAGCGCGGGGATGTTCGCCCAGATCAGCGCCGTGATCGCGGCTATGAGCAGCAGCACACCGCCGACGGTCTCGGTGCGCAGCGCGTCCGCGACGAAGGTCCGCTCGGGCAGCGACAGACGTCCGAGAACCTTGCGGGGGGCGGTGGTGCGGTGCGCGGTCACGGGGAGACCTCCGGTCGGTGGGCAGGGGAGTGCTGCTTGCCGACCAGACTTCCCGGCACACCTTGAGGGTCACGCTGTTATGGTGCTTTGCTTAGTTTACCTAAAAGGGGCGCCCGGCGCGTTTTCGCGCCGGGCGCCCCTGGGAGCTGGGGAAACCTCAGTCCTCGCTGGGCGCCGCCGGGAGCTTCGCCTGGATGAGGTCCATGACCGTCGAGTCCGTCAGCGTCGTCACATCACCGAGCTGGCGGTTCTCCGCGACGTCCCGCAGCAGGCGCCGCATGATCTTGCCGGAGCGGGTCTTCGGCAGCTCCGCCACCGGCAGGATCCGCTTCGGCTTGGCGATCGGGCCGAGGGTGGCGCCGACGTGGTTGCGCAGATCGGCGACGAGGCTCTCGTCCTCGGCGTTCGCCGTGCCGCGCAGGATCACGAAGGCGACGATCGCCTGGCCCGTCGTCTCGTCCGCCGCGCCGACGACGGCCGCCTCGGCGACCGACGGGTGCGAGACGAGCGCGGACTCGACCTCGGTGGTGGAGATGTTGTGCCCGGAGACGAGCATGACGTCGTCCACGCGGCCCAGCAGCCAGATGTCGCCGTCGTCGTCCTTCTTCGCCCCGTCGCCGGCGAAGTACTTGCCCTCGAACCGCGACCAGTAGGTGTCGAGGAAGCGCTGGTCGTCGCCCCAGATGGTGCGCAGCATCGACGGCCACGGCTCGGTGAGGACCAGGTAACCGCCACCGCCGTTCGGCACCTCGTTCGCCTCGTCGTCCACGACGGTCGCGGAGATACCGGGCAGCGGTGTCTGCGCGGAGCCCGGCTTGGTCGCGGTGACACCCGGCAGCGGCGAGATCATCATCGCGCCGGTCTCGGTCTGCCACCAGGTGTCCACGATCGGCGTCCGGTCGGCACCGATGTTCTTCCGGTACCAGATCCACGCCTCGGGGTTGATCGGCTCACCCACGGACCCGAGCACCCGCAGGCTGGACAGGTCGAACTTCGCGGGGATGTCGTCGCCCCACTTCATGAACGTCCGGATCGCCGTCGGCGCCGTGTACAGGATCGTCACCCCGTACTTCTGGACGATCTCCCAGAACCGGCCCTGGTGCGGGGTGTCCGGCGTGCCCTCGTACATGACCTGGGTCGCGCCGTTGGCCAGCGGCCCGTAGACGATGTACGAGTGCCCGGTCACCCAGCCGACGTCGGCCGTGCACCAGTAGACGTCGGTCTCCGGCTTGAGGTCGAAGACGGCGTGGTGGGTGTACGAGGTCTGGGTGAGGTAGCCGCCGGTGGTGTGCAGGATGCCCTTCGGCTTACCCGTCGTACCGGACGTGTACAGGATGAACAGCGGGTGCTCGGCGTCGAACGGCTCCGGTGTGTGCTCGGCCGACTGCCGCTCGACGATCTCGTGCCACCACACGTCGCGGCCCTCGGTCCAGGCGACCTCCTGGCCGGTGCGGCGGACCACGAGCACGTGGTTCACGTTGTCCACCTTGCCGATCGCCTCGTCGACGGCCGGCTTCAGCGCGGACGGCTTGCCGCGCCGGTAGCCGCCGTCGGAGGTGATGACGACCTTGGCGTCGGCGTCCTCGATGCGGGTGGCGAGCGCGTCGGCCGAGAAACCGCCGAAGACGACGGAGTGCGCGGCGCCGATGCGGGCGCAGGCCAGCATGGCGATCGCCGTCTCCGGGATCATCGGCATGTAGACGGCGACCCGGTCGCCCGCCTGAACGCCCAGCTCCAGCAGGGCGTTGGCGGCCTTGCTCACCTCGTCCTTGAGCTCGGCGTAGGTGATCGCACGGCTGTCGCCGGGCTCGCCCTCGAAGTGGATGGCGACGCGGTCGCCGTTGCCCGCCTCGACATGCCGGTCCACGCAGTTGTACGCGACGTTGAGCTCGCCGTCCTTGAACCACTTGGCGAACGGCGGGTTCGACCAGTCCAGCGTCTCGGTCGGTTCCTTGGCCCAGGTCAGCCGCCGGGCCTGCTCGGCCCAGAAGCCGAGCCTGTCAGCCTTGGCCTGTTCGTACGCCTCTGCGGTGACGTTGGCGGCCGCGGCCAGGTCAGCCGGCGGCGCGAAGCGTCGCTCCTCCTTCAAGAGGTTGGCCAGGCTTTCGTTGCTCACGACATCTCCCTTTCCCAGGGTGTCCGTTGTGTCCCAGGCCACAGCTCATCAGACCCGGGGCGCCGATGACAAGGGCCGCCGTGAAATTGGTTTAGACCTGTGGGTGGTGTGCTGAGGCGTCCGGAGTCATCCGTACCCACGGACGTCGGCGGGGCGGAGTTCAGCATGTGTCGCGCCTCTCACGTCCCAGTGCACCCGTGTCGCCCGGAGACGGGCACGTCTTTCGTGCCCCGGGCGTGTCGGGACGACCCGGTGCCGGACACGCCACGGGTGCGCGATCCGCGCCGGGCGGAGCGGCACACCCGTGGCGACCGGCGCCGGTCAGGCGGACCGGTCTGCCGCCTCCACGTGGTCGAACACCTTGCCCCCGTCCGCCTCGGTGAGCAGATACGCCTGGGCCTCGCCCACGTGGAAGTACATCCCGTGCAGCTCCAACGCGCCGTCCCGCAGGGCCCGGGACACCGACTCGTGGGCGCGCAGGTGCTCCAACTGCTGGACCACATTGGTCAGACAGAGCTGCTCGACCGCGTCGGCCGGCGCCCGGCCCGCCAGCCGGGCCCACGGCCGGCTCTCGTCGGCCATGCGCTCCAGACTCGGCAGCCCGTGCCGCAGCCACCGCTTCAGCGGTGTAGGGGCGCCGCCGGGCTCGGCGTCGAGCAGCGCCTGCATGGCCCCGCACCCGGAATGCCCGCACACCGTGATGGACCGCACCTGCAGCACGTCCACCGCGTACTCGATCGCGGCCGCCACCGAGTCGTCACCGCTCTCCTCGCCGGGCAGCGGCACCAGGTTCCCCACGTTGCGCACCACGAACAGGTCCCCGGGACCACTGGAGGTGATCATGGACGTGACGAGCCGCGAGTCGGCGCAGGTGAGAAAGAGCTGGGACGGCCGCTGCCCCTCGCGGGCAAGCCGGGCCAGCTCACTGCGCACGAGCGGTGCGGTGTTGCGCTGGAACGCGCTGATACCGCGCGCCAGTTGGTGCCCGCTCCGGCCGCCGGGGCCAGGGGGCCCGCCCGGTCCACTCGCCCCGCCGGGCGCGCCAGGGTGATCGGCGTCCGGCGCGGACTGCGGTCGTTCGCACTGGTGGTTGCGCCACGGTGTCCAGGGACGGCAGCGGCAGCCGACGGAGGACTCGCCGTGCTCCACTGCGAGCGGCAGGGGTTCGGTGAGGGTCCGGGTGTGGGTCCGGCGGCCGGTCACCTCGGCCAAGCCGCCCTGTGCGGTGTGCGTGTTCTGCCAGTCCTGCAGTGACTCGTACGCCGCGTGGTCCATGAACGACCCGTCCAACTCCACCACGGCGTGGGCGCCTTGGGGCACGCAATGCAGGGCCCGGCTGAGCCGTGGCACCGCGAGGAACGTCAGCTGCCCTCGGACATGTACGTAATGGACTCCTTCCTTCTGTTCGTGCGTGATGCGGGTGCGGGCGAGGCGGTGCATGGCGACGGCGACGGCCACGGCGATCCCGAAGGTCACGCCCTCCAGGACGCCGAGGAACACCACGCCGAGTGTGGTGACGGCGTACACCAGCACCTCGCGGTGGCGGGTCACCGTGCGGATGTGGTGCAGGGACACCATCTGGATGCCGACGGCCATCACCAGGGCGGCGAGCGAGGCGAGCGGGATGAGCTCCAGGAGCGGGACCATCAGCAGCGCGGCGATCACTACGAGAACGCCGTGCAGCATCGTGGAGTTCCGGCTCACCGCGCCCGCGTTCACATTCGCCGAACTTCTCACGGCGACACCGGCCACCGGCAGTCCGCCGAGCGTGCCGGAGACGATGTTGGCGGCGCCCTGTCCGAGCAGTTCGCGGTTGAGGTCGGCGCGTTCGACGCGGGCGGTCAGTCCGGGTCTTGCGGCCACCAGCTTGTCCACGGCGACCGCGCCGAGCAGGGACTGCACGCTGCACACCAGCGTGGTGGTCAGCACGGCCGCGGTCAGGCCGAGCGCAGGCCCCTCGGGCAGACCGGCCAGGGCGTGGCTGCTCCAGGACGGCAGGTCGACCTTGGGCACGCGGATCCCCGAGAGCGAGGCGGCCGCGGTGCCGCCGGCCACGGCGACGAGCGCGGCCGGGATCCTGCGCAGCAGGCGTCCCGCCCGGCCGGGGATCCGCGGCCAGAGCCGCAGCAGGGTCAGGGTCAGCACACTGACGGTGACGGCGGCGGGATGCAGGTTCGCCAACTGTGCGGGCAGCGCACGGAGGTTGGCGAGGACGGAGCTCTGCGGGGTGCCGCCGAGGACGATGTGCAGCTGGGCGACGGCGATGGTGACGCCGATGCCGGCGAGCATGCCGTGCACGATGGCGGGGCTGACGGCGAGCGCGGTGCGGGCCACGCGCAGACAGCCGAGGCCCAGTTGGGCGAGGCCGGCGAGGACCGTGACGGCACAGGTCGTACGCCAGCCGTAGCGGTGGATGAGGTCGGCGGTGACCACTGTGAGTCCCGCGGCGGGACCGCTGACCTGCAGCGGGCAGCCGCCGATCCGGCCGGCGACGAGCCCGCCGACCCCGGCGGCCACCAGGCCGGCCTGGAGCGGGGCGCCGGTGGCGAGAGCGATGCCCAGCGACAGCGGGAGGGCGATCAGGAAGACCGCGATCGCGGCCGACAGGTCGGCGCCCGCGATGTGGAAGCGGCGGCGCGGGCCCGGGGGCGGGCTGTGGGGTTGGTGGTCGGACTGGGGTCGGCTCGGGTCGGTGGCGCGGGTGGGGGCGCAGGCTGACATGTTTTCCCGTCTCCTCCGGGCAGCGCGGTCGCGGATCAGGTCGTCCCCGCCGATGGGCGGGGGTCGGGACGCGGCCGTGGGTCACGGCGTGCAGCGGCGGGATGAATCAACACTCGGTAAATGGATCGTAATTCAGAGTAAAGGCCAGGCATAGACTTTACTGGCAAATGGGGTAATCGCTCACTCTAATGAGTGAAGCGGTCATTTCATCGGCTTGTCGTACTAATTCCTTCTCGGCCCCGTGCGACCTTGGCGGCGCTGTCGGGTTGCCCCGGCACACCACCAGAAAACGCCCTCAGCGGCGTTGGCCTGAGAGAAGGAAGAAGGTGAGCGGAACATGACCGCCACCCAGAGGATCGCCGTGGGCGTCGTGATCACCGCGTCCTGTGCCGCGTGGGTCGTCGGCTGCGCGATCGGCTCCAACGGTTCCAAGACAGGTGCTCTCGGTCCGCAGAAGGTCCGCCCGGTCCATGCGCAGGGGAGCGCGGTCCGCCTGATCGGCGACGGCTCCACCGCGTACACCGGGGCCCAGCCGCATCTGCCCAGACCCCAGCGTCTGCGGCCAGGCCAGAAGCCCCCGCAGTTCGTCGTCTTCTCCTGGGACGGCGCCGGCGAGGACAGCCAGAAGCTGTTCTCGCACTTCCGCAAGCTCTCCAAGGCCAACCACGCGACCATGACGTACTTCCTCAGCGGCGTGTACATGCTGCCGGAGGAGAAACGCGACCTTTACAAACCCCCGGAGCACTCGCCGGGCAGCTCGGACATCGGCTTCAACGACGAGCAGGGCATCGCCGACACCGTGAAGCAGCTGCGTCTGGCGTGGCTGGAGGGCAACGAGATCGGCACCCACTTCAACGGCCACTTCTGCGGGAAGAACGGCGGGGTCGGCGAGTGGTCGGTCGCGCAGTGGATGAGCGAGATCGCACAGGCCAAGAAGTTCGTGAAGAGCTGGAAGACCAACTCCGGCATGGAGAAGGCGGCCCCACTGCCCTTCGACTACGACAAGGAGCTCATCGGCGGGCGCACCCCCTGTCTGGAGGGTCAGAAGAACTTCGTGAAAGCCGCGAGCCGCCTGGGCTTCCGCTACGACACCAGCGGGGTCAACGACCAGGTCTGGCCGAAGAAGCGGGAAGGGCTGTGGGACCTGTCGATGCAGCTCGTGCCCTTCCCGGGGCACCCCTTCGAGCAGCTCACCATGGACTACAACTTCATGGTCAACCAGTCCGGCACGCAGACCCAGGGCGACCCCGACATGTTCGACCACTGGGGCGACCAGATGCGCGACAGCCTGCTCAAGGGCTTCCGCCGCGCCTACGAGGGCAACCGCGCGCCCCTGATCATCGGCAACCACTTCGAGTCCTGGAACGGCGGCACCTACATGCGGGCCGTCGACGAGGTCGTCGAGACGGTCTGCAACAAGCCCGACGTGCGCTGTGTGTCCTTCCACCAGCTGGCCGACTGGCTGGACGCCCAGGACCCGCAGACGCTAGCGAAACTGCGCACCCTCAAGGTAGGCCAGGCGCCCAAGCAGGGCTGGGCGGCCTTCCTGACGGGCCGCCCGGCCCCGGCACCGAAGGGCGTACCCGGCGCACCGGCCGCGGGGCAGTAGCCGTCAGGCGGAGGCGGCGACACCCTCACCGAGCACGAATGCGGGGTCGATCTGTGCGGCCAGGTCGGCCCCGGTGCGGGCATCGCCCCACGAAGCCGCGTTCCTCAGGTGGAAGTGCACCATCTGCCGCGTGTACCGCTCCCAGTCGCGCAGCTCGTATGTCGCGTCCGTGGCGACCTGGAGGGCGCGCAGGGCACGGCGGTTGGCGTCCTCCAGGAGCTCGAACGGGAGCGGCCGGCCCTTCTCCATGGCGCGCACCCAGTCCGAGTGCCCGACCGTCATCAGCAGGTCGTCCCCGACCTCGGCGCGGAGGAAGTCGAGGTCGTCCGGCCCCTGCACCTTGTTGCCGACGACCTTCAGGACGACGCCGTAGTCACGGGCGTACTCCTTGTACTGGCGATAGACGGAGACCCCCTTCCGGGTCGGCTCGGCGACGAGGAACGTGATGTCGAAGCGGGTGAACATGCCGGAGGCGAAGGAGTCCGAGCCCGCCGTCATGTCCACCACGACGTACTCGCCCTGCCCGTCCACCAGGTGGTTCAGGCACAGCTCCACCGCTCCCGTCTTGGAGTGGTAGCAGGCGACCCCCAGGTCGGCGTCGGTGAAGGGGCCGGTGACCATCAAACGGACGCCGCCGCCGTCGAGTTCCACCGACCGGGCGCAGGCCTCGTAGACCGGGTTGTCCTCGCACACGCGCAGCAGCCGTGAGCCCTCGCCGGGCGGCGTGGTCTTGATCATCGTCTCGGCGGAGGTGATGCGCGGGTTGCAGCCGCGCAGATGCTCCTTGATCAGCGGCAGCCTCTCGCCCATCGCCGGCAGTGCGGCGGCCTCCGCCTCGTCGAGGCCCAGCGCGGCGCCCAGGTGCTGGTTGATGTCGGCGTCCACGGCGAGGACGGGCGCTCCGGTGGCCGCGAGATGACGGATGAACAGGGAGGACAGGGTCGTCTTGCCGCTGCCGCCCTTCCCGACGAAAGCAATTTTCATGTTCACGAAGGGTAGTGGGGTGATAGCTGTATGTGGCAGACGGGCGTGAGGAAGACCACTCAATCGTGGGGCGCGCCCCGGGGGTGGCTAGTGTCGTACTCATGAGTACGACAGGCGCGAACGCCGATCCGCTCGCGGCCCTGGGCTCGCTGCCCGGGGTTGCCGAGTCCGTGGAATCCGTGCGCAAGGCCGTGGACCGGGTCTACGGGCACCGGGTCATGCGGCGCCGCAGCAACGAGATCACCTCCGAGGCGGCGCTGCGCGGTGCCCGCGGTTCCGCGGCGCTGTCCGGCGCCGACTGGGCCCTGGAGGAGGTGCGTCGGCGCACCGACTTCGGCGGTGACGACGACGCGCGCGTGATGGGCGCGGCCCTCAGGCTGACCGCGGAGGCGGGCCAACTGCTGTCGGTGTGGCGCCAGTCGCCCCTGAGGGTGCTCGCCCGGCTGCACCTGGTGGCCGCCGCCACCAACGGGGACGAGGTCGGACGGCCGCGGCTGGCGGGCGAGCCGGTCTACGAGCCGCTGATCGAGCTGCCGCTGCCGGGCGCCGACGAGGTGCACGGCCGGCTGGAGGGCCTCGCGGAGCTGATCATCACCGGAAGTTCCGCGCCCGCCCTGGTGACGGCCGCCGTCGTGCACGGCGAACTCCTCGCGCTGCGACCCTTCGCCTCCCACAACGGCCTGGTCGCGCGCACCGCCGAGCGCATCGTCCTGGTGGGCAGCGGCCTCGACCCGAAGTCGGTCTGTCCGGCCGAGGTGGGCCACGCCGAACTCGGCCGCGCGGCCTACCTGGCGGCGATCGAGGGGTACCTCTCCGGTACGCCGGACGGCATGGCCGCCTGGATCGCCCACTGCGGCAGGGCGGTCGAGCTGGGTGCGCGCGAGTCGACGGCCGTGTGCGAGGCGCTGCAGCGCGGGGCGGCGTAGGAAGCTCCGCGGGGTGCGGAAAAGGGTTGCGGCGGTACGAGGATTCGTACCGCCGCTGGCATGCTCACCGGGTTACCAAGCGTCCTCGATATGTCGCCCATCAGGCCGGGATCTTTGCCCGTCACCTGGTGCGGCTGGCCCGTAATCGACGGGTCGACGTCGCGTGGGTGCCCGATGTTCATGCTCGGTCCGTGGGGCCAAATGCGTTATTAAGGTGATCCTTTCGGATGTCCTTGGTCTCGCGGGCCGTTAACCCCTTTGTACTCCAGGTCCGAAGCAAGTGGAACCCCCGGCTGTACTTCTTTACTTTTAGTCTCAAATAGGGTGTAAACGGGCGCCAGGATGTCGAACGGGGACTTGCCGCCGGTGAATCGGCAGGTCAGGCGAGCGCCGCCCGCCGCCGGCTGACATACCAGACAAGACCCGCCGTGGCCGCCGCGGCGCCCATTGCCGCCGCCGCGACAAGGGCCGGACGCGGTGGTACGGAGAATGCGGGGATCCGCTGCCTGAGCCGGACCGGCCGGTGGAAATCGAGAATCGGCCACCCGCGCGCGAGTGCCTCGCGACGCAGCGCGCGGTCCGGGTTCACGGCATGCGGAATGCCGACCTCCTGCAGCATCGGCAGGTCGGTCGCCGAGTCGCTGTAGGCGTAGCAGCGGTCCAGGTCGTACCCCTCGGACCGGGCCAGTTCCTTGATCGCCTCGGCCTTCGTCGGGCCGTACGCGTAGTACTCCACCTCGCCGGTGTAGCAGCCGTCCTCGCCCACCACCATGCGCGTCGCCACCACGCGGTCGGCGCCGAGCAGCTCGCCGATCGGCTCCACCACCTCCGCGCCCGACGTCGACACGATGACGACGTCGCGGCCTGCGGTGTGGTGCTCCTCGATGAGGGAGGCGGCCTCGTCGTAGATGATCGGGTCGATCAGGTCGTGCAGGGTCTCGGCGACGATCTCCTTGACCTGCTGGACGTTCCAGCCGCGGCACATGGAGGACAGACGCTCGCGCATCCGCTCCATCTGGTCGTGGTCGGCGCCGCCCAGGAGGAAGACGAACTGGGCGTATGCGGTCCGCAAGGCGGTCCTGCGGTTGATCAGCCCGACTTGGTAGAACGACTTGCTGAACGTGAGTGTGCTCGACTTCGCAATGACCGTCTTGTCCAGGTCGAAGAAGGCCGCTGTGCGGGGCAAGGAGTGGTTTTCCACGCCCCGAGCATAGGCGCAGCCCATTCGGCGTAAGGTGGGGCGCGTGGGTTTGCCTGAGAAGGGTCTCGGGTACACCATGGAAGTCACGGATCGTTCGCGACCGTGCTAACCCGGTCCGGCTCCTCCCCCCCCGAGTCGGCCGTGGAGACGACCCCCACTCTCCCCCCCGGTGGGGGTCGTCGCATGTCCGGACGGGTTTTCCCCTCCGCTCACTTCCCTGGCGCGGCTGTACGGCCGTCATGAGGCGGCTGCGGCCGCCTCCTCGGCATGCCCATGATCCGTCACTGTGTGTATCCGCGAGGCTGCGCTGCGGAAGTCGCGCACGGGTGGGCACAGCGGTCACCGGTATGGGTGACGGCGTTATTCACAACCACCGGCTTGTCCACAGTTATCGACCATGATCCGCAGGATTTCCGGGATCGCTGCACCGTGATTCAAACGCGTCCGGCTCGCGCCGAGTTCAAGACCCGTTCCGGTTTGTCGGGCGGGTTTGGCCGGTTCGTATCGGCCGCTCATATGGAGACCGGTTGCCGGTTCTTCACACGTTTGGGAATCGCGGGGCCACAGGGGCTGCGCGAGAGATGCAGCGAAGGGGGACTCAGACCGTGGCCGGAGCCGTCACACATGAACCGCCGCCCGCCGCCTCGGGGCGGCAGGCGGGACCACTGATCGTCACGGAGGACGTCGAACTCCTCGACGACCTGCTGCGCCTGTGCGCCGCGGCAGGAGCGACACCCGAGGTCCACCACTCGGTGCCGGAGCGCCCGGGCGGCTGGGAGGCAGCACCGCTCGTCCTGGTCGGCGACGACGCCGCGCGGCGGCTGCGCGGGGCCGCCCGCAGACGAGGGGTGGTGCTGGTAGGCCGCGACCAGGACGACTCCGGGGTCTGGCGCCGGGCCGTCGAGATCGGCGCCGACCACGTGCTGGTGCTGCCGGACGGCGAACAGTGGCTGGTCGACCGCATCGCCGATGTGGCCGAGGGCGTGGGCCGGCCGGCCCTCACCGTCGGAGTCATCGGCGGCCGCGGCGGGGCCGGGGCGTCCACGCTCGCGTGCGCTCTCGCCGTCACCTCCGCACGCGAGGGGCTGCGCACCCTGCTCGTGGACGCCGATCCGCTGGGCGGCGGACTCGACGTACTGCTCGGCGGCGAGAGCGCCGAGGGACTGCGCTGGCCCGCCTTCGCCGCCTCCCGCGGCCGGGTGGGCGGCGGCGCCCTGGAGGAGTCGCTGCCCCAGCTCCACTCCCTGCGGGTGCTCAGCTGGGACCGCGGCGACCGCATCGCCGTCCCGGCCCAGGCCGTACGGGCGGTGCTGGCCGCGGCGAGGCGGCGGGGCGGCACCGTCGTCGTCGACCTGCCGCGCCGCCTCGACGACGGCGTCGCCGAGGCGCTCGCCCAGCTCGATCTCGGGCTCCTGGTCACCCCCGGCGAACTGCGCGCCGTCGCTGCGGCCGGGCGGGTGGCGTCCGCCGTCGGCATGGTCCTGCGCGATCTGCGGGTCGCGGTACGAGGGCCGTACGCGCCCGGACTGGACGACCGCGAGGTGGCCCGGCTGCTCGGACTGCCCCTGGCAGGCGAACTGCCCGTCGAATCGGGGCTGCTGCGCCCCGGGGAGGGCAGGACACCGCCGGCCGCCGACGGCCGCGGACCCCTCGCGCGCTTCTGCAAGGAGTTCTGGGAGCGGGCACTGACGGAGGCGGGGAGCGCATGAGCACGTATGCGGGAGACGAAGGGACGAGCGGCTCGGGGGCCGATCCGGCGCGAGGGACTGCCGGAGCAGTGCGGCGGCCGGGCGACAGGCGGCGGGTGCCGTCGCGGGCCGGGCTGCGCGTGTCTTCGGAGGCGGCTGGGCGGCCGGGTGAGGTGCCGGGTCCTGGCCCGGCGGGGCCATGGCGGCTGGGCGGCGAGAGGCGGCGCGTGCCGTCGTGGGCCGGGTCGCGTGTGTCTTCGGAGGCGGCTGGGCGGCTGGGTGATGTGCCGGGACGGGGTGATGTGCCGCGCCCCGGCTCGGCGGGGCCATGGCGGGCGGGCGGCAATTCGGTATCCGCGGCCGTGGCTCCTGAGATGCCCTCCGGTCTCCTGGACGGCGTACGGCAGTGGCTGGTCGAGAGCGGGGCCGAGCCGACACCCGCGCGCGTTGCGCAGGCCCTGCGGGAGCAGGGGCGGGTCCTGGGGGATGCCGAAGTCCTCGGTGCGGCCGAGCAGTTGCGGTCCGAACTCGTCGGCAGCGGGCCACTCGAACCGCTGCTCGCCGATCCGTCGGTCACCGACGTGCTGGTGTCGGCCCCGGACCGGGTCTGGGTCGACCGGGGCGGCGGACTGGAGCTGACGTCGGTCTCCTTTCCGGACGCGGCCGCCGTACGACGTCTCGCGCAGCGCCTGGCCGCGGTGGCCGGGCGGCGGCTCGACGACGCACGGCCATGGGCCGATGCCCGGCTGCCCGACGGGACGCGGCTGCATGCGGTGCTGCCGCCGGTGGCCGTCGGCTGCACCTGTCTGTCGCTGCGCGTCGTACGGCCCCGGGCGTTCACGCTCGACGAGCTGGTCGCGGCGGGCACGGTGCCGCCGGGCGGTGACCGCGTGCTGCGGGCACTGCTGGAGGCACGGCTGTCCTTCCTCGTCAGCGGCGGGACGGGCAGCGGCAAGACGACCCTGCTGAGCGCGCTGCTGGGGCTGGTCGGGCGTGGTGAGCGGATCGTGCTCGCCGAGGACTCCGCGGAGCTGCGGCCGGACCATCCGCACGTCGTACGGCTGGAGACCAGACCCGCCAACCAGGAGGGCGCGGGCCTCGTCACGCTCCAGGACCTGGTGCGGCAGGCGCTGCGGATGCGGCCGGACCGGCTGGTGGTGGGCGAGGTGCGCGGGCCCGAAGTGGTGCATCTGCTGGCCGCGTTGAACACCGGCCATGAGGGCGGCTGCGGCACCGTCCACGCGAATGCCGCTGCCGGCGTACCGGCTCGGCTCGAGGCACTCGGTACGGCGGCCGGGCTCGACCGGGCCGCGCTGCACAGCCAGTTGGCGGCGGCGCTGTCGGTGGTCCTGCATCTGGTGCGGGACCGGACCGGGCGGCGGCGGATCGCCGAGGTGCACGTCCTGGAGCGGGATCCGTCGGGGCTCGTGCGGACGGTGCCGGCGCTGCGGTGGGGCGAGAAGGCGTTCGTGCACGAGGGGGGCTGGGAGCGGCTGCGGGAGCTGCTCCAAGGCGAGTCTGGCGAGTTCGGCGAGTTCTTCGAAGGGGGACGTCATGGGTGAGACGGCGATGGGGGCGGCCGTGCTGTGCGTCGGCGCGGCGGCCCTGCTGACGGGCGGGTGGCACTCCGGGGCGCGGCGGGCGCAGCTGTTGCTCGCGGGCGGCGGGGTGGTGAGCACCGGGCCGCCGTCCTGGCGGGAGGTCGTCGGAGGGCTGCGGCGGATCCGAGGGCGGCTGCGGCCCGAGTGGTGGGCGCTCGCCGTCGGGGTGGTGCTGGCGGTGCTGGGTGCCTCGGTGCTGCCGGTCGTCGCGGGGGCGGCCGGGGTGCCGTTGCTGCGACGCATGCGGCTGGCCGGGGAGGCCCGGCGGGCCCGGGAGCGCCGTGGGGACGCGGTGATCGCGCTGTGCGGGGCTCTTGCCGGGGAGGTGCGGGCCGGGCGGCAGCCGGGAGATGCGCTGCCGCGTGCCGCGCGGGACTCCGGCGGGCTCGGGGACTCGCAGGCGGCGGTGCTGGCGGCGGCGCGGTTCGGCGGCGACGTCCCGGACGCGCTCACGGCGGCGGCACGGCAACCGGGCGCGGAGGGGCTGCTGGGCCTCGCCGCGTGCTGGCGGGTGGCCGTGGACCAGGGCGCCGGCCTCGCCGCCGGACTCGACCGGCTCGAAGGGGCATTGCGCGCCGAGCGGGACCAACGCGCCGATCTGCGAGCCCAGTTGGCAGGGGCGAAGTCCACGGCGGTGATGCTCGCGGGGCTGCCCGCTCTCGGCCTCGCCCTGGGGAGCGCCCTCGGGGCCGACCCCCTGCACGTACTGCTGCACACCGGGGCCGGGCTGGGCTGCCTGCTGGTCGGCGGTCTGCTGGAGGGCCTCGGGATGTGGTGGGCGATGGGGATCGTGCGACGGGCGGAGGCGGCGTGAGCGCGGAAGTCGTCCACAGGCTGGGGGCGGCCGTGGGGATGTTGCTCGTCCTCGGATGGCTGTTGCGCCGGCTGGAGACCGTACGGCGTGAGCGGAGAGTGCGCAGGCGGCTGGCCGGGCTGGTGGCCGACGGCGAGGCGATGCAGAGCCGGCCGCGCTTCGAGGCACGGGAGGTGGCTCGGCGGTGGCTGCCCGCGGTGGGCGTGGTGTGCGCCGGGTGGGTCGTGGTCGGCGGTCCCGCCGGAGTCGTGGTGGGGCTGGCCGTAGCGGGCGGGCTGTGGCGGTGGCGTGGCCGGCAGGATGCCGGGAGGGACGCGGAGGAGGCGTACGACCCGGCGTTGGCTGCCCGTCAACTCCCGCTCTCGGCCGATCTGGTGGCCGCGTGCATCGCCGCCGGTGCCGGGCCCGTGGTCGCGGCGCAGGCCGTGGGCGAGGCCCTGGTCGGCCCCGTCGGCGACGCGTTGGCGCGGGGGGCGGCCGAGGTGCGGCTCGGCGGCGAACCGGCCGAGGCCTGGCGGCGGCTGGCCGCGCTGCCGGGCGCCGAAGCACTCGCCCGGCTGCTGGAACGGGCCGACGTGTCCGGACTCCCCGCCGCCACACCGGTCGCACGGCTCGCGGCGGACGTCCGCGCCGACCGGTCCCGTGCCGCGACGGCGCGCGCCCGGCGGGCGGCCGTCATGGTCACCGCACCGGTGGGCCTGTGCTTTCTGCCCGCCTTCATCACGGTCGGCGTACTGCCCGTGGTGATCGGGCTCGCGGGTGGGGTGCTGGGAGGGGGTGGTGGATGACGCGACGGGGCTGACGGCGCACGCGCCGGCATCGGGCAGTGAATGGTCAACGGGACTGAACCTCACGGGGGTTGAGATGTACAAGGTGGTACGGGCGCGGCTGCGTGCCCTGGTGTGCAGGGCGCGTGCGGCGCGCAGGGACGCGGGGATGGTCACCTCGGAGTACGCGATGGGAATCGTGGCGGCGGTGGCGTTCGCGGTGGTCCTCTACAAGGTGGTGACCAGTGGGCAGGTCGACGCGGAGCTTCAAAACATCGTGAAGCGGGCGCTCGATGCGCAGATGTGAGCGGGGCGGGGACAGGGGGTTCGTGACGGCGGAGTCGGCCATGGTGCTGCCCGTGCTGGTGATGTTCGCGATGGCCCTGGTGTGGGCGCTGCTGGTCGTGGCCGCGCAGATCCAGTGCGTGGACGCGGCCCGGACCGGAGCGCGTGCGGCGGCCCGCCAGGACCCGGGCGACAAGGTCGTCCAGGTGGCCCGTGAGGCGGCACCGCGGGGCGCGAGGGTCACGGTCGGCCGGGAGGGGGACCAGGTCCGCGTGGTCGTGGTGGCCAGACCGCCGCTGCTGCGCGGTCTGCCCTTCGACGTACGGGAGGAGGCCGTGGCCGCGGCGGAGGAGACCGTGGGGGTGGGGCCGTGACCGGCGGCTTCTTCACACGCCGGTGGGCCGTCGTCGTCCGGGGCGGGGACCGCGGTTCCGCCACCGTCTGGAGCGTCGGTGCGATCACGGTGCTGTGCGTGGTGTTCGGGGTCGTGCTCGCCCTGGGACAGGCCGTCGCGGTCCGGCACCGTGCGGCAGGCGGTGCGGACCTCGCGGCACTCGCGGCGGCGGACCACTGGGCGGACGGCACCGCGGCGGCCTGCGCCCGGGCCGACCGGGTGGCGCGGGCGCAGGGCATCCGGCTGGTGCGGTGCGTGATCGTCGGCGAGGTCTCGGACGTGACGGCGGCGTCGGGACGGGGGCCGTTCGTGGCGGAGGTCAGGGCACGGGCGGGACCTGCGGTGCTCCCGGACCAGGCTCTGCCTCGGCCTTCTCCTCCGGCGCCCCCGCCACCGGGTCTTCCCCGGCCTTCTCCTCCGGCGCCCCCCGCAACAGCACCGTGAGCAGCCGCACAGCCCCCCTCTTGTGCAGCGGATCGTTGCCGTTGCCGCACTTGGGGGACTGGATGCAGGACGGGCAGCCCGCCTCGCACTCGCAGGACGCGATGGCCTGGCGGGTGGCGGTGAGCCAGGCGCGGGCGGTGTGGAAGGCGCGCTCTGCGAAGCCCGCGCCGCCCGGGTGGCCGTCGTAGACGAAGACCGTGGGGAGGAGGGTGTCGGGGTGCAGCGGGATGGAGACCCCGCCGATGTCCCACCGGTCGCAGGTCGCGAAGAGGGGCAGCATGCCGATCGACGCGTGCTCGGCGGCGTGCAGGGCGCCGCCGAGGATCTCCGGGGCGATCCGGGCCTCGTCCAGCTGGTCCTCGGTGACCGTCCACCACACCGCGCGTGTGCGCAGCGTACGAGGAGGGAGGTCGAGTTTCGTCTCGCCGAGCACTTCCCCGGTGATGAGCCGACGACGCAGGAAGGAGACCACTTGGTTGGTGACCTCGACGGAGCCGTAGCACAGGCGCCCGTCGCCCCAGGGGATCTCGGTGTCCGTCTCCAGGACGCTGATGGACGTCGTGTCGCGGGCGACGGTCGAATACGAGGGGCTCGCCTCCGTGACCAGGGCCACCGAGTCCTCCAGGTCCAGGGAGCGCACGAGATACGTACGGCCCTGGTGGAGGTGGACCGCGCCCTCGTGGACGGTCGTGTGGGCGGCGCCCGCGTCGACCGTGCCGAGCAGGCGGCCCGTGCCGGACTCGACGACCTGGACCGGCCGGCCGCCCTCGCCGCGGATGTCGGTGAGGTCGGCGGCCCGTTCCCGGCGCGTCCAGTGCCAGGCCTTCGTACGGCGACGGAGCAGCTTCGCGGCCTCCAGCTGCGGCAGCAGCTCCTCGCAGGCGGGGCCGAAGAGTGCGAAGTCCTCGTCGGTCAGCGGCAGTTCCGCGGCGGCCGCGCACAGGTGCGGGGCCAGGACGTAGGGGTTGTCGGGGTCGAGGACCGTGGACTCCACGGGCTGCTCGAACAGGGCCTCGGGGTGGTGGACGAGGAAGGTGTCCAGCGGGTCGTCGCGGGCGACGAGGACGGCCAGGGCGCCCTGCCCGGAGCGTCCGGCGCGGCCCGCCTGCTGCCACAGGGACGCGCGCGTGCCCGGGTATCCGGCGATGACCACGGCGTCCAGCCCCGAGACGTCGATGCCGAGTTCGAGGGCGGTGGTCGCGGCCAGGCCGAGGAGTTCGCCGGAGTGCAGGGCCTGTTCCAGGGCGCGGCGCTCCTCGGGGAGATAGCCGCCGCGGTACGCCGCGACACGCCGGGCGAGGGAGCGGTCTACCTCGGCGAGACGTTCCTGGGCGATCACCGAGATCAGCTCGGCGCCGCGCCGGGACCGAACGAAGGCGACCGACCGGACCCCCTGCACGGCGAGGTCGGTCAGCAGGTCGGCCGTCTCGGCGGTGGCGGTACGGCGGACGGGTGCACCCTTCTCGCCCTGCATCTCGGTGAGCGGGGGCTCCCAGAGGGCGAACACCAGTTCACCGCGCGGTGAGGCGTCGTCGGCCACCTCGACCACCGGGAGGCCCGTCAGACGGCGGGCGGCGACCGAGGGCTCCGCGGCGGTCGCGGAGGCCAGCAGGAAGACCGGGGAGGCGCCGTAGCGGGCGCACAGGCGGCGCAGGCGGCGCAGCACCTGGGCGACGTGCGAGCCGAAGACACCGCGGTAGGTGTGGACCTCGTCGATGACCACGTACTTCAGCGACTTCAGGAAGGAGGACCAGCGGGGGTGGGACGGCAGGATGCCGCGGTGCAGCATGTCCGGGTTGGTCAGGACGTAGTTGGCGTACTGCCGGACCCATTCGCGTTCCTCGAACGGCGTGTCCCCGTCGTACACCGCAGGACGTACGGCATTTCCCAGAGGTTGTGAAAGTTCCTTCACGGATCGGCACTGGTCCGCCGCAAGAGCCTTCGTGGGAGCCAGGTAGAGGGCGGTGCTCCCGCGGCCGTTCGGGGCTTCGGAGCCGTCCAGGAGCGTCGAGAGCACCGGGACGAGGTACGCCAGGGACTTGCCGGACGCCGTGCCGGTGGCGACGACCACCGAGTCGCCGTCCAGGGCGTGCTCGGCGGCGCGTGCCTGGTGGGCCCAGGGGTGCTCGATGCCGCAGGCCTGCACCGCGGCGATGACCTCCGGGCGAATCCGGTCAGGCCAGACGGCATGGCGACCCTCGCGCGGGGGCAAGTGCTCCGTATGAGTGATGCGCGAAGCCCGGCTCGGCCCGGAGGCGAGCCGGCCCAGGATCGTGCCCGGTGCGAGCTGGGACACGGTCTCCGTCGGGGATCGATCGGATCGGTGATTCTTGGCCATCGGCACCGAGTGTGTCACCGGCGTGACGGACAATGGGACCAAGGCGTCGTGCACGTCTGCCGTAAGTGATTGAATGCCATCGCGGCTGGCGAACCGTTCCGGGGGCTCTGCCGAGGTGTCCCGAGGGGCGACCGCTCGAGTAGCAAGGTGCTGGAGGATCCGTGGACCTGTCCCTGTCGACCCGTACCGTCGGCGATCGTACGGTCGTCGAGGTCGGTGGAGAAATCGACGTATATACCGCGCCCAAGCTGCGCGAGCAGCTGGTCGAGCTGGTGAACGACGGGAGTTTCCACCTCGTCGTCGACATGGAGGGCGTGGACTTCCTCGACTCCACCGGGCTCGGCGTGCTGGTCGGCGGCCTGAAGCGGGTGCGTGCCCATGAGGGCTCGCTGCGCCTGGTCTGCAACCAGGAGCGCATTCTGAAGATCTTCCGCATCACCGGCCTCACCAAGGTGTTCCCGATCCACACCTCGGTCGAGGAAGCGGTGGCGGCCACCGACTGACCACCGCCTCACGGAGCGGGAAAGGACCGCTCCAAGGCGGAAGAAGTTCAATGAGGGGGTCCGGGCTTTCGCCAGCCCGGCCCCCCGACAGCACGCCCGTAGTTCCGAGGGGGATGCATGGCCACCGTTGAACTCCGCTTCAGCGCGCTGCCCGAGCACGTCAGGACCGCCCGACTGGTGGCGGCAGCGGTGGCGCGCAGGGCCGGAGTGGACGAGGCCGTCCTCGACGAGGTCAGACTCGCCGTCGGCGAGGCCTGCAGCCGTGCCGTCGGACTGCACCAGAGCGCCGGGATCACGGCGCCGGTGAAGGTGCAGCTGGTCGAGGAGGAGAAACAGTTCTCCATCGAGGTCGGCGACCAGGCACCACGCTCGTCCCCCGGAGACGGGGCGCCGGGCTCGGTGGGTGAGGACGTGGAGACCGAGGAGGACGAAATGGGCCTCGCGGTCATCAGCGGCCTCGTCGACGACGTGGAGGTGACCGCCGGCGCGCACGGCGGACAGATCCGCATGACCTGGCCGACCACACCGCCCACCGCGGTGCTCACCTGACTTCCCCTTCGCAAGACGTCCCAGGGCCCTGCTGAGCAGGGCCCTGGGTGTTTTTCCGGCCGTTCCCGGGAATTCGTGAAGGAATTCACGATCAATCACCTGATAATTTGATCAAGCGTCAATGCGGGCGTCAATGCCTTTGGGGCATTACCTCTTTCGGGTTCTGTGGCTTGACGTCGATCATTTGCTGAAGAGCATGTGAAGGCCAATTCCGTTTACCGCGGACTGTTTTGATCAGGTCGCGGTACCTACAATCCGTCCACATCTTGAGCTCAGCCCAAGCGTCAAGGAGGACGAATGGCGGGGCTTTCTACCCCTCATCAGTTTGATCACCCCACGACCCTCGCAGCCGCAGTACTGACGGACGACAACCGGATCATCGTGACGGTCATCGGGGTCGTCGCGCTGGCCGCGCTCGTGGTCGCAGGCATCCTGGTACGCCAGGTGCTGGCGGCGGGCGAGGGCACCGACAGCATGAAGGAGATCGCAGGAGCGGTCCAGGAAGGTGCGAACGCCTATCTGGCCCGGCAGCTGCGCACGCTCGGTGTATTCGCCGTCGTGGTGTTCTTCCTGCTCATGCTGCTGCCCGCGGACGACTGGAATCAGCGCGCCGGACGATCGATCTTCTTTCTGATCGGCGCGGCGTTCTCGGCAGCCACCGGCTATATCGGTATGTGGCTCGCCGTGCGCAGCAATGTCCGTGTCGCCGCGGCGGCCCGGGAAGCGACCCCGGCGGAAGGTGAGCCGGAAAAGGATCTCACCGCCGTCTCGCACAAAGCCATGAAGATCGCTTTCCGCACGGGCGGCGTCGTCGGCATGTTCACAGTGGGGCTCGGTCTGCTGGGCGCCTCCTGCGTGGTGCTGGTGTACGCGGCCGACGCGCCGAAAGTGCTCGAAGGCTTCGGCCTCGGGGCCGCCCTGATCGCCATGTTCATGCGTGTCGGCGGCGGCATCTTCACCAAGGCCGCCGACGTCGGCGCCGACCTGGTCGGCAAGGTCGAGCAGGGCATTCCGGAGGACGACCCGCGCAATGCCGCGACCATCGCCGACAACGTGGGCGACAACGTCGGCGACTGCGCCGGTATGGCCGCCGACCTGTTCGAGTCGTACGCCGTGACCCTGGTCGCCGCGCTGATCCTCGGCAAGGTGGCCTTCGGCGACTCCGGACTGGCCTTCCCACTGATCGTGCCCGCGATCGGTGTCGTCACCGCCATGATCGGCATCTTCGCGGTCGCCCCGCGCCGGGCCGACCGCAGTGGCATGACCGCGATCAACCGGGGCTTCTTCATCTCCGCGGCGATCTCGCTCGTGCTGGTGGCGGCGGCCGTCTTCATCTATCTCCCGTCCAAGTACTCGGACCTCAACGGCGTCACTGATGCCGCGATCAAGGCCAAGGACGGCGACCCGCGGATCCTCGCGGTCGTCGCGGTCGCGATCGGCATCGTGCTGGCGGCCGTCATCCAGCAGCTGACCGGCTACTTCACCGAGACCAACCGTCGCCCTGTCATGGACATCGGCAAGACCTCGCTGACCGGCCCGGCCACCGTCGTCCTCGCCGGTATCTCGGTGGGTCTGGAATCGGCCGTCTACACCGCCCTGCTGATCGGCCTCGGCGTCTACGGGGCCTTCCTGCTCGGCGGCACGTCGATCATGCTTGCGCTGTTCGCCGTGGCGCTGGCCGGCACCGGCCTGCTCACCACGGTCGGCGTGATCGTCGCAATGGACACCTTCGGCCCGGTCTCCGACAACGCGCAGGGCATCGCCGAGATGTCCGGCGACGTCACGGGCGCCGGCGCTCAGGTGCTCACCAACCTGGACGCGGTCGGCAACACCACCAAGGCCATCACCAAGGGCATCGCCATCGCCACCGCGGTCCTCGCGGCGTCGGCGCTCTTCGGGTCGTACCGTGACGCGATCACGACCGGCGCGCAGGACGTCGGCGAGAAGCTCTCCGGAGCGGGCGCCCCGATGAGCCTGATGATGGACATCTCGCAGCCGAACAACCTCGTCGGCCTGATCGCGGGCGCGGCGGTCGTCTTCCTCTTCTCGGGGCTGGCGATCAACGCGGTGTCGCGGTCGGCGGGCTCCGTGGTCTACGAGGTGCGCCGGCAGTTCCGTGAGAAGCCCGGGATCATGGACTTCACGGAGAAACCGGAGTACGGCAAGGTCGTCGACATCTGCACCAAGGACGCCCTCAGGGAGCTGACGACGCCGGGTCTGCTGGCGGTCATGGCGCCCATCGCCATCGGGTTTACGCTGGGTGTCGGCGCTCTCGGTTCGTACCTGGCCGGCGCGATCGGCACGGGCACGCTGATGGCGGTGTTCCTCGCCAACTCCGGCGGTGCCTGGGACAACGCCAAGAAGCTCGTCGAGGACGGCCACCACGGTGGCAAGGGCAGCGAGGCCCATGCCGCCACGGTGATCGGCGACACGGTCGGCGACCCCTTCAAGGACACCGCGGGTCCCGCGATCAACCCCCTGCTGAAGGTGATGAACCTGGTGTCGCTGCTCATCGCGCCCGCGGTGATCAAGTTCAGCTACGGCGACGACAAGAACCTCGGGGTACGGATCGCGATCGCGGTCCTCGCCCTGCTTGTCATCGTCGGGGCGGTCTACGTCTCCAAGCGGCGCGGGATCGCCGTGGGCGACGAGGGTGACGCCGAACGGGTGTCCAAGTCGGCGGACGCCGCGGTGGTTTCGTAGGCGGTCCCACGAGGTCCGGCTCAAGAGGCGGGGGGGGGGGGGGGGGGGGGGGGGGGGGGGGCCGCCCCCCGGGCGGGCGGGCGCCCCCCCCCCCCCCCCCCCCCCCCGCGGCGGGTGGTGACAAAAATGGGGAGTGGGGGGGGGGGGGGGGTGGCGGGGGGGGGGGGGGGGGGGGGGGGGGGGGGGGGGGGGGGGGGGGGGGGGGGGGGGGGGGGGGGGGGGGGGGGGGGTGGGTGGGGGGCCCCCCCCCCCCCCCCCCGCCTCCTGTTTCCGCACCCTCACCGTGAGCCTTCTCTCGCCCCGTGTAATTAGTCACAAAAGGGGTCATAGTCGCCGTTCGGTATGCGGCTGTCACCCGCCCGGCGTGTATGTTCCGGGGCCGAGAGCCATGGAAGGGACCAATCCGGTGAACAAGAAGCTCGCGGCCGCACTGTCCGGCGGTGCGGTACTGGTACTGGCGCTGTCGGGATGCACCAGCAGCAGCAAAGGCAACGACAAGCTGGATGCCTGGGCCAAGCAGGTCTGCGACGCGGTGCAGCCGCAGGCCAAGAAGATCGGGGCCGCCAGCGCCGCGATCCAGAAGCAGACCTCGGACAACAGCACACCGGATGCGGTCCGCAAGACCGATGCACAGGCCTTCCAGGACATGTCGGACGCCTACAAGGCGATCGGCGACGCGGTCCAGAAGGCCGGGGCCCCCGATGTCGACAACGGCGCGAAGAAGCAGACGGACGCCGTCAAGGAACTCGACGACATCGCCGCGTCGTACGCGGCTCTGAAGAAGCAGGTCGACGGGCTCGACGTCAAGGACCAGGCCAAGTTCGCCGACGGCCTCAAGGACATCGCGACCTCGCTGGACAAGCTGAGCTCGAGCGGCAACGACGCCCTGAAGACCCTCGAGGCGGGCGACGTCGGCAAGTCGATGGCCAAGCAGTCCAGCTGCAAGAGCGCATCCACGGCCCCCTCGCCGGCGGCGAGCTGAACCAAAGCTGCAGCCGACCCCTCCGCCCCGCCACAATGGGGGGCGTGAGTACCTCAGGCCTGCCCGCCCTGCCCGCCCTGCCCGCTGTCCCCGCTCCCGGCCGTCCCGACGTCGCCGCCCGGCTGCGGGACGCCCTGCTCGGGGCGTCCTTCACCGCTGACGGGCTGCTGGAGCTGCTCGGCGCCCCCGCGTACGCGGCGCTGGCGCGCAGCGAGACCGTGCCCGCGCTCCGGGCGACCCGTGGGGACACGCCGCTGGAGGTGCTCGTACGGCTGTTCCTGCTGCAGCAACCCGTGCCGCACGCGCGCGTGGCCGACGTTCTGCCGGTCGAGGAGTGCCTGGAGAGCGGCTGGCTGCGGCGGGTCGGCGGAGACTCCGAGGACGACGTGGCCGCGACCGTGGACGTACGGCCGTACGGCGGGCCCGGCGGCGAGGACTGGTTCATCGTGTCCGACCTCGGCTGTGCGGTCGGTGGAGCGGGCGGGATCGGCAGCCGTGAGGAGGGCGTCGTCCTCGGCGTCGGCGGCGCGTCCACGACCCTTGCGGGCATCACCGTCCGTACGCCCGTCTCCGCCGCCCTCGACCTCGGCACCGGTTCCGGCATCCAGGCGCTGCACGCCGCCCAGCACGCCACGCGCGTGACGGCGACCGATCTCAACCCGCGCGCGCTGCACATCACCGCGCTCACGCTGGCGCTCTCCGGCGCACCGGCGGCCGAGCTGCGCGAGGGCTCGCTGTTCGAGCCGGTGCGCGAGGACGAGACGTACGACCTGATCGTGTCGAACCCTCCCTTCGTGATCTCGCCCGGCGCACGGCTGACGTACCGGGACGGCGGGATGGGCGGGGACGATCTGTGCCGCACGCTCGTTCAGCAGGCGGGGGAGCGGCTGAACGAGGGCGGGTTCGCGCAGTTCCTCGCCAACTGGCAGCACGTGGAGGGGGAGGACTGGCAGGACAGGATCAGGTCGTGGGTGCCGCGCGGCTGCGACGCGTGGATCGTGCAGCGTGAGGTCCAGGACGTCACGCAGTACGCCGAGCTGTGGCTCAGGGACGCCGGTGACCACCGGGGCGACCCGGCCGAGTACCAGGCGCGCTACGACGCCTGGCTGGACGAGTTCGAGGCGCGCAAGGTGAAGGCCGTCGGGTTCGGCTGGATCACCCTGCGCAGGACGACGGCCGCCGTGCCCTCGATCACCGCCGAGGAGTGGCCGCACCCGGTCGAGCAGCCTCTCGGCGACACGGTACGGGCGCATTTCGACCGTCTCGACTATCTGCGCGCGCACGACGACGCGGCGCTGCTGGAAGGGCACTTCAAGCTCGTCTCCGAGGTCGTCCAGGAGCAGGTCGGGCTGCCCGGCGCCGAGGACCCGGAGCACGTCGTGCTGCGCCAGCACCGGGGCATGCGCCGGGCCACCAAGGTGGACACGGTCGGCGCGGGCTTCGCGGGCGTCTGTGACGGCTCGCTGAGCGCCGGCCGCATTCTGGACGCGATCGCCCAACTGGTCGGCGAGGACCCGGTCTTGCTGCGCGACCGTACGCCGGCACAGATCAGACTGCTGGTGGAGCAGGGATTCCTCGAGCCGGCGTAGGAGCGGGGCGGCGAAGGGGGTCGTTTTCGGGACGCGGGCACGGATTTGCGGGTCTGCCGCGGCGGCTGTTCACGCCCCCTGGCAAATTGAGCGGCGAGAAGATCATCGGCAAAGCGAACGAGTTGTGCAGGACCAAGCAGGAGCAAGCAGGGACACGCTCTGCAGCAACTAATTCGAGTCGACCTTGGCACCGGGGCCCCAGCGCTTCGGGTGCGGCTGCGTGGCGGACCGGACGACTGGGGCCGCGTGTGAAAGCCGGGCGAGGTCCCGGTCCCGGGTGAGCCCACGCGTCCGTCGGCTCCGCGTTCACCCAGGGTTCGCCTGTGCGCCGCCCACGCGTGTCAGTCTCGCCGGGCGGGGCACTCGCGAACGGGAGAAAAGGGGCGCGGCAGGCCATGGAAAGCGGACCGGCGATCTTCGCGGGAGTGGTGTTCGCCCTGTTCGGAGGGGCGCTGCTGACATGGACCGTGGCCCGGGTGCGGCACCGCGAGCCGGTCGCCCACGGTGTGAACCCCGTCGCATCGGCGACCCTCGCGAGCATTGCCTCGGTGATCATGCTGGGCCTCGCAACATGGTGCCTGACCCGGGTATGAAAGCGGCCCCGGAGCTGCGGCTCGGTTAATTGAGAGGTGATCCTCCGGACTGGCTCGAAATGGCCGGTGGGTACTCCGGGCGGCAGGAATGGCGGTAGTCGGGTTACCGTTCGAGTGGCCGTTGCGGGCTTTTCCCGTTTGACACGGGGGCGGGATGTACCGTCACACTCCGCAGCGTCACCATGACCCGCCCTCGGGACCGAGAAATCCCCGGGGAGGCCCAGCGTCGACCGGAGAGAAGAGCGAAGTTGTCCCCGACCAGCGAGACCGCACACGGCGGCCGCCGACTCGTCATCGTCGAGTCGCCTGCCAAGGCGAAGACGATCAAGGGCTACCTCGGCCCCGGCTACATCGTCGAGGCGAGCGTCGGGCACATCCGCGACCTTCCCAACGGTGCCGCGGAGGTGCCGGAGAAGTACACCGGCGAGGTCCGCCGCCTCGGTGTGGACGTCGAACACGACTTCCAGCCCGTCTATGTGGTAAACGCTGACAAGAGGGCCCAGGTCAAGAAGCTCAAGGACCTGCTGGCCGACTCCGACGAGCTCTTCCTCGCCACGGATGAGGACCGCGAGGGCGAGGCCATCGCCTGGCACCTCCTGGAGGTGCTCAAGCCCAAGGTCCCGGTCAAGCGCATGGTGTTCCACGAGATCACCAAGGACGCGATCCGCGAGGCCGTCGCCAACCCGCGCGATCTCAACAAGCGCATGGTCGACGCCCAGGAGACCCGCCGCATCCTCGACCGCCTCTACGGCTACGAGGTCTCGCCGGTCCTGTGGAAGAAGGTCATGCCGCGCCTGTCGGCCGGCCGCGTCCAGTCCGTCGCGACACGACTTGTGGTGGAGCGGGAACGCGAGCGCATCGCGTTTCGTTCTGCCGAGTACTGGGACCTGACGGGCACCTTCGCGACCGGCCGCGCGGGGGATCCGTCGGACCCGTCGTCGCTGGTCGCCCGCCTGCAGACCGTCGACGGCAGGCGAGTCGCACAGGGCCGCGACTTCGACTCCCTGGGACAACTCAAGAGCGCGAACACCCTCCACCTCGACGAGGCGAACGCCCGCGCCCTCGCCGCCGCCCTGGAGAACACGCAGTTCTCGGTGCGCTCGGTCGAGTCCAAGCCGTACCGCCGCTCGCCGTACGCCCCGTTCCGTACGACGACGCTGCAGCAGGAGGCGAGCCGCAAGCTCGGCTTCGGCGCGAAGGCCACCATGCAGGTCGCGCAGAAGCTGTACGAGAACGGCTACATCACCTACATGCGTACGGACTCCACGACGCTGAGCGACACTGCCGTGGCCGCCGCCCGCGCCCAGGTCACGCAGCTGTACGGCGCCGACTACCTGCCGTCGGCCCCGCGGACGTACGCCGGCAAGGTCAAGAACGCGCAGGAGGCGCACGAGGCGATCCGGCCCTCGGGTGATCGTTTCCGCACGCCCGCCGAGACGGGCCTGACGGGCGACCAGTTCAAGCTCTACGAGCTGATCTGGAAGCGGACCGTCGCCTCCCAGATGAAGGACGCGACCGGCAACTCCGTCACGGTGAAGATCGGTGGCACGGCCGCCGACGGCCGGGACGTCGAGTTCAGCGCGTCCGGCAAGACGATCACCTTCCACGGCTTCCTGAAGGCCTACGTCGAGGGTGCCGACGACCCGAACGCCGAGCTGGACGACCGCGAGCGCCGGCTGCCGCAGGTCGCCGAGGGCGACCGGCTCAGCGCCGAGGAGATCACGGTCGACGGGCACGCCACCAAGCCCCCGGCCCGCTACACCGAGGCCAGCCTGGTCAAGGAGCTCGAAGAGCGCGAGATCGGCCGCCCGTCGACGTACGCGTCGATCATCGGCACGATCCTCGACCGCGGGTACGTGTTCAAGAAGGGCACGGCACTCGTCCCGTCCTTCCTGTCCTTCGCCGTGGTCAACCTCCTGGAGAAGCACTTCGGACGACTCGTCGACTACGACTTCACGGCCAAGATGGAGGACGACCTCGACCGCATCGCCCGCGGCGAGGCCCAGTCCGTGCCGTGGCTGAAGAGGTTCTACTTCGGCGAGGGCACCCCCGAGAGCGGCGGCGCGGCCGAGGCGGGCAACGGCGACGGGGACCACCTCGGCGGTCTCAAGGAGCTGGTGACCGACCTGGGTGCGATCGACGCGCGCGAGGTGTCGTCGTTCCCGGTGGGCAACGGCATCGTGCTGCGCGTCGGGCGCTACGGCCCGTACATCGAGCGCGGCGAGAAGGACGCCGAGGGCCACCAGCGGGCGGACGTGCCCGAGGACCTCGCGCCGGACGAGCTGAACGTCGAGCTCGCGGAGGAACTGCTCGCCAAGCCGAGCGGCGACTTCGAGCTCGGTGCCGACCCGCAGACGGGCCACCAGATCATCGCCCGGGACGGCCGCTACGGCCCGTACGTCACCGAGGTGCTCCCCGAGGGCACGCCGAAGACCGGCAAGAACGCCGTGAAGCCGCGTACGGCCTCGCTGTTCAAGTCGATGTCGCTGGACACGGTGACGCTCGAGGACGCGCTCAAGCTGATGTCGCTGCCGCGAGTCGTCGGCGCCGACGCCGAGGGCCAGGAGATCACCGCGCAGAACGGGCGCTACGGGCCGTACCTGAAGAAGGGCACGGACTCGCGTTCGCTGCAGTCCGAGGAGCAGCTCTTCACGATCACGCTCGAAGAGGCGCTGCAGATCTACTCGCAGCCCAAGCAGCGTGGCCGTGCGGCCGCCAAGCCGCCGCTGAAGGAGCTGGGCACCGACCCGGTCAGCGAGAAGCCGGTGGTCGTCAAGGACGGCCGCTTCGGGCCGTACGTCACCGACGGGGAGACCAACGCGACCCTGCGCTCCGGCGACAGCGTCGAGGAGATCACCCCTGAGCGCGGTTTCGAACTGCTCGCCGAGAAGCGGGCGAAGGGGCCCGCCAAGAAGACGGCGAAGAAGGCGCCCGCGAAGAAGGCCCCGGCCAAGAAGGCGACGGCCGCCAAGAAGACGGCTGCGAAGAAGACGACGACGGCGAAGAAGACGGCTGCCAAGACGACCGCCGCCAAGAAGACCGCCACGAAGAAGGCGACGGCTTCGAAGACGGCGTCGGACGACTGAGGCAGGACGACTGAGTCCTGACGACTGAGCCGAGGCGCCTTGCCCCACGGACGCTTCGCAAAACGAACGCCCCGATATCGCTTTGGTGTCGGGGCGTGCGCACGTCCGCACGCGCGCCCCGGGCTGTCAGTCGGTCCCGATAGGCTGAAAGCATGACGCGAGCCGAGCAGCCAACGGCCCACCACCCGGCCCCCGACGACGCCCTTGTCGCGGACTCCCGCGAGCGCGCCGTCCGCGCCCTGCTGCGCCGACCGCAGCTGCGGCGGCTGTGGAGCGCACAGCTCGTGGGCGGAGTCGGGGACACCCTCGCCCTCCTCGTGCTGGTGCTCCTCGCCCTCCAGGCGGCGATCGGCGAGGGCTCGTTCGGCGGTGGGTACCGGGGCGTGGCGTTCGCAGTGGCGACCGTTTTCGGAGTGCGCATCCTGGCGACGCTGCTCTTCGGAGCCGTTCTGCTGGGGCCGCTGACCTCGCTCACCTCTCAGGAGGGCCCCCTCGACCGCCGCTGGACCATGGTCGGCGCCGACGGCGTCCGGGTCGCCGCGCTGATCGTCGCGCCCCTGTGGATCGACTGGACGCCGGACAACGCGCTCGCCGCGCTGCTGGTCACGGCCTTCGTCACCGGAGTCGCCGAGCGCTTTTGGACGGTGTGCCGCGAGAGCGCGGCGCCCGCCCTGCTGCCGGCCCCGCCCCCGGAGGGCGCGACGGTACGACCGCTGCCGGACCACATGGACGCTCTGCGGCGCCTGTCGCTGCGTACGAGTTTCGTGGCGATCCCGCTGGCGGCTGCCGCGCTCGTCGTCGCGGGGCTGCTCAACAATCTGCTCGGCACCGGGCTCGACTGGTTCGACCAGCACCAGGCGGCCCTCGCCTCGTATGTGGCGGCCGGACTGTTCGCCGCGTCGCTGTCCGTGGTGACCTTCCTGGAGCTGCCCGACACGCGCACCCCGCGCGCGCGTTCGCCGCTCGAGGGGCTGCGCCGACCCAAGACCGGCACGGGCGTGGACAAGGGGCGCACGGGCGCCATCCCGCTGCTGGTGCTCTCGGCCGCCGCCGTCGCGGGCGCGATCTCCGCGGCCGTCGCCGTCTGCGTGCTGCACGCCAAGGACCTGGGCGGCGGCCCGGTGATGTACGGGCTGCTGGTGCTCGCGCTGACGGGCGGTGTCGTCGTCGGCATCCGTACGGCGCCTTCCGTGCTGCCGACCCTGTCGCGGCGCCGGCTGCTCGCGCTGGCGATCGCCTTCACCGGCGTCGCGCTGCTGGCCGCCGGGCTCGTCCCGGACGTCACCACGGTCCTGCTGATCGTCGCGCTGGCCGGCATCGGCGCGGGCGTGGCCGCCAACACCGGGCACACGCTGCTCGACCAGGAGGCCGAGGACTACCGGCGGTCGCGTACGACGGAGCACCTGCACGCGGTGGTACGCGTGTGCGTGGCGCTCGGCGCCGTGATCGCGCCCGTGGTCGCGGCGGGGATCGGGCCGCACCGGCTGCAGAACGGCAAGTTCGTGTTCGCACACGGCGGCGCCGCGTTCACCCTGATGCTGGTGGGGGCGCTGCTGCTGCCGGTGGCCGCGCTGGTGCTGGCCAAGGTCGACGACCGCTCGGGCGTGCCGCTGCGGCACGACCTGCGGGACGCGCTGCTGGGCGGCGACGACCCGGAGCAGACGCCCACGGACTCCGGTTTCTTCATCGCCCTGGAGGGCGGCGACGGGGCCGGCAAGTCCACGCAGGCCGAGGCCCTCGCCGAGTGGATCCGCGGCAAGGGCCACGAGGTCGTGCTGACCCGCGAGCCGGGGGCGACACCGGTGGGCAAGCGGCTGCGGTCGATCCTGCTGGACGTGTCGAGCGCGGGGCTGTCCCACCGGGCGGAGGCCCTGCTGTACGCGGCGGACCGCGCGGAGCACGTGGACACCGTGGTCAGGCCCGCGCTGGAGCGGGGCGCGGTGGTCATCTCCGACCGCTACATCGACTCCTCGGTGGCCTACCAGGGTGCGGGCCGTGACCTGTCGCCGACTGAGATCGCCCGCATCAACCGCTGGGCGACGAACGGACTCGTACCGCATCTGACCGTGCTCCTCGACGTCTCGCCGGACATCGCGCGTGAGCGGTTCACGGAGGCGCCGGACCGGCTGGAGTCGGAGCCGGCCGAGTTCCACGCGCGCGTGCGGTCCGGTTTCCTCACGCTGGCCGCGGCCGACCCCGGGCGGTACCTGGTGGTGGACGCGGGCCAGGAGCCCGAGGCCGTCACCACTGTCGTACGGCACCGGCTCGACCAGCTGCTGCCGTTGTCCGAGGCCGAGGTGAAGGCCCAGGAAGAGGCGCGGAAGAAGGCCGAGGAGGAGGCCCGCCGCAAGGCCGAGGAAGAGGCGGCCCGCAAGGCCGAGGAGGAGCGGCTGGAGCGCGAGCGCCAGGAACAGCTCGCCAAGCTGCGCGCCGAGGAGGAGGAGCGCAAGCGGCGCGAGCTGGAGGAGGCGCAGCGCCGCGAGGCCGAGCGGCAGGCGGAGGAGGCACGGCAGCGCGCCGAGGAAGCCCGCCGCCGTGCCGAGGAGGAGCAGGCCCGGCTCCTCGCGGAGGAGAAGGCCCGCGCCGAGGAGGAGGCGCGCCGCAAGGCCGAGGACGAGCGGCGGCGCAAGCAGGCCGAGGAAGAGGCCCGGCTGCACGCCGAGGCCGAGGCACGTCGTCTGGAGAAGCAGCGCAAGGCCGAGGAGGCGCTGCTGCGCGCCGAGGAGGCCAGGCGGCTCGCCGAGCAGGCCGCGGCCGCCGCGGAGGCGGGCCCCAGGCGGCCTGCGGCGCCCGTGGTGCCGCCGGAGGCGTCGACGGTGCCGACGCCGGTCGTGACGCCGACGAACGCGTCGGGCGGGCCGGTGGAGGAGACCGCGGTGCTGCGGCCGGTGCGGGAGGAGAAGCCTCGCGGCGAGTCCGAGTCCGAGGTGACGGCGAAGCTGCCGCAGCCGCCGGCTCCCACGGGGGCGACGGACGAGACGGCCGTGCTGCCGCCCGTCGTGCCGGGAGCGGCCGACGAGACGGCCGTGCTGCCGCCCGTCGTGCCGGGAGCGGCCGACGAGACGGCCGTGCTGCCGCCGGTGCCGTCCGGCGCGGAGGACGAAACCGCCCTGCTGCCTCCCGTGCCGGGCGAGGACCCCGCGCATCGGGTGCCGCCGGGGCTCTTCCGGGACGAGCACCGGGGCGCGCGGCCGGACGGCGCCGAGGACCGTACGCGGGAGTTGCCCCAGATCGACCCGGAGGGCGAGCCCCGGCGCCGGGCGCGTTCCGACTGGGCCGAGGAGACACCCCTGGACGACCTGCCGACGCTGGCGGACGAACTGCTGGGCCCGCACGAGGACGAGCAGGACGACGACGGCGCGGGCCGCGGGCGGCGCGGCCGGGGGCGGCGGGGCTGAGAGATGCGCCCGTGGCCGGGCGGGCTGCGGGAGAGTGGGGTCCGCCTCGCTGGGCGCCGGTGTGGGTCGGCCGGGGTCGGCTGGTGGTTGCCGTACGGGGGTGCAGCGGGCGCCGGGGGCGCGTCGGCGCGGGTTCGGTGCGGGCGGTGTCGGGCTGCCCGCCGTTGCGCCGCCGTCCGGGCGGAGCGGTCGGTGGTGTGGGGCCGGCTGGTTCGTTGCCGTGCCGGGTTGCGGACGCGTTGCGCTGCGCTCGGAGGTTCGGCCGGGGATCCGGCCCGTCCGGACCTGCTTCGCCCTCTACGAGCAGCAGCAGAACCGCTCCCTCGCGCAAGCCGTCCCGGGAGCCGCCCGGGCGGCACCGGGCGCTCGGCCGTCGTTGTCAGTGCCGGGCCGCACAATGGATCCCGCAACGTGAAACGTGACGAAAGGGCGGGGTGAGCGCATGACCGTCTGGGACGACCTCGTCGGCCAGGAGAAGGTGGCCGAGCAGCTCGGCGCAGCCGCCCGGGACGCCGATGCGCTGGTCACCGCGGCCGCTGCCGAGGCACCGCCGCCCGAGGCGTCGAAGATGACGCACGCCTGGCTGTTCACGGGGCCGCCGGGCGCCGGGCGGACCCAGGTGGCGCGGGCGTTCGCCGCCGCCCTGCAGTGCGTCAGCCCCGACCGCGCTCTCGGCGGAGCCCCGGGCTGCGGGTTCTGCGACGGTTGCCACACCGCCCTCGTCGGCACGCACGCGGACGTCACCACCGTTGCCGCCGTCGGCACGCAGATCCTCGCCGACGACATGCGCGACACCGTCCGCAAGTCGTTCACCTCGCCGGCCAACGGCCGCTGGCAGGTCATCCTCGTCGAGGACGCCGAGCGGCTGAACGAGAAGTCCGCCAACGCCGTCCTGAAGGCCGTGGAGGAGCCCGCCCCGCGCACGGTCTGGCTGCTGTGCGCCCCCTCCATCGAGGACGTCCTGCCCACGATCCGTTCCCGCTGCCGGCATCTGAACCTGCTCACGCCTTCCGTGGACGCCGTCGCCGACATGCTCGTACGACGGGAAGGCATCGAACCGCCCGTGGCCGCCGCGGTGGCCCACGCCACGCAGGGGCACGTGGACCGGGCCCGCCGCCTGGCCACCGACCCGGCAGCCCGCGAGCGCCGCGCCGCCGTCCTGAAGCTCCCGCTGCGCGTCGAGGACGTCGGCGGCTGTCTCAAGGCCGCCCAGGAGCTCGTCGACGCGGCCGCCGAGGACGCCAGACAGCTCGCCGAGGAGCGGGACGGCAAGGAGACCGAGGAGCTGAAGGCAGCGCTGGGCGCGGCCCAGGGCGGCCGGATGCCGCGCGGCACGGCGGGCGTGATGAAGGACCTGGAGGACAAGCAGAAGCGGCGCAGGACGCGTACGCAGCGCGACAGCCTCGACCTCGCCCTGACCGACCTCACCGGCTTCTACCGCGACGTCCTGGCCCTCCAGCTCGGCACCCGAGTGGCCCTCGCCAACGCGGACGCCGAGGACACCCTGGAGCGCCTCGCCCGCGCCGGCTCCCCCGAGTCCACCCTCCGCCGCATCGAGGCGATCGCCGCCTGCCGCGAGGCCCTCGACCGCAATGTTGCTCCGCTGCTGGCGGTGGAGGCGATGACGATGGCCCTCAGAGCGGGCTGACGGCGCGCGAAGGCAGGTGATCAACGGGAGGTTGGCGAGGTAATTCATACGAGCCACGGCGCACACGGACAGCATCTGAACGGCTGCGCAGAGTTACCCTCGCCTGATGTACATCAGGCGCAGCTCCCGTTCCTGCCGTCCCAGAACCGCAGTCACCCTCCTCGCCGCGGCCGCACTGCTCGTCTCCGCCTGCTCCACCGGAGGCACCGCGAGCACCGGCGGCAATGCGGCGGATGCGGTGCTGGCCGCGCTGCCGCGGTCGACACCGTCCGCTCTCTCGCCGTACTACGGGCAGAAGCTGAGCTGGCACACCTGCGGTCCCGCGGGCTTCGAATGCGCCACGATGAAGGCACCGCTCGACTACGCCAGGCCGGACGCCGGGGACGTACAGCTCGCCGTCGCCCGCAAGAAGGCCACCGGCAAGGGCAAACCGCTCGGGTCCCTGCTGGTGAACCCGGGCGGGCCGGGCGGCTCGGCGATCGGGTACCTGCAGCAGTACGCCGGTGCCGCCTACCCGGCCCAGGTACGCGCCCGCTACGACATGGTCGCCGTCGATCCGCGCGGCGTCGGCCACAGCGAGCCCGTCGAATGCCTCGACGGCCGGCAGATGGACGCGTACACACAGACGGACACCACCCCCGACTCCGTCCATGAGACCAACGAACTCGTCCGCGCGTACCGGAAGTTCGCGGAGAGCTGCGGGCAGCACTCGGCCCAGCTGCTGCGGCACGTCTCCACCGTCGAGGCGGCCCGCGACATGGACATCCTGCGGGCGGCGCTGGGGGACTCGAAGCTGACGTATGTGGGGGCCTCGTACGGGACGTTCCTCGGGGCGACATACGCCGGACTCTTCCCGGAGCGGGTGGGCCGGCTGGTGCTGGACGGCGCGATGGACCCCTCGCTGAGCAGCCGCGAACTGAATCTGGACCAGACCGCGGGGTTCGAGACGGCGTTCCAGTCCTTCGCGAAGGACTGCGTGCAGCAGCCCGACTGCCCGCTCGGCGGCAAGGGCACCACACCCGCCCAGGTCGGCGACAACCTCAGCGCCTTCTTCAAGGAACTGGACGCACACCCCATCCCCACCGGCGATGCCGACGGCCGCAAGCTCGGCGAGGCCCTGGCCACCACCGGCGTGATCGCGGCGATGTACGACCAGGGCACGTGGGCGCAGCTGCGCGAGGCGCTGACCTCGGCGATGAAGGAGAAGGACGGCGCGGGCCTGCTCGTCCTCTCGGACAGCTACTACGAGCGCAACGCCGACGGGCACTACACGAACCTGATGTCCGCCAACGCCGCCGTGAACTGTCTGGACCTCCCGGGTGCCTTCGCCGGCCCCGAACAGGTGGAGAAGGCGCTCCCCTCCTTCGAGAAGGCCTCCCCGGTCTTCGGCAGGGGCCTCGCCTGGGCCTCCCTGAACTGCGCGTACTGGCCGGTGCAGCCGACCGGCGCTCCGCACCGCATCAAGGCGAAGGGTGCGGCCCCGATCGTCGTGGTCGGCACCACCCGTGATCCGGCGACCCCGTACCGCTGGGCCCAGTCCCTGTCCCGCCAGCTCACCTCGGCCCGCCTCCTCACCTACGAGGGCGACGGACACACCGCCTTCGGCCGCGGCAGCACCTGCATCGACTCCACGGTCGACGCCTACCTGCTCCGCGGCACCCCTCCGGCCAACGGAAAGCGCTGCTCATAGCCCTGCGACCAGCCCCGCGGAGGCACCGCCCGGGGCTGGTACGGAGCACCCCTCGAAACTGTGTAGACTTACCGACGTTGCTGATCGCACCATAGTGCGGACGGCGCGCCGCCTTAGCTCAGATGGCCAGAGCAACGCACTCGTAATGCGTAGGTCTCGGGTTCGAATCCCGAAGGCGGCTCCAAGGTGAACCGCAAGTCAGGCCTCTGACCTGCGGTTTCTTTGTTTCCTTGA
>NZ_JBIAWS010000003.1:0-1019103 GCF_042896045.1 Streptomyces sp. NPDC001351 | reverse complement strand
CTTGTAGTGGATCCGCAGGCCGTCCACCTCGACGAACCGGGAATCAGGCTGGGGCTCGGACCAGGTACTCATAATGGATACACTGTTACCGATATAGTTTCGTGTCAAGTGGAAGCCCCCGCGTGTTACGGCCACGGTGGTCTTGAGCGAGGAGATGGATCAGTTCGTGCGCCGCCCTGCCGGTCGTCCGGCGGTCCCACCGGACCGGATCGTCGCCATGGCGCTGCGGATCGTCGACGAGGAGGGAGCGGAGGCGCTGTCGATGAGGGCCCTGGCCGAGCGCCTGGGCTCGGGTACGGCGACGCTGTACCGGCATTTCGGCAACCGGGCAGAGCTCGTGGCGCAGGTCGTGGACCACACGTTCGGCCTCGTCGAACTGGACGATCGAGAACTGGCCTCGGCGAGTTGGCAGTGGTCTCTGGCGGTGGTGGCACACGCCATGTTCCGCGCTTTGGGTCGGCACGGGAACGCTGCCCGGCTGCTGGCCGAGCAGATTCCCGTCGGCCCCAACGCGATGGCGCTGCGGGGGCGCTGTGTCGCGGTTTTGCTCAAGGCGGGATTCGAGGCCTCACTGGCCACACGCGCGTATGTGACGCTGGCTCGCTACGTATGTGGCCTGGCGATACAGCTCAACCATGAGAACGGCGCCGGTGGGCGGCGCAACGAGGTGTCGGTCGCTGCCCTCCGGGGCGTGGATCCGGCACGGTTCCCCGCTGTCCACTCGATCGCGGAGGCGTTGCCGGTGCTTGTCGAAGAGGTCTTCCCCTTTGGGTTGGATCCCATCCTCAGCGGGCTGGGGGACTTCCGTGATGGCGGCTGACCAGGGCAACAGCTGCGTCGAGCGTCAGGTCGTGCCCGGTGGCGGCGTCTGTCGGCGCGATCTTGTCCATCTCGGGAGTGCGGCTGGAGCGTGCCGCATGCACTGGGCCACCAGGCACTCATCCCGGCCCGACGTCCCCGGCGCCCGGTGCGCGACCCCGCCCGACTTCCACGATGCCCGTGGCCGGCTTTCGCAGGTCCCCTGCCCGGCCGCCTCGTGCCACCCCACGGCCTCAAAAGACCGAGAGGCCGCACCCCGTGAGCCCGACCCCATCCATCATCATGTCGCCAGACAACCATCAAGCCGTCTGCGCACCGAGATAAGGCTGGGCCAGCCACGCACCACACTGCCCATCACCATGCCCAGACGGACTTGACCCGGCCCCTCCAACAGATAAGGGGACGGCGTGCGTCTGACGGTTACACGTGTTCCCGAGATCGGCATTCTCGCACGAAGGGCCGTCACCTCATCCCTGCGTGATCCGATCCACGCGGCGCCTCATCGACCAAGTCCTGCTGCCGCTGCTCACGCCCGACGGACCAGACAGATGTCCCCGGCCAATGCCTCCATTCGCCTTGAGCTCAGGCACAGCGGTGAGCCCTCATCGTGGCCCCGTCACCGTCACGGGAGGGGACCCGGCCGGCCGAGAAGGCCAGCGCTGCTCCTGCCCGCACGGTGCGCCGATGGCGCCGATGGCCGCTGGGTGCCCAGCGTGTTCCGCAAGCCCCCGTGGCGTGACGTCCGGGAGTATCAGCCGCACCACGATGTCAAGTACGGCAGTTCGGCACTGAACAGTTCACCGCGCTACTGAACTGACCACTGAACTGTTTCGTGCGCAACTGAACTCTTCAGCGCCGTTCAACACGACAGGGGCTACTGCTTCTGCTTCCCCGGCAGGAACTCCTGAACCTTCGCCTTGAGACCCTGCTTGATCATGGAGCCGCGGTCCGCGTCGCCCTTCAGGATCGAGGCGGCCGTCGCCTCCATCTGCTCCCAGGTGGCGTGCGGCGGGATCGGCGGGACCGCCGGGTCGGTCAGGAACTCGATCACCGCGGGACCGTCCGCCTCCAGGCCGGCCCGCCAGCCCGCCTCGACGTCCTCCGGCTTCTCCACCCGGATGCCGGTCAGGCCCAGCGAACGGGCGAACGCGGCGTACTGCACGTCCGGGATCTCCTGCGAGGGCAGGAAGGACGGAGCGCCCTCCATGGCCCGCATCTCCCAGGTCACCTGGTTGAGGTCGTGGTTGTTGAACACGGCCACGACCAGCCGCGGGTCCTCCCACAGATCCCGGTACTTGGCGGCCGTGATCAGCTCCGCCATGCCGTTCATCTGCATCGCACCGTCCCCGACGAGCGCGATCGCGGGCCGGTCCGGGTGCGCGAACTTCGCGCCGATGGCGTACGGCACCCCGCAGCCCATCGTCGCGAGCGTGCCGGAGAGCGAGGAGCGCATGCCCGGCTTCATCGTGAGGTGGCGTGCGTACCAGTTGGCCGCCGAGCCGGAGTCGGAGCTGACGATCGCGTCGGCAGGCAGCAGCGGGTCCAGCGCATGGGCGACGTACTCCGGGTTGATCGGATCGGCCGACTGCTCCGCCCGCCGCCCCATCACCTCGCGCCAGCGCGTCACGTTCGCGCACACCTGGTCGTACCACTCGCGCCCGCGGTCCTCGCTCAGCAGCGGGATCAGGGCCTGAAGGGTCGCCTTCGCGTCGCCGACGAGATTCACCTCGTACGGATAGCGCATCCCGACCATGTGCGGATCGATGTCGATCTGCACCCCGCGCGCCTTGCCGAACTCCGGCATGAACTGCGTGTACGGGAACGACGAACCGATGGTCAGCAGGGTGTCGCAGTCCCGCATCAGCTCGTACGAGGGGCGGGTGCCCAGCAAGCCGATCGAGCCGGTGACGTAAGGGAGTTCGTCGCTGAGGACGTCCTTGCCGAGCAGCGCCTTGGCGACGCCGGCCTTCAGCAGTTCCGCGATCCGCTCGACCTCGGCGCGGGCCCCGGCGGCGCCCTGGCCGACCAGGATCGCCACCTTGTCACCGGAGTTGAGGATCTCGGCCGCCCGCTGGACGGACTCCTCGGACGGAACCGCCGTCCAGGAGCTGCGGCCCAGGCTGGAGGGCACCATTTTGAACTCGTGCGTGGGCGCGGAGTAGTCCAGGTCCTGGACGTCGCCGGGAATGATGACCGCCGTGGGGGCGCGGCGGGCGTACGCGGTGCGGATCGCGCGGTCGATGACGTTCGGGAGTTGCTCGGGGACCGTCACCGTCTCCACGAAGTCCGAGGCGACGTCCTTGAACAGGGTGTGCAGGTCGACTTCCTGCTGGTACGAGCCGCCCATCGCCGTGCGGTGCGTCTGGCCGACGATCGCAAGGACCGGCACATGGTCGAGCTTGGCGTCGTAGAGGCCGTTGAGCAGGTGGATCGCACCGGGCCCCGAGGTCGCCGCGCACACTCCGAGACGGCCGCTGAACTTGGCGTAGCCGACCGCCTCGAACGCGGACATCTCCTCGTGCCGGGACTGGACGAAACGAGGCTTGTTCTCGGCCCGGCCCCAGGCGGCCAGCAGGCCGTTGATGCCGTCGCCCGGGTAGCCGAAGACATGGTCCACACCCCACTCGCGCAGTCGTTGCAGGACGTGGTCGGAGACCTTGGTGCTCATATGTCGACCTCCCGGGCCTTGACGTGATCGGACAGCAGTCGTCTGCGGGCCGAGTCACCCGGTGGGCCACCGGAAAACATCCGGGGGTGTTTGCGGCCCGGGGCCCGGGGCAGGCGCAGTTCCAGTGCTTCGGACAGGAGGCACGTCCGTGGGAACGGCCCCTGAGCCGCCCAGGCCGCGCCTGTCTCGAACGCGCGGCCGCACTCCCACGGTGACCGTCCACCCCAGAGCACCCTCAAGGGAGTTGCGACGCACCATGCCCACCAAAGTGAGCGCGAAGCACCACCCGCACGACGACGCCCCGGACACCGCCGAGGCCTTCCGCAAGCTCGCCCAGCTCCCCCCGGGCCAGCAGCGCGACACGCTGCGCGAGCAGGTCGTCGAGGCCTGGCTGCCGATGGCCGAACGGCTCGCGGGACGCTTCCGCAGCCGCGGCGAGAGCTTCGAGGACCTGCGGCAGGTCGCCGCCCTCGGCCTGGTCAAGGCCGTCGACCGGTACGACCCCGAACTCGGCAACGCCTTCGAGAGCTACGCCGTCCCCACCATCACCGGCGAGATCAAACGGCACTTCCGCGACCACATGTGGACCCTGCACGTACCGCGCCGGGTCCAGGACCTGCGCAACCGCGTCCGGTTCGCCAGCCAGGACCTCTCCCAGACCATCTCGGGCCGCAGGCCCACCGTCGCGGAGATCGCCGAGCACGCGGGCATGAGCGAGGAGGACGTCCTGGTCGGACTGGAGGCGCTGGAGAGCTTCACCGCGCTCTCACTCGACGCCGAACTGCCCGGCAGCGAGGACGGCTACTCGCTGAGCGACGCCCTCGGCTCGCCTGACCCCGCGCTGGACACGGTCGTGGACCGCGAGTCCGTCAAGCCCCGGCTGGCCGCGCTTCCCGAACGGGAGCGGGCCATTCTGTACATGCGGTTCTTCGGCGACATGACGCAGAGCCGGATCGCCGAGCAGCTCGGCATCTCTCAGATGCATGTGTCACGGCTGATCAGCCGCTGCTGCACGCGGATGCGGGACCAGATCATGCGCGAGGCCGCATAGCCAGTGCCAGATGGCGCGACATCAGGTCCATCGCCTGCGCCTCCGCCATCGAGAACGCCAGCCGGGGCCCGCACCGGAACAACGTGAGCACACCCCGCAAGGCGTTCCCGTCCTTCAGCGGCACACACAGCAGTGAGGTGACATTCGCCGCCACGAGGACGGGGGCGCCCGTCGTGGTCAGGCCGAAGGCGTCCGGGTCCGGCGGTCGGATCTGCAGGGCCGGGGACCCGGTCCGGGCCGTCTCGACGACCAGGGGGCAGTCGGCCGGATCCTGCCCCTCGAGCGCGGCCGCGTTCGCGTCCGGCGGGGCCAGCACGGTCGTGCGCGACAGGCCGTCCACGCCCGCGTCGGCGATCACCCAGTCGGCGAACCTGCCGTGCAGGACCCGCGCCGCCGCCTCCGGGGCGCCCTGCCGGTCCGTGGTGAGCAGGGCCGTGGTCATCGCGTCCAGGAGGTCCATCACGGCCGCGTGACGGGTGGTCTCGGCGAGGTCCGGCAGCTGCCGTGCGGGCGGGTCCGCCGGTGCGGCGGGGACGCTGGGTCCGCCGGGCTGCAGGACCACCAGGACCGTGGTGCGGGGCTCGCCGCCCGGGCGTACGGCCGCCAGCGTGGCGTGCACCGGGACGGACGGCTGCTGCTGGAGGTGGACGGTGAGACTGCGGTCGCCCTCGCCGCGGGCCACCGCCGCGGCCTGCGAACGGAACGCGGCCCGGTCGGCGTGGGTGAGGAAACCGGTCAGCGGGCGGCCCGTGGCATAGCCGGCGCGCACGCCGGTGAAAGCGGTCGCGGCGCCGTTCAGCCGCCGCACCACCGTCTCCTTGTCGACCAGCGCCACCGGCAGCGGGAGGCGCTGGAACACCGTGCGCAGCAACTGCTGCTCCTGACGGTCCGCCGAGGCGCGGGTGCGGGCCGGGCCCGCCTCCGAAAGCCGCTCGTACCGGGGCCACAACTTACCGGCCACATGGTCGAGTTCGAAGATCGCCGCATCCAGCACCGTGGGCAGGTCCCCGCCCGACACGGACCGCGCCGTCTTCAGTTCCGCGACGCGGCGTACAAAATCCGCAAGGTCTTCCCCGAACTCGTCCGTCTGCGTCATGCGACGAACGTAGCGCGACTCCCGTTCAAGACCACCGTTTTCGGACCGGGGGAAGGGGAAGGCGGGCGGGGAGAGGAGGAGTGCACCATGCCGGACACCGGGCCGCACATCCGTCGTTGGGGAACGGAGGCGACCGAACCCGCTCTCCCCGGGCGGCGGCTGTCGGAACTTGTCGAGGAGGCCGCGCGCTGCACCGTCCAGTGCTGTGGAGCGAGCGGAATGGTTGTCGAGGGCGGCAGCGAGCGGCCCGCGGCCGTCACCCACCCCGACCTCGCCCCGCTCGTCGCCGTGCAGCTGCGCTCCGGGGACGGGCCCATCCCGACCGCCCTGGAACGCGGGGAGCCCGCGGTCTGCTCCGACCTGCTGCGCGAGGACCGCTGGCCCGACTACCGCGCCCTCGCGCTCGACTCCGGGGTGCGCTCCAGCGTGACACTGCCCTTCCGGCGCTCCGGCATGGCGGTGACGCTCAGCCTCTACAGCTTCCGGCCCGGCGCCCTGGAGGACGCCCCGCACGGGCCCGCCCGGGCGCTCGGCGACTTCGCCGTGACCTGCCTGGTCCGCGACCGTTCCTACGGCGCCGCGCTCACCGAACTCGACCAGCTCGGCACCGCGCTGCGCTCCCGCCCCCTCGTCGACCAGGCCTGCGGCATCGTCATGCACGTACTGGGCTGCGACGCGGACGCCGCGTTCGGGGTGCTGCGCCGCCTCTCGCAGGGCAGCAACCGCAAGCTGTCCGACGTGGCGGGGGCGGTGGTCGAGCGGCGGGGGCGGGGGCTGGAGAGGGAGCTGGCCGCGCTGCTGAACTGAGGTCCTGCGCAGCCGGGTCCTGACACCTCGGCGCGGGCGCGGGCCGTGTCACCCGCTCGGCCGTCCTCGTAGCGCGAATGGGGCTCGGCCGCGCGCGCCTGGCCGCCGCGCGGGCTGTGATGGGCTATGGGGCACGACTCCGTGCTCCTGAGAAGTCACCCGTCGAAGGAGCCCTCCCCATGCCTCGCACTGCCCGTGTCCTGTCCGTCGCAGCCCTGGCCGGTGCCACGCTCGGCTTCGCCTCGGCCGCCTACGCGGACTCGGCCGCCGAGGCCGGCCCGAGCAGCGTCTCTCCCGGCGGCAGCGTCACCGTCTCGGTCGCCTGCCGAGCCACTGGCGGACCGCCGCCCGCCGGCCTCGACGCCGTCTCACACACCGACGCCAGGAGGGGGAACCCCACAACGGCCGACGGCACCTGCGCGACGGCGCCAGGCGCCAGGGGCAAGGCGCTGAGCGCAGCCTCCCGCGTGAACCGCGGCGACGGCAGCGATGGTGCCGGGCCTGGTGAGAGCGGGAGCGACGGTGGTCTGGCCGGCGACAACACCGGTGGCGGGCGTGGCGACGGCGGCGGTGGGCGTGGCGACGGCGGTGGTGGCGGCGGACGGGGAGACACCGGCGGCGATGAGGGCGCCGATCTCGGCGGAGGTGCTGTCGGCGGCGGCGATGTCGGCGACGGGGGCGGCCATGACCAAGGCCGGCCCTGCACAGAGCCGGACTCCCGCTCCTGCGGCGGCACGGGCATGCAGAACGGGCGGGAGCACGACCTGCAGAACGGCATGCACCACGGGGTGGAGGCCGGTGCGGGCGGCACCTTCTCCGACTCCGTGCCCGCCCTGGTCGCCGGCGGCCTCCTGATCGCGTGCGCACTGGGCGCCGCCACCTACCGGCTGTGGCCGAAGGACTCCGCCTGGGACCGCTGACCCGCCGGGGCGATCGGCGAAGCTCGTGCGCACTCCGATGCGGCAGCGGCACTCTGGGTACTCGGAGCACGGCGACGGACACGGCACAGGGACTGCGCGGAGGTACGCATGCGGCGGACGGACCCGGAAGGCCACGGCCCCGTCCGCTACGGGCCGCCGCTGCCCGAGGACGGGCTGCCCGTGCCGCCCGAGCTCACCGCCGTGCTCGCCGCGGCCGCCGCACGGGCCGAGGGGGAGCCGATCGGCGGCGGACCCGAGCTGGTCGAGGCCGCGTGCGGCTACTGGGAGCGGCGCGGCCTGTCCGCCGCCCCCGACCGCGTGGCCGCCGGACCCGGCGCCCCCGCCCTGCTGCTCGCGCTGACCGCCGCCCTCGGCGGCGACGTCCTGGTGCCGAGGCCGTGCGCGGCCTGGTGGGCGCCGTACGCACGCCTGTTGGGCAGACCCGTCTTCCATGTGGCGACGCCGGCCGAGTGCGGTGGCGTCCCGGATCCGTACGCCCTCCTGGAGACCGTGCGCAGGGTGCGCACCGAGGGCGGTGATCCGCGGCTGCTCGTGCTGTCGGTCGCCGACGACCCCACCGCCACGGTCGCGCCGCCCGAGGTCCTGCACGAGTGCGTGGAGGCCGCCGCCGGGGAGGGGCTGCACCTGGTCAGCGACGAGACCTGGCGCGACACCCTGCACGCACCGCACGACACCGTGCTGCTCAGCCCCGCCGAGATGCTGCCCGACCAGGTCACCGTCGTCACCGACCTGGCGGGCGCGCTGCTGCCGCCCGGCTGGCCGGCCGCGGTGGCCCGCTTCCCGGCAGGCGATACGGGTGCTGACCTCCACGCGCGCGTGCTCGACGTGCTCACCGCTCTGGGCGCCCGCATCGCCGGCCCCCTCGCCGCCCCGGCCGCGTACGCGCTGGGGGAGCCGGAGCCGGTCACCGCGCGCGTGGCGGCCGCCGTGCGCGTGCACGCACGCGTGGCCGCCGCCGTGCATGCGGCGGTCGTCGCGGCGGGCACCCTGTCCCGCCCCCCGCAGGCCGGCCGCCATCTCTACGCCGACCTCGGCCCGCTGCGCGCCGCGCTCTCCGAGCACGGCGTCGGCGACGCACAGGAACTGGAGGACTTCCTCGCCGCCCGGCTCGGCATGCCCGCACCGGGCGGCCACCGCTTCGGCGACGAACTCGGTGCCCTGCGTGTCCGCCTCTCCACCGGCCCGCTGCTGGGCCGCACGGACGAGGAACGCGCGGCATGTCTCACATCACCCGCGCCGTTGGAACTGCCACACGTGCAACGCGCGTTGAGTCATGTGAAGTCGGTCTTCGACGATCTCCGCGACGACGCTCAGCGATGGGAGCCTCCTCGATGACGCAGCAGTCCGAGTCGACCACCACCACGAGCACGAGTACGACCACCCGGGAAGCCGACGGGAGGGCGCCCGGGCCAGGATTGGTTCCCGCCCTTCCGCCGCTCGCCGAACCCCGCCCGCTGAGCGAGCGCCGGGTGTGGCCGCGCACCTTCCACGACCGCCTGACCGCCCCGCTGCCCGGCCTGAAAGCGATGGCCCGCTTCGCCCGCGAGGGCTCCGTCCGCCCCGGGCGGGAGGGCCTCGCCGACATCCCCCGGCTCCCCTTCGAACCCGCTCCGCTGCCCCGCGTCGACGCCCGTACCGTCGCCGTCTCCTGGGCGGGACACGCCAGTTGGGTCATCCGGATCGGCGGCCTGACCGTCCTCACCGACCCGGTCTGGTCCCGCCGCATCCTCGGCACCCCCGCCCGCATCACCCCGGTCGGAGTCCCCTGGGAGTCCCTGCCGCCCGTCGACGCGGTCGTCATCAGCCACAACCACTACGACCACCTGGACGCCCCCACCCTGCGCCGACTCCCGCGCACCACCCCGGTGTTCGTCCCGGCAGGCCTCGCCCGCTGGTTCCACCGCCGCCGCTTCACCGCCGTCACCGAACTGGACTGGTGGGAGGCGGCCGAACTGGGCGGCGTCCGCTTCGACTTCGTCCCCGCCCACCACTGGTCCAAGCGCACCCTCACCGACGCCTGCCGCTCCCTGTGGGGCGGCTGGGTACTGACGGCCCCCGACGGCCAACGCGTCTACTTCGCGGGCGACACGGGATACGGCCACTGGTTCTCCCGGATCGGCGAACGCCACCCGGACATCGACCTCGCCCTCCTCCCCATCGGCGCCTACGACCCCCGCTGGTGGCTCAGCGACGTCCACTGCGACCCGGAAGAGGCGGTACGGGCCGCCCAGGACCTGGGTGCGCGCAGGATGGCCCCGATGCACTGGGGCACGTTCGTTCTGTCGGCGGAACCGGTCCTCGAGCCGCTCACGCGGGTGCGTACGGCCTGGGAGAAGGCAGGCTTGGCCCGCGATGACCTGTGGGACCTCCCCGTGGGAGCCTCCCGGGTCCTGTAGCGCCCCATAGGGGCGCGGGGCTGTGCCGATGTGCGGCTCCGCCGCGTGAGCGCGATCAACGCCACCTCACCCGCGCCCCGCAACACACCGTCACCCGGCGGATCGAACCCGCCGCCACGCACTCGGCACCACACTGATGACCACGGTCAACGCAACCGCCGCCACCACGCCTTCCCAAGGCTCCGGGAACAGCGAACCCCCCAGAATCCCGATCACCTGATACGTCGCCGCCCAAGCCAGGCACGCCGGCAAGTTGCCCCGCGCAAACCGCCGCAACGGCCACTCGGCCACCAGGCAAGCCAACATCACCGGAATGCGCCCGGCCGGCACCAGCCGGGACAACACCAGCACGGCAACCCCATGCTCCGCCAACTTCCCCTGCGCCTGCGCAAGCCGCTCCTCCGGCGCCCGCGCCCGAATCGCCTCCAGCCACCGCGACCCGTTCTTCGACCGCATCCCGCGCCGCCCCAGCCAGTACAGCGCCGCATCCCCGAGAAACGCCGCCAGCGACGCCGTCACGAACACCAGCGCCAACGCGAACGGCGCCGTCTGATGAAAGGCGACCACGGCCGCCGAACTCACCAGCGCCCCTGTGGGAATCACCGGCACCAGCGCCCCGAACAGCACCAGCAGAAACAGCGACGGATAGCCGATCGCCCGCTGGGTCGACTCCGGAGGCACGATCGCCGCCGTAGCGGCAAGCCACGTCACCGTGCGGCCTCCAGGCGCACGCTCTCCCCGTGCCCGAGCCGGTGCACCTCGACATCCGGCGCGTGCTCGGCCGCGAGGCGCGCGAACTCGTCACCGGGCGCGTGGAATTCATGGGGGCGCACGGCGTCCATCCCGATCGGCCAGTAGGTGCCGTAGTGCACCGGCACAGCACTGCGCGGCGCCAGCCGGGCCAGCGCCTGGGCCGCCCGCCCCGCGTCCAGATGCCCGGTGCCGAGGTAGGGTCCCCAGCCACCCACCGGCAGCAGCGCCACGTCGACCGGTCCGACCTCCTGCTCCATCGTGTCGAACAGCCCCGTGTCCCCGGCGAAGTACGTCCGCGCCTCTCCCTCGATCACATAGCCGAGAGCGGGCGAGCGATGCGGCCCGAGCGGCAGCCTTCGCCCGTCGTGCCATGCGGGTACGGCCCGTACGACCACGTCACCGACCGTCACGCGGTCCCCGGGCGCCACCTCGCGCACCAGGAGATGGGTGAGCCGGCGCAGTCCCGGCACGGCCCGGGGCGCGCCGCGGGGCACCAGCAGGCGTGTGCCCTCCGCCAGTCGCTCCAGCGACGGAACGTGCAGGTGGTCGGCGTGCAGATGCGACACCAGCGCCACGTCCGCGCGCCAGGCGCCGGGCGGCGGCAGCGCCCCGCGACGGCGGCGGAGATGGGCGAGACGGCGCGCGAAGAGAGGGTCCGTGAGCAGCCGTACGCCCGAGTCCGCGACCGTACAGGTCGCGTGACCCCACCAGGTGATCTCCACCGGCACCCCTTTGCCTCCTTCGCGCGACTCCCCGAAGCCTACGGGCAGGAGTAGGGTCGGCGCCGAAACCCGGAGGTGAGGGGGACGCCATGGGATCGGTGCGGGTCACGGCGATCGCGAGTCTGACGCCGCTGCAGGAGCTGGACGACGATCCCTTCCTGGTGGACTCGCGCAGCCAGCACGCGATGTGCGCCCGCTGGGCCGCCGAGCGGGGCTACATCGTCAGCCGGGAGCTGCTGGTGCGGGGGGTGCGGGCCGACCACTGTGTGCTGTGGGACGGCGTCCGGCCGGGGATCGACCTGTTCGTGGCCCCCAGCCGCCGGGTGCTGGAGCGCGCGCTGTCGTCGGTCGAGGAGTTCACCGCGGAGTGCGCCCGGCGCGGGGTGCGGGTGGAGACGGTCGGGTTCGAGGAGCCCTGCTACGACGCCCAGATGAAGGCCCGGGTGCACCGGCGGCTGTCGATGCCGACGGCCGGATACGACGGGCGCTGAGCCCCCGCTGCCGGTTGCGGACCGGATTGTCCGACCCGTGTGACAGTCTGAAGTACGGGCCCGCACCGACGACGGGCCGGGACGTGAGGTGGGCTGGGCGTGCGTGGCGGGCGTTGGCGGCGGGCCGCCAGTCAGATGGGGCGGAGCGTCGCGGTGTGGGCGGTCTCCACGGTCACCATGCTCGTGCTCGCGGGGATCCTGCCGGACTTCCGCCTGCAGTCCGCCGACGGCGAGAGCGCCACGCACATCGCCGTCACCGCCGCGTTCGGCGCCGGGGCCTTCGGTGTCCTGTCCGCCCTGGTCTGGCCGCTGCTCGTACGGCTGTTGCTGCTCGTTCCGGCGCTGGTGCTGGGCCTGCTCGTCTTCGTTCTGAACGGGTCGCTGCTGCTGGTCGCCCTGCGGCTCAATCCGGCCAGCAGCGCCGAGGCGGCTCCCGAGACGGCCGTGGTGGTGGCCGCCGTGATGTCCGCCGTGGCCTCCGCGACCGGCGCCGCCCTGGCCGTGCGCGACGACGACGCGTACCGGCGGCGCCTGTACCGCCTCGCCGACCGCCGCCGCAGACGTCTGCCGCCCGGCCCGTCCGCCCCGGGCACGGTCTTCCTGCAGCTCGACGGGGTGGGCCACGACGTACTGCTGGCCGCGGTCGGCAAGGGCGTGATGCCCACCGTCACGCGGTGGCTGGGGAGCACTCACCGGCTCACCCCCTGGCGCACCGACTGGTCCAGCCAGACCGGCGCCAGCCAGCTCGGCATCCTGCACGGCAGCAATCACGACGTCCCGGCGTTCCGCTGGTACGAGAAGGACACCCGCGAGGTGATGGTCTGCAACCGGCCGACCAGCGCCGCCGAACTCCAGCGCCGGGCCGTCGAGCGCACCGGCGAGGGCGGCCTGCTCACCGCCGACGGCGCGAGCCGCGGCAACCTCTTCAGCGGCGGCGCCGGCGAGCAGGCGCTGGTGCTGTCGATCGCCACCCGTCGCCGCGGCCGGGAGAACAGGTCCCGGGCCGGCTACTTCGCGTACTTCTCCGACCCGGCCAACGCCGTGCGCACCGCCATGTCCTTCGTCGCCGAAGTCTGCCGCGAGATAAGCGAGTCCACCCGGGCCAGGGTCAGCAAGCAGCGCCCGCGCGTCGCCCGCGGCGGCCTCTACCCCTTCGTCCGCGCCTTCGCGACCGTCGTCGAACGGGACGTCGTCGTCGCCGCGGTGATGGGCGACATGCTCGCCGGCCGCACCGCCGTCTACGCCGACCTGGTGGCGTACGACGAAGTGGCGCACCACTCCGGGCCGACGAGCCGCGACGCGGAGAAGGTCCTCGAACGCCTCGACCGCGCCCTGGCGCTGATCGCGAACGTCGCCGAGCACGCCCCGCGGCCGTACCACATCGTCGTCCTGTCCGACCACGGCCAGAGCCCCGGCGAGACCTTCCGCGCCCGCTACGGCCTGGGCCTCGGCGATCTGGTGCGGGCCGGCTGCGGGCTGCCCGTGCCGCGCAGGGCGCAGCGCACCCACAGCGGGGCCGAGGCCCGCGCGGCCGTGCGGGCGGCGCTGCGCCGGCCCGTCGAGGAGGGCGAGGAGCAGCACCGCCCCTCCCGCCGCCGCTCGGAGCCGCTCGTGCTGGCCTCCGGCAACCTCGGCCTGGTCTCCTTCCCGGACGTGCCGCACCGGATGAGCAAGGAGGAGATCGACGCCCGCCATCCCGCGCTGCTGACCACCCTCGCCAACCATCCCGGCGTCGGCTTCCTGCTGGTCCGCAGCGAGGAGCACGGCGGGGTGGTGCTGGGCGCGTACGGCGCCGAGATACCGCTCGACCAACTCGAGGACAAACCGGGCCCGTTGGAGGCGTTCGGGCCGGGCGCCGCCGACGCCGTGCGCCGCACCCACTCCTTCCCGCACACCGCCGACATCATGGTCAACTCCTTCCACGACCCGGCCGACGGCGAGGTTCTCGCCTTCGAGGAACAGATCGGCTCGCACGGAGGACTCGGCGGCGCGCAGGGCCGGCCGTTCCTGCTCTCCCCGGTCGCCTTCTCGCCGCCGGTCGAGGACGGTGAGGAGCTGACCGGCGCCGAGCACGTCCACCGGGTACTGCGCCGCTGGCTGCGGGAGACGGACGGTCCTCAGGTGCCGGTGACCAAGGGGGAGAAGGAGGAGCAGGGCCGGCGGGCCGCCTGAAAATCGGCTGCGCCCGGGGAGGCGTCCGCTCACACTGTTCGAGTCGAACCTTCCTCGAACACTCCTCAGGAGCCGCTGCCTTGCAGGCTGCCGTCACCGTCACTCCCGCCCGTATCCCCGAACTCCTTCTCGGCCTCGCCACCGTGCGGCCGGTCTTCATCTGGGGCGCGCCCGGCATCGGAAAGTCCTCCCTCGTGCGGGACTTCGCCGAGTCGCTGGGCCTGGAGTGCGTGAGCCTGCTCGGCACCCAGCTCGCGCCGGAGGACCTGATCGGCGTCCCGCAGATCCGCGACGGACGGTCGGTGTTCTGCCCGCCGGAGGCGATCGCCCGCGACGAGCCGTACTGCCTCTTCCTGGACGAGCTCAACGCGGCCACCCCGGACGTCCAGAAGGCGTTCTACTCCCTGATCCTCGATCGCCGCATCGGCAACTACGAGCTGCCGAAGGGATCGATCGTCATCGGTGCCGGAAACCGCGCCACCGACAACGCGCTCGCCCGCCCCGTGGCCTCCGCCCTCGTCAACCGTCTCGCCCACGTCCATCTGGAGGCTTCCGCCAAGGACTGGCTGACCTGGGCCGCGAACAACGACATCCACCCCTGGATCCTCGACCACCTCACCGACCGGCCCGACCACCTGTGGTCCAGGCCGCCGAAGACCGAGGAGCCCTTCTCCACGCCCCGCTCCTGGCACATGCTCTCCGACGCGCTGCACTCCTTCGGCCGCGACCTCGACGAGGAGACACTGAAGGTCCTCGCGCACGGCACGCTGACGCCCGCGCACGCCACGGCCTTCTGCGGCTACGTCAAGATCGTGCGCAGCCAGTTCGGGATCGAGGCGATCGTCAAGGGCGACGCCCGCTGGCCGAACCGCATCGAGGACCGCGACCTGCTCTACTACCTCGCCGAGTCCTTCCGCGGCCGTCTGATCAAGGAACTCCCGGTCAGCAAGGAGCACATGTCGGCGAACGGCCGGCAGACCGCGTACCGCGCCAAGTCGCTGCTGGTGCAGCTCGCCGAGATCTCCGTCGAGGTCGCCCGGACCGTCATCGCCTCCGACGCCGACGGCAACCCCGTCCTGCCCTCGTGGTTCCTCATCGAGGCCGCCCGGGACATGCCCCGGCTGGTGGAGGCGCGGCGGTGAGCCGTACCAAGGGCAACGGGCAGAAGAAGCGGGACCTCGCGGCCGAGGCGTTCGCGGCGGGGATGGCGCTGGTGGAGGCGAACCCGGCCCTCGCGGCCGTGGAGTTCGACGTCTGCCGCGACGAGGAGTGCGAGATCGCGCCCCGCGACGGACTCGTGGTCGTCGACTCCGCTGCCGACCTGCACGTCCACCCGCACCGGCTGGCCGAACCCGCCGCCTGGGCCTGGGCCCTCGCCCACGCCGTCCTGCACCTCGGCTTCGGACACGTCCCGGCGGCGAAGGGGGAGCGCACCCAGCCGGACCGCTACGACCTCGCCGCACGCTGCGTCGTCGTCAACCGCTTCCTGCTGAACTTCACCATCGGCGAGACCCCCGAGGCGCTGCCCGCCTCCTACCCCGACGGCGACGAGGAGCAACTCGCCGCGCGCTGGCGGCGGGACGGGCTCCCACCCGCGTACGAGCGCTGCGGCACGGCCGGCGGCGAGCCCGACCAGCTGCTCCTGACCTGGCACGGGTACTACGGCCCGCCCCCGGACCACCAGCTGGCGTTCGCCACCGCCCTGACCCGGACCGTGTCCGCGGCGATGGACATGGCGGGCGGCCGCCGCGACTCCCTCAGCGGGGAAGTCGCCCCGCAGCGCCCCTGGGAGCGGGCCCTGAGCTGGTTCATCTCCTCCTACCCACTGCTCGGCGGCATCGCGGCAGGCATCACACTCGTCGCCGACGCCGAACTCGCCCGCGCGCACGGCATCTCCGTGGCTGCGGTGAACGCCGAGGCCGGCGAGATCTACCTCAACCCGCTGCGCCGGTTCGAGGACGAGGAATGGCGGTTCATCCTCGCCCACGAGATGCTGCACGCCGCCCTGCGCCACGGCGACCGCTGCGGCACCCGCGACCACTACCTCTTCAACATCGCCTGCGACTACGTGATCAACGGCTGGCTGCAGGAGATGCAGGTCGGCACCATGCCGGAGGGCCTCCTGCACGACCCGGCCCTCACCGGCCTCTCCTCCGAGGAGGTCTACGACCGTCTCGTCGGCGACCTGCGCCGCATGCGCCGCCTGTCCACCCTGCGCGGCAAGGGCAGCGGCGACATGCTCGGCGCCCCGCTGGGCCCGCCCGGCGCGTACGTCGACCTCGACGAGTTCTACCGCCGGGGCCTGAGCCAGGGCCTGGACCTGCACCAGCAGCAGGAGCGCGGCTTCCTCCCCGGCGGCCTGGTCGAGGAGATCCGCACCCTCAGCCACCCGCCCCTGCCCTGGGATGCCCGACTGGCCCGCTGGTTCGACGAGTTCGTGCCCAGCCCGCAGCCCGTACGGACATACGCCCGCCCCTCGCGCCGCCAGGCCTCCACCCCCGACATCCCGCGCGCCGGCCGCTGCTTCCCGCCCGAGGAGATCGCCCGCTGCACCTTCGGCGTCGTCCTGGACACCTCCGGCTCCATGGACCGCACCCTCCTCGGCAAGGCCCTCGGAGCCATCGCCTCCTACGCCGAGGCCCGCGACGTCCCGGCCGCCCGCGTGATCTTCTGCGACACGGCCCCGCACGACGCGGGCTTCGTGCCGGTCACGGAGATCGCCGGCCGGGTACGCGTCCACGGCCGCGGCGGTACGGTCCTGCAGCCGGGCATCGACCTGCTGCACCGGGCGGACGACTTCCCACCGGGCGCGCCGGTACTGGTGATCACGGACGGCTGGTGCGACGTCCTGCGGGTGCGGCGCGAGCACGCGTATCTGATCCCGCAGGGGGCGCGGCTGCCGTTCACCGCGCGTGGGCCGGTGTTCCGGGTGCGGTGAGCCGGAATGTGATCGGATGGTGTCCTACAGGAACAGCCAGAATTCGAAGGGATTCATCGTGGCAACCACGCGCTCCGCACACACCGTCTGGGAAGGCAACCTGCTCGAGGGCAACGGTGTCGTCTCCTTCGACTCCTCCGGTGCCATCGCCGAGCAGCCGGTGACCTGGGCCTCGCGCTCCCAGGACGCGAACGGGAAGACCAGCCCCGAGGAGCTGATCGCCGCCGCGCACTCCAGCTGCTTCTCCATGGCGCTGTCGCACGCCCTGGCCGGCGCCGGCACCCCGCCCACCAAGCTGATCACCTCGGCCGACGTGAATTTCCAGCCGGGTGAGGGCATCACCGGCATCCACCTGACCGTCGAGGGCACGGTCCCCGGCATCGACAACGACGCCTTCGTCGCCGCCGCCGAGGACGCCAAGAAGAACTGCCCGGTCAGCCAGGCCCTCACCGGCACGACGATCACCCTGTCGGCCAAGCTCGCCTGACACCCGCCCGCGTCCCGGACGTCCTTCGGTGCCGCGCCCCCGACACAGGGGGCGCGGCACCGTCGTTTCCGGGTACCCGGAGTACGCGGCATTGACAACAGCGCACTCAAGTTTTGTGCTGGTGTGTGAGGAGTGCCCTGGCGGAAGGGGACGGAGATGGCACGTGCGGTCGGGATCGATCTGGGGACCACGAACTCGGTGGTGGCCGTGCTGGAGGGCGGCGAACCCACCGTCGTCGCGAATGCGGAGGGGGCCAGGACCACACCGTCGGTCGTGGCCTTCGCCAAGAACGGCGAGGTGCTCGTCGGGGAGGTCGCGAAGAGGCAGGCCGTGACCAACGTGGAGCGGACCGCCCGCTCCGTGAAGCGGCACATGGGCGACGCGAGCTGGCGCTTCCCCGAGCAGGGCTCCGTGGACGGCACCCGCTACCGGGCGCAGGAGCTGTCCGCGCGGGTGCTGCAGAAGCTGAAGCGGGACGCCGAGTCCTACCTCGGCGAGGACGTCACGGACGCCGTGATCACCGTACCGGCGTACTTCGACGACTCCCAGCGGCAGGCGACCAAGGAGGCAGGGGAGATCGCGGGCCTGAAGGTCCTGCGGATCATCAACGAGCCGACGGCCGCGGCCCTCGCCTACGGCCTGGACCGCGGCGAGGAGCAGACCGTGCTGGTCTTCGACCTCGGCGGCGGCACCTTCGACGTGTCGCTGCTGGAGATCGGCGACGGCGTCATCGAGGTCAAGGCCACCAACGGCGACACACACCTGGGCGGCGACGACTGGGACCAGCGGATCGTCGAGCACCTCGTCAAGAAGTTCAAGGGGCAGTACGGCATCGACCTCGCGGGCGACAAGATGGCCGTGCAGCGGCTGCGCGAGGGCGCCGAGAAGGCCAAGATCGAGCTGTCCAGCTCGTCCGAGACGACGATCAACCTCCCCTACATCACCGCCTCCGCCGAGGGGCCGCTGCACCTCGACGAGAAGATGACCCGCGCCCAGTTCCAGGAGCTCACCGCCGATCTCCTCGACCGCTGCAAGACCCCCTTCCACCAGGCGGTCAAGGACGCCGGCATCAAGCTTTCCGCGGTCGACCACGTCATCCTCGTCGGCGGCTCCACCCGGATGCCCGCGGTCACCGACCTGGTCAAGGAGCTCACCGGCAAGGACCCGCACAAGGGTGTCAACCCCGACGAGGTCGTGGCCGTCGGCGCGGCCCTCCAGGCCGGCGTCATCCGCGGTGACGTCAAGGACGTGCTGCTCCTCGACGTCACCCCGCTGTCCCTCGGCATCGAGACCAAGGGCGGCATCATGACGAAGCTCATCGAGCGCAACACGACCATCCCGACCCGGCGTTCGGAGATCTTCACCACGGCCACCGACAACCAGCCCTCGGTGGGCATCCAGGTCTACCAGGGCGAGCGCGAGATCGCCGCGTACAACAAGAAGCTCGGCGTCTTCGACCTCACGGGTCTGCCCCCGGCCCCGCGCGGGGTCCCGCAGATCGAGGTCGCCTTCGACATCGACGCCAACGGCATCATGCATGTGTCGGCCAAGGACCTCGCCACCGGCCGCGAACAGAAGATGACGGTGACCGGCGGCTCGGCGCTCCCCAAGGACGACATCGACCGCATGATGCGGGAGGCCGAGCAGTACGCCGAGGAGGACCGAAAGCGTCGCGAGGCCGCCGAGACCCGCAACCAGGCCGAACAACTCGTCTACCAGACGGAGAAGTTCATCCGCGAGAACGAGGAGCGGATCCCCGCCGACACCAAAGCGGAGGTGGAGGCGGCCGCCACGGAACTCAAGGGCCTGCTGGAACACAACGCCGACACCAACGAGTTGCGCACCGGCGTCGAGAAACTCGCCACCGTCAGCCAGAAGATGGGCCAGGCCATGTACGCCCAGGCCGACCAGGGCGCCTCCGGAAGCGGCACCGAACAGCAGACGTCACCACAGGACGAGGAGGGCGTGGTCGACGCCGAGATCGTCGACGAGGACCGCGACACGAAGGGCGGCGCGGCCTGACCGTCACACGCCCGTCTTCTCCCAGCCCCGCCGCTCCGGCCGCGGTCCCAACTGCCTGGGCTCGCGGCTGCGGTGGGCCACGTACGGGCGGAACAGGTACTGCACCGGCACGCTGAACACATGGACCAGGCGGGTGTACGGCACCAGCGCGATCAGCGCCATGCCGATCGTCGCGTGGACCCGGTACAGCACCGGCACGCCCTCCATGAGGTCCGTCCTCGGCTGGAGCGTGAACAGGCTGCGGGCCCAAGGGGCGATGGACGCACGGTAGTTGTAGCCGTCGCCGGAGACATGACTGAGCTTGGCGGCCATGCCCAGCCAGATGGCGGCGATCAGGACGACGTACATGAGCTTGTCGTTGACGGTCGTCGCCCGGAACACCGGGGCGTGCGTGCGGCGGCGGTGGATGAGCAGCAGGATCCCGGCGACGGCGAGCGCGCCGGCCACCGTGCCGCCGTAGAGCGAGAACAGGTGGTACGTGTGCTCGCGGGCGCCGATCGAGTCGGTCCACGACCGGGGGACGAACAGGCCCACCAGGTGGCCCGCCAGCACGAAGAGGATGCCGTAGTGGAAGGCCGGGGAGGCGATGTTCAGCAGCTTCGACTCGGACACCTGCGACGAACGCGTGGACCAGCCGTACTTGTCGTAGCGGTAGCGCCAGATCAGGCCGGCGACGAGCAGGGCGAAGGCGGCATACGGCAGAACGCCCCACAGGAGCGTGGTCATGAGCGAACCTCCGTGTGGGGGATCGGCAGGGTGGCGCACACGGCATCCAGGACGGATGCGTACGGGGTACCGAAGTCGGTGAGCCGGGCCCGCAGCCGCCCGAGGCCCCCGCGGTGTTCCGTGAGGAGGTCCGTGTCGCCGGTGCGGGCCGCGAACTCCAGTACCGCGGGCAGGAAGTCGGGCGGTTCCTCGCCGGTGAACTCCAGGCCGGCGGCGCGGTAGACGTCCTTGAAGCGGACCAGCGACCTGCCGCGCCGCCGGGTGTCGCCCTCCCGCCACCAGCTCAGACAGAGGCTGTGCCGGTTCTTGAAGTCGAAGACCTGGACGTAGTGGGCGGCCAGTTCGCCGGGCGGGGTGAGGGCCGCGTGGTCGGTGAACTCCCGCAGCTGCGGGGCCGCCTCGCGCAGCAGGGGCAGCCGGGCGCGGAAGCCGTCGTCGGGATAGGTCAGGCAGAGCGCTGCCGCCTGGTACAGCACGGCGTCCGAGGGCATCAGGCCTCCTTGGTCTCGTCCGTGGTCCGGCGTCTTCGCAGGGCGTGGAAGTGCGCCACCGACACCAGCGGCAGACGGCTGGATGCCGGCCCGGGCGAAGACGGGGGCTCCGGGCCGGGCGAGAGCCTCGTGGTACAGCTACGGCAGACGCCCCTGACGCAGCCGCGGGGTTCGCACTCGGGCCGGTCGGGGGCGGTGGCTGCGGACCGCAAGAAGCATCTTGCGCGCAGCAGCGCCGCTCCCGGCCCGGCGGGCGTTGTTCGCGGTTCGGCCACCTGCGTCGCTCCCTTGCTCACCCCGTGCTTCGACGCTAGGGGCGGGCGGAGGAACGCACCTGTTCATGGCGCCCGTATGGGTGCTCGTGCACGACGTCAGGGCTTGCGGGCGACCCCCGCGTACACCGGAACGATGCCCTCCGTCTGCGCCGCCACGTCCTCGGCCTCCGGCCGCCACCCGGTCACCGGGATCACGCCGGGGCCGAGCAGCTCCAGGCCCTCGAAGAAGCGCTGGAAGTCCGTGATCGAGCGGGGGAAGAGCGGGGTGCCGCTCGCGCGGAAGGCGCCCGCCGCCTTCGCGATGGCCTCCGGATTGAGGTCGGGGGTGACCTGCGAAAGGATCAGATGGCTGCCCGGGGCGAGCGCCGCGACGTACTTCGCCAGGAGGTCGTGGACGCCGTCGTCCAGGTAGTGGGTCAGCGCCACCAGCGACAGCGCGACCGGCTGTGCGAAGTCCAGGGTCTCGGCGGCCTGCCGCAGCAGGGTGTCGATGTCCCGCACGTCCGCGTGCACATACTCCGTGCGGCCCTCCTCGGAGCCGCGCAGCAGTGCCTGGGCGTGCCGCAGCACGATCGGGTCGTTATCCGCGTACACCACCCGGGACTCCGGCGCCACGGCCTGCGCCACCTGGTGCAGATTGGGCTCGGTGGGGATGCCCGTGCCGATGTCCAGGAACTGGCGGATCCCGGCCTCGGCGACGGTGCGGACGGCCCGGTGCATGAACCGCCGGTTGGCCCGCGCCCCGCGCACCGCGCTGTTGTCCACGGCGAGGATCTTCCGGGCCAGCTCCTCGTCCACCGGGTAGTTGTCCTTGCCGCCCAGCAGCCAGTCGTACACGCGGGCGGGGTGCGGCCGGCTGGTGTCGATCTGCGGTGCGGCGTCGGATCCGGTCATGCGGGGTCTTCTCCTCCGGTCGGACAGGTGTAGTGGGTGGCTCAGAAGTCCTCGCGGTGCTCCCGCAGGATCTTCTTCGTGCGCTGGGCCGACGCGGCCCGCGCCGTCATGTGGTCGAGGACCTCCAGATGCGCGGAGACCTCCGTGCGCGAGTCGAGGTACAGGGCACCGGTCAGATACTCGGTGAAGACCATGTCGGGCAGCTCGGGCTCGTCGAAGCGGAACAGGGTGAAGGGTGCGTACGTCCCCGGGTGCGGGCCGTCCTTGAACTCGGCGATCTGCAGCGTGACCCGGTCCCGCTCGGCGAACTCCAGCAGCTTGTCCAGCTGCTCGCGCATCACCTCGCCGCGGAAGCTCACCGGGCGCCGCAAAACCGTTTCGTCCATGATCACCCACAGATGGGGCGGATCCGGGCGGTCCAGCAGCCGCTGCCGCGCCATCCGCAGCGACACATGCCGCTCGATGGTCTCCGGACCGGTCTGCCCGACGGTGCCCGCCTCCATCACCGCACGTGCGTAGTCCTCGGTCTGCAGCAGCCCGGGCACGAAGTGCGGCTCGTAGGAGCGGATGATGCCGGCGGCGCCCTCGAGGCTCACATACAGGCTGAACCAGTCCGGCAGCACGTCGTGGAAGCGCTGCCACCAGCCCGGCCGGTTGGCCTCCTCGGCCAGGGCGACGAACGCGGCCGCCTCGTCGTCCGGGACGCCGTACGTCTCCAGCAGCACCTGGACGTACGGGATCTTCAGGGCGACCTCGGCCATCTCCATCCGCCGTACGGTCGCGGGGGCCACCCGCAGGACGCGTGCGGCCTCCTCCCGCTTGAGCTGTGCCGCCTCGCGCAGTTCCTGCAGGCGTCTGCCGAGCACCACCTGGCCCACGGTGGGCGCGGGACGCCGCTCACTCACGCCACGCCTCCCCTACGCGCCGAAGCAACCGCGCAGTAGTGTGTCATGTTCCGCCGCCAGTCTCACGGGTTCCGGGAAGAGGCGCTCGCCACGCGGGCCGTCCGGCGGACGTCCGTCAGGGCATCAGCGACTGGAGGTACTTGACCGTCGCCGGGTCGGCCGGAAGAAGCGTCTCGATGGCCAGTTCGGCGACCGTCACGTCCATGGGCGTGTTGAAGGTGGAGATGGACGAGACGAAGGACAGCGTCCGGCCCTCGTGCTCGATCTGCATCGGGAGCGCGAAGTAGGGGACGGGTTCCGCCGGTTCGGGGCCCTGACTGTGTTCCCGCTGCGGCACCGGGTAGGCCGCCACCTCCTCGTACAGCGCCCGCAGTGGTGCGGAGCGGTGCAGGGCGATCTCCCGTTCCATCTGCGCGAGCAGATGTCCGCGCCACTCCGGGAGGTTGCGGATGCGCGGCGCGAGGCCCTCGGGGTGCAGCGTCAACCGCATGGCGTTCAGCGGGGGTTCGAGCAGGGACTCCGCGACGCCGTCCAGGAACATCGTCATGCCCCGGTTGGCCGCGACCACGTCGTACACCGAGTCGACGACGAACGCCGGGTAGGGCTCGTAGCACTGGATGAGGCGTTCCATGCCCTGGCGCAGGGCGTCCAGCTCGGGCGAGTCGAGCGGGGTCTCCGGGTAGTGCGGGGCGTAACCGGCCGCCAGCAGCAGGGAGTTGCGCTCGCGCACCGGGACGTCGAGATGCTCGGCGAGCCTGAGCACCATCTCCTCGCTCGGCCGCGAACGGCCCGTCTCGATGAAGCTGATGTGCCGCGCCGAGGAGTCGGCCCGCAGCGCCAGCTCCAGCTGACTCACCCGGCGGCGCTCGCGCCAGGACCGCAGGAGGGGGCCGACGCTCTTGTCGGAGGGGCCGGTCGTGGAGGTGGCGGTTCCGGTCGCGACAATGGCCATACGTACGACCGTAGTCGAGGAGCGCAGCAGATGACCTGGCCGTTGAAGCCGACCTTGGAGACCGCCGCGGTGTACCGCGCCCGAGTGCGTGGCTGTCTGTTGGGCGGGGCGATCGGTGACGCCCTCGGCTATCCCATCGAGTTCAACTCCCTGGACCGTATCCGTGCCCTCCACGGCGAACGCGGGGTGACCGGGTTCGTGCCCGGTGCGTACGGCGCGCTGGGCCTGGTCAGCGACGACACACAGATGACCCTGTTCACCGTGGAGGCCCTGATCCAGGCGCACGCCCGGGAGCGGATGAGGGGGATCGGCGGCGCCTGGTCGCACATGCTGCTCCAGGCGTACGAGCGCTGGCTGGAGACCCAGTCGAAGCCGGGCCCGGAGCAGGGCGGCGCCCCGACGGGCGGTCTGATCGACGAGCCCTGGCTGTACTCCCGCCGCGCGCCCGGCAACGCCTGCCTCTCCGGGGTCGCCCAGAAGTACGCCCCCGACCCGTCGCTCTCGCTCGACGGCAGGCCGGGCCGGGTCAACCCCGACTCCAAGGGCTGCGGCACGGTGATGCGCTCGGCCCCCTTCGGCCTGATCAACTCCGCCGAGGGGGCCTTCGCGATGGCCGCCCGCGGCGCCCAGATCACCCACGGTCACCCCACCGGCTACTACGCGGCGGGCGCACTGGCCGCGATCGTGGCGTACGCAGTGGACGGGGACTCCCTGGAGGGCGCGGTGCTGCGCACACTTCGCCTGCTGGCCCGCCACCCCGGCCACGAGGAGACGACCGCCGCCCTGGAAGGAGCCCTCGACCTTGCCGCGCAGGGGGCGCCGACCGCGGAGAAGCTCCAGTCCCTCGGCGCGGGCTGGGTCGCCGAGCAGGCCCTCGCGATGGGCGTCTACTGCGCGCTCGTCGAGCCGGACGTCAAGGAGGCCCTGCTGCTGTCCGTCAACCACTCGGGTGACAGCGACTCCACCGGCTCCATCTGCGGCAACCTCCTCGGCGCCGTACACGGAGACGTCGGCCTGCCGCACGAGTGGGTGGAGCGGGTCGAGGGCAGGCCCCGGATCGCCGCGATCGCGGACGACCTGGCGGCGGAGCGCCTGCACGAGTGGTGAGCGGGCAGCCGTTCCCCGGCCCTCCGGAGGGTTCTCCGGCCCGCCCCCGGGAACCCTTCTGACCAGGACCGCAGTCAGTTGCTGTGGCACGCTGAAGAAGCACCCGGTGCCGAGGAAGGAGCGAGCCCATGCCCGTCGAACCCCTGTCGCTGAAGGAGATCGAGGACCGACTGGCCGAGCTGCCGGGCTGGGCGGTCGACGACGACCGGCTCACCCGCTCCTACCGGCTCGGTTCGCACTTCGCCGCGACCGCGATGGTCATCCACATCGCCCAGGTGCAGGACGAGCTCGACCACCACTCCGACCTCACCCTCGGCTACAACACCGTCTCCCTGTCGGTGAACACGCACAGTGTGGGCGGCAAGATCACCGAGCTCGACTTCGGCCTCGCGCAAAGGGTCGAGGAACTCGCACAGGCCCACGGGGCACACTGACCCGCGTGCTCGACTACGACAAGGAAGCCGACGCCTACGACGCCACCCGCGGTGGCGAGCCGAGGGCCGCGGCCGCCGCCGACGCCGTACTCGGCCTGATCCCGGCAGCCGCCGAGCGGCTCCTCGACGTCGGCTGCGGCACCGGGATCGTCACCCGGCGCCTCGCGGCCGCGCGGCCCGCCACCCGGGTGACGGGCGCCGACCTGACGTACGGCATGGCCCGGATGGCCGCCCGGCGCCTGCCCGGCTGCGTCCTGCTGGCCGACAGCCGCCGACTGCCGTTCCGAGACGGGACGTTCGACGCCGTCACCAGCGTCTGGCTGCTGCACCTGCTGGACGAACCCGAGGACGTCCGCGCCGTCGTCGCCGAGTGCGCCCGCGTGCTGAAGCCCGGCGGTGTGTACGTCACCACCGTCGACAAGGCCGCCGCGCACGACGTCGGCAGCGACATCGACGCCGTCCTAGCCCCGCGCCCGCGCCGCCCGGCCCCGGACGCCGCCCCGCTCGTGGAGTCGTACGCCGCCGCGCACCGCCTGCACCCGGCGGGGCAGGCCCGTTTCCCGGGCCGCGGTCAGGGCCGCAGCCCCCGCCGCACGGCCGCCGATCTGCGGCGCGGCTGGTTCACGCAGCTGCCGCCCGGCGACCCGCTCACCGAAGGCTTCGTCGCCCGCCTGCGGACGCTGCCCGACCAGGAACGGCCGCGCGCCGACCCGGAGTTCAGCCTGCGGGCCTTCAGGAAGCCGGCGGCCGACTGAAGTCCATGGTCCAGTTGGTCACCCAGGTCTGACCGCCGTCGACGGAGAACGCCTGCTCCCAGTGGGCGGAGCTGGTGGACACGTCCGCCCAGATGAACCGCACCCGCACGTCCTTGCCGTCGTATGTGTCGTCGCCGTAGAACTCGCCGCGGTCGCCGTCGAAACGCCCGGAAACGGGCGGGAAGAGCTTGCCGCTACGGCTGGAGGACCAGTTCAGCGACCATTCCTCGCGCTCCACGTCGAACAGCCGCAGAGTCAGCCCCTTCGCGCCGAGGTACGGCATGTCGATCTCGTCGATGTTCGCGGCCCCGTCGAACAGCGGCCGGCACCAGCTGGTGCCCGGGAACTGCACCCAGTCGCTGTCCGGGTCGAGGAAGTCGGTGCGGCGACGGTTCGCGACCCGCCACTCGCCGGCGAAGAAGTCGAAGTCGTGCGGGCTGCTCATGAGCGCTCTCCAGTGGTTCCTGCGGGCAGGGAGTCGGCCAAGTAGGCGTCCAGGTCCGGGACTTGGGGTACGAGCATGTGCCGTACCCAGGCGTCTCGTTCGTGCTGGATCGGCGGCAGCTCAAAGACGCAGCCGATCCACGGGAGTTCGGGCCTGACGAAATGCGTCGGGTCGTGATCGGGGCAGCCGACGACCGGCTGACCCGCGGCGGCGTTCGCGTAGTGCAGGACGTTGTCCCACACCCAGCTGTAGGCGTTGATGTAGGCGCCGTCGTCGTTTCCCCTGTGAACGACGACGAACGTCGCCGGCGGAGTGCCGTCCGGCTCCGGCAGCAGCTCCGCCAGGATCGCGTACGCCGCCTTCTCCACGTCGGGTGCGATACCGGCCGGATCGGCGGTGACGTGGTACCGCTTGATGTGCCGTCCCGCCATTTCGACGGGCGGCGGCACGGTCAGGAATTTCTCCGTGAAGGGCATGGACAGGACGCTAGGGCGCCTTCACTGACATCCTGTGTCAGTGAAGGCAAGCCGACTCGTCTCGATCCTCCTCCTGCTCCAGACCCGGGGCCGGATGACCGCCGCCCAGCTCGCCGAGGAGCTGGAGGTCTCGGTCCGCACGGTCTACCGGGACGTCGAGGCGCTGGGCGCCGCGGGCGTCCCGCTGTACGGCGACGCGGGCCACGCCGGCGGTTACCGTCTGCTCGACGGCTACCGCACCCGTCTCACCGGCCTCACCGCCGACGAGGCCGAGGCCCTCTTCCTCGCCGGTGCTCCAGGTCCGGCCGCGGAGCTGGGTCTCGGCTCGGTACTCGCCGCCGCCCAGCTCAAGGTCCGCGCCGCCCTGCCGCCGGAGCTGCGCGCGCACGCCGACCGGATCAGCGGCCGCTTCCACCTCGACGCCCCCGGCTGGTACGCGGACGCAGAGGAGGCGCCGTATCTGCCGGCGGTGGCCGACGCGGTGTGGAACAGCCGCGTCCTGAACGTCCTGTACCGCCGCTGGGCCGAACCCACCGACGTGGAGCGCCGCCTGGAGCCGTACGGGCTGGTGCTGAAGGCCGGCCGCTGGTACGTCGTCGCGGGCCCGGGCCCCCGTACCTTCCGCGTCGACCAGATCCTCCGACTCGCCGCCTCCGAGGAGGAGTTCACCCGCCCGGACGACTTCGACCTGGCCGCCTACTGGACGGCGTACCAGCGCGACTTCCACGACCGGCTGTACCGCGGCGAGGCACTGGTCCGGCTGGCGCCGGGCGTGCGGCTGCCCAGGGCGGTCGGCAGCCGTACGGACGACGACGGCTGGACCCTCGCCACGGTCCCCATCGAGTCCGTCGAGCACGCCCATGGCGAGTTCCTGCGGCTGGGCGCCGACATCAAGGTGCTGGAACCGGCCGCACTGCGGGACAGGATCGCGGCGACCGTACTGGAGCTGGCGGCGCGCTACGGCTGAAGTGGTGGCGGACGGGTGCGTGCACACCGCGGGAAAGGGGCAAAAGGTCTTGCGTCGAACGCGTGACTCATTGCCGTGGTGAGTCGGGCAAACGGTCCGGCAACGAGACCATCTCGGTTACGGCCTGTCCTCCACAGCCGCCACGCCCAACAGTGTCCATCGGCGACGGGACGGCGACGCCGCCGAGGCCGACGGTCCGCACACCATGACACGGAGGCGGTCGCCCGCCGATCGCGGGCGACCGCCTCACCTCCCCGGGCCGGCTTCAGCCGCCCAGGATTCCACCCAACAGCCCGCCCAGGAGGCCGGTCACGACGCCCAGCAGGCCTGAGAGCCCGTCATGGTGCTCGTCGTGGTCGCCCTTGGCCGAGACGCATGTCTGGTGGCCCAGGAGGGAGATGTGGATTGTTCCTTCGCACTTGGAGGGCGCCGGAGCCGCAGACGCGCTCGGCGCCATGAGGGTCAGGGCGATTACGGGAGCGGCGAGGACCGCCGCGACGCGGGAGCGGGTCGATTTGCGTGTGCGCTGCGACATCACTGTCCTTTCGACGGGCATGGGGGACCGGACCTTCCTTGATCAGGTTCAATCAGATTCAGGTGGCCCTCTGCGCTCCGCAACTCGAGGATCACTCGCGGCAACCGTTCGGCCCAGTCAGGCGACCGTGCAGATCCGGTCGCCCAGCTTGAACGAGGCGGGTTTCGTGTTCGAGCCCGACCAGCTCCCCGTGAACCCGAAGCCCACGGACGAACCGGCCGCCACCGTGCCGTTCCAGCTCACGTTTCTCACCGTCACCGCTGCGCCCGACTGGGTGCGTTCGGCGTTCCACAGCTGGGTGATCTTCTGGCCGTCCGCGAAGGTCCAGCCGAGTGACCAGCCGCTCCAGGCACTCGAGCCCGTATTGGTGAGCTGGACGTCGGCCTGGAAGCCGCCCGACCACTGGTTGGTGATCTTGTAGATGACCGTGCAGGCAGCGGAAGGCGTCGGGTCCGTGCCGCCACCGCCGCCGTTGTCGCCGCCTCCGCCGGTGTCGGAGGTGTCGCCGTAGATGACGCCCCGGCCGTCGGTGGAGACGTACACCCGTCCGTAGACCCGCGGGTCACCGGTGATCGCCGCGCCCGTCCAGCCCCACTGGTGGGCGTCGTCGTTGACGCGGGTCCAGGTTGCGCCCTTGTCGGTCGAACGGAAGATGCCGCGTATGCCGCCGATCTTCGCGCTGGTGTAGAGGGTCTGGTACGAGGCCCCCGTCGCCGCCTTGCCGAAGCCGATGGTGTCGGCCCGCTCGACGCCGGGCAGCTGGGTGAAGCTCGCGCCGCCGTCCGTGGAGTGCCACAGCCCGTACGCGCCGTCAAGGGCGCCGCCCGCGAGCCAGACGTCACCCTTCGCGCCGGGCAGCGCCTTGAAGCGGACGCTGTCGCCGCTGGGGAGGCCGGTGGCCGGGGACGCGGTGAAGGTCGCGCCGCCGTCCGAACTCACATAGAACTTCCCCGACTTGAAGCCGTAGAAGGTCTTCGCGTCGACCCGGTCGGCCTCGACGGTCGCACCGGCCGGGATGCCGCTCGACGCGGCCCAGGACGTCCCGAAGCCGGTCGTGTACTGCACGCCGGTGCCCGCCGGGCTCCACACGAACCGGCTGCCGTCCGAAGCCGCGGCCACCGTCCCGCCGCCCGACACACCCGAAGGATCGGTCCCCGCGAACCAGTGGGCCCCGTTGTCCGTCGAGAACGCGATGTGCGGACCGGAGTCGAGATTGCCGACCCGCACGACCGTGTTCGGGTCGGTCTCCGCGAAGTCGAGACCGGTCGTCGTGGTGAAGGTCGGCGAGGTGAACATCATCGAGGGGACCTTGGTCAGGTCCGTGTGCCGGAAACCGCCGATGTCACCGAGGGCGCTGAACAGCTGGGCGTCGCCCGACGGGGGAGAGGCGAGGTCGTTGACGGCCGTCTCCTCCAGCCCCTGCACCATGGGCTTCACGGTGAACTGGCCCCCGCTGTCCCACCGGGTGAGGTTCTCGGTGCCGTAGAGCGTCGCCCCCGTGCCGTACATCATCCGGTCCGAGTTGAACGGGTCGATCTCCAGCGACTCGGTCATCCAGCCCAGTTTCGGGGCCTGTTCGGGGGGTGAGGGGTGTGCGTCGAAGGTCAGCCAGGGTGACGACGAGACGTCGATGGTGTAGCGGTTCGAGCGGCCCGGGTACGACGTGTAGTCCCACGCCTTGGTCCAGGTGCCGCCGCTGTCGGTCGAGCGGAAGATCTGCGTGTCCGGCCACCAGGAGCTGTACGCGGTCGCCATGACCGTGCCGGGATGCTGCCGGTCGACGGTCAGGCCGCTGAAGCCGTAGGACGTGTCGGCCTCGGCGACCGGGCTGATGTCGGTCCAGGTCCCGGTCGCGGTCGCGTACCGCCACAGCTGTCCCTTGCCGCCGTCGTAGGGTCCGCCCTTGTCGCTGTAGGCGAGATACAGATAGCCGTTCTTCGCGTCCAGCACGCCCTTGTGCGCCAGATATCCCGTCGGCTGCCCGGCGAGACGGGACCAGGTGGCGCCCGCGTCCGTCGAGCGGTACACCGCGTTGTCCTTGTCGGCGACCCCGACGTAGATGGTCCTCGTCGCCGTACCGGACGTACCGGTCGACTCGTCGAAGGTGACCCAGACGATCCCCTGGTTGTCGGAGGCGTATCCGCTGGTGTCGCTCGGATCCTGCACGTAATTGCCGACGTTGGGGAAGCTTGCGACCTGCGACCAGGTCACCCCGGAGTCCGTCGACCGCCACAGCCCCTTGCCGCTGGGCGCGCCCAGATACAGCACACTGTCCTTGTTCGGGTCGATCGCGAGCCGCTCACCCATGCCCCGCCCGGGCATGTTCCCGCCCAGCTTGAACGGCAGATCCGTCTTCTGCCAGTCGGCACCGCGGTCGGAGGACCGCAGCACGGCCCCGTTCGTCGGGTCCCAGCTGTTGGTGTACGTGCCGACGGCCGCGTACACCTTGTTCGGATCGACGGAGTCGGAGGCCAGGCTCACGACCCCGGTGTGCCCCCACTGGTCCCAGCCGACCGAGTCCAGCAACGGTGTCCAGGTCTTCGTCGACTCCTGCCAGCGGTAGGCCCCACCGATGTCGGTGCGGGCGTAGGCCAGGTTCTTCTCACTCCGGTTGAACACGATGCCGGGGACGAAACCACCCCCGTCGATCCGCGCGTTCTTCCAGGTGTACGTGTCCGCGGCGAGCTTCACTTTCGGGCTGCTGCCGGCGGCGAGCGCGGACGGCGAGCCCACCAGCAAGCCGGCCGCAAGGGCGAGCGCGGCCGTGAGGATACGGGTTCTTCGCACGGAAGGTCCTTTCCGGGAAGTGGGGTTGCCGGGCGGCCCCCAGTGCGGGTGGGGGCCGCCCGGCGGCTCCGCGGGACCGGGCGGTGGGTAGCGCCCCTTTAAGGGGCGCGGGGAACTGCGCGACCAGCCACAACGGACTCGCAGCCAAAAACTGCCCAACCCGCGGAGCTCCTCGCAGGGCTATTCAAGAAGCTCCGCGTACGAGCCCATGGCCATGGCAATGTCCGCCTCGGCCCAGAACCGGTGATACGTGAACGACGGCGCCGCCCCACCGGCCAGATACGCCTGGATCTTCGACCAGGCCGGATCGTTCTTGTAGAACGACCTGATCGAGCTGAACGTCGACGACGAGTTGATCGCGTCCCCGTTCGGCATCTTGCCGCTCCAGCCGCTGGGCACGTACACGCTGTCGGCGAACCGGCTGTAGTCGGTGCGGGTCTCCGGCACGGCGATGCCCAGGCTGTCCTGGTAGTTGCTCCACATGCCGTCCAGCAGCGCCTTCGCCGTCGACTTGGCGGTGGCGTCACCCGACTTGGCGCCGTAGTACGTCAGGACCTTGGCGTACGCGGCCGCCACACCGACGTCATTGGTGTAGTCGGCGACGGTGACGTGAAGTCCGCTGTTGGAGCCGGGACTTGACGCGTTCCAGGTGTCGGGCTGCCCCGACCACTGCAGCGTCGCGGGGATCAGATAGGTGCCGTCCGGGTTGACCGTGGTCTTGGACAGCGCCCACTTGACCCACTTGTCGAGGATCGCCTTGGCCTGCGCGTTCCCCGTCTGCTGGTAGTACTCGGCGACCCGCTCCATCGACCACGCCTGGAAGCCGAACCACTGGTTGGACGGCGGGTCGTGGTAGACGGGCTCCCAGTCGTAGTACATGCCGTAGAAGGTCGACGTCCCGGCCGGCGGCGTGGCGTAGCGGCCGGCCCAGCTGTTGGTCGCACCGCCCGCGATGGCGCCCTCGGACGACTGCAGCCACTGGTAGAACTCCAGCTGTCGCTGCAGCGACTTGGACCAGTCGGTCGCGCCCGTCGCCGACTTCGGCTTCAGATCGGCGTACGAGCTCAGCGCGTACGCGGCCAGCGGGTTCTGGTAGCCGCCGTGCACATGGCTGGAGCCGATGCGCCAGGCCCAGCCCGCGTTGGTGTCCGTGGCGCCGCCCCAGGCGTAGTACCAGGACAGCAGGTAGTCGGAGGCGTCCTTGCCGGTGCCGGCCGGGCAGGTGGACGGACCGACGCAGTTGCCGATCTTCTTGAAGTACTTGTCGTACATGGCGTAGCGCAGGTAGTCGCCCATCTTCGCGGCCTTGCCGACGGTCGCGGAGACGTCACTGCCCTTGCCCTGCTGCTTGGCCCACACGTCCGCCCAGTACGCGGCCTGCACGGCACGCGCGTCGGCGTCCGGGGCGTCGGTGAACTTCCACTGCTTGGCGTACGACGAGTCACCGGTGAAGAGGTCCAGGTACCCGTTCGTGCCGCCGTACTTGAAGGCGTCGCAGGTCGGCTGCGGCACCGTCTCCCACACCGACTCCTGCGGCCCGCGCTGGAAGGTGTTGATGTACGACGGGCCCTTCGCCGTCGGACCGCCCTCGCAGGTGCCGCCCGGCGTGTTGCCGTACCCGTAGACGTTGTCGACGTCCTGCAGCCAGTGCATGCCGTACACGTCGTCCGTGCCGTACGCGCTCTTCAGCTCGCCCGCGATCGGATCGGAGCCGACCGAGACGGACGTGTCGAGCTTCGCCGGGTACTCGTTCGGGGTGTCCAGCTCGGGCGCGTACGTCGCCGGCTTGGAGGCGTTGTAGAAGGAGCCGGTCGGCTGGTCGGCGTGGGTCGGGATCATGTACTTCTCCATGAGGGCCCACGCGCCGTTGAACTTGGACCAGTCACCGGTGACCTTGCCGTACATCGCCTGCAGCCACAGCAGATAGCTGTAGGCCTCCGAGGTGGTCTCATGGCCCTGGTCCGGAGCCTCCACGATCAGCGTCTCGACCGAGTGGTACGGGATGCCATCGGGGGAGAAGTAGCCGTTCGCCGGGTTGGTGATCTTGCCGTAGAGGTCCAGGAAGCGGGCGTCGTACGCCTTCTGGGCCGCCAGCTCGGTGACCGTGACCGCTGCCTTGGTGTAACCGGTCGCCGTCGACTCGAAGGACGCCGAGCCGGTGCCGGAGGAGTCGGCGGTGACGGTCACGTTCTGGGCGGTGCTCCAGTTGGCGGGCGTGAAGGTGAGCGTCGCGCCGCCGGTTACCGACAGACCGGAGTTGCCGCTCGCCCGGGCCGATGTCACGGTGACATTGGCGCTCGGCTGCGTCGACAGCTTCACCGCGTAGGTGCCCGACTTGCCCTGCTGGACTCCCAGTTGGGTCGGCGAGGCCACCACGGCGGGACCCGAGGCGACCGTGATGCCGACGGGCGTCGACTCCGCGGACGCGCCCAGGCTGTCGTACGCCTTCGCCACCAGCGAATGACTGCCCACGGTCAAACCGGAGGCGGAGAGCGTGTAGGGCGCGCTGGTGTCCGTGCCCAGCAGGGTCGTGTCGTCGTAGAACTCGACCTTGCTGATCGTCGCGTTGTCGGCCGCGGCGGCGGTGGCCGCGAGCGGGACCGGGTCGCCCTGCGTGTAGACCGCGCCCGCGGTGGGGCTGGTCAGCACGGTGACCGGCGGCTGGTGCGCGCCGGCGCAGGTGGTGCCGTTGATCGCGAAGCTGGTGGGCGCCGTGTTGGTGCCGCTGTAGGTGAACTGCGCGCCGGTGGAGACCGCGGCGCCCGCGGCGATCTTCGCGTTGTACCCGGCGTCCTTCACGGTGACCGACTGGCCCGACTGGGACCAGGTGCCGTTCCAGCCGTTGCTGAGCTTCTGGTTGCCGCTGTAGGCGTACGTCAGGGTCCAGCCGTCGATGACGTCCGTGCCGCGGTTGGTGAGCGTCAGATCCGCGGTGAAGCCGGAGCCCCAGTCGTTGGTCTTGTAGTCGACGCTGCACTGAAGTGCCGCCGCGTGAGCGGGAGTCGTACCGGTGCCGAGCATGGTGAGCGGAAGAGCGAGGGCCGCCACCACGGCGGTCCACAACCGCCGAGCGGCTTTGCGTCTCCTTCTGGGCTGCATGTGCTGGTTCCTCCTTGCGGCTCGGAAAAGAGTGGGGGAGGGGAGGAGCAACAAGCCTTGAACCAGTGGGAGCGCTCCCATAGTGGGGACGGGGGTGGGGGCGGTCAAGGTGCTTGAAGAGTCGAAAAGATTCGACGCGTTCCAGCTGAGGGAAAGTCAGGAAAGTCTGTGACCCCCCTGTCCTTTGCCGTCACTTGGCGCTAGCTTCATGGACACCAGTGGGAGCGATTCCATCAGTCGACGCGTCCGTCACGACGCGCCCGAACTGCAAGGAGTCGCTCATGCGACACCCCCCGCGTTCAGGTCTTTTACTTGTCGCTGCCGCCGTGGCCCTGGTGGGCACGGCGGTCGCACCGGTCGTCACGGCACAGGGAGCCACCCCCGCCTGCTCGGTGGAGTACTCCGTCACCAGTCAGTGGGACACCGGCTTCCAGGCCGCCGTGAAGATCACCAACAATACGGCGGCCATGAGCAGTTGGAGCCTCGGCTTCGACTTCGCGAACGGTCAGAGGGTCAGCCAGGGCTGGAACGCCAAGTGGTCCCAGTCCGGCACGACGGTGACCGCGGCCAACGAGAGCTACAACGGCTCGCTGGCCACCGGCGGGAGCGTCAGCGCCGGGTTCCTCGCCTCCTGGTCGGGGACGAACGCCGTACCGACGTCGTTCAGGCTCAACGGGACGACGTGCAACGTCGATACGGAGCCGTCCCCGCCGCCGACCGAGCCGCCTGCCGGTGGTACCGCACCCGCCCTGCATGTCTCCGGGAACAAGCTCGTGGACGCCGACGGCAGGAACCGCCGGCTGCTCGGCGTCAACCGTTCCGGCGGCGAGTTCATGTGTGTGCAGGGCCGGGGCCTGTGGGACGGCCCGGTCGACGACGCCGCGCTCAAGGCGATCGCCGACTGGAAGGCGAACACCGTCCGCATCCCGCTCAACGAGGAGTGCTGGCTGGGTCTTCCCAACATCAAGCCCGAGTACGCGGGCGCCAACTACATAGGTGCCGTCAAGGATCTCGTGACCAAGGCGGAGGCGCACGGCCTGACGCCGATCCTCGATCTGCACTGGACCTACGGCCAGTACACCGGCAACTCGGCGGGCTGCTCCGACGTGCACGCCACCTGCCAGAAGCCGATGCCCGACATGCAGTACACGCCCTCGTTCTGGTCGTCGGTGGCGAGCACTTTCAAGGCCGACCCGGCGGTCGTGTTCGACCTGTTCAACGAGCCGTACCCGGACCGGGCGACCTCCACCACCGCCCAGGCGTGGCAGTGCTGGAAGGACGGAGGCACCTGCCCCGGCATCGGCTACCAGGTCGCGGGGATGCAGGACCTCGTCGACGCCGTGCGCGGCACCGGCGCCAAGAACGTCGTCATGGCCGGTGGTCTGGCGTACTCGAACGACCTCGGCCAGTGGCTGACGTACAAGCCCACCGACCCGACGGGCAATCTGGTCGCCGCCTACCACGTCTACAACTTCAACGCCTGTACGAACGAGAGCTGCTGGAACTCCACCCTCGCCCCGGTCGCGGCCCAGGTGCCGCTGGTGGCCGGGGAGATCGGCGAGAACACCTGCTCGCACTCCTTCGTCGACCAGGTCATGAAGTGGTTCGACGACCGGGGCCTGTCCTACCTCGGCTGGACCTGGAACACCTGGGACTGCTCCTCCGGTCCCTCCCTGATCTCCAACTACGACGGGACCCCCACGTCGTACGGCATCGGGCTGCGCGATCACCTGCGCGCCATCAACCCGTAAGTCCCGTATCCCGCAATTCCCGCATCCAAGAAGGAACCCGCACTCATGAGTCGTACCAGAACAGCGATACTCGCCGCCCTGGCGCTGGTCGCCGGGACCGCAGGGACCGCGACGGCCGTCGTCCCCGGAGGCGTCTCCGCGGCCTCGGTTCCCTGCACCGTCGACTACAAGGTGCAGAACGACTGGGGCTCCGGCTTCACCGCCGCCGTCACGGTCACCAACAACAGTGCCGCCAAGAGCAGTTGGGCGGTGAAGTGGTCGTACGCAGGCAACCAGAAGGTCACCAACTACTGGAACACCAAGCTCACCCAGAGCGGGGCCGCCGTCACCGCCGCCAACGAGACCTACAACGGCCAGCTGGCGACCGGCGGTTCGGTCAGCTTCGGCTTCCAGGGCTCCTACAGCGGCACCAACGCGGTCCCGGCCTCGTTCACGCTCGACGGCGTGACCTGCAACGTCGATGACGGCAGCGGGGGAGGCGGCGGGGGCGGCGGCACCAACCCGGGCGGCCGCGTCGACAACCCGTACGCCGGCGCCAAGGTGTACGTGAACCCCGAGTGGTCCGCGCATGCCGCCGCGGAGCCGGGCGGCAGCAGGATCTCCAACCAGCCCACCGGCGTGTGGCTCGACCGCATCGCCGCGATCAACGGCGTGAACGGCGGCATGGGTCTGCGTGACCATCTCGACGCGGCCCTGCAGCAGAAGGGCAGCGGCGAGGAAGTCGTCCAGCTCGTCATCTACGACCTTCCCGGACGCGACTGCTCAGCTCTCGCCTCCAACGGCGAACTCGGCCCCACGGAGATCGACAAGTACAAGTCCCAGTTCATCGACCCGATCGCGGCGATCCTCGCGGACAGCAAGTACAGCTCGCTGCGGATCGTCACCACGGTCGAGCTCGACTCGCTGCCCAACCTCGTCACCAACACCGGCAGCCGCGCCACCGCCACCGCCAACTGCGACACCATGCTCGCCAACGGCAACTACGTGAAGGGCGTCGGCTACGCGCTCGCCAAGCTCGGCGCGATCCCGAACGTCTACAACTACATCGACGCCGGCCACCACGGCTGGCTCGGCTGGGACGACAACTTCGCCCCCTCCGCCAACGTGCTCAAGCAGGCGGCGACCAGCGAGGGCGCGACCGTCGACGACGTGCAGGGCTTCATCACCAACACGGCGAACTACAGCGCCCTCAAGGAGAACAACTTCACCATCGACGACACGGTGAACGGCACCTCCGTGCGCCAGTCCAAGTGGGTCGACTGGAACCGGTACGTGGACGAGCTGTCGTACGCGCAGGCCTTCCGCAACGAACTGGTCTCCGTCGGCTTCAACTCCGGCATCGGCATGCTGATCGACACGTCCAGGAACGGGTGGGGCGGGACCGCCCGGCCGGCCGGTCCCGGTCCGAAGACCAGCGTGGACGCGTATGTCGACGGCGGGCGCTACGACCGCCGTATCAACGCCGGTAACTGGTGCAACCAGGCCGGGGCCGGTCTCGGCGAGCGTCCGCAGGCCAGTCCGGCGGCCGGGATCGACGCGTATGTGTGGATGAAGCCTCCGGGCGAGTCCGACGGGTCCAGCTCCGCGATCCCGAACGACGAGGGCAAGGGCTTCGACCGCATGTGCGACCCGACCTATACGGGCAACCCCCGGAACAACAACAACATGTCGGGGGCGCTGCCCAACGCTCCGCTGTCGGGGCACTGGTTCTCGGCGGAGTTCCAGCAGCTGATGCAGAATGCGTACCCGCCGTTGTAGGTCTCGTTGGTCGCGGTGCGTTCTGAGCTGCGGGCTGTTTGTGGCTGGTCGCGGCCACCCGGCGGCAGCCGCACATCAAACACAGCCCCGCGCTCCTGAAAGACAGGTCCGCCGGGGTCAGGCCTTGTTGGTCAGGCCCCGGCGGATCGCGTACTCCACCGCCGAGTAGTCGCCGTCCGGCCGTTCCAGCTCATAGGGGACGGCCGGCATCAGCGGCGGCTGCGCCATGAAGCGGGGGCGGGTGCCGTGGTTCGGCTGGGCCGCGTGGACCAGGAACGGGTGGCAGAGGTAGACGTCGCCGGGGCGGCCGGTGGCGTGTGCGACGGGGCGGTGCGCGGAGGCCTCGACGACCTGGGGGGCGATCTCCAGCATGGAGACGCCCTCCTCGCCGTACGGCTCCAGGACGGGAGGTATGTCGAGGTGGGAGCCGACCCGGATGCGGGTGGGCGCGTCCTGCTCGGTGACCTCGGAGAAGAGGAAGAGCATCAGCAGGGCGCGATCGCGTGAGCGCAGATTGGTGTGGTACCAGCGGGACTCGACACCGTCGGGCAGATAGCTCCCCTCGATGTGCCAGCCCGCGTCGTCCGGCTCCTCCTCGTGCGGGAACCGCAGCGGGAAGCTGCCCAGGGAGTAGCGCGGCATCCAGCGGCCCTCGCCCACCAGCAGGTCGAACGCCTCGTGCAGAACAGGGGAGTTGACGGCTGCGGCGAACGGTCCCTGGGCCATGCCGCCCACCCAGACCACCGGGTCCTTCCAGGTCGCGGGGTCCTCGGGGTCGTACCCCGTCTCCCGCCACAGCAGCCGCGCGCAGTCCTCGGCGACCCGTGGCGGAAACGCCCCTTCGATCTTCACGAACCCGTCCGTGAGGAACCTGTCCACCAGTTCGTCGTCCATCGGGCCATCGTGGGTGACACGGTCGGCCGTACGCACCTGATTTTTGCCGCCGCTTTTTGCCATGACGGCAACAGCACTGGCCCTCGCGCGGTGCGTCGGCGCACTCTGGGCGGCACCCGGAGAGAGGCTGACCACCATGGCGCACGGACCCCACCAGCACGGCGATCACGACCACGGCACGCACGGCCACGGCACGCACGGTCACCACGACCACACCGACATCGACTGGGCCGAGATGGCCCCGCTGCTGGAATCGCAGGCGGAGCTGTTCACGTCCCTGTACGAGCGGGCCATGACCTGGCTGACCGACAAACAGACCGAACCCGGGCTGATCGTCGACGCGGGCAGCGGGCCCGGTGTCGTCGCCTGTCTGCTCGCCGAGGCCTTCCCGGGGGCCCGGGTCGTCGCGGTCGACGGCTCGGCGCCGCTCCTGGAGCGGGCCCGTGCCCGGGCCGACCGGCTGGGGGTGGGCGATCGCTTCGGCACGCTCACCGGTGAACTGCCGGGTGTGCTGGACGAGTTGGACTATCCCGCCGATCTGCTGTGGGCCAGCCGCAGCCTGCACCACATCGGCGACCAGCGGGCCGCCCTGGCCGCCTTCGCCGCGCGGCTCGCGCCCGGCGGCACACTCGCGCTCATGGAGGGCGGTCTGCCGGCGCGGTTCCTGCCGCGGGACATCGGCATCGGCCGCCCCGGTCTGCAGGCCCGCCTCGACGTGCTGGAGGAGGAGTGGTTCGCCGAAATGCGCGCCGGCCTGCCCGGCGCGGTCGCCGAGACCGAGGACTGGCCGGCCCTGATGGCCGCCGCGGGCCTCAGGCCCACCGGCACCCGGACCTTCCTGCTGGACCTGCCGGCCCCGGCCAAGGACCGCGCCCGCGCCTATGTCGCCGCCTCCCTCTCCCGCCTCCGCGACGGCCTCGGCGACCACCTCGACGCCACCGACCGCGCCACCCTCGACCAGCTCCTGGACCCCGACGACAAGGCGAGCGTCCACCACCGCCCGGACGTGTTCGTCCTGGCGGCACACACGGTGCACACGGCGGCCCATGCCATGTGAGGGGGATTCCAACCAGCCGTCATGAGCGGCTGGTTGGAGTGCCCGGAAGCTTGCGCGCCCCATGTCCTAGTTGTTCTGCAGGAACTTCTTCGCCAGCTGATCCCCCAGTGAGACCGCCGCGCTGTGGCTCTCGATGGGGGACACCTGCGAGTTCTTGAAGAGGATGTAGGTCACGCCGGAGTCGGCGCCGCCGGTCTCGGGGTTGCTGTCTATGCCGAGGGCCTGGGCGGTGGCGTACGAGGCCTCCCCGATGATCTTTGTGGGGCCGGTGTCGCCGACGACGGCGTACTCGACCTTGTTGTTGTAGATCACGGCGACCACGCCGCCGCCCTTGATGCCGGAGCTGGAGTAGTTCCAGATGCTGCTGGAGCTGGGAACGACCACGTACGGCAGCGAATCGGCCTTGAGCGGCTTGCCGTTGGACTGGTGGAACGCCGTGTCGTCCTGGTACCAGGGGTCGGTGTTCTCGTTGCACTTCGAGGTGCGCTGTCCGTCGCAGTCGATGTCCATGTCGGCCTTCCAGAAGACCGCGCCGTTCTTGCCGCAGACCGGGATCGTGGCCGAGGTCTCGTCGTCCGTCTTGTACTTGCCGTGGGAGATCTGCTGACAGGACGTCACCTTGGCGAGCAGGTCGGCCGCGCTGACCGAGCCCTCCTGGGCGGAGGCCGGTCCTGCCGTACCGGAGGCGTTCGCGGGGAGCACTCCGGCGGCGAGCAGTGCGGCCCCGGAGGCCGCGGCGAGGGTCAGTGTTCGTATGCGCACTGTGGGGGACCCTTCTGTTAGGAAAGTTTCCTTACTTGGGTGCCGTACAAGGTGGCCCTCTTTGCGTGTCCTCGTCAACCCCTTGGTCTGGACTGGTCCGGACTTCTGTGCCACGGCACCGTGTCCGGCCCTGATTGCAGCGGTTTGTCCGGAGGAGAAGACTGGATGGACGCAATATCCAGATGTGCGCCCGACTTCTGGGAGGCGAGGCGTCATGTTCGTTCGCATGGTGTATGCGACCGGGGATCCCACGAAGGTCGACACGGCCATCAGGGCCTTGAACTCGCAGGGGCGGGAGCTGCTGGAGGAGCGTCCGGGCTATCTCGGGGCCGGCATCTTCGTGGACCGGGAGCTCGGCAAGCTGCTGACGGCGAGCTGGTGGCGGTCCGAGGAGGCCCGGCGCAACAGCGACCAGGTCATGCGGGAACGGCGCGGCGGGCTGCTGGAGCCGTTCGCGGCGACGACCGCGGTGGAGAACTACGAGGCGGTGGTCGTCCATCAGGTGCGGCCGCCGGAGCCGGGCGGCGGACTGCGGCTCACCAGGTTGGAGTTCGACCCGATGGACGCGGATCTGCTCAGCGAGACCTTCCGCGCTTCCGTGGTCCCCCGGCTCGACAGCCTGTCCGGGCTGGCCAGGACCTCCCTACTGGTCGACCGGGAGCGCGGACGCGGCCTGGTCGGCGCGCTGTTCACGGACCGGCAGTCCCTCGGCGCATCCCGCGCGGCACAGGCGTCGGCCCGGCACGAGAGCGCGGCCAAGGCGCATGTGACCGTGATCGGACTGGAGGAGTTCGAGGTCGTCCACGCGGATGTGCACGGCGACTGACGGGTTCCGTGGGGGAGTCGACGTAGCGCCGGCCCCGGGCACGGGTCGGCCCCCGCCGCACAGCGGGGGCCGACCCGTGTACCGCGGCAGCCGTCAGGCCATGTTGAACGTCGACGGGTCCGGTCCCAGGCGCCGGTCCTCGTTGAGCGCGCTGATCGCCGCCAGGTCCTCGGTGTCCAGGCTGAAGTCGAAGACCTCGATGTTCTCCTTGATCCGGGACGGGGTCACGGACTTGGGGATCACGATGTTGCCGAGCTGCAGGTGCCAGCGCAGCACGATCTGGGCCGGGGTGCGGCCGTGCTTCTGGGCGATGGCGACGATCGCCGGGACCTCCAGCAGACCCTTGCCCTGGCCGAGCGGCGACCAGGCCTCGGTGGCGATGCCCTGTTCCGCGTGGTACTCGCGGGCGGCGTGCTGCTGCAGGTGCGGGTGCAGCTCGATCTGGTCGACGGCCGGGATGACCGACGTCTCCGCGATCAGCCGCTGAAGGTGGTCGGGCTCGAAGTTGGAGACGCCGATCGCCCGGATGCGGCCGTCGGCGTGCAGCTTCTCGAACGCCTTGTACGTGTCGACGTACTTGTCCCGGGCCGGGGTCGGCCAGTGGATCAGGTACAGGTCGACGTACTCCACGCCGAGCTTGTCCAGCGACGCGTCGAAGGCACGCAGCGTGGAGTCGTAGCCGTGGTCGCTGTTCCAGAGCTTGGTGGTGAGGAAGATGTCCTCGCGGGGGACGCCGGAGGCGGCGATCGCCTTGCCGGTGCCCTCTTCGTTGCCGTAGATCGCCGCTGTGTCGATGCTGCGGTACCCGGCCTCCAGCGCGGTGGCGACGGCCCGCTCCGCCTCGTCGTCCGGCACCTGCCAGACGCCGAAGCCCAGCTGGGGCATCTCGACGCCGTTGTTGAGGATGATCGGGGGGACCTTGCTGCTCACGAGCTCTTGATCCTTACGGTTGTCGTCAGGTGGTACTCCCATCGTCAACGATCACCGGCGGTAATGCATTCCTGACGGGAGAATCCGTGCGAACTGACCGATGAGTCAGTTGACGGATCCGGGGGTTGTCCGGAAATGCATCCGACGTCTTCGGTACGGACCATTGACGCGGACTCCTTCCGCCCGCAACTCTGGATCGCGCCACCGAACGAGTTCATGAACTCGGTGCATGCATGTGAACACCTAGCACCTGTCTGGGCCTCCCCGACCCCCCCCACCTCAGGAAAGCAGGTACGGCCACATGAACGAGACGCTTCGGTACGTCCTCCGTGCGGAACGGCCGCTCCAGGAAGAGCGGGAGACATCGGATGAAAACGTCTGGCAAAGCCCTGGTTATACGGTGGTGGAGACCGCTCTCGAAGTGACCGCCTACGCCCTCGGCGACCGCTGACCCGGCCGTACGGCGACCGCACCGTGACCGCGACAACCGTCCGTGCCGACGGCGCCACCGCCTGGGGAACCGCCGAGTTCACCGAGCGGCTGCGCGCCGTCGCCGCGGAGCGCTACCACGACCGCCACCCCTTCAACCTGCGGATGCACCGCGGCGAACTGAGCCCGGCCGAGCTGCGCCGCTGGATCGCCAACCGCTTCCACTACCAGCGCCACATCCCGGTCAAGGACGCCCTGATCCTCGCCGAGCTGGACCGGCCCGAACTGCGCAGGTCCTGGCTGCGCCGCATCCAGGACCACGACGGCACGGCCGAGGGGGAGGGCGGCATCGAACGCTGGCTGCGCCTCGGAGAGGCGGCCGGCCTGCGCCGCGACGAACTGTGGGAGGGCTCCCGGGTGCTGCCCGGCGTCCGCCTCGCGGTCGAGGGATACGTCAACTTCTGCCGCCTGCGCCCGGCCCTGGACGCGATCGCCGCCTCGCTCACGGAACTCGCCGCACCCGACCTCATGCGCACCCGCATCGCCGCCTTCGAGCGCCACTACCCCTGGATCGATCCCGACGGCCTCGCCTACTTCCGCACGCGCGTCGACCAGGGCGGCCGCGACGGAGCCGAGGCCCTCACCCTGGTCCTCGACCTCGCCCGCACCCGCGAGGAGCAGCAACGCGCGCTGGCCGCACTGGAGTTCAAGTGCGAGGTGCTGTGGTCGCTGCTGGACGCGGTGGACGGAGCCGGCCCATGACCTGGCGTCCGGCGCTCTCCCGCGGTGTCGTCCTCCACCACGACCGCGTGCGGGAGACCGATCTGCTGCTGCTCCCCGAGCGGGTGGTCGTACTGCGCGGCAGCGCGGGCTCCGTCCTGCGCCTCTGCGACGGCACGCGCGCGGTGGACGCCATCGTCGCCGAGCTCGGCGGACGGTACCCCGACGCACCCGTCGCCGGCGAGGTCCCCGACTTCCTCGCGGCGTTACGGAAGGAGGGCTGGCTCGCATGACCGTGGACGCCCCCTGGGCGCTGCTCGCCGAACTCACCCACGGCTGTCCGCTGCGCTGCGGGTACTGCTCCAATCCCGTCGAACTGATCAGTCGGTCAAGGGAGTTGGACGCCGGGCAGTGGTCCGACGTGTTCCGTCAGGCCGCCGACCTCGGCGTCGTGCAGACACACCTGTCCGGCGGTGAACCCCTGCTCCGGCGCGATCTGCCCCGTATCGTCGCGGCCGCCGACACCGCGGGCCTCTACACCCAGTTGGTCACCAGCGGCGTGGGGCTGAGCGAGCGGCGCACGACGGAACTTGCCGAGGCCGGGCTGCGCAGCGTCCAGCTCTCGGTGCAGCACGCCGACCCGGGGGCCTCCGAGCGCATCGCGGGCGTCCGCTCGTTCGCGGCCAAGGAGCGCGCCGCCCGGCTGATCCGCGCCTCCGGTCTCCCCTTCGGCCTCAACATCGTGCTCCACCGCGCCAATCTCGACGCCCTCGACGACCTGATCGCCCTCGGCCTGTCGTGGGGCGCCGACCGTATCGAACTCGCCCACGCGCAGTTCCACGGCTGGGCCCTGCGCAACCGGTCAGCCCTGCTGCCCACCCGGGAACAGGTCGAGCGGGCTCGCGCCTCGGTCTCCCGCTGGCGCCAACTCCTCGACGGAGCGAAGGAGTTGGTGTGGGTCGCCCCGGACTGGGTGGACGCCACCGCTAAACCCTGCATGGGCGGCTGGGGCGCGGTCTCGCTCACCGTCGCCCCGGACGGCACGGTCCTGCCCTGCCCGGCCGCGGCCGCCCTTGCGGACCTCGACCCGCCGAACGTGCGCGAGCACCGACTGGCGTGGATCTGGCGGGAGTCGAAGGCCTTCAACGTCTACCGCGGCGAGTCCTGGATGCCCGAACCCTGCCGCGGCTGCGCCCTGCGCTCCGCCGACCACGGCGGCTGCCGCTGCCAGGCCCACGCCCTCACCGGCGACGCGAGCCGCACCGACCCGGCCTGTCGGCACGCCCCCGACCACCACCTCGTACGCGATCTCGTGCAGGGGCCGCGCGGCGACCTCGCGTACGTCCACCGAAAGGGAGGAACATGAGCCCCAGACGTCTGCGGACGGCACTGACGACCCTCGCCCTCGTCACCGCCGGCCTCGTCACCCTGCCGGCGGCGACACCGGCTCCGCCCGCCGCCCCCGCGCCCGCACACCTCCGGGCCGCCGCCCCCGACTGGTCCGTGGCCGTCGTCGACTCCACCATGGCCCGCTACACCCCGAGCACCATCGGCGGCTGGTCCTACCCGGTCGGCCTCTACCTCTACGGCCAGTACCTCACGTACAAGCGCACCCATGACGCCCGCTCCCTGACGTACATCAGGAACTATGTCGACCGGTTCGTGAAGAGCGACGGCTCCATCGACCAGTCCTTCAACAGCCTGGACAGCATGCAGGCCGGACGGCTGCTGGTGATCCTGCACCACGAGACCGGCCAGGACCGCTACCGCAAGGCCGCGAAGAAGATCGTCGACCGGCTCGCCACCTACCCGCGCACCGCCGACGGCGGCTTCTGGCACGCGGACTCCGCCGCCCGCGCCCACCAGCTCTGGTCGGACGGCGTCTACATGGTGAACCCGTTCCTCGTCGAGTACGGCAAGGAGTTCGGCGACAGCGCCTCCACCGACGACGAGGCGGCCAGGCAGCTGTCTGTGTACGGCAGCCATCTGCAGGTGGCGAACGGTCTGCTCAGGCACGCCTACGACGAGTCGAAGAGCGCGAGCTGGGCCGACCCGCAGACCGGGCTCGCCCCCGAACACTGGTGCCGCGCGGTCGGCTGGTACGCCATGGCGATCGTCAATGTGCTGGACGCGCTCCCCGCGAACCACCCACGCCGGGCCCAACTCATCGGAATCTTCCGCAAGCTGGCGGAAGGTCTGGAGAAATACCAGGACCCGGCGACCGGACGCTGGTTCCAGGTGATCGACAAGGGCGACCGGAGCGGCAACTGGACCGAGACGTCCTGCTCCAGCATGTTCACCTACGCCCTCTCGCGCGGAGCTCAGCAGCACTACCTCGACCCCCACTACGCGGACATCGCCCGCCGGGGCTACCAGGGCGTGCTCGCCAAGCTCTCCACCGGCCCCGACGGCCGTACCGACCTCGCCGACACATCCGTCGGTACGAACGTCGGCGACTACGCGTACTACGTCGCCCGCCCCCGGGCCACCAACGACTTCCACGGCCTGGGCGCCTTCCTGATCATGAACGAGCAACTGCGAGGTGATTAATGTCATGAGCACATCCAGAAGGGCGCTGCTGGGCGCCGCTCTCGGTGGCGCGGCCACCGCGGCGGTCGGCCTGCCGGCCACCACCGCTCACGCCGCCTCCTGGCAGCAGAAGTGGGCACCGTCCGCGAGCGGCGACGGCCTCGGTGCCTTCGAGACGGTCGAGGACGACCGCGCCGACTCGCACCCCGCCGGCCATCCGCACATCTTCGCCACCGGCAACAACTGGCGCTTCAACATGCACACCGTCGACCGCGACACCTCGACGGACCGCCAGCGCCAGGAGGTCACCGGCCTGCGCAACGGCAGCGGCGGCAACTACCTCAAGTGGACCGAGGGCCAGACCTGGCGGGTCACGTACTCGATGTACATCCCCAGCTCGCTGAAGGCGACGACCACCTTCACCCACATCATGCAGATGAAGCAGCCGGGCAACGGCACCTCGCCGATCGTCGTGCAGTCCCTGCGCCGGGTGAACGGCAAGCAGACCATCGAGCTGAAGCTGGCCGTCGACGACATCCTCGTCGGCCGCACCGACCTCGACCCGCTGCACGACACATGGACCGACGTCGACTTCCAGATCAAGGTCGGCAACGGCTCGGCGGGCTCGGTCCGCTGGATCCTCAAGTCCGGCGGCTCCACCGTCGTCGACGCGTCGAAATCCGGCGTCGACACCTTCCTGGCCGACCGTGTGCGCCCGAAGTGGGGCATCTACCGCTCCCTCGGCGACACCTCCGGGTCCCTGCAGGACACCTACCTCCTGCTCACCAATCTCCGCGGCTACCAACTCGTCTGAGGAACCGTCATATGAGACCCCCCACCGCACAGCGGACGGGGGCGGCGGCGATCGTGTTCTTCGTCATCGCCGTCGTCCTCGGACTCGCCCACCCCGCCGCGCTCGCGGCCCCGCACCACAGCCCGCAGACCGCCGCCGTCTACGACGTCCGTGACTACGGAGCCAAGGCCGACGGGTCCGCCAACGACACCCCGGCCATCAACAAGGCCATCACGGCAGCCGGTTCGGCCAGTGGCGGCGGCATCGTCCGCTTTCCCGCCGGCGCCTACAAGTCCCAGAACACCATCCACATGAAGAGCCATGTGACGCTCCAGCTCGACAAGGGCGCCACGATCCAGGGCTCCAGCGCCGACACCTACGACAAGGCCGAGCCGAACCCGTACGACGCCTACCAGGACTACGGGCACAGCCACTTCCACGATGCGATGATCTACGGCGACCGGCTGACCGACATCGGCTTCGTCGGGCAGGGTGTCATCGACGGCATGGGCAACCTGATCACCGGCAACCCGAAGTCCGGCGAGGCCGACAAGATCATCTCGCTCACCCGGTGCGACGGCCTGCGCATCGGCGACGGTCTCACCCTGCGCCGCGGAGGCCACTTCGCCGCCCTGATCAACGGCTGCAAGAACGTCACCTCGGACCACCTGACCATCGACACCGCGAGCGACCGCGACGGCTGGAACGTCATCTCGACGACCGACGCCACGATCACCAACGCCACCATCCACGCCAACGACGACGCCCTGGTCTTCAAGAGCGACTACGCCCTCGGCGCCAAGCTGCCCAACGGCCATGTGCGGGTGAGTGATTCGACGCTCGGCGCCAAGTGCTGCAACGCCCTGATGTTCGGCTCCGAGACCTGCGGTGACTTCTCCGACTACCAGTTCGAGAACATCCGTATCGACGGCGCGGACAAGTCCGGTCTCGGCATGGTGTCGATGGACGGCGCGAAGATCTCCGACGTCCACTACCGCGACATCACGATGACCAACGTCCACTCGCCGATCATGCAGAAGATCGGCACCCGCAAACGCTGCGGCAACAGTCCCGGCGTCGGATCGATCAGCAACGTCACGTACGACAACATCACGGCGACCGGCAACAGCCCCTCCTTCAGCCCGACCCTGTGGGGCGAGTCCGGGCACCGCATCAACGGCGTGACCTTCACCGACGTCAACATCACGGTCCCCGGCGGCAACGGCACCATGTCCACGGGCGTGCCCAGCAACGACTCGACCGACTACAACCCGAAGAGCATCGGTACCCGGCCCGCCTACGGCTGGTACCTGCACAACGCCGACAACGTGCAGTTCACCGACAGCTCGGTCAAGTTCGCCTCGAACGACGGCCGGCCCGCGTTCATCGCCAACGCGGCCAGCGGCATCCGGCTCACCCGGTTCACCGCGCAGAGGGGCAGTAACTCCCCCTTCGACGTGGGCTTCCAGGACGTCACCGGCGGCTGCCTGACGGACAGTCACAACACCTCCGGCGGTGCCCTGCGCGTCTCGGGCAGCCAGGAGTGCGGTACCAGTACGGCGGTGAGGCCGCTCGACCTGGAGAACCCCCGCCAGGACTTCCTCCGCGCCTCCGTCGGCGGTCTGTTCCTGCACTGGGGGCTGCGCACCGCACCCGCCCACACCAGCTGCACCGCCTGGGAGAACGACGTCACGAGCGGGGGCTGGAGCCCCGACTACTGGGTGAACGAGGCGCAGAAGCTGCACACCCAGTACCTGGTCCTCGCCACCTTCCACAGCCGCCTCGGCTACGCCCGCCCCTGGCCCTCCAAGATCCCCGGATCCTGCTCCACCAAGCGGGACTTCCTCGGCGAGCTGATCACGGCCGCCAAGGCCAAGGGCATGAAGGTCATCCTCTACATGACCAACGACCCCCAGTGGCACGACGAGGGCGGCCACGAGTGGCTCGACTCGGCCGCGTACTCCGCCTACAAGGGCAAGAACGTCGACCTGACCACCAACGACGGCTTCGGGCAGTTCAGCTACGACAACTTCTTCGAGGTCATGGACCGCTACCCCGAACTCGGCGGCTTCTGGATCGACAACGACAACTCCTACTGGGAGAGCCACAACCTCTACCAGCAGATCTACGACAAGCGCCCGAACTACACGCTCAGCAACAACAACGAAGACACGCCGATCATGGACATGATCAGCAATGAGCAGAAGACGGGCATGACCCCGGCCTACGACTACCCGCAGGCCGTCTACACCGCCCAACCCCGCCTGACCGAGGCCGACTTCAAGCTGCCCTCGACCGGTGCGTGGTGGTACGACGGCTCGAACCCCTCCGTCGACCGCGCACTCACCCTCGGCCGCCTCATCACCAACGCCGGCTCCTCGGTGAAGGCGCTGATGGCCGAGACGGCCCAGGTCAACGGCAAGTTCCCGTCGAACCAGGCCTCCTTCAACACCTTCGCGGACTCCTACCTCGACCCCATCTGGGAGTCCCTGCACGGCACCGAGGGCGGCGGCTACATGTACGGCGGCCTCAAGCCCGGCGCCTGGAACGACGGCGCGTACGGGGTGACGACCATCGCCAAGGACGACGCCAACCGGCAGTACATCCACGTCCTGACCCCGCCCAGCACCAGCACCCTGCGCGTGCGGGACAACGGCTACCGCATCGCCTCCGTCACCAACCTCCGCACTGGAGCGGCGGTTTCGTGGTCGCAGTCCGGCGGCGTGCTCACCCTGAGCGGGCTCGGCACCTGGGACCCGTACGACACGGTCTTCAAGGTCACGACGGCCGGCCGTCAGGGCATCCTCACCGGCGTCAAGGTCAGCGCGAGCGCCTCCGCGAGCGGGCACCCCGCGTCGGCCGCCGGTGACGGCGACTACCTCACCTACTGGGACAACAACAAGACCCTCCCCGTGAACCTCACCTTCGACCTCGGCTCGGCCAAGAAGGTGCAGTACATCGGGCTCAACCAGCGCGAGGACTCCGTGGCCTACGCCCGTTCGAGCACCGAGCAGTCGGCCCGCATCAAGGACTACAAGGTGTTCCTCAGCAACGACGGCTCGACCTGGGGCAGCGCGGTCAAGTCCGGCCAGCTGCCGAGCCGCCGCGGCATCCAGGGCATCGACCTGACCGCCGCGGGCGCCCGCTACGTCCGGCTCGAGGTCGACACCACCTGGGCCGCCTCCAGCGACACCACCCGCTACAAGCGACTGCGGGTCGACGAGGCGTGGATCGGCACGTCGTACGCCACACCCGCGAACGGGGGACAGTCATGATCCGTCTCAGATCCCTCACGGCCGCGGCGGCGGGCCTGCTGCTCGCCGCGGCGGTGCCGCTCGTGGGCGCCGCCCACCCGGCGGCCGCCTCCGACAACGGCCAGTCCGTCCGGCCCGCCATGGGCTGGTCCAGCTGGAGCTTCGTGCGCCGCACGCCGACCGAGGCGAAGATCAAGGCGCAGGCCGACGCGCTGGTCTCCAGTGGCCTCAAGGACCACGGCTTCGTCTACGTCAACCTCGACGACTTCTGGCAGAAGTGTGATTCCAACGGCTTCACCGTGGACGGCTACGGTCGCTGGGCCGTCGACACCGCCAAGTTCCCGGACGGCATCAAAGGGGTGGCCGACTACGTCCACTCCAAGGGCCTGAAGTTCGGCTTCTACGTCACCCCCGGCATCGCGAAGAACGCCGTCACCAAGAACACGCCGATCGAGGGGACCTCGTACCACGCGAAGGACATCGCGGACACCTCGAAGACCGAGAAGAACTACAACTGCAAGAACATGTACTACATCGACTACTCCAAGCCGGGTGCGCAGGAGTTCGTCGACTCCTGGGCCAAGCAGTTCGCGTCCTGGGGTGTCGACTACCTGAAGATCGACGGGGTGGGCAGCGCCGACATCCCCGACGTCCAGGCCTGGGACAAGGCGCTGCGGGCCAGCGGACGGCCCATCAACTTCGCCCTGTCCAACAACCTGCCGATCGCCGACGCCCCCACCTGGCGGAAACTGGCGAACAGCTGGCGCACCCAGGGTGACGTCGAGTGCTACTGCGGGCCGGGGAGCAACGGCAGCGGCTATCCGCTGACCGACTGGTCCCATGTCTCCAAGCGCTTCGACTCGGCCGCCTCCTGGCAGCAGTACGCCGGCCCGGGTGGCTGGAACGACCTGGACTCGCTGGAGATCGGCAACGGCGACCAGGTGGGCCTGACGGCCGACCAGCGCCGCTCGCACTTCACCCTGTGGTCGATGGCGGCGGCCCCGCTCCTGCTCGGCACCGACCTCACCCAGCTCGACCCCGTCGACAAGGCGATGCTGACCAACGACCGGCTGATCGGCGTCGACCAGGACGGCGTCGCCGCGAAGCGGATCGTGAGCAGCGGTGTCAAACAGGTCTGGAGCAAGAAGGAGAGCGACGGACAGTACGTCGTGGCCCTGTTCAACACCGGGACCTCGGGCAACGCGACGGTGAGCGTGAACTGGTCGCAGGTCGGCTTCAGCGGCTCGGGTGACGTGACCGACCTCTGGTCCGGATCCCACAAGGGCGTGATCGCCGACTCCTACAGCGCGACCCTGCGTCCGGGCGAGACCCGGCTCATCCGGGTCAAGCCCGCCAACTCCCTGGAGGCGGCGGCCGCTTCACCCGGCTTCGCCGTGGCCCCCTACGAGTACCTCGGCTGGGGCAGCCCCCAGATCCCCACGTCGGTGATGTCCGCGACGGGCGTCAAGTGGTTCACCCTCGCCTTCATCCTCTCCGACGGCACCTGCAACCCGAAGTGGGACGGCTCCCGCCCGCTGACCGGAGGCAGCGACCAGTCCACCATCAACGCGATCAGAGCGGCGGGCGGTGACGTCGTCGTCTCCGTCGGCGGCTGGAGCGGGAACAAGCTCGGCGAGAAGTGCTCCAGCGCCTCCGCGCTCGCCGGCGCCTACCAGAAGGTGATCAACGCCTACAAGCTGAAGGCGCTCGACATCGACATCGAGAACACCGAGTGGTCCAACGCGACCGTGCGGCAGCGGGTGGTCGACGCGCTGAAGACGGTGAAGGCCAACAACCCGGGCCTGAAGACCGTCATCACCTTCGGGACCACCTCCAGCGGTCCCGACTCCACCGGTACCGACATGATCAAGCGGGCCGCGAACTCCGGTCTGGCGAACGACGTCTGGTGCATCATGCCGTTCGACTTCGGCGGCGGCACCACCACCATGGGCAGCCTCACCACCAAGGCGATGGAAGGACTCAAGGCCCAGGTGAAGTCGGCGTACGGCTACAGCGACTCCACCGCCTACACCCACATCGGACTGTCGTCGATGAACGGCAAGACCGACGACTCCGGTGAGCGCGTGCGGGTGGCCGACTTCAAGACCATGCTCGCCTACGCCCAGCAGCACCACATCGGACGGCTCACCTACTGGGCCGTCAACCGCGACCGGGCCTGCGGCTCGGGCACCGACGGCGACGCCTGCAGCGGCGTTTCGCAGCAGCCGTACGACTACCTCAAGGTCTTCACCCAGTACACGGGCTGAGGGGAACATCCGTGAACATCAGAAGAGTTCTGCCGTACGGCGTCGCGGCGGCCCTGGCGCTGCCGCTCGCCGGACTCGGCCAGGGCACCGCGCTGGCCGCCACCGACTACCAGGCCGAGGACGCGACGATCTCCCAGGGCACCGTCGCCACCAACCACACCGGGTACACCGGCACCGGCTTCGTCGACTACACCAACGTCAAGGGCTCCTACGTGGAGTTCACGGTGAGCGCGGCCTCCGCCGGCACCTCCGCCCTCACCCTGCGCTACGCCAACGGGACCTCCACCGACCGGCCGATGGACATCTCCGTGGGCGGCACGGTCGTCGCCTCCGGGGTGTCCTTCCCGGCCACCGCCGACTGGAACACCTGGGTCACCAAGACCGTCAACGTCCCGCTGACCGCGGGCACCGACACGATCCGGGCCACCGCCACCACCGCCAACGGCGGTCCCAACCTCGACCGGATCAGCCTCGACGCGGCCGCCGACACCCAGGCCCCGACCCGCCCCGGACAGCCCAGCTGCTCGAACATCGGCGAGGACGCGCTGACGCTGGCCTGGGGGGCGTCCACGGACAACGTGGGGGTGAGCGCGTACGACATCTACGAGCACGGCAACAAGATCAGTGAGGCGCCGGGGAGTTCGACCTCCAAGGTGCTGACCGGGCTCACCCCGAACACCGACTACAACCTCACGGTGATCGCCCGCGACGCGGCCGGCAACACCTCGGCCGCCAGCCCGGTCGTCGACTGCACCACCAGGCCCAGCTCCGACACCACCCCGCCGACCAAGCCGGGCACGCTGTCCGCGAGCAATGTCACCGCCAACAGCGCCGACCTCAAGTGGGGCGCCTCGACCGACGACAAGGCGGTCGTCGCCTACGACGTGCGCAGCGACACCACCGTCTACGACACGGTCACCAACGGCACGTCGACCACGCTCACCGGGCTCGCCTGCAACAGCCCCTACAGCCTCAACGTCGTCGCCCGGGACGCCGCCGGCAACGTCTCCGAGGCCAGCAACACCGTCACCTTCACCACGAAGGCGTGCGCGACCGACGGCGGTGTCCCGTCCTCCATCGCGACGCTCTCCAGCGGCTGGACCATCCCCTGGGGCACCTACTGGATGCCCGACGGCAAGACCGCCCTGGTCACCGAGCGGGACGACTTCAAGGTCTGGAAGGTCACCAAGGACGGCACGAAGACCCAGGTCGGCACCGTCCCCAACGCCGTCACCACCAACGGCGAAGGCGGACTGCTCGGCGTCGCCGTCGACCCCAAGTGGGACACCAACCACTATGTCTACTTCATGCACACCGCCTCCGAGGGCAACCGGGTCGTGCGCATGACGTACGACGGCACCAAGCTCAGCGACTACAAGATCCTGCTCCAGGGCATCAAGAAGAACCGCTACCACAACGGCGGCCGCCTCGCCTTCGGCCCCGACGGCTACCTCTACGTCTCCACCGGCGAGGCCCAGACCCCCGACCTGGCACAGGACAAGAACTCCCTCAACGGCAAGATCCTGCGCATGACGACGGACGGGAAGCCGGCCCCCGGCAACCCGTTCGGCAACTACGTCTACAGCCTCGGCCACCGCAATCCGCAGGGCCTCGCCTTCGACCGCAACGGCCGCCTGTGGGAGGCGGAGTTCGGCAACAGCTCCAAGGACGAGCTGAACCTGATCAAGCCGGGCGCCAACTACGGCTGGCCGACCTGCGAGGGCACCTGCAGCGTCTCCGGGATGACCAACCCCAAGGCCACCTGGAACGTCTCCGAGGCCTCGCCCAGCGGTATAGCGATCGTCCGCAACGTCGTCTACATGGCGTCCCTGCGCGGAGAGCGGCTGTGGCGGATCCCGATCAACGGGGACAACGAGAGCGTCGGCACACCGACCGCGTACTACGTGGGCACGTACGGCCGTCTGCGGACCGTGACCAAGGTGCCGGGCGCCGACCAGCTGTGGCTGTCGACCACCAACTGCGACAACAACGGAAACCAGCCGGACGGATCGGACAAGCTCTTCCGCATCGACATCAGTTGACGGAGTGTCAGGTCGGGCTCAGGCCCGGTAGAGCGCCTCGACCTCGTTGGCGTAGGCGTTCTCGATGGCCTTCCGCTTCAGCTTCAGGGACGGGGTCAGCAGACCGTGTTCCTCGGTGAACGGCTGGGCCAGTATCCGGAAGGTGCGGATCGACTCGGCCTGTGAGACGAGGGTGTTGGCGGCGACGACCGAGCGCCGCACCTCCGTCTCCAGGTCGGCGTCCCGCACCAGCTCGGCCGGCGACATCTGCGGCTTGCCGCGCATGGTCAGCCAGTGCTCGACGGCCTCCTGGTCGAGGGTGACCAGGGCGGCGATGTACGGACGGTCGTTGCCGACGACGATGCACTGGTTGACCAGCGGGTGGTCGCGCACCCGCTCCTCCAACAGACCGGGGGAGACGCTCTTGCCGCCGGAGGTCACCAGGATCTCCTTCTTGCGGCCGGTGATCGTGAGATAGCCGTCCTCGTCGAGGGAGCCCAGGTCGCCGGTGGCGAGCCAGCCGTCGTGCAGGGTCTCGTCGGTGGCCTTCTGGTTGTTGAGGTAGCCCTGGAAGATGTTGGGGCCGTGCAGCCAGATCTCGCCGTCGTCCGCGATGTGCACGGTCGTGCCCGGGATGGGCTGGCCGACGGTGCCGTAGCGGGTGCGTCCGGGCGGGTTGGCGGTCGCGGCCGCCGTCGACTCCGTGAGGCCGTAACCCTCGTAGATCTGCACGCCCGCGCCCGCGAAGAAGAGGCCGAGCCGCCGGTCCATCCCGGAGCCCCCCGTGATGGCGTTGCGGATGCGGCCACCCATCGCGGCCCGCACCTTGGAGTAGACGAGCTTGTCGAACAGCTGGTGCTGCACGCGCAGACCGGCCGACGGGCCGGGACCGAGGCCCCAGGCCTTCGCCTCGACGGCGTCCGCGTACTTCACGGCGATGTCGATGGCCTTCTCGAACGGCCCGGCCTTGCCTTCCTTCTCGGCCTTGCGGCGGGAGGCGTTGAAGACCTTCTCGAAGATGTACGGCACCCCGAGGATGAACGTCGGCTTGAACGCCTGCAGGTCCGGCAGCAGTGCGGCCGCGTTCAGCTGCGGCTGATGGCCGAAACGCACCCCTCCGCGGATGGCCGCGACCTCCACCATCCGCCCGAAGACGTGCGCGAGCGGCAGGAACAGCAGGGTCGCCGCCTCGTCGCCCTTCTTGGAGTGGAAGACCGGATCCCAGTTCTGGGCGACCGTGTCCGCCTCCCACATGAAGCTGCCGTGGGTGATCACACAGCCCTTGGGTCGGCCCGTGGTGCCCGAGGTGTAGATGATCGTCGCGGTCGAGTCGGGGGTGACCGCCTGGCGGTGCCGGTGCACCACCTCGTCGTCGATGTACGCGCCCGCGTCGTACAGCTCCTGCACGGCGCCGATGTCGAGCTGCCACAGCTGGTGCAGCTGCGGCAGCCGGTCGATGACGCTGGCGATCGTCATCGCGTGGTCCTCGTGCTCCACGATCGCCGCCGAACACTCGGCGTCGTAGAGCATCCAGAAACACTGCTCGGCCGAGGACGTGGGGTAGATCGGCACCACCTGGGCGCCGATCGTCCACAGCGCGAAGTCGAACAGCGTCCACTCGTAGCGGGTACGGGACATGATCGCGACGCGGTCGCCGAAGCGGATGCCGCGGGCCAGCAGCCCCTTGGCCAGGGCCAGCACCTCGTCCCGGAACTCCGCGGCCGTCACATCACGCCACTGCCCCTGGTCGTCCTTGCGGCCCAGGGTGATGTGCAGCGGGTCTTCCTGGGCACGCTCGAAGACGACGTCGGCCAGACCGCCCACCGGCGGTGACAACGTCAACGGAGGGTTGGTGAACTCGCGCAAACCCGCTCCCCGCTCCTCAGTGCCCGATTTAGTGCTACTCCGCACAGGGCGTGAAAGCTACCCCAGACGGCGACAGGGCGGGAGGGGGGCCGAAACCGGGCAGTGCTCAGGCACACGCTGGTCACGGCCGGAAAATGCGCTCACATCCGGAAGGGTCGGACAGAAAACTGACGGTTGAGTAAGTTTCGGTCCCGTAATCTCCACCGAATCTGTACGACCTGGTAACCGCCCCCGGCGCCCGTCAACGGGCCTGTCCGAGGGGTGTCGTCCTCTCCTCTGTCAGCGTCGGAGCGGAGGATTCCGTTACTTCCGTCCGGGTTGGGCGCACCGTCCTGACCAGGACGATCACCAGTGCTCCGGCGACCGTCGCGGTCAGTCCCGCCGCCACCGCCGCCGTGTTCAGTCCCGACGCGAACGCCGACCGCAGCGCATGCTCGGAGAAGCCCCCGCGCAGGGCCCCGGCCGCGCCTCCCGCCAGCGCGTGGGCCGCGTCGTGCGGCAGCGTGCTTTGCATGCGCGACGTGAGCACGGTGCCGTAGACGGCGATGCCGAGCGCGAGGCCGAGCTGCCGGAAGGTGTTGACCGCGCCGCCCGCCATCCCGGACCGCTCCGGCGGTACGGCGGCCAGCGCCGCGCCCGCGATGCCGGGCGCCACCAGCCCCGTACCGACCCCGATCAGCACCATGCCCGGCGCCAGCACGGACGCCGTCGACCCCGCGTCCAGCACCGTCGTGCAGAACTGCCCGGAGCCGACAAGCAGCAGCCCGCCGCCGACCGTGATCCGCGCCGGTACCCCGTGCAGCAGCCGCCCGCCGGCCGCCGCCACCACGAACGCCGCCAGCGACATCCACAGGAACACCGCGCCGCCGCGCACCGGGCTCATCCCGAGCAGCGACTGCATCCATATCGAGTCGTACGCCATGAGACCGAACGCCCCCGAGTTGAAGGCGAGCGCGCCCACCATCACCACCGAGAACCGGGGGTTCAGGAACAGCCGCGGATCCAGCAGCGGGTCGGCGCCGCGTCGCTCCACCGCGACGAAAAGCACCAGCGCCACCACGGCCGCCGCGAACGTCACGAGGGTGCCCGCATCGCCCCAGCCGTGCTCCCCGGCCCGCACCGCCCCATACGTCAGCCCGCCCGCGAAGGCCGCGAACGTCACCGTGCCCGCCCAGTCGACACTCCCCCACGCTCGGCTTCGCTCGCGCGGGGGGACCCCCACCTCGCGCGAGCCGTGCGACTCCGGTACGACCCTCAGCGTCAGCCACGCCGCGGCCACGCTCACCGGCAGATTGACGTAGAAGATCCACCGCCAGCCCGGCCCGTCCGTCAGCACCCCGCCGAGCACCGGCCCCACCGCGGCCGCCGCGCCGCTGACCGCGCCCCACACGCCGAGCGCCACCGAACGCTGCCTGCCCTGGTAGACGGAGCCCAGCAGCGGCAGTGTGGTCGCGAGCATCGCCGCCCCGCCGAGCCCCTGCAGCGCGCGCGAGGCGATCAGCATCCCCGGCCCGCCCGCGAGACCGCACAGCAGCGAGGCCGTCGCGAACACCACCACGCCCACGACGTGCACCCGCCGCCGGCCCAGGATGTCGGCCGCGGCGCCCGTCCCGAGCAGCAGCGCGGCCAGTGCCAGCGCGTACCCGTCCATCACCCACTGCAGATCGCTCAGCGACGCGTGCAGCGAACCCGCCATGTCCGGCAGTGCGACCACCGCGATGGTCACGTCCAGCAACAACATGAACGTGCTCAGGCACACGGCCGTGAGCGGCCCCCATGTACGCATGTCCTCAACTCCTGTGCTTCGTGTACGTCGGATGCGTCTCTCCGTACGATGGACGGTGAGCGGCAGATCGCAACGGAAGTCAGGCGTCTGTCGACGGAATCCGACGGGAGTGACCGGGACAGAGATGGAATCCGATGTCTTCGACAAGCTCGACCTGCAACTGCTGAGCGCGCTGGAGGTCAACGGCCGGGCCTCCTTCAGCCGGATCGGCGCCGTGCTCGGCGTCTCCGACCAGACCGTCGCGCGCCGCTACCGGCGGCTGTGCGCCGAGGGCGGTCTGCGCGTCGTCGCGCTCCGGGACGGCGATGCGCTCGGCCTGGACCACTGGACGCTGCGGCTGCGCTGCGTCCCCGACAGTGCCCAGGCCGTCGCGGAGGCGCTCGCCAAACGGCCCGACACCACCTGGATCGGGCTCGCCTCCGGTGGCACCGAGATCGTGCTCGGCACCCGGCCACGCAACGCGGGCGACCGCGACGACCTGCTGCTGGGCAAGCTCCCGCGCACTCCGCGCGTGCTGGAGATCCGCGCCTACCAGAAGCTGCACCGCTTCTTCGGCGGCCCGCAGGGCTGGTTGCAGAAGCTCTCGGCGCTCGCCCCGGACCAGATCGAGGCCCTCACGCCCGGTCCCGTGCCCGACCCCGGCCCCGCCCGGATCGACCCGGACGACGAGCCGCTGCTCGCCGTCCTCGAACGCGACGGGCGCGCCACCTACCCCGAACTCCAGCGCGCCACCGGCCGCTCGGAATCCGCCGTCAAACGACGCCTGGCCACTCTGATCGCCTCCGGGGCGATCCACCTCGACTGCGAGTACCACACCGAGACCGTCGGCTACCCCTATATGGCGGCCCTCTGGCTCACCGTCGCCCCCGCGGCACTCCACTCCGTCGGCGAGGCCCTCGCCGCCCACGTCCCGATCGCCCACGTCTCCGCGACCGCGGGCCCCACCAACCTCACGGCGACTGCAGTCGTCAGGAACACCTCTGATCTGTACGACTACCTCAGCGGCCCCCTCGGCCACCTGGAGGGCGTCCAGCATGTGGAGGTGACGCCGTACCTGCGCAACGTCAAGCAGCTGACGTACCGGCCGAGGCCGCGCTAACCACTGCGCCCGCGCTGCAGCCGGACCCCGCCCGCCAGGATCGTCGCCGCCAGCGCGTCCGCCGCGCTCTGGGCGGAGGTACGGCGGGTGCCGTGGTCCAGGACGAAGTCGACGCGGCCGAGTTCGGGCAGGCCGAAGCGGTCCGGTACGCGGACCAGGCCCGGCGGGACCAGGCCGCGGGAGTGCGCCATGACGCCGAGGCCGGCCCGGGCCGCCGCGATCAGGGCGCTCAGGCTGCCGCTGGTGCAGGCGATGCGCCACGGCCGGCCCTGACGCTCCAGGGACTCGAAGGCGAGCGCGCGCGTGATCCCCGGCGGCGGGAAGACGATCAGCGGCACCGGCCGGTCCGCGTCCAGGCGCAGCCGCTCCGCACCGATCCACACCAGCTCGTCGTGCCAGACCAGCTCGCCCCGCGGGTCCTCCGGACGCCGCTTGGCCAGCACCAGGTCCAGCTTCCCGGCGGCCAGCTGCTCGTGCAGGGTGCCCGACAGCTCGACCGTCAGCTCCAGATCGACCTCCGGATGGTCGTGCCGGAAGCCCTCCAGGATCTCCGGGAGCCGGGTCAGCACGAAGTCCTCCGAGGCGCCGAAGCGCAGCCGGCCGCGCAGCCGCGTGCCCGTGAAGAACGCCGAGGCCTGCTCCTGCACCTCCAGGATCCGGCGCGCGAACCCGAGCATCGCCTCGCCGTCCTCCGTCAGCTCCACGGAGTGGGTGTCCCGGGAGAACAGCTGCCGCCCGGTGGCGTCCTCCAGGCGCCGCACGTGCTGGCTGACGGTCGACTGCCGCAGCCCCAGCCGCCGGGCGGCCTGTGTGAAGCTCAACGTCTGGGCCACCGCCAGGAAGGTCCGCAGGTGGGAGGGGGCGTACATGAGAACAACGGTAGCCGCTCATCGTTAATCGTGATGACAGTCAGAGCGGTATGACGGATTCCCGATCGGCTGCCGGTGGAGGACGATGAACGGGGGCCCTCCGGCCCCGGACCGCCGACAGCAACAAGCAAGTGGAGCACCGTGAAGCGCCTGTCCTGGCCGAGTTGGATGCCGATCGACCCGTACATCCTGCTGCTCCTCGGGACGGTGGGCCTCGCGGCGCTTCTCCCGGCGCGCGGGGTGGGGGCCGATGTCGCCTCGGGAGCCTCCACGGCCGCGATCGCCTTCCTCTTCTTCCTGTACGGCGCCCGGCTCTCCACCCGTGAGGCGCTGGACGGACTCAAGCACTGGAGGCTGCACGGCACGGTCCTGGCCTGCACATTCGTGATCTTCCCGCTGCTGGGCCTGGCCGCCCGCGGTCTCGTCCCCGTCTTTCTGACCCATCCGCTCTACCAGGGGCTGCTCTTCCTCACGCTCGTCCCGTCGACCATCCAGTCCTCGATCGCCTTCACGTCGATCGCCCGGGGGAACGTTCCGGCGGCGATCTGCGCGGGCTCCTTCTCCTCCCTCGTCGGCATCGTGATCACCCCGCTTCTCGCGGCGGTCCTGCTGGGCAGCAGCGCCGGAGGGTTCTCGGCCGACTCGCTCGTCCAGATCGTGCTGCAGCTGCTGGTGCCGTTCCTCGCCGGGCAGCTGCTGCGCCCCTGGATCGGAGGCTTTGTCGCCCGGCACAAGAAGGTGCTCGGGCTCGTCGACCGCGGCTCGATCCTGCTGGTCGTCTACACCGCGTTCAGCGAGGGCATGGTCCGGGGCATCTGGCACCAGGTGAGCCCGCTCAGGCTGGGCGGCCTGCTGGTCGTGGAGGCCGTCCTGCTCGCCGTGATGCTCGCCCTGACCTGGTACGGCGCCAAGGCGCTGCGCTTCGATCGCGAGGACCGCATCGCCATCCAGTTCGCCGGCTCCAAGAAGTCCCTCGCCTCGGGACTGCCCATGGCCAGCGTCCTGTTCGGCGCCCACGCCTCACTGGCCGTGCTGCCGCTGATGCTCTTCCACCAGATGCAGCTGATGGTCTGCGCGGTGCTCGCCAAGCGCCGCGCGCACGACCCCGAGGCGGAAGCCGCCGAGGTCACTGCGACCGCGTCACCCGCAGCGTCACGAACCGCGGTCGGTACAGGGCCACGTTCGCGTTGATGCTCGCCGAGGCGCCGCTCGTCTCCAGCCAGTTGACGTCGTAGCTCAGCACCAGCCGCCCGTCGCCGCTCAGCTCGGGATGCCCCTGCGGGTTGTACGCGGCGACGCCCGCCGTCGGCAGCGACGGGCTGAAGCTCCTCGTCGGGCCGTGCCACGGCCCGGCGGGGGAGCACGCCCAGTACGAGGTCACGGTGGTCAGCCCCGCCGTCCCCGCCGCCATCGTGAACAGCACATACGTCCCGTCCACCCGCACCACCGAGAACGCGCTGCCCACCTTCGCCCCGCTCACCGGCCGCGGCCCGAGGCCCCACCCCGAGCCGTCCCAGTACCGCCAGGCGGCCGCGTCCCCGAGCCGCCCCTGAGGCACCCGCGCCACATACGCCGACGAGGCCGGCCGGGAGGCGGCCTGCCCGTCGTCGCCGCCGAAGACGTACGTCCAACCGCCCTTCTCCACCAGCGTCGTACCGAACAGGATCCGACGCGACGGATCGGGCACCAGGCTCTGGTCGAGCACCTTCACCACCGACTCGACCCGCAGATCCGGCAGGGAGAGCGTGGCGACCTCGGTCGCGGTGGGCACCCCGTAGATCCACGGCGACTGCCCGGCCGCCCGTACCCACAGCAGCACCCGGACGACCCTCTCCAAGGAGCCGGGGGAGCGTGGCTCGACCCGGGCGGCGACCGGCCAGCGCCACTGGTTCTGGGCGGGATCGGGGAAGAGCGGGGCGGGAAGCGTGCTCTCCAGGCGGCCCCTGCCGTCCATCACCACGGCCGAGTTGCGCACCAGCGGGGCCGTAGTGTCCCGCCAGGCGTACGACTCGCCGACCGGGTTGGGCGGGCGGTGCACCTGCCCGAGATAGGTGTCCGAGAACAGCCACAGCACGCGCCCGTCCGGCAGCCGTACGGAGTGCGTGCCGTCGCCGCCGGTCCAGTCGTCGGTACGGGTCGCGTCGTCGCCGTACCGCGCGAACTCACGCGTGAGACGGTCGTCGGCCGACCACGAGGAGACCGTGTGCGGTGTACACGCGCCGCCCTCCCGGCGGCCGTGCTCCGGGAGGGCGGTGAGCAGCACGGCCCCGAGAACCAGGGCCAGCAGCAGGCCGAGGCCGGTTCCCGTCCGCTGTCGTGCTCGTACGTCGTCGGGCACCCACGGGACGTTAGTGGCTGTTGCTCACCTGGTCCATGGGCAGCCACAGCACCGTGTCCTTCATGGCGGGGGCAGGGGCGGCGAGTTCCTCGTCGCTCAGCGCCCGGTCCCACACGTGGACCTCGTCGATCGCACCGGAGAAGAAGGCCCGGCTGTCCATGCGCTGCCCGATGTGCACACCGAACGGCGAGTTCCGGCTGACCGAACCGGGCACGTCGGCGGTACTGAGCTGCGTACCGTCGACGAACAGCGTCAGCCGGCCTCCGCCGCGCCGCAGCGCCAGATGGTGCCACTGCCCGTCGTTGTACGCCCCGTTCGTGCGGACGGACGCCGACTGCGGGGCCGCCGCGCCGTTGCGTACCGTGATCAGACCCTGGATGCGGTTGCTCGCGGGCTCGCCGCGCAGCCAGACCTGGGGCTGTGTGGTGCCGATCCCGCCCATCCACAGCAGCGGCTGCTCACCGCTCGTGGCCGTGTATCGAAACCACAGCGAGGCCGTGAAGTCCTTTGTCCTGAGCGGCAGTTCGTCCCGATACGGCAGGCGTACGGCGTCGTCGACACCGTCGAACTCCAGCGCCCCGCCGAACACGCCGTCCGTCTCCCGGGCGCCCCCGAGCACGGCCGCCGGCGGTTCGTGCCGGGCGAGGTCGACGGTGGTCGGGTCCGGACCGCGGCGCGGCTGCAGCCAGTCCTCCGTGAAGCGGGCGAAGCGGATCTCGTCACGGGCGTCGACCGCGCCGCCCTCGTACATCAGCCCCACCGTGGCGCCGTCGACCCGCACCAGGTCGGAGTAGCCCGACCAGTCCGTGGTGACGACCGCGCCCCGGTCCACGCTGTCCCAGGTGCGTCCGCCGTCGTACGAGGAGCGGATCATCATGGTCCGGCGGCGGTCGGGGTCGCCGGGGCAGGCGAGCAGGATGCGGTCGCCCAGGCGCAGCATCGAGCCCTGCACCTGCGGCGTGTAGAAGCCGGGCAGGTCGCGGAACGGGGCGGTGAAGCTGTCTCCGCCGTCCCGGCTGACCGTCTGGGTGCGGTGGCCGAGGTCGGTGCCGTCCTGCTCACGGCCGCTGACCAGGACCGAGCCGTCGGCGCGCTCGGTGAGCGTGAGCTCGGAGGGCTTCTGCCGGAACGTGCCGTCGTCGGCGATCGGCCAGGAGTCGGTGGCGCCGATCCGCCAGTGGTCGCCGCCGTCGTCGCTGACGATCAGCGCCGCGTGGTTGGCGGTGACGCGGTTGCCGTTCCATGTCTCGGTGTTGACGCCGAAGACCAGCCGCCCGGCATGCCTGCCACGGGTGAGCTGGATGCCGTGCACGGGACCGGTGGCGTACCAGGAGTTCCAGTCGGCCGGGAGGATCTCGTCGCTCAGATCGCGCGGCTGCGACCAGGTCTGCCCGTCGTCGTCGCTGTACTGCAGATGCGGGGAGCGGTCGCACGGCACCTGGCAACTGGAGCCGTCCGCACGGCCCGTGTTGTACGTCTCGGCCAGCAGGACGCGGCCCGTGGCGCGGTCCACGACCGGTGCCGGGTTGCCGTGCGTGTCGCCGCCGCCGTGGGTGACGACCTGGAGCGGGCCCCAGGTGCGACCGCCGTCCATGGAGCGTTTGAGGACGATGTCGATGTCGCCGGCGTCCCCGCAGTTGCGGACGCGGCCCTCGGCGAACGCCAGCAGCGTGCCGTCGGCGGACTTCACGACCGCCGGTATGCGGAAGCAGGCGTAGCCGGGGTCCTGGGAGGCCTTGAAGATGACCTGCTGCTCGAACTCGGCGTTCGCGCTGCGGGGTTGGGCCTGCGCGGGATGCGGCGACACGGCCAGTGCTGCGGTGACGGCGACTGCTGCGATCACGGTTCTCAGACGGGCGCGAAGACGTGACGGCATGGTGCGAACCTGCCCTTCAGAGGTCTCGACATCTGGACATCCCACGTCCAATGTCCGTACTTCAGAGGCTAGTTGGGGCCTCCGGAGCCTCACAAGAACCGTGCGGCCACTCGCCGGGCTCGCGGATTTCAGGGACGCAGAACCACCTTGCCCAGATTGCTCCGCGACTCGATCGCCGCATGCGCCTTCGCCGCGTCCTCCAGCGCGAACTCCCCGTGCACGGCGGGCTTCAGCGCGCCCGCCCCGAACAGTTGCCACAGCTCCTGGCGCCAGCTCTCGTACAACTCCGGCTTGCCGCGGGCGATCCGCGCCATCTGGAAGCCGATCACGGACTTGGCGCCGACGAGCAGGTCGTACGCCTGGATCGTCCCGCCGCCCGAGCTGTACGCCACCAGCCGTCCGCCCGGAGCGAGGGCGGCGACGGCCGGGGCGAGCAGGTCGCCGCCGACGGCATCCAAGGCGTAGTCGACGGGATCTCCCCAGCTGTCGTCGCCGTACGCGATGACGTCGTCCGCGCCGAGGGAGCGCACGAAGTCCGCCTTCCCGGCATCGGAGACGGCACCCACCACCTGGGCCGCGCCCCGCACCCTCGCCAGCTGCACGGCGAGGTGGCCGACTCCGCTGGCTGCGGCCGTGACCAGCGCTGTCTCGCCGGGCTCGGGGTGCGCGGCGGTCAGGGCGCCGAGGGCGACCAGGCCGCTGCGGACGAGGGCGACCGCGTCGACCGCCGAGGCGCCGTCCGGTACGGGGGAGGCCATGGCCTCGTGCAGGGGCGCGAAATCGGCGTAACCGTGCCCGAAGCACAGCCCCGTCACGCGGTCACCGGCGCGGAACCGGGTGACTCCGTCGCCGACGGCCACGACCTCTCCCGCGATCTCACCGCCCAGCGGGATCGGCTCGGCGGCCTCGGTGACCTTGCGGACGACGGGGAGCGTGACGCCGACGGCCTCGCAACGGACGAGGAGTTCACCGGGGCCGGGCTCGGGGACCGGGGCTTCCTCCAGAAGCAAAGGGCCGCCGGTGGACTCGTAGCGGACGCGGCGCATCACACCTCCAGGGATCGTCGGGACTCCCGACGGATTCATTGGGAGCCCCAACGATAGGTCGAACTTCATTGGGAAGTCCAATGACTTTTCGCTAGGCTGTCCGCATGTCCGAAGCACCCCTCGCCGCGATCCGCTCCCTCCCCAGCTGGCTGCTCGGCCGTGCCGCCGCGCGCGGCCGGGCCCTGGTGGCCGAGGCGCTGGCTGCGGAGGGGCTGAAGATGTGGCACCACGTGGTCCTCTCCGCCGTGCGCGACCTCGGCCCCGTCGCCCAGGCCGATCTCGGGCGCGGCGTGCAGCTCGACCCGAAGGACCTGGTCGGCGTCCTCAACGACCTCCAGTCCGCCGGCCTCGTCGTACGCGAACCGGACCCCAAGGACCGTCGCAAGAACGCGGTGTCGCTCACCGGGGACGGTGCGCGGCTGCTCAAGCGCTGCGAGCGGGCGGCGCGCGCGGCCAACGACGAGCTGCTCGCGCCGCTCTCCGCGGCCGAACGCGACCGGTTCATGAACCTGTTGATCCGGATTTCCGGTACGGAGAGCTGACGGCGGATAACGTTCCGTCATGGCCGTATCTCTCGCCCTCGATCCCGCGCGCAGCGCCCTCGTCCTCGTCGATCTGATGGACCGGATCGTCGCGCTGCCCCTGGAGCCCCGCAAGGGCACCGAAGTCCTGTCCGCCGCCGAGGAGTTGGCGACCGCGTTCCGCTCGGCGGGCGCGACCGTCGTCCTCGTCCGGGTCGAACGACCCGGCGTCGCCGAACAGCCCCCCGGAAGCGGTCTGGTGGCCGGTCTGGCCCAGGACGGCGACCTGGAGGTCGTGAAGCGGACCATCGGCGGCTTCCAGGGCACGGGACTGGACGACCTGCTGCGTGACCGGGGCGTGGGCACGCTCGTCTTCGGCGGTATCGCCACCAACCTCGGGGTCGAGTCCACCGCCCGCGCCGCCGGGGACCTCGGCTACGACCTGGTCTTCGTCGAGGACGCCATGGCCGCGCTCACGGCCGCCGAGCATGAGGCGTCGGTGCGGCTGGACTTTCCGCGGCTGGGGAAGGTCGTGAGCGTGCACGAGGTGACCTTCACGATCGCTTGAACGAGCCGCGTCGGGTCCCATGAACCCCGCTCTCACCAGGCGTTTCCCGGTGTCACGCACGTCCGGGCGCGGCGCCGGTCGCGGCTGTCGAAAGCGTCGACACCCAGGACGGCAATCTGGTGAGATGGCAACTCTGGGGTATCGACGTGGGGGGACGCAGCGATGCCGCAAGCCTTCGGGGCCCTGCTGGGACTGCAGCAAGCAGTTCCTCCCATGCCCCGCTCGCCGTTGATCTCCGAGGCCCGCGAACTGTCCGCCCTGCAGCGCGCATTGGGCCTGAGGCACGCCGCGGATGCGCTCTTCCCCACCGGCCGGGTCCGCTTCCGGGTTCTCGACGGGTTGCATGTGCTTCGTGGGGTCCACTGGTCGCGGGTCGACCACCTCGCCCTGGCCCAGGCGCGCGACGGCTGGCGCGGCCGTACGGACGCCGAGGCCGCGACGGTCGACCTGCTGTTCACCCACTACGCGAGCATCCTCGACTCGCACCCTCTGGCCCTGCGCCGGGTCGTCCTCTACGAACTCCTCCAGCTTCTGCGGACCGGATCGCACGCGCCCACCGCCGACGAAGTGACGTCGCTGGGCGTGGACACCTGGGAGGCCGAGGCGCTGGCCCACGCCGCCGCGCACGAGCCGCACCCGACCGTCGATCGTCGGGAAGCTGCGGAGGAGATCGTCGACGCCTGGCGGGCTGGGCGGATCCACCGGGCCTTCGACTGCGCGGTCCGGCTGGGCGAACCGGGCCGGGACGCCGGCCTGAGTCGGCTCGTCCTCGACATCGCGGACCAGGACCGCAGGCTCGACGAACTGCTCGCCCGCGCCGCCGAACTGGAGGACGCCGGGGACCCGGACGGAGCCGCCGCGCTCTACCTGGAGGCCGCTCGGGCCGCGGTGGACGACGCCACGGCCGTGGAGGGTTTGCTGCGCACCGCGGCCGACCCGGATCCTGCCCGGCGCCCGACCGCCGTGCCGGTCGGCGGCGGAGTCCGCGTCCAGTGGCTAGGCGACGGACCCCATCGGGTGCTGAGGCGCCGAGGCGCGGGGGGACCGTGGATGCTGCTGGCCGCCCGTGCGCCGGGCCCCGCCTTCACCGACGCGGACGTCACCCCGGGCGAGACCGTCCAGTACGTGGTGCTGCCCGTCCAAGGCCACGAACTCGACGGGCCCGCGCTGCTGGGCGCGCCGGTGCGGTACGCGCCCGAGGTCGAGAACGTCCGCGTCCAGGAGGCCCGGGACCGGGTGAGCGTGATGTGGCGTACCCCGCCGGCCGCGCTCGCCGTACAGGTCGAACGGCTCGAAGCCCATGGCGGCTCCTTCCGGGTGGCGGTGGACGGGAACGGCTTCGACGACAGACCGGTGCCGCCCGGTGAGCATCGCTATCTGATCCGCTGCCGCTACTCGCTGCCCGACGGCGGCGAAACCCTCTCCGACGGGGTGGTGGCCCGGGCCGCCGTGCCGCGGTGGCCCGCCCCCGTCACCCGGCTGTTCGTCACGACCGGCCCGCGCCCGGGCCGTATCGCCGTCGGCTGGGACGGCGCCGAGGGATCCCAAGTGCGGCTCTACGACAAGCCGTTGCCCGCAGCCGGACTCGATCTGCCGGTCCGTGAGCTGCCCGACCCGATGGAGTGGGAGACGACGGCACTGCCCCACGGCGTCGAGCTGCTGCCGCCGCGGCGCGGCATGCGCTTCCGGCTGACCGCCGTCAGTGTGATCGAGGAGCGGGCCACCACCGGAGCGTCGGTCGTGGTCGAACTGACCGCACCCGTCCGGAACTTCAGGGTCCGGCGCGTCGCCGCCGAACTGGTGCGGGTCACCTTCGAGTGGCCCGAGCGCGCCGACCGGGTGGACTTGAGCTGGACCCAGTCGGGAGCCCAGGCCCGCCGGATCATCACCAGAGCCGCCTACCGGCGCGGCGCCCTGGAGTTCGCCGTGGCCACGGCTCCCGCCGACTTCCACATCGAGCCCGTGCCGCCCGACGCCGACGTGGTGATCGCGGCGGCCCCCGCGGGCTTCCGCCTCCCGGCCGACCTCGCCGTCAGCTACGACGTACGCAAGCCCAGCTGGTGGAGCGGGGCCAAGCGTCGGATCACCGTCCGCGCCGACTGCGCCCCGGCCGACGTCCGCGATGTGGTCCTGCCCGATGTCGTGCTCGTCGCCCGGCCCGGCGTCGGACCGCTGGGGTCGGACCCGCCCCGCCCCCAGTCCCTGCGGGACGGGGTGACTCTGCTGCACCTGTCGGGTTCCGAGCTGGGCATCGGCCGACTCGTGTCGCGTGACGTCGAGGTCACGCTCGGCGGTGCCGGGCCGCCGTACGCCCTGCGGGTCTTTCTGCTCGGTCCCGGTGCCGAGTCCGTGCGGCTGATCGAGCCGCCGTGGGAGCGACTGGTGGTGCGCTGACATGACCGACGTCATCTGCCCGTACTGCTTCGCCCGGGCCGCGGCCTCGGCACTGCCCTACCGGTGTCTGTCCCGTGGCGGCGGCAGCGTCAGCCGGGCCTGCGATCCCGTGCGCGACGAGGTCTGGGAGGCGTTCAAGGGGCCCGCGATCGGCGCGCAGGCCGCGGTGCGCGGGCCGCTCTTCCACCCGCGGCGGGGGCTGCGCCCCCGGGGCGGGCGCGTCCCCTGTCCGCAGTGCGCCGTCCCCACTCCCACCCGGGTCTGCAAGGAATGCCACAGCGACTTCCCGAGCGACTACTGCGACCAGGAGAGCAGGATCATTGCGCTGGTCGGGGCTGTCTCCGTCGGCAAGAGCACCTGCGTCACCGTCCTGATGCACGAGCTGCGCCACCGGGTGGGCCACGCCTTCCGGGCCGCCGTCGCCGCCATGGGCGGCGACACCCAGACTCGCGACCGGGACCTGGAGCGCGACCTCTACGACCTGGGCCTGATGCCGGACCCCACCACCACGGCGGCGCGCGCCCTCAACGACCCGCTGCTATACCGGCTGAGCCTGCCCGGCGGCCGCCGCGGCACCGGCACCCGGCACACCGCGCTCGTCTTCTTCGACGCGGCCGGCGAGGATCTGAGCGGCATCGAGGCGATGAACCGCTACACCGGATATCTGGCCGCGGCCGACGGCATCATCCTTCTCGTCGACCCCCTGCAGCTCCCGACCGTGCGTGAGGAGTTGTCGGCGAGCGGCCCGCTGCTGCCGTTCGAGCCCGCCCCGCAGCAGCGGATCGCGGCCGACGTCGCCACCCAGTTGCGCAGCCACGGGCGGCGCGGCTCCGGCGGCCGGCTGCACACCCCGCTGGCAGTCGCGCTGACCAAGACGGACATGGTCCGCCCGCTGCTTCCGGCCCACTCGCCGCTGCACGCCAACGCTCGCCACGACGACGGAGTACTGCACGAGAGCGACCGGCTGGCCGTCCACGAAGAGGTGCGCTCGCTGCTGATCGGCTGGGACGGCGGCGAACTCTGCCGCCGCCTCGACCGGGACTTCTCCCGCGTGTCCTACTTCGGCTTCTCGGCGCTCGGGGCGCCGCCCCCGGCCGGCGCCCCGGACAAGGCACCTCCGGGCGGCCCCCAACCCGTCCGTATCGAGGACCCCCTGCTGTGGCTCCTCGCCGAGCAGGGCCTGCTGCCCGTCCGCAGGACGAACCGACGAACCAGGGGAGTCGCCGAGTGAGCCTCGCCCATCTCCACTACACCTCCGCGCCACCCGGCCCCGACGGTTCCGGCTTCCGCTTCACCGCCGTGGGCGACACTGTCCCGCGCCGGCTGCTCGGCGAGATCGAGCAGATCATCGGCTACGAGGCTCCCCGCACCGCTCCGCGCCGCCCAACCGACGAGGAACTGGCCGCCTTTCCCCCTGCGTTCACCCACACCCGGCTGACCGACGGCAGTCGGCTGGTGTGCCGCAGCGTGTACACCGGGGCCGACCACAGCGGCCGCTACGGCAACTTCCACGCCCACGCCGTGTGGCTCCCGGACGGCGGAGCGCTGCCCGGCGGCATGCTGCCCGTCGCCCTGTGGGGATCCCCGGGCTGGCGGACCCGCACCCCGCACGACGGCGAGCCCGAGGAACTGCTCCCGGGCGGATTGATCGAGATCGCCGGGCTAGCAGAGTTCGCCCGCTCCCGTGCCCAGCGGCTGCCCGCGTTCCTGGCCGATGTGCGGGAACTGCTGTGCCGGGCCGAGCCGCCCCAGATGATCGTCGTGGAACGCGACGCGTACGCCGCCGTCCAGTGGATCGCACTGGCCAGTGCCGTCGTGCCGCACGCCTTGGCGCAGCGGCTCACCTTCACGTCGTACACCCGCCGCCCCGACCGGGCCCGGCAGCATCTGGTGGGTGTGCTCCCGGACGCCGACTTCGACCTCGCGGGCGCGACCCGCGACCCGCGCTTCAGGGTCCACGACTGTACGGGCGGCGCCTCGACCCCCGCCCGCCCCGATCCCTGGGCAGACCTCGCCGCCCGGGTCTGGCTGGCCGGCCGGCCCGATCTGTTCGAGGCTGCCGGGACGCTGCCCGGGGACGGCGAGGACCGGGCCTTCGATGCCAGGCGGCTCGCCGCGGCCGCCGCCGCGCAAGGCGTCCCGCTCGACTCGGCCGGGCGGACGGCGGCCGCCGACTGGGCGGCAGGGCATGGTGCAGGTCAGCAAGTCCCGTTCCTGGAGGGGCTGTTCAGTACGGTCGCTGCGGGGCGCGACCCACGGACGCCCGGGGAGTGGCAGGCCCTGACCCGGTTGGCCGCCCGGTTCCCCGGCCTCGCCGGCACTCCGGCCGCCGAAGGGCTCCGGGGCGACCTGCGAGCTACCCTCACGGCCTGCGACGAGAGCGACTTCGAGCGGTTCCTCGGGCTGCTCGTCCTGGCCGACACCTTGGGCGTGGACACCCTGGCCGCCCGTCCCGCCCTGGTCCGCGCCGCGGTGGGTGCACTGCTCGCAGGGGCGCGGCTGGCCGGCCTCGGGGACGTGCTGGCCGACCGGCCGGAGCTCTCCCAGGCCGTCGTCGAGGCGGCCGAGCAGGCCGCGGCCCGCGGTGACGATCCCGCACGGCTCGCCACCGCACTGCTCGCAGTCGTCCCCGCGGCGGACCTCACCGACTGCCCGTACCTGCGCATGGGCGACCTGGCCCGCAAACCGGGCGGCGGGGACCGGCTGCGCACCTTCCACGCACTGGTCGCCGCTGCGGGCGACGAGCACCTCGGCGACGGAGCGGTGCTGCGCACCGCGCACCGGCTGGCCTGGCCGGATGGCGCCCCGACCACCATCGAGGCCGGACACCTCGCGGTCGAACTGGCCCCGGTGTGGCTGACGTCCTCCGGCATCGCGGCCCACCTCGTCTCCGCCGCGCTCGACGCACCCGCCCAGGACCCCGCAGCCCCCCGGCTCGCCGCCGACCTGCTGTGGCACCTCCCGCAGGACCTCGGGCCCCGGGAACGCGCCGCGCTCAACGTGCTCGTCCTGGCCGGACGGATCGCCGACGGCACGGCGGAGCCCGGATTCACCGCCACCGCCCTCGCCCACTGCCGGGCCGCCCGGCCGCTGGAACCGGCTGTCGCCGAGCGTATCGCCGACACCGTCGCCGAGGCCCTGCTCTCTCGGCAGCCCCCGCCGGGCGAACTGGACCGGCTTCTCGCCTCGGGGAACGAGACCCTGCTCGACGGCTATCTGCGGGTGGGGCGCTCCGACGCCGTGCGCGACCGGCTGCGGGTGTCGCCCGCCTACACCGCGGCCTGCTTCGTGGCATGGACCGGCGGCGCCGGACTCAACCCCGCCTGGGAGCGGACCCGTACGGCGCTCCTTGCGGAGGTGCTGCGTCCAGCGGTCCGCGCCAAGACACCGCAGGACCTCGCCGAGACCACCCGCGAGGTGGAGCGGGCGGCCCCGGACCGTGTGCGCGTCTTCGAGGAGTGGCTGCCGCCGGGACGGTCCGGCCGTCGGGGCGGCCGGCTCTTCCGCCGGGGCTCGAAGTACCAGGGTCGTGGCCCGAAGTACCAGGAAGGAGACGGCAGTTGATCCTTCTCAAGTGGCTGCTCTGGGGCTACCTCGGCTACAGCGCCCTCGTCGCCGCCTTCGTCGTCCTGTGCACGGCACCCGCGGCGGCCTGGCGGTCTCTCAAGGCCATCGCCGCGTGCCTCGGACCGTGGCGGGCCAACGAGCCCGACCCGCGGCCGATCCTGCCGCCCGTGCCGGAGGAGTCCGCCCATCTGTCCTACTGGGCCGGGCAGTTGCGGACCGATGTGGTCAGGGCTGTCGGCGAGGGAGCCGCCCTGCTCGACACGCTGCTGTTCGGTGAGTGGCTGGGCAACGATGCGCTCAATCTCCTGCGCGGCCGGTGGCCGTCCCATCTGCGCGCCGGCAACCCGTTCAGCAGAGCCGGACTCACTCTGACCAGCCCGGGATTCGCCGTGGGAGCCCTGGCGGGCACGTTCGCCGCCGTGGCGTACCTGCTCGCCGTGCTGATCTGCTTCGCCGCACTGCTGGCCGTCATATGTGCCGGTCTCGGCGCGTGCGTGCTGACACTGCGCGGGCTGGAGCGGGCCCGGCTGCTCGTCCGCCGCGTACGGATGAAGTGCCCCTACCCCGGCTGCTACCGGCCGATCCCGCTCCCCGTCTACCGCTGCCCCGGCTGCCACGGGCGCCACCGCAACCTGCACCCGGGCCGGTTCGGGGTCTTCGTGCACGTGTGCGTCTGCGGCCGCCGCCTCAACGCCGCGTTTCCCGGTCGCCGACCACGCGAATCCGCCGAATGCCCGTACTGCGCCCGTGCGTTGCCGCCCTCCCTCGGCTCCGCACGGCTCGTGCACATCCCGATCGTCGGCGGCACCTCCTCCGGCAAGACCATGCTGATGGCCGCCATGCTGGCGGGGATCACTTCCTTCGAACGCGCCGGTTTGCTCACCGCCACCTGCGCCACCCTGGACGACCGGCGCCAACTCCAGCAACTGAAAAGCCAGTTGGACACTGGCGGCTGGGTGCTCGGCACCACCGCGGCCCAGCCCCGCGCCTACATGCTGGAGATCGGCTGCGGCCGGCGCCGCAGACTGCTCTACCTTTACGACCCGCACGGCGGCGTGTACGACGACGCGGACGCTGTACGCCGGCAGCAGTACCTCGCCCACGCCGACGCCGTCGTCCTCGTCGCGGACATCCTCGCCGTGCCCGGCGTGCGGCGCAGGATCGACGGAGCCGGCGCCCCGTACGCCGTCGAGGCCCGTCCCTCGCCCGAGAGCCCCAAGCAGACGTACGACCGGCTGGTGGGCGAGTTCACGGAGATGTCCCGTCGACGCGACCGCACCCCCGTCGCCGCGGTCGTGACCAAACGCGACGCGCTCGACCGGCTCCACCCCTCGATACCCCGGCCCTGCGACCCGCTCGACACCTGGCTGGCCGGGGTGGGACTCGGCGACCTCGTCCTGGGGCTCGGCCATGACTTCGGGAAGGTGCGCTACTGGGCCGTCAGCGCCCGAGCGGCCACCGGCGCGGGCGCCCTGGAGAGCGAGGGACGGCACGCCGCCGCGCCACTTCTGTGGCTGCTGGCAACCACCGGGCTGCCAGTGAAATCCCTGCTCACAGACGCCGGAGCAAAGCCATGACGGCTCGCGCCGAGAGGTCTACCGTGGGCATGCACAGGAGAAATCGGGGGAGCCGGCGATGAGTCTCGTACCGGATCACACGGCGCGCGGACGCCGCCTGGTGCTGGGCCTGTTCGTCGTGTCGGCGCTGGTGACCACCGGCACGCTCGTGCTGCTGACGGTGGGGTGGCCGGCGTAGGCCGAGGCGGCGAACCCGTCCACGGCGTCAGGGAGAGGACACGAGAGTGAGCGATATTCCCGGCGGCCCCATGGAGAGCCGTCCGGTCCATTTCATCTGGATCCTGGACGTGTCGTTCTCGATGAGCGGCGAGAAGATCGGCACCGTCAACTACGCGATCCGCGAGGCCATTCCGGAGATGCGCGCGGTGGCGCACGACCAGCCCTCCGCGCAGCTGATGGTGCGTGTCCTGACGTTCTCCGCGACACCCCGCTGGCACATAGCGACACCCGTCCCGGTGGAGCAGTTCACCTGGCAGGAGGTCGGTGTCGACGGCGGCACCAACTTCGGCGACGCCCTCAAGGCGGTCGCCCGCGAACTGGAGACGCCGCCCATGCCCCGGCGGGCCCTCAAGCCCGTGCTGGCGCTGGTGTCCGACGGGCAGCCGCTGGACGAGGACTGGCGCGAGGGACTCAAGGCCATCGACGCGACACCCTGGGGCCGCAAGGCGGTACGCGTCGCCATCGCCATCGGCGGCGATGCCGACCGCTCGGTCCTGCAGGAGTTCCTCGCCAACCCCGAGCTGCCGGTGCTCGACGCGAACAGCCCCAAACAGCTGGCCGCCGCCATCCGTTGGGCCTCTACCGCCGCCGTGAAGGCCGCCTCCCAGCCGGTCGTCTCGGGCGACTCCGGCAGCGGCGGCAAACAGCTCGCCCCCGCCTACGCGCCGCCCCAGCTCGATGACGACGATGACGACGACGTGTGGTGACCGTGCTGCGCGAGGAGAAGTACTGGGACGTGCTCTACCAGTCGGCGCAGGGCCCCGCCAAGCGGCGCAACCAGGACTCCAGCGCCGTCCGGGTCACCTCCGACGGCGACCTGGTGTTCGCGGTGGCCGACGGCCACGGCGCACCCGTGCATGCGCGCAGCCATGTCGGCTCCCGCCACGCGGTGGAGGTCTTCACCGCCAGCGGCATCGAATTCGCCGTACGGGCCCGGGCCGCCGCCGGGAGCGGCCCCGGAGGTTTCCGCCGGCTGTGGACCGACGCCCATGACCGCATGCCGCGCGAACTCGTCCTCAAATGGCGCCGCCAAGTTCTCGGCACCGACGGGGAGTCACTGGGCGAACAACCCCGTCTGTACGAATCGCTGCGCCCGTTCGGCACCACCCTGATCGGCGTCGTGCTCACCGACGGCCTGTTCGCCGCCTGGCAGTTGGGCGACGGGGACCTGGTGGTAGTCGACGACGACGGGTCCCTCACCCAGCCGCTGACCCCGGCCCGCCCCGAACTCGGCGACGACACCGAGTCGATGTGCAGCCGCCGCGCCTGGCAGCTGATGCGGGTGCACTGCGCGCTGCCGGGCGATCCGGGCCGGCTGCCCCGCCTGGTCGCCCTGTCCACCGACGGACTGTCCAACAGCTTCGCCGAGCGCGACGGCTTCGTGCGGTTCGTGAGGGACGTGGACCGGCGGATCACTGCCGAGGGCCCTGCGGCGGTCGACGAGGCCCTGCAGGGATGGCTGGCCCAGGCCGGCAGGTACTCGGGCGATGACACCACGGCGGTCGTCGCCCGCAACCGGCGAACACTGCCTCCGCACGGGGGACGCGAAGAGGAGGACTGATGTCCGGCATGCTGGCGACCGGTACCCGGCTCGAGACCGAGGACGGGGAGGAGATGGTGGTCTCCGGCCTGCTCGGCTCCGGCGGCCAGGGCGAGGTCTACCAGGTCAAGGGCACGATGGGGGAGAAGGCCCTCAAGTGGTATTACCCGGGCTGCGCCACCGCCGAGCAGTGGGACATCGTCCACAACCTCGTCGGCCGCGGCTTCACCGACGACCGGTTCCTGTGGCCGCAGGCCATGGTCACCGGGCCCCGCAGCGGCTTCGGCTACCTCATGGACATCCGCCCCGAACGCTTCCGCGGACTGCCCGACCTCTTCCGCCGGGAACTTGACACCTCCCCGCTGGCCCTGGTGACCGCGGGCCTGCACATGGTCGAGGCGTACCAGGCGCTGCACTCCAAAGGCATCGCCTACCGGGACATCTCCTACGGCAACCTCTTCTTCGACCCGGACAACGGAGACGTCCTGGTCTGCGACAACGACAACGCCGTCGGTGAGGGCGAGGTCACCGGCATCGCCGGCACGATGGAGTTCATGGCGCCGGAGCTGGTCCGCGGCGACCCTGGCGCGATGCCGGGCACCCAGACCGACCTGCACTCCCTCTCCGTCCTCCTGTTCATGCTGCTGACGAATCATCACCCGCTCAAGGGCCGCGCCGAGTTGGACATCAACTGCCTGGACGAGGCCGCCGAGCGACGGCTGTTCGGCAAGCGTCCGGTGTTCATCTTCGACCCAGAGAACGACGCCAACTGCCCCGACCCCGACGAACACCGTACAGTCCTGCTGACCTGGCCCACCATCCCGCCCGTGCTGCAGAAGCTCTTCGTGCAGAACTTCACCGACGGACTGCGCGACGCCTCGCACCGGGTCCGCGAGACCCAGTGGAGGCACGCGCTCAGCGAGGTCCGCGACACCATCGTGGTCTGCGCAGACTGCGGCAAGCAGAACCTGACGGAGCCGCGCGAGACAAAACCGGGGGTGTGCTGGCGTTGCCGGCACACGCTCATGCTGCCCCCGCGGCTCGTGGTCACCACCCGTATGCCCAAGGTGGAACGGCATCTGCGGCTGCGCCGGGCCGCCAAGGTGTACGCCCACCACCTCCAGGCCGAGCCCGACCGGCACCGCTACGGCCCGGACGGTCTCGTCGCCGAACTCGTCGAACACCCCCAGAAGCCCGGCAAGTACGGGCTGGCCAACCGGACCGCGACCACCTGGAGCACGCGCCGGAGCGACGGCACCGCCCAGCAGGTCGCGCCGGGCCAGACGGTGCCGCTGCGCGCGGGCCTGGAGGTCGACCTCGGCCTTGCCCAGGCGGTGGTGCGCGAGCACTGACCGCGGGTGCGGGGCGGCCTGCCGTGTCCGCCGGGAAGGCCCTACATCGGCAGCCCGACCGCCCGGCCGAGCGACAACACCAGGGCCAACACCCCGCTCCCGGCGGCCGAACCGGCCTGGATCGTCTCCAGCCAGCCGCGGATACGGCCCTGGTCGATCGGCCGGTTGTGCTCACCGGCGTGCACCAGCTCACGGTGGACCTGCTCGGCCTGCGGGGCCAACGCGGGCTGTACGGCGCGTAGTTGGCGGATCAGTTCGGCGGCGATGGCGACCGGAGTGGCGTCGCCGACGGGTGCCGCCTGGTACTGGTTGAACGTGTTGCCGTCACCGAAGTTGCCCGTCGCCGGGCCGTAGATGTTGTTCGTGGTCATCGCGACATCTCCCCATTAAACGGTCCTGACCCCCGGCTCAGGTGTGCGGCTTGGCCTGCTGCTGCGGCTGCGGGGGCTGCTGTCCCGGCCCCTGTCCGCCGCCCGCGGGACCTGCCTGCTGACCCGGCTGGTTGATGAAGAACTTTCCGTCGTCGCCGAAGTTGCCCCAGGTGGGACCGGCGAAGTTGTTCTGGTTGTTGATCACGGTCCGCACCTTGTCCAGGGCGGCCGTGTCCACGTTGTGAGCGCGCAGGAATTGCTCCGTGGCGATCATCACGGACTCATGGATGCGCTGGAAGGCGTCCGTGGCGTCCATCACCTCGTTGTAAGCCATGGTGACGCCCGACACCCGCTCGCGGAGACTGTCCAACGCCCCGTAGTCGTACACCACGTGGTACTTGGAGATGTCCCGCCGGTCCTTGTCCAGGGCCCGTGCGCGCCGCGCCTTCCGTACCCGGCGCTTTCGGATGCGGACGGGCGCGCGGGTCAGCAGGACACGCCAGTTCGCCAGCGTGATCCGCACCAGCCACCACCACTCCTCGAAGCCGCCGAGCGGCAGTGCGGCCACCCGGCTGAACTCCTCGTCCACGGGCGGCAGTACATAGGCGGCCACCTCCCAGGAGAGCCGGGTCTGCAGCAGCCTGGCCCGCAGATGCACGGACACCACATAGCGGCCGCCGCGGCCCACCATCTCCAGGCTCAGATACGTCGCCATGGCGGCTCCCGCCTGGTTCGCCCCGGCCTGCACGAGCTGTTTGTCGATGCGGGAGACAGGGGACTTCAGTGGGTCCGGCAGCAGTTTCGGACCGACCTTGCTCACATGCAGGCCGCGGATGTACAGGCGGTTCTGGGCCCGAAGCTCTGTCAGGCCGGTGATCGTCGTCATTTCCCGGGCCAGGAAGCCGTGCAGGTCCACCGCGTCGAACGGCTTGATCGTCTTCCCGGCGGCCGCCGTGCCGACGTCGATCGGCGCCCAGACGCTCTCCCGGATCTTGATGCCGCTGCCCACGAAGGGGTTGCGGGCCTCGACGCTCGCGTCGTACGGGACCACGTTCATCCGTCGCAGCGAGGTGAGCCGGGCCTCGGTGGCCTGGTCGAGAGGAGGCGCCTGGCTCAGGGGTTTGCCGGGGTCGCGGAAGACCGTGCGGGCCGCCACCCAGGCCGTGTGCTCGGTCCGGTGCACGACCCCCGCCGCCACGACGCCCGCACCCACCAGCACGGCACCGAGCGCCACCGCGGCGGACTGTTGCCCCTGAACCAGGGCGACGACGCCACCCGGCAGGGCGGCGACCATCGCCACCAGCAGCACCGTCAGCAGGCGATCCCGCCGTCTGCGCCGCAGCTGCGCCGCCGCCGCGTGCCGCACCAGCGCGACCAGATTGATCCCGAGGGGCAGCCCGACGGCTTTGAGACGGTCGCCGGTGAACTCGTCCAGCGCGTCCAGCGCGAAGTTCTCGTCGAGATGCGCGTGCGCACACAGCAGACGTGTGACGGCGTCCGTGTCGTACTGCGGCAGCTGTGGCAGCGGTCGTGGCGCCATGGGCCCTCCCCCGTGCGGGCCCTTCTCACAATAGGGACAGGGTGGCGTTCTGTCCCTGTTTCGGCCGTACTGGATTTCCGTACGTCGTTACGGCTCTACGGGAGGTCCGTACGGCCGGGCGGCACGGTTCCGGCCCGGCCGGCGCAGGGGGCGCTCCCCGCCGACCGGGCCCCGCCGCCGTGTCGCGGAGAGTCGGTCACCCCTGGGCGGCCGCGGTCCGCAGAGCGATGCGGTTCTCGCCCGCGTACACGTTCATGGAGCTGCCCCGCAGGAAGCCCACGAGGGTCAGGCCGGTCTCCGCCGCCAGGTCGACGGCGAGGGACGAGGGAGCCGAGACCGCGGCCAGGACCGGGATCCCGGCCATGACCGCCTTCTGCGCCAGCTCGAAGGAGGCGCGGCCCGAGACCAGCAGGATCGTGCGGGACAGCGGCAGGTCGCCGTTCTGCAGGGCGCGGCCCACCAGCTTGTCGACCGCGTTGTGCCGGCCCACGTCCTCCCGTATGTCCAGCAGCTCGCCGTCCTCGGTGAACAGGGCCGCCGCGTGCAGCCCCCCGGTCCGGTCGAAGACCCGCTGGGCGGCGCGCAGCCGGTCGGGGAGGCTCGCGAGCAGCTCGGGTCCGACGCGGACCGGGGGAGTGTCGGCGATCGGCCAGCGGGCCGTCGTACGGACCGCGTCGAGGCTCGCCTTGCCGCACAGCCCGCAGGACGAGGTCGTGTAGACGTTCCGTTCGAGGGTGATGTCGGGGATCTGCACACCCGGCGCGGTCCGCACGTCCACCACGTTGTACGTGTTCGAACCGTCGACCGTGGCCCCCGCGCAGTACACGATGTTCTGCAGATCGCCCTGCTCGGCGAGCACGCCCTCGCTGACGAGGAAGCCCGCGGCCAGCGCGAAGTCGTCGCCCGGGGTGCGCATGGTGATCGCGAGCGGCTTGCCGTTCAGCCTGATCTCCAGCGGTTCCTCGGCGACGAGCGTGTCCGGGCGGGACGAGACCGCCCCGTCGCGGATGCGGATCACCTTGCGTCGTTCCGTGACTCGTCCCATGTCGTGTCTCAGTCCCGGTTCTGTACGTGCTGGTAGCCGAAGCGGCCCTTGATGCAGAGGTTGCCGTGGGTCACCGGGTTGTCGTGCGGTGAGGTGACCTTCACGATGTCATTGTCCTGCACGTGCAGAGTGAGGTTGCAGCCCACTCCGCAGTACGCGCACACCGTCGTCGTCTGCGTCTGTGCCGATTCGTTCCAGGTACCCGCCGCGCGCATGTCGAACTCCGACTTGAACGACAGCGCCCCCGTCGGGCACACCTCGATGCAGTTCCCGCAGTACACGCACGCCGAGTCGGTGAGCGGGGCGTCGTGCTCGACGGCGATCCGGGCGTCGAAGCCGCGGCCGGAGACCGAGATCGCGAAGGTGTTCTGCCACTGGTCGCCGCAGGCGTCCACGCACTTGTAGCAGAGGATGCACTTGCCGTAGTCGCGCACATACAGTTCGTTGTCGACCTTGGGCTCCTCGCCCGGACGGGCCGCGTCCGGGCCGAAGCGGTCCGGCTTCGCCTCGTACTCCTTGATCCATTCGGCGACTTGTGGAGTCGTCGACAAGTCGACCGAGGAGGCGAGGAGTTCGAGGACGATCCTGCGGCTGTGGCGGGCCCGTTCCGTGTCGGTGCGGACCTCCATGCCGGGCTCGGCCGTGCGGGAGCAGGCCGGGACGAGGGTCCTGGATCCCTCCACCTCGACCACGCAGACGCGGCACGCGTTCTTGGGCCGCAGCGTGTCCCCCTGGCAGAGGGTCGGGATGTCCTTGCCCGCCGTCCGGCAGGCGTCGAGGATCGTCGAACCCTCGGGAGCGCGTACCGGCTCCCCGTCGATGGTGAACTCCAGCAGCCGGCGCGGTATCCCCAGCGGTGTCACGGTCATTCGTACGCCCCCAGACGGTCGATGGCGGATTCCACGGCGTTCCACGCGGTCTGCCCCAGGCCGCAGATGGAGGCGTCCCGCATGGCGCGGCCGACCTCCCTGAGCAGGGCGATGTCGTCGGCGGCCGCCGCGCCCGTGCGCTCGGCGATCCGGTGCAGCGCCTCCTCCTGGCGCACGGTCCCGACCCGGCAGGGCACGCACTGGCCGCACGACTCGTCGCGGAAGAACTCCGCGATGCGCAGCAGCAGCCGGGGCAGCGGCACCGTGTCGTCGAAGGCCATGACCACGCCTGAGCCGAGTGTCGTGCCCGCCTCGCGGGTGCCTTCGAAGGTGAGCGGGATGTCCAGTTCGTCCGGTCGTACGAAGCCGCCCGCCGCGCCGCCGAGGAGCACCGCCCGCAGACGGTCCCGCACCCCGGCCAGGGTGAGCAGGTCGCCGAGCGTCGCGCCGAACGGCAGCTCGTAGACGCCGGGCCGGTCCACGCTGCCGGAGACGCAGAACAGTTTCGGTCCGGTGGACCTCGCGGTGCCGGTCGCCGCGTAGGCCGGGGCGCCCATGGTCAGGATGTGCAGGACGTTGATCAGCGTCTCCACGTTGTTCTCGACCGTCGGTTTGCCGAACAGGCCCTTCTCCACCGGGAAGGGCGGCTTCGAGCGTGGTTCGCCGCGGTAGCCCTCGATGGAGTTGAACAGGGCCGTCTCCTCGCCGCAGATGTAGGCGCCCGCGCCGCGCCGGATCTCGATGTCGAAGGCGCAGCCCTGTCCGAGGACGTCCTCGCCGAGGAAGCCACGCGCGCGTGCCTGCGCGATCGCCTGCTCCAGGCGGCGCAGCGCCCGCGGGTACTCGCCGCGCAGGTAGAGGTAGCCCCGGTGGGCGCCGGTCGCGTATCCGGCGATCGTCATCGCCTCGACCAGCGCGTACGGGTCCCCTTCCATGACCACGCGGTCCTTGAAGGTGCCCGGCTCGGATTCGTCGGCGTTGCAGACGAGGTAGTGGGGGTGGTCGGGCTGGGACGCCGTGGCCTGCCATTTGCGGCCGGTGGGGAAGGCGGCGCCGCCGCGCCCGACCAGGCCGGAGTCGGTGACCTCGCGGATGACTCCGGCGGGGCCGAGCGCGAAGGCCCGGCGCAGGGCGGTGTAGCCGCCGTGGGCCCGGTAGTCGTCGAGACTTTCCGGGTCCACCACGCCGACCCGCCCCAGCAGGACAAGCCCGTCCTGTCCGGCCTGGGGCACCGCCATCGCCGCCGGCGGTTCCTCCGGCGCCGAGTCGGGTGCGCTCGCGGCGAGTACGGCCGCCTCGACCGTCGCCGGCGCCGACACGGCCGTGCGCACCGGGTCGCCCGCCTTGATCGCGAGGGCCGCCGGGGCCCGCTCGCACAGACCGAGGCAGGGGCTGCGCTCGACGCTCACCCCGCTGCCCTGGCCCAGCCGCGCCTCGATCCCCGCGCACAGCTCGGGTGCCCCGGCGGCGGCGCAGGCCAGGTCCGTGCACACGTGGAGCACGGTGGCGGGGCGGGGCCGTACCGAGAACATGGCGTAGAAGGTGGCGACGCCGTACGCCTCCGCGGGCGGTACGGTCAGCCGCCGGCACAGGTGGTCGAGGGCGCCCTCGCTGATCCAGCCGATCCGGTCGTTGATGGCGTGCAGCCCCGGCAACAGCAGATCGCGCCTCTCCCGGGCCTCGCGGCCGCCGCGGGCCCACCTCAGGTCGGCGTCGGAGCGGTCCGCGCCCTCCCAGGAGGACTCGGGAGGGCCCAACAGGGCGTCCACCGCGGCCCGTTCGTCGTCCGTCGGCTTGCTGTCGCCGAAGTGCAGATCCACCAGGTCACCTCACGATGGTCGCGACGGGGAGCTTCTCGATCCGGATCGCCGACGCCTTGAACTCCGCCGTCCCCGCGATCGGGCAGTTCGCCTCGATCGTCAGCTGGTTGGTGTCCACCTCGTCGGGAAAGTGCATGGTCATGAAGGCGAGCCCGGGGCGAAGAGCCGTGTCGACCCATACGGGCGCCACGACCGACCCCCGCCGCGAGGACACCTGGACCTCCTCGCCGACCACGACCCCGTAGCGTTCGGCGTCCTCCGGGCACAGCTCGATGTACTCGCCGCGCCTGAGCGGGGAGGCGAAACCCCCGCTCTGCACACCGGTGTTGTACGAGTCGAGGCGCCGCCCGGTCGTCAGCCGGATCGGGTACTCCTCGTCGGTGAGGTCGACCGGCGGATCGTGCTGGACGATCCCGAAGGGCGCGGGCATTCCGCGCCGGGCCGGGTCCTTCTCCCACAACCGGCCGTGCAGATAGGTCGGTTCGAGCTCCTCGGTGCTCGGGCACGGCCACTGGATGCCCTGGTGTTCCTCCAGGCGTTCGTACGTCATCCCATAGTGGTCCTCAGAGACCGAGCGCAGCTCGTTCCAGACGGCCTCGGCGTCGGCGTACTTCCAGTCGTGGCCGAGGCGTGCCGCCAGTTCGCAGATGATGTCGATGTCCTGGCGCGCCTCGCCGGGCGGGGTCACCGCCTGGCGCACGCGCTGCACCCGCCGCTCGCTGTTGGTGGTCGTGCCGTCGGTCTCCGCCCAGCCGGCGGTGGCCGGCAGGACGACGTCCGCCAGCCCGGCCGTCTTCGTCAGGAAGATGTCCTGGACGACGAGGAAGTCGAGCTGCCGCAGCCGGCGTACGGCCTGCTCGCTGTCGGCCTCCGACTGCGCCGGGTTCTCGCCGATGCAGTAGACGGCCCTGAGGGAGCCCTCCTCCATCGCCTCGAACATCTCCGTCAGGTTCAGCCCGTAGTGCGGCTGGATGACGGTGTCCCAGGCCGACTCGAACTTCAGCCGGGCGTCCGGATCGAGGAGGTCCTGGAAGCCGGGGAGGCGGTTGGGGATGGCGCCCATGTCGCCGCCGCCCTGCACGTTGTTCTGGCCGCGCAGCGGCTGCAGTCCGGCGCCGTAGCGGCCGACCTGGCCGGTCAGCAGGGAGAGGTTGATCAGCGCGCGGACGTTGTCGGTGCCGTTGTGGTGCTCGGTGATGCCGAGGGTCCAGCACAGCTGGGCGCGCTCGGCGCGGGCGTAGGCGTGCGCCAACTCCCGTATCGCAGGCGCCGGTACGCCCGTGACCTTCTCCGCGAGGGACAGGGTCCATGGCTCGACGAGCGCCTGGTACTCCTCGAAGCCGGTCGTCGCCCGCTCGATGAACGCCTCGTTGGCCAGGCCCGCGTGGATGATCTCGCGGCCGAGCGCGTGGGCCATCGGGATGTCGGTGCCGACGTTGAGGCCGAGCCAGCTCTCCGCCCACTCGGCGGTCGACGTACGGCGCGGATCGACGGCGTACATCCGGGCGCCGTTCCTGATCCCCTTCAGGACGTGCTGGAAGAAGATCGGGTGCGCGAAGCGGGCGTTGGAGCCCCACATCACGATGACGTCCGTGTGCTCGATCTCCTCGTACGACGACGTTCCGCCGCCGGAACCGAACGCGGCCGACAGGCCCGCGACGCTGGGCGCGTGACACGTCCGGTTGCAGGAGTCGACGTTGTTGGTGCCCATCACGACCCGAGCGAACTTCTGCGCCACGTAGTTCATCTCGTTCGTGGCGCGGGCGCAGGAGAACATGCCGAACGCGCCGCGGTTGCGCTGCAGCCCGCGCGCCGTCCGGTCCAGGGCCTCCTCCCAGCTCGCCTGCCGGAACGGCTCGTCGCGCGAGTCGCGGACCAGTGGGTGGGTGAGCCGGGTGTAGGTCTTCGGGGTCCGGTCGCGTTTGCTCATACGACACTCCTCATGCGGCGCTCCTCAGCGCGAGCAGGTCCGAGATGGCGTGCACGGTGCGCAGCGTGGGCACCTCGACGCCGGTGATCTCCGCCAACTCGACGACGGCCGCGAGCAGGACGTCGAGTTCGAGCGGCTTGCCGCGCTCCAGGTCCTGGAGCGTGGAGGTGCGGTGGTCGCCGACGCGTTCGGCGCCGGCGAGGCGGCGTTCGATGGAGACGCCGACCTCGCAGCCGAGGGCCTCGGCGACGGCAAGGGTCTCGGCCATCATGGTCTCGATGACCTTGCGGGTGCCGCCGTGCAGACACATCTGCCGCATGGTGGCCCGGGCCAGCGCGCTGATCGGGTTGAAGGAGATGTTGCCGAGCAGCTTGACCCAGATGTCGCCCCGCAGCTCCGGCTCGACCGGGCACTTCAGGCCACCGGCGACCATGGCCTCGCTGAAGGCCAGGCAGCGCTGGGACACGCTGCGGTCGGGCTCGCCGATGGAGAACCGGGTGCCTTCCAAATGCCGTACGACGCCCGGTCCTTCGAGCTCGGTGGCCGCGTAGACGACGCATCCGACGGCCCGTTCGGGCGCGAGTACCGCGCTGACCGCGCCGTCCGGGTCCACGCTCTCCACGCGGTGGCCGTCGTAGGGGCCGCCGTGCCGGTGGAAGTACCACCAGGGGATGCCGTTCTGAGCGGCGACGACGGCCGTGGTGTCGTGCAGAAGGGGCTCGATCAGCGGCCCGCACGCCGCGTACGAGTTGGCCTTCAGGCCCAGGAACACATAGTCGACCGGGCCGATCTCGGCCGGGTCGTCGGTGGCGTGGGCGTGCGCGGTGAAGTCGCCGCGCGGGCTGAGCACCCGTACTCCGTGCTGCCTCATGGCCGCCAAGTGCGGTCCACGGGCGACGAGATGCACATCGGCGCCGGCGCGATGGAGCGCGGCACCGACGTAGGCGCCGATCGCACCGGCGCCGAGAACTGCGACTTTCATGACGAGGGAGCTCCGTTCGGTTCGAGGGATACCGCGGAGATGGCCGAACTGCCGAACGCTGTCGACTGAATATTGTCTACAGTATGGTGGCGGGGGCCACAAGGCTCCGCGCACGGTCGGAAAACCGGGCGGTCCGACCGTTCGGCGCGCGCCGGATACCGTTCATCGCATACGGTCGACGCGCCGCCTTCTCAACTCCCTTGTCGTTCCCTTACGTTCGAGATCATGAGTCCCCCCGTCGCACCGGCCGGCTGGAGCCGCTGGCTGGTTCCCCCCGCCGCTCTCTCCGTCCATCTCTCCATCGGCCAGGCCTACGCCTGGAGTGTCTTCAAGCCGCCCCTGGAGTCCTCGCTCGGCCTCAGTGGCACCCAGAGCGCGCTGCCCTTCCAGCTCGCCATCGTCATGCTCGGTCTGTCGGCCGCGTTCGGCGGCACGCTGGTGGAGCGCAACGGGCCGCGCTGGGCGATGACCGTCGCCCTGGTCTGCTTCTCGTCCGGCTTCCTGATCTCCGCGCTGGGCGCGGCCACCGAGCAGTACTGGCTGATCGTCCTCGGCTACGGCTTCGTCGGCGGCATCGGCCTAGGCATCGGTTACATCTCGCCCGTCTCCACGCTGATCAAGTGGTTCCCGGACAGGCCCGGAATGGCCACGGGCATCGCGATCATGGGCTTCGGCGGCGGCGCGCTCATCGCCTCGCCGTGGTCCACGCAGATGCTGGAGTCGTTCGGCACCGACAGCTCCGGGATCGCGCTCGCGTTCCTCGTGCACGGGCTGTCGTACGCCGTCTTCATGGCGCTCGGCGTGCTGCTGGTGCGGGTGCCGCGCAGTGAGCGGCCGGTCGAGGGCGCGCCGAGCGCCTTCCAGGGGCCACAGGTCTCCGCCGGCACGGCCGTGCGCACCCCGCAGTTCTGGTGTCTGTGGGTCGTGCTCTGCATGAACGTGACCGCGGGCATCGGCATCCTGGAGAAGGCCGCCCCGATGATCCAGGACTTCTTCAAGAACACCTCGACCCCCGTGTCCGTCTCGGCCTCGGCCGGTTTCGTGGCGCTGCTCTCCGCCGCCAACATGGCGGGCCGCATCGGCTGGTCGTCCACCTCCGACCTGATCGGACGCAAGAACATCTACCGCGTCTATCTGGGCTTCGGCGCGCTGATGTACGCGCTGATCGCCCTGTTCGGCGACTCCTCCAAGCCGCTGTTCGTCCTGTGCGCGATGGTGATCCTGTCCTTCTACGGCGGCGGGTTCGCGACCATCCCGGCCTATCTGAAGGACCTGTTCGGCACCTACCAGGTCGGTGCCATCCACGGCCGGCTGCTCACCGCCTGGTCCACGGCCGGCGTCCTCGGACCGCTGATCGTGAACTGGATCGCCGACCACCAGAAGGCCGAAGGCAAGAGCGGCGCGTCCCTCTACAGCCTCTCCTTCATCATCATGATCGGGCTGCTCGTCGTCGGCTTCGTCGCCAACGAACTGGTCCGGCCCGTCAACGCCCGCCACCACATCCCCGCCCCCAGGGAGGAGACCGCCGATGTCGAACGACAGCAGTCAGAGTCCGCCTGACCGGCGCCCGCTGATCGCCTTCGCCTGGCTGTGGGTGGGGGCACCGCTCGCCTACGGGGTGTACGAGCTCGTACAGAAGGCGACGAAGCTGTTCACCGGGTGACTGTTCGGGAAGTGTTCGGGCGTCCGAAGACCTGACAGAAGCCGACAAGCCTGGCGCTCGAATCCTGTCGTCTTGGCTGCCGTCGTACCCGTGAGTCACTGATCAGACTGGTGGATCCCGCTACCCGAGGCAATGAGGGGGACCGCCCAATGAACGGCTCGCGCATCGCCGCCGTCGGCCACTACCAGCCCGCCAAGGTGCTCACCAACGAGGACCTGGCGGGCCTGGTCGACACCAGTGACGAGTGGATCACGTCCAGGGTGGGCATCCGCACACGCCACATCGCCGGACCCGACGAGCCGGTCGACGAGCTGGCCGCCCACGCCGCGGCCAAGGCGCTCGCGGCGGCCGGCCTCGCGCCCGGTGACATCGACCTGGTCCTGGTCGCCACCTCCACCGCCGTGGACCGCTCGCCCAACATGGCCGCCCGGGTCGCCGCCCGGCTCGGCATCCCCTCGCCCGCCGCGATGGACGTCAACGTCGTGTGCGCCGGGTTCACCCACGCCCTGGCCACCGCCGACCACGCGGTCCGGGCGGGTGCCTCGACGCGAGCGCTGGTCATCGGCGCCGACAAGATGTCCGACGTGACCGACTGGAGCGACCGCACCACCTGCGTGCTCGTCGGCGACGGCGCGGGGGCCGCCGTCGTGGAGGCCGCGGAGGAGACCGGAATCGGGCCCGTGCTGTGGGGCTCCGTGCCCGAAATGGGGCACGCCGTACGCATCGAGGGCACGCCTGCGCGGTTCGCACAGGAGGGGCAGAGCGTCTACCGCTGGGCCACCACCCAGCTGCCGCCCATCGCCCGCAAGGCCTGCGAGCGCGCCGGGCTCGCCCCCGAGGAACTCGCCGGAGTCGTCCTGCACCAGGCGAACCTGCGCATCATCGAGCCCCTCGCCGAGAAGATCGGCGCCGTCAACGCCGTCGTCGCGCGGGATGTCGCCGAGTCGGGGAACACCTCGGCCGCGAGTATTCCGCTCGCCTTCTCCAAGCTCGTCGAGCAGGGGGCCATCTCGACCGGGGACCCGGTGCTGCTGTTCGGCTTCGGCGGGAACCTGTCGTACGCCGGACAGGTCGTCCGCTGCCCGTGACCTGCGCGCACGGTCCGATGTGACGCACTCGCCCCCCGCACCCCTGGCCCCGGTGCGCCGTAGACTGTAGACGAAAGACAATCCATACTGGCTTTCCGGCCGCAGTTGCTCCGCGCCGCTCAGGAGGGGGACCGACCGATGTTGTCGACAGGACTGCCGCAGGGCGCGGTGCCCAAGCTCGAACGGCCCGGCCCGCTGCGCGACCGCGTCTACGAAGCGCTCCTGGAACTGATCACCACGCGCGCCCTGCAGCCCGGCCAGCACCTCGTCGAGAGCGAACTCGCAGGCCACCTCGGGGTGTCCCGGCAGCCCGTACGGGAGGCGCTGCAGCGCCTGAACACCGAGGGCTGGGTCGATCTGCGGCCCGCCCAGGGCGCGTTCGTGCACGAGCCGACGGAGGAGGAGGCCGACCAGCTCCTCACCGTCCGCACGCTGCTGGAGGCCGAGGCGGCCCGGCTCGCCGCCGCCAACGCGGGCAGCGCCGGCATCGCGGTCCTCGAGGAGCTGTGCACGGAGGGCGAGAAGGCCGTCGCCGCGGACGACGTGGACGGCGCCGTCACGATGAACGCCCGCTTCCACGCGAAGATCATGGAACTGGCGGGCAACGCGGTCCTCGCCGAGCTCGCCGCCCAGGTCGACCGCCGGGTGCGCTGGTACTACACACCCATCGCCCGGCAGCGCGGACAGCAGTCCTGGACCGAGCACCGCGAGCTGATCGCCGCGATCTCCGACCGTGACGAACAGCGGGCCACCCGGCTGATGCGGGAGCACACCGAGCACACCCGGCGGTCGTACCACGACCGGGCGCAGTCCTGACCTGAGCCACGGAGCGGTCAGGTTCGCACGAGATCCCGTGGTGCCTCGCTCGCCGCGCACCAGCGTGCCTCCACCGCCAGCATGACCACCAACACGCCCACCAGCGCGAGGAGTTCGGCGACCGCCGACAGGTGGACGCCGAGCAGCGCGGCGGCCAGGGGGACCGGGGCGGCGGTCGCCCGGAAGCGGACGGGATGCAGACGCAGGACCGTCCGGAAGGCCGCGTCCCCCGCGAGGAAGAGCGCCACGCCGCCCGCGAGGGCCAGGGCGGGGCCGGTGTGCAGGTGCTCGGTGAGGTGGCCCAGGGTCTTCTTCACACCCGTGGCCAGGTAGGCGATGCCGAGCAGCATCGGCAGGAACGCGTAGTAGTAGGCGTTCATCGCCAGCCGCCAGCGATTCGGTGCCGGCGTGTTCCGGAACGCCGCCTCGGCGGCCTCCTCGTCCCGCACGAAGTACGTCCACCACAGCGCGACCGCGAGCGCCAGCGACAGGAACGCCCCGCCGAACAGGCCCGGGGTGAGCGGCAGTTCGCCGATCCCGGTGCCGATCGCGATGACGGACTCGCCGAACGCGACGATCAGCAGCAGACCGTGCCGCTCCACGAAGTGCGCCGGGTCCAGGCTGCCCAGCTGAACGCGCAGGGCCGCGGCCGACCGCCCGTCGGCCCGGCCGGGGCCGTGCTCGGCCAGGAACGGCGTCACGAACTGCAGGAGCAGCGCGAGCAGCCACAGCCCGTCCGCCGCGAGCCCGTCGAGGAGGCCCGCCGCCGTGACGGCCAGCGCGGCCAGCGAGTTGGGGACGCCGTACCAGATCGCGTCCCGGCCGTGGCTGCGGGTGTAGAGGGTGGTGTGCACGACCACGACGGCCAGGAAGCCGAGCCCGAAGACCACTCCGGTGTCGTCGAAGACGCGCGGGATCGCCAGCGCGCAGACCAGGAACGCGCCCATGCCCAGCATCAGCAGCAGCCGCCGGGAGGGGCGGTCGGGCGGGACCTGGTTGGTGAGGTACGCGTAGGCGCCGTACATCCAGAACAGCACCACGAAGATCAGCGCCACACGGCCCGCCGTGGCGAACGTCAGGTCGCCGGCGAGCAGCACGCTGAGCTGGGTGAGGGTGAAGACGAAGACGAGGTCGAAGAAGAGTTCCAGCGTCGTGACCCGGCGGCCGGGCTCCTCCGCTGCGGTGTTCATGCGTTCCGTGGTGCTCATGCGTTCCCCCTGAACCGGTGCTGACCAGATCGTATGGGGCGGCGGGCAGTTCAGTCTTTGTCCTGTGAGTGGAGAAAGTTGGACGAATGCGTGCACAGCTTCTTCTCAGGTGCGCGGTTCGCTGCTACGTTCCCCTCGAAAGCCCGGACACTGGTGGCCGATTGAGGCGGGGAGGGGTTCGTGAGACGCATGACGGCACGACCCGCGAACGCCCATCAGGCCAGGCTGCTCAAGCTGTTGCGCGACGGAGGACCCAACTCCCGTGCGCAGCTCGGTGACCAGGTCGATCTGTCGCGGTCCAAACTGGCCGTGGAGGTGGACCGGCTGCTGGAGACCGGCCTGGTCGTGGCCGACGGACTCGCCGCCTCGCGCGGCGGCCGCCGCTCCCACAACATCAGGCTCGCACCCGGCCTGCGTTTCCTCGGCGTCGACATCGGCGCGACCTCGGTCGACGTCGCCGTCACCAACGCCGAGCTGGAGATCCTCGAACATCTCAACCAGCCCATGGACGTACGCGAGGGCCCGGTCGCGGTCTTCGAGCAAGTCCTGTCCATGGCCGCGAAGCTGCGGGCCTCGGGGCTCGCGGAGGGTTTCGACGGCGCCGGCATCGGCGTCCCGGGACCCGTCCGCTTCCCCGAGGGCGTCCCCGTGGCTCCGCCGATCATGCCGGGCTGGGACGGCTTCCCCGTACGGGAGGCGCTCAGCCAGGAACTCGGCTGCCCGGTCATGGTCGACAACGACGTGAACCTCATGGCGATGGGGGAGCAGCACGCGGGCGTCGCACGCTCCGTGGGCGACTTCCTCTGCGTCAAGATCGGCACCGGCATCGGCTGCGGCATCGTCGCCGGCGGTGAGGTCCACCGCGGCGTGACGGGCAGCGCGGGAGACATCGGGCACATCCAGGCCGTGCCCGACGGCAACCCGTGCGCCTGCGGCAACCGGGGCTGTCTGGAAGCCCACTTCAGCGGGGCGGCCCTCGCCCGGGACGCCACGGCGGCGGCCGAGCAGGGGCGCTCCGAGGAACTCGCCTCGCGGCTGGCGGCGAACGGCACGCTCACCGCCGTCGACGTCGCCGCCGCGGCCGCCGCGGGCGACGCCACCGCCCTCGATCTGATCCGCGAGGGCGGCAACCGGACCGGCCAGGTCATCGCCGGCCTGGTCTCCTTCTTCAACCCGGGCCTGGTGGTGATCGGCGGCGGGGTGACCGGCCTCGGCCACACCCTGCTCGCCGCCATCCGCACCCAGGTCTACCGCCAGTCGCTGCCCCTCGCGACGGGCCATCTGCCCATCGTCCTCGGGGAGTTGGGCCCGACCGCCGGCGTCATCGGCGCGGCGCGGCTCATCAGCGACCACCTCTTCTCGCCTGCGCAACCAACCCGTTCTTGAAGATCACCGGTACGGCGTCCTGCCCCGCCCTGCCCTGAACACGCCTGCCCGAAAGCGCCCTGAAACCGGCCCGCACGCCCGCCAAGGGGACCTCATGGCACCAGAACCAGCGCTGCTCAGCATGTCCGGCATCACCGAGTCGTTCCCCGGAGTCCGGGCCCTCGACGGCGTCGACCTCGACGTCCAGGCCGGTGAAGTGCACTGCCTGCTCGGCCAGAACGGGCCGGGGAGTCCACCCTCATCAAGGTGCTGGCCGGTGCCCACCAGCCCGACACCGGCACCATCCGCCGGCGGCGAGGAGGTCCCCCTCCGCTCGCCGATCGCCGCCATGCGCCTGGGCATCGCCACCATCTACCAGGAACTCGACCTGGTGGAGCACCTGTCGGTGGCCGAGAACGTCCACCTCGGCCATGAACCCACGGCCGCCGGATTCGTCGTACGCGGACTTCCTGATGGTCGGCGGGGCGGGCGCGCTCTGCGCCTTCCAGGCCATCAAGCAGGACAACGGCGTACTGAAGGCGACCGTCCTGTATCCGCCGACGATGGCCGCCTCCGCGATCGACCTGGCCCGGGCGCTCGGCCGGGGCAAGGGCACAAGCGGTCTCGCCGAGTTCGAGATCCCGGCCTCGCTGACGCTCTGCTCGGCCGTCGTCGACAAGACCAACGTCGACCAGTACATGCCCACCGGCTTCCGCTGGGCCGCATCCTGCCCCCGCACCCCCCGCGGGGCCATCACTACGAGGACGAGGAGGACATCCGTATGGGACAGCCCCAGCAGTCGGACGGACCGGAGGCCGCGACGCCGCCGCTGCGCGTAGGCATGGTCGGCTACGCGTTCATGGGCGCCGCCCACTCCCAGGGCTGGCGCACCGCGGGCCACGTCTTCGACCTGCCCCGCCGCCCGGTCCTGGCCGCGATCTGCGGACGCGACCCGGAGGCCGTGCGCGCGGCGGCCGACCGGCACGGCTGGGCTTCGGCCGAGACCGACTGGCGGGCCCTGATCGCCCGGGACGACATCGACCTCGTGGACATCTGCACCCCCGGCGACAGCCACGCCGAGATCGCCCTGGCCGCCCTCGCCGCCGGAAAGCACGTGCTGTGCGAGAAGCCCCTCGCCAACACGGTCGAGGAGGCCTCGGCGATGACCGCCGCAGCCGAAGCGGCTTATGGACGTGGCCAGTTGGCGATGGTCGGTTTCAACTACCGCCGGGTGCCGGCCACCGCGCTCGCCCGGAACATGATTGCCGAGGGCAGGCTCGGCGCCCTGCGGCACATCCGGGTGACGTATCTCCAGGACTGGCTCGTGGACCCGCAGTTCCCGCTCACCTGGCGGCTGCGCAAGGACCAGGCCGGCTCCGGCGCGCTCGGCGACCTGGGTGCGCACATCGTCGACCTCGCGCAGTACCTGGCGGGGGAGCGGCTGGCCGGGGTCTCCGCCCTGACGGAAACCTTCGTACGGGAGCGGCCGCTGCCCGTCGGCGCCACCAGCGGACTGTCCTCGGTCGCCTCCGCCGGCACCGGACAGGTCACCGTCGACGACGCCGCCCTGTTCACCGGCCGCTTCACCTCCGGCGCCCTGGCCTCCTTTGAGGCGACGCGCTATGCGACCGGCCGCAAGAACGCCCTGCGCATCGAACTCAACGGCGAGCGCGGCTCGTTGGCCTTCGACCTGGAGCGCCTCAACGAGCTATCGTACCACGACGCCACGGAACCCGGCGCGCACGCCGGCTTCCGCCGCATCCTCGTCACCGAACCCGACCACCCCTACCTGGACGCCTGGTGGCCGCCGGGCCACGGCCTCGGCTACGAGCACACCTTCGTCCACCAGGCCCGCGACCTCGTCCACGCGATCGCCGAGGGCCGCAGGCCCGAACCCTCCTTCGCCGACGGCCTGCAGGTGCAGCGCGTACTGGCCGCGGTGGAGGAGAGCGCCGAGAAGAACTCCGTCTACACGCCCATAGCGGTCTGAGGAGGCCCCTGCGCATGCCGCGACAGTTCACGCTCTTCACCGGACAATGGGCCGACCTCCCGCTCGAGGAGGTCTGCCGCCTCGCCCGCGACTTCGGCTACGACGGGCTCGAACTCGCCTGTTGGGGCGACCACTTCGAGGTCGACAAGGCGCTCGCGGACTCCACGTACATCGAGTCCAGGAAGCAACTGCTCGACAAGTACGGCCTCAAGTGCTGGGCCGTGTCCAACCATCTGGTCGGCCAGGCCGTCTGCGACGCCATCATCGACGAGCGCCATCGGGCCATCCTGCCGGGCGAGGTGTGGGGCGACGGCGACCCGGAAGGGGTGCGACGACGCGCGGCGGACCGTATGAAGGACACCGCGCGCGCCGCGGCCGCCTTCGGCGTCGACACCGTCATCGGCTTCACCGGGTCCGCGATCTGGCATCTGGTCGCCATGTTTCCGCCCGCCCCGGAGTCGATGATCGAGCGCGGCTACGAGGACTTCGCCGAACGCTGGAACCCGATCCTCGACGTCTTCGACGAGGAGGGTGTCCGGTTCGCGCACGAGGTCCACCCGAGCGAGATCGCGTACGACTACTGGACAACCTGGCGCGCCCTGGAGGCAGTCGGCGGACGCCCGGCCTTCGGTCTGAACTTCGACCCCTCGCACTTCGTGTGGCAGGACCTCGACCCCGTCGGCTTCCTGTGGGACTTCCGCGACCGGATCTACCACGTCGACTGCAAGGAGGCCCGCAAACGCCTCGACGGCCGCAACGGCCGCCTCGGCTCCCATCTGCCCTGGGGCGACCCGCGCCGCGGCTGGGACTTCGTGTCGGCCGGCCACGGTGACGTCCCCTGGGAGGACGTCTTCAGGATGCTGCGCTCCATCGACTACCAGGGGCCCGTCTCCGTGGAGTGGGAGGACGCCGGCATGGACCGGCTCCAGGGTGCACCAGAAGCCCTGACCCGTCTGAAGGCATACGACTTCGAGCCGCCGTCGGCCTCCTTCGACGCGGCGTTCGGAGGCAACGAGTAACCCGACTCCGTTCCTTCTTCCGTGTGTTCCGGGATGACGGCGCATCCCGGCGTACCGCACCCGCCCGTACAACCGGCCCCTCACTGGAGGCATTCGTGCACGGGAACGACCGCACCACCAGCAGCCGCCCTGTTCAGTGACGTGTTGCCGGCGGGCGCGTCGCTGACCCTCACCGCTCCCCGGGCCGGCGCAGCCGTCGCCGACCCGGGGGCGGCCCCCGCGGCAGCCGCCGCCGAGGACTTCCGGCAGGTCACCCTCGCCAAGGGGGAGGCGGAGGTCGGCGAGCCGATGTCCCTCGCCGTCCTCCCGGACCGCTCGGTCCTGCACACCTCGCGCGACGGCGAACTCCGCCTCACGGACGCCGCCGGAAACACACGGCTCATCGGCAAGCTCGACGTCTACTCCCACGACGAGGAAGGCCTCCAAGGCGTACGACGAGGTCGACCACGGCCTCAACCCGATCGGCAGCCACGTCGGCTACTACTCCAGTGACCCGAGCGCCTACACCTTCGCCCAGAACCTCACCAAGGTCCTCGACGACGCCCAGGCTCTCGGCCTCAAGCACATCGGCACCGCGGCGAACCCGGGCCGCTACGGAAACAGCGTCGACGCCTGGAAGCGGGCCGCCGAGGAGTTCAACGCGTACGGCGCGGCGGCCAAGGCGCGCGGCATGAAGTTCTACCAGCACAACCACTCCGATGAGTTCGCCTTCGCCTCCGACGACCCCAAGGTCCGCCAGACGTCGGCGACATCGACTACCAGCGCTTCATCGCCGCCGTGACCCGGCTGCGCGGCGAGCGCCTCGCCCACCACTGGCAGACCGAACACGACCAGCCGGCCGAGTCGTTCACCTTCGCACGCCGCTCCAGCGCCTACCTGCACTCACTGCGCGAGAAGTGCTGACGGCGCCACAGGGGCGCACACGTGAGGCGGCCCTCTCCGCAATCCCGGGGAGGGCCGCCTCACGCGCGTGTGCCGTCAACCGTCAGCCTGCGGGCTGCGGTTGCGGGGCCGGCGCATCCGAGCTGCTGCGTCCCGGCTGCCGCAGCAGCAGGGCGATCGCCGCCGCGACCATCGAGACGCCGCCGGCCAGCGCGTACGCCCCGTTGTAGCCCCAGGCCGCGACCACCATGGAGCCGAGGCCGCCGCCGAACAGGCCGCTGACCAGCTTTCCGCTGTACACAAGGCCGTAGTTGGTGGCGTTGTAGTTCTCCCCGAAGTAGTCCGGGGTCAGCGCCGCGAACATCGGGTAGAACGCGCCGCCGCCGAAGCCGGAGAGGAAGGCGAAGAACAGGAAGAGCCACTCGCTCTTCATCTCGCCCGCCAGGATCACACCGAACTGGGCCAGTCCCAGGACGACGATGACGAACACCAGGGTCGACTTGCGGCCCCACTTGTCGGACAGCCAGCCCACCACACCGCGTCCGATGCCGTTGATGACCGCCATGACACCCATGGAGGACGCTGCCACCAGGGGGCCGAAGCCGACGTCCTTGGCGTAGTCGACCTGGAAGGAGATCCCGAAGATCGACACACCGGCGGTCATCACGATGGAGATCCACATCAGCGGCAGCATGCCCGTCCTGATGGCCTCCTTGGGTGTGTACTGCTTCGTCGCAGGCGGGTTCTTGGCAAGGCTCTCCGCGCCCTTCCGGGCCCCGGAGAAGGTCAGCGGATCGATGTCCGCGGGCCACCAGTTCTTCGGCGGGTCCTTGAAGAAGAACGCGCACCCGAACACCACGATCATGATGTAGCAGCCGATCAGGTCCAGGACGCGGTGGTAGTTCCCGGTGTCGAAGGCGTAGTTGAAGATGAAGATGAAAGGCAGCGATCCGTAGGCGAAGCCGCCGTTGACGAAGCCGGTGCGGGCGCCGCGGCGCTCGGGGAACCACTTGCCGACCATGTTGATGCAGGTCGCGTAGACCAGGCCGGCACCGAGCCCGCCGATGACTCCGAAGCCCAGGATCGCCAGCCACACGTTGCTCAGGTGCGACAGCGCGAGGAATCCGACCAGACACATCCCGGAGCCGGTGTACATGGCCTTGCGGGCCGTCAGGATGCCCTTCTCGCGCAGCCAGCCCGCCGGGAAGGCGATGCCGGCCTGGAAGAACACCCAGACGCTGAGGATCCAGAAGGTGTTGGACTGCGTCCAGCCGTGCGCGTGGGACAGCGTGTCCTCCGCGGAGCCGTACGCGTATTCGAAGACGCTGATGGCCATCATGGCGATCCACGGGAGGTACACCATGAGCTTGCGCGAATGGCCGAGGATGTCCCGGTCGGTCTCGCCGATGCGGTAGACGCGGCCTCGGGCGTCGGTCACTTCACGGTAGGGACGGTTCGCGGCTGTCGGATCGGCCGCGAGCGGGTCTGCTGTCATGCTTATGCCATCTCCTCGCCGAGCGGGTGCGGGTTGGGGACGATGCGCCGGGCCTTCGGCCGGCCCGGGGACTTCAGGAAGAGCGCCAGCACCGCGGAGGCCAGGCCGATGGAACCCGCCAGCACGAACGCGCCGTGGTAGTCCCATGCGCCGACGACGACCGCGCCCAGGCCGGAGCCGACGAGCCCGGAGATCAGCTTCGAGCTGTAGACCATTCCGTAGTTGGTGGCGTTGTTGTTCTCGCCGAAGTAGTCCGCCGTCATGGCCGCGAACAGCGGGAAGATCGCGCCGCCGCCGAAACCGGAGACCATGGAGCAGAACAGGAAGAACGGCATGCTGCCCAGCTGGCCGGAGACCAGTACACCGAACTGCGCCGTGCCGAGCACGATGCAGACGATGATCAGTGTGTTGCGCCGGCCGATGGGGGTGCCCCCGCGCGAGCTTGTTCGAGCGTGGGGGAGGTCGGAGATCCAGCCGATGACACCGCGCCCGGTGCCGTTGACGACGGCCTTCAGGGACATCGCGGTGGCCACGACCCCGCCCGCGAACCCCATGTCCTTGCCGAACGGCACCTGGAAGGCGATGCCGAAGATGTTGATGCCGGCCGTGCACAGCAGACAGAACCACATCATCCACAGGACGGGGGTACGGGCGGCCTCCTTGGGGGTGTACTGCTTGACGGCGGGCGGGTTCTTCTCCAGGGCCCGGCGGATCTTCGGGTCGTCGGTCATCCTCAGCGGGTCGACGTGCGCGGGCCACCAGTTCTTCGGCGGGTCCTGGAAGAACCAGCCGGCCGCGGCCACCAGCAGGCACAGCCCGATGCCCGCAGAGGCGAGCACGGTCCGGTAGTTGCTCAGGTCCATGTACGAGGTGAACAGGAAGACGAAGGGCACGGAGCCGTAGGCGAAACCGCCGTTGACGAAGCCCGTCTTGCCGCCCTTGCGCTCCGGATACCACTTGCCGACCATGTTCACACAGGTCGCGTAGACGAGACCGGCGCCGATGCCGCTGCACATGCCGAAGCCGACATACGCGACGGCCACGTTCGGCGCGTACGCCAGCGACAGATAGCCCAGCATGGTGCCGACGGCGCCGATCATCATCGCCGTACGGGCGGGCAGCCTGCCGCTCTCCCGCAGCTGCCCGGCGGGAAAGGCCACGGCCGCCTGGAAGAACACCCAGACGCCCATCAGCCAGAAGATGTGTCCGCTGCTCCACAGATGAGCCTCGTGGAGCGTGTCCTCCGCCGATGTGAACGCGTACTCGGCGGAGCTGATGCCCATCATCCCCACCCAGGGCAGGACGACCATCCACTTGCGTGGTCGGCCCATGACGTCGGTATCGGACTCACCGATCCGGTACACGCGGCCATGGCGATCCGTCACCTCCCTGTAGGGGACGGACGTCGAGTGGTCGGTGGTTGTCATCGCTCAGCACCCCTTGCATCGAAAGCTCTGGCCAGCGCCCCCTGTCCAATGCCTTTCGCGTGCGCACGGGTCCCGGGGCCGGCCGACCGCACTGTCGGCCGGCCCCGCGCTTCGCTCACCTCATGAACCGCCCCCCAACAAGCCCGCCGCCCGCGCCCAGCGGTACTTCGCACCCAGCACGGCCACCGGCTTCTCGGTCGTGTACGGATAAGCCACGACCCCTCGCTCGTAGAGGTACTGGCAGGCCTCCTCGACCTCGACGTCACCCGCGAGGGAGGCCACCACGGGCTTCTCGATGCCGCGCTCCCGGAATTCGGCCACCACGCGCGCGGTGAGCTCCGCGAAGACCATCGGGGGAGTGACGATGGTGTGCCAGTAGCCGAGGACGAGCGCGTGGATGCGCGGGTCCTGAAGGCCCAGCCGAATCGTTGCCTCGTACGTCCACGGAGGCTCGCCTCCGGTGATGTCGACGGGGTTGCCGGCGGCCCCGAAGGGCGGGATGAACTTGCGGAAGGCCTCGTCGAGGTCCGGCGGGATCTCCATCAGGGACAGCCCGTTGTCGCTCACCGCGTCGGACAGCAGCACACCGCTGCCGCCGGCCCCGGTGATGATCACGACGTTGTCGCCCTGGGGAGCCGGAAGCACCGGCAACGCGCGCGCGTACTCGAGCATGTCGTTCAGCCCCGGCGCCCTGATGACACCCGCCTGCCTGAGGATGTCGTCGTACACGGCGTCGTCGCCCGCCAGCGCCCCGGTGTGCGAACCGGCGGCCTTCGCACCCGCCGCCGTACGGCCCGCCTTGAGCACCACGACCGGCTTCTTCGGCACGGTCGCCCGTGCGGCCTCCACGAAGGCGCGGCCGTCCTTGAGGTCCTCCAGATGCATCGCGATGCACTCGGTGTGCGGGTCCTCGCCGAACCAGGTGAGCAGGTCGTCCTCGTCCAGGTCCGACTTGTTGCCCAGGCCCACGATCGCCGACACACCCGTCTTCGTGGTGCGCGCGAAACCCAGGATGGCCATCCCGATGCCACCGGACTGCGAGGTCAGCGCGACACCGCCCTTGACGTCGTACGGCGTGCAGAACGTGGCGCACAGGTCCTGCCACGTCGAGTAGTAGCCGTAGATGTTCGGCCCGAGGAGGCGCACGCCGTGCCGCTCGGCGATCGCGACGATCTCCTCCTGGAGCTCGTGCTCGCCGGTCTCCGCGAACCCGGAGGGGATCAGCACGGCGTTCGGGATCTTCTTGCGTCCCACCTCCTCCAGTGCCGAGGCCACGAACTTGGCGGGGATCGCGAAGACCGCCACATCCACCTCACCGGGAACGTTCGTGACACTCTTGTACGCCTTGCGGCCCTGAATGTCATCGGCCTTGGGGTTCACCGGATGGATCTCTCCGGCGAAGCCGCCGTCGATGAGGTTGCGCATCACCGAGTGGCCGATCTTGCCCTGCTCGTTGGAGGCACCGATCACGGCGACGGACGAGGGCTGCATCAGGTGGCGCATGGAGGTGAGGATCTCCTCGCGCGTGTACGCGCGCCGCGGCTTCGGCACCGACTCGGCGAGGATCACGCGGATGTCCGCCGCGACCGCGCCCTCAGGAGTGGCGATCACCGGGTTGAGGTCGACCTCCGCGATCTCCGGGAAGTCCGTGACCAGTTGCGAGACCCGGCGGATCTGCTCGGCGATCGCCCACCGGTCGACGCCCGCCTGCCCGCGCACCCCGTGCAGGACCTCCGCCGAGCGGATCGAGTCCAGCATGGACAGCGCCTCGTCGGCGCTCACCGGCGCCAGGCGGAACGTGACGTCCTTGAGGACCTCGACGAGCACACCGCCGAGCCCGAAGGCGACCACCTTCCCGAACGTCGGGTCCGTCACCGCGCCGACGATGACCTCCTGCCCCTGCGGGAGCAGCTCCTGGACCTGTACGCCCTCGATGCGCGCGGACGCGTTGTACGCGCGCGCGTTCTCGACGATCTCGTGGAACGCGGCCCGGACGTCCGCGGCGCCCTCGACGCCGACGATCACACCGCCGGCGTCGGTCTTGTGCAGGATGTCCGGGGAGACGATCTTCATCACCACGGGCCCGCCGAAGCGCGCGGCGTACGAGACGGCCTCGTCGACGTCGGTCGCCAACTCCTCACCCGGTACGGCGATCCCGTACGCGTCGGCGATCACCTTGCCCTCGGGTGCGGTGAGCGCGGTGCGGCCCTCGGCCCGCGCAGTGTCGAGGAGCGACCGCACCCTCGGCTCCCGGTCTTCGGCCATCACGTCAGATCACTCCGTTCGACTTGAGCAGGCGCAGTTCCTCGTCGCCGAGGCCGAGTTCGCCGATGTAGACCTCTTCGTTGTGCTCGCCGAGCAGGGGTGAACTGGTCACCTCGACGGGGGAGTCGGAGAGCTTGAGCGGGCTGCCCACCGTGGTGAACTCGCCGCGCTCGGGGTGCGGGACGGTGACGACCATCTCGTTGGCGATCAGCGAGTCGTCCTCGATGATCTCCTTGGTGGACAGGATCGGCCCGCACGGGATGTTGTGCGCGTTGAGCCGCTCCAGCACCTCCCACTTGGGAAGCGTCGAGGACCACTCCTCGATCAGCTGGAACATCTTGTTGAGCTTGGGCAGCCGGGCCTGGGGCGTCGCCCACTCGGGGTCATCGGCCAGCTCCGGCCGGCCGATGAGTTCGCTGATCGGCTTCCAGCCGACGGGCTGCACGATGACGTACACGTAGTCGTTGGGGCCGCCCGGCGCACACTTGACCGCCCAGCCGGGCTGGCCGCCGCCCGAGGCGTTTCCGGACCGGGGAACTTCCGTGCCGAAGTCCTCGTTGGGATATTCAGCGAGCGGGCCGTGGGCCAGGCGCTGCTGATCGCGCAGCTTCACCCGGCAGAGGTTGAGCACAGCGTGCTGCATGGCCACGTTCACCCGCTGACCGCGCCCGGTGTGCTCCCGCTGGAACAGCGCCGCGAGTATCCCCGCCACGGCGTGGACGCCCGTCCCCGAGTCCCCGATCTGGGCCCCCGTCGCCAGCGGCGGCCCGTCCTCGAAACCGGTGGTCGACATCGACCCGCCCATGGCCTGCGCGACGACCTCGTACGCCTTGAAGTTGGTGTACGGGCCGTCCCCGAACCCCTTGATGGAGGCATAGACGATCCGCGGATTGATCTCCTGGATGCGGTCCCAGGTGAAACCCATACGGTCGACCGCGCCCGGTCCGAAGTTCTCGACCATGACGTCGGAGCGCCGGATCAGCTCGGTGAGGATCTCCTTGCCGCGCTCGGTCTTGGTGTTCAGGGTGATGCTCCGCTTGTTGCAGTTGAGCATCGTGAAGTAGAGGGAGTCGACGTCCGGCAGGTCGCGCAGCTGCCCCCGCGTGATGTCACCGGTCGGCGCCTCCAGCTTGACCACGTCCGCCCCGAGCCAGGCGAGCAGCTGGGTGGCGGAGGGCCCGGACTGGACGTGGGTCATGTCGAGGACGCGGATGCCGGCGAGGGCCTTGGCGGGCGTTCCAGTCATGCGGGCCACCTCACTTGTACATCGTCTGGTTCATGGTTCCGGGGGCGTACGCGTCCGGGTCGACCCAGACGTTGATCAGCGACGGCTTGCCCGACTCACGGGCACGCCGCAGCGCCGGGCCGATGTCGGCGGGGTCGCGGACCTCCTCGCCGTAACCGCCCAGCATCTGCGCGAACTTGTCGTAGTGGACGTCGCCGAGGGTGTTGCCGACCCGCTCGCGCTCCAGGCCGTACTTCTGGGCCTGGCCGTAGCGGATCTGGTTCATGGAGGAGTTGTTGCCGACGATGCCGACGAAGGGGAGGCCGTAGCGGACGAGGGTTTCGAAGTCCCAGCCGGTGAGGGAGAAGGCGCCGTCGCCGAACAGGGCGACGACCTCCTTGTCGGGCCGTGCCTGCTTGGCCGCGAGTACGAAGGGGACGCCGACGCCGAGGGTGCCGAGCGGGCCCGGGTCCATCCAGTGCCCGGGTGACTTGGGCTGGACGACCTGCCCGGAGAAGGTGACGATGTCGCCGCCGTCGCCGATGTAGATGGAGTCCTCGGTGAGGAAGTCGTTGATCTCGCTGACCAGGCGGTAGGGGTGGATCGGTGAGGCGTCGGACCGCAGGCTCGGCAGCCGCTTCTCGATCGCGGTCTGCTCGGCGGCGCGCAGCTCGTCGAGCCACTCCTTGCGCTTGGCGGCGCCGCCGTTGATGCGTCCGGAGGCGGCCTCGGTCACCGACTTCAGCACGCGCCCGGCGTCGCCGACGATCCCGAGGTCGATGTCGCGGTTCTTGCCCACCGTCCGGTAGTCGAGGTCGATCTGCACGACGGTCGCGTCGGGGGAGAGCCGCTTGCCGTAGCCCATGCGGAAGTCGAAGGGCGTGCCGACGACGACGATGACGTCCGCGTGGGAGAAGGCGTACCGGCGCGAGAGCTGGAAGTGGTGCGGGTCGCCGGGCGGGAGGGTGCCGCGGCCCGCCCCGTTCATATAGGCGGGGATGTTGAGGGTCCGTACGAGGTCGATGGCCGCCTCGGTGCCGCGGGTCGTCCACACCTGGCTGCCGAGCAGGATGGCCGGCTTCTCGGCGTGCACGAGCAGGTCGGCGAGCTTCTCGACGGCCTCGGGGTCACCGGCCGAGCGGGTCGAGGCGCGGTAGGCGCCGGACTTCGGCACGCGTGCCCTGCTCACCGGCACCTTGGCGTCCAGCACGTCGCGGGGGATCTCCAGGAAGGAGGGGCCCGGCGCGCCGTGGTAGCACTCACGGAAGGCCATGGACACCATGTCCGCCGCGCGGGCCGTGTCCGGCACGGCCGCCGCGAACTTGGTGATCGGCGTCATCATGTCGACGTGCGGCAGGTCCTGCAGGGACCCCATCTTGTGCTGGGTGAGGGCCCCCTGACCGCCGATCAGCAGCATCGGGGACTCCGCGCGGAAGGCGTTGGCGACACCGGTGACGGCGTCCGTCGTGCCCGGACCCGCGGTGACGACCGCGCAGCCGGGTTTGCCGGTGAGACGGGCGTAACCGTCGGCGGCATGGGCGGCGACCTGCTCATGGCGGACGTCGACGACCTCTATGCCCTCGTCGACGCAACCGTCGTAGATGTCGATGATGTGGCCGCCGCACAAGGTGTAGATGCGGTCGACCCCCTCGGCCTTGAGTGCCTTGGCAACGAGATGACCACCGGAAATCACGTCCTGGGTGTCGTCGGGCATGGCGAAGTCCTGTCCCTTCGTAGGGGTTCGAACTGCTCTCGCGGTACATTGCATACAGTCGACGAATACTGTATGAACCTTGTTATCCCGCATCCAGTGAGTGGTGTCCAGGGGGCGTGCGGCAATTTCCGGGGGTCTGGGGGTCCCTCCCAGAAGACACAGCGGTCAGGAGCCGAAATGGACCTGTACGAGCACCAGGCAAGGGAACTCTTCGAGGAACACGGCATCGTGGTGCCGAGGGCCGAGGTCACCGACTCGCCCAAGGAAGCACGTGAGATCGCCCGCAGGCTCGGCGGTCGCGTCGTCGTCAAGGCGCAGGTCAAGACCGGTGGGCGGGGCAAGGCGGGCGGTGTGAAGCTCGCCGCGGACCCGGCCGCCGCGGAGCTCACCGCACGTCAGATCCTCGGTGTGGACATCAAGGGCCACACGGTCGGCAAGGTGATGCTGGCCCAGCCCGTGGACATCGAGACGGAGTTCTACGCCTCCTATGTGCTCGACCGTGCGGCGGGCCGCTTCCTCGCCATCGCCTCCGCCGAGGGAGGCATGGGGATAGAGGAGGTCGCCGCGAGCCGGCCGGAGGCGGTGGCCCGTATCCACATCGACCCGGCCGAGGGCGTCACCTCGGCGAAGGCGAACGAGATCGCCGAGGCGGCCGGACTGCCGGCGCAGACCGTCGACGTCCTCGTACGGCTCTGGGAGGTCCTGGTCCGGGAGGACGCCGTCCTCGTCGAGGTCAACCCGCTCGTGCGGACGTCGCAGGGGCAGATCCTCGCCCTCGACGGCAAGGTCACCCTCGACGACAACGCCCGCTTCCGGCAGGCCCGTTGGGGCGCCGAGGACGTGGAGCACGACGACCCCCTGGAGGCGGCGGCCGCCGCCAAGGGCCTCAACTACGTCAAGCTGGACGGCGAGGTCGGCATCATCGGCAACGGCGCGGGCCTGGTCATGTCGACCCTCGACGTCGTCGCGGGCTGCGGCGCCCGCCCCGCCAACTTCCTCGACATCGGCGGCGGAGCCTCCGCCCAGATCATGGCCGACGGCCTCTCGGTCATCCTGTCCGACCCGGCCGTCAAGTCGGTCTTCGTCAACGTCTTCGGCGGAATCACCGCCTGCGACGCGGTCGCCGACGGCATCGTGCAGGCCCTGGACAGAGTGCAGTTGACCAAACCACTCGTCGTGCGGCTCGACGGCAACAACGCGGCCCGCGGGCGCGCCATCCTCGACGAGCGCGCGCACCCCCTGGTCCAGCAGGCCACCACCATGGACGGCGCCGCCGGCCGTGCCGCCCAACTCGCCACCAGCGGCTGAAGGAGCCCGACATGGCCGTCTACCTCACCAAGGAGAGCAAGGTCCTCGTCCAGGGCATGACCGGCGGCGAGGGCATGAAGCACACCCGGCGCATGCTCGCGGCCGGCACGAACATCGTCGGCGGCGTCAACCCGCGCAAGGCGGGCCGCACCGTCGACTTCGACGACCGTGGCGTCCCCGTCTTCGGATCGGTCGCCGAGGGCATCCATGCGACCGGCGCCGACGTCTCCGTCGTCTTCGTGCCGCCCGCCTTCGCGAAGGCGGCCGTCGTCGAGGCCGCCGACGCCGGCATCGGCCTGGCGGTCGTCATCACCGAGGGCATCCCCGTCCACGACTCCGTCGCCTTCCACGCCCACGCCAAGGCGAAGGGCACGCGTGTCATCGGCCCCAACTGCCCGGGTCTGATCACCCCCGGACAGTCCAACGCGGGCATCATCCCTTCCGACATCACCAAGGCGGGCCGCGTCGGCCTGGTGTCCAAGTCCGGCACGCTCACCTACCAACTCATGTACGAACTCCGCGACATCGGCTTCTCGACATGTGTCGGAATCGGCGGCGACCCGGTCGTCGGCACCACCCACATCGACTGCCTGGCCGCCTTCCAGGACGACCCCGACACCGAACTGATCGTCCTCATCGGGGAGATCGGCGGCGACGCCGAGGAACGCGCCGCCGCATACGTCCGCGAGCACGTCACCAAGCCCGTCGTCGGCTACATCGCCGGATTCACCGCCCCCGAGGGCAGGACGATGGGGCACGCGGGCGCCATCGTGTCCGGCTCCTCCGGCACCGCCCAGGCGAAGAAGGAGGCTCTGGAGGCCGCCGGGGTGAGTGTGGGAAACACACCGACCGAGACGGCGAAACTTGTGCTCGCGTGTCTCGAACGCGGGCGCGCGGCCGCTCATAGTTGATGTGAGGCGACCGTGGCGCACCACCGCGTGCGTCACGGCCTCCTTCGCACGACGTCCGCGCACGGCAGTGCGAGCCGGCGCGCGACGAGCCATGCACCCCCGCCCCCGACTGTGCACCGAGAGCGGAGAAACCCCTATGGCAACAACCCTCACCCTCAAATCAGGCACGTCCTGGGCCGACGCCTGGCAGCGCTGCCTGTCCGTCGCCCCGGAGGCCTTCCAGGACGACCGCGTCCTCAACCTCTGGAACTCCGCCTGGCAGGCCGACGGCCGGGCCCTGCCCGCCACCAGCCCCGTCGACGGCAGCCCCATCGCCGGCCCGCCCCGCCTCGACCGCGACACCGCGCACCAGGCTGTGCGCGCCTCGCTCGACCAGCACCGCGCCTGGCGGCACGTCCCCCTCGACGAGCGCCGCGCCCGCGTCGCGGCCACCCTCGACGCCCTCACCGAGCACCGCGAACTCCTCGCCCTGCTGCTGGTGTGGGAGATCGGCAAGCCCTGGAGGCTCGCGCAGGCGGACGTCGACCGGGCCATCGACGGCGTGCGCTGGTACGTCGACGGCATCGACCCGATGCTCGACGGGCGCACCTCGCTGGACGGGCCGGTGTCCAACATCGCGAGCTGGAACTATCCGATGAGCGTGCTCGTTCACGCCATGCTGGTCCAGGCACTGGCAGGCAACGCGGTGATCGCCAAGACCCCGACCGACGGCGGCCTCGCCTGTCTGACCCTGGCCTGTGCGCTCGCCGCCCGCGAGGGGATTCCCGCCACCCTCGTCAGTGGCAGCGGGGGCGAGCTGTCCCAGGCGCTGGTACGGGCGCCCGAGATCGGCTGCGTCTCCTTCGTGGGCGGCCGTGACACCGGTGCCGCGGTCGCCACGGCCGTCGCCGACCTCGGCAAGCGGCATGTACTCGAACAGGAAGGACTCAACACCTGGGGCATCTGGAACCACTCGGACTGGGACGCGCTCACCGCGGTGATCCCGAAGCTCTTCGACTACGGCAAGCAGCGCTGCACGGCGTACCCGCGCTTCGTCGTCCAGCGGCAGTTGTTCGACGAGTTCCTCGCGGCGTACCTCCCGGCGGTGCGCACGCTCAAGGTGGGGCACCCGCTGGCGGTCGAGAACGGCGACGACCCGTATCCGCAGCTGGACTTCGGGCCGGTCATCAACGCGGCCAAGGCCAAGGAGCTGCGCGACCAGGTCGCCGAGGCCATCGACCGGGGCGCGGTCCCGCTGCACCGCGGCAGCGAGGCCGACGGCCGGTTCCTGCCCGGCCAGGACACCTCGGCATACGTCCATCCGGTGACGCTCCTCAACCCGCCGCCGTCCTCACCCCTGCACCACGCGGAACCGTTCGGCCCGGTCGACAGCATCGTCCTGGTCGACACGGAGGCGGAGCTGCTGGCCGCGATGAACGCGTCCAACGGCGCGCTGGTGGCCACCCTGTCCACGGACGACCGGGCGACCTTCGACCGGCTGGCCCCGCAGATCCGGGCGTTCAAGGTCGGCCATGGCAAGCCGCGCTCACGCGGTGACCGCGACGAACTGTTCGGCGGCTTCGGCGCCTCCTGGCGCGGCGCCTTCGTCGGTGGCGAGCTGCTGGTGCGCGCCGTGACCCAGGGTCCGGCGGGAGAGCGACTGCCTGGGAACTTCCCGGACTACCACCTCATGCCGTGACCGACGCCCGGGTGGCGCCCCGCCTCAGGGGTGCCACCCGGCGATCACCTTGTCGGCCAGCCACCGTGCCGCTCCTCGCGGACAGGGGCGGGGCCGGCTGAGCACGACGTGATGCATCCCGGCGTCGACCGGCGCGCGCACTGTGGCTCGCGTTGCCGCCGGGTCGTCATACGACACCAGTACCTGTACGGGCCGCGTCTAGGCGGCCGGGCGGCGCACAGTGCAGTCGGTGGCCGTAGTCGTTCGGTCACCCACAGTGGCCCGTCCCGCCTGGCGTCTCCGGTTCTCCCGAGGCGGCGCCCGAGGGACGGATATGCAGGTGAAGGGCACTGCGAAAGCTTGGTATTGTTGTCCATGTCGCCGCGGGGAACGCCCCGGTCAGGCGGCAGACACCTGGTCCGGGTGGCGGAATGGCAGACGCGCTAGCTTGAGGTGCTAGTGCCCTTTATCGGGCGTGGGGGTTCAAGTCCCCCCTCGGACACTCGCTATAGCGATACGCGGACAAGGGCCTCGACCTTACGGTCGCGGCCCTACCTGCGTGTTCGTAACTGATCGTGATGCCGAGGGCTTCGTAGAGTGGGCTCTTCTTCTCTGTGTCGACGGCTTGCACGCGTTGTGCGATGTCTCCGAGTCTCTCAGTGATCTCCCGGATCTGGTCGGCGGTGAGGGGAGTTTCCTTCTAGCGCCTGGCTCCTTGGGTCAAGCGACGCTCCGAAACCGTGTCCCATCTGCAGGAATGGATCCGTCGACAGGAACGGGATGTCCCGGGTGAGTTCCTGCAGGGCGCGGCGTACAAGCTCGGCAGCGGTGCCGTGACCCTGCGGGCAGGGGCTGTGGCGGCGGCCGACGGGCGGTAGACGGTGCACGTCACCAGGCCGGCGCCGGTCTCGACTCGGATGGATTCCGTACTACGGCCCGCTCAACGCGGCGTTCCGCACCGAAGGCCAGTCCGATCCGGTCGCCGCCGGCCTGGCGAAGATCCGTGATATCAGCCCCGCCGGTGTCCAGGCCCGCGAAGCCCTCGTCGCCGCTGTCGAACTGAAGAACACCGAGTTCAACGCCCAAGGCATCGAACTCAACCAGCGCTACGACTCCCGCGCCGTCATCCCCGACGCCGAGGCAGGCGAGGAGGTCTGGAAGCGCGACCCCGTCCTGTACCTGCAGGCGACGACCCGGCCCGGCGCCAAGATTCCGCACGCGTGGCTGATCGACGAGACCGGCCACAGGGTTTCCACCCTCGACGTGACCCAGAAGGGAAAGTTCTCCCTCGTCACCGGAGTGTCCGGCCAGGCATGGGTGCACGCGGCGGACAAGGCCGACCATCCTTCCTGCGTGCCGTCGTGATCGGCGCCAAGGGTGCGGAGGACGCCTACCACGACTGGCACCGCGCCCGCGACATCCACGAGGCCGGAGCACTGCTGGTCCGCCCCGACGGTTACATCGCCTGGCGCCACAGCGAAGCCGTCTGGGACGACGAAGAAGCGTTGCACCTGCTCCAGGAGGCGCTCACCACTCTCCTCTGCTGAACAGCCGCCCAGGCCGCGGGCTCCCCCGGCCCGATGCCACCACTCCTGAGTCCTCGCACCGTCACGACGGGGTGTCAAGCACGCGTTCATCGACCACCGTGCCCGCCCTGCGCACACGTCGGCCGGGTCACCGGGGACGAGGTCTACGGCGGCAACCCACGACTCCGTACGGCTCTGGAGGAACGCGGCGTCGGCTATGTCCTCGCGGTGGCCTGCTCGGCCGAACTGCCCACTGGCGCAGGCAAGTTCCGCGCCGATGCCCTGGCGCGGAAGGTGCCGAAGCGGGCCTGGCAGAAGCTCTCGGCCGGGCGCGGCGCGAAGGGGCAGCGGTTCTACGACTGGGCCGGCATCGACCTCGCCGAGCCGGCCCCAGGCCGTCACCAGCTGCTCATCCGCCGCAGGATGAGCACCAGGTCCGCCGCTACCCCTCCTGGGCCCGCTGGGCCACTCTCGCGATGCTGGCTCACGCCTTCCTCGCCGTCGTCCGCGCCGACGAACACACGCACCGACCCACGCCGGACGACGCTCGACTCGGCCCGTCATAGTCGGACTCCACCAGTTCCTCCGGGACGACCGTGAAGCCGAGCTCGACCAGGGCCCGCTCGACGGAGGCGAGATCGGCGGCGTCTGGCTCGCCTTCGTCCTGGGCATCTTGCGTCCCGAGAAAGGCTCCTGGATCCTCAGCACAGACCAGGGCGAGGGACCCGAACTTGCTGACGCAGACGACGATCCGGGTCCCGCATGCCGTGGCCTCAGCGGGCACAGTGACCTGCCCGTACTCGCTGGAATTCTGCGTATCCTTGCTCGGCCGCGCACCGAACCCCGAAGTCGCTTTCGAGCCGCGTGATCAGCTCGCCGAACCGCGCAGCGACTGCCTTCCTGTCGTACGATGCCGGCCACTCAAGCCACTGCGGGTCATCGAGCTCACGCAGCAACGCCAGCAGATCCGCCCCACTCTCCGTCACTTGTCGGCAGTAGCGTGCGGGGCGTCGGACGTAGACCGGACAGGGCGTGCGGTGCGCGGCCCCACACGTTCTGTCGGCCTGTCAGTCGCCGGGCACGGCGACCTGGACGGCGGTGAAGGAGCCGTCCGAGACGAGGTATCCGCGCCGGGCCGCATGGTGAGCGCGGGACGGCGGGGCAGGCCGACGCCCAGCAGATCGCCGTCGAGCGAGTCGGGCATCAGCAACACCCCCGACCTGCTGCGCCGCACCGAGCCAACCAGTGCATGCTGCTGCGCACCTCGCCGTCGTTGCGGGCGGCGGCGATGACGTGGATGCCCGGGTCCTGATGGGACGCCAGGGCTTGAAGCACTCCGCTGAAGTCGTCGAACACGTCCGCGTCGTCGATCAGCACCACAGGCGGCCGGTCGCTGATGACGCTCCAACAGCCCTGGAATCTGCTTGTGGAACGCCTGTCGCCAGCAGTCCAGAACCGGACAGGCCAACCTACGGACCCGCAGGCGGATGATGACCTGGCGTCTGTCGACGAGGGGTCTTGGTGGCGGTCCCTGGGGGCGGCGCTCTGGAGCGAGTGCTGAGAACTGCGGGAACACGATCGATCGTGCTGTTGCGACTGGCCTACCTGGCTGTGACGAACGCGTGTGCCGTGCTGCGCTTGCTACCGATGAGCGACCATGACAAGGACGTGGAAATCCTGGCGCCGCGTCGGGACTTGAGGTGGTCCCGCTCCCCTTGGCACCCGAAGAGGACGACATCCGTACTGGCCCATACGAATGATTCACCAGCGCCGCAGGGTGAACGATGGCACTGTGTGGCCCGAGTCGGCGGTCGGCAGCCGCGCGCGACCCTACGTTGACTCGTGTGACGCTGAGTTACGCCTTTGTGAACCTGAAGCCCGGAGTGGGAAAGACGACCAGCGCGGTCTGGTTGGCCCACGCACTTCACGAGTTGGGCATCCCGCCGTTGCTGGTCGACAGCGACCCCGCTTCCTCCGCGTTGCGCTGGAGCGAATTGGCAGGTGGCTTCCCGTTGCCCGTGGTCGCCCTGCCGGTGGGCGATGTGCACCGGCGCGTGAATGACTTCCTGGGCGAGCGGCAGGCCGTCGTGTTCGACGCTCCGCAGATGGAGGACCACTCGCACATCGCCCGCAGCATCATGAGATACGCGAGCGAATGGATCGTGCCGGTCACTCCGGCCCCTATCGAGCTGGACCGCATGGCGCCCATCGGGGGCGAGATGGGCGACGTACAGTCCCTGCGCGCCCACCCGGCCCACGCCGCCGTCCTGCTGAACCGAACGAACCGGGCCGACGCCACGCGGACCGGTCCCGACGCCGACGCCCGCGAAGCTCTCACCGAGCGGGGTTTCGACGTGCTGTCCACCCACATCCCGCGGCTCGACCTGTACGCCCAGTCATTCGGAAGTCCGGTGGTGGCCAAAGGCTCGGCGTACATGGATCTCGCAGAAGAACTCGTCAAGCGACAGGACACGGCATGAACCAGCGCAAGGACACCTACCGGGCCGCATTGCAGCGCGGCCCGGAGGCGGTCGTACCGCGTCTCGTCGAAGTCGCTCGGCTGGACACCCGATACGTCCGGGTGAGCGTCGAGTTCGACACCGGCCTGCCGCGTGACCTCGTGCAATGGGTGAGGTCACCGGTGGCCGCGATGGTGCGGGCAGGCGCCGCCGCACTGCGACCCCCGAGGAGCGACCCGTAGGCCGGGTGACGCAGTCGTGCGTGTACAGGCCTCCCCTCCGCTCGCCCACTGGTTTCGACTGCGTTGGTGATCTCGTTGGATGGCGGAGGCCAGGAAGCATGCGTCCGCTCGCCCCTCGGACACTCCTTGTAACAACACGGACGCGAGGACCTCGACCCAACGGTCGCGGTCCTCGTTGCGTTGTCGTCCGTGACTACCGGCCTCCTGTCAGCCGGGAACCCTCCGGGGTACGGCGGTAGAGCACCATCCGTCCGGACCGGGCGCGGGTGACGAGACCCGCCTGGTGCAGGACGCCCAGGTGGTACGAGACCGTGGCGGGACTGAGGAAGTGCCGTGCCGCAAGCTGCGCGGTGGAAGCCGGCTTCGCCAGCGCTGTGAGCAGTCCGGCTCGGGTGGGGCCGAGCAGCCGGGCCAGCTCGGCGGTACGGGGCGTCGGCGCGGTGGCCCTGTCGCGCACGGGGTAGGCCACCATCGGCGGTCTTCGTCCACCCCTTACCGGGTCCACGGCCACCCCCGGCCGCACCGCCACCAGCGAGGGCACCACGACCAGCAGCGGCACGGCCAGCTCCACCGTGAACCGGCTGTCGACGCGCAGCGTGCCGTCGGCCCACCGGATGCCGGGATGCAGCGAGTTGAACAGCCCGGCCGCCCCGCGCCGGGCCAGCACACCGGCGCACCGGTCGACCTCGGTTTCCAGGACGGCCTTCGCGGCCTCCCAGTGCCGGGCGAACGCCAGGTCCCAGTAGCGCCGCAGCTCCTGAGCGGCCTGCCGGGCGACGTACCCACCGCCCCGGGCCATCGCCCGCCTCACCTCCGGGGGCAGTTCCGATCCGGCCAGGCCGTTGCACGGGCGGCCGTCGCGCAAGGCCCGAAGTTCGCCGAGGACGCGCTCGGGCGGGGTGGACCGGACCCGCTCGAGTTCCTCCTCGACGGTGGGCGACGGCCCGCACGGATGCGGGCTCAGGAAGTCGGGTACGTATCCGCCGTCGTCCAGGGCCAGCTCCGACAGCAGCGGCAGCCGCGCCCGGCGCAGCACACTCCGGGCGCGTGCGATCCAGGGATCGGCGTCCGGGCCCGGGCTGAGGCCCGAGGGCAGCAGTGTCGCCGCGACCTCGTGCAGCGGCGAGACCGCGAAACGGGAGCGGGCCAGCCCAGTGGCGTCCACGGTGAGTTCGATCAACGGCTCTTTCCCCCGGTCCCTTGGCCTGCGTGGCCCTGTCCTGCATCCGCCGTCCCTTGTCGCCCGCAGCCCCTGACGCTTCGAACCTGCTCGAATCGTGGCATGGACTCTCGCCGCAGGAGAACGGTTCGAGCAGTCTGGTGGCCGGCACCGACGAGGAGGCCGGCGCGGACTCAGGTCCGCAAGCCGAGGGACACGGGGCAGGGGAAGGGCACGCAGATGTGGGGGAGCACGGGGATGCGGAGAAGACGGACGGGCGCGAAGGCGCGGGGGAAGCGCAGGCCCAAGGCGCTGGCGACGGTCGCGCTGGCCGCCGGCATGCTGATGCTGTCGGGGACGTGCACGTCGGCGGCGCCGGGGAGGACGGCCGCGGCATCGGGAGGCAGCGGGGGGCTTTCCGGCGCCGCGGCCTGCCCCGGCCTGGACGGCTACACCTGCGCCACGCTGTCGGTACCGCTCGACCACGGCGGCCGGGTTCCGGGCCGGCTGGGCCTGAAGGTCGCGATGGCGGACAACGTGAAGGCACCGAAGGGTGTCCTGCTGTTCCTGACGGGCGGTCCGGGGCAGCCGGGTGTGCCGTTCGTGGAACGGCTGAGCAAGAAGCTCGCGCCGGTTCTGAAGGACTACCGCCTCGTGATGGTCGACCAGCGCGGCACCGGCGCGGGCGCGCTGCAGTGTCCGCAGCTGCAGCAGGAGATGGGGTCGTCCGACCTCACGCCGCCCACCGCACGGGCGGTGACGGACTGCGCCGCGGTCATCGGCCCCGACCGCCGCTTCTACGGCACGAGTGACACGGTCGCCGACCTGGAACTGCTGCGCCGGGCGCTGGGCGCGCGGAAATTGACGCTCGACGGCGTCTCGTACGGGACGTACACCGCCGAACGGTACGCCCTGGCGTACCCGCGGCACGTGGCGCGGATGGTGCTGGACTCGGTCGTGCCGCAGACCGGTTACGACCCGATGGACCTCTACGCCATGCGCGCGGCGCCGCGCGTGCTGACGAAGGCCTGCGAGGCGACCGGCTGCGCCACCGACCCGGCGGCGGACCTGGCCAAGGTGGTGGCCACGTACGGCAATGGCGTCGACGTACTGGACACCCTGACCACCTGGGAGTTCGTGGACCCGGACTACGCCGCGATGATCGACGCCCTGCACAAGGCGGCGACCGGCGACCCCGCGCCGCTGCGGGGCCTGATCGCGGACGTACGGCAGGGGAGCGGGGCGACCGCGCAGGAGCTGAGCCAGGGGCTGCACGCCTCGACCCTGTGCCTGGACGGCCGCTACCCGTGGGGCAGGGCGGACGCGCCGGTGGCGGGACGCCAGGAGGCCCTTGAGAAGGCGGCCGCGGAGCTGACCCCGGACGACCTCGGCCCGTTCGATGCCGCCACGGCAACGGGACTCGGCTCCATGCTGAGTTGTCTGCACTGGCCCCGCACCGCCGTGCAGCCGCTGCCGCCGCAGCACCGCCGGCTTCCGGGCGTACCGGTCCTGCTCCTCGGCGGGGACCGCGACCTGTCGACACCGCTGGAAGGGCTCTACGAGCAGAAGAGGCTGACACCGCGAGCCCGCGTCGTGGTGGTGCCGGGCGCCGCGCACTCGGTGCAGAACAGGGCGGCGAGCGACAAGGGTCGTCAGGCGGTGTTCGACTTTCTGCTGGAGCGCTGACCACGGATGGCGGCCGCCGGTGCCGTTGGGGCCGTCAGTCCCGGACCGGACACCCCCGGAGGTGACACCCCGGTGGCCGTCAGCTCGTCGCTGGGCCCTGCTCGGGTGCGAGGCCGCGCTCGGCCAGCCAGTCCAGTTGGACAGGCGGGTTGGAGCCGCAACCGCCGCCGTGGTCGGCGAACGGCCAGACAGTCATGGTCCGGTCCCGGCCCGCGTAGTGGTTGAAGGCCGCGTAGACGGTGGAGGGCGGGCAGACCGGATCCATCAGGCCTACGCTGAACAGGGCCGGTGCGGTGGCCCGCTGGGCGAAGTGGACGCCGTCGAAGTAGTCGAGGGTGGCGAGGGCAGGTGCCACCTGGTGGCGGCTGTGCCAGCGCAGGTAGTGGGCGATCTCCGGGTAGGGGCCCTCGCCGGTGATCTGGACGGCGCGGCGGAAGTGGCACAGGAACGGTACGTCGGGCATCACCGCCGCCACCCTGTCCCCCAGGAGTCCGGCGGCGGCGAGGGCCAGTCCACCGCCCTGGCTGCCGCCCCCGACCACGACCCGGCGGGCGTCGAGGCCGGGCAGTTCCGCGACGGCGTCCACCGCCCGCACGCAGTCGGTCATCAGGCGGCGGTAGTAGTAGTTCTCGGGCGAGTCGATGCCGCGGGTCATGAATCCCTCGACCCATTGGGTGCCGTCGCCCAGGGGCCGGTCCGGGGTGTCGTGGCCCTGGCCGCGGCTGTCGACGACGAGCTGGGCGTAACCGGCCGCGGGCCAGAAGAGGTGGTCGGTGGGCAGGCCACGGCCGCCGCTGTAGCCGATGTAGGTGACGACGACGGGCAGCGGGCCTTCGGCACCACGCGGGCGGAGCAGCCAGGCGGCCACCGGCTCGCCGTTCCAGCCGGGCAGGCGCAGGTCGTCCACCTCGACGGTGCGCAGCCGGAACCGGTCGGTGACACGCTCGGCCTTCACCGCTCCGCCCCGTGACCGGGCGTCGTCGAGGGTGCGCTGCCAGAAGGCGTCGAAGTCGTGCGGCGCGGTCGACACCGGTCGGTAGCCGACGAGTTCGTCATGGCCGAAGTCGGTGAGAGGCATGGGGACTTCCTCCGGGTGGAGAGACGGTGCAGCGGCAGGGTGAGGAACGTGAACGGCACGGGCCGGCCCGCGTAGGGGCGTCCGCCGAGGCGTGCGTGCCCCGCTAGGTGCTCGTCTCCCGGCGTGCGAGGCGGAGCAGGACCGCGGAAGGGGCGGTGGGCAGGGTCAGGGAGAGGCCGCCGGTGCCGGGGTCCCAGGTGGTGGTGGCCTGGCTGATCGATGGGTAGAGCGGGTCCGCGTGGATGTGGGAGCCGCGCAGATGGGGCAGGCGGAGGGTTGCGGAGGGCTCGGCGCCGGGGCGGCGCCAGGCGGTGAGGTAGGTGGTGGCGGAGGTGTGCAGGGCCAGGGCGATCCAGGGCGCGTCCCAGGCGGGCAGGCCGAGTGGCCAGGACGGCACGGCCTGCGGCAGGTCGGCGCGGATGGCCTTGTACACGGCGACCGCCTCGTGGACCAGGGCGCGGGCCTCCGGTCCGAGTTCGGGGACACGGCCGGAGAGGTGGATGCGCCCGAGGAGGGCGCTCGCCATGGTGAAGGCGACCTCGTCTAGGGAGTCCTCCGGCTGGGGGTAGGCCCACACGGCACCCTGCTCGGGGGTCACGGCGGTGGGTGCGGAGGCCGCGATGGGCGCGTAGAGCTGGAGGTTCTGCTGGTCGCTGGTGGACTGCAGCTGCAGCCGGGACAGCAGGGCGTCATCCCAGCGCATGCCGCCGGACGAACAGTTCTCCACCACGAGGTGCGGGTGCCGGTCGAGGATGCCGTCGAGCCAGTCGAGGTGGGCACGGTTGTGTCCGAGCAGTCCGGCGCCCGGCGTCTCGCCGGGGTGGGCGCTGGTGCCGGAGCCCGGGTCGATGTTGTGGTCGAGCTTGAGGTAGCCGACGCCCCACTCGCCGACCAGACGGTCCACGACCTGGTCCAGGTGGGCACGGGCCGCGGGGTGACGCAGGTCCAGGTGGTGCCGGCCTGTCTCCGTGACGCGGACGCCGTCGCGTCGGAAGAACGCCTCGTCGGGCAGGGACTTGGCCATGGGGCTGTGGATGCCGATCACCTCCGGCTCCAGCCACAGGCCGGGGACCATGCCGTGGCCGCGGATGCGGTCCAGCACCTCGTGGATGCCCCTCTCCCCGGGGAAGCGGGAGACGGCCGGTTCCCAGGCGCCGACGGTGCTCCACCAGCCGCCGTCATCGTCGTCGTACCAGCCGGCGTCGATGACGAAGTACTCGGCGCCCGCCTCGGCGGCCGCGTCGACGAGCGGCAGCAGCTTGTCGGTGGTGGGATCGCCCATCAGGCAGTTCATGTAGTCGTTGAAGATGACGGGCAGGCGTCGGTGGTCGGCGTGCGGGCGGCGCCCGGCGCGGCGGTAGCGGGTCAGCGCGGCGAACGCCGCGTCGGGGCCGTCCTCGGCGCTGAAGGACAGCGCGGCGGGTACGGTGCGGAACGCGGCCCCGGGTTCCAGGGGGTGCCGCCAGCCGTGGTGGGTGTCGGTGGGCCCGAACAGCGCCGCGTAGGCCGCCTTGTCGCGTTCGCCGCATTCCCAGCGCCAGCCTCCGCCGTTGTGCTCGATCTGCCACAGCCAGGTGCGGCCCGAGCGGCGGTCCGTCAGGCCGCCCATGGGCAGATGCCCGCAACTGGACCAGGTGCCCTGGCCGTTCAGCGCGAAGCCGGCCTTGCCGTGCCCGTAGTTCACGCGTCCGCTGAGGGCGGGTGTGGTCCGGCGCATCGGCTGTCGCTGCCAGCGGCACTCGGCCAGCCAGTCGTTCTCGGCCCACAGCAGGTCCACGGCGTCGATGGCCTCCGAGCCTTTTGTGGTCAGGACACCCACCACGAGAGAGCTCACCGACTCGAGGTGCAGCGTGGTCCGCCCTTCGTTGCGCAGGGTCACCTCGCTGCGGAGTGCGGGCACCCCGGTCGGCGAGCGGTAGGTCACCTCCGCGGCCAACCCCGTCTCCGCGTCGTGGAGCTGGACGGTCAGCGAGTGCCAGTCGCCGTCGCGGGTCGCGTGATGGGCCCGGTGGCGCAGCCGCCCGCCGAGGCCGGTGTCGACGAGACGGCTGCCCGACCAGCTGCGGCCGTGGCCTGCGGCCGTCACCTCCACCAGAGGCAGGGGTGTACCGGGGGTGCGGTCCGCCGCGCCGGGCGGCCCGAGGTGTGTCAGGCGCGGGCTGCCGTCGTCATCGAGGCGGATCTCCAGTTGGAGGGCCTCGTGCCCCCAGCTGATGGTCTGTTGTTCCTTGGGCATGGTGGCCTTTCCAGGTCAGGGCTTGCGCAGCACCGCGCAGCCGCCGGGCGGTACTTCGTGCGCGACCGCACCGGTGAGCAGGTCGTGAGCGGGCTCCGGCAGGGACAGGGCCTCGGTGCGGTGGTTGATCAGGACGTGCCATCGGCGGCCGTCGGGCGCGTGCCGGGTGACGGCTTCGACACCGGCCGGCAGTCCCGGCAGCTCCGGTCCGACGCCGGACTCGACGAGCAGCCGGCGGACCAGGGCGCCGTAGTCGGTCTTCTCCAGGCGGGTCGAGAGGTACCAGCCCTTCCCGGTGCCGTGGCGGTGCCGGGTGAGCGCGGGGCCGTCCGTGAGCATGCCGTGGGTGTAGGCGGCGAGCGTCTGAGCGCCCTCGGCGCGCACGGACTCGCTCCAGACGGTGCCGTACGACCCGTCCGACAGGACGATCCGCTCCTTCCGCCGCAGCGGCCGGTACTCCTCGACGCGGATGCCCAGCGCCTCGCGCAGCGGCCCGCCGGGATACCCGCCCAGCCGGGCGTGCAGGCGCTCGTCGACGAATCCGCTCGCGTGCTGGACGAGCAGCGTCCCACCACCCTCGACGTAACGGCGCAGGTTCTCGGCGCCCGCGTCGGACATCAGGAACAGGGCCGGGGCGATGACGAGCCGGTAGTGGCCCAACTCGTGTTCGGGATGGGCGAAGTCGACCGTGACGCCCGCGTCCCACAGAGCTCGGTGGGCCCGGCCCAGTGCCTCGTGGTAGTCGAGGTCGGGGGAGGGCAGGCCGTCCATGCCCAGCGCCCACCAGGCGTCCGAGTCGTGCAGGACGGCAACCGGGGCGGCGACCGTCGATCCCGCCAGCTCACCGAGCCGGGCGACGGCCTCGCCGGTCCCTGTGACCTCGCGGAAGATCCGGCTGTCGGGCCCCGCGTGCGGGACCATCGCCGAGTGCCACATCTCGGCACCGGCCCGGGACTGCCGCCACTGGAAGAAGAGGGCGCCCTCCGAACCGCGGGCGATGTGTCCGAGGGTGTGGCGCAGGATCTCCCCGGGCTCCTTGGCCAGCACCCGGTCGCGGTCGTAGACCGTACTGGTGCCCTGCTCCATCAGCAGCCAGGGTCTGCCGCCGGCCAGGGAGCGGGTGCGGTCGGCGTGGCAGGCGGCGTCGGCTGCGGCGTCCAGTCCGGGTGAGCCGGGGTACTGGTCGGAGCTGACGACGTCGAGTTCGCGGGCCAGGGCCCACAGGTCGATGTTCTGGTAGGCGGGGAGCATCAGGTTGGTCGTCACCGGCCGGTCGCTGTGGGCGCGGATCGCGTCGCGCTGCTCACGGTAGGCGGCGATGACCTCGTCGGACCAGAACCGGTGGAAGTCCAGCCCCTGGCCGGGGTTCTTGTGCCACTGCGTCGTACGCGGCGGCAGCACCTGCTCCCAGGAGGTGTAGCGCTGGCTCCAGAAGGCCGTGCCCCACGCGTCGTTGAGGGCGTCCAGCGAGCCGTGGCGGGCGCGCAGCCACACCCGGAAGGCCGCGGCCGTGTGGTCGCACCAGCAGAGCGTGGCGTACTCGTTGTGTACGTGCCACAGCGCGAGCGCGGGGTGGTCGCCGTACCGTTCGGCCAGGGCGGAGGCGATCCGGCGGGCCGCGCTGCGGTAGGCGGGCGCGGTGAGGCAGTAGGTGTCGCGGCTGCCGTGGGTGAGACGGGTGCCGTCCGGGGTGACCGGCAGCGCGTCGGGGTGGGCCAGGGTGAACCAGGGCGGCGGGGAGGCCGTCGGGGTGGCCAGGTCGACGGCCACGCCGTTCGCGTGGAGGCGATCGATGTGGGCGTCGAGCCAGGCGAAGTCGTAGCGTCCCTCCTCCGGTTCCAGCAGGGCCCAGGAGAAGACTCCCATGGTGGCCAGGTTGACCCTGGCCCGGCGCATGAGCTCGTCGTCCTCCTTCCAGACCGGCTCGTCCCACTGCTCGGGGTTGTAGTCCCCGCCGAAGGCGAGCCCGCCGAGGCGGTCGGCGATGCTGCGTGGGGTCATGACGTGCCTCCCTACGGAGAGTCGGCGCTGCGTACGGGCCGCCCGACCCCCCGTACGGAGAGCCGGGCGGTACTTCCCGGCAGAGGGCGGTCGGTCACCGCTCCGCCCTTGTGCCTGTGGCGGCGTCAGAAGCCCACGGCGCCCCAGGAGTGAGCCGTGTAGTCGCCCGGCCCGAATTCCCAGCCGGCCATGACGCTGTTGAGGTAGTGGTCGCCGTTGTAGAAACCCCTGTTCTGGCCGTAGTTGAAGAACGGGGTGAGGCTGCCGGACCACCAGCCGGACTTGTTCCTGTCCAGGAAGCTGAGGGTGTGGCCGCCGTTGCTCCAGGTGTACTCGTAGACGTCCCAACTGCGGCCGCCCAGGCTGACGTTGGTCGCGGCCGGGACCGCGTTGCCGTTCGCGTCGTAGTGGTCGGCCAGCGGCTTGGTGTTGTACCAGTTGAGCCAGATCATGATCTCGGTCTTGGAGTTGCGGTCGGTCGGCGCGGGGTAGGGGTCGATGAAGATGTCGTACGTGGCGTCGTAGTACGAGCCGGACTTCGGGTACGCGGACTGGCTGAACCAGGTGTTGTTGTTGGGGCTGACGTCGCGGATCTTCTTGGGGAGTGTGGTCACCGGGGACGAATAGCCCCAGTCCTTGCCGTTGACCATGGCGACGAAGCCGGTGCCGGTCGAGGAGTTCACACCCCAGTTGTTGTCGTCGCTGTACCAGGTCGAGGCGTTGCCGCCGGTCGCGTAGTACTTGAACCAGTACGTCGATGACGCCGCCACCGCCGAGTTCGGCAGGGTGAGGACGAGAGCCAGAGCCGCGAGAAGCGCGGCCCAGCCGATACGGAATTTCATCTGCCCTCCGGAATGTGTGCTGAGTGGGGGGATCACACAGGAGAGGAGAGGTCGGTCGTCCTGTCATGGGGGGGGCAGGACCACGTCGGTCTCCCCTTCGGGACGGCGGGTGCGGAGCGAGGCGGCCGGAGCCGAACCTCACTTGGGGTCGCCGTAGATGACCCCGCGTCCGTTCGTCCCGAAGTAGACGCGACCGTAGATCCGTGGGTCTCCGGTCAGGGTGTTGCCGGTCCAGGCGTACTGGTGGCGGTCGTCGTTGATGCGGGTCCAGGTCCGGCCCGCGTCGTCGGAACGGAAGATGCCGCGCACGCCGCAGATCTTCGAACTGGTGTAGACGGCGGGGTACTCGGCACCGGGTGCGGCCTTGCCGAATCCGACGACGTCGCCCTCGTCCACCGCGTCGAACCTGGTGAAGGACGTTCCGGAGTCGGTCGACCGCCACAGCCCGTACGGTGTGGGGGTGGTGGGCTTGGTGGTGCCGCCGGCCAGCCAGATGTCGCCCTCGTGACCCGGGACCGGCTTGAACCGGACGTTCCCCGCGACGGGCAGACCGGTGGCCGCCGTGGCCTCGAAGCTCTTGCCGCCGTCCGTGCTGAGGTAGAAGACGCCGGAGTCGTAGGCGTAGAACTTCGCCGGGTTCATCCGGTCGGAGCGCACGGGGGCCCCGGCCGGCAGCCCCTTCGAAGCCGTCCAGGTCGCTCCGTGGTCGTCGGACCAGCTCACCGGCGCACCGGCCGGTGACCAGACGATCCGCCTGCCGTCGGCGCTGATGGCGACGGCCTGGTCGTCGACTCCGGGCCCGGTGATGCCGGACGGCTCACTGCCCGACGGCTTCCAGGTGTCGCCGCTGTCGGTGGAGACGGCGAAGTGCTGGGTCCAGCCGCTGGTGGGACTGCCGACCCGCACGAGGGTGCGGGGCGCCAGCTCCGCGTAGTCCAGGGCCGGGGTGGCGCCGAAGGTCGGGCTGTCGTACATCTTCGTCGCCTTGTGGAGATCCGTGTGCCGGAAGCCGCCGACATCGCCCACGCCGGAGAAGAGGTGCGCCGGGCCGACCGGCGGGCTGATCACACAGCCGATCGAGCACTCCTCCAGGCCCTGGGCCCGCACGGACAGGTGCACCGTGCCGCCGCTGTCCCAGTCGGTCAGGTTGTCGGCGCCGTAGATCGTCGCGCCGGTGCCGTACATGAAGTGGTCGGAGTCGAAGGGGTCGATCTGGACGGACTCCATCATCCAGCCCAGCTTGGGGGCCATCTCGGGCAGTGACGGCGAGGCGTTCCAGGTCAGCCAGGGGGCGTTGGAGATGTCGATGTCGTAGCGCAGGGTGCGTTCGGAATTCGTGCCCAGGTCCCATGCGCGGGTCCAGCTCGCGCCGCCGTCGGTGGAGCGGAAGAGGAGGCAGTCGGGGTACCACTTGACCTGGGTGGACACCATCAGGGTGTCCGGGTGCTGCCGGTCGATGGTCAGGCCGCTGTATCCGTACGTGTTGTCGTCGCTGGTGGAGGGGACCGGGCTGATGCGGGTCCAGGTGTCGGTGGCGGTGTCCAGCTTCCACACGTCGCCCTTGGAACCGTCGTAGGGGCCGGCGGTGTCGCTGGTCGCCAGGTACAGGTGACCGCCTGCGTGGTCGAAGACCGCGTGGTGCGGGATGAAGCCGGTGGGCTGCCCGGGGACGCGTTCCCAGGTGGCTCCCGCGTCGGTCGACCGGTACAGGATGTTGTCCTTGTCGGCGACGGTGACGTAGAGGGTCCGGGTGGCTCTGCCCGCTCTGCCGGTGCGCTTGTCGAAGACGACTTGCAGCACGCCCAGGTTGTCGCCGTTGTAGCCGCCGGGGTCGGTGGGGTCGGGGACGAAGTTGCCCGCGTTGGGGAAGCCGGACACCTTCGCGAAGGTCCTGCCGTGGTCGGTGCTGCGCCACAGGCTGTGGCCGCCGCGCACTCCCAGGTAGAGGATGCTGTTGCGGTGGGGGTCGATCACCAGCCGTTCGCCGATGCCCCGGCCGGGCATGTTGCCGCCCAGCCGGAACGGCAGGGGAGTGGTCTTCCAGGTGCGGCCGCGGTCGTTCGACCGCAGGATCGCCGCCATGCTCGGGTCCCAGTCGGGAAGGGTGTAGGTGCCCGCCGCCAGATAGACGCGGTCGGGGTCGACCTCGTCGGTGGCGATGCTGATGATGCCGGTGTGTCCGTACTCGTCCCAGCCGATCCAGTCGGTGAGGGGAATCCACCGCTTGGTCGCCGTGTCGAGGCGGTAGGCGCCGCCGATGTCGGTACGGGCGTACACCAGTCCGGGCTCGCGCTGGTTGAAGACGATCCCGTCGACGAAGCCGCCGCCGACTATCTCCGCGTTGCGGAAGGCGTAGGGCGCGCACCGGACCCTCCCGGCCGCACGGGCGGACGCGGCGGCGGGGGTGAGCAGGGGGAGCGCGGCCGCGGCCGCGCCGGCGGCCAGCAGGCCTCGGCGGGAGAGGTGCGGGGCGTGGGACATGACCGGTTCTTGCCTTTCGGGTGCGGGTCCGTACGGGATGCGCAGAGGCAGCGGTCCCTCGGCACTGGTGCGGTCGGGGAGGTACGGGCGGACGGTGTCACCCGTCCGGGGCGGCCTTCGGCTGCCGAGGCTGAGTCCCTAGGTGGCCTGACGCCGGGAGGGTGGCGGAATCTGTTTCGATGCGCTTCGACGTTTCCGTGACACTAAGGCCGTGTTTCCGGGCGCGACAACGGGCCGTCCAGGTCACTTTTCGGTAACAGGCACGGTCGAGGGTGGCGGTGTGTCCGACTTTCCATGTGGCTTCACCCCAGGTGAGCTGCTCTTCTGACGAACTCTCAGAAGGGAACGCGAACGCTCGGACAGCGGCCTGTAGCGGCTGGGTGACCTGTGATTGACACACGACTCAGCGTCATGTCAACGTCGAAGCGCTTCGACTGCGCGACCGTGCGATCGAAGAGAGCCGCACGCCGCCCGGGCCCGCAGTCGCCCATGGAACCCACGCCTTCTCCTCCGAGCCTCCTGTAAGGGACATCTCAGGTGAGTACCGCCGCCCCACCCCCCGAGCCGCCCACCACCGACCTGCCGTTCCGCGACCCCGCGCTGCCCCTCGCCCAGCGAGTCGACGACCTGCTCTCCCGTCTGACGCCGGACGAGCGCATCGAGCTGCTCTACCAGTACTCACCAGGGGTCCCACGCCTGGGACTTGCCCCCTTCAAGACCGGCACCGAAGGGCTGCACGGTGTGTCCTGGCTGGGGCCGGCCACCGTGTTCCCGCAGGCGACAGGTCTGGGGGCCACTTGGGACGAGGAACTGCTGCACGAGGTCGCCACAGCCGTCGGGACCGAGGCCCGCGCCTTCCACCAGCGCCCTTCCGAGGACGGCCGCCGGCACAGCCTTCAGGTCTGGGCGCCCGTGGTGAACCTGCTGCGCGACCCCCGCTGGGGCCGCAACGAGGAGGGGTACGCGGAGGATCCGCTGCTCACCGGCCGGCTCTCCGTCAGCTACTGCCGCGGGCTGGCCGGGGACCACCCGGTCCATCTGCGGACGGCGCCGCTCCTCAAGCACTTCCTCGCCTACAACAACGAGGACGAGCGCGACGTCACCTCCTCCGTGGTGCCGCCCAGGGTGCTGCACGAATACGACCTCGCCGCCTTCCGCCCGGCGATCGCGTCCGGTGCCGCCACCGGCGTCATGCCGGCCTACAACCTCGTCAACGGCCGCCCCTGCCATGTCAGTCCACTGATCGAGACCGAGGTACGGCGCTGGGCCGAGCCCACCGGCCACGAGCTCTTCGTCTGCAGCGACGCCACCGCCGTGACCAACCTGGCCGAATCGCAGGCCTACTTCGACGACCACCCCACCTCCCACGCGGCGGCCGTACGTGCCGGCGTCGACAGCATCACCGAACAGCGCGAGGACGGCAGCATCACCCTCGGCAGACTCCGCACGGCGGTCGACCGCGGGCTGCTCACCGAGGCCGACATCGACCGCGCCGCACGACGCCACCTGTCGATCCGCTTCCGCCTCGGCGAGTTCGATCCGGACCTCGACCCCTACGCCGGCATCCGTGACGACGTCGTGGACAGCCCCGCACACCGTGCGCTCGCCCTGCGCGCCGCCACGGAGTCGGTGGTGCTGCTGAAGAACGACGGCGCCCTGCCGCTGTCGCCGGCCCCCGGCCGCCGCGTGGCGATCGTCGGCCCACTGGCGGACACCCTCTTCGAGGACTGGTACAGCGGCACCATGCCGTACCGGATCACCGTCGCCACCGGCCTGGGGGCGGCGCTCGCCCAGCGCGGTGCCGAAGCGGTCCGCGCGGAGGGCGTCGACCGGGTCACCCTGCGCGCCGCCACCACCGGAGGCCTCCTGCGCGTCCCGGCGCCCGACCCCGGCGGACCCATGGTGGCCGGCGCTCCCTCGGACGAGCAGGAGGCGGGCGACAGCGCCTGCCACGACCTGTTCGACTGGGGCGAAGGCGTGCTGACCCTCCGCAACGCGCGCACGGAGCGCTACGTCACCCTCAAGGACGACGACCTCACCCTCGCCGCCGACCAGACGCAGCCGAACGGCTGGTTCGTCCACGAGACCTTCCGCCTGGAAACCCAGCCGGACGGCACACAACTGCTGCGCAACATCAGCAACGGCCGCTACGCCGCCGTGGATCCCGCCACCGGCCTCGTCACCCTGTCCGCCGAAGCCCCCGAGAAGGCGGAACGCTGGACGCGGACGGTCGTCAGGAACGGAATCGCCGAAGCCATCGCGGCCGCCGCCTCGGCGGACGTCGCCGTGGTCGTCCTCGGCAACGACCCGCACATCAACGGCCGTGAGACCGAGGACCGTACGGGCATCTCGCTGCCGCCCGCACAGGAAGCGCTGCTGCGCGCCGTCGCCGCCGCGCGCCCCGAGTCGGTGCTGGTCGTGATGAGCAGCTACCCGTACGCCGTCGACTGGGCGGACGAGCACCTGCCCGCCGTGGTGTGGACCTCCCACGGCGGACAGGACACGGGCCGGGCACTCGCCGCGATCCTGCTCGGCGAGGCCGAACCCTCGGGACGGCTCCCGCAGACCTGGTACCGCGGCGACGACCCGCTGCCCGCCCGCCTCGACTACGACATCATCAGCGCCGGCTGGACGTACCAGTACCACGAGGCCGCACCGCTGTACCCCTTCGGGCACGGCCTGTCCTACACCGGCTTCGCCTACGCCGACCTGCGGCTGTCCGCCCGGGAAGCGGCGCAGGACGACACCCTGACCGTGAGCGTCGAGCTCACCAACACCGGAACGCGCCCCGGCACCGAGACCGTGCAGCTCTACACCCGCGCGCTCGCCGCCCGCCATCGCGCGCCCAGGCGCAGACTGACGGACTTCCGCAAGGTCTCCCTCGCCCCCGGTGAACGGCGGCGGCTGGAGTTCGATGTGCCGGTCGCGGCCTTGGCGCACTGGTCCGTCGCAGCCGGCGCCTTCGCCGTGGAACCGGGAGAGCACGAGATCCTGATCGGGCACTCGGCCGAAGCGATCGCCCTGGCGGCGCCCCTCACCGTGACGGGTCCTGCCCTTCCCGTCCGCGGCCTCATCGGCGGACGACTGGAGGCCGCCGACTTCGACGAGTGGGCCGGCGGCACGCTCGTCGACGCCACCCGGGAGAGAGGGGAGGCGGTCACACCGGCAACCGGCGAGACCCACTGCGAACTGCGCTATCGATCCGTCGACCTGGGCGGCCCGGCGGACGGACCGCGCGTCATCACGGCCGAGGTGTCCCGCGGTACGCAGGAGGAGGCGACCGTCGAGATCTACGCCGACGGCGCTCCCGGTACCGGCACCCTGCTCGCCGGCCTCCATGTCCCCGCGGGCACCGGCGGCCGCTACGACTGGCACACGGTCGGCGCACCGATGCCCGCGGAGGTGACCGGGGTGCACGATCTGTATCTCGTTCTGCGGGGTGGTGCCCACCTGGCCGCGATCGCCGGCGGGAGTCGGTGAGTACCGGTGGAACGTGGTGGGACAACGGGCCGCCGCCGCGTCCCACCCCTTCCGAGCCTTGACGCACCGGCTCCGCGCGGATTTATCCTCTGCCTGCGGATCCATCCTCCGACTGAAGACAGGACGCCCGCGCTCGGGCCGTGTCGTCGTACCGGAAGAGAGCCGAGGCGGGTATGCGACTGATCGCACGCCATGACGTCGTCTTCGTGGCCGGCACCGCCGGAGAGCATGAACCGACCTGGTCGCAGAAGGCCCATGAACGCGAGGGGTGTCACCCCCGTCTCCAAGGACCCCGCAACAGGAACATACGGATGGGCCGGGCACTGGACGGCCGACCCGACATCGCCGCGGTGTTGCATGCCTTCGCCGCGGTCGTGGCCCGCTTCGAGGCGCTGCGCACGCTGTATCCGCGTGACGCGGACGGGCACACGCGCGCGGTCGTTGTGGCCTCCGGCGTGCTCCAGGTCGACGAGTACGCCTTCGACGCCCCGGCGACCCACGACGAGCTGAGCGCGCTCACCCTCCGACTGGCCGAGCCCGGATTCGCCCCGGACGACCTGCCGTTGCGGGCCGCCGTGGTCACCGTGGACGGCAGACCCGTCCACGTCGCGCTGTCGGTGCACCACTTCTCGGCGGACACGACGGCCGCCCGGATCGTGGCCGAACACATAGCCCGACTGGCCGTCGATCCGGGCGCCCGCCTGGGTTCGGGGTGGCAGCCGCGGCAGATCGCGAGCTTCGAAGCCAGTCCCTCCGGGCTGCGGCACGCCCATCGTGTCGACACCCATGACCGGGCCATGCTCCGGCAGTCCGTCATGCCCGAACTCCAGGTGCCCGCGAGCCACAGGGGCGCCGTCTACAACTTCGTATGTCTCGACTCCGCGGCGGTCGCACTCGCGGCAGCCGGTCTGGCGAAGCAATACCGGACATCCGCGGCCGCCGTGCTGCAAGCCGCGTACGCGTGCGCGCTCGCCGAGCATCTCGGCGTCGGCGACTGCGTGTTCAACACCGTGATGGCCAACCGGCAGACCACCTTCGCCCGTCAGGCGGTGGCCCATGTCGCCGGCAGGGCCCTCGTCCCGGTCGACACCTCCCTGGGCAGCGACCGCTTCCCGGCGCTGTGCCGGGCCGTCGACGCGGCACTCGTCAGGTCCTCCTCCGTCAGCCTGCGAGAGCCCGACCGCTATGCCAGGTCCCTGGACGAGGTCTCCGCCGAGCTGGGCCGCTCGGCACACAACCCGTATGTGGTCAACATTCGCCCCATAGCGCCCCGCACGCTGATCCGCGCTCGCGCGGACAGCGCACAGCAGGACATCGAGCGGGCCATGGAGTCCAGCCGTTACGGACGATTCCCCAAACCCGTCGACCCGTACTCCGGAAGGCTCAGCTTCGATGTGTGGGGGATGTCCGAGACGGCCGGAATCAGCCTCGGGACGGATGCGACGTCGTTCGACGCGACGGATCTCGAACAGATACTGCGGTCCTTCGAGAGGCGGCTGGTGGGAGCCGCGATGGGCGCTCGTGCCGCACGGAGCGGCTTCTTCGCCGGCGCATAGGGACGTCCGACAGCAGGCGGGGAGAGAGGCTACGGGCGAAACGCCCAGCTCAGTCTCGGCTCCACCGCGAAGCGGAAGACCCGCCGGACCGGCGGTGTGCACAGCACGGTCACGACCGCGGCGGCGGCGACCGTGACGGTGATCTCGCCGAGCGGCCCGTGGATCCAGGCGGGGGAGTACCAGCCCCAGAACTTCGACCCCTGGGCGACGAATCCGTGCAGCAGGTAGCCGTACAGCGTGCCCGCGCCCAGTGCGGTGAACCACAGGCGGCGACCCGGCACCCAGGCCAGGAAGCAGGCGACCAGGACCATCGAGCAGCCGAAGGTGGCCAGTGTCATCACCGGCCCGTACCAGGCGGGGGCGCCCAGCTCCTGGGCGCTGTCGCGGTGGAAGAACCAGGCGCCGGTCATCCGCGGCACCGCCCAGTACGACGCGGCGAGCGCACAGACGAACACCGGCACGGCCAGGACGCGCACCTTCCAGCGGCGCACCAGCCGGAAGTGCTCCGGCCGCAGGCACAGACCGACCACGAAGTACGGCAGGAACTGCAGCACCCGCTGCAGATCGAGGTCGTTGCCGATGGACGGGGAGACGGTCGCCAGCATCGCCACGACGAGCGCCACCGGCAGCGGCCGGCGCAGCTTCTGCCAGAGCGGTGTGGTCAGCCGCCAGATGAACAGCGCCACCAGGAACCACGTCAGATACAAGGGGTCCAGGAGGGTGATCGGCCGGTCCGGGACGCCGTCGGTCCAGCGAGTGAAAAGGGTGTACGCCGTCTCGAAGACGACATACGGAACGACGACGCCGGTCACGAGCCGTCTGATCTTCGCCGGGCTCGCGTCGAAACTGCGGGAGAAATAGCCGGAGATCACGATGAACGCCGGCATGTGGAAGGCGTAGACGAGGTCGTAGAGCGCGGTGACGGTCCGGCTGCCGTCCCGCAGCGGCTCCCACGCGTGGCCCATCGCCACCAGCACGATCGCCAGATACTTCGCGTTGTCGAAGTAGGCGTCGCGCTGCCTCACCCGCCCTGGCTGCACACCGCGTGGGGAACCTGCGCTTTCTGATGCGTGTCTTACCTGAGTTACGGCTGTGGTCTGGGGGTGGGACATCCCACGCGCCTCACCGGTTCTGCGCGACGTAAACCACCCGCAGGGGTGAGCTGGGGCACCGCAGCGCAGGCAGAGGCCGGATCAGAGGTCGAACTCGTGCGGCGGCAGGTCGAGGGTGAAGCAGGCCTCCCGCACCACGGCCTGCTCCGTCTTGTCGAAGTCGCCGTCGGCGCCGCCGATGACGATGCCGATCTGGATGACGGCCCGGGCCTCGGCAGGCTTCTTCTTCGCCTTGGCGATCTCCTGCAGCACGCTGACCTTGCCGAAGGCGAAGTCCGCCGTCAGCTTGTTCAGGTTCTCCTCGAAGCGGCGGCGCAGATCGTCGGCGGGGAAGTTCTGCAGGACCTCGTTGGTGGCGATCAACTGGGCCACGCGCTGCCGCTCGGCCGGGTCGATGGTGCCGTCGGCTGCGGCGACCAGGGCGCACATCGCCATGCTGGCGTCGCGGAAGGCTCCGCTCTTCAGGTCGTTCTTCTTCGCCACGAGCTGGGTCTGCATCGTCGACGCGGATTCCTTGATGCGGTCCCACAGGGCCATGAGAACTCCATGTGTTCGGTGTCGTAAGAGATCTACAGCACCGTGGAAACTCGTGGCACGGAGGATAAGTTCCGTCCGTTCCAGGAGAGTTCACCTGCCCCGCGCCGCCGGAAAATCCGGTGCCCCGCCCGCTCCTCGTTCCCTACACTCGCCACGCACCGTGCGTCGCCATGACGCGCGGGACGCAAGAGAGACGAACGAGAGGGGGACGGCCGTGCGTTACCGCACCGATGTCGTCGTCCCCTGCTCGCAGTTCGAGGTGATCCTCGTGTCCTTGTCCGTCCGGTGCCCGCTGCGCGGCCGGTACCGGATGCCCGTGACGAACGTCTGAGCAGACCAGCCTCTCGTCCGGGAATCGCGCTGCCCTCTTTCATGACACCAGAAAGGCCAACGGGCCGTGCGCACCAACCTCAACTCCCTCGCCGTCGTCCGCAACCTCGGCATCCTCGCCCACGTCGACGCGGGCAAGACCACCGTCACCGAGCGGATCCTGTACGCCACCGGGACCACGCACCGGCGCGGTGAGGTCCACGACGGCACCACCATCACCGACTTCGACCCGCAGGAACGCGACCGTGGGATCACCATCTTCGCCGCGGCCGTCAGCTGCGCCTGGGACGGCCACCGGATCAACCTCATCGACACCCCCGGGCATGTGGACTTCGCCGACGAGGTGGAACGCTCGCTGCGGGTGCTCGACGGGGCGGTCGCGGTGTTCGACGCCGTCGCGGGCGTCGAGCCGCAGAGCGAGTCCGTGTGGCGGCAGGCCGACCGGCACGGCGTGCCGAGGATCGCGTTCGTCAACAAACTGGACCGTGCGGGCGCCGACCTCGACGCGGCCGTCGCGTCGATCCGCGAGCGGCTGCACCCGGCGCCGCTCGTGGTGCAGTCGCCGATCGGCGCGGAGGACGGCTTCCGCGGTGTCGTCGACCTCGTCCGCATGCGGGCCCTGGTCTGGGCCGACGGCGCCGACACGGCCGTGGAGAGTCCGGTGCCGGAGGAACTGCGGGACGAGGCGGCGCGGCGTCGGCGGCTGCTGGAGGAGACGGTGGCCGAACTGCACGCCGGTGCGCTGGAGGAGTTCTGCCTGCACGGGGCCCTCGCGTCCCAGACCCTTGCCGCCGCGCTGCGCGAGCTGACCCGCAGCGGCGAGGGCGTCGTCGTCCTGTGCGGCTCGGCGTACCGCAACCGCGGGATCGAACCGCTGCTCGACGCCGTGGTCTCGTATCTGCCCTCGCCGCTCGACGTACCCGCCGTACAAGGGACGTTCGACGGTACGGAGCAGGAGCGGGCGGCCGATCCGGCGGCGCCGTTCGCGGCGCTGGCGTTCAAGGTGAATGCCACCCCGACCGGGCGGCTGACGTACGTACGCGTGTATTCGGGAACGATCGAGAAGGGAGACGCCGTGTGGGACGCGGGCGCGCGCCGCACCGAGCGGATCGGGCGGATCCTGCGGGTGCGGGCCGACCGGCACGCGCAGGTGGACCGTGCGGTCGCCGGGGACATCGTCGCCGTGGTCGGGCTGAAGTCCGCCCGCGCCGGCTCGACCCTGTGCGCCCCCGGCGCGCCGATCGTGCTCGAACCGCCGGGCGTCGCCGAGCCGGTGGTCTCCGTGGCCGTCGAGGCCCGCAGCTCCACCGACGCCGACAAGCTGGCCTCGGCGCTCGCGCGGCTGGCCGAGGAGGACCCCTCGCTCGTGGTGCGCACGGACCCCGAGACCGGCCAGACGGTGCTGTCCGGGATGGGTGAACTGCACCTGGAGGTCGCGGCGGAGAAGCTCCGGCTCGCACACGGGGTGGAGGTCAATGTCGGCCGACCGAGGGTGAGTTACCGCGAGACGGTCGGGCGCGGGGTGTCCGGTCTGGTCTTCCGGCACGTCAAACAGGACGGCGGGGCCGGCCAGTTCGCGCACGTCGTCCTCGATGTCGAGCCCCTCGACGACGGTTTCGAGTTCCGCTCGGCCGTGGTCGGCGGGCGGGTGCCTCAGGAGTACGTCCGCGCGGTCGAGGCCGGCTGCCGGGACGCCCTCGCCGAGGGACCGCTCGGCGGTCACCCGGTGACCGGGCTGCGCGTGACCCTCACCGACGGGGCGACCCATGTGAAGGACTCCTCGGAGACCGCCTTCCGCACGGCGGGCAGGCTCGGTCTCCGGGAAGCCCTGCGGGCCTGCGCGATGGTCCTGCTGGAACCGGTCGTCGAGGTCACGGTCACCGTCTCCGAGGACGCCGTCGGCGGCGCCCTCGGAGACCTGGCCGCCCGCCGCGGCCGCGTCTCGGGCTCGGCCGCGCGGGGCGGCGCGGCGGTCGTCACGGCCACCGTGCCCCTGGCCGAACTCTTCGGCTACGCAACCCGGTTGCGCAGCCGGACACAGGGCCGCGGCACCTTCACGGCCCGCCCCACGGGCTATGCGCCGGCGCCGGCGGTGACACCGGTCCGGTGAGCGAAAGGCGGCCCCTGCGGTACGCGGGCGGGGGCCGCCTGCGCCCACCCGTGCCGTCCCAAGCGGCACGGGTGGTCGCAGGCTCGCGCAGGGGCACACGCCGCGGCACCTTCACGGCCCGTCCCGGACACGGTCAGGGCCGCCGCAGGCTCACGGATACGACACCACCGTGGACGGCACCGTCGACGTGCCCGACGTCGGGGTGCCCGTGTCGTTGATGACGTGTTCGTACTGGCCCTTGCCGCCCAGGGAGACCACCAGCAGGTCGTGGAAGCGCACGCCGGGCCGGTCCGGGGCGGCGAAGCCGTTGTGCTGCACGATCGTGGGGTCGGCGTTGTAGTAGCAGTAGCTGCCCAGGCCCCAGCCCTCGTGCACGGTGACGCCGTCGCCGACCTTGTAGGCCGCGTACCCCTTCACCGGGCCGTTCTGGATCGCGGCCTGGTTCGGGGCGTCGTAGGCCTTCTCGTTCTGGAAGAAGATCGTGCGGCCCCGCTGGCCGTACCACTGCACGTCGTACTTGTTGAAGTGCTCGACGAACAGGCCGGTGCACAGCACGTCGTCGCCGTTCACCACGATTCCGTAGTCGGCGCGGTTGGTGTCCCAGCCGACTCCGTCGCCGTGGTCGGCGCGCCAGACCCAGGTGTGGTCGACGATGGTGTGCCTGTTGTTGATGACCATGCTGGTGGTGGCCTTTCCGGCGCCCGCGCCCCCGATGCGGACGAACACGTCCTGCACGGTGGTCGGGTTGGCGGAGTGGTCGCGCCAGGCGCCGCGCGGGCCGACCTCCAGCAGGGTGGGGGAGTTGACCGGTCCGGCGTCGATCAGGAAGCCCGCCAGGCGCACGCCGTCCACGTCGGCGACCCGCAACGCGGTAACTCCGTTGTCCGGTACGAGAGTTGCGTAACCCAGACCCAGCACGACGGTGTTGGCGCGGTTCACCCGGATCGGCTGGTCGAGGTGGAAGATCCCCGGCGTCAGCAGGAGGTGAAGACCCTGCTCGAGCGCCTGGTTGAGGGTGGCCGCGGATACGCCCGGCTTGGCGACGTAGAACTGCGACAGCGGGAGCGAGCTGCCTCGCGGGGTGCCGTTGCCCCAGGTGACACCGCGGGCGCCCGTCCGCTTCTCCGGCAGGAACACGCGGAGGTCCGAGGCGCCGCCGACGTACAGAAAGGGCTTCTCGCGGGAGACCGGGGTGGTGTCCAGTGTGGTGTACGGCGGGTTCGGGAAGCTCTGCGCGGGGGCGCCCTCGACGCCGGAGAACACCATGTTCCAGACCCCGTTGAGCCAGCTGCCGATCGCACTGTCCCGGGTGTACCACTGCTGCTGCGAGTACGGTCCGACCTGGCCGTCGATGCGGCTGTCGGCGATGTAGCCGCCGCTCGCCCAGCCGTAGCCCGTGGGCGAGAGGTTGAGGCCGCCGCGGACGTGCATACGGCGGAAGGGGGCCGCCTGGGCGACCGCCCACCGGTTGGTGCCGTTCGCCGGTACCAGGGCCAGGTTCTCCGCCGAACGCCAGAAGTTCTGCGTCGCGTTGCCGTTGAACCAGCCGGCGTCGACGGTGACGTCCCCGTTGATGGTGGTGTCGTCGGGGGAGAGACCCAGTCCCATGATCGAGGTGTAGAAGCCGAGTTGGGCGTTGAGGCCGTTGTAGGTGCCCGGCTTGAACAGCAGCGCGTAGCGGCCGGTGCCGAACTGGGCCGACTCCTGCTGTGCGAAGACCTCGTCCAGCTTGGCCTGGATCCCCGGGGTGGACGGGTCGAAGACCAGGACGTTGGGGCCGAGGTCACCGCCGCCGGGGAGGAGCTTCGGCTTCCCGGGCGGCGACGGGACGGCGGACGCGCGGGCGGACAGACCGAGCACCGCGGGCGCTGCTGCGGCTGCGGCGGCTGCGCCGAGGACGGTTCTGCGGCCCACGGCGGGCAGGCCGGAGTCAGGCAGGGGCATGGGGCGGCTCTCCTGTTCAGGAAGTGAACGAGGTGGGGTATGGGAGCGCTCTCTCGCCGGTGAATGCTTCAACTGCCCGAACGGGTGCGTCAAGAGGTGGGACCGGAGTTCCACAAGGGTTGCCGCACCCCTTGACGCGGCCATCCCTTGAGGTTTAACTCACGTCCTAAATTAAGTCATGAGTGCAATCCCTGAAGGGACACCGGGAGCCATGCGCAGCATCCGAGCCGCGGCCGTAGGCGCCGTCACCATGTCACTCGCCCTCTCCGCCTCGGCCTGCGGAGGCGGTTCGTCGACGGGCGGGGGTTCCAACGACTCACCGAAGACGCTCACCTACTGGGCCTCCAACCAGGGCGCGAGCATCGCCGTGGACAAGAAGGTCCTGCAGCCCGAGCTCGACAAGTTCGAGAAGCAGACGGGCATCAAGGTGAAGCTGGAGGTGGTCCCCTGGTCGGACCTGCTGAACCGGATCCTCACCGCGACCACTTCCGGCCAGGGCCCCGACGTCCTCAACATCGGCAACACCTGGAGCGCCTCCCTGCAGGCCACCGGCGCCCTGCTGCCCTGGGACGCCGGGAACTTCGCGAAGATCGGCGGCAAGGACCGCTTCGTCGACTCGGCACTCGGCTCGACGGGCGCGCAGGGCAAGGACCCGGCGGCCGTACCGCTGTACTCGATGGCCTACGCCCTCTACTACAACAAGCAGATCTTCGCCGACGCCGGCATCTCCAAGCCCCCGGCCACCTGGGACGAACTGGTCGCGGACGGCAAGAAGATCAAGGCGAAGGGCAAGTCGCCGCTCGGCGCCGAGGGAGCCAACCTCGCGGAGAACATCCACCATGTCTTCGTCTTCGCCAAGCAGCACGGCGCCGACTTCTTCACCGCCGACGGCAAGCCCGACTTCACGAACGACGGGGTGGTGACCGCGGTCGAGCAGTACGTCGGCCTGATGGCCAAGGACAAGGTCATCCCGACCGGCGACGCCGAGTACGCGCAGAACCAGTCCGTCAGCGACTTCGCCAAGGGCAAGCAGGCCATGCTGCTGTGGCAGTCCGCCGCCGCCAACCTCAAGTCCCAGGGGATGAGCGAGAGTTCGTACGGCATCGCGCCCGTGCCCGTGCAGTCCGGCACCCCCGGAACCGGCACCCAGGTCGACTCGATGGTCGCCGGCATCAACCTCGCCGTCTTCAAGAACACCGACAACCTCGACGGCGCCACGAAGTTCGTGAAGTTCATGACCAGCGACGCCGAGCAGAAGATCCTCAACACGGCTTACAGCTCGATCCCGCCCGTGAAGACCGCCCAGTCGGATGCCGCGTTCAACAGCGCGTCCAACTCCGTGCTGAAGCAGACCCTCGCGACCAGTGCCGCCGCGCTGCCGCAGGTCGCCGACGAGTCACAGTTCGAGACGGCGGTCGGTACGGCCGTCAAGGACCTGTTCGCGGATGCGGCGGCCGGGCGCGCGGTGACCGCCGACTCGGTGAAGGCGGCGCTGGAGAAGGCCCAGCAGCAGATGCCGGCGAAGTGAGCCCGATGACGACCACCGCCCTCAAGGAGCCCTCGGTGAGCGGGAGTTCCCCCGGGGCGGCGGCACGCGAGCCGCGTGGCCGCCGCCCCGGCCGGATCCGCCGTATCGGACTCCCGTACCTGCTCCTGCTGCCCGCTCTGATCCTCGAACTCCTGGTCCACCTCGTGCCGATGGTCATCGGCATCGTGATGAGCTTCAAGGAGCTCACGCAGTTCTACATCCGGGACTGGGGCACCGCGCCCTGGTCCGGCCTCGGCAACTACAAGGTGTCGGTGGACTTCGACGCCCCGGTCGGCGAGGCGCTGCTGCACTCCTTCTTCGTCACGGTCGGTTTCACCCTGCTGTCGGTCGGCCTGTGCTGGCTGATCGGTACGGCGGCCGCGGTCTTCATGCAGGACACCTTCCGCGGCCGCGGCCTCCTGCGGGCGCTGTTCCTGGTGCCGTACGCCCTGCCGGTGTACGCCGCCGTCATCACCTGGGTGTTCATGTTCCAGCACGACAACGGCCTGGTGAACCATGTCCTGCACGACCAGCTGCATCTCACCGACAAGCCGTCCTTCTGGCTGATCGGCGACAACAGTTTCTACGCGCTGCTCACCGTGTCGGTGTGGAAGGGCTGGCCGTTCGCCTTCCTGATCGTCATGGCCGGCCTGCAGAACATCCCGCGCGAGCTGTACGAGGCGGCTGCCCTGGACGGTGCCGGGATGTGGCAGCAGATCCGCCGCATCACGCTGCCCTCCCTGCGCCCCGTGAACCAGGTCCTGGTCCTGGTGCTGTTCCTGTGGACCTTCAACGACTTCAACACGCCGTACGTCCTGTTCGGCAAGGCGGCCCCCGAAGCCGCGGACCTCATCTCGGTCCACATCTACCAGGCGTCCTTCGTCACCTGGAACTTCGGCACCGGATCCGCCATGTCCGTACTCCTGCTGCTGTTCCTGCTGGTCGTGACGGGCGTCTACCTGGCCCTCACCTCCCGCGGACGAAGGGCCGCTGATGTATAAGTCCCCGATGTCCCCGCCGAGTTCGTTCCTCTGGTCCCGGCGTCTCTTCCTCACCCTGCTCACCGGCTTCGTCCTGGTGCCGGTGTACGTCATGGTCTCCAGCTCGCTGAAGCCGCTCGCCGACGTCACGGGCGAGTTCCGCTGGCTGCCCAGCGGTCTGACGGTCCGCCCGTACATCGACATCTGGTCGACGGTCCCACTGGCGCGCTACTTCGTGAACTCGCTGATCGTGGCGGGTGCGGCGACCGTCTGCTCGGTGGTGATCGCGGTGTTCGCCGCCTACGCCGTCAGCCGCTACGACTTCCGCGGCAAACGGGTCTTCACGGTCACCGTCCTGTCCACGCAGATGTTCCCGGGCATCCTCTTCCTGCTCCCGCTGTTCCTCCTCTACGTCAACATCGGCAACGCCACCGGCATCGCCCTGTTCGGCTCCCGCGGCGGCCTGATCCTCACGTACCTCACCTTCTCCCTGCCCTTCTCGATCTGGATGCTGATCGGGTACTTCGACTCGGTGCCGCGCGACCTGGACGAGGCGGCGCTGGTGGACGGCTGCGGACCGCTGGGCGCGCTGCTGCGGATCGTCGTACCGGCCGCGATCCCCGGGATCGTCGCCGTCGCCGTCTACGCCTTCATGACCGCCTGGGGCGAGGTGCTCTTCGCCTCCGTCATGACCAACGACACCACCCGCACGCTCGCCGTCGGCCTGCAGGGCTACTCCACCCTCAACGACGTCTACTGGAACCAGATCATGGCCGCCTCGCTGGTCGTCAGCGTGCCCGTGGTGGCCGGCTTCCTGCTGCTGCAGCGCTATCTCGTCGCCGGTCTTACGGCGGGAGCCGTCAAGTGAGCCGTCGGGAAACCAACTTCTCCGATTCCGAAGGGACTTCCGTGTCCGACCGCATCGACCTCGCCGCCTTCCCGCACGACTTCCTGTGGGGGACGGCCACAGCGGCGTACCAGATCGAGGGCGCCGTCGCGGAGGACGGCCGCTCCCCGTCGATCTGGGACACCTTCTCCCACACCCCCGGCAAGGTCGCGGGCAACGACAACGGCGATGTCGCATGCGACCACTACCACCGCTGGCGCGAGGACATCGGCCTGATGCGTCGACTGGGCGCGAACGCCTACCGGTTGTCGATCGCGTGGCCGAGGGTGATGCCGGACGGGGACGGGCCGGTGAACCCCAAGGGCCTCGCCTTCTACGACGAGCTGATCGACGGCCTGCTGGCGGCGGGCATCACGCCGTTCGTCACCCTCTACCACTGGGACCTCCCGCAGACGCTCCAGGACCGCGGCGGCTGGCCCGAGCGGGACACCGCGCAGGCCTTCGCCGAGTACGCCTCGGTCGTCGCCGCGCGCCTCGGCGACCGCGTGGCGCACTGGGCCACCCTCAACGAACCGCTGTGCTCCGCCTGGATCGGCCACCTGGAAGGCCGGATGGCCCCCGGCCTGACCGATCTGACCGCCGCCGTCCGCGCCTCCTACCACCTGCTCCTCGGCCACGGCCTCGCCGTCGGAGCGATCCGCGCCGCGGCCCCGTCCGCGCAGGTCGGCCTCGTCACCAACCTCTCCACGGTGCACGCCGCCACCGACCGCGACGAGGACGTACGGGCCGCCCGTCGACAGGACGGCCACGTCAACCGCTGGTGGCTGGACCCGGTGTACGGCCGCGGGTTCCCGGCGGACATGCGTGAGGTGTACGGCGTCGAACTCCCCGAACAGGAAGGCGACTTGGCGACGATCGCCGCCCCGCTCGACTGGCACGGCCTGAACTACTACATGCCGGCGACCGTCGCCGACGACCCCTCGGCCCCGGCACCCCACGTACGTTCGGTCCGCCGCCTCGGCGTCCCGCGCACCGGCATGGACTGGGAGATCGACGCGGACGGCATCGAGACGCTGCTGCTGCGGCTCACCGAGGAGTACGGCGCCCGGCGCCTGTACGTCACCGAGAACGGCTCCGCCTACCCGGACGTCGTACGCCCGGACGGCACCGTCGAGGACCCCGAGCGCCAGGACTACCTGGAACGCCACCTCGCGGCCTGCGCCTCAGCCGTTCGCAGGGGCGCCCCGCTGGCCGGTTACTTCGCCTGGTCGCTGCTGGACAACTTCGAGTGGGCGTACGGCTACGACAAGCGGTTCGGGCTGGTGCGTGTGGACTACCGGACGCAGCTGCGGACGATCAAGGGGAGCGGACACCGCTACGCCGAGATCGTCCGTGCCCACCGGGGCCGCACCCGCAGGGCGGCCTGAGACAGGACCCTGTGCCGGATCCGGGCGCGGGAGCCCGGGTCCGGCACAGGCACGGTCGCCCTGCTCATGCGCATTTTGCCGAGTCGTGCCTGCATGTGCGGCTGCTGCGCGCGCGTCGGCGTGGCACGATGTTGTGACGAGAATCACCCTATGAGGGGGTGCGTGTCATGGCCACATCGGAAAAAGCGCCCAGCGCGGGAACCAAACCGGGGCTGAAGCGCGAGATCGGCTTCATCGGCCTCATCTGGGCCTCGGAGGGATCGATCATCGGATCCGGGTGGCTGTTCGGCGCCCAGGGTGCCCTGGCGGCGGCCGGGCCGGCGGCCATCATCTCCTGGGCCATCGGCGGCGTCGCCATTCTGATTCTGGCGCTGGTGCACGCCGAGCTCGGCGGGATGTACCCGGTCTCGGGCGGCACCGCCCGTTTCCCGCACTACGCCTACGGAGGTGCCGCGGGAGCCTCCTTCGGCTGGTTCTCCTGGCTGCAGGCGGCCACGGTGGCACCCATCGAGGTCCTGGCCATGATCACCTACGGCCAGCACTACTCCTGGGCACACGGCTGGGAGAAGGTCGAGGGCGGCCAGCACGTCCTCACCAGCTCCGGCATCGCCGTCGCGGTCGGACTGATGGCCGTCATCACGGCCATCAACTTCCTCAGCATCCGGCTGCTGGCCCGCACCAACAGCGCGGCGACCTGGTGGAAGGTCGGCATCCCCCTGCTGACGATCTTCGTCTTCGCCATCGCGCAGTTCCACACGGCCAACTTCACGGCGGCCGACGGATTCAACCCCTACGGGGCGAAGGGCATCCTGTCCGCCGTCTCGACCAGCGGCATCATCTTCGCCCTGCTCGGCTTCGAGCAGGCCGACCAGCTCGCCGGCGAGAGCGCCAATCCCAAGCGGGACATCCCGCGCGCGGTGATCGGGTCGATCGTCATCGGCATCATCATCTACATCCTCCTCCAGGTGGTCTTCCTCGCGGCGCTGCCCGCGTCCCAGATCGGCCATACCTGGGCAGACTCCGCGTTCAATGCCCTGAGCGGACCCTTCGCGCAGGTCGCCACGCTGATCAGCCTCGGCTGGCTCGCCACCATCCTGTACCTCGACGCGGTGATCTCCCCCGCAGGCACCGGCCTGATCTACATCACGGGGTCCTCCCGGGTCTCGTACGGCCTGAGCCGCAACGGCTATGTGCCGACCGCGTTCGAGCGGACCAACAAGCGCGGTGTCCCCTGGGTCGGCCTGATCACCGCTTTCGTGATCGGCTGCATCTGCTTCCTGCCCTTCCCGAGCTGGCGCTCCCTGGTCGGGCTGATCACCAGCGCGAGCGTGCTGATGTACGCGGGAGCGCCGCTCTCCTTCGGTGTGTTCCGCAGCCGTCTTCCCGACGCCCACCGCCCCTACCGGCTGCCCGGCGGCAGCTGGATGTCACCGCTCGCCTTCATCGTGGCCAACCTGCTGATCCTCTGGTCGGGCTGGACGACCGACTGGAAGCTCGGCGTCGCCATTCTCATCGGCTACGTCATCCTGGTCGCCAACAGGGTGTTCAAGATGAACCCGATCACCCCGCAGCTGGACCTGCGTGCCGCGCAGTGGCTGCCCGTGTACCTGGTCGGGATGGGTCTGATCGTGTACCTGAGCGACTTCGGGCCGCTGAAGCACCCGTGGTTCCCGCTGTGGTGGGACATGGTCGCCACCGGCGTCTTCAGCCTGATCATCTACTACTGGGCCATGGCGGTCGCCCTGCCGGCCGAGCAGATCCAGTACATGATCGACCAGGTCGTGGTCCCCGAGGAGGAAGAGATCCTCTGACCGGGGCCTTCGGCCGAGCCGGCCGGCAGGGCGTGGGGCGCGTCAGCAGTCCCGGAACTCCGGCGACTGGTTCAGCACCTGCGACCGCAGCGACGTGAACCGCCCGTACGTCTCGCCGTCCCGTGCCCCGGGCCGGAACGCCGCCACCCGGTGGCAGTTCTGGAAGGCCAGTTCCACCCCGAAGTGGCGTTCCAGGCTGCCGCGGATGGCGTCGCTGGCGAGGGCGCGCAGAAGCTGGCCGCGCTCCTGCTCTGAGGGGGGAGGGGTCTGGTTGTCGGTGAACTCGGCCGTGCCGCCCTTGAGTTCGCCGGCGAGGGATGCGATCAGGTCGTAGGCGTACGGGAGGGACGTGCGGACCGTGTCCACGAAGTCCTGCTCGCGGATGTCACCGGACTCGGCTTCGGCGAGGAGCTTCGGGGGGACGTCGAGAGACATGAAAAGGGGCGTCCGTTCCAGGAGGGGGTGGATGTTCTGCATGGGGGGAGCGGTCAGGTGAGCGCCGTCGGGCCCGGTACGAACCCCGGGTCCACCTGGCCGGCCAGGTCCAGGCCGGTCGCCTCGTCCGCCCATGCGCGGGCATTGCGCAGATGGAACTCGACGGCGTGGCGGTGGAGGGCGGGCCAGTCCTTGGGGTGGGCGTCGACGGTCTCGCGCAGGATGGTCAGGGCGTGGCGGTTGTGCGGCTCGAGGGTGTCCAGTCCGCCCTCCGCGCGGCCCTGTTCGGCCGCCCGTACCCAGGGGGAGTGGACCAGGTGGGTCAGGAGGTCGTCGCCCACCTGCTCCTTGAGGAACAGCAGGTCGTCCTCGCCCGTCACCTTGTTGCCGACCACGGCGATACGGATGCCGAACTCGCGGGCGTGGTCGCGGTACTGGCGGTAGACCGAGACGCCCTTGCGGGTCGGTTCCGCCACCAGGAACGTGATGTCGAACCGGGTGAACAGGCCGGAGGCGAAGGCGTCCGCGCCCGCCGTCATGTCGACCACCACGTACTCGCCGGGGCCGTCGACCAGGTGGTTGAGATAGAGCTCGACGCCGCCCAGTTTGGAGTGGTAGCAGGCCACCCCGAGGTCGCTCTCGTCGAACTCGCCGGTCACCATCAGCGGTACGTCGCCCACGCGCCGGACGTGGCGCTCGTGGAGTTCGTCGTCGCCGAGGACGCGCAGAAGGCGGGAGCCGCGGCCGGGCGGGGTCGTCTTGATCATCGCCTCGCGGGAGGCGATGCGCGGGTTGGTGCCCCGCAGATAGTCCTTGATCTCGGGGAGGTGGGCGCCCAGGGGCGGGGCGTCCAGATGGTCCTCGTCGTGTCCCAGCGCCTCGGCCAGGTGCTGGTTGATGTCGCCGTCGATGGCGAGTACCGGCGCGCCGGAGCGGGCCAGATGGCGGGTGAAGAGCGCTGAGAGGGTGGTCTTGCCGCTGCCGCCCTTGCCGACGAACGCGACCCGCATTACCGGGCCGAGCTCATTTTGAAAATGAATGTCATGTGGCTAGGTTTTAGGCAGCTTCCGACGGTCTGTCAAATCGGGGCGGTCGGGTGGGTGATCGGATGGTGATCAAGGAGGCTGCTTCATGCATGTCATGTCCGAGCACCTTGGGCAGGCCGGTTGCGTGCTGCGGGTCGTCGGCTTCGTCCGGCTCGGGTACGCCGGGCAGACCTGGGCGGGGATCGGTGCGGTGCTGCTGATCGGGTTCGCCGCCGCGCGGTTCTCACCCGCCGTGGAGGCCGAGGTCGCCCGGCAGGCCGTCGTGTTGGAGGAGGCGGGCGGGGGCTCGCGTACCCGGGGACGGGGCGGGGTGCGAGGGCTGCTGCGCAACCGCCGTTTTCTGGCGGTCGCCCGTGCCTGGGTCCCCGACGTTGTGGAGGAGGGACGACTCGGGCTGTACACCGGGGCGCTGCTGGAGATGGGGTTGCCGGGGGTTGTGCCGTGGCTGGTGCTGGGTGCCGTGCCGGCGGCTGCGGTGGGGTTGTTGCCTCGCCGGTGGCGCCGCGGTCGTCTGCGAGTACGTTGTGGCTGGTCGCGCCCACGCGGCGGAGCCGCAAATCGACACAGCCCCGCGCCCCTTTGGGGCGCTGCCGGAACCGTTTCCTGGTCTGTGATCAGGACGCCACTGTCTCGCGCTCCGACTCCAGGTCCAGCATCTCCTCCACCTCGCCGTCCCGGACCCGGGACGTGCGCCGCAGCCACAGGACATCGCGGCCGAAGGACCAGATGAGCGAGCCCAGGGCCAGGACGACGACCCCGAGGGAGGCCATGGGGGGCAGGTAGCCCGAGGCGGCCAGGAGGAGGCAGATGCCCTGCATCGCGGCGACCGTCTTGCGGGCCGTGCTCGGCGGCAGTGAGGCGTTCAGCCACGGCCAGACGCGGGCCGCGGCGACGAAGGCGTAGCGCATGCCGCCGATGAGCAGGACCCACGGGCCGAGCTGCATCGAGACGTAGACGCTGAGCACCAGGATGAGGAACGCGTCGACCTCCATGTCGAAGCGGGCGCCCAGCGGGGTGGAGGTGTTGGTGGCGCGGGCGACCTTGCCGTCGACGCCGTCCAGGATGAGGGCGACCGCCGTGAGGCCGACGAGTGCGGTGACCGGCGGGGAGCTCTCGAAGGAGTCCGCGACCAGGGCCGTCACCCCGCCCACCAGGGTCGCCCGGCCGAGCGTGACGCGGTTGGCCGGGCCGAACGAACGCGGCCGGGTGCGGTGCAGGGCTCGCGAGAGCACCGCCCACATGGCGACGGCGAAGACGAGGCCGGTCAGCCAGCCCGCCGGCCCCATGCCGATCGCCGTGCCGAGCAGGGCCAGCAACAGGATCTGAACGCCCGCTCCCACAGCGGTCTCCTGCTGGACCAGCCTTGCTTCGTAAGTGTTGTTCAGGGCCACCGCACACCCTCCGGCCGTATGACAAAGTCGATCAACGCCGCGTACTGTGCGCGGCCTGTGCACACCTCGGTACGTGAACAACTTCCCGATCGTTCAGGAGGAGGCCGGATGAACCGCATCGCACGCGCGTTCTGGCTGAGTCGTCCGGGTCTCGGCGAGATCCGGAGCGTCGACCTGCCCGAACCCGCCGAGGGCGAGGTGCTGGTGCGCTCGCTCTACTCCGGGGTCAGCCGGGGCACGGAGACGCTTGTCTTCCGCGGCGGCGTTCCGGAGAGTCAGCACGCGGCCATGCGAGCGCCTTTCCAGGAGGGCGAGTTCCCTGCACCCGTGAAGTATGGGTACCTCAGTGTCGGGAGGGTGGAGGAGGGGCCCGAGGAACTGGTCGGGCGTACGGTTTTCTGTCTGTATCCGCATCAGACGCGGTATGTTGTGCCGGTTTCAGCCGTTACGGTCGTACCGGACACCATTCCTGCCGAACGGGCCGTCCTCGCCGGGACCGTGGAGACCGCCGTGAACGCCCTGTGGGACGCCGCGCCGCTGGTCGGTGACCGGATCGCGGTGGTCGGCGGCGGCATGGTCGGCTGCTCGGTGGCCGCCCTGCTGGCCCGCTTCCCGGGTGTACGCGTGCAACTCGTCGACGCCGACCCGGCCCGCGCCAAGACCGCCGAGGCCCTCGGAGTCGACTTCGCGCTGCCCGAGGACGCGCTTGGAGAAAGGGACCTGGTGGTGCACGCCAGCGCCACGGAACAGGGCCTCGCCCGGTCCCTGGAACTCCTGGCCGCCGAGGGCACCGTCGTGGAACTGAGCTGGTACGGCGACCGGAAGGTGAGCCTCCCGCTCGGCGAGGCCTTCCACTCCCGGCGGCTGACGATCCGCAGCAGCCAGGTCGGCACCGTCTCCCCGGCCCGCGCGCAGCGCAGCTACGCCGACCGGCTCGCCCTCGCCCTCGACCTGCTCGCCGACCCGGCGCTCGACGCGCTCATCACAGGGGAAAGCGCGTTCGAGGAGCTGCCGGAGGTGATGCCCCGGCTGGCCAACGGTGAGATTCCCGCGCTGTGTCACCGTGTGAGGTACCCCGAAACGGTCTGACCTGAGAAAAGAGTGAGACTCGGCTGAACGGGGGGAAGCGAAGGGCCGTACTACACGGCATCCTCCGGCAGCCAATGGCCGGAGGACCAGACGTGCCGCACCTGGAGGGTCGTCCGTTGTTCAGTGTCACCGTCCGCGATCACATCATGATCGCCCACAGCTTCCGCGGCGAGGTCTTCGGACCCGCGCAGCGCCTGCACGGAGCGACGTTCCTGGTGGACGCCACGTTCCGGCGCGAGCAGCTGGACGACGACAACATCGTCGTCGACATCGGACTCGCCACTCAGGAACTCGGCGCCGTCGTCAGCGAGCTGAACTACCGCAACCTCGACAACGAGCCCGAGTTCGCCGGCGTCAACACCTCCACGGAGTTCCTGGCCAAGGTCATCGCCGACCGGCTCGCCGAGCGGATCGAGAAGGGCGCGCTGGGCGAGGGCGCCAAGGGCATCGCCGGCATCTCGGTGACCCTGCACGAGTCGCACATCGCCTGGGCGAGTTACGAGCGTGCCCTGTGACCGACGTGACCTTGGAGAAGGTGGAGAACGCCCCGGGGGAGGCGGAGACGCCGTCGCTCAGCTATGTGCCCGTGCAGCACTCCGCCCTGAAGAACGCCGAGATCATCCCCATGTCCCTGCGCTCCGTGCACTTCGTCATGCCGGGCGGCGTCGACGACGCGGCCGCGCCGAGCGGCGGCAACGCCTATGACCGGCGCGTCAGCCTCGACCTGCCCGGCTTCGGCTGGCAGGTGCACAAGCACGCCGTGGCCGGCGAGTGGCCCCGGCCGGGTGCGGCGGCCCGTGCGGAACTCGCGCGGACGCTGCGGGAGTTGCCGGACGGGACGGTTGTCCTGCTGGACGGGATCGTGGCCTGCGGGGTCCCCGAGATCGTCGTACCGGAGACGGAGCGGCTGAACCTCGCCGTCCTCGTGCACCTCCCGCTCGGCGACGAGCGGGGCCTCGAGCCCGCCGTGGCCGCCGAGTTGGACGCCAAGGAGCGTGACGTGCTGCGGGCCGTGCCCGCGGTGATCGCCACCAGCGACTGGGCGGTGCGCCGCCTCGTCGCCCACCACGGCCTCGCACCCGAGCGGGTGCATGTCGCCGCCCCCGGCGCCGACATCGCGCCGCTCGCCTCCGGCACCGACGGCGTCTCCCGGCTGCTGTGCGTGGCGTCGGTGACCCCGCGCAAGGGGCAGCACCGGCTGGTGCAGGCACTGGCCGCGGCGGCCGACCTGCCGTGGAGCTGCGTGTGCGTCGGCGGGCTCGGGCACGACCCCGAGTACGTCGCCCATCTGCGGCTGCTGATCCAGGAGCACGGCCTGGAGGACCGCATCCACCTTGCCGGACCGCAGTCCGGCGCCGAGCTCGACGCCAGCTACAACGCCGCCGACCTCATGGTCCTCACCTCGTACGCGGAGACGTACGGCATGGCGGTGACGGAGGCCCTCGCGCGCGGCATCCCCGTGCTGGCCACGGATGTCGGCGGTCTCCCGGAGGCGGTCGGACGCGCCCCCGACGGCGGTGTGCCCGGCATCCTCGTGCCGCCGGAGGACCCCGCCGCCCTCGCCGCCGAACTGCGTGGCTGGTTCGGCGAGGCCGACGTACGACGCCGGCTGAAGGCCGCCGCCCGGGGCCGACGGGCCGCCCTGGACGGATGGGCGACCACGGCCCGAAGCCTTGCCGGAGTACTGGGCCGGCTGCCGAGCGAACCCAGGAGGGCGGCATGAACAGGACGGTACCGGCGAAGGCCGGCGGGAAGATTCCGGCGCAGCCCGGGCCGCGGGGCGGCTCCGAACAGGCCGATCGCGACGCCTCCGAGACGGCGGACTCCGTGATCCCCGGCGCCGGCCCCGCCCCGCGCCCCGGCGAGCGCGCCACCGTGCGGCTGCGGGACACCGGGCCCGAGGAGCCGCCGCGTTACGCGCCCGAGTGGCTGGAGCTGCGCGAGCCCGCCGACGCCGCCGCGCGGGCGCACGAGCTGCTCGACCCGCTGCGGATCCGGCTGGCCAACCTGCCGGGCAAGGCCGGGCTCGTCATCCACGACCTGGGCTGCGGCACCGGTTCGATGGGCCGCTGGCTCGCACCCCGCCTGGACGGCGCCCAGCACTGGGTCCTGCACGACCGCGACCCCTACCTGCTGCACTTCGCGGCCGTCGCCTCCCCGCGGTCCGCCGCCGACGGCAGCCGGGTCTCCGTGGAGACGCGCCGCGGCGACGTCGCCCGGCTCACCCCGGACGCGCTCGCCGGCGCCTCCCTGGTGACGGCCTCCGCCCTCCTCGACGTCCTCACCCGTGAGGAGATCGAGACCCTCGCCGACGCCTGCACCGGGGCCGGCTGCCCCGCCCTGCTGACGCTCTCGGTGGCCGGACGCGTCGAACTCACCCCGTCCGACCCGATGGACGAGGAGATCACCGAGGCGTTCAACGCCCACCAGCGCCGCGGCGACCTGCTCGGCCCGGACGCGATCACGGTGGCCTGCGAGGCCTTCTCGGAACGGGGCGCGACGGTACGGGTCAACCCCAGCCCCTGGCGCCTCGGCCCCGACGAGGCCGCGCTGACGGCCCAGTGGCTGCGCGGCTGGGTGGGCGCGGCCGTCGAGGAACGCCCTGAGCTGAAGGCCCGTGCAGAACGGTATCTGCAGGACCGTCTGGCCGCCTGCGCGGCGGGCGAACTGCACGTCGTGGTCCACCACAGCGACCTGCTGGCATTGTCCCGGCCGACGGGCGGCGCGGCATGAGCATCGAGACGGTACGGGCACACGTGGTGCGAGCCGACCGGCGTGGCGTCGTGGCGGCCGGGCGGGGTGTGGACGTCGTGTCCGGGGCGCCGACCGGCGCCGGCCTGGAGACGCGAACCGAATGCGCCGTCCGCCCGGCAGCGGCGGGTGCGGCCGGCAGTGCCGTCTCCGCCGTGGTCGAGGTATGGGCGGACGGCGCGCCCTGTCTCGCCGCGCGGGATGCGGCGCTGCGGACGCGGGCGGATGTCCTCGCGTCCGCCCCACCCGTGGGTCCCGCCGTTTCCGAGGCCCGTATCGGCGTGATCGTCTCCGCGGCCCGGCCCGAGTCGGCCGCCGCGCGGACGCCCCGGTGGCGTGCCGTGGTGTCCCGTCTCAACTCCCGTGCCGTACGGACCCACTTCGGCACCGTCGCCGGCGTCGTCATCCTCGGCGCCCTGCTGTGGCACCTCGGCACCGGCGTCCTCCTGGACGGGCTGCGGCGCATCGACACGACGACGCTGGTGCTGGCCCTCCTGATCGGTGTGGCCACCACCGTGCTCAGCGCCTGGCGCTGGGCCCTCGTGGCCCGGGGCCTGAAGATCCGGCTGCCGCTCGGGGCGGCCGTCGCCGACTACTACCGGGCGCTGTTCCTGAACGCGGCCCTGCCCGGCGGTGTCCTCGGCGATGTGCACCGGGCGGTACGGCACGGTCAGAGCGCCGGCGACATGGGCCGTGGCGTTCGCTCGGTGGTCCTCGAACGGGTCGCGGGCCAGGTCGCGCTGACCGTCCTCGGCGGTGCCGTGCTGCTGACGATGCCGTCCCCCGTGCTCGCGGAGACCCGGCACTTCGCGCCGCTGGTCGCTCTCGCGGCGGTGGGCGCGCTCGCCGTCATGGTCGCGCTGCGGATGAACCGGGCGCCCTCCCGCCGCGGGCGGGCGCTGCGCGCGACGCTCGCCGAGGCGCGCGAGGGGCTGGTGTCGCGCCGCAACTGGCCGGGCGTCGTCGTCTCGTCGGTGCTCATCCTGGCCGGCCATGTCGCGATGTTCGTGCTGGCCGCGGGTGTCGCCGGATCCGGCGCCTCCGTCGCCGCGCTGCTGCCGCTCGCGGTCCTCGCCCTGATCGCGATGGGCCTGCCCCTGAACGTCGGCGGCTTCGGCCCCCGCGAGGGCGTCGCCGCCTGGGCGTTCGGAGCGGCGGGGCTCGGCGCGAGCAGCGGGGTGGCGGTCTCCGTGGTGTACGGGGTGCTCAGCTTCGTGGCGGCCCTGCCCGGCCTCGCCGTCCTCGTCGCCCGCTGGTACACGGGTCTGCGGGCAGGCTCCGGAACCGCCGCGGCGCCGGCCCCGCAACCCGCCCGCGAACCCACCTATCCGCGCGCGCTGCCGGCTTCCGCCGTCTCCCCGGATTCGGTGCCGGATTCGTCCGCCGACGTGAGGAGTGAGAAATACGCTCCGAAGGAATCCGCCAGGGCGGCGAGCAGTTCCTTCCCCTTTTCCGCGGAACCGAGCGAAGGGCGTCCGATGACGCCCGAATCGGTATAGCCGGACATCCCGAGGGTGAGCAGATGACGCCGGTCGTCCGCGACGAAATCGGAGGTCTCATAACCGGGGCGGAGCAATTCCGGGTGAGCGTGCAGAAGGATGGAGGTCTCGATTTCTCCCGCGTGCATGTCGGTCAGCAGCGAGGTGGTCACCCCCGCCCGCTGCCGCGCCGCTTCCCAGTCCTCGGCGGCCGGGAACAGCGCCATGCGCTCGCCGCGGGCGGAGGATTCCTGAACGACGTTGCCCAGTACGTAGTTTCCGCCGTGCCCGTTGACCACCACCAGGGCCTCGACACCGGAGCGGCGCAGCGACTGCGCAATGTCGCTCACCACCGAGTGAAGGGTCACGGAGGAGATGCTGACGGTCCCCGGCCAGGCCGCATGCTCGTGCGAGCAGGAGATCGTCACCGGCGGAAGGAGGTGCACCGGGTACGCGGCCGCGATCTCCCGGGCCACGGCACAGGCGACGAGCGTGTCGGTCGCCAGCGGAAGGAACGGACCGTGCTGCTCGAAGCTCCCGACCGGAAGGACGGCGACCTGCGTTGAGACACCCGCCGCTCTGGTCCGTACCTCTTCCGTAGTGTCCGCCGGCACCAGCCCGTATGCCGCCGTACGCGCGCCCGAAACACTCATTTCTTCACGGCCTTTCGTCTCTGCTTAGGAATCAGATCATGACAGATAAAATCGGCGTCCTCGGCAAGAAGTCCCCACAGCGCACGGGCGTGGAACGGATTGTGAATGCCCCACTGCCCACGGTGTACGGGCAATTCCGGGCGGTGGGTTACATGGATCACGATCGCGGCGACGAGCAAGTGGCCCTCGTCCACGGTGACATCGGCACGGACGGTGTCCTCACCCGGCTGCATTCCGAGTGCCTGACCGGTGACGCGTTCGGCTCCCAGCACTGCGAGTGCGGCGACCAGCTGTCCTCCGCGCTGAAGGCCGTCGTCGCCGAAGGCAGCGGCATAGTCGTCTACTTGAGGGGCCACGAGGGCCGCGGCATCGGTCTGCTCGCCAAGCTGCGGGCGATGGCGCTGCAGGCGGAGGGCCTGGACACCGTCGAGGCGAACCTCGCGCTGGGACTGCCGGTGGACGCCCGCGACTACGGCGTCGCCGCGAAGATCCTTCAGGACCTGGGCGTGAACTCGGTACGCCTGATGTCCAACAACCCGCGCAAGCAGGAGGCGTTGGTGCGGCACGGCATCCAGGTGGCGGAGACCGTCCCGCTGCTGATCCCGCCGTGCGAGAGCAACATCACCTATCTGCGCACCAAGCGGGAGCGGCTCGACCACGTCCTGCCGCATCTGGACGCGGTGGCCCACCTGTCCTGAGCGGGATCGTGCACCACCTCGCCGACACCGGCGGTCGGCGAGGTGATCCGGTCGCGGCCCCGGGGATGGTTCAGTCCGTGACCGCCTCGTGGACCAGCCGCTTGAGGTCCGGGAAGAGCCTGAGTGACGACTTCGGCCGGACCTGCGTCATGAACTGCACGGTCAGATCGCGGCCGGGGTCCACCCAGAAGGTCGTCGTCGCCACCCCGCTCCAGCCGAACGTGCCCGGGCCCGAGGGCGCCTGGGTGCGCTCGGGGTCGATGACGACGGAGACGCCGAGGCCGAAGCCGACGCCGTCGTTGCCGGGCTCGTCATGGGCCGGGCGGCTGCCGAAGGCGCGCAGGTCGGCGCCGCCGGGCAGCTGGTTGCTGGTCATCAGGTCCACCGTCTCGTCGGCCAGCAGGCGGACGCCGTCGAGTTCGCCGCGGCGGCGCAGCAGCTCCATGAAGCGGTGCACGTCGTAGGCGGATGCCACCAGCCCGCCGCTGCCGGACAGGAAGCGGGGCCGCCCGCGCAGCGGCAGCCCGGCGATCGGCTCGATGCCGCCGGCGTCGGTCTCGCCGTACAACTCGGAGAGCCTCGGGGCCTGTGCGTCGGTGACGCAGAACCCGGCGTCGGTCATGCCGAGCGGGCCGAGGACGCGCTCGGTGACGAACATGTCGAGCGGCTGTCCGGACACGACCTCGATCACCCTGCCGAGGACATTGGTGGCGACCGAGTAGTTCCACTCGGTGCCAGGCTCGAACTGCAGCGGCAGGCGCGCGTACGCGTCGACGGTCCCGGCCAGGTCCGAGCCGGGCAGCACCGCCGAGTCGAGGCCCGCCTCGCGGTAGAGGGCGTCGACGGGGTGGTTGTGGTAAAAGGCGAAGGTCAGGCCCGCGGTGTGGGTCATCAGGTGCCGGATCAGCGGGGGTTGGGCGGCCGGGCGGGTCCGGATGCCGGAGCCGGATCCGCCCTCGTAGACCTGCGGGTCGGCGAAGGCCGGGAGGTGCCGGGCGACCGGGTCGTCGAGCGACAGACGGCCCTCCTCCATCAGGATCAGCGCGGCGACCGAGGTGACCGGCTTGGTCATGGAGTAGATACGCCACAGGGTGTCGGCCTCGACGGGCAGACCCGCCGCGATGTCGCGCCGACCGTGGGTGGTGAGGTGGGCGACGCGTCCGCCGCGGGCCACGGCCACCAGGTAGCCGGGCAGGCGGCCCTCGTCGACATAGTGGGCGAAGTGCTGGTCGAGGCGATCCAGCGCCTTGGCGTCCAGCCCGGCCTCACCCGGGTCGACCTCTTGTCGCAGCTGTGCCATTCGCTCTCCTCCGGGCGCGCTGTGCGCTCTGCTGTGCGTGCCGCGACAGACCGTCTGCCCTCTGCGGCACCATCGTGGCTGGTCGCGCCCACGCGGCGGAGCCGCATAACGATACAGCCCCGCGCCCCTTCGGGGCGCTCTGAACCCGCAGCGGACCTTGCCTGTTCTGCCTGGTCTCATCGTCGCTCAGGAACGCCGGCGTTGGCCCCCTGTTGACCATGATTGATCATTTCGATGGAACGTTCCGGCAGCGCGCGGCCCGCCATCGCCCCGGCGACGGCCACCGCGGCGAGGACGACCAGCGGCAGTTCGTGTCCGTGGCCCAGCCCCATCAGCGTCGTCGCCGCGGCCACGCCCAGGGCCGGCCCGACGTTCAGCGCGGTCTGCTGCAACCCGCCCGCCACCCCGGCCGACCCGACGGCGGCCTGGCGTACGACGACATGGGTGGCCGCCACCATCACCGTGCCGAAACCGGCCCCCAGCAGCGCGAACCCGGTGCAGAAGCCGACCGTGCCCGAGGCCCGGCCCAGCACCAGGATCCCGGCGGCCAGAACGGCCGTCGCCGCCACGCTCGTACGGCGGGCCCCTGCCCGGCGCAGCAGCACCGCGCACCCCGGCGCGGCAGCGATCATCAGTGCCGCGAGCGGCAGGCTGAGCAGGGCCATGTGCACCGGGTCGAGACCGAGCGTGTCCTGGAGCAGGAAGGTGGCGACGAACAGCGTGCCGTGCAGGGCGGCCGACGCGGCGACCAGCAGGCCGAGCGCGGAACCGACCGCGGCCGAGCCCACGACGTCCGGCGGCACCAGCGGGCTCGCGGTCCGCCGCTCATGCCGTACGAAGGCCGCACCCGCGACCGCGGCCGACGCGAGGCCGAGCGCGCTCGCCCTCGTCCATCCGCCGTCCGGCAGGGCGACCAGGGTGTGGACCAGACAGGCCAGGGTCACCGCGAGCAGGAGCGCGCCGGGCACGTCCGGGCGGGCTGAGGACCGTTGAGGGCGCGCGCCGCGCAGCGTCAGCGCGAGCAGACCGAAGACGAGGGCCGGTACGACGTTGAGGAAGAACACCGCCCGCCAGCCCGGCCCGGCCACCAGCACCCCGCCCAGTACGGGCCCCGCCGCGGCCGCGAGCCCGATCGCGCCGGCCCGCACGGCGATCGGCATCCGCAGCCGGTCGGGCGGGAAGGCGGCCCGCAGCATCCCCAGCGTGGCGGGCTGCAGCAACGCCCCGAACACGCCTTGCAGGACCCGCAGACCGATCACCCAGCCGACACCGGGCGCCAGACCGATGCCCGCCGACGTCGCCCCGAAGCCCAGCATCCCCATGGCGTAGAGCCGTTGATGCCCGTACCGGTCGCCAAGCCGTCCGGAGAAGACCAACAGGCCCGCCACCGCGATGAGATAGCCGGTGCTCGTCCACTGGACCTGTGTGAAGGACGCGCCCAGGTCGCGTTGCAGGCTGGGCTGCGCGACGGTGAGGACCGTGCCGTCCAGGGCGACGATCACCGCCCCGACCACACTGCACGCCAGCGTCAGCGCACGGTGCCCGCTCATGCGCCGTCCGCCAGGTGGGCGTCGAGCGCCGAACGCAGCAGAGGTACGAAGTCATCGGCACCCGTGGCGAGTTGGAGGCTGCCCCAGCCCCACAGCTGGGCGATGCCGTGCAGGTTCGCCCACAGTGCGCCCGCGACGACCCGGGCGTCCGCGTCGGGCCGGACCCGCCCGACCAGCTCCACCAGACGCCCGAACAGCGGCAGGCTGGTGTCACGCAGACCCAAGTGCCCGCTCTCCAGCAGGTCATGGCGGAACATCAATTCGTACATTCCGCGGCTGTCGACGGCGAACTCCAGGTAGACCCGCCCCAGGGCCGTCAGCTGCTCACGCGGGGCCGCCGTGCCGTCGCCGGTCGCCGCCGTCGCCCGTTCGGCCAGTTCGGCGAAGCCGCGGCGGGCGATGGCGGACAGCAGCTCGAGGTGGGTGGGGAAGTAGCGGCGGGGCGCCCCGTGCGAGACGCCCGCGCGGCGCGCGATCTCCCGCAGGGTCAGCGCCTGCGCGCCTTCGCTTGCGACCAGATCCACTCCGACGTCGACCAGCCGGTCCCTCAGTCCACTCTCCGACGCATCCATAGACACTGTCTACCACCCCGGCGTAGACAGTGTCTACTCGCGCAGGAGTGGGCGGGAATGCATGGATCGGTCCCGCGGGTTGATCCGGGTATGACTCACGACACACTGCTCGAGCTGCTCTCCGACGACCGCAGCGGCGTACTGGTCACCCTCAAGAGCGACGGCCGGCCCCAGCTGTCGAACGTCAGCCACCACTACTCCCCGGACGAGGGCATCATCCGGATCTCCGTCACCGACGACCGGGCCAAGACCCGCAACCTGCGCCGGGACGCGCGGGCGTCGTACCACGTGTCCACCGCGGACCGCCGCGCCTACACGGTCGTCGAGGGCACCGCCGAGCTCACACCCGTCGCCAAGGACCCGCACGACGACACGGTGGAGGAGCTGATCCGCCTGTACCGCGACGTCCTGGGCGAGCACCCGGACTGGGACGACTACCGTGCCGCGATGGTCCGCGACCGACGTCTGGTGGTGCGACTGAAGGTGGAGCGGGCTTACGGCATTCCCAAGGGGGCGAACCGGGGCTGAACGCCATGAGCCCGTCCGGCGGTCGGGAGCCCGCATTCCGTGATGCTCTGTCATGACACGTGGCTGCGGTCAGGGTTGATCACCGCGAGCGACAGATGGAACGGCGGAGAGCGGAAGACGGGGAGTGCGCGGCATGGTGGATCCGGTTTCGCCGGGGGCCATCGGCGCGGTGCTCGGAGCCGTCACGGTCCGCGCACCCCGGCCGCCCCTGAATCCGGCCGGAGCGCGCGGAGGTCCCTCATGATTACCGCAGTGCGCGCAATGCCTCAACAGCGCCTTTGTCCCGGAGGGTTCGGGATGGCGGCGGGTGGAGACCTAGGTCCCGGGGCGCAGGGCGGGCGACCGATGGTTCGCGGATCACGGACTGCCTAGGCTGCGGGGAAGGATGCCCCTGCTCAGGAAGAGGTCACGATGCCGGTCGACGGCCGCAGCCACATCCGAATCGCCCGCCCGTCCAGGGACCTTGCGGCCGCCGAGCGGTTCTGGGCGCAGGGGCTCGGGCTGAGTGTGGTCTGGCGGGCCGAGGGCGGCTTTGAACCCGGCGAGCACGACCTGCTGATGCTCGGCTGGCCGGACGCCGGATGGCATCTGGAGCTCGTCCATGAACCGGCGCGGCCCGTCGAGCCCCGGCCCACCGAGGAGGACCTCCTCGTCGTCTACGTCGACGGGCCGGTGCCGGACGACCTGGTGGCCCGGCTGGAGGAGCACGGCGGCAAGCGGGTGCCGTCGCCCAATCCGTACTGGAACCAGTGGGGCGTCACCGTCGAGGACCCGGACGGCTACCGGCTGGTGCTGTGCGAGCGGGGCTGGTCGAACGCCTGATCAGGCTCCGGCCGCGGCCCCGCTGTCAGTGGTGCGCAGTACGGTCCTTGCATGGCAGCCACCTTCGATCTCACGCTCGACTGCGCGGACGCGAAGCTCCTCGCCGAGTTCTGGAAGACGGCACTCGGCTATGTCGACGAGCCGCCGCCCGCACCCTTCACCACGCGCGAGGAGTGGCTCGCGCAGTTCGACCTGCCGGACGACGACTCGGCCGACGACGGCGCGTGGCTCTGCGATCCCGAGGGTGCGGGCCCCCGGCTGTCCCTCTTGAAGGTCCCCGAGTCCAAGACGGCGAAGAACCGCCTCCACATAGATGTCCGGGTACCGGGAGGCGGCAGCCCCGACGAGCGGTGGGCCCGCATCCGTGCCGAGTCCGAGCGCCTGGTGAAGGCGGGCGGGAGAGTCCTGGAGGAGGTCGGCGGACACCACATCGTCATGGCCGACCCGGAGGGCAACGAGTTCTGCGTGGCCGCCTCCTCCGCATGAGGACCGCGCGCCGCCCTTGCCGTGCCCCGGGCCGGGGACCTAGCCTCCGCGCGTGATCAATGGTGCACATGTGGTGATCTACACCCGAGACGCCGAGGCGGACCGCGCCTTCTTCCGGGACGTCCTCGGCTGGGCGCACGTCGACGCCGGGCACGGCTGGCTCATCTTCAAGGCGCCGCCCGCCGAGGTAGCCTTCCACCCGGCCGCGGGCGAGCCGTCGCACGAACTGATGCTGATGTGCGACGACCTCGACGCGACGACCGCCGAACTCACCGAGAAGGGCGTGGAGTTCACGCGCCCCCTGGAGGAGGCCCGCTGGGGCCGGGTGACCGGCTTCCGGCTGCCGGGCGGCGGCGAGGTCGGCCTCTACGAGCCGCTGCACCCACGGGCGTAGGAACCGGACGCCTCACCGACCGGGCCTCCGGCGGCTCCGGGAAGTCCGCCGGGCTGTGCCGCCGGTTGAGGCGATGGGCTCAGCCTCGCCGCCGCGGTGCGAGGCACGCGGCGGGTGGCTTGAGGGCCTGGCCGGGACGCCGGCCTCCGGCGCCCCGGCCGCGCTGCTGCCGTGGACCGCCGCGTACGAGATCTGCGGCCGACGATGGATCCCCGCCAGGCCGGAGGCAAGGGCGGAAGACGTTGCCTCCCTGGTGGGAAACGGTCCGGCGGAGGCCGGCAGCACGACAGGCCCTGACCGGGACGGGAGGCCGACGCGGTGGCTCCCGCGCAGGCCGGCAGGGGGAATCACACTCCAGTGGGTGGCCGAGGCAGCCGTGAGTGAGGGACGGGAATGCCGGAACCCCCGGGCGCCGGAGCCAGTGTGGTGTCCGGGGCCCGGGGGCGTGTGCGCAGCCGTCAGGCGGTGACCGTCTCCGGCTGTGACGCTCCCTGCGCCGCACGCTCGCCCAGGAGCTCCGTCGGGATCTTGTGGGTCTCACGGGCCGAGAGGCCGGTGATGACCGGCGGTACGCAGAGGGCCGCGGTGAACAGGGCGACCGAGGACCAGTCGTTGCCGTTGGGCCCCGCGATCTGCGCGGCGAAGGTGACCGCGAAACCGGCCACGGCGAAGCCGATCTGGGTGCCGATCGCCATGCCGGACAGGCGCACCCGGGTGGAGAACATCTCGCCGTAGAAGGACGGCCAGACGCCGTTCGCGGCGCTGTAGACGATGCCGAAGGCCACGATGCCCAGGATCAGGGTCAGCGGGTAGTTGCCCGTCGAGACCGCCCATAGGTAGCCGAACATGGCGAGCGCGCTGCCCGCCGCGCCGATCAGGAACACGGGACGGCGGCCGATGCGGTCCGACAGGGAGGCCCACAGGGGGATCGCGGCGAGGGCGACGAGGTTGGCGAGCGCGCCGACCCAGAGCATGGAGGAGCGGGACATGCCGACCGAGTCGCTGGTGGCGTAGGCGAGGGCCCAGACCGTGAAGATCGTGGAGACCGAGGCGATGAGCGCGCCGCCGATCACCCGCAGCACGTCCACCCAGTGCTCGCGCAGCAGCACCGCAAGCGGCAGCTTCACGACACCGGCGGTGGCCGCCTGCTTCGCGAAGGCGGGCGTCTCCTGGAGATTTCGGCGGATGACGTAGCCGGCGACGGCGACCGCGACGCTCGCCCAGAACGGGACCCGCCAGCCCCACGACAGCAGCTGGTCCTCGGGGAGCGCGGCCACCGGGATGAAGACCAGGGTGGCGATGAGCTGACCGCCCTGTGTGCCGCTGAGGGTGAAGCTGGTGAAGAAGCCGCGCCTGTGCGGTGGCGCGTGTTCCAGGGTCATGGAGTTCGCGCTGGCCTGCTCGCCCGCCGCCGAGATGCCCTGCAGGACACGGCAGGCGACCAGCAGGACCGGGGCGAGCGTGCCGACCTGGGCGCGGGTGGGGAGACAGCCGATGAGGAACGTCGACAGGCCCATCAGGATCAGCGTGAAGACCATGATCTTCTTACGGCCGATACGGTCGCCGAAGTGACCGAGGAAGAGCGCGCCGACCGGCCGGGCCGCGTACGCGACGCCGAACGTGGCCAGGGACAGCAGGGTCGCGGTGGCCGGGTCGGACTCGTCGAAGAAGACCTTCGGGAAGATCAGTGCGGCCGCGCTGCCGTAGATGAAGAAGTCGTAGTACTCCAGGGCGCTGCCGATCCAGGCGGCAGTGGCCGCCTTCTTCGGCTGCCCGACGGCTTCGGCAGGGTCGCGGGGTGCGGCGGCATGGGGCACGGCTTGCTCCTTCGAGGGAACTCCAACGTAAGCGGAGTGAGCGGCGGGGGAGAAGTGCCGGATCCCTGGGGTGACGGGACGGCCGTGCCGGGCGCTACCCGGCTAATTAACCCACTGGGTAGTTAGTAGCGGTTGGCTACGGATGTTGCGCCCACGTTTCCCGGGTGTCAAGAGGTGATGCCGAAGGATCTTGCCGCCGTCGTGCGCGTGACCGGCGTGATCAGTCCGTCGCGCGGTCCGCCGTCAGATAGGCGATCACCATGTCGCCCAGCATCGTGCGGTAGTGCTCGCGCTGGGCCGGGTCGACCAGGTCGCGGCCGAACAGGGCGCCGAACGTATGCCGGTTGGAGACCCGGAAGAAGCAGAAGGAACTGATCATCGCGTGCAGGTCGACCGCGTCGACATCGGCCGTGAACAGGCCCGACTCCTGCCCGGCGGCCAGGATGCGGCGGATCACGTCGAGCGCCGGGGAGCCGATCCTGCCCAGCTTCTCGGAGGCGGCGATGTGCTCGGCGCCGTGGATGTTCTCGATGCTGACCAGGCGGATGAAGTCCGGGTGCTGCTCGTGGTGGTCGAAGGTCAGCTCGGCCAGCCGCCGGATCGCCGCGACCGGGTCGAGATGCTCGACGTCCAGCTTCTGCTCGGCCTCCCGGATCACGCCGTACGCCCGCTCCAGGACGGCCGTGAACAGCTGCTCCTTGCCGCCGAAGTAGTAGTAGATCATCCGCTTGGTGGTGCGGGTGCGGGCGGCGATCTCGTCGACCCGAGCACCGTCGTAACCAGCTCGCGCGAACTCCTGTGTCGCCACGTCGAGGATCTCGGCCTGGGTGCGCGCGGCGTCGCGGATCCGCCCGTTGGGTCGTGCCGGTTCGTCGACGCTGGTCATCGGGTTCCTTCGGGAGTACGGCCAGTGCCGCAGATTCTAGAAGGCGGGCCGGGTGGCGCCGGCGGGGTCTTCCCAGGGAACCGACAGGCTGATATAGCTAACGTACTAGTTCGTACATTAGAGCTCGGCTCAGGAGGTCCCGTGGCCAAGGACTCGTATCTCGTCGGACTGATCGGTTCCGGCATCGGTCCGTCGCTCAGCCCGGCGCTGCACGAGCGGGAGGCGGACCGGCAGGGCCTGCGCTGTCTGTACCGGCTCATCGACATCGACACCCTCGGCGTGCCGCCGGAGGCGGTGGGCGACCTGGTGCGGGCCGCCCGGGACCTCGGCTTCGACGGGCTGAACATCACCCACCCGTGCAAGCAGCTGGTGATCGAGCACCTGGACGGGCTTGCTCCGCAGGCCGAGGCGTTGGGAGCGGTCAACACCGTCGTTTTCGAGGACGGGCGCGCGATCGGTCACAACACGGACGTCACCGGGTTCGCGGCCTCGTTCGCCCGGGGGCTGCCGGACGCCTCGCTGGAGCGGGTGGTGCAGCTGGGTGCCGGCGGGGCGGGGGCGGCCGTTGCGCACGCCACCCTCACGCTGGGCGCCGAGCGGGTCACCGTCGTGGATGCGCTGGCCGAGCGGGCCGCGGATCTTGCCGACGGACTGAACCGGCACTTCGGGGTCGGCCGGGCGGCCGCCGGTACTCCTGATCAGCTCGGGCGGCTGCTCGGCTCGGCCGACGGGGTTGTGCATGCCACGCCCACCGGGATGGCGGCCCATCCGGGGTTGCCCTTCGCCGCTGAACTGCTTCATCCGGGGCTGTGGGTTGCCGAAGTGGTCTATCGGCCTCTGGAGACGGAGTTGCTGCGGGCCGCTCGGGCGGTTGGCTGCGCGACTTTGGATGGGGGTGGGATGGCCGTGTTCCAGGCTGCGGATGCGTTTCGGTTGTTCACGGGGCGGGAGCCCGACAGTGGGCGGATGCTTGCCGACTTCTCGGAGATTGCTGTGGAGAGTTCGGTTGGCGAGGCCGTGTGACGGGTGCGGGTCGTATGTGGTTGCTCGCGCCCACGCGGCGGTAGCCGCACATCGAACACAGCCCCGCGCCCCTATCGGGGCGCTGTACCACCCGGCAGTTTGAAGGAGCAGGGCCATGCGTACGTCCATCGCCACCGTTTCGCTCAGCGGGTCGCTGACCGAAAAACTCACCGCCGCCTCCCGGGCCGGGTTCGACGGGGTTGAGATCTTCGAGAACGACCTGCTGGCGAGTCCCCTCAGGCCCGAGGAGATCCGGGCCCGTTGTGCCGATCTCGGGCTCAGCATCGACCTCTACCAACCCATGCGGGACATCGAGGCCGTGCCCGAGGAGGAGTTCACTCGCAATCTGCGTCGGGCCCGGCACAAGTTCGAGGTCATGCGGCGGCTGGACGCCGATACGGTCCTCGTCTGTTCCAGCGTGAGTCCCCTGGCCGTGGACGACGACGCCCTCGCGGCCGAGCAGCTGAGCCGACTCGCCGATCTGGCGCAGGACTTCGGGATCCGTGTCGCCTACGAGGCGCTTGCCTGGGGGCGGCACGTCAGTACGTACGACCATGCCTGGCATGTTGTCGAGACGGCGGACCATCCCGCGCTCGGTACCTGTCTCGACAGCTTTCACATTCTTTCCCGTGGGTCCGATCCCAAGGGGATCGAGGACATCCCGGGCGAGAAGATCTTCTTTCTGCAGCTCGCGGATGCTCCGCTGCTCGCGATGGACGTCCTGCAGTGGAGTCGTCACTATCGCTGCTTCCCGGGGCAGGGCGGCTTCGACGTCGCCGGGCTCGTGCGGCATGTGCTGCGCGCGGGGTATGCCGGGCCGCTCTCCCTGGAGGTCTTCAACGACGTCTTCCGGCAGGCCGAGGCCGGGCCGACGGCCGTGGACGCGCACCGGTCGCTGCTGGTGCTCCAGGAGGCGGTGGGGCTGGCCGAGCTGCCCGCCCCCGTAGTCCCCACGGGGGTCGCCTTCGCCGAGCTGGTCACTCCCGACGCCGAGCCGGTCAGCGAAGTGCTGGGCGCCCTGGGCTTCGCCCGGACCGCTCGGCACCGCAGCAAGCCGGTCGATCTGTGGCAGGCGGGGGAGGCCCGGGTGCTCGTCAACACCGGGCCGGCCGCCCGGCGGGACGGCACCGGCCTCGCCGCGATCGGTCTGGAGTCCCCGGACCCGGAGGGCGCCGCCCGCCGCGCCGAGGCGCTGCTGGCGCCCGTGCTGCCGCGCCGTCGGGCGAGCGAGGACGCCCCGCTGGATGCCGTGGCGGCCCCGGACGGCACGGAGTTGTTCTTCTGCGCGACCGGTCGGCCCGAACTGCCCGACTGGCGTGGAGACTTCGAGGACGTCGAGCACGCGGGGCCGGCGGTTTCGGGCGTGCGGCGCATCGACCATCTCGCTCTCGTACAGCCCTGGCACCACTTCGACGAAGCCACCCTCTTCCACCGCAGCGTGCTCGGCCTGTCCGCCCAGGAGAGCGTGGACGTCGCCGACCCGTACGGCCTGCTGCGCAGCCGTGCCGTCACCGCCGCCGACGGCAGCGTCCGTATCGCCCTGACGGTCGGCGCGGCGCCCGCCGACGACACGGTCCACGCCCAGCACATCGCGCTGGCGACGGACGACGTGGTGGCCGCGGCGCGCCGCTTCCGCGAGGCGGGCGGGCTGCTGCTGGCGATGCCCGAGAACTACTACGACGATCTGGCGGCCCGGTTCGCGTTCGGCGAGGGGGAGCTGGACACGTATCGCGAGCTCGGGATCCTCTACGACAGGGATCGGTACGGGGAGTTCCGGCACTGCTACACGCGGACCGTGGGCCGGGTCTTCTTCGAGCTCGTCCAGCGTGACGGCGGATACAGGGGTTACGGCGCCCAGAACGCGCCCGTGCGCCTGGCCGCGCAGCATGCCGCGCGGCGGCTCACTGGCGGCTGACGGTTCTGGTGACGCCGGTGACGACCGTCGTGGCCAGGATCCAGCCGGTGATGATCAGGGCGTAGGCGAGGTACTGGTACCAGCCGTCCGGCGCGAACGCCTCCTCCTGGCCGAAGGAGATCACCGGGAGCAGCAGGTCGAGGGTGTAGAAGACCGGGTTGAAGTGCGGGGCCTCCGACGCCTTGAGCGCATGGGGGTGGTGCAGGGCGTACGCGGTCGAGCCGGCGGCGAGGAGCGACAGGAGCCATACGGCCGCGCGCAGCGGGCGGAAGCCGTAGCCGACGGTGGCGTCCTGGACGTAGCCCCAGAGACGGCCGTACCAGGCGCGGGTCGAGCGGAGACGGCGTTGCTTGGCGAGCTGGACCAGACGGGCCGCGTGGTCGTCGCCGACACGGCGGTAGGCGGTGGCCAACTGCTCGTAGGCGTGCGGCACATAGCCCTCGGCATCGCGTTCCAGCATGGGGAGGCGGCGCTCGGCGGGCTCGTGGGGGGTGAGAGTGGTGTACACGAGGCTGCTCAGATAGACCTCCTCGGGTACCACCTCCGGTTCCAGGAAGAGGACGTCCACCTGGGCGCGCCGCAGGTTGAGCCGTCCGTTCAAGGGCGGACCCTTGCGCAGCCAGAGTTCGCCGATGGTGCAGCTGCTCGCCCGCAGGGCCGAGTCGTCCGGGTTCGACAGGCGGGCGTACGACAGGTCGAAGCGACCCGCGATACGTGCGCCGCGCAGGCCGATCCAGCCCGTCGCCTCCACGCGCCGTAGCAGGAGGTCGCCTTCCACGACGAGGGTCTGGGCGTCGAGGACGGCGTTGCCGGGGTGGTGGAGCCGGGCGTCGTTGAGGTCGACCGATCCGGCGACGGCGGCGCCGTCGAGTCGTATCTCGCCGTGGGTGCGCAGCCCCGGGGCGCACAGGTCGTCCTCGATGGTGACGTGGCTGAGCTTCAGGACCGGCGCGGGACCCGGCGCCGCGGCGAACTCGGCCCGTTCGAGGAACAGCACCCCGGAGATGTGCGATCCGCCCAGGTGCACGACTCCGGAGAACCGGCACCGGGTCAGGCGGACGCTGCCGTCCACGCGCGCCCGCGCGATCATCAGGCCCGGCAGCACGGAGTCACGCAGGTTCAGATAGGGGAGCTGGGCGCCGGAGAGGTCCGGGGCGTCGGCGAAGTGACAGTGGCTCAGATGGACGATGCTGTCGACGGTCGCGTGTCTCAGGTCCAGGGTGCCGATGACCCGCGCCCCCTTGACCTTGAGCGCGGCCACTTCCCCCGGCACTCGGGGGCCGTTGAGGAGCAGCGCCCGCAACACCGTCGCTCTTATGCTCCGTTCGGGCCCCCACTGCGCACCCTCCGCCGTGTCCTCGTCGTCGCCCCCCTCCCGGAAGTCGACCACCGCCCCCGTCGAGAACGCCCGCCACACCTGCTGCTCGGCCGGCGTCAGATCGTTGATCTCCACAGAGCGTGACTCTAATCCCAGAGCTCCGCGTGCCGCCGGTGGGTGTCGGTCAGTCCGTTCACGAAGTACCGCTCGTAGTACTCCCGTTCCACGTGATGGGCCTGCAGCCAGATGCCCGGGACGTGGATCGCGTCCGTGTGCGCGGGGAAGCGGCGGTGCGTGCGGATGACGTACTCGCAGATGTCGCGGGCGCAGTCGATCACCCGCTCCTCGTACTCGCTCGCCTCCGCGAGATAGCGCTGGCCGTAGTCCTCCTTGTAGATGCGGGTGAAGACGTCCTTGTCGGTGTAGATGCCGCCGGTGCCGAACTTCGCGCCGATCACCGAGTCCACCGCGTCCGACATCGACTTGTGCGCGGGCGGGCAGGCGGCGGCGATCAGTGCCTCGCCGTCCCGGGAGGTGAGTCCCACCGGGTGCGAGCGCAGGGTCGCGTACGCCGGGAGCGGTACGTGCCAGCGCCACAGGTCCGCGAGTCGCCAGCGCGGGGTGACGAAGGTGAAGCCGAGCATCCTGCCGTATGTGCGAGAGAACTTCGGGTCGCCCAGGGCGATTTGGGGATTGATCGACGCGTGGATCCAGGCCCCGAGGCCCATCGCCTCCGCCGTCAGCATGAGGTTCTGCAGCAGCAGGTCCGCCTCGATCTGGGTGCGCATCGGGCCGAGCGCGCCGAGCGGCAGCTTCAGGTCTCCGTTCAGGAAGCCGTTCCTGACCCACTTCCTCACGCCGGCGGGCCGGTAGAAGTTGCGGTCGTCCACCAGCGTCGGGCGCGCTCCGTCCGGCTGGGTCAGCAGGTACATCAACGCGTTGATGTACTGGTGGGACAGGTCGACGACCGGGAAGAACACCGTCGTTCCGGCGAGGTTGGACAGGAAGCGGTTCGAGTCCAGGTACGCCGGGAAGTCCCGCTTGTTCTGCGGTACGTCCAGGCGGTGGTCGAGGACCTTCACCTTCGACTGCGCCGCCCGCGCCGCCAACGTCTCGGCGTCGAAGGGCTCTTGGGGAGCCGGTGGCAGCTTCCGCAGGTAGTAGGTCCCCGTGTCGTTGATCATGAAGAAGTGGGTGCCCTGCGCGTTGTCGGGGCTGCCCGCGGTGCGGCCCGCCATGGTGAGGTTGGGCTTGGCCATGATGGGTTTGCCGTCGCGGGGGTCCTCGAAGGGGCGGTCCGGCATGGTGAGGCCCGTACAGCCGGTGATCGCGATCAGCACCGCCTCCTCCAGCTCCGACAGCGGCTGCTGAGTGTGCGGGGAGTGGTAGCTCATCGACCCGGCGGGCACCGAGGCGCCGCGGCTGACGCGGTGCGTGCGCCGGTGCCAGAGGGTGTCCAGCAGGGGCCGGCCGAACAGGTCGGCCAGCCCCGGATGTCCGTCGACCGTGCTCATTCACGGCCTCCGTGCATGTCTTCCTCGCTGGTCGCCCGCACCGTCCGCCACGGCGCGAACGCGCTCGCGCCGCGCGGCAGCAGCGCCGCCAGCTCCGGGCAGTGCCGCAGGATGACGGAGTTCATGCCGCCCCGCTCCACCCAGTCGATGCCCAGCGGCGTGTACACCTCGGGCCGGTAGTCGACGTTGAGGAAGCGGTCGGACTGCAGCCGCCTGCTCGCCATCAGGATGAAGATGCGGAACGCCGTGTCGCTGAAGCCGAAGCCGGTCGGCGGGTTCTCCCCGAACAGGCCCACCACCGTGTCGATCTCGTCGACCGAACGGTAGACGTCCTTGAGGCGCGCCAGGGTCTCGGCGTTCTCCGTGAGCTCCTCGAAGGAGCGGATGCGCTGCTTGTGCAGGCCCTCGCGGAAGTCGTTGTAGCGCGGCACGCCACGACGGCGGGTCCGTACAAGGTCCACCACCGACAGATCGATGATCTCCCCGTCCCGCTCGAACTGCTGCAGCGCACGAGGGTAGTTGTGCAGGGTGATCGCGCCCGGATGGGCGATGCCGAAGGAGTAGAGCGTGTTCGCGAGGCCCGTCTTGCGGATCTGGGACTCGGCCGCGCCGCCCTGGATGTCCAGGAAGCCCACCGTCTCCAGGCGCTGCCCGAAGTGGTGCTCGCGCAGCTCGAAGTCGTCCGGGACCAGTGGGTGCATGCGGTAGACGGTGACGAAGTCCTCCGTCAGCGAGTACGGCGCCGTGTGGTGGTCCGGCAGGGTCTTCGGGATGCCCGTCAGCGAGTGCGCCTCGAACAGCCACAGGCCCAGCTGGTTGAGCCAGTTCTTCGGCGGGCCCTGCCAGTTGGTGTGCAGGGCGAGGTCGATCGCCTCGGTGGCGAGGATCGCCGGCGTCCACTCCACCGTGTGGATCTTCGCGATCAGCGCGGAGACCACCAGCCGGGCGGTCTGGTAGATGCGCTCCTCGCTCATCGCCGGGTACTCGGCGCGCAGCGCGGCACACACCGCGTTGTGCTCGCGGGCGAAGAGGGTGTGCATGGCGCTCAGGCCCATCCACCAGCTCTCGTTGAAGCCGGTGAGCGGGACGTGGCCGTTGCCGCCGCCGGGCAGGTGGCCGTCCTCCAGGCGGAGTTCGGCACGTCCGTCGGCCTCGCGCAGGAAGCGGGCGGTGTGCTCGTCCTCGCCGTACACCTCGGAGCCGTCCCACCAGTGGGAGGCGTTGTTGCCGAACAGGATCGGCGGGCGGCCCGGCACCTCGATGCCCTCGTTCTCCGCGAACCGCATCACGTTCTCGCCGGGCCCGCCGGGCGTGTTGTGCCAGGGGCCGCTGCCGGGCGGCAGGGGAACCTCGACGCTGCGCTCGCCGGGCTTGTAGCGGCGGTGGTTGACCCAGTCGTGCACCTGGAACTGGATCCAGGCGGCGGCCAGGATGTTGAGGGAGGTCGCGGGCACGAAGCTCTCGCGGTACAGCAGCTGCCGGCTGACCGTGACCGGGTTCGGGGTGTCGAAGAGGTCGGGGCGGTAGTCCGGCTTCAGGTTGCGGCCGAAGGTGGCGCCCACCGCGCCCATCTTCGCGTCCGACAGATCGTTGTACGTGCCGTCGTAGGACCGCTCGCCGCGCAGCCGCTCCGGGATCGGCGCCGGCACCGGCTGGGCCTTCGGCGGTGCCTCGCGCGGTTCGGTGTCGATCAGGTTGCGGCGGCGCAGCACCTTGCGCAGGAAGACCAGGTTCAGCAGGCTCAGCTGCAACGGCAGCCGGTGCCAGGGGACATACCGGTTCAGCAGCGCGAAGGCCGCTTCCATCGGGCGGCCCAGGACGCGGTTGCGCACAGGCTCCTCGGTGACGAACCTCAGCCCCAGCCGGTGCGCGCTCGCCGCCTGGTAGGCGGCCTTCCGGGCGCGGTTGATGTTGCCCAGGGGACGGAACTCGTCCGTGGTGTACCAGGGGTTGAAGGCGAGGTCCTCGATCCGGCGGGCGGCCGCGCGGGCCTCCGCGGTGTTCAGGTCCTGGCTCGGAAGGGTCAGCCGGGCCACCGCGATCGCGGGCGACACCCCGTCCTTCCACTCCATCGAGGCGTCCTCGACCGGAGTGCGCCGCTCGTCGACGAACCGCTGCACGCACAGGTCGTAGGAGACCTCACCCTGCGCCAGGCGGTGCGCGAACTCCCGGTGCAGGGCGTCCGCGTCCCGACGGTCCGCGGAGGGCGCCGGCGGTGTGCCGGGCACCGGACGGAACAGGAACCGCACCGGTCCCGCCTCGCCCCACAGCACCGCGCCGCGGCTCCAGAACGTCTCATTGGCCAGCGAGTCGACGGTGTGCCGGGTGGCGGCCTGCACATTGCGGCGCATCCGGTTCGCGGTGCCGAGGCCCACGGCCAGCGGCAGCTTCACGAACAGCCCGAACGCCTTCTGCACGGGGCTCTTCGCGCCCGCCATGGCTTTCGCGAAGGCCACGAACTCGCGTGCGTTGCGGGCGTGCGAGACCGGATAGCTGGTCGCCAGCAGGTCGTGGCTCTCCTCGTCCGACACCCGCACCCGCACGGCCGCCCCGCGCAGGTCCGGCGAACCGTCGCCCTGCCGGATCCCGCTCGCGTTCGACAGCCGTACCGTCGCCGGATACTCGGCGCCCGGCTGGGCGAACCCCACCCGCAGCGCGGCGGGGAGATCGTCGTGGAAGCGCAGCCGCGCGTTGTCCACGGCCACCGGCGCCTTCGCATGGAAGGTCCGGGCGATCCCGCCGCCCCCCGCCCGCCGGTTCTTGACCTGCACCTTCATCAGTTCGGCGGCCAGCTGCTCGAACACCAGCCGTTCCGCTTCGGGACTACCGCCTTCGTACCGCTCGTACCGCTCGTACCGCGGTTCTTGCTGCCCGGTCTCGGCCATCGGTCGTTTCCTCACGCGCACGGTTGCGTACGGGACAGGGCCCCGCACCCTACTGGCGCCAGCGGCACGCTCGCAGCGATGGTTCGCGCCGATGTGCGCCACCTTGCGCCCCATGCGAACATTTACATGATGAACGGCATTTGGGCACGTCAGCCGGGCCTGTGAGGGAGCCGTAACCTGCTGTGCCCGCACCGCGGGCGTTCCCGCTTCCCGGCAACCTCATCCGCCGCCCCTGCCGTGGCCGGGGAACGACTCCATTCCGGTGCCGGTTCGGGGCCATGGTGGGTGCCCACCATCCGCAGACGTTCCGGGGGAGGTCCCAGATGCGGGACACCTACGTCAAAGGGCCCAGCTACGCCGCGCTGCGCCCGTGCAAGCCCGAGACCGATCCGACTGGCTTCCCGGTCTACCCCGACCTGGTGGAACGGCTCGTCGAGGACGAGCACCAGCCCGACCCGGACGGAGTGGTCCCGCATGTGCTGGCGACCTGCGCGGCCTACTCGTACGCCGGGTTCGAGCAGCACAGCGATGTGCGGACCGTCTCCATGATCATGGCGCGGCTCGGCCTGGAGGAGAACGCCTGCCGGGCCTTCGAGCAGCGCGTGGACGCCATGTACATCGCCTCCGCCGCCTATCTGGTCCAGGACAAGGACCGCAGGGTCGCGATCCTCTGCTACCGCGGCACCCAGCCCGAGGACATCATCAGCATCCTCACCGACGCCGACGTACGGCCGGAGATGCTCTGCGTCGAACTGGAGGGCCGCACGTACGAGGTCCACGCCGGCTTCTACCGCAACGTCCGTGCCACCCGCCACCTGGTCATCGAGGCCCTGGAGCGCGCCGTGCGCGGCGAGTCCCTGAACCCCGAGGAGCAGGGCACCCGCGGCGGCGGCCTGGAGGCCCTCTACATCACCGGGCACAGCCTCGGCGCCGCCATGGCCGCGATCATGGCGCTCACCCTGGTCCACGAACCGACGTACCGGCACATCGCCGAGAAGCTCAAGGGCGTCTACACCTTCGGCCAGCCCATGGTCGGCGGCCCCGACCTGGCCCGCGCCTGCGAGGAGACACCCGGCCCGCTGGGCAACCACGTGCTGCGTGACCGTTTGATCCGCTACATCTTCGACCGGGACGTGGTGCCCGCCCTGCCGCCCCGGCCGGTGGGCCCGTACGCGCCGTTCGGCCGTGAGTTCCACTACCGCAGGCGGCACGGGCCCGTCGACGCCGTGCTCACCTTCGTCGCCGACTCGGCGATCGAGGGCCTGACCCTGCCGAGCGACCTCCTGCGCACGGCCGCCGACCGGGACTGGGGCGGGCTGCTGGTCCGCGTCACCGAAGGGTTGCGGCGGTCGGTACGGCCCCTGCTGCAGGCCGGCGGCCAGGGCTGGACGGAGGTCACCGAACCGGGTCTGGACTACCCGCAGATGGACAGCCTGGCCGGTCTCGCCGTGGTGGCGCCGCTGGCGTTCTTCGCGACCCGCCTGGCGCTGACCCGCACCATCCCGTTCAAGTACTCCTTCGACGACCACGGGCCGGGGCACTACGTCAACGCGCTTGCCCCTCCGGGGGTGTTGAGCGAGTTCGGGGATGTGCTTTAGCCGGGGTCAGCGCTGGACCCGGCCGCGGGCGGCGAGGACCGCGAGACCCAGAAGGACCGGTTCGCCCAGACGGCTGACCATCTCGATCCACATGCCGCCCTGCGTCAGGTCCTGACCACTGCTGCGGAACACCACCGAGTTGACGACCACACGCCCGGCCCGTTCCAGGCGAGCGGCGCTGAAGCGGTCGAGAACATGGCGGGGGACACTCTGGCCCGCGAGGTCGGGCGTCAGCACGACCGTTCCGCCGCCGGACGGCACCTGCCCCGTCATGCGTGATGTCGGCGGTGCCGCGGGCAGCCCGAAGAGCATGAGCAACAGCACGGTCACGCCCATGGCGCACACGAGGGCCCACAGAGCCCGGGACGCCCGCAGCCCGTAGCCGGACAGCAGCCAGTAGGCGTGCAGCAGTGAACGCTCCCCCGGCGGAGTGTCCTTGTTGTGGCGGCGCATCTCCATCTCGCCGTAGTAGAAGTCGGCCGCCCCGGGCTGGTTCTTGGTGTCCTCGAGGGCCTTGCGGAGCTGGCGGTACACGATGGCGACGTCGTCGGCCGTCGGGCTCTGGGCCGGATCGGGGTGACCGAGCCCGGTGAGCCAGCCGCCAGTGTCCGCCTCGGTGCGGCCGTCCACGGGCAGGGCCCGCCAGTACTGCTCTTCGACAACCACTCGCCGACGGCTCCACCACTGCAGCGGGAACCAGGCGTTGCCGCGCCGCAGCCCGGCCGGGGGAACGCCGTACTCGCAGCGCCCCGCCAGACTGATCTGGTCGAGGTTGTAGGCGCCCGAGAACTCGCAGCGGGACAGATCGACGTCCGTCAGGACGAGATGGGCGGCGTTGACGCCGGACAGCCGCAGCAGCCGAACGGCCACGCTGCCCTCCTCCCGCGGCATCTCCTGTTCGAGCTGGCGCGGCCCCGCCATGAATGGCATCGCCTCGTACGACAGGGTCACCGGCTCGGCCAGCACGGCGTCCCGCAACGACACCGCCGCGTACCGCAGTTGGAAGGCGGCCGTGGACTCGCATCGCACGCCGTTCATGTCCACCCGAAGCGCGGCTATGCCGATGCGCAGCGGCATCCTGAACACAGCCCCACGCATCCACAGTTCGTCCGCGCACACCACCGGACCACGCCACTCGCTCTCGAACACGGCCTCGGCGAACGCCACCCGGCCCCGGAAGCGCGCTCCGCGGAACCCCGCCGGCCTGGTGAAGTGTGCTTCGGAGAAGTCGGCACAGGTGTTGCGCTGTTGCCGGAACCAGGTCTCCGTGAAGTGGGCCGGGCCCGAGAAGCGCGCGGAGGTGAATGCAGCGACTCCGTCGAAGGTCGCCTCCGAGAAGCGGGCCGCGGACGCGCACGACACTCCGTCGAAGAACGCCTCCGCCGCGAACCGCGCGACCACGAAGCGGACTTCGCCGTGAAAGCGCACCTCCCGGAAGTAGGCGGGCCCCGCGAACACGGCCGCGTCGAACCCCGCGTAGTCGGCGAACTCGGCTCCGGTGAAGTGGGATCCGCCCTCGAAGAGCGCTCCCTCGAAATAGGCAGGCCCCTCGAAGCGCGCCCCGGAACACCGCACGCCTGACGGAAACCGGGCCGTGTCGAAGCGGGCGGTCCCGAACCGCGCCTCCATCGCCGACGTCACCGATTGCCACAGCTCCTCCGTGAAGTGCACCCCCCGGAAGTCCACGTCCGCGCCGGGCGCGAGTGCGGCGAGTGCGGCGTGCTGCGCAGGCTCGTCCAGGTGGCGCAGACATCGGCCGTGTCCCGGCACGATCATCGCTGTGCACGGCGGTGTCGCGCACTCCGTCCAGACTCGGCTCACCATCAAGCCATACAGCGGAGGCCCGCCCTCGGCAAGGCGTCGCCAGGGCTCCTACGTCAGTCGGCCCGACGCGTCGACGGGCGGTGCCGGCACTACTGGAGGGATGGCGCCCGGTGGCACCCGGGCGCCATCGTCACCTGACCCCGGATGGTCCCGGCCGGAGGCCGCGCCGCACGCTCACCAGGACTACGGCCGGGTGTTCCACTCGGCGATCACCGGGCGGTCGTGTTCGGTCGACAGGCGGCTGACCGTGCCCGTCGCCAGTTGGAAGAGGCGGCCGTCCGCTGGGGGCAGGCCCAGGCGGCGGGCCGTCAGGACCCGCAGGAAATGGGCGTGGGCCACGAGGATCACGTCACCGTCGGGGAGGGCCGAGTCCACCCGGGACAGGACGCGGTCGGCGCGCCGGCCGATCTGCTCGGGCGATTCGCCGGGGTGCCCGTCCGGGCCGGGCGGCACGCCGTCGGTCCACAGGTACCAGTCGGGGCGGGTGCGGTGGATCTCGACGGTGGTGATGCCCTCGTAGGCGCCGTAGTCCCATTCGTGCAGGTCCGGTTCGACCACCGTGCCGGTGATGCCCGCGAGTGAGGCGGTGCGTATCGCGCGGCCGAGCGGGCTGGTCAGTGCGAGTGCGTAGGTCCGCTGCGAGAGGAGGGGAGCGAGCGACTTGGCCTGCTCCTCACCGTGCTGGGTGAGGGGCAGGTCGGTCCAGCTGGTGTGCTGTCCCGACACGCTCCACTCCGTCTCGCCGTGGCGGACCAGGAGAAGGTCCCCCACGACGGCGCTACTCCTTCGACTCGACGGCGTGCCCGCCGAACTGGTTGCGCAGGGCCGCGATCATCTTCATCTGCGGGGAGTCGTCCTGGCGGGAGGCGAACCGCGCGAAGAGGGAGGCCGTGATGGCGGGCAGCGGCACCGCGTTGTCGATGGCCGCCTCGACCGTCCAGCGGCCCTCACCCGAGTCCTGTGCGAAGCCCTTCAGCTTGTCCAGGTGCTCGTCCTCGTCGAGGGCGTTGACCGCGAGGTCGAGCAGCCAGGAACGGATGACCGTGCCGTCCTGCCAGGAGCGGAACACCTCCCGGACGCTGTCCACCGACTCGATCTTCTCCAGCAGCTCCCAGCCCTCGGCGTAGGCCTGCATCATGGCGTACTCGATGCCGTTGTGGACCATCTTGGAGAAGTGCCCGGCGCCGACCTTGCCCGCGTGGACATAGCCGTACGGGCCCTCCGGCTTGAGCGCCTCGAAGATCGGCTGGAGCCGCTCGACGTGCTCCTTGTCGCCGCCGACCATCAGCGCGTAGCCGTTCTGCAGGCCCCACACACCGCCTGATACGCCCGCGTCGACGAAGCCGATGCCCTTGGCGCCGAGCTCCTCGGCGTGCTTCTCGTCGTCTGTCCAGCGGGAGTTGCCGCCGTCGACGACCGTGTCGCCGGGGGAGAGGAGGCCGCCGAGCTCGTCGACGACCGACTGGGTGGGCGCGCCCGCCGGGACCATCACCCACACCACGCGCGGCGCTTCGAGCTTGTCGACCAGTTCGGCGAGGCTGGCCGCGTCGGAGAGGTCGGGGTTGCGGTCGTAGCCGATGACGGTGTGGCCGGCGCGGCGGATCCGCTCGCGCATGTTGCCGCCCATCTTGCCGAGCCCGATGAGTCCGATCTGCATGGTCAGTTCACTTCTTCCTGAGCGTTCCTGAGCTCGCGGTACGCGGCCACGAGAGCGGTGGTGGAGGGGTCGAGGCCGGGGACGTCGGCGCCTTGGGTCAAGGCGGGTTCCACGCGCTTGGCGAGGACCTTGCCGAGCTCGACGCCCCACTGGTCGAAGGAGTCGATGTTCCAGATCGCGCCCTGGACGAACACCTTGTGCTCGTAGAGGGCGATCAGCTGGCCGAGGACCGAGGGGGTCAGTTCCTTCGCCAGGATCGTCGTGGTGGGGTGGTTGCCGTGGAAGGTGCGGTGCGGCACCTGCTCCTCGGGGATCCCCTCCGCGCGCACCTCGTCGGGGGTCTTGCCGAAGGCCAGCGCCTGGCCCTGCGCGAACAGGTTGGCCATCAACAGGTCGTGCTGGGCGGCCAGTTCGTCGCCGAGCTCGGCCGCCGGACGTGCGAAGCCGATCAGGTCCGCGGGGATGAGCCGGGTGCCCTGGTGGATCAGCTGGTAGTAGGCGTGCTGCCCGTTGGTGCCGGGCGTGCCCCACACCACCGGGCCGGTCTCCCAGCCCACCGCATGGCCGTCGCGGTCCACCGACTTGCCGTTGGACTCCATGTCCAGCTGCTGCAGATACGCCGTGAACTTCGACAGGTAGTGGCTGTACGGCAGCACCGCATGGGACTCGGCGCCGAAGAAATTGCCGTACCAGACGCCCAACAGGCCAAGGATCAGCGGGGCGTTGGCCTCCGCGGGCGCGGCCTTGAAGTGCTCGTCGACGGTGTGGAAGCCGTCGAGCAGCTCCCGGAAGCGGTCCGGGCCGATCGCGATCATCAGCGACAGGCCGATGGCCGAGTCGAAGGAGTAGCGGCCGCCGACCCAGTCCCAGAACTCGAACATGTTGTCCGGGTCGATGCCGAACTCGGTGACCTTGCCGGCGTTCGTGGACAGCGCCACGAAGTGCTGGGCGACCGCCTTCTCCTCGCCGAGCCCGCCGGGGCCGTTCAGCAGCCAGGAACGGGCCGAGGTGGCATTGGTGATCGTCTCGATCGTGGTGAAGGTCTTCGACGCGACGATGAACAAGGTCTCCGCCGGGTCCAGGTCCCGTACCGCCTCGTGCAGGTCGGCGCCGTCCACGTTGGAGACGAAACGGAACGTCAGCTCCCGGGCCGTGAAGGTGCGCAGCGCCTCGTACGCCATCGCGGGTCCCAGGTCGGAGCCGCCGATGCCGATGTTGACGACGTTCCTGATGCGCCTGCCGGTGTGGCCGGTCCAGGCGCCGGAGCGGACCCGCTCGGCGAAGTCGCCCATCTTGTCCAGGACGGCGTGCACCTGCGGCACCACGTTCTCGCCGTCGACCTCGATCACCGCGTCCCGCGGGGCGCGCAGCGCGGTGTGCAGCACGGCCCGGTCCTCGGTGACGTTGATCTTCTCGCCGCGGAACATGGCGTCGCGCAGCCCGAACACGTCGGTGGCGGTGGCCAGCTCCTGCAGCAGCGCCAGCGTCTCGTCGTTGACGAGGTGCTTGGAGTAGTCGATGCGCAGGTCGCCGACGCGCACGACGTACCGCTCGGCGCGGCCGGGGTCGGCTGCGAACAGCTCACGCAGCACCGGCTGGCCCTGGGCGCGGTGGTCCTCCAGGGCGGCCCACTCGGGGCGCCGGGTGAGCTTCGGGGAGTCAGACATGGGAGACGTTCTCCTTGGCGGCCTCGCCCCGCAGGGCGACGGCGTACATCTCGTCGGCGTCGAGGCGACGGAGCTCCTCGGCGATGAGTTCGGAGGTGGTGCGGACCTTCAGCGCGAGGGTGCGCGAGGGCTGGCCCGGCAGGGTGAGCGTGGCCAGCGGCCCCTCGGGGCGGTCGATGACGATCTCGCCGTCCGCGGTCCCCAGGCGCACGGCCGTGACGACCGGGCCCGCGGTGACCACACGGTCGATCTTCACGTTCAGCCGCGCCTCCAGCCAGCGCGCCAGCAGTTCGGCCGCCGGGTTGTCGGCCTCGGCCTCCACGGCCCCCGAGACGATCCTCGTCCGGGCCTGGTCCAGGGCCGCGGCGAGCATCGAGCGCCACGGCGTCAGCCGGGTCCAGGCGAGGTCGGTGTCGCCGGGCGCATAGGAGCGGGCCCGCTGCTCCAGAATCTCGGCCGGGTTCTCGACGGCGTACAGGTCGGTGATCCTGCGCTGGGCGAGGGCGCCGAGGGGGTCCTTGGCGGGCACCTCGGGCGCGTCCACCGGCCACCACACGACGACCGGAGCGTCCGGCAGCAGCAGCGGCAGGACGACCGAGTCGGCGTGGTCGGAGACCTCGCCGTAGGTCCGCAGCACGACCGTCTCGCCGGTGCCGGCGTCGGCGCCCACCCGGACCTCGGCGTCCAGCTTGGAGGCCATGCGGTCGCGCGGGGTGCGGGCGTGCCGCTTGATGACGACCAGGGTGCGCGAGGGGTGCTCGTGCGAGGCCTCCTCGGCCGCCTTGATCGCGTCGTAGGCGTTCTCCTCGTCCGTGACGATGACCATCGTCAGGACCATGCCCACGGCCGGTGTGCCGATGGCGCGGCGGCCCTGCACCAGCGCCTTGTTGATCTTGCTTGCCGTGGTGTCGGTCAGGTCGATCTTCATGGCCTGCGCCAGCTCCGTCCGTCTCGTGCGAGCATCTCGTCGGCTTCCTCGGGTCCCCAGCTGCCCGAGGCGTACTGCGCGGGCTTGCCGTGCCGCGCCCAGTACTCCTCGATCGGGTCGAGGATCTTCCAGGACTCTTCCACTTCCTGGTGACGGGGGAACAGGTTGGCGTCGCCGAGCAGCACGTCCAGGATGAGGCGCTCGTACGCCTCCGGGCTGGACTCGGTGAAGGACTCGCCGTAGGCGAAGTCCATCGACACGTCCCGGATCTCCATCGAGGTGCCCGGCACCTTGGAGCCGAAGCGGACCGTCATGCCCTCGTCCGGCTGGACGCGGATGACGATGGCGTTCTGTCCGAGCTCCTCGGTGGCGGTGGAGTCGAAGGGGGAGTGCGGCGCCCGCTTGAAGACCACCGCGATCTCGGTGACCCGGCGGCCCAGACGCTTGCCGGTGCGCAGGTAGAAGGGGATGCCCGCCCAGCGGCGGTTGTCCACCTCCAGCTTGATGGCCGCGTAGGTGTCGGTCTTGGAGTTCGGGTCGATGCCGTCCTCCTGCAGATAGCCGGCCACCTTCTCGCCGCCCTGCCAGCCCTCGGCGTACTGCGCGAGGACCGTGTGCTCGCCCAGGTTCTCCGGCAGCCGCACGGACTTCAGGACCTTCAGCTTCTCGGTGAGCAGCGACTCCGCGTCGAACGCGATCGGCTCCTCCATGGCGGTGAGCGCCATCAGCTGCAGCAGGTGGTTCTGGATGACGTCACGGGCGGCGCCGATGCCGTCGTAGTAGCCGGCGCGGCCGCCGATGCCGATGTCCTCGGCCATGGTGATCTGGATGTGGTCGACGTACGACCGGTTCCAGATGGGCTCGTACATCTGGTTGGCGAAGCGCAGCGCCAGGATGTTCTGGACGGTCTCCTTGCCCAGGTAGTGGTCGATGCGGAAGACCTGGTCCGGCTCGAACACGTCGTGCACGATCGAGTTGAGCTCGCGGGCGCTCGCCAGGTCGCGCCCGAACGGCTTCTCGATCACCGCGCGCCGCCAGGAGCCCTCGCGCCCGCTGGCCAGGCCGTGCTTCTTGAGCTGCTGGACGACCTTGGGGAAGAACTTCGGCGGTACGGACAGGTAGAAGGCGAAGTTGCCTCCGGTGCCGCGGGAGGCGTCCAGCTCGTCGACGGCCGACTTCAGCTGCTTGAACGCCGTGTCGTCGTCGAAGTCGCCGGGGATGAACCGCATGCCCTCGGCGAGCTGCTGCCAGACCTCCTCACGGAACTCGGTCCGGGCGTGCTCGCGGACCGCGTCGTGCACGACCTGCGCGAAGTCCTGGTCCTCCCAGTCCCGGCGGGCGAACCCGACGAGGGAGAAGCCCGGCGGGAGCAGGCCGCGGTTGGCCAGGTCGTAGACGGCGGGCATCAGCTTCTTGCGGGACAGGTCGCCGGTGACGCCGAAGATGACGAGCCCGGACGGGCCCGCGATGCGCGGAAGCCGGCGGTCGCGGTCGTCGCGCAGGGGGTTGGTCCAGTCGAGCGCCGACCCGACCGTGGCGTGCTCGGTCATTCCGTCTCAACTCCCTTGCTGTCGAGGGACTTGGTGACGGCGTCCAGCAGGTCCTGCCAGGCCGTCTCGAACTTGGCGACGCCCTCGTCCTCGAGCTTCTGCACGACCTCGTCGTAGGAGATCCCGAGGGCCTCCACGGCGGCCAGGTCGGCGCGCGCCTGCGCGTAGCCGCCGGTCACCGTGTCGCCGGTGATCTCACCGTGGTCGGCGGCGGCGTTGAGCGTGGCCTCCGGCATGGTGTTGACGGTGCCGGGGGCGACCAGTTCGTCCACGTACAGGGTGTCCTTGTACGCCGGGTCCTTCACGCCGGTCGAGGCCCACAGGGGGCGCTGCTTGTTGGCCCTGGCACCGGCGAGGGCGGTCCAGCGCTCACCGCCGAAGACCTCCTCGTACGCTTCGTAGGCGAGACGCGCGTTGGCGAGTGCCGCCTTGCCCTTGAGGACGGACGCCTCGGGGGAGCTGAGGCCGTCCAGCCGCTTGTCGATCTCGGAGTCGACGCGGGAGACGAAGAAGGAGGCCACGGAGTGGATGGCCGAGAGGTCGAGGCCCTTCGCGGCGGCCTTCTCCAGGCCGGCGAGATAGGCGTCCATGACCTCGCGGTAGCGCTCCAGGGAGAAGATCAGCGTGACGTTGACGCTGATGCCCAGGCCGATGACCTCGGTGATGGCCGGGAGGCCCGCCTTGGTCGCCGGGATCTTGATCATGACGTTGGGCCGGTCGACCAGCCAGGCGAGCTGCTTGGCCTCGGCGATCGTCGCCTTGGTGTCGTGGGCCAGGCGCGGGTCGACCTCGATGGAGACCCGGCCGTCACGGCCGCCGGTGGCGTCGTACACGGGCCGCAGGATGTCGGCGGCGGCGCGGACGTCGGCGGTGGTCATCATCCGTACGGCCTCTTCGACCGTCACGCCGCGGACGGCGAGGTCGGCGAGCTGCTCCTCGTAGCCCTCGCCGGAGCCGATGGCGGCCTGGAAGATGGACGGGTTGGTGGTCACGCCCACCACGTTGCTGTTCTCGACGAGTTCGGCGAGGTTGCCGGACTCGATCCGCTTGCGCGACAGGTCGTCCAGCCAGATGGAGACGCCCTCGTCGGACAGGCGCTTGAGTGCTCCCGCGGTAGCGGTTGCTTCGGTCACTTTGATCATCTTCTTTCTGGCGATCGGATCAACCGCGGGCGGCGGCGAGGGATTCCCTCGCGGCTGCGGCGACGTTCTCGGGGGTGAAGCCGAACTCGGCGAACAGGGTCTTGGCGTCGGCGGAGGCGCCGAAGTGCTCCAGTGAGACGATGCGTCCTGCGTCACCTGTGTAGCGGTACCACGTCAGACCGATCCCGGCCTCCACGGCGACACGGGCCCGCACGGACGGCGGAAGGACGCGCTCGCGGTACTCCCGCGGCTGCTCTTCGAACCATTCCACGGACGGCATCGACACCACCCGGGTGCCGATCCCCTCGGCCTCCAGCTGCTCGCGCGCGGCGACGGCGAGCTGCACCTCGGAGCCGGTGGCGATCAGGACGACGTCCGGGGTCTCGGTCGAGGACTCCTTCAGGACGTAACCGCCCTTCGCCGCATCGGGGTTGGGCGCGTAGGTCGGCACGCCCTGGCGGGTGAGGGCGAGGCCGTGCGGGGCCGGGTCGGTGGCGTGCCGCTTGAGGATCTCGCCCCAGGCGATCGCGGTCTCGTTGGCGTCGGCCGGGCGGACGACGTTCAGGCCCGGGATGGCGCGCAGGGAGGCCAGGTGCTCGACCGGCTGGTGGGTCGGGCCGTCCTCGCCGAGGCCGATGGAGTCGTGCGTCCAGACGTACGTCACCGGGAGCTGCATGATGGCCGACATCCGCACCGCGTTGCGCATGTAGTCGGAGAACACCAGGAAGGTGCCGCCGTAGATACGGGTGTTGCCGTGCAGCGCGATGCCGTTCATCTCGGCGGCCATCGAGAACTCGCGGATGCCGAAGTGGACGGTGCGGCCGTAGGGGTCGGCCTCCGGGAGCGGGTTGCCCTTCGGCAGGAAGGACGAGGTCTTGTCGATGGTGGTGTTGTTCGAGCCGGCCAGGTCGGCGGAGCCGCCCCACAGCTCGGGGACGATCGCTCCGAGCGCCTGCAGGACCTTGCCGGAGGCGGCGCGGGTGGCGACCGCCTTGCCCTCCTCGAAGACCGGCAGGGCGTCCTCCCAGCCCTCGGGCAGCTGGCCCGCGACGATCCGGTCGAACAGCTCGGCGCGCTCCGGGTTGGCGCCGCGCCACTTGTCGATCTGCTTGTCCCAGGCGGCGTGCGCCTCGGCACCCCGGTCCAGGGCCTCGCGGGCGTGGGCGAGGACGTCGGCGTCGACCTGGAAGGACTGCTCGGGGTCGAAGCCGAGGACGCGCTTGGTGGCGGCGATCTCCTCGGCGCCGAGCGCGGAGCCGTGGGAGGCCTCGGTGTTCTGCGCGTTCGGGGCGGGCCAGGCGATGATCGTGCGCATCGCGATGATCGAGGGCCGCTCGGTCTCGGCCTGCGCGGCCTTGAGCGCCGCGTACAGGGCAGGCACGTCGATGTCGCCGTCGAGCGAGGGCTCGACGCGCTGCACGTGCCAGCCGTAGGCCTCGTAGCGCTTCAGGACGTCCTCGGAGAACGCCGTCGCGGTGTCGCCCTCGATGGAGATGTGGTTGTCGTCGTAGAGGAAGACCAGGTTGCCGAGCTTCTGGTGGCCGGCCAGCGAGGAGGCCTCGGCGGAGACGCCCTCCTCCAGGTCGCCGTCGGAGACGATCGCCCAGATGGTGTGGTCGAAGGGGGAGGTGCCCTCGGGGGCCTCCGGGTCGAACAGGCCGCGCTCGTAGCGGGCGGCCATCGCCATGCCCACCGCGTTGGCGACGCCCTGGCCGAGCGGCCCGGTGGTGGTCTCGACGCCGGCGGTGTGCCCGTACTCGGGGTGGCCGGGCGTCTTGGAACCGTGCGTCCTGAACGCCTTCAGGTCGTCGAGCTCGACCTCGTACCCGGCCAGGAACAGCTGCGTGTACATCGTCAGCGAGGTGTGGCCGGGGGACAGAACGAAACGATCCCGGCCGGTCCACTCGGGGTCCGCGGGATCGTGACGCATCACCTTCTGAAAGATCGTGTACGCGGCCGGGGCCAGGCTCATCGCCGTGCCCGGGTGGCCGTTGCCCACCTTCTGCACGGCGTCGGCCGCGAGCAGACGGGCGGTGTCCACGGCACGCCGGTCGAGTTCGGTCCATTCGAAGCTGTCCGGAGTCTGCGTACTCATCTTCAAGAAGTCCTCGATCGAAGCGGCTGAACTGCTCGGATGTCTTCAAACTTAAAAGTCTGACTTTTACGGGGGAAGGTCGCTGTGTGTCAGCCTGTGGTGAAAGTGGGACACCGACGGCACGACCGAGGCGGCGCGAGTAGGACATGGCGGGCAGAACCATCCAAGGTGGAGACGGTGACGCTGGGGTGGACGGCATCAGAACGTTCCCTTTCCCGGTCGAGCTGAGTGTGGGCGGAGTCGGTATGCAGGTCGGCCCGATGGGGACCGGCCACACCTGGCACGCCGAGGCCCCGCTGGAGCGCGTCCACCGCATCGACTTCCATGTCGTGATGCTCTTCGACGGCGCCCCGGTCCGCCATATGATCGACTTCGCCGAGTACGAGGCGGCGGCCGGCGAACTGCTGTGGATCCGTCCCGGCCAGGTCCACCGCTTCTCGCGCACGAGCGGGTACCGCGGAACCGTGCTCACCATGCAACCCGGGTTTCTGCCGCGCGCCACGGTCGAGGCCACCGGCCTCTACCGCTACGACCTGCCGCCCCTGCTCCACCCCGACGAGGCCCAGCTCACCGCCCTCAGGGCCGCCCTCGCCCAACTGCAACGCGAGTACGAGGACAACACGACCCTGCCGCTCAGCCTGCACACGGCGGTGCTGCGCCACTCGCTGACGGCGTTCCTGCTCCGCCTCGCCCATCTGGCGGCCAGCTCCGCGGAGGCGGTCCGCCGTCAGTCGGACACGACGTTCACCCTGTTCCGGGACGCCGTGGAGAAGGACTTCGCCACCAACCACAGTGTCAGCGCCTACGCCGACGCCCTCGGCTACTCCCGCCGCACCCTCGTCCGCGCGGTCCGCGCCGCGACCGGTCAGACGCCCAAGGGCTTCATCGACAAGCGGGTCGTCCTGGAGGCGAAACGCCTGCTGGCCCACACGGACCTGCCGATCGGCCGGGTGGGTGCGGCGGTCGGCTTCCCCGACGCGGCGAACTTCTCCAAGTTCTTCCAGCAGCACACGGAGCTGACCCCGGCGGCGTTCCGGGCGGAGCTGCGGTGACTCAGGACGCGGCCGGGGCGCCCAGCCACGGCATGCCCCGCACCAGGGTGTCCCGCATCCTGGTCAGCGCCTCGATCCGCTCCGTCAGCTCGGCCACCCGCCGGGCCCCGATCTCGTAGTTCCCGGCGCAGGAGTCCGCGTAGGCGAACACCTCCGGCAGGTCACTGTCGAGGAAGCGCACGAAGGACTTGACGTTCTCCACCGTGAACCCGGAGGCGAGCAGGTCACGGATGTTGCGGACCCGCGTCTCGGCTCCGGGCCCGTAGACGCGGTAACCGCCCGCGCTCCGCCCGGACTCCAGCAGGCCCTGCTCCTCGTAGTAGCGCAGGGCGCGGCTCGTCGTGCCGGTCCGCGCGGCCAGGTCACCGATCAGCATCTCGCTCACCTCCGGGTTCACCTCTCCTCGTCGTCTACGGGGGTTCCTCGTCGTCCACGGGGGTCAACTCCCCAGCCGTACCACGGTCTTCCCGGTGTATGCGCCGCGTACGAGGTCGCTCAGGGCGCGGGGCGCGTTCGGCAGCCCGTCGATCACGGTCTCCTCGTAGACGATCTCCCCCTCGTGCAGCCACCTGCGGAACTGCTGCCCGAACTCGGCCGCCTTGTCCAGGTGGTCGACCACGGTGAAGCCGCGGATGGTCAGTCGCTTGGCGGCCACGGTCAGCAGGTCGCCGGGGCCCTGGTCGGGGCGGCCGGAGCTCTGGCGGGCGAGCGCCCCGCAGACGGCGATGCGGCCGTGCGGGTTCATCACCTCGACGGCGGCCCGCAGTTGCTCGCCGCCCACGTTGTCGAAGTAGACGTCGATGCCCTCGGGTGCGGCCTCGCGCAGCCGGTCCAGGGCGGGGCCGTCACGGCGGTCGAAGGCCGCGTCGAAGCCGAGCCTGTCGGTGAGGTGCCGGACCTTCTCCGGTGACCCCGCGCTGCCGATCACCCGGGCCGCGCCCTTGAGCCGGGCGATCTGACCGGCGAGAGAGCCGATCGCGCCCGCCGCGCTGGAGACGAACACCGTGTCGCCGGGCCGCAGCCGGGCGACACGGACGAGTCCGACGTAGGCGACCAGGCCGAAGCCGAGATGGAGGGAGGGGGTCGGGTAGGCGGTCCGGTCGACGCGGCGGAAGGCCTCCGCCCCGGCCACGGCGTACTCCCGCCAGCCCAGCCGGTGCACCACCAGATCGCCCTCCGCCAAGGAGGGGTCGGCCGAGGCGAGCACCTCGCCGACGGCGTCCCCGTAGAGCACCTGGCCGATCTCGTAGCGGGGCCGGGGCACGGCGGGTTCGGCCGACATCAGCGTCAGCATGCCGGGGTCGAGGGACAGATAGAGGTTGCGGACCAGCACCTGGCCGGGGGCCGGATCGGACACCGGGACCTCGGCGATCTCGAAGTCGTCGGGGGTGGGCAGGCCGTCGGGCCGGGAGGCGAGTCGAACCTCCAGGCCGGTACGGGAGTTGACAGCGGAAGTGGTCATGGCGGCGACGCTAGAGGTTGACCCATACGTGAAGGTCAAGCCGTCCGCGCCGCCGCCCGCCCGTTCAGTGCCCGAAGTCGAACCAGTTCACGTTCACGAAGTCCGCCGGCTGGCCGCTGGTGAAGGTCAGATAGACGTCGTGGGTGCCGGTCACCGAGCTGATGTTGGCCGGGACCGTCTTCCAGGACTGCCAGCCGCCCGTGTTGGCGAGGGCGAAGCTGCCGATCGGTGTGGCGGTACGGCTGTCCAGGCGCACCTCGACCAGGCCGCTCACCCCTGACGCGGCGCCGCTCGCCACGCGTGCGTAGAACTGCGTGGCCGGCGTGGAGCCGAAGTTGACGCCCTTGTAGAGGGCCCAGTCTCCGTTGGCCAGGGAGCCGAGGTCCTGGCCGCCGCCGGTGTCCGTGGTGCTCTCCGTGACGGTGCCGGACTGGCTGTCGTACGACTCCGCCTGGATGGCGCTGTAGGCGTCACGGTTGCCGGAGGGCGGGGGTGTGGTGGTGCTTCCGCCGCTCGACAGGACCTGGACGTAGTCCACGAGCATCGGGTGGCCGGACTCCGTGGCACTGGTCGGGCCGCCGCCGAACGCGGCCGGGAAGGCGCCGCCCATCGCCACGTTCAGGATGACGAAGAAACCGTGGTTGGTGGCGTTGGCCCAGGTCGTGGCGTCCATCTGATTGGCCGTGACGGTCTGGTAGTTGACGCCGTCGACGTAGAAGCGGATCGCCTCGGGGCTGACCGAGCGGTCCCACTCCATGGTGTAGGTGTGGAAGCCCGACTGGCAGGTGGTGCCCGGGCACGCGATCGAATTGCCGAGGCCTGTCGTCTCGTTGCAGGGGCCGCCCGGGTTCGTACCGCAGTGCATCGTCGCCCAGACCTTGTTGATGCCCTGGACGTTCTCCATGATGTCCAGCTCGCCGACGCTCGGCCAGTTCTGATAGTTGCCGCGATAGGGGGCGCCGAGCATCCAGAACGCCGGCCAGTAGCCCGCGCCCGCGTCACCGGTGACGTTGGGCATCTGGAGGCGGGCCTCGACGCGCAGCTTGCCGCCGGCCGGGGGCTGGAAGTCGGTGCGGTTGGTCTCGATACGGCCCGACGTCCAGTTGCCGGCGGAGTCGCGGATCGGGGTGATCTTCAGGTTGCCGCTGCCGTCGAGCGAGACGTTGTTCGTGCTGTTCGTCATCGTCTCGACCTCGCCGGTGCCCCAGTTGGCGGCGCCGCCGGGGTACGAAGTCCCGGTGTCGTACTGCCAGTTGGAGGTGTTGACGCCGGTTCCGGCCGAGCCGTTGAAGTCGTCGAGGAAGACCTGCGTCCAGCCCGACGGGGGCGTGGGCGCCGAGGCGTCGGCGGACTGGGTGGCGGCCGTGGCGAGCACGGCGGCCAGGCCGAGCGTGCTGAGTACGGCCAGGAGCGCGCGTCGCCGTCTGGGTATGCCGGAGGTTGCACTCACGGGGGTGCCTCCCGGTTGCGGAGTGATGGGCTGCGGGTGCCTTGATGTCTTTGAGAGCGCTCTCAAAGTGCGCCCAATGTGCTCTCCGTCACCAGAACCGTCAAGAGTTAAAGCAAGGAAAGTCCTTTGCGGGCGGGGAAGTTCATGCCCTGAACGGTGCAAAGGTGTTAAAGCGTGCTCCCCGCCTGCCACTGCGACCACGGCAGGTTCCAGCCGTTGAGCCCGTTGGCCGGGTCGACGGTCTTCTCGCCGTCGTTCGCCCCCTTCGCGTCGTGCAGGCCCACGCAGCCGTGGCTGGTGTTCTGGTGGCCGAACGCCGAGGCGGACGCCCAGTAGTTGCCGTGCACGAACGTGCCGGACGCGGTCAGGCGCTGGGCGTGCGGCACATCGGAGATGTCGTACTCGTCGCCGAGCCCGACTGTGGAGGACTCCATGCGGGTCTGCTTGAACCGCTCGCTGATCACCATGATCCCGGACCAGGTGGTGTGCTGGGCGTTGCCGCCGCTGACCGGGTAGGTGGGGCCGGGCGCCCAGTAGGTCTCCGGGCGGAAGTCGAGCCGGGTGTCGCCGAACCAGTGGCCGACCACCTCGACGGCCGGCTCCGCGGTGACGGTGATGGCCTTCTGAACGGCGGCCCGGTCCTTCACGGCATGCGTGAAGTTGATCGACACGGGCATGCCGACGCCGGAGGTGGAGTTCGCCTCGGGAGTGAAATAGCCGAGGAAGGTCTCGCCGGGCGACCTGGTGGTGAAGGTCGCGGTGTGTGCCGCGGCGCCTTCGGGGGTGGCCGTCACCGTGTACTTCGTCCCGGAGTACGGGTTCCTCGCCGACGTCCACCTGGTCTTCGTGTCGTTGAGCGAACCGGCCAGTGGGGAGCCGTCGTTGCCGGTGACCTTCACCGAGGCGAGGGTGCCGCCGGTCACGGTGACCTCGACGGGGCTGGTGAACCCGGCCTTCTTGGTGCCGTCGGCGGGCGTGACCGAGACGGTGGGCTTCTTCGCCGCCGCCTTCGCGGAGGCCGTTGTCGTGCCGTTCGCGGCGCCCGCCCAGCCGCTGCACCCCGTCAGCGCGGCGGCGGCAGGTGTCACGCCGAGCACGGTGAGCAGCCCGCGCCGGGACCACCTCCGCGCCTGTTGCTCCGACCGGTTCGATATATGCGAGGCGCCCACGGCAGGCCTTTCTGGGATGTCCACCTTCTCCGGGTGCATCCTGCGCCGCGTAAATTTGTTGATCCTTTGAATTTCCGGGCCGATTCCTGAGATTCCGGTGAGGAGTCGCCCTCAGAACGCCCGAAACCACGGTTGTCTCAGCCCTCGGGGCTGTGAACAGAGTATGTGCGGCCCGCCCCGGGCTCTGAGCGACCGAACAACGCCGGAGGTATACGTGACCGAAGTCCGCGAGCCGCACACCGTGGCCGTCGTCGGAGCGGGCGCGGCGGGCACGCTGACCGCCGTCCAGCTCTGCGAGACGGCGACGCGCCGCCGGACACCGCTCGGCCTCGTCCTTGTCGACCCGGCCCCGGAGGCGGGCCGCGGCACCGCGTACGCCACCCGCGACCCGCGCCACCGCCTCAACGTGCCCGCGGGCGGCATGAGTTGCTACCCCGACGACCCCGGCCACTTCACCCGCTGGCTGTGCCGCCACGGCGAACCGTCCGTCACCGCGGCCGACTTCGCCACCCGCTACCGCTACGGCGCCTATCTCGCCGACACCCTCGCACAGGCCATCGTCCGATCTCAGGGCACGGCGACGGTACGACGGCTGCGCACCCGCGCCGAGAGCTGTACCGGCACCCCCGACGGCCTGGAGCTCCGCCTCGCCGACGGGGGACACCTCGCCGTCGACAGCGCGGTCCTGGCCACCGGCCCCGCCGCCCCCTCCGCGAGCTGGGCCCCGCCCGCCCTGCGCACCTCGGCCCGTTTCGTCGCCGCGCCCTGGGCCACGGGCGCGCTGGACGGCCCGCTCTCCGACACCGCCGACGTCCTCCTCGTCGGCACCGGTCTGACGGCCGTCGACCTGGCCCTCACCCTCGACCGTCCCGGCCGCACGGTCCACGCCCTCTCCCGCAGCGGCCTGCTGCCGCAGCCGCACGCCCTCACCCCGGCCGGCCCGATGGGAGCGCCCGATGGCCTCGACGACACCTCGCTGGGCCGCCTGCGCAGGGCCGTCTACCGCCACATCAGCCGCTCCGTGCGCACCCACGGGGACTGGCGCCCCGCCCTCGACAGCCTGCGCCCGCACACCGCCCGCCTCTGGGAGAGCCTCACCCCCGAGGACCGGGCCGAGTTCCTCGCCCGCGAGGGCGCCCTGTGGAACACCCACCGCCACCGCATGGCCCCCGCCACCGCCGAGTCCGTCACCCGGGCCCGCACGGCCCGACGGCTCACCGTCCACACCGGCGCGGTGACGGACGCGGTCGAGCACGACGGCTCACTCCTGGTCACCCTCTCCAACGGCCTTACTCTGCACGTCGGTTGGGTGATCGACTGCACCGGACCGGGCCGACGGTTCGACGACCCTCTGTGGCGCTCCCTGTTCGCGTCCGGGGCCGCGGTACCGGGCCCGCTCGGCATGGGCGTTTCCACCCGCGACGGGCGGCTGCTGGACTCGAAGGGCCGCGCGGACCGCCCGCTGTTCACGCTGGGCGCCCCCCGCCGCGGCGAACTGTGGGAGACGACCGCGATCCCCGAGATCCGCGTCCAGGCGGCGGCCCTGGCAGCGCAGTTGCTCGCCCCGCTGACGGGGAGGGCGGGCAGGTCCCGCCCCTCCCGCCGTCCCGTCGACGGACACGGACTCGCCCTGTCCACCCACGCCGAGGCGGCCGCCGCCTACCGCAGCGGCCTCAACCGGGTCCTCAAGGTCCGCGCCGGCGCCGAGGACGCCTTCGCCCGGGCCGTGGCCCTCGACCCCGGGTTCGCCCTCGGCCACGCGGCCCTCGCCCTGCTCGGCCACGAGTGCGGGGCCGCCGTCGACGTGCCGCGGGCACTGGCCGACGCGCAGCGCTCCGCGCGCGAACACGCCGACGAGCGGGAGCGTTCCTTCGTGGACGTGGTCACGCGCCGGGTGCACGGCGACGACGGAGACACGGCCCTCGTACGCCACCTCGACGCATACCCCGCCGACGCGCTCGCGCTCGCCGCCGCCGTGCCCACCATCGCCTTCTCCGGCGTCACCGACCTCGACGACGACCACGCGCTGCGGCTGGTCGAGCGGACGTCTCCCGCCTACGACGGCCACTGGTTCCACACCTCGCTGCTCGCCTTCCTCCGGCAGGAGCAGGGGCGGCTGCACGAAGCCGGCGAGCTCGCCCACCGCGCTCTGGCCCTGGAGCCGGCCTCCGGACATGCCGTGCACGCCCTGGCCCATGTCCACTACGAGTCCGGCGTGCACGAGGCGGGCCGCGACTGGCTGGACGGCTGGGTGTCCGGGCAGGGCCGGGGCGCCGTCCACCGGGCCCACTTCTCCTGGCACATCGCCCTGCACGAACTCGCCCTCGACGACCCGGCGGCGGTGCGCAGGCGCTGGTTCGCCCAGCTGGCGCCGGGGCGGGTGGTGAGCGGGGTGCGGGCGCTGGTCGACTCGGGGTCGCTGCTGTGGCGGGCCCGCCTGAGCGACAGCTGGCGGGGTGAGCTGCCTGCGGGGGACGTCCTGGACACGGTCGCCCGGGACGTCCTGGAACGTCCGGCCACCGCCTTCACCGCCCTGCATGCGGCCGTGGCGCTCGCCGCTGCGGGGGATCTGGCGGCGCTGCAGCGGTTGCGCGACCATGCCGCCGGTGCCGACGAGGTGCAGCGGGAGGTGATCGTGCCGCTGTGCGAGGCGTTCGCCGCGGTGGTGGAGGAGCGGTTCCAGGACGCCGTCCGGGGGCTTGACGCGGTGTTGCCGGTGCTGCGGCGCGTTGGCGGCAGTGCCGCTCAACGGGAGGTCGTCGAGGAGACGTTGCTGTACGCGCTGGTGTCGGCCGGGCGGTGTGACGCTGCGCGTCGGCTGTTGGATGCGCGGTTGGAGCGGAAGGAGGCGCCGCGGGATCGGCGGATGCGGGCGGGCCTGCCGGCCTGAGCATGTCGATCGTCTGCGGCGCCATCGTGGCTGGTCGCGCTCGCGCGGCGGAGCCGCACATCGATACAGCCCCGCGCCCCTGAAGGGGCGCGGGTACCCCCTGGTCAGTGGTTCACCAACTCCGCCTGTTCCGCGGGCTCTTCGCGCAGCCCGAACCGGTCGTGCGCTTGCCGAAGCGGCCCCGGGGCCCACCACGCCCGGCGCCCCAGCAGCGTCATCGTCGCCGGGACCAGCAGCATGCGTACGACCGTTGCGTCGATCAGGACCGCGAGGGTGAGGCCCAGGCCGATCTGGAGGATGGGGGAGAAGCCGCCCGTCATGAAGGCGCCGAAGACGACGGCCAGGAGCAGGGCGGCGCAGGTGACCACGCGGCCGGAACGGCGCAGACCGGTCACCACGGCCTCCTGGTCATTGCCGGTCAGGTGCCGGGCCTCCCGCATCCGGGCCAGGATGAACAGCTCGTAGTCCATGGCCAGTCCGAAGGCGATCGCGACGATCAGGGGCGGGGCGGTCAGGCTCAGCGCGCCCAGGCCCTCGGCGCCCAGCGCGCCGGCCAGGTGGCCGTCCTGGAAGACCCACACCACCACGCCGAGCGCCGCGCCCAGACTGAGCAGCGTGGTCAGGATCGTGCGCAGCGGTATCAGCACCGACCCCGTGAACGCGAACAGCAGGACGAAGATGCCTGCCAGCACCGTCAGAGCGGCCCAGGGCGCCCGGTCGGACAGCATCGCGCGGAAGTCGACCAGACGGGCGGCCTGCCCGGTGACCTGGACCGGTTCGGTGCCGCGCAGGTCCCGTACCCGACTGACCAGGTCGGTGGCCTCCTTGCCGTCGACCCGGCCCGACGGCTGGAGTTGTACGACCGCCCCGCCGTCGGGGAGTGCGCGGGACTGTGCGGTGGGAGACAGGGCGCGGATACGGTCCGCGGTCGCGGAGTCGGTTCCCGGCTTCAGGACCACGGTGACCGGCGAGACCCCCGTGCCCGCCGGGAAGTGCGTGTCGACCGTGTCGTACAGCTGACGTGCCTCGGTGCTCGCGGGCAGCTGCGTGGCGTCGCCGATCTCGATCCTCATACCGGTGACGGGCAGTGCCAGGACGAGCAGGGCCGGGACGACCGTGGCCAGGACGGCGACGCGGCGGCGGGCCGAGAAGCGGGCCACGCGGGCGAAGAAGCGGCCCTCCTCGCCCTCCGGGCGGGTCTTCGCCGGGGCGATCTTCGCGCCGAACTTCGCCAGCAGAGCCGGCAGCAGCGTCAGTGCGGCCAGCATGTCGATGGCGACCACGGCGGCCACCGCCAGGCCCATGCTGCGCAGGAACACGCTGGGGAAGACGAGCAGACCGGTCAGGCAGACGGCCACCGTGAGCCCGGAGAACAGCACCGTGCGCCCGGCCGCGGCGACCGTCCGGTGCACCGCCTCCACGACGTCCTCGGTGGTCCGCCGCTCCTCGCGGAAGCGGACCAGCATCAACAGGGCGTAGTCCACGGCGAGTCCGAGGCCCAGCATGGTCGTCACCTGGATCGCGTACACCGAGATGTCGGTGACCTGGCTGAACCCGAACAGGGCCAGGAAGGCGCCCGCGATCCCGCTCACCGCGATCACCAGCGGAAGTCCGGCCGCGCGCAGCCCGCCGAACACGACGAGCAGCAGGGCGAGGACGACGGGGAGGGATATCAACTCGGCGTTCTTCACGTCCTGTTGGGCCCGCTCACCGAGCTGCTTGCCCAGCAACGGGCCGCCGCTGACATGGACTTCGGGCGCGTCGATCTGCTTGATACGGTCGGCCGTCGCGTTCACCGCCTTCTCTTCGGCGTCGTCGCCGAGACCGCCCTTGAAGGTGACGGGGACGATCAGGGCCTTCCCGTCTGCGGCGGTCAGACCGCGGGTCCGGTACGGGTCGGGGGCCGCGGCGACACCGGCGATGTCCCGTACGTCGGCCACGGCCCGCTCGACCTGCTCGCGCAGCCCGGGATCGGAGACGGCGGTCCCCGCGACGACGGCGGTGATCGACTCACCCGTCGGGTCGACGCGGTCCAGGTACTGGGCGGCCCGTTCCGACTCGGTGCCCGGTACCTCGGGCACGTTGTCGGAGAGCCGCCCGAAGACGCCCGTTCCCAACCCGAAGCCGAGCAGCAGGAAGAGCACCCACAGCAGGATGATGGTCAGCGGGCGGCGGGTAGCTGCCCGGGCGAGTGTGGAGAGCACGGTCCCTCCCGGCTGGTCGTCGGTTCTCATAGCCCTCAGGCTCGCGGCGACGGAGGGGGTGGCGGATCGCCGGAGGGAGCGGTTTCGGGGCCTCGGTCGTACGAGGGAGACACGCGTTGGGCTCACTCCCGAGAGGGAGACGGCGGGAATCCCGCGCACGGGCGCCGGGGTTGAGGGAGCAGAACAACCGCGATCTCGGAGGCGCCCGTATGCCCGATGAACCCGCTGTCCGCGAACTCCGTCTGGTCGTCACGGCACCCGACTACGACGAGGCCCTGCGCTTCTACCGAGACGTCCTCGGCCTGCCCGAGCGCGCCGCCTTCTCGTCTCCCGACGGAAGAGTCACCATCCTCGAAGCGGGCCGCGCCACGCTGGAGCTGACCGACCCGAACCATGCCGCCTTCATCGACGACGTCGAGGTGGGCCACCGCGTGGCCGGGCACATCCGCGTCGCCTTCCAGGTCGGCGACGCCGGTGTCGCCACGGCACGACTGGCCGCCGCCGGGGCCGAGGTTCTCGCCGAGCCGACACGCACGCCGTGGAACTCACTGAACTCCCGGCTCGAAGCTCCGGGCGCCCTCCAGCTGACCCTCTTCGAGGAACTGGACGGCTAGGAGGCCCCCGGCGTCACCAGCCCCGTCTCATACGCGCAGATCACCGCCTGCACCCGGTCCCTGAGCCCCAGCTTGCTGAGCACGTTGCTGACATGGGTCTTGACGGTGTGCTCGCTCACGAAGAAGGCCGTGGCGATCTCGGCGTTGGACAGGCCGCGGGCCAGCAGCCGCAGCGTCTCCACCTCACGGGCGGTCAGGGCGTCCAGCCGCTGGGGGACGACCGGGTCGGTGGCCCGCTCACGGCGCCGCCGCACGATGTCCGCGACCAGCCGCCGCGTCACCGTCGGTGCGAGAAGCGAGTCGCCGGCCGCGACCACCCGTACGGCGTGCACCAGGTCGTCGCGGCGCACGTCCTTGAGGAGGAAGCCGCTGGCGCCCGCGTACAGCGCCTCGTACACGTACTCGTCCAGGTCGAACGTGGTCAGCATGACGACCTTGCAGCAGGACCGCGCACACACCCGGCGGGCCGCCTCCAGGCCGTCCATGACCGGCATCCGGATGTCCAGGAGCAGCACGTCCGGTGTGTGCCGCTGCACCGCCGCGACCGCCTCCGCGCCGTCGCCCGCCTCGGCGACCACCTCGATGTCCTGCTGCGCCTCAAGGATCATGCTGAACCCGCTGCGGACCAGTTCCTGGTCGTCGGCGACGACCACCCGGATGCTCACCCCAGGGCCGCCTGACGGTCCGCGGCGGCCGGCAGGCGTACGACCACCCGGAAGCCGCCGTCCGGTCCGCGCCCGGCCTCGGCGCTGCCCCCGCACGCGGTGGCCCGCTCCCGGATGCCGATCAGCCCGTGCCCGCCGCCGGGCGCCGCGGGGCCCCGTCCGTCGTCGGTCACCGTGAGGGTCAACAGGTCCTCCGTCCAGTCGAGTTCGACGGTCGCGCAGGCAGCGTACGCATGCTTCACCGTGTTGGTCAGGGCCTCCTGCACCACGCGGTAGACGGCGACCTCGGCGTCCGCGGGCAGGGGACGCGGGTCGCCCGTGGTGTGCAACTCGACCCGCAGGCCCGTCGATTCGCCGACCTGGCGCAGCAGCTGGGGGAGCGCCGCCACGCCCGGCTGAGGTGAAGTGCCGTTGCCCTGCTCCTCCTTGAGCACGCCGAGGATCCGCCGCAGCTGCGCCATGGCGTCCCGCCCCGCCGCCGCGATCGCGTCGAAGGAGGCCTCCGCGCGCTCCGGATCACTGCGCACCACGACCGGCCCCGCCTCCGCCTGGACGACCATGAGGCTCACCGCGTGGGCGAGGATGTCGTGCATGTCCCGGGCGATTTCGGCGCGTTCCTGCGCTATGGCGCGTGCGGTGTCCGCGGCGCGCTCCCGCTCCACCCGCCGGGCCCGGTCCTCCAGTTCCGCGGTGTAGGCACGCTGGACGCGGGCCAGCGTGCCGAGCGCGTAGGCGCAGACGATCGACAGCAGATGGAAGGCGTACTCGAAGGGCCGGGCGTCCTCCTTGAAATGCATGGTGACGGTGGCCCCGATCACCCAGCCCACCAGCATCAGCCGCCGCTGCCACGGCGGGGTGAGGGTGGCCACGGTGTACAGGACGACCAGACCGCCGTAGAGGACGCTCGGCGGTGGCGCGTGGTACATCGCCATCGCGGGCGTGGCCGCCGAGACGGCCCACGCGGTCGCGAACGGCGCCCGCCGCCGCCACACCAAAGGCACCGCCGTCGCGGCACCCAGCAGCCAGCCCTGCCAGGTGAGCCGGTCGTCCCCCTCGTCGGGGAAGAGCCACTGCAGCGAGACGGCGAACAGGACGAGCGCGGCGAGCGCGGCGTCGACGGCGTACGGATTCGCCGTCCGCAGGCGGGCGGCGGCCTGCGTGAACCAGGACTGCAGTGACATGGGCGGCTCCTCGGGGCAAGGGCCGTTCCAGTATCGCGAGGGTCCCTGGGCGGGGCCTCGCCGGTGAGAGGGATATCCCCGGGGGCGTTGGCCGTCTCCGGCCTGCTTTGTCAGCGGAGCGCAGCGGACCGCCTCCGTTTTGTCGCTCCTTAACTATCAGTGCTTACCTACTCGTCCGTAACCTCGCGGCTCCTGGTCACCACGCAGAAGGGACGTTCTGAGGTGACGAAGAACCATTCGATCAAGCCGCGCAACCGGAGAGCCGCACTCATCGGGGCCGGAGCCCTGCTCGGCGGGCTGTTTGCCGTTCCGGCGACCGCGACGGCCGGGACCAGCGGGGCGTGTTCCGATCCCGACGCCGCGATCTACCGGCCGCCGGTGACCGCGAGCGCCGCGCCGGGCGAGGTCATCGCCTGCCGTACGGTCGACTCCCTGCCCATGGTGGGAAGCGGCACCCCGATCAACGCATGGAAGGTGCAGTACGGCTCCACCGACGGCCACGGCAGGAAGGACGCCGTCGCCGGCACGGTGATCGTGCCCCGCGAGGCGTGGAAGGGTCCGGGCGAGCGGCCGCTGATCGCGTTCGTGCCCGGCACCCTCGGCATCGGACCGCAGTGCGCCTTCTCCAAGCAGCTCGCCGGCGAGTACCAGGACGCCTACGAGGGGCCGAACATCGCGGCGCTGCTCAAGGCCGGGTTCGCCGTCGCGGCCACCGACGGCGCCGGATACCTGGACGGCCAGGTCCATCCATACGTCTCCGGCGCCGACGCCGGACACGCGGTCCTCGACGTCGTACGCGCCGCCTCCCGGCTGCCCGGCAGCAGGGTGAGCCCCGACGCCCGGGTCGGGATCTGGGGCTACTCGGAGGGCGGTTCGGGGAGCCTGTGGGCCGCGCAGCTCGCCAAGTCGTACGCCCCCGAGGTGAAGGTGGCCGGTGTGGCGTCCGGCGGGATCCCGGGCGATCTGAAGCAGGTCGGGAACGCGCTCGACGGCGGGGCGTTCGCCGGGTTCCTGGTGGACGCGGTGATCGGCCTGTCGGTCACCCACCCGGACATGCCGTTCGACGGACTCCTCAACGACACGGGCCGCCAGGCGGTCAAGGACGCCGAGTCGCTCTGCGCGGTCGGCACCGTCGCACGCTTCACCGGCGTCCACATCGAGAACTACACCAAGGACAAACTCACCCTCGACCAGCTCTACGCCCTGCGCGGCCCCGACGGCACCACCTGGGGCGAGGTCGCCGACACCAACAAACTCGGCGTAGGCGTGGGCCCGTCCGGATCCGGGGCCCGCTACGAGATCGGCTTCCCGGTCCTGCAGTACCGCGGTCTCCTCGACGAGGTGATCCCCGCCGACACCGGCCAGGCCACCCGCCGCGCCTACTGCGAGGCGGGGATAGCCACGCAGTGGACCTCGTACGCCGGCGACCATCTCCTCGGCGACCCGCAGGCGATCGGCGACTCGGTCAACTGGCTCACCGACCGGTTCGCCGGCAAACCGATGCCCGGCAACTGCTGAGGCGTCCCTACGGCTCCTTCGCCGGCCGCCACCCCAGGGCCCGCGAAATGCCGCGTGCCGCAAGCCGCACCGCGGGCGCCAACACCGGCACCTGCGCGTCGGCCTGCGGCACCACCACCGACACGGCGGCCACCACCGCCCCGCCCGGCCCGCGCACCGGGGCGGCCACCGACAGGGCGTCGTCGGTGACCTGCCGGCTGCTCACCGCGACCCCCGTGCGCCGCACCTCGGCCAGCACCCGGCGCAGCCGCGCCGGATCGGTGATCGTGTGCGGCGTGAACGAGGCGAGCGGCCCCGCGCAGTACTCCTCCTGCGCCTGAGAACCGCAGTGCGCCAGCAGCGCAAGCCCGACCCCGGTGGCGTGCAGCGGCCAGCGCGCCCCGACCCGTATATGCACGCCGACGGCGCTGCGACCGGAGATCCACTCGATGTAGACGACCTCCCCGCCGTCCCGCACCGCCAACTGCACGTTCTCGTGCGTCGCCTCGTACAGGTCCTCCAGGTACGGCAGCGCGATCTGCCGCAGCGCCAGTCCGCGCGGGGCGAGCGCCGCGACCTCCCACAGCCTGAGCCCCACGTGGTAGACGCCGGATGCGTCCCGCTCCAGGGCACCCCAGTCGGTGAGGGCGCCCACCAGGCGGTGCGCGGTGGTGAGGGTCAGCCCGGCCCGCCTGCTGATGTCCGTGAGGGACAGCGCCGGGTGCTCGTGGTCGAACGCGGCGAGCACGGCGAGCAGCCGGTCGGGCGCGGAGCGGGCGGTCATCCGGTCAGCCGAGTCCGTCCTCCGCGATCCGCAGCAGCAGCGCGTGCAGCGTCTCGCGTTCGGCCGGCTCGAGCGGCTCGAAGAGCTCGCTCGTCGCGCGCAGGCCCGCCTCGTCGGTGTCGCGCAGGAAGGCGCGGCCGTCCTCGGTGAGGACGACGATGCGGCTGCGCCGGTCGTCGGGGGAGGGGCGGCGCTCGGCGAAGCCCAGCTTCTCCAGGTCGTCGACGAGGCCGACGATCGCGCTCGGGTCGTAGCCGAGGCGGGTGCTGAGTTCGCGCTGCAGGGCACCGTCGGAGGTGGCGAGGAAGCGCAGCACCGCGTAGTGCCGCAGGCGCACCCCCGACTCCTGCAGGAACGCGTTGAACAGCTGCCCGGAGCGCAGGCCCAGGCGGTAGAGCAGGTAGCCGGTGTCCGCGTGCAGCCCGCGCATCCACGGCTCGTCCACGTCGATCGGCTTCGGGGTGGCGTGCTGGCGTGTGATGGCGGGCTCCCTGTGCTCGTTGCGTCCTGGTGATTCCAGCATGACGTACCCATAGGTCGCCAACAACTATTGACGTTAACAATTATTGCTCTTAGCTTCGATCTCGAAGCCGCACCCCATGCGAAAGGGATCCACTCGTGCCCAGCATCGATCTCACCGGCAAGGTCGCCGTCGTCACCGGCAGCGGCCGAGGCCTCGGTCTCGCCTATGCGCACGCCCTGGCCGCCCATGGCGCGTCCGTGGTGGTCAACGACGTCGACGAGGCCGTGGCCGAGGCGGCCGTGAAGTCCATCACCGAGGCGGGCGGCACCGCCGTCGCCGAGGTGGTCCCGGTCGGCACGAGCGAGGCCGCCGACCGGCTGGTGAATCGCGCGGTCGAGGAGTTCGGGCGACTGGACATCCTGGTCACCAACGCCGGCATCCTGCGCGACAAGGTGCTGTGGAAGATGTCCGACGAGGACTTCGACGCGGTGATCACCACCCACCTCAAGGGCACCTTCACCTGCGCCCGCGCCGCCGCGATCCGGATGCGCGAGCAGGGCGAGGGCGGCACCCTGATCCTGGTCGGCTCCCCGGCCGGGCAGCGCGGCAACTTCGGGCAGACCAACTACTCCGCCGCCAAGGCCGGCATCGCCGCCTTCGCCCGCACCTGGTCGATGGAGCTGGGCCGCGCGAACATCACCGTCAACGCGATCGTGCCGGTCGCCGCGACCGCGATGACCGAGACCATCCCCGCCTTCGCTCCGTACGTCGAGGCCCTGAAGAACGGGCAGCCGTTCCCGAGCTTCCTGCGCAAGGGCGAGGGCTTCGGCACCCCCGAGGACTGCGCGGCCCTCGTCCCGTTCCTCGCCTCCGAGGCCGCGCGCGGGATCACCGGCCAGGCCATCGGCATCGGTGGCGACAAGGTGGCACTCTGGTCGCATCCGCAGGAGATCAAGACGGCGTACGCGGACGGCGGCTGGACCCCCGACAGCCTGGCCGACGTCTGGTCCACCTCGGTCGGCGCCGAGCTGCAGAGCGTCGGCATCCCCGCCCCGAAGTTCCCGGAGGCCTGACCATGACGACGAACCTCAACGTCGAGGAACTCGTCGCGATCGACGTCCACACCCACGCGGAGGTGTCCTCCAAGGGCCACTCCTCCCTGGACGACGACCTGCACGACGCGTCCTCCGCCTACTTCAAGGTCGAGGGCAAGCGGAAGCCCACCCTGGAGGAGACGGCCGCGTACTACCGCGAGCGGAAGATGGCCGCCGTGATCTTCACGGTCGATGCCGAGTCCGCGACCGGCACCGCGCCCGTCCCCAACGAGGAGGTCGCCGAGGCCGCGGCCGCCAACGCCGACGTCCTCATCCCCTTCGCCTCCATCGACCCCTTCCGCGGCAAGGCGGGCGTGAAGCAGGCCCGCCGGCTGGTCGAGGAGTACGGGGTGAAGGGCTTCAAGTTCCACCCCAGCATCCAGGGCTTCTTCCCCAACGACCGCTCGGTGGCGTACGACCTCTACGAGGTGATCGAGGAGACGGGCACCATCGCCCTCTTCCACACCGGCCAGACGGGTATCGGCGCCGGAGTCCCCGGCGGGGGCGGGATCAGGCTCAAGTACTCCAACCCCCTCCACGTGGACGACGTGGCCGCCGACTTCCCGCACCTCAAGATCATCCTGGCGCACCCGTCCTTCCCCTGGCAGGACGAGGCCCTCGCCGTCGCCACGCACAAGCCGGGCGTGCACATCGACCTGTCCGGCTGGTCGCCGAAGTACTTCCCGCCGCAGCTCGTGCAGTACGCGAACACGCTGCTCAAGGACAAGGTCCTCTTCGGCTCCGACTTCCCCGTCCTCACCCCCGACCGCTGGCTGAGCGACTTCGCACAGCTGTCGATCAAGGACGAGGTGAAGCCGAAGATCCTCAAGGAGAACGCCGCCCGCCTGCTCGGGCTGACGAAGCCGTAAGGGGCCGTAGATGCGCAACGAGGGACTCGGGTCATGGCCCGCACGCCGGGCCCGCAAGACCCCCCACCGCACCGCCCTGGTCCACGGCGGCACCTCGCTGACGTACGCGCAGCTGTACGACCGCACCACCCGCCTCGCCCACGCCCTGCGCGCCCGCGGCATCCGGCGCGGCGACCGCATCGCCTACCTCGGCCCGAACCACCCCTCCTACCTGGAGACCCTGTTCGCGGCCGGCACGCTCGGCGCCGTCTTCGTCCCGCTCAACACCCGCCTCGCGGGCCCGGAGATCGCCTTCCAGCTCGCCGACTCGGGCGCGAAGGCACTCGTCTACGGCCCCTCGCACGCGGGTCTGGTCGCCGGGCTGCCCGGCAACACCGACGTCCGGGCGTACGTCGAGGTGGGCGCCGACTACGAGGAGGCGGTGGCGTCCGCCGCGAACGAGCCGATCGACGAGCCGGTCGTCCCGGACGACACCTGCATCATCATGTACACCTCGGGGACCACCGGCCGCCCCAAGGGTGCCATGCTCACCCATGGCAACCTGACCTGGAACGCGATCAACGTCCTGGTCGACACCGACCTGATCGCCGACGAACGCGCCCTGGTCTCGGCCCCGTTGTTCCACACGGCGGGTCTGAACATGCTGACGCTGCCCGTGCTCCTGAAGGGCGGCACCTGCGTCCTGGTCGAGGCCTTCGACCCCGACGCGACCTTCGACCTGATCGAACAGCACCGGATCACCTTCATGTTCGGGGTGCCGACGATGTTCGAGCAGGTGGCCCGCCATCCGCGCTGGCCGGACGCGGACCTGTCCTCCCTGCGCATCCTCACCTGCGGCGGCTCCCCGGTCTCGACACCGCTCATCGCCGCGTACCAGGAGCGGGGCCTGACCTTCCTCCAGGGCTACGGCATGACCGAGGCGTCCCCCGGCACGCTGTTCCTGGACGCGGAGCACGCGGTCAGCAAGGCCGGCTCGGCGGGGGTGCCGCACTTCTTCAGCGATGTGCGCGTCGTCCGGCCGGACTTCACCCCGGTCGACGTCGACGAGACCGGCGAGGTCGTGGTCCGCGGACCGCATGTCATGCCCGGCTACTGGGGGCTGCCCGAGGAGACGGCCGCCTCCTTCGCCGACGGCTGGTTCCGCAGCGGGGACGCGGCCCGGGTCGACGAGGACGGATACGTCCATATCGTCGACCGCATCAAGGACATGATCATCTCGGGCGGCGAGAACATCTACCCGGCCGAGATCGAGGACCTGCTGCTGGCGCATCCCGACATCGTCGAGTGCGCGGTCATCGGCGTGCCGGACGACAAGTGGGGCGAGGTGCCGCGCGCGGTCGTCGTCCCGCGTGAGGGCAGGTCCGTCGACCCCGACGAGGTACTGGCCTCGCTCGCCGGGCGCCTCGCCAAGTACAAGATCCCGAAGTCGGTGGTCCTCGCGGACGAACTCCCGCGCACCGCCTCCGGAAAGCTCCTCAAGTCCCGGGTGCGCAAGCGCTTCGGGAACTGACCGACTCCCCTTAAGGAACACCACTCATGAGCGTCACCGTCAACGGCATCGACGAACTGAAGAAGCTCGCGGGCAGCGACCTGGGCACCAGCGAATGGATCGAGGTCACCCAGGAGCGCATCAACACCTTCGCCGACGCCACCGGCGACCACCAGTGGATCCACGTGGACCCCGAGCGCGCCGCCGAGGGCCCCTTCGGCGCCCCGATCGCCCACGGCTACCTCACCCTCTCCCTCTTCATCCCCCTGTTCACCGAACTCCTGGACGTCCAGGGCGTCACCACGAAGGTCAACTACGGCCTGAACAAGGTCCGTTTCCCCTCCCCGGTGAAGGTCGGCTCCCGTATCCGACTGGTCGGGAAGCTCGCGGAGGTCGAGGAGGTGCCGGGCGGTGTGCAGATCACCGTGGACGGCACGATCGAGATCGAGGGCGGCACGAAGCCCGCGGCCGTACTGCAGAGCCTGTCGCGGTTCTACGCCTGATCAGGGCGTACCGGCATCAGGTCGAGAAGGCGCTCCGAGGCCTCCCGTGCGAGCGGTGTGAGCCGGTCGTACACCGCCCGGAACGTCTTCTCGGCCCGTTCCGCCGGCCAGTCGTCCGGCAGGTGCTTGACCGGGAGGCGCGGGTCGCGGCGGATCACCTGCAGCCACTCGGCCTGCAGCCGCAGCCGCAGCGCCAGGGCGTCGTCGGCGTCCGGCAGCCGGCTCTCCCAGGCCTCCCAGCGGCGCACGAACTCCTCGTAGCGCGCGGCCAGTTCGGACAGCTCCCAGGTCTCCTCGATCATCGCGCCGATGTCCATGCCGGCGTCGGCGTGCGCACGGAAGACCTTCACATGGGCGGCGAGCCCGAGCTCGGACACCAGCTCCGCCACGTCGACCTCGCCCGGCGCGATCCACAGACCGCTGAACAGCGGCCCGAAACCGCTCCAGGTGAGCTTGGAGCGCAGATCGTGCCGCTGACGCTGCCAGGACTCCGGCAGCGAGAACCCGAGCAGGGTCCAGGTGCCGTCCCAGTGCCGGTTGACCGCACCGGTCTGCCAGATCCGGTGCTCACCGTCCCGCAGCACCGCCGCCGAGTGCTCGGTCAGCCCGAAGTACATCTTGCGGCCCTCACGCTGGCGGCGCAGCAGCCCCCGCTTGACCATCCGGGTCAGCGTCGAGCGGGTCGCCTGCTCACCGACCCCGGCACGCGCGAAGACATCGATCACGCTGCCCGAGTACACACAGACGTCCCGCCCCAGCACCTGGTCCCCCAGAAACGTCAGCAGGAGGGACTGCGGCCGCAACGACTCTTCACCGGTCATGCGGCCACGGTACGACGCGAAGGATCACTTCGACGCGTCAGCCGCCTGCCACGTCGACGAAGACGGGGTTCGAGTAGAACCACGTGTCCGCCCACGGGTCACCGTTGCCGGGCTCGTGCGGAATCGGCCCGTTGGGGTCGACCGAGGCACCCAGGTACCCCACCCCGTGGCGGTTGCCGTCACTGCCGCGCAGCCGGATGTAGAAGGACTCGTCCCCGGCGGTCAGCGGGATGCGCAGGGTGTACGTCCCCTGGCGGCCGGACACGTCCTTCGACTGTACGACCCTGGTGTCCGGCGCCTTCCAGCTGTCCCGGTCGGTCACCGGACCGCGCACCGCGCCCCGAATGACGTCCACGTGCGCCAACTGGGGCAGGATGCCCTGCGGGTTGGCCCGGGAGGCGGTCGTGACGGTGACGTACAGGGTGATCTTCTCGCCCTTGCGGACGCGCAGCCGCCCGCCGAGCGTGACGCCCCGGCCCGCGTCGCAGTCCCGCTTCACGCGGACGTCGAGGCCGTCGAGCAGGTGCCCGTGGTCGAGCCAGACGCGGCCCGCGCGCAGGCCGGCCATCACCGCGCGGTAGCCGTAGCGGGTCACGCCGACGTGGGTGCGGCTGAACTCGCCGGGCCAGAAGTCGCTGCCCGGCTGCGGGGTGTCGGTGTTCACCGGGTCGGGCAGCTTGCCGGTGTTGTCGAAGTTCTGCCCGGCCTGCCAGTCGCCGTTCTTCCAGGTGTCGAAGACCGTGCGGTGGTTGTCGGAGTTGGTGGTGATCGTGAAGAGGCGGCCCTCGGCGAGCATCGAGTCCCACAGGCCGCCGACGGTCGCCGTCGCCCAGTCGAAGCCGCCGTACGTCAGATACGCGTCCGCCGGGTAGCCCGCCCAGGACTGCGCCGACGGCTTGTTCTCGTACTCGCCGCGGATCGAGGTGGCGCCGCGCCAGCCGGGGATGGCCGCGCCCTGGGCACCGGGCGCGCCCTCCATGCCGATCATGATCTCGGGGGCCGCGTCCCGCCAGCCCCGCATCTCGTGCGGGGAGTCGATGCCGAGGCGCAGGGGGTGGTTGGCGAGGACGAGGACGTCGTCGACGTAGCCCGAACCGCGCTGCTCGGCCAGCCACTTGATGGCCTTGACGGCGTGCGCCTCGTTGCGGGCGGTGTCGGTGCCGGTCGCGGAGCCGTCGGTGTAGCCGAGGAGCTTGCCGTCGTAGGCGAGCTCGAACTGCGTGAGCAGATCGACCTCGTTCGGGCCGGGCGCGGCGAACACGGTGCAGTGCTCGGCGGCCGGGATGTACCACTCCAGGCCCTGGAAGATCAGCTGGCGCGGGTTCTCGGCGCGGGCCTTGAGGATCTCCTGGTGCTCCAGCGCGGCGCCGTAGTGGGCGTGACCGAAGTTGGAGTGCTCGTTGAACACCATCCAGTCCAGGCCGTACCTGGCGGCCGCCTGCGCCTGCTGCGAGAACGTGTACTTGGCGTCGTGGCTGTAGACGGAGTGGACGTGGTGGTCGCCGACGAGATACGCGAGGCGCGGGTCGTCGCCACCGAAGGCGGGCCGGGCGGAGGCGGCGAAGGCGGGGGTGGCCACCGACCCGAGAGTGAAGGCTGCCCCGAACATCCCTGCACGGCGCAGGAGCCCGCGGCGCGAGACGCCCTGGGCGTCGAGCTGGGCGGGGGAGACGGACGGGTCGGCCCAGGCGGGCAGCTGCTGCTCGGTCATCGTGAGTCCCTGTCGCGGGTCAGTGGTTCATGAAGGAGGTGACGGGCAGCGCCCGGGAGACGATCCGGACGTCGCCGAGGCGGCCGTGCAGGATCTGGTCGATCTTGCCCGCGTACTCGTAGCCGCCGAGCAGCCACGGCAGTCCGACGGAGGTGATGCCGATCGCGGGGGCCTTCGGGTTGCGGACGACCGGGCAGCCCTCGACGTAGAGGGTCGTGTGCTTGCCGTCGTTGACGACCGCGAGGTGCCACCAGGTCTCCAGCGGGGTCTCCTGGCCCCAGTTGGTGGCGATGCCCTGCTGGTTGAGCGGGCGCATCGCCCACTGCGGCTCGCGGTCGTTGGAGAGGGAGAGGGTGGCCAGCGGCTCGTCGGGGTCGTCGGCGGTCTTGCCGGCCGCGCCGCCCGTGCCGGTGCGGCTGACGATGCCGGACCAGGCGTTGTGGTCCGGGTCCCAGTCGGCGGGCAGACGGTAGAACGCCTCGATGGTGTAACCGTCCTTGAATGTCACCGAGTTGAGCGGGGCGCCGTCGACCGTCCTCAGATACGCGCCCTTCAGCGGCGACTTGTAGCCCTGGAACTCCAGGCTGCCGTGACCGGGCTGGTCGGGGTGGTGGTCGGAGGACCAGTTCAGGGCGCCGCCGCCCACCGTGACCAGGCTCAGGTCGTTGCCGCGTCCGGACAGGTCACGGACGGTGCCGCCGACCGCCGTACCGTCACCGTGCCCGTCGAAGCGCCAGTAGGCGACCGTGCCCGGGATGACGACCTTGGAGGCGGGGCGGGCCGGACGGGCGGGGACCGGGGCGAATCCGGCGAAACGTTTCTCGAAGTCGATCTCCACGGAGAAGCGGTCCGCGTCACCGCTCAGCTCGATCTCCTGCCGCTCCAGCTCATTGAGGCCCTTGCGCGCCCGGCCGAGGATCCACGGGGAGACGGTCTCCACGTCGATGACGTTCCGGTCCAGGTCGAAGCGGTAGAGGCGGATCATCGCCGCGCCGCCGAAGTAGCGGTTCTGGTAGTTGGTGAGATGCAGGTGGACGTCGTTGCCGGCCGCGTTCTTGCGGGTCGCGCGGCCCGCGGGCCAGTAGTGGCCGTTCAGGGTGAGGAAGATCTGGTCGTGCTCCTCGACCAGCTGGTCCCACAGCTGCTGCCCGTACGCCGACAACTGGTCGTCCTCGACGACGAGTTCGTGCGTGGTGAGGATGACCGGCGCCTTCGGGTGCTGGGCGAGCACGTCCTTCGCCCAGGCGTACCCCTTCGCCGACAGCCGCCAGTCCAGCGCGAGCACCAGCCACTCGCGCCCGGCCGCCCGGAACAGGTGGTAGGTGTTGTATCCGTCGTCGGACGCGCCGCCGAACGTCTTCTCTCCCTTGAACCGCTGCGGCCCGAACGCGTCCAGGTACGGCGTCGAGCCGCGCTGGTCGTCCGTCGAGGACCGCACGTCGTGGTTGCCGGCCAGGACGCTGTAGCCGACGCCCCTGCGGTCCAGCAGCCGGAACGCCTCGCTGATCCCGGCGAATTCGTCCTTGGCGCCGTTCTGGGTGAGGTCGCCCAGGTGGGACAGGAAGACGATGTTCTCGTCCTTGCCGTGCTCCAGCAGATAACGCAGGGAGGCCTCGACCGGCGCCTTGTCGATGCTGGGCCCGTCGAAGAGGTACTGGGTGTCGGGCATGACGGCGAGCGTGAAGCGACGGCTGTGGGCGTCGGGCCGCCAGCTGCTCGCGCTCGCGGGTGCCGCCTCGGCGACTGCCGGCAGCGCGACCCCGGCGCCGGCGGCGGCGCCGAGCAGCGCGGTGGCTCTGAGGAAACTGCGTCGCGCGGCACCGGCCTGCGCGGCCTCGCCCTGGTTGTGGTCATGCGAAGTGCACACGTGTGCTCCGTGAAAGGTGACGTGAGGAACGGGGAAGGGCGGGGGGTTACAGAACGCGCAGGGTCCAGCTCCAGCGGTGGGCCCCCGGCGGGATCAGATACGAGGCGGAGGTGTCGGGGCCGCACGACGCCGTGCCGAGCCCCCGGTGTGCCGCGTCGAGGTGCACGACGCAGCCGGAGCGCGGCACCAGCTCGTCGTGGTGCGAGGCGGCGGTCAGGTCCTCGGCGCGATGGCGGGTGACGGAGACCTGGCGCGGTTCGTCCAGCACGACCGCGAGGCCGGTCGCGTCCGCCGCGGACAGCGTGAAGTGCCGTACACCGTGCCGTCCGCCGCTCTCCTGCGGGCGCAGATAGGGGGTGAACAGCGCGTCGACGGGTACGGAGTGGTGGCCCACGGGTGCGCCGACGCTCCGGTCGGGATACGACTCCCACGGGCCCTGCCCGAACCATTCCAGCAGGTCGAGGCCGGGCACCGTCTCGAACACCGAGCCGACCCGCGCCACATCGTGGAACTCGTCGGGCAGTTCGGCCTCCTCGTCGACGTGGATGCCGCCCTCGACCGGTGTGAACACCTGCCGGTGCCGTACGACGCCGACGGTGCCCGCGTACTCGGCGTCCACGGTGAGGCGGCCGCCGTCCTGCCGTACCGACACGACCTTGCGGACGAGCGAGTCGAGGCCCCAGGTCCGCCAGCGCAGGGCGATGCCGCCCAGCTCGTCGTTGTCGGTGGGTGCCCGCCACAGGGAGAGGGTGGGGGCGGCGGTCAGCAGCGGATGGACCAGGAGGCCCTCGTCGTCGACCTCGACGGTGCCGTCCACGGGGACCTCCCAGGACACGGAAGGCCCGCGCAGCTGCACCTGGGGCGCGCACACGTCCGTGCCGCGCGGTGCCCACGGCTGGTCCTCGGCGGTCGTCACCCGCAGCGTCAGCCAGGCCTCGCCGCCGTCGCGCGGGAGCTCGAAGGGCAGCGGCACGGCGGCCGTCTCGCCGGGCCGCAGGGCGGGCAGTTCGGCGGGTGCGGTCAGCCTGCGGCCGTCGGCGAGGGACAGTTCCCACCGGCCGGACAGCCAGTCCAGGCCCCGGAAGTGCTGGTGGTTGCCGAGCACGATGCCCTCGTGCTTGAAGCACTCGATGCGCACGGGTGCCGCGAGCTCCCGGTGCTCGTACAGCACCGGCTTCGGGGTGCGGTCCGGGAAGACGACTCCGTCGGCGATGAACGCTCCGTCATGGATCGTCTCGCCGAAGTCGCCGCCGTAGGCCCAGCGGTGGCCGGGCGCGGCGACACCGTTGTCATACAGCCCGGCGCCCGCGCGCCCGGCCGGTCTTCCGTCGTTCACGCGTTGCAGAATCCCGTGGTCCCAGAACTCCCAGATGAACCCGCCCTGAAGACCTGGCGTTGACTCGATGGCCGCCCAATGGTCCGCCAGGGTGCCGTTGCTGTTGCCCATCGCATGCGAGTACTCGCACTGGATGAGCGGCCGGGTCTGCCGGCCCGACAGGGCGTGGGCGACGCAGTCCTCCAGCGGCGCGTACATCGGGCAGGCGATGTCGGAGGCGTCGTCCGCCGCCGCCCAGTCGAGCTTCGCGGCGCCCTCGTACTGGATCGGCCGCGTCGGATCGTGCCGCCGCACCCAGCCGGCCGCCGCATCGTGGTTCGCGCCGTAGTCGGACTCGTTGCCCAGCGACCAGATGATGATCGACGGGTGGTTCTTGTCCCGCAGCACCATCCTCGAGACCCGGTCCACGAAGGCGCCCAGGTAGCGCGGGTCGTCGGCGATCTCATGGGCGTGGTCGTGGGACTCGATGTCCGCCTCGTCGACGACGTAGAAGCCGAGCTCGTCGGCCAGGTCGTAGAGCGTCGGGTCGTTCGGGTAGTGGGAGGTGCGGATCGCGTTGAAACCGAACCGCTTGAGCAGGACGAGGTCCGCGCGTATGTCGTCGTACGACACCGTGCGGCCGGTCAGCGGATGGAAGTCGTGCCGGTTGACGCCCCGGATGAACACCCGCTCGCCGTTGACGAGCAGGTCCCGTCCGGCGATCTCGACGTCGCGGAAGCCGATGCGCTGCCGCGAGGTGTCGGCGACCGTTCCGTCGGCGCGGTGCAGGCGGACGGTGAGGTCGTACAGCTCGGGGGTCTCGGCGTTCCAGGTGCGCACCTCGGGGACGGTCGCATGGATGCGGGCCTCGCCGAGGAAGTCGGAGACGCGGTCGTCCTCGGCGTTGACGCGGTCGAACTCCCGGTCCTGGCCGAGGAGTTGACCGTCCAGCTCGCCACTGACGTACCACCCTTCGGGCAGTGCGCCGCGCGCGTCCCGCACCCGGCAGTCGACGCGCAGCTCGCCGCCGTACGACGCCCGCACGGTCACGTCGGCCAGGTGCAGGGGATCGGTCGCGTACAGCAGCACCGAGCGCGTGATGCCGCCGTGCCACCACTGGTCCTGGTCCTCGATGTGCGAGGCGTCCGACCACTTCACGACGGTCAGCCGTACGACCGACCGCTCGCCGGCCCGCACCACGCCCGAGAGGTCGAACTCGGCGGCCAGATGGGAGTCCTTGGAGATCCCCACGGGCCGCCCGTCCACCTGCACCAGCAGCACGCTCTCGGCGGCCCCGACCTGGAGCACGATCCGGCGCCCCGCCCAGTCGGCGGGGACGTCCACCTCGCGCTCGTACACGCCCGTCGGATTGGCGTCCGGTGAGCCGGGCGGGAACTCGGGGAACGGCATGCGGACGTTGGTGTACTGCGGCAGGTCGCCGGCACCGGCGGGCTGCATGGTCCAGACGCCGGGGACGTACGACGTGGACCAGTCACCGCCGGCCGGCGCGTCCGGAGCGGGAAGCAACTGGAAACGCCAGTCGCCATCCAGGGAGAGGGCTCCGGAGCGCCGGCCTGTGGCGTTCATGGGGAGGCGGCCCCAGGAGGTCACCTCGGGTGCCTGCCAGGGGCGGAGGGCGATCAGGGGATCGGCGGGGAGTGCGTCGGTCATGACCTGTCCGAAGTGGGTGCGGTGGGCCGGGGGAGGACGCGGCCCTGCAGGCCCCAGGCGGGGTCGACGGGGATGCCGAGCCGGTCCAGGACGGTGGGGGCTATGTCGATGAGACGGGGTGAGTCGAGGCGGGCGCCGGGGGGCCGGGGGCTGTGGGGTGGGCTGTCGGCGGGCCGGGCGCTGTCGGGTTGCGTCTTGTCGGGTCGGCGGTCGGCGCGTTCGGTGCCGACGGGCTGGGTGTCGTCGGGTCGGCTGTCGGCGGGCCGGGCGCTGCCGGGTCGCGTGCTGTTGAGTCCGCTGTCGGCGGGCCGGGTGTCGAAGGGCTCGGTCTCGTCGGGCCGGCGGTCGTCGGGTCGGCCGCCGACGGGTTGGGTGTCGTCGGGTGGGCTGTTGGCGGGCCGGGCGCTGTCGGGCCGGGCGCTGTCGGGCCGGCCGCCGGCGTGCCGTATGCCGGCCGGCCTGCCGGGCTCCGCGAGGATGACGAAGACCTCCCGTTCGGCGTGTGTGGCGCCGCCGTGGCCGCCGGAGTCGAGGTGTCCGTGGTCCGTGGTGACCAGCACGGTCCAGCGCTCGTCGGCGCTGCGCGGGTCGCCGCGCCGGGCGTCGATCGCCTGCAGCAGCCGCCCCAGGTGGGCGTCCTGGGCGAGCAGGGCCCGGTCGTAGGCGGGGGAGAGGGGGCCGGTGTCGTGGCCGGCCTCGTCGGTGGCGCCGAAGTACACGAACACGACGTCCGGGTCGTGCTTGGTGAGCCAGCGCAGGGCGGTGCGGGCGACGCGGCGGTCCGCGGTCCGGTAGCCGCGGAACTCGCCGTTGTAGCGCCGGCGTCGGCCGATGGCGGGGCCGAGGGTGCCGCGGCGGACCAGTTGCGGCCAGGACACCGCGGCCGCGGTGCGCAGACCGGGGCGGGCCGCGGCGGCGCGGGTCAGGAAGTCGGGGTAGCGGGCGTAGTCGGCGCCGACGAAGTCGTTGCCCCGCACGCCGTGCCGGTCGGGCCACACGCCGGTGAGGATGCTCGACCAGCCGGGCCCGGAGTCGGTGTAGGCCATGCTGGTCGACGGCCGCCCGTCCTCCGCCTGGCCGTCGGCCTCGCCGTAGGGCAGCAGGCTGGTGCCGACGGCGCCCGTCGCCATCAGGCCGTGCAGGACGGGCGCCGTGGACGGAGACCGGGTGAGCCGGTCGAACCGCAACCCGTCCATGCCCACGACGAGTACCTTGCCCCGCCCCGGCCGCTCACCGCCGTCGTCGTAGCTCACCGCCCACCCCTCTCTCGCGACTTCGCCTCAGCTGCCCTGCACCGCTCCTTCGGTGGCCCCCGCGATGAACCCGCGGGCGAAGATGCTGAACACGACGACCAGCGGGAGCGCCGCCATCAGTACACCGGCCATGACCATGCTGTAGTCGGTGGTGTGGCCGACGTTGAGCTGGGCGAGCTCCACCTGGAGCGTCACATGGCCGGGGTTCGTGAGCACGACCAGCGGCCAGATGTAGTCGTTCCAGCAGTTGACGAAGGCGTAGATGGCGAGGAACGACAGCGCGGGCCTGATCATCGGCAGCGCGATGTTCCAGTACTGCCGGAAGAACCCGGCGCCGTCGATGCGCGCGGCGTCGAGGAGTTCGTCCGGAACGCCGTTCTGGATGTACTGGTGCAGCCAGAAGATGCCGAAGGCGTTGGCCAGGGAGGGCAGGGCCAGCGCCTTGAGCATGCCGACCCAGCCGATCTTCGACATGAGGATGAACTGCGGCAGGATCGCCAGCTGCAGCGGCAGCATCATGAACAGCAGCAGTGTGCCGAACAGCAGCTTGCGCCCGGGGAAGTCGAACTTGGCGAAGGTGAAGGCCGCCAGGGAGTCGACGAACAGCACCAGGACGGTGGTGACGGTCGCGACCATCACCGTGTTGAGCATCGACCCGAAGAAATCGATGGTGTTCAGCACATGCCGGATGTTCTCCAGCAGATGGGAGCCGAAGGTGAACTTCGGCGGGCTCTTGTAGATGTCCTGCGTGGTGTTGGTCGCCATGACGATCGTCCACGCGAAGGGGAAGACCGAGACCAGGACGGCCACGACGAGGATGATGTGTGCCGTCAGGCCCCTGGGGCGGCGCCGTCGCCTGCCGCCCGTGGCCGGCCTCGTGGTGTCCACGGCCGTCATGCCTTCCTCCCCCGTGTGGTGATGCGCCAGTTGACGGCGACGAGGATGATGATCAGTACGAAGAAGGCCCACACGATGGCCGCGCCGTAGCCGTAGTCGTTGTTGAGGAAGGCCGACTGGTAGAAGTACAGCAACGTGGTCAGACCCGCCTGGCCGGGGCCGCCGAGGTTCGCGTTGGCGGCGTTGCTGCCGAACAGGACCTGGGGTTCGCTGAAGCTCTGCAGACCGTTGATGGTCGAGATGATGACGGTGAACAGGATGATCGGCCGCATGATCGGGATCGTGATCTGGAAGAACGTGCGGATGGGTCCCGCGCCGTCCATCTTCGCCGCCTCGTAGATCGAGTTCGGGATCGCCTGCAGACCGGCCAGATAGATGATCATGTTGTAGCCGGTCCACTGCCAGGTCATCAGCAGCGCGATGACCAGCTTGATCAGCCACGGGTTGCTCAGCCAGGGAACCGGCGAGATGCCGACCATGCCCAGGATCGCGTTGACCAGGCCGAAGTTGTTGCTGAACACCGCGCCGAAGAAGATCGCCACGGCGACGATCGAGGTGACGTTCGGGACGTACAGCGCGATGCGGTAGAAGCCCTTGAAGCGGCGCACCGAGTGCAGCAGCGTCGCCAGCATCAGGGCGCCGAAGAGGGTGGGCACGGTGGACAGCACCCAGATCACCAGGGTGTTGCGGATCGACAGCCAGAAGACCGGGTCGTCCCACAGGAACCTGAACTGCTGCAGGCCCACGAACTGCATGGTGCCCATGCCGTCCCAGCGCTGGAAGGCCAGGTACAGCGAGTAGAAGACGGGGAAGAAGGAGAACGCGGCGAAGATCAGGTAGAACGGCGAGATCGCCAGGTACTGCCGCCAGTACGACAGCGGCCCGCGCCGCCTGGTCCGAGCGGAGCCCGCGGGCGGGGTGCGCCGCGGGCGGAACCGGGCCGGGACCGGCCCGCCGAGGCGCTGCGGCACCTCGGCGGAGCCGGTGACCGGAGGGGACGACACCTCAGCTCACCCCCTGCCGGCGGGCGATCTGCTTGGCCTGGCTGACCGCGTCCTTCCAGGCGTCGTCGGGCTTCTTGCCCTTGGCCTCGATGTTGGTCAGCTCCGTCATGAAGGGGGCCATCACGGCGGCGTCGGCGGGCGCCTCGTAGCTGGCCGGTATCGCCTTGGCGGCCGGACCGAAGACCTCGATGATCTTCTGCCCACCGAAGAAGGCGTCGGGGCCGGTCATGGCCGGCATGGAGTACGCGGCCGGGGCGGCCGGGAAGATGGCGGCGTCGGTGAAGCCGCGGGCGTCGTTGGCGGGGCTCAGGATCCAGCTGATGATCTTGAAGGCCTCTTCGGGGTTGCGGCACTGCCTGGGCAGGGCCAGGTAGGAGCCGCCCTGGTTGGCCGGCCCGACGGGCATCGCGCACACCCGCCACTTGCCCTTGGTCTGCGGAGCGGCCTGCTCGATGTCCAGCGCGTGCCAGGCCGCGCCCAGCTCGGTGAGGAGGTTCTTGCCGACGGCGGCGTTCCAGGTGTTGTCGTTGATCTTGGCGTCGATGCCCAGGGTGTAGGGGCGCACCGCCGTGGTCCACGCGGCGCGGATGTGGTCCTGGTCGCCGATGAAGTGGTTGTTCTTGTCGATGAACCGCTGGGTGCCCTGGCCGACGGCCATGTTGAAGACGGAGCCGATGTTGTTGACCAGGTAGGTGCCGGGGTTCTTCTTCTGCAGCTCGGTGCCGAGCGTGAAGTAGTCCTCCCAGGTCTTGACCAGGGCGGCGACCTTGTCGGGGTCGGTGGGCACCCCGGCCTTGGCGAAGAAGTCCTCACGGTAGAAGAGCGCGGTGGGGCCGATGTCGATCGGGAAGCCGATCTGCTTGCCGTCCTTGGTCTGGGCGAGCTTGGTCTTCCAGTCCAGGTACTGGGACGAGATCTTCTTGAAGCCGAGGTCGTTCAGGTCGAGGAAGCGGGAGGCGTTGGGCAGGAAGGACGCGATGTCCTCGCCCTTGATGCCGGTGATGTCCGGCACGGAGGTGCCGGCCGCGATGGTGGTGGTGAGCTTCTGCTTGAAGTCGCCGCCGATGGAGGCGGAGGTCAGCTTGACCGAGCCGCTGAAGTGGGTCTTCGCCTCCGCGACCACCTTGTCGCTGAGCGCGCCGCCCCAGTACCACAAGGTGAGGTCCTTGCCGTTCTTGGTGCCGCCCGAGCCCGAGCTGCCGCCGCATGCGACGGTCAGGCCGGAGGCGGCCGCGGTGAGCGCGGCGGCCTGGAGGAAGCCTCTACGAGAAAGGTCCACGGGTCACTCCTGTTGTTCCTGTTCGACGTGGAGAGGGGTTCGAGGGGTCAGTGCCGCCGTTCTCAGGCGTGGGGGTCGACGGGCGTGTGGGCGGGCGGGGTGACGGGGGCGTGCCGCACGGGCGGTCCGGGGTCGGCCGGGATCCGGTCGGCCAGGAAGCCGTACGCGCGCCGCAGTTCGGGATCTTTCAGCGACCGCCACCAGCGGTCGACGCCGTACCAGCCGGGGGCGGCGAGTGCCCCGACGTGGTGTCCGACGGACAGCCCGGCCGCGAGGACGGCGAACCGCAGCCGTTCCTCCAGGGGCCAGCCGCCGAGCGAGGCCGCGACGAAGCTCGCCCCGAAGACGTCGCCGGCGCCGGTGGCGTCCAGGACGTCGACGTCGAGGGCCGGGACCTCGGCGTACTCGCCGGTGAGCTGGTCGACGGCCACCGCGCCGTCCCCGCCGCGGGTGACCACGGCCACCGGCACCAGTTGGGAGAGCGTGCCGAGCGCGGCGACCGCGCTGTCGGTGCGGGTGTAGGCCATCGCCTCGGTCTCGTTGGGGAGGAAGGCGTGGCACAGCTTCAGCTGGTCGAGGAGGTCGGTGGACCACTCCTGGGTGGGGTCCCAGCCGACGTCGGCGTAGATCTGGGTGCCGTTCGCGGCGGCCTTGGCGAGCCATGCGCGGGGCTCGGCCTCGATGTGCACGAGGGCGGTGCGCGCCTCGGGCGGGTCGCCCATCAGCGTGTCCTGCGAGTACGGGGGCTCCTGGCCGTGGGTGACGAGGGCCCGGTCGTGGCCGGTGGCGAGCGAGACGGTGACGGGGGTGGGCCAGCCGTCCGCGGTGCGGGAGAGCGAGAGGTCGATGTCCTCCTGGTCGCACAGGACGTCCCGGCAGTACTCGCCGTAGAAGTCGTCGCCGAAGACCGTGGCCAGCGAGGTGCTGAGGCCGAACCGGGACGCGGCCACCGCCAGGTTCGCGATGCCGCCGGGGCCGCAGCCCATCCCGCCCGTCCAGATCTCCTCACCCGGCGTCGGCGGCTTCCCGAGCCCGGTGAGGACGAGATCGTAGAAGAGCAGCCCGGTCAGGAGCACGTCGGGCCTGTCGTCGTCCACGCGAAACAGCCTCTCGTCAAAACTCGTCATTTTCGATGACCGGAATCGTGCGCTGATCCACGAGATTGGTCAATACCCGAGCAGAACTGAGCATGGATTTGATTGAAGATGACGAGTAGTGTTCACGTCGTGCTGGCAGAACGACGACACCAACTCATCCTGCGGGCCCTGCGCTCCGGCGGGCCCGCGGCTGTGACCGACCTCTCCGAGCAGCTGGGTGTGAGCCCCGCCACGATCAGGCGCGACCTGGTCAAGCTGGAGGAGGACGGCCTGCTCACCCGTGTGCACGGCGGCGCCGTCGTGGAGGAGGGCGACCAGCCCTTCGCCGAGGTCGCCGAGGTGCGGGTGTCCGAGAAGGACGCCATAGCCGCGCGGGCCGCCGCGATGGTCGCCGACGGCCAGTCGGTGCTGCTCGACATCGGCACCACCGCCTTCCGGCTCGCCCGCCAGCTGCACGGCCGCCGTCTCACCGTGATCACCAGCAATCTGGTGGTCTACGAGGAACTCGCCGACGACGAGGGCATCGAGCTGGTCCTGCTCGGCGGCATGGTCCGCCGCGAGTACCGCTCCCTGGTCGGCTTCCTCACCGAGGACAACCTGCGCCAGCTGCACGCCGACTGGCTCTTCCTCGGCACCAGTGGAGTGCGTCCGGGCGGGCAGGTGATGGACACGACGGTCGTCGAGGTGCCGGTCAAGCGCGCCATGATCAAGGCGAGCGACAAGGTCGTCCTCCTCGCCGACCAGGCGAAGTTCCCGGGTACGGGCATGGCGAAGGTCTGCGGTCCCCAGGACCTGGACGTGGTGGTGACGAACGCCCCGGTCGACCCGGCGACCCGCTCCTCCCTGGAGGAGGCGGGCGTCGAGGTGGTCGTGGCAGGAAAGGTGCAAGGGTGAAGCTGACGATTCTGGGCGGCGGCGGGTTCCGCGTGCCGCTCGTGTACGGGGCCCTGCTGGGCGACCGCGGCGAGGGCAGGGTCACCGAGGTCGTCCTGCACGACCTGGACGCGGGCCGGCTCTCCGCGGTGACCCGCGTCCTCACGGAGCAGGCCGCCCGCGTCGAGGACGCGCCCACGGTGACGGCCACGACCGACCTGGACGAGGCCCTGCGCGGCGCCGACTTCGTCTTCTCCGCGATCCGCGTCGGCGGCCTCGAGGGCAGGGCGAACGACGAACGCGTCGCCCTCGCGGAGGGTGTCCTCGGCCAGGAGACGGTGGGCGCGGGCGGCATCGCCTACGGCCTGCGCACGGTCCCCGTGGCCGTCGACATCGCGCGGCGGGTGGCCCGGCTCGCCCCGGACGCCTGGGTCATCAACTTCACCAACCCGGCCGGCCTGGTCACCGAGGCCATGTCCCGCCATCTCGGCGACCGCGTCATCGGCATCTGCGACTCGCCGGTGGGCCTCGGCCGCCGTATCGCCCGCGTCCTCGGCGGCGACCCGAAGGAAGCCTGGATCGACTACGTCGGCCTCAACCACCTCGGCTGGGTGCGCGGCCTGCACATCGCGGGCCGCGACGAGCTGCCGAGGCTGCTCGCCGACCCCGACCTGCTCGGCTCCTTCGAGGAGGGCAAGCTCTTCGGCGTCGACTGGCTGCAGTCCCTCGGCGCGATCCCGAACGAATACCTGCACTACTACTACTTCAACCGCGAGGCCGTCCGCGCCTACCAGCAGGCCGAGAAGACCCGCGGCGCCTTCCTGCGTGAGCAGCAGGCCCACTTCTACGAGGAGATGCGCGACCCGGGCGCCCACGCCCTCGCCGCCTGGGACCGCACCCGCGCCGAGCGCGAGGCGACCTACATGGCCGAGAACCGGGAGACAGCGGGCGCCGGCGAGCGCGACGCCGACGACCTCTCCGGCGGCTACGAGAAGGTCGCCCTCGCCCTGATGCGGGCCATCGCCCGTGACGAGCGCACCACCCTGATCCTCAACGTCCGCAACCGCAGCACCCTCTCGGTGCTCGACTCCGAGGCGGTCATCGAGGTCCCGTGCCTGGTCGACGCCAACGGCGCGCACCCGGTCGCCGTCGCCCCGCTGCCCGAGCACGCCACCGGCCTGGTCTGCGCGGTGAAGGCCGTCGAACGCGAGGTCCTCGCCGCCGCCGAGTCCGGCTCCCGCACCACGGCCGTGAAGGCCTTCGCGCTGCACCCGCTGGTCGACTCCGTGAATGTGGCCCGACGGCTGGTCGAGGGCTACACGGACGTTCACCCCGGCCTCTCCTACCTGAAGTAAGCTCCCGGCGGAAAGCGCTTTCCCGCGTCTTGCGCTCTCGCCGCCCTCTCTCTGGAGACCTCTCATGCACGACGAACGCCGCCGGATCGAGGAGCGCGCCGAGCGCCTCCACAACCAGCGCATCAAGACCGCGATCTACGCGGCCACCGTCCCTCTGACGGTCGAGGCCTGGCAGGCGCCGGGCGAGCCGGTCCCGTTCGAGGAGGCCGCGGCCGCCGCGTACGAGCCCTTCGCGATGGGCACCCCGTGGGGCCCGCCCTGGGGCACGACCTGGTTCCGGATGCGCGGGCAGGTGCCCGCCGAGTGGGCCGGCCGGCGCGTCGAAGCCGTCATCGACCTCGGCTTCGTCGGCGACTGGCCGGGCAACCAGGCCGAGGCGCTGGTCCACCTCACCGACGGGACACCCCTGAAGGCGGTCAACCCGCTCAACCAGTACGTGCCGATCGCCAACCCGGCCACGGGCGGCGAGGAGATCGACTACCTGGTCGAGGCGGCCTCGAACCCGGACATCCTGGCGAACAACTTCGCCGAGCCCACGCCCCTGGGTGACGTCCTCACGGCGGGCGACAAGCCGCTCTACACCTTCCAGCGCGCCGACCTCGCCGTCCTCGACGAGGAGGTCTTCCACCTCGACCTCGACTTCCAGGTGCTGCGCGAACTCATGGTCCACCTCGGCGAGCACGAACCGCGCCGCCACGAGATCCTGCACACCCTGGACCGCGCCATGGACGTCCTCGACCTCGACGACGTCTCCGGCAGCGCCGCCGCCGTCCGCGCGGTCCTCGCGCCCGTCCTCGCCAAGCCCGCGCACGCCAGCGCCCACACCGTCTCCGGCGTCGGCCACGCGCACATCGACTCCGCCTGGCTGTGGCCCATCCGCGAGACCAAGCGAAAGACGTCCCGCACCTTCTCCAACGTCACCGCGCTCGCCGACGAGTACGACGACTTCATCTTCGCCTGCTCCCAGGCCCAGCAGTACGAGTGGGTGCGCGACAACTACCCCAAGGTCTGGGCGCGCATCCAGGAGTCCGTGAAGAAGGGCCAGTGGGCGCCGGTCGGCGGCATGTGGGTCGAGTCCGACGGCAACCTGCCCGGCGGCGAGGCCATCGCCCGCCAGCTCATCCACGGCAAGCGCTTCTTCATCGAGCACTTCGGCATCGAGACCAAGGGTGTCTGGCTGCCGGACTCCTTCGGCTACAACGCGGCCTACCCGCAGCTCGCCAAGCTCGCCGGCAACGAGTGGTTCCTCACCCAGAAGATCTCCTGGAACCAGACCAACACCTTCCCCCACCACACCTTCTGGTGGGAGGGCATCGACGGCACCCGCATCTTCACCCACTTCCCGCCGGTCGACACCTACAACGCCCGCTTCAGCGGCGAGGAGATGGACCGCGCGGTCCGCAACTACGCGGAGAAGGGCGCCGGAACGCGCTCGCTCGCGCCCTTCGGCTGGGGCGACGGCGGCGGCGGCCCCACCCGCGAGATCATGGAACGCGCGCGTCGCCTCGCCGACCTGGAGGGTTCGCCCAAGGTCGTCGTCGAGCACCCGGACGAGTTCTTCGCCAAGGCCCGCGAGGAGTACCCCGACGCCCCCGTCTGGAACGGCGAGCTCTATCTGGAGCTGCACCGCGCCACCTACACCTCCCAGGCCCGCACCAAGCAGGGCAACCGCCGCAGCGAACACCGGCTGCGCGAGGCCGAGCTGTGGGCGACGACGGCCGCGCTGCACGCGCCGGGCTACGCCTACCCGTACGAGAAGCTGGACCGGCTGTGGAAGACGGTCCTCCTCCACCAGTTCCACGACATCCTGCCGGGCTCCTCGATCGCCTGGGTGCACCGCGAGGCGGAGGCCGAATACGCCCGTGTGGCAAAGGAGCTGGAGGAGCTGACGGCCGAGGCGGTCGCCGCGCTGGGCGGTGGCTCCGCTCGCGTCTTCAACACCAGCCCCTTCGACCGGGCCGAGGTGGTCCGTACGGCCGAGGGTGCCCCGACGTACGTCGAGGTGCCCGCGAGCGGCAGCGCCCCGCTCGCGGCCGCCGAGCCGCCCCAGCCGGTGACGGTGGCCGGACGGGTCCTCGACAACGGCCTGGTCCGCGTCGAGGTGGCCGAGGACGGCACGCTGGCGTCCGTACGCGATCTGCGCGCCGGCGGCCGCGAGGTCCTCGCCGACCAGGGCAACCTGCTCCGCCTGCACACCGACCTCCCGAACTACTGGGACGCCTGGGACATCGACAAGCACTACAAGAACCGCTACACCGACCTGCTGGACGCCGACTCGGTCACGGTCGTCGAACAGGACCCGCTGCTCGGCGCGATCCGCGTGGAGCGCAGCTTCGGCAAGGGCTCCAGGCTCACCCAGACGATCACCCTGCGCGCCGGCAGCCCCCGTATCGACTTCGAGACCGACATCGACTGGCACGAGGCCGAGAAGATCCTCAAGGCGGGCTTCCCGGTCGACATCCGCGCCCCGCACTCCTCCGCGGAGATCCAGTTCGGCCACATCCAGCGGCCCACGCACACCAACACCAGCTGGGAGGCGGCCCGTTTCGAGGTCTCCGGCCACCGCTGGGTGCACATCGCCGAGCCCGGCTACGGCGTCGCGGTCATCAACGACTCGACCTATGGCCACGACGTCTCCCGCACGGTCCGCGAGGACGGCGGTACGACGACCCGCGTCAGCCTCAGCCTGGTGCGCGCCCCGCGGATCCCGGACCCGGAGGCCGACCAGGGCCGCCACCGCTTCGTCTACTCCCTCCTCCCCGGCGCGAGCATCGAGGACGCGGTCGCGGAGGGCTACGCCCTCAACCTCCCCCTCCGGGTGGCGGATTCGGCGGGTGCGCCGGAGCCGGTCGTCTCGGTGGACGGCGAGGGAGTCACCGTCGAGGCGGTCAAGCTGGCCGACGACGAGTCCGGCGACGTGGTCGTCCGGCTCTACGAGTCCCGCGGCGGCCGCGCCCAGGGCGTCCTGCACACCGGCTTCCCGCTCGCCGGCGCGCAGGTCACCGACCTCCTGGAGCGCCCGCTGGAGGACGCGGAGGCCGTCGAGGGAGCCGTCCCGGTCACGCTGCGCCCCTTCCAGATCCTGACGCTCCGGCTGCGGAGGGGCTGACGCATGGCCATGCAACCCTGGTTCACCGACGCCAAGTTGGGGATCTTCATCCACTGGGGCATCTACGCCGTCGACGGCGTCCAGGAGTCCTGGTCGTTCTACGACGACATCGTGCCGCACGACCGGTACATGTCCCAGCTGGAGCGCTTCACGGGTGCCAAGTACGACCCGAAGGCCTGGGCGGACCTGTTCGCCCGGGCAGGCGCGAAGTACGCGGTCCTGACCTCCCGTCACCATGACGGCGTGGCCCTGTGGGACACGCAGTACGGAGACCTCAACCTCAGCAAGGACTACCTCGGCCCCTACGCCGAGGCCCTGCGCGAGAAGGACCTCAAGGTCGGCTTCTACTACTCCCACTCCGACTGGAACCACCCCGACTACGCGTCCACGCGCAAGCCGGGCCGCCCGCCGGAGCAGGAGGACAACCGCTACTCGGAGGTCGCGGCCGAGGACGAGGACCTGGACGCCTGGGAACGGTTCATCGCCTACCGCGACGGCCAGATCCGCGAGCTGGCCTCCCGCTACCGGCCCGACCTGATGTGGTTCGACGGCGAGTGGGACCGCAGCGAGGAGCAGTGGCGCATCCCCGAACTCGCCGCGCTCATCCGGTCGTACGTCCCCGACGTCGTCTTCAACGCCCGCATGCTCAGCGAGGGCGACTACGCGACGCCGGAACAGGGCGCCCCCATCGTGCCGCCTGACGGCCCCTGGGAGCTGTGCCTGACCATCAACGACTCGTGGGGCTACCAGCACCACGACCACAACCACAAGTCGCTCGCCCAGCTGATCCGCTACTTCACGGAGACGATCGGCGGCGGCGGGAACCTCCTTCTGGACGTAGGCCCCATGGAGGACGGCACCATCCCGCAGCCGCAGGTCGAACGGCTGGAGGGCCTGGGGGAGTGGATCCGGGGGCACGCGGAGGCGGTGTACGGAACGGTGCGCGGCCTGCCGGCCGGGCACCACTACGGCCCCAGCACCCTTTCCGCCGACCGCCGCACGCTCTACCTCACCCTGTTCGACATCCCGCGCGCCGAGATCGGCGTCCGGGGCCTGGCGACGGCGGTCCGCAGGGTCACCGTCCTCGGCACCGGCACGGAACTCGGCCACCGGGTGGTCGGCGGACTGCACGACGCGGTGGGCGTGTTGTGGATCGACCCGCCGACCGAGGCCGACCTCGATCCGTACGCGACCGTGCTCGCCGTGGAGTTGGAGGGGGAGCTGGAGCTGTACCGGGGGTCGGGCCGCTTCTGACGACCGCTCACATATAGCCGTCCCGGCTCTGGTCGCGCCGCCGACGGGCTTCCCCGCGAGCTCGCACGAGTTCGGTGAGGGGAGCCCGCAGCGCGTAGACGGCGACCAGCGCGGTCGCGATGCCGCCCGCCGCGATGAGCCAGTCCTCCAGCGAGACGATGCGGTGCGACCAGGTGTCGTGGACGGTCAGGTAGATCTTGATCGGGGGTCGCAGGGTGTCGAGGGCACGCTTCGTGTCGCCTTGGTACGTGGTGACGGTGAGCGCCAGCTCGTAGTCCCCCGGTTCGTCGGCGGAGATGCTCCACTGCCATTCCGCGGGGTCGCCCGGCTGGGCGATGAACTGTTCGGGCGCCGAATCGGTGAGCATGACCACCCGCACATTCCTGCTCCCGCAGGTGAGCGCGGCGCCTTCCACCCCGCCCACCTGGAAGGCCCGGGTCACCAACGCGGCCTGTGCGAAGCGCGACGACTTCTCTCCGCGTGCGGTGAGCAGGACGTCGTACGTCAGGTTGCCCCCGACGGACATCGACACCGAAGGGTCATAGGCGAGCGACCCGTTGAAGAGGTGCTTGCGGTCGCTCACGACCGAGGCCCGTAAGTCCGCCTGTCCCGGGCGCTGCCCCGGCGCCTCGCCACTGCCGCCCATGTCGTTGCCCACTCCGCAGGAGGCCAGGAGGGCGGTCAGCCCGAGCACGAGGAGGAACGACAGACGCCGGCCGGCAGTGGTGATCCGTCTTCTCACGCCTGCGCCGCCTCGGTCATGGCCGCCCCCGGATCCTGTGCAGTCGAGCCGCGGGAAGGCCCCCGCGGCGGGTCGGTTCAAGATTCTTCCCGCCGCGGGGGCCCGGGCGCCAGCCCTTCTTCCAGCCTCCTCAATTGCTCCTCAGCCGGTGAAACCGGCCGTGATCGAGGTGAACTGCCAGTTGTTCTGGCTGATTCCGGAGCAGTTGCTCACCACGCCGCCGCCGGGGCACGGCCGGTCGCGGTTGACCGACCAGAAGGCGAGCCGGGCGATGTGATGGCTGTTGGCCCAGTCCTTGATCTGGGTCCAGATCGCCGGAGTGGTGGTCTCCTGCTGGTCGGACAGGCCGTTCATGCCGGAGATCCCGATGTGGGAGTAGGCGGTGGCGTCGTCCCAGCCGAACGTCGACTTCAGCTTGGCCTTCAGGCCCTCAGCCGCGTTCACGGTGTTGCCGTACATGTCGGAGCCGCCGCCGAAGTCGAACGGCATGATCGTGAAGACGTCGATGTTGGCGCCCAGCGACTGCGCCTGCTCGATGAGCCGGTTGCCGTAGTACGTCGGGCCGGTTGTCGACGTGCCGAAGGTGACGATGGTCCTCAGGCCGGGGTTGTTGGCCTTGACCGTCTTCAGGGCGGTGAGGATCTTCGCCTGGACGGCCTCGTTCTCGAACTCGTCGGAGTTCTCGATGTCCATGTCGATCGCCTTCAGCGAGTAGGCGTCGATCACCTTCTGCAGGGCCCCGGCGAGCGCGCTCGCGGAGGAGCAGTTGGCGCCGAGCTTGCTGCCCTGCCAGCCGCCGAACGACGGCACGATGTCACCGCCGGCCGAGCGGATGGCGTTGATCGCGGACTGGTCGGCGCCGCCGGTCAGCGGCCGGCTGCCGTCCCAGGCGGGAGTGCAGCCGCCGGAGTCCAGCACGAACGCCATGGTGAACCACTTGACGCCGGTCGCGCTCATCACCGTCGACGGGCTCGGCGGGTCGCCCCAGCCCTCGTACAGATAGGGCGCGGCCTGCTTGAACCCGGTGCCGCCACCGCCGCCCGCGTCCGTGGTGACGGAGACGGAGTTGGAGGCCCCGGAGGTGTTCCCGGCCGCGTCCCGCGCCTTGACGGTGAAGGTGTACGACGTGCTCGGCGAGAGCCCGCTGACCGTGGCGGTCGTACCGGAGACGCTGAGGACGTTGTTCGAGCCGCTGTAGATGTCGTACGCCGTGACGCCGACGTTGTCCGTCGAGGCGTTCCACTGCAGCGACACGCTCGACGAGGTCTTGCCGGTGGAGGTCAGCCCGGTCGGCGCGGTCGGCGCCTGGGTGTCCGAGCCGCCGCCCCCGCCGCCGGGGCCGTCGAGGCTGATGTCGTCGGCGTAGTAGGTGCCCTGGGCGTACCAGCCGTGGACGTAGATCGTGGCGCTGGTCTGCGAGGCGCCCGTGGTGAACGAGACGGACAGCTGGCTGTACGCCGACGGGGAGGTCGTCCAGTTCGACGCACCGCCGCTCACGCCCAGGTAGACGTAACTGCCACGCACCCAACCGCTGAGGCTGTACGTCGTGTTGGGCTGCACGGAGACGGTCTGGGTGCACTGAGCGTTGTCGCTGTCGGTCACCGCCCCCTGCAGGGCCTTGGATCCGCCGTGCACGGGGGAGGAGACCACCGAACCGAGGTTGCCGGTGCAGGTCCAGGGGGAGAGACTGCCCGACTCGAAGCCGGGATTCGTCAGGATGTTGGCCGCTTGGGCCGTACCGGGTAGAGCGATGGCTCCGGCGAGCGCGAGAGCAGCGGAGCCGAGCAGAGCAAGAAGCCGACGTCTGTGACGTCCGAGTGTGTTGCGCACGCGATCTCCCTGGGGAATGGGGGTGTTCGGGAGTGCACAGAGATGCAGGGAACTGCGCAACACAAGGTGGTATGGACCAATCCTGCTGTCAATACCTGACGCGGAATTGGTCCATACCGGTGAGCTTCTTCAACGGTGCCGATCTAGAGCGGCAGGACCTGAGCCGAAACCTCGACGGAGTCGACAGGTACAGGCACGGCCGGCAACAAAGGCTCCGCCTCCACCCTCTGCTGCGGCAGCGAAACCGCCCGCAGCGGCCGCGGACCCGACACCACCGTGTAGTCCTGCCCCAGGAACGGCGGAGCCACTTCCCCCGGGTCCTCCCCGAGAGCCAACTGCACGGCCGCCCAAGGGGCGTTGACCCCGCACAGCGACAGCTGGTGCAACCCGCCCGCGGGTCGCGTGTTGACGTCCATCAACATCGGCTCGTCACCGAACATCCGGAACTGGATGTTGGACAGATAGTGCAGCCCGAACCCCTCCGCGATCCGCCGCGCCGGCTCCAGCCACTGCTCGTGCAGGGTGAATCCGCGCCGCCGCCCGTTCTTGGTGCGCCCGATCGCCAGCCGCACCCGGTTGTCAGGACCGGTGAGGCAGTCCACCGAGACCTCCGGCTGCTCCAGACGAGGCATCACCAGCCAGTCGACCGGTTCGTCGGCCTGCTCCAGGGCTTCCACGACCAGATCCAGCGGCACATACGGGCCCGGGAAGCCGTTGAGGTGAACGAGCGAGAAGGGGGCGCGCGTGATCACACGGAAGCCCACGCCGCCCGCGCCGGACGCGGGCTTGAAGCACGCCTTGTGCCCGCCCGCCTCCAACTCCTCGACGGCGGCCACGAGTTCACCCGCGGTCCGCACCCGCCACCACGGCGGCACGGGCACCCCGATCGCCTGGACCGCCTCGTACGCGATCACCTTGTCGTGGAAGACGGCCACCGCCTCCGGAGGCGGCGCCAGCAGCGCCGTACCGACCGCTTCGAAGTCGGCGCGGTGCGCCACGATCGCCGCCTGCTGCAGCCGGGGCACGAACACGTCGATGCCGCGCCGCTGGCACTGGTCGAGGGCGTACTCGACATACGCGGCCGGGGACAGTCCCTCCGGCTCCAGGTCGGCGGTGTCGGCGGCGGCCAGCACGGGGGAGTCCGCGTCCCCGTGCGTCGCATGGATCTCCACGGCGCGATCGCTGGGATTTCGGCGCAGCTGATCCATGAAGAACACGTTCTCCGCGTACGTGCGGTTGAGCCAGACGCGTACGCGAGAGACCATGCAGGGCCGTCCTTTCACGGTTCGCGGGCAGGGCTGAGCGGCCCGTGCCCGGGCAGGGGAGTTGGAGGGTCACCAAACCGCCCTTGAATGAAGGGAAGCTCATGGCGGTGGTGTTGGGGCGATCATACGGCCTCCAAGAGGCCGCGCGTGCAACGTACGTGTTACGGATTCAGCGATCTTGCCGTCTTGTCGCTGAGCCGGAAAATGTGTTCTCGTGGTGCCATCCGTGAGACCGCGGATGCGCAGTGTGTACGGAGGGGGCGGAAGGTGACGTCGACGGCCGGTGGTGCCGGACAACTGCTGGCCATCAGCGACCTGCACATCGGATACGCCGAGAACCGCGCCCTGGTCGAGGCGATGCGCCCCGAGTCGGACGAGGACTGGCTGCTCGTGGCCGGCGACGTCTCGGAGAACGTGGCCGACATCCGCTGGGCCCTGAAGACGCTTGCGAGCCGTTTCCGCAAGGTGATCTGGGCGCCGGGCAACCACGAGCTGTGGACCCATCCGACAGACCCCGTCACCCTGCGCGGCGTCGCCCGCTACGAGCACCTCGTCGCCATGTGCCGCGATCTCGGCGTGACCACACCCGAGGACCCCTACCCGGTGTGGGAGGGCCCGGGCGGCCCGGTGGCCGTCGCACCGCTCTTCCTCCTCTACGACTACTCGTTCCTGCCGGCCGGCTGCACCACCAAGGAGCAGGGTCTTCAGTACGCGCACGGCACCGGCATCGTGTGCAACGACGAGTACCTGCTGCACCCCGACCCCTATCCGAGCCGCGAGGCCTGGTGCCGGGCCCGGGTCGCCGAGACCGAGGGCAGGCTCGCCGCACTCCCCGCCGACCTGCCGACCGTCCTGGTCAACCACTACCCGCTGGACCGGCACCCCTGCGACGTCCTGTGGCACCCGGAGTTCGCCATGTGGTGCGGCACCGGACTGACCGCCGACTGGCACCGCCGCTTCCGCGTCGAGACCATGGTGTACGGGCACCTCCACATCCCGCGGACCACCTGGCACGAGGGTGTCCGCTTCGAGGAGGTGTCCGTCGGCTACCCCCGCGAATGGCGCAAGCGGCCGCAGCCGCCGGGGAGACTGCGCCGCGTGCTGCCGAAGGAGGTCGGGGCCCGGTGATCGAGGAGCTGCTGCCGGACGAGGTGGTGGCCGTGGAGGTGCACGGCGACGACGGGAGCGAGCCCGCGCCGCTGTACCCCGAGGAGGCGGCGGCCGTGGAACAGGCCGTCGACAAGCGCCGCCGCGAGTTCGCCCTGGTACGCGCCTGCGCGCGCCGCGCCATGGAGAAGCTCGGTGTGCCCGCGCAGCCCCTGCTGCCCGGCGAACGCGGCGCGCCGGGCTGGCCGCCCGGCCTGGTCGGCAGCATGACCCACTGCGACGGCTACTGCGCCGCCGCGCTGGTCCGTGCCACCGACCTGGCCTCCGTCGGCATCGACGCCGAACCCCACCGGCCGCTCCCGGACGGCGTCCTGGACGCGGTGGCCCTGCCCGCCGAGGCGGCCAGGCTGCGCCGCCTGGCCGTGCGGCACCCCCAGGTCCACTGGGACCGGCTGCTGTTCAGCGCCAAGGAATCGGTCTACAAGGCGTGGTTTCCCCTCACCGGACTGTGGCTGGAGTTCAGCGAGGCCGACATCGAGGTCTTCGTCGACCCCGACGAGCGGCTGCACGGCGGCTTCCGCGCCGAACTCCTCGTCCCCGGCCCGCTGGTCGGCGGTCGTCGGCTCGGGCACTTCGAGGGCCGCTGGACCGTCCAGCGGGGGCTGGTGGCGACGGCGATCAGCGTGCCGCACACCCGCTGAACCCCCGCCCGGCGGCCGCCGGCCGTCACGGTTCCGGGCACCAGCTCTGCAGCAGCCGGAAGAACTCCTCCTCGTTCCCCGCCAGTCCCGCGGCCGCCAGCGCCTGCTCCGCCTCGGCGAGCACGGCGGGCGGTACGACGGGAGCACGCGAGGAACCGGGGGGACCGTCGAACGCGGCTCGTACGGTGTGCAAGAGCCGCAGGTAGGCCTGTACGGCGGTGCGCTCGCGGTCGGTCAGTACGGCAGTGGGCATCGGTCGGCTCTCCCCGCGTCGGCGTCGTCGGTCGCACCCCGCACAAGGGGGCGCAACTCCAGCTTGCCGCCCGCCACTGACAATCGGGTCCGGGCACCTGTCCGTTCGCCCGCTTAGCGGAGGCGAAACCTCCTCGAAATCCCTTGTGGGAAAGCAGTCCTACGCTGGAGGACAAGGGCTTTCGGCCGCTTGCGCGCGGCCCTGGAACGGGGAGGCGAGTGCGTGGTCGACGTCCCGCAACGGCGCCCGGTGCGCGCCGTACGACTGCGTCCGGTGGGCGACGGAGAACTCGAGTTGCAGTACCGCATGGTGCACGGATACCGGCGCGCCTTCCGCATGGCCGGCGAGGGCCCGGCGCTGGTGCTCATCCACGGCATCGGCGACTCCTCCGCGACCTGGGCCGAGCTGATCCCCGACCTCGCCCGCACGCACACCGTGATCGCCCCCGACCTGCTCGGCCACGGCGCTTCGGACAAACCGCGCGCCGACTACTCGGTGGCCGCGTACGCCAACGGCGTGCGGGACCTGCTCACCACGCTCGGCATCGAGTCGGCGACGCTGGTCGGGCACTCGCTGGGCGGGGGCGTGGCCATGCAGTTCGCCTACCAGTTCCCCGAGCGCACCGAGCGGCTCATCCTGGTGAGCGCGGGCGGGGTGGGACGCGAGGTCAATCCCGTGCTGCGGCTGGTCTCCCTGCCCGGCGCCCATCTGATGCTGTCGACGCTGCGGTTGCCGGGGATGCGGCTGCAAGTGGGGCTGGCGGTGCGGCTGATGAAGCTCCTGGACACCGATCTCGGCCAGGACGCACCCGAGCTGCTCACCCTCGTCGACGCCCTGCCGGACGAGACCTCCCGCAACGCGTTCATCCGCACCCTGCGCGCGGTCGTCGACTGGCGCGGCCAGGTCGTCACCATGCTCGACCGGTGCTATCTCACCGAGGGCATGCCCACCATGCTGTTGTGGGGTGACCGGGACAGCGTCGTGCCGGTGCGGCACGCGTACGGGGCGCACGAGGCGATGCCGGGCAGCCGCCTGGAAATCTTCGAACAGGCGGGCCATTTCCCGTTCCACAGCGACCCCGCGCGCTTCGTCGCGCTGGTCGAGGAGTTCACGTCGACCACGGCACCGGCCGACTGGAGCCGCGAACACTGGCGCGAACTCCTCGTCCAGGGCCGGCCCGCCACCAGCGTCGGCCGCCCCGACAGCCCCCGGAACCGCGCCGTGGAACGCGACCTGAGAGAGGCCAGCGAACGCAGCGCGACATGATGCATCCCGGCTGGTCGCGGCTGTCGCGCAGGGTGCGAGCCGGGGCCGATCCGGAAGGGGCGGACGGCGAAAGCCGTGGAACCGGCGCGGAGCACGCCGTTGTGCGCTGCCGCCTGTTGGGGGCACACAGAGGCGGTGCGCGAGCTGTTGGCACCCGGAGCCGACCGAGGCGTACTCAGCCCTGCGGCCCCAGATACCCCAGCGACGCCTCGATCCGCCCCGCCAGGTGATCGCGCTGCACCGGCCCCCGCACCCCCGAACCCGCCAGCCACGTACGGCACCTGCTGGCCAGCAGCAGGCCGAAGGACTCGGCCTCCTGCTCCTCGGCGAGGTCGAAACGGCTGCGGGCGGCCACCTTGCGGACGGTGTCCCGCAGATCGGCGTCATCGCTGAGCAGGCGTGCCGCCACCCGGGCGCCCTCGACGTGATGGCCGCAGTGGCCGGCCTGCATGTGCCACAGCTCGTGGCCGAGGATCACCAACTGGTGGTCCGGCGCGGTCCGTTCCTCGATCACGACGAGGTCCTGGTCGGTCATGTCGAGCCACAGCCCGCTCGCCGTACCGGTCGGGAAGGCGGCCATGCGGAAGTGCACGGGCCGGCCGCGTCGTCTGCTCATCGCCTCGCACAGCGCGCCGTACAGGTCCTCGGGCGGTGCCGGTGCGGGCAGGGCGAGCTCCGCGACCAGCTCGCCGCACAGGCGGCGCATGTCCCTTCCGATGCCCACAGCTCTCCCCAGGCTCACGACTCGGGCCGCTTGACGCTCTCCAGGAGCATGTCCAGCCACTCCGCGACCTTGTCGCGGTGCTGGTCGGTGGGCAGTTGCGCGGCCCGCCAGGCGATGCCGCGGACGCCGTGGTCCTGCAGCAGCCGCTCCAGCGGGTCGTCGGCGGCCGCGGCCGCCTCCCGCTCGGCGAGCTTGTGCAGGAGTTCCTGCTCCGTGCTCTGCAGGGCGCCCTTCAGGGCCTCGGGGTCCTCGGCCGTGAGGAATCCGGCGTGCACCCGGAAGAAGCGCTGGATGGCGTCGCAGTGCTCCATGGTGGGGCGTCTGTCGCCGTTGATCAGCGCGCCCGCCTGCTGGCGCGACATGCCCGCGCCGTCGGCGATCTCCTGCTGGGTGTACTTGCGCCCGTTGGGCTTGAGTCGGGTGCGCCGCAGCAGGTCGAGCCGCTGCAGAAACCGCTCCTGCACATCGGGCTCGCCCGCGGGACGCCCGCTCAGCAGGGCCCTGACCACGGGCTCGGGAACGCCCGAGGCGGCGGACAGGCGGCCGGTGTCGAAGACCTCCGCGTGCGGCACGCCGAGCCGGTCGGCGAGCGCGGTGACGCGGGCGACGACGGCCGGCAGCGCAGCGGTCGTAGCCGTGGTGCCCGGACTCTCGAAGTCATCCGTCACCGACAGATCTCCTACGTTTCTCACAGGCTTCTCACAAGCGGTTGCCGTGAACCCGACGGAGATTACCGGGAAGTTCGAACTCACATCCAGGTGTCGCCACAACTGTGGCCAATTTCAGCCGTCAACAAGCATGAAATGCCACGATAGTTGACACGGCTCGATCCGGGGCCGCAGGATCAAGGCGCCGCGTGAAGGCCGCAGAGGCAAGAGGGGTGACCTCCCGATGGCGTATCAGGCAGGAGGGCAGCGTCCGGCACCGCGGCCCGTCCCCGAGAGTCTCGAGGCCCAGGCGTATCTACAGGACTACGCCGCCCTCCTGGAGTCCGTTCCCTTTCCGTCCGTCGTCCTCGACCACCGCTGGGACGTCGTTCTCTCCAACAACGCTTTCGCGTCACTTTTCCGTGAGGTGAGCCCGCATCCGACGGCGATGCCCGGCGACAACTTCCTCAGATTCGTGCTGTTCCACCCGGACGCGGGCACCGTCCTCGGCGAGCACGAGTCCAGCTGGTGCCTGCCGATGCTGGCGCACTTCGCGGCCGCCGTCGAGCGCTACGGCCACGACCACGGACTGCAGTCGATCCGCCGTGACATCGCCCAGGACCCGATCATGGAGGCCGCCTACCGGCAGGGCCTGCCGCACTGGATCCGGGCGGTCGGCGAACAGGCCGTGGCGCACGACGGGGCCGTACGCCCCCTGACGCACCCCGATCCGCGCTGGGGCGCCACCGACTGCCGTGTGGTGGACGAGACCCCGAGGACGCTGCAGGACATGGGCTACACGCGCATGACGCTGGTACTGAGGGAGACCCGCCCCGCCCGCCCCCGGGCCCGCAAGCCCCGGCATGCGGCGGCGCACCTGAGGGTGGTCCCGGCTCCCGACGCCTGACCGCCACCGGGATCAGGGCGCGGAGACGACAAGCACGAGGGGGATGTCCCGGCAGGGGACCAGCCGCAGTCCGCGAAACAGTGCGGGCCGCGCCCGCTGCAGCACGGCGGCGAAATCCGGCCCCTTCGTGAGGGATCCCGCGAGATGGGCGGGGTCGGCGGAGGCGGTCACCCGCCCGCGGGCGTTCACCAGATGGGCCGGCCCGGGCAGCCGGCGCAGCATCGGCAGCACGGCCGCCTCGAAGTGCCGCAGATACACGTCCGCCGCGGCCACTCCGGCGAACCGCCCCTCCATCTCCACCGGCGCGGACAGCGTGAGGCTGTACTCGTCGGAGCAGAGATAGTCGACATACGGCCCGGCCACCGCACGCTCCCCGGTGTCGCGCGGCAGGGCGAACCAGTCCCAGTGCGTGTAGTCCGCGTACGCCGACTGCTCGGGATCGAGGTCCAGCAGCAGCGGCCGGACGTCGCCGTCGGAGCCGCTCTGCCACCACTCCAGCCAGGCCGGTACGTCGGTGAGCAGCCCCGGCGCGGCGACGAAGCCGACGCCGGACACCAACTCGTTGCATGCCAGGCGCAGATGAAGGCCGGGGCGCAGTGCGGCGAGGTCGACGGTCGCGGGGCGGCGGCCCTCGGCGGCCGCCCGGGCCAGCAGCTCAGCGGTGTCGGTGCGGGTGGCGGCCACGGCGTCGAAAACGCTCTCCAGGGCGGAGCGGACCGCTGCCGCGACCTCGGGTGCCGTACCGGCTGCTGCCGTCGCGAGGCTCATGGGCGCCCTCCAGCGGACGGGGACCGTTCGCGACGCCTACAGGGTCAGGCGCAGGGCGACGAGCCGCGCCGTGGAGTCCTGGACGCACCGCTCGGCCAGTTCCCTGGCCGTTTCGTGGGCCCCATCCTGCACGGCCGAGATCACGGAGCGGTGACGGTCCGCCACCTCTTCACGATATTCGTCGTCCCCGAGCACAAGACAGAGCAGCGCCCCGATCTCGGTCTGCAGCGCGATCTGTTCCCGGGTGAGGCGGGCGGACTGCGCCGCGGCGGCCAGCTCCACATGGAAGCGGCCGTAGACGCGACCGCGGGCGGCCGCATCCGTCGCCTGGGTCAACTCCTCGACCGTACGCCTCAGCTGGACGAGGTCGTCCGGCTCCGTGCGCTCGGCCGCGAGCCGGGCCGCCGTACCCGACAGGGCCGCCCAGTGATCGCCGAGGTCGCGCAGCTCCTCGGTGCTCCAGCCGCGCAGCCGCACCTTGAGGCGCTCCTCGCCGGGGACCTCGGGCAGCGAGACGAAGGAGCCGCCGCCGCGGCCCCGGCGGGTGGTGACAAGGCCCTGCTGGCGAAGGGCCATCAGCGCCTCGCGCAGGGTGACCGTGGACACGCCGAGCTGCCCGGCCAGCTCGCTCTCGCCGGGCAGCTGCTCACCGTCGGCGAGCAGGCCGAGCTCGATGGCGTCGCCGATCCGCCGGACGACCGCGTCGACCCGCGCCCGGTTGTCCACCGGGCTGAAGACGGCTCGGCGGGCGCCGCCGTTCATCTGCTGCTGGTTCACGGCCACCACCTGGTGCATTGACTCAAGCTTTACCCCAAGGGCCTCTTGAGCTTTGAACTATGACTTCATATCTTTTCGTGCAACGTAACAACGTACGAGAACGCCAGAAAGGTTCCCGTCCATGGAGGGAATTGCGATCCGGCTGCAGGATCTGCGGAAGTCGTTCGGGGAGACGACCGCCGTGGCCGGGATCGACCTGGAGATCCGGGACGGCGAGTTCTTCTCCATGCTCGGCCCCTCGGGCTCCGGCAAGACCACCGTCCTGCGCATGATCGCCGGATTCGAGATCCCCACCGCCGGCCGCATCGAACTCGCCGGCCAGGAGGTCACCGGCCTCGCCCCCTTCGAGCGGGACGTGCACACCGTCTTCCAGGACTACGCCCTGTTCCCGCACATGACCGTCGAGCAGAACGTCGCCTACGCCCTCAAGATCCGCAAGGTGCCCAAGCCCGAACGCCTCGTCCGCGCCCGCAAGGCCCTCGCCGAGGTCCGCCTCGAAGGCTTCGGCAAGCGGCGCCCCGCCCAGCTCTCCGGCGGCCAGCGCCAGCGCGTCGCCCTCGCCCGCGCCCTCGTCGGCCGCCCCCGCGTGCTGCTCCTCGACGAACCCCTCGGCGCCCTCGACCTCAAACTGCGCGAACAGATGCAGGTCGAGCTCAAGCAACTCCAGCGCGAGGTCGGCATCACCTTCGTCTTCGTCACCCACGACCAGCAGGAAGCCCTGACGATGAGCGACCGCATCGCCGTCTTCGACCAGGGCCGCATCCAGCAGGTCGGCACCCCCGCCGAGATCTACGAACGCCCCGCGACGCCCTTCGTCGCCTCCTTCGTCGGCGCCTCCAACCTCCTCGACGGCGAGTCCGCGCAACGCGTCGTCGGCACCCCCGGCCTGTACAGCATCCGCCCCGAGAAGATCCGCGTCCTCAAGGAGTCCGCCGAGGCCGACCAGCCGGACCACGCCACCGCCACCGGCACCGTCGCCGAGGTCGTCTACCTCGGCGATGCCACCCGATTCCTCGTCGACCTCGACGCCGGCGGCCGGCTCACCGCACTCCAGCAGAACCTGGAGACCTCCGCCGAGGACGTCGCCGCCTACCGCGGCACCCGGGTGCGCCTGCAATGGCACCGCCGCCACACCGTCCAGGTCCCCGACGCCCGCTGAAGCCCCTTGTCCCGTAGGGAGAACGTCGTGCGCCCCACCCGAACCCTCCAGGTCGCGGCCTGCGCCGCCGCACTGCTCCTCGCCGCCACCGCCTGCGGCTCCTCCGGCAACGGCGGCGGCGCCTCGGCCACCGGCCTCAACCCCCCGGACCTCAAGGCACCCACCAAGCTCGGCAGGTCCGAGGGCAAGGTCAACCTGATCGCCTGGGCCGGCTATGTCGAGGACGGCTCCAACGACCCCAAGGCCGACTGGGTGACCCCCTTCGAGAAACAGACGGGCTGTCAGGTCGACTCCAAGGTCGCGGCCAGCTCCGACGAGATGGTCAAACTGATGAAGACCGGCGAGTACGACGCCGTCTCCGCCTCCGGCGACGCCTCCCTGCGCCTGATCGCCTCCGGCGACGCGGCACCCGTCAACACCAAGCTCGTACCGAACTACAAGGACATCTTCAGCGGCCTGAAGAACGGCAGCTGGAACTCGGTCAAGGGCCAGATGTACGGCATCCCGCACGGCCGCGGCGCCAACCTGCTGATGTACAACACGCAGAAGGTCACCCCGGCTCCGACCTCGTGGGCCGCCGTGTTCGACGACGCTTCGAAGTACAAGGGCCACGTCACCGCGTACGACTCGCCGATCTACATCGCCGACGCCGCCCTGTATCTCAAGGCCACCAAGCCCGAGTTGAAGATCAAGGACCCGTACGCGCTCGACCAGAAGCAGTTCGACGCCGCCGTCGCCCTGCTGAAGAAACAGAACGCGAGCATCGGCGAGTACTGGAGCGACTATCTGAAGGAGATCTCCGCCTTCAAGAGCGGCGACTCCGTCGTCGGCACCACCTGGCAGGTCATCGCCAACCTCGCCGCCGGCGAAGGCGCCAAGGTCAAGGCCTTCGTACCCAAGGAGGGGTCGACCGGCTGGTCCGACACCTGGATGGTCTCGGCCAAGGCCAAGCACCCCAACTGCGCCTACAAATGGCTCAACTGGATCGTCTCCCCGAAGGTCAACGCCCAGGTCGCCGAGTACTTCGGCGAGGCTCCCGCCAACTCCAAGGCCTGCGACCTGACCAGCGACAAGAACTTCTGCACGACGTTCCACGCCGCCGACGAGAACTACTGGAAGAACATCGCCTTCTGGAACACGCCCATCGAGCAGTGCCTCGATGGCCGGACCGACGTCAAGTGCGTGCCCTACGCCAAGTGGGTCCAGGCCTGGACCGAGATCAGGGGCTGAGTACATGGCCGTACTGGCCCGGACCGCGGGGGCGCTGCACCGCCGCCCCCGCCTCCGGCTGACCCTGCTGCTGGCGGCGCCGCTGCTGTGGCTGGCGGTGCTCTATCTCGGCTCGCTGGGCGTGCTGTTCGCCTCCGCCTTCTGGACGACGAACTCCTTCACCTCCGAGGTGGTGAAGGTCTGGTCGACCGACAACTTCCACGAGCTGTTCACCACGCCCGTGTACCGCCAGGTCGTCTTCCGCAGCATCGGCGTGGCCCTCGCGGTCACCGCCCTGTGCGTGGTGATCGCCTTCCCGGTGGCCTTCTACACGGCCCGGGTGGCCAGGCCCCGGTGGCGTCCGCTCCTCGTCGTCGCCATCCTCACACCGCTGTGGGCGAGTTATCTGGTGAAGGTGTACGCGTGGCGGCTGATCCTGTCCGAGGGCGGGCTCGCCGACTGGATGCTGAAGCCGTTCGGGCTGAGCGGTCCGGGGTTCGGGTTGCCGGCCACGGTGCTGACCCTGACGTACCTGTGGTTGCCCTACATGATCCTGCCGATCCACACGGCGCTGGAGCAGCTGCCCGCCAACCTGCTCGACGCGTCCGCCGACCTGGGCGCCCGGGGCTGGCGGACCTTCCGGTCGGTGGTGCTGCCGATGGTGCTGCCGTCCGTCGCCGCCGGGTCGGTCTTCACCTTCTCGCTCAGCCTCGGCGACTACATCACGGTGCAGATCGTCGGCGGCAAGACCCAGCTGATCGGCAACGTCGTCTACTCCAACATCGAACTCAACCTGCCGATGGCTGCCGCGCTGGGCACTGTGCCGGTCGTCGTCATCGTGGTGTATCTGCTGGCGATGCGGCGCACGGGTGCGCTGAGCGCCCTGTAGAGGAGCCTGCCGTGCAACTGTCCCGCTCCGCGCGTATCGCACTGCTCATCGCCGCCGGCCTCGGCTTCGCGGTCATCTACGTCCCGCTGCTGCTCGTCCTCGTCAACTCCCTGAGCCCCGACCGCAGCGCGAGCTGGCCACCGCCCGGCCTCACCCTGCACTGGTGGTCCGTCGCCTGGCAGAACTCCGGTGCGCGGGCGGCACTTTGGGTGTCCGTCAAGGCGGGCCTCGGCGCGACCGCGATCGCCCTGGTCCTCGGCACTCTGATCGCCTTCGCCGTGGCCCGGCACCGGTTCTTCGGCCGCGACGCCGTCTCCTTCGTGGTCGTGCTGCCGATCGCCCTGCCCGGCATCGTCACGGGCATCGCGCTCAACTCGGCCTTCGGCACGGTACTCGCGCCGCTCGGCGTCGGTCTCGGCCTGTTCACGGTGGTCGTCGGACACGCCACCTTCTGCATCGTCGTCGTCTTCAACAACGTCGTGGCGAGGCTGCGGCGCACCGCCGGCTCGTACGAGGAGGCGGCCATGGACCTCGGTGCGCACACCTTCCGCGCCTTCGCCGACGTCACCTTCCCGCTGGTGCGCTCGGCGCTGTTCGCGGGCGGACTGCTCGCCTTCGCGCTCTCCTTCGACGAGATCGTGGTGACGACCTTCACCGCCGGGCCCGGTATCGAGACGCTCCCCATCTGGATCTTCAACAACATGACCCGCCCGCAGCAGGCACCGGTGGTGAACGTGGTGGCGGCCGTACTCGTCCTGCTCTCGGTCGTTCCGATCTACGTCGCGCAGCGGCTGTCGGCGGACACGGCGACCGGGAGCCGGGTCTGACGGCACCCATCGGTCGATCTCGCTGCCGGCGAACGCGGAGCGTGCCCGCGGCACGGTGGTGTGTGCGCACCGTGTTCAGAATCAGTGGTATGTGACATAGTACTGCTGTGAGTCAGCCACTGACCTGCGACGTCGTGATCGTCGGAGCCGGCATGACAGGCGCCGCCTGCGCTCTCTACGCCTCCCGAGCCGGCCTGGACGCCATCGTCGTGGACCGCGGTCCCGTGGCCGGCGGCACCACCGGAGCGGGGGAGGGCAACCTCCTCGTCTCCGACAAGGAGCCCGGCCCGGAACTCGACCTCGCGCTTCTCTCCCACCGCTTGTGGGCCGAACTGGCGCAGGAGTTCGGGGAGGCCATCGAGTACGAGGCCAAGGGCGGCGTGGTGGTGGCCACCTCTCCCGGCGGTCTCCTCGCGCTGGAGGACTTCGCCGCCGGGCAGCGAGCCGCCGGAGTGACCGCCACGACCGTCGCGGGCACCGAACTGTACGCGCGCGAACCCCATCTCGCCCCCGGCCTGCCCGGCGCCGTCCACTACCCGCAGGACGCCCAGGTCATGCCCGCCCTGGCCGCCGCCCACCTCGTCAGGGCCTCCGGTGCGCGCCTGCTCACCGGCCGGACGGTGACGGGCGTTCTGCGCACGACTGACGGGAGCGTACGGGCAGTTCGCACGGACAACGGCGACATCCACACCCCGGCCGTGGTCAACGCGGCCGGCACCTGGGGCGGCGAACTCGCCGCCCTCGCGGGCACCTCCCTGCCCGTTCTCCCACGGCGCGGCTTCGTCCTCGTCACCGAACCGCTGCCCCGCATGGTCCACCACAAGGTGTACGCCGCCGACTACGTGGCCGACGTGGCCAGCGACTCGGCCGCGCTGCAGACCTCGCCGGTCGTGGAGGGCACGGCCGCGGGACCGATCCTGATCGGCGCGAGCCGGGAACGGGTCGGCTTCGACCGGTCGTTCTCGCTGCCGGCCCTGCGCGCCCTCGCGGCGGGCGCGACCCGGCTGTTCCCGTTCCTGTCCGACGTCCGCGCCATCCGCTCGTACGCCGGCTTCCGCCCGTACATGCCCGACCATCTGCCCGCCATCGGCCCCGACCCCCGCGTCCCCGGTCTCTTCCACGCCTGCGGTCACGAGGGCGCGGGCATCGGACTCGCGACCGGCACCGGACACCTGATCGCCCAGACCCTGACCGCGAAGACACCCGACCTTGACCTCGCCCCGTTCCGCCCCGACCGCTTCCCCGAGGAGACGCCGTGAGCTCCCCACTGGACCTGGCACAGGCCCACCCGCGCCCTGCCGTCACGGTCACGCTGGACGGCCGCGAGATCGAGGCGCTGCCCGGCCAGACGGCCGCCGCCGCGCTCTGGGCGGCGGGCGTCACCTCCTGGCGCACCACCCGGGACGGAGGCCGCCCGCGCGGAATCTTCTGCGGGATCGGCGTCTGCTTCGACTGCCTGGTGACCGTCAACGGCCGTCCCAATCAACGGGCTTGCCTGGTCTCCCTGCAGCCGGGCGACGCGATCCGCACCCAGGAGGGGACCGGCCATGACGGCTGACCGGCCTCACCTCGCCGTCATCGGCGCGGGCCCGGCGGGCCTGGCCGCGGCCGTGGCCGCCGCCGCGCACGGCGTGCGGGTCACGCTCCTGGACGCGGCCGCACAACCGGGCGGCCAGTTCTACCGTCAGCCTGCCGCCGAACTGCGCGCGCACCGTCCCCAGGCGCTGCACCACGACTGGCGGACCTGGGAACGACTGCGGGACGGGCTCGACACATACGTAACGGCAGGTGCCGTAACGCACTTGACGGATCATCACGTCTGGTTCGTCGAACGGCATGCGGACCGGTTCACCGTGCACGCCCTGCTCGGCCCCGAGCAGGAGGACCCGGCCGCCGTGCACGCCGACGCCGTACTGCTCGCCACCGGCGGCTACGAGAAGGTGCTGCCCTTCCCCGGCTGGACCCTCCCCGGCGTCCTCACCGCGGGCGGCGCCCAGGCCATGCTCAAGGGAACCCTCGCGGTGTCCGGACGCACCGCCGTGGTCGCCGGCACCGGGCCGCTGCTGCTGCCGGTCGCGACCGGGCTCGCCGCAGCCGGCGTGGACATCGCCGCGCTCGTCGAATCCGCCGGCCCGAAGGCGTTCGTACGACGGTCCCGGGCGCTCGCGGCGCAACCCGGCAAGCTCGCCGAAGGGGCCGGATACGCGGCCCGGTTGCTCCGGCACCGCGTGCGCACCCTCACCCGGCACACCGTCGTCGAGGCGCACGGCACCGAGCGGCTGGAGGGGGTGACCGTCGCCGCGCTCGACGGCGAGGGGCGGGTCCGGCCCGGCACCGGGCGCCGCATCCCCTGCGACACCCTCGCCGTCGGCCATGGCATGCTCCCGCACACCGACCTCGCCGAGACCCTCGGCTGCCGCCTCGACGGCATGAACGTGCGGGTCGACGACGAGCAGCGCACCGACGTCCCCGGCGTCTGGGCCGCGGGCGAGACCACCGGCATCGGCGGCGCGGCCCTCGCCCTGGCCGAGGGGCACATCGCCGGACGCTCGGCCGCAGCCCGCCTCGCGGGCCGCGCACCGGACCCGCGCGAGTGGGCCGCGGCCACCAAGGCCCGTACCCGGCTACGGGAGTTCGCCGCGGCCCTCGACGCGGTGTACGCGCCGCCCGCCCACTGGAGCGAGCTGATCACCGGCGACACCGTCGTGTGCCGCTGCGAGGAGGTCACCGGCTCCGCGATCCGCGAGGCCGTCACGGAACTCGGCGCCGGCGACGTCCGCACCGTGAAACTCCTGACCCGGGCCGGCATGGGCTGGTGCCAGGGCCGGATGTGCGCACCCGCGGTCGCCGGGCTCGCCGGGTGTCGACTCGACCCGTCCAGACGTCCGTTCGCACGTCCCGTACCGCTCGGTGTCCTCGCCCGCGAGGACACGCACCCGACCGAGAGAGGATCCTCATGACCGACCACCGTCCCTGGCGCGGAGTCCTCGTCGCCACCGCGCTGCCGCTGAACGACGACCTCACGGTGAACCACGACAAGTACGCCGAGCACTGCGCCTGGCTCGTCGAGAACGGCTGCGACGGAGTCGTCCCCAACGGCTCGCTGGGGGAGTACCAGGTGCTCACCCCCGAGGAGCGCGCCAAGGTCGTCGAGACGGCCGTCGCCGCGATCGGCGGGCAGCGGGTCATGCCCGGGGTGGCCGCGTACGGGTCCGCGGAGTCCCGCCGCTGGGCCGAGCAGGCCCGGGACGCGGGCTGCCACGCGGTGATGCTGCTGCCGCCCAACGCCTACCGCGCCGACGAGCGTTCGGTGCTCGCCCACTACGCGGAGGTCGCGAAGGCGGGTGTGCCGGTGGTGGCGTACAACAACCCGATCGACACCAAGGTCGACCTCGTGCCGGAACTCCTCGCGAAGCTGCACGGAGAGGGGTACATCCACGCCGTCAAGGAGTTCTCCGGGGACGTCCGCCGCGCCTACCGCATCGCCGAACTCGCCCCGGAACTCGATCTGTTGATCGGCGCCGACGACGTCCTGCTGGAGCTGGCGATCGCGGGTGCGAAGGGCTGGGTGGCCGGCTATCCGAACGCCTTGCCGGCCGCGAGCGTGGAGCTCTACCACGCGGCCGTCGACGGCGACCTGACCACCGCGAACCACCTCTACCGGCAGCTGCATCCACTGCTGCGGTGGGACTCCCAGGTGGAGTTCGTGCAGGCGATCAAGCTGTCCATGGACATCGTCGGGCGGCACGGCGGGCCGGTGCGGCCGCCCCGTATGCCGCTGCTACCCGAACAGGAGGCGACCGTCCGCGCCGCCACCGAGAAGGCCGTCGCCGCCGGACTCGCGTAACCCACAAGGAGGCAGGCCATGCGCAGCAGACTCGTCCTGCACGCCGTCGACTCGCACACCGAGGGCATGCCCACCCGCGTGATCACCGGCGGGATCGGGACCATCCCCGGCGCGACGATGAACGAGCGGCGGCTGTACTTCCGCGAACACCGCGACGACATCAAGCAGTTGCTGATGAACGAGCCGCGCGGGCACTCCGCGATGAGCGGCGCGATCCTCCAGCCGCCGGCCCGGGCCGACTGCGACTGGGGTGTCGTCTACATCGAGGTGTCCGGCTATCTGCCGATGTGCGGGCACGGCACGATCGGCGTCGCGACCGTGCTCGTCGAGACCGGCATGGTCGAGGTCGTCGAACCGGTCACCACCATCCGCCTCGACACCCCGGCCGGAGTCGTCGTCGCGGAGGTGGCGGTGGAGGGCGGCGCGGCCAGGTCGGTGACGCTGAGGAACGTGCCGTCGTTCGCGGTCGGGCTCGACCGCAAGGCGACCCTGGCTGACGGGCGGTCGGTGACCTATGACCTGGCCTACGGCGGAAACTTCTACGCCATCCTCCCCCTGGACCAGTTCGGGCTCCCCTTCGACCGCTCCCGCAAGGACGACATCCTCGCGGCCGGGCTTGCGTTGATGGACGCCATCAACGTCGAGGACGAGCCCGTCCACCCCGAGGACCCGTCCATCCGCGGCTGCCACCATGTCCATCTGCTGGCCCCCGGCTCCGACGCCCGCCACTCCCGGCACGCGATGGCGATCCACCCCGGCTGGTTCGACCGCTCACCCTGCGGCACCGGCACCAGCGCGCGCATGGCGCAGCTGCACGCACGCGGGGACCTCCCGCTGCACACCGAGTTCGTCAACGAGTCCTTCATCGGCACCCGCTTCACCGGCCGCCTCCTCGGCACCACCGAGGTGGCGGGCCGCCCCGCCGTCCTGCCCAGCTTCACCGGGCGTGCCTGGATCACCGGAACCGCCCAGTACCTGCTCGACCCGGAGGACCCGTTCCCCGCGGGGTTCGTGCTGTAGGCGGCTCGATAATGTCCGGTAACCCAAGGAGGACGATCACCATGGCCCAGCAGCACCGCCCCGCCCTTCCCTCGCTCGGCGGCAGGAAGCCCAACTTCCGGGAGAAGGTCGTGGACGTGCTGCGGGCCGCGCTGATCTCCGGTGAACTGCGCCCCGGCCAGGTGTACTCGGCGCCGGCCCTCGCACCCCGCCTGGGCGTCTCCGCCACCCCGGTGCGCGAGGCGATGCTCGAGCTGGTGAAGGAGGGCATGGTCGAGATCGTCCCGAACAAGGGGTTCCGGGTCACCGAGGTCTCCGAGAAACAGCTCGACGAGTACACCCACATCCGGTCCCTGATCGAGATCCCGACGACCGTCGGCCTCGCGACCACCGCCCACCTCGACGACCTGAAGGCGCTGCGCCCGCTCGCCATGGAGATCGTCACCTCGGCCACGCGAGGCGACCTCACCGACTACGTCGAGGCCGACCTGCACTTCCACCTCGCTCTGCTCGCCCTGGCCGGCAACGACCATCTCGTGGAAGTCGTACGGGACCTGCGGCAGCGTTCACGGCTTTACGGACTGACAGCCCTGGTCGAGACAGGGCGGCTGAAGGCCTCGGCCGAGGAGCACCTCGAACTCCTCGATGCGCTGCTCGCACGCGACAGCGAGGCCGTGCGCGAGGTGATGACCCGGCACCTCGGGCACGTCCGGGGCCTCTGGGCCGCCCACTGAGAGACCGTTTTCGGGATTACGCAAGCTGTTTGCATTTCTTGCGCTATTCTTGCGCACATGACGCGACGACTTGCTGAGGTGGCGAAGAAGGTCGGGGTCAGCGAGGCCACGGTCAGCCGGGTGCTGAACGGCAAGCCCGGGGTCTCGGAGTCCACCCGCCAGGCGGTCCTCAGTGCCCTGGACGTCCTCGGCTACGAGCGGCCCACGCAGCTGCGCGGGGAGCGCGCCCGGCTCGTCGGTCTCGTCCTGCCCGAGCTGCAGAACCCCATCTTCCCGGCGTTCGCCGAGGTGATCGGCGGAGCCCTCGCCCAGCTCGGCCTGACCCCGGTGCTGTGCACGCAGACCAAGGGCGGCGTCTCCGAGGCCGACTACGTGGAGCTGCTGCTGCAACAGCAGGTATCCGGCGTCGTCTTCGCCGGCGGCCTGTATGCACAGGCCGACGCCCCGCACGACCACTACCGCCGGCTCGCCGAGCGCAACATCCCGGTGGTGCTGGTCAACGCGTCCATCGACGACCTCGGCTTCCCTGGCGTGTCCTGCGACGACGCGGTGGCGGTGGAGCAGGCGTGGCGGCATCTGGCGTCCCTCGGGCACGAGCGGATCGGTCTGGTGCTGGGACCGTCCGACCATGTGCCCTCGGCGCGCAAACTGGCGGCGGCGCAGAGCGTGGGGGAGCTTCCCGACGAGCATGTCGCCCGGGCCATGTTCTCGATCGAGGGCGGTCACGCGGCCGCCTCCCGGCTCATCGACCGGGGCGTCACCGGCATCATCTGCGCGAGCGACCCCCTGGCGCTCGGGGCGATCAGGGCCGCGCGCCGCAAGGGGCTGGAGGTCCCGGCACAGGTCTCGGTCGTCGGCTACGACGACTCCGCGTTCATGAACTGCACCGAGCCCCCGCTGACCACCGTCCGCCAGCCCATCGAGGCCATGGGAAGGGCTGCCGTCGAACTGCTGAACACGCAGATCAACGGCAGTTCCGTAGCACCCGAAGAGCTGCTGTTCGAGCCCGAGCTGGTGGTCCGGGGGTCGACCGCTCAAGCCCCTCGTCACTGAGATCCATCCTGCTGTCGAAAATTTACAGATTCTGCGCGACATCTTGCGGACGGATGTCGGCGGTGCTTGAGTGTGCGGCGCCCACCGCTCCTGCCACGAGGGGTCCACCGATGAGAAGCACCGGGTTCCGCCGAACGTTCCTCGCGCTCAGCGTCTGTTCTCTCGCACTCACCGCCTCCGCCTGCGGGTCGGGCGACGACGGATCGGCGAGCGGAAAGACCCGTATCACCGTCAACTGCGAGCCACCCAAGAGCGCCAAGGTCGACCGCGGGTTCTTCGAGCAGGACATCGCCGCCTTCGAGAGGCAGCACCCGGACATCGACGTCGTCGCGCACGACGCGTTCCCCTGCCAGGACCCGAAGACCTTCGACGCCAAGCTCGCCGGCGGGCAGATGGAGGACGTCTTCTACACGTACTTCACCGACGCCAGGCACGTCGTCGACATCCACCAGGCGGCCGATCTCACGCCGTACATCAAGGAGTTGAAGAGCTACGACACCCTCCAGAAGCAGCTGCGGGACATCTACACCGTCGACGGGAGGATCTACGGCATCCCGCGCACCGGCTACTCGATGGGCCTGATCTACAACCGGCGGCTCTTCCAGAAGGCCGGCCTCGACCCCGACAAGCCCCCCACCACCTGGGACGAGGTCCGCGCCGACGCCAAGAAGATCGCGGCCCTCGGCAACGGCACCATCGGATACGCCGACTACAGCGCCCAGAACCAGGGCGGTTGGCACTTCACCGCCGAGCTGTACTCCCAGGGCGGCGACGTCGTCAGCGCCGACGGCAAGCAGGCCACCATCGACACTCCCGAGGGTCATGCGGTGCTGCGGAACCTGCACGACATGCGGTGGGCCGACGACTCGATGGGCAGCAAGCAGCTCCTGGTCATCAACGACGTGCAGCAGATGATGGGTTCGGGCAAGCTCGGCATGTATCTCTCCGCCCCGGACAACATCCCGATCCTCGTCAAGGAGAAGGGCGGCAACTACAAGGACCTCGCCCTCGGCCCGATGCCCGGCGGCAAGGGCACGCTCATCGGCGGCGACGGCTACATGTTCAACAAGCACGACACCCCCGCCCAGATCCGCGCCGGCCTGAAGTGGCTCGACCACATGTTCCTCACCCCCGGCACGGGCTTCCTCGGCGACTACGCCCGCGCCAAGAAGGCGGGCGCCCCGGTCGGACTGCCCGAGCCGCGCCTGTTCACCGGCGCCGCCGACGCCAGGGACCAGCAGGCCAAGAAGGCCAGCGCCAATGTCCCGGTGGAGAACTACCAGGCCTTCCTCGACGGCAACCACAGCCTCCAGCTGAAGATCGAGCCGCCCGACGCCCAGCAGATCTACTCCGTCCTCGACTCCGCCGTCTCCGCCGTCCTCACCAAGAAGGACGCCGACATCGACCAGCTGCTGAAGGACGCCTCCGGCAAGATCGACGGCATCCTGGCCCGGGGCTGACCGCCATGACGAAGACGGCCGAGCAGCAGACGGCCCGGGCGGCCGCCGTCCCCTCGATCCCGGCGCCGCCCCCGGCAGGGGACCGGAGGCGGCGCCGCCTCGCCGACCAGGCCCGCGCCTACGCCTTCCTCCTCGGCGGCCTCGTCTGCTTCGCCCTGTTCTCCTGGTACCCGGCGATCCGCGCGATCGTGATCGCCTTCCAGAAGTACACGCCTGGCTCACCGCCCGAGTGGGTCGGCACCGCCAACTTCACCCGCGTCTGGCACGACCCCGAGTTCACGGCCGCGTGGCGCAACACGCTCACCTTCACGCTGCTCGCCCTGCTGCTCGGTTTCGCCATCCCCTTCGTGCTGGCCCTCGTCCTCAACGAACTGCGCCACTGGAAGGCGTTCTTCAGGGTCGTGGTGTATCTGCCGGTGATGATCCCGCCGGTGGTCAGCGCGCTGCTGTGGAAGTGGTTCTACGACCCCGGAGCCGGCCTCGCCAACGAGACACTGCGCTTTCTGCACCTGCCCACCTCGAACTGGTCCAACGGCACCGACACCGCCCTCATCTCCCTTGTCGTCGTAGCCACTTGGGCCAACATGGGCGGCACCGTCCTGATCTACCTGGCCGCACTCCAGTCCATCCCCGGCGAGCTCTACGAGGCCGCCGAACTGGACGGGGCGAACCTGCTCCAGCGCATCCGGCACGTGACGGTCCCGCAGACGCGTTTCGTCATCCTCATGCTGATGCTCCTGCAGATCATCGCGACCATGCAGGTCTTCACCGAACCGTTCGTGATCACGGGCGGCGGCCCGGAGAACGCCACGGTCACCGTCCTCTACCTGATCTACAAATACGCCTTCCTCTACAACGACTTCGGCGGCGCCTGCGCGCTCAGCGTCATGCTCCTCGTGCTGCTCGGCGCCTTCTCCGCCGTATACCTGCGTCTGACCCGCTCCGGAGAGGAGGACGCATGAGCGCCACCCGCACCCTCGTCTCACCGGCGACGCTGGCCCGCCCGCGCGGGAGGGCCGTGTACTGGACGGTGTTCACCGTCGTCCTCGTCCTGTTCGCGCTCGCCTTCCTGTTCCCCGTCTACTGGATGGTGACCGGCGCGATGAAGTCACCGGACGAGGTGGCGCGGACCCCGCCCACGCTCGTCCCCGAGCACTGGCGCCTCGGCGGCTACACCGACGCCTGGGACCTCATGCAGCTGCCGCAGCACCTGTGGAACACGGTGGTCCAGGCGGCCGGCGCCTGGCTGTTCCAGCTGGTTCTCTGCACGGCCGCCGCCTACGCCCTGTCCCGGCTCAGGCCCGCCTTCGGCAAGCTGATCCTCGGCGGCGTCCTCGCCACCCTGATGGTCCCGGCCCAGGCCCTGGTCGTACCGAAGTACCTGACCGTCGCCGACCTTCCCCTGATCCACACCAGCCTGCTCAACGACCCCCTGGCCATCTGGCTGCCGGCCGTCGCCAACGCCTTCAACCTCTACCTGCTCAAACGGTTCTTCGACCGGCTCCCGCGAGACGTCCTGGAGGCGGCCGAGATCGACGGCGCGGGGAAGCTGCGCACCCTGTGGTCGATCGTGCTGCCCATGTCGCGTCCAGTGCTCGGGGTCGTGTCGATCTTCGCGCTGGTCGCCGTGTGGCAGGACTTCCTCTGGCCGCTGATGGTCTTCTCCGACACCGGCAAACAGCCGATCAGCGTCGCACTCGTGCAGCTGTCGCAGAACATCCAGCTGACCGTGCTCATCGCCGCGATGGTGATCGCCAGCATCCCGATGGTCGCCCTGTTCCTGCTCTTCCAGCAGCACATCATCGCCGGGATCGGCGCGGGCAGCACCAAGGGCTGACGCCCTCCCTCCGACCGAAAGGCAGGCACAGTGGGACAGCCCCGCCATGCCCCCACGCAGTGGTGGCGCTCCGCCGTCATCTACCAGGTCTACGTCCGCAGCTTCGCCGACGGCGACGGCGACGGCACCGGCGATCTCGCCGGCGTCCGCGCCCGACTGCCCTACCTCGCCGAACTCGGCGTGGACGCCCTGTGGTTCAGCCCCTGGTATCTGTCACCGATGAAGGACGGCGGCTACGACGTCGCCGACCACCGCGCCATCGACCCGGCCTTCGGCACCCTCGCCGAGGCGGAGAAGCTGATCGCCGAGGCCCGCGAACTGGGCATCCGCACGATCGTCGACATCGTGCCGAACCACGTCTCCGACCAGCACCCCTGGTTCCGCGCCGCGCTCCTCGGCGGCCCCGAACGCGAGCTGTTCCACTTCCGCCCCGGCCGCGGCAGACGCGGCGAACTCCCGCCCAACGACTGGACGTCCCAGTTCGGCGGCCCCGCCTGGACCCGGCTGCCCGACGGCGACTGGTACCTGCACCTCTTCGCCCCCGAACAGCCCGACCTCAACTGGGCGCACCCGGCCGTCCGCCAGGAGCACGAGGACATCCTGCGGTTCTGGTTCGAGCGGGGCGTCGCCGGAGTCCGCATCGACTCGGCCGCACTCCTCGCCAAGGACCCCGCCCTGCCGGACTTCACCGAGGGCCGCGACCCGCACCCGTACGTCGACCGCGACGAACTCCACGACATCTACCGCTCCTGGCGCGCCGTCGCCGACGAGTACGACGGCATCTTCGTCGGCGAGGTCTGGCTCCCCGACACCGAACGCTTCGCCCGCTATCTGCGCCCCGACGAACTCCACACGGCCTTCAACTTCGCCTTCATGACCTGCCCCTGGGACGCGCGCAGACTGCGTACGTCCATCGACGAGACCCTCGCCGAGCACGCACCCGTGGGCGCCCCCGCCACCTGGGTGCTGTGCAACCACGACGTCACCCGCACGGTCACCCGCTACGGCCGCACGGACACCGGCTTCGACTTCGCCACCAAGGCCTTCGGCACCCCGTCCGACCTCGCCCTCGGCACCCGGCGGGCCCGCGCGGCCGCCCTGCTCTCACTCGCCCTGCCCGGCACGGTCTACCTCTACCAGGGCGAGGAGCTGGGCCTGCCCGAGGCCGACATCCCCCTGGACCGCATCCAGGATCCGATGCACTACCGGTCGAACGGCACCGACCCCGGACGCGACGGCTGCCGGGTGCCCCTGCCCTGGGCGGCCGGGGCGCCGTACGCGGGATTCGGCAGCCGCGAGGAGCCCTGGCTGCCGCAGCCGGACGGCTGGACCTCGTACGCCGTCGACCGCCAGGACGCGGACACCGGCTCGATGCTGGCCCTCTACCGCGCGGCCATCGGGCTGCGCCCCGTGTTCGGCGACGGGCCGCTCACCTGGCTGCCCGCACCCGAGGGCGCGCTCGCCTTCACCCGGGCCGACGCCCGGTGCCTGGTGAACCTCGCCGACACCCCCGTCGACCTTCCCGCCCCCACCGAACTCCTCCTCGCCAGCGGCCCCTTGGATGCCGAGGGGCGCCTGCCGAAGGACACCGCGGTGTGGCTGCGCACCTGAGCCCGCACCGCACCCTCCCGCCATCCCCGCACCCCCACCCCGAAGGGATCAGCACATGCACAGAACTGTCAGGGGCATGCCAGTATTGACGGTCGTCGCCCTCTCCGCCGGTCTGCTCACCGCCACGGCCCCCGCCGCGCACGCGGCCTCCGGCGCCACTGTGCCCTTCACCTCGGTCGAGGCCGAGTCGGCGACGACCACCGGCACCAGGATCGGCCCGGACTACACGCAGGGCACCCTCGCCTCCGAGGCCTCCGGACGCCAGGCCGTACGTCTCACCTCGGGCCAGCGCGTCGAGTTCACCGTGCCGCGCGCGGCGAACGCCGTGAACGTCTCCTACAGCGTCCCCGACGGCCAGTCCGGCACGCTCGACGTGTACGTCAACGGCCAGAAGATCGCCAAGACGCTCGCGGTCACCTCCAAGTACTCGTACATCGACACCGGTTGGATCCCGGGCGCAAAGACCCACCACTTCTTCGACGACGCCCGACTGCTGCTCGGCCAGAACGTCCAGGCCGGTGACAAGATCGCCTTCCAGTCGACCGGGACCCAGGTCACCGTCGACGTGGCCGACTTCGAGCAGGTCGACGCCGCCGCCGGTCAGCCCGCGGGCTCGGTCTCGGTCACCTCCAAGGGTGCCGATCCGAGTGGCAACGGCGACTCCACACAGGCCTTCCGGGACGCGATCTCGGCCGCGCAGGGCGGAGTGGTCTGGATCCCGCCGGGCGACTACAGGCTGACGTCCTCGCTCAGCGGAGTCCAGAACGTCACGCTGCAGGGCGCCGGCAGCTGGTACTCCGTCGTGCACACCTCGCGATTCATCGACCAGTCGAGTTCGTCGGGCGGTGTGCACATCAAGGACTTCGCGGTGATCGGCGAGGTCACCGAGCGCGTCGACTCCAACCCGGACAACTTCGTCAACGGCTCGCTGGGACCGAACAGTTCGGTCTCCGGCATGTGGATCCAGCACGTGAAGGTCGGCCTCTGGCTGATGGGGGACAACGACAACCTGGTCGTCGAGAACAACCGCATCCTCGACACCACCGCCGACGGCCTCAACCTCAACGGCAACGCGCGCGGGGTCCGCGTCCGGGGCAACTTCCTGCGCAACCAGGGTGACGACTCGCTCGCCATGTGGTCGCTGTACTCCGCCGACACCGACTCCAGCTTCGAGAACAACACCGTCTCGCAGCCGAACCTCGCCAACGGCATCGCGATCTACGGCGGCACCGACATCACCGTGAAGAACAACCTGGTCGCCGACACCAACGCCCTCGGCAGCGGCATCGCCATCTCCAACCAGAAGTTCCTCGACCCGTTCTCCCCGCTGGCCGGCACCATCACGGTCGCCGGCAACACGCTCGTGCGCACCGGCGCGATGAACCCCAACTGGAACCATCCGATGGGCGCGCTGCGCGTCGACTCGTACGACAGTGCCGTCAACGCCACCGTGAACATCACCGACACGACCGTCACCGACAGCCCGTACAGCGCCTTCGAGTTCGTGTCCGGGGGCGGGCACGGCTACCCGGCCGGCAACATCACCGTCAGCGGTGCGACCGTGCAGAACACCGGCACGGTCGTCGTCCAGGCGGAGACGCAGGGCTCGGCGAAGTTCAGCAACGTCCAGGCCACCGGGGTGGGGGCGGCAGGCGTCTACAACTGCCCCTACCCGGCCGGCTCCGGCACCTTCACCCTCACCGACGGCGGCGGCAACTCCGGCTGGAGCAGCACCTGGGCCGACTGCTCGACCTGGCCGCAGCCCGGCCAGGGCAACCCCGACCCCGACCCGACCCGCAACCTCGCCAAGGGCCGCCCGGCCACCGCCACGGGCTCCCAGGACGTCTACACGCCGGGCAAGGCGGTCGACGGCGACGCGAACAGCTACTGGGAGTCCACCAACAACGCCTTCCCGCAGTCCTGGACGGTCGACCTCGGCTCGACGCAGGCGGTGCGCCGGCTGGTGCTGAAGCTGCCGCCGTCCTCCGCCTGGGGCGCCCGCACCCAGACCATCACCGTGCTGGGCAGCACCGACGGCTCGACCTACTCGACCGTCGTCGGCGCCACCGGTTACCGCTTCGACCCGGCGACCGGCAACACGGCGACCGTCGCCCTGCCGGCCGGTACCAGCCTGCGTCACCTGCGGCTGACCGTCAGCGCCAACACCGGCTGGCCCGCCGGCCAGTTCAGCGAGGTGGAGGCGTATTCGACGTCGTGACCGCGCTGCGGGGCCACCGGGTGTGCCACCGGTCCCGCGGCTGCGCCCCCTGACGGCTACTGCGTCAGGGGGCGCCATCGTCGGGCCAGGAGCGGGCCGGCCTCACCGTCACAGGTCCAGCACGAGCTTCTTTCCACGGCAGCGGGACACACAGATCATCATCGTCTCCCCGCTCTGCTGCTCCTCGGCGGTGAGCACCGAGTCCCGGTGGTCCGGGGTGCCGTCGAGGACGTCGGTCTCGCAGGTGCCGCAGGTGCCCTCCGTGCAGGAGAACAGCACCTCCACGCCGGCCGCGCGGACGGCATCCAGCACGGAGACGTCCGGCGCGACCGTGACGGTACGGCCGCTCTGCGCCAGCTCCACCTCGAACTCGCTGTTCTCGCCGGCCCCCTGGGCCTTCGGAGAGAACCGCTCGACCCGCAGCCGCTCGGCCGGGCACCGCTCCTCGACCGCGTCCAGCAGCGGCCCGGGACCACAGCAGTACACGAGCGTGCCCTCGGGCAGGTCGTCCAGCACGGAACCGAGGTCGAGGAGCCCGGTCTCGTCCTGCGGGCAGACGCTCACCCGATCCCCGTACCGCTCCAACTCCTCAGTGAAAGCAATGGAGTTGCGGGTGCGGCCGCCGTACAGCAGCGTCCACTCGGCGCCCGCGGCCTCCGCGGCGGCCAGCATCGGGAGGATCGGGGTGATGCCGATCCCGCCCGCGACGAACCGGTAACGCGGCGCGCTCTCCAGCCGGAAGTGATTGCGCGGCCCGCGCACCCGCACCTTGTCGCCCTGCCCCACCTGCTCGTGCACATGGGCGGAACCGCCGCGCCCGTCAGGCTCCCGCAGCACCGCGATCCGCCACACCGAACGGTCCGCGGGATCCCCGCACAGCGAGTACTGCCGCTCCAGCTCCGGCCCGAGCACGACGTCGACATGCGCGCCCGGCTCCCAGGCCGGCAGGTCCTCGCCGAGCGGATGGCGCAGGGTGAGGGCGAGTACGCCGTCTGCCGCGAACTCCCGGCGCTCGACGACGAGTTCGGCTTCGTACACGGTCATGAGCTGTTTCCTCGTGGCGCGGCGGGCTCGTGTCCTTCGGGGTGGCCGAGCATCCACTCCCACATCTCGACCGGGTCCTGGGCGCTGTGCTCGGCACCGCAGTGGCAGGTGCCGTGCAGGATGTCGGTGCCCGGCAGCCAGTCGATGCGGTAGATCTCTCCGGTGGGGCTGCTCACAGGACCTTCTCCACGGGCTTGTCGCCCTCCTCGACCAGGCGGGCGAGGATACGGCGGGCGGCCAGACCGCCGGTGTCGATGTTGATGCTGAGTTCCTGATACCCCGTCCGCTCCGTGCCGAGCGTCTTGTACAGCAGGTTGAGCGCGTCCACGTCCTGCATGACCACGGTGTGGTTGTTGCTCCGCAGGAACTCGGTGACCTCGCTGTCGTCCGTCGCCCAGTCGCGCGAGACGGCCCAGAAGTCGTACACCTTGCCGTCCGTCGACGGCGTGATCGCGTAGGTGATCTCGGTGTGGAAGCCGTTCGGGTCGCTGCCGTCGGCCTCCGGCTCCACGCCCACCGGCGCGATCCGGCTGTGCAGCAGATACAGACAGGGCGCGTGGTACTCGATGTCCTGCCAGCGGGTGATCCGGCCCTGGATGCCGGTGGAGTTGGCGTAGAACGGCGGGCACTCGGCGTCGTCCATGTGCCGGCTCACCCGCACGATGCCCGCGCCCTCGTCGACCTCGGTGGTGATCGGCGTCTCGGCGACCTCGGGGCTGCCGATGTAACCGCCGTGCAGATACGTCTCGTGGGAGAGGTCCAGGAGGTTGTCGACCAGCAGCCCGTAGTCGGCGTCGATGGGCTCCATACCGCGGACGGTGACCCAGCCGGGCGCGTCGAGGTGCCGGGCCCGGGGGATGGTCTGCGCATCGGCGAGGGCCGGGTCGCCGATCCACACCCACACCAGGGAGTCCACCTCGACCACCGGGTAGGAGGCGACCCGGGCGGTGCGCGGGACGCGCTTCTGGCCGGGCACGTACACGCAGGTCCCCGTCGTGTCGTACGTGAACCCGTGGTAGCCGCACACCAGCTTGTCGCCGTCCAGCCGGCTGGGCTTCTCGTGCAGCGGGAAGCGGCGGTGCACACAGCGGTCGGCGAGCGCGACCGGCGTGCCGTCCTCCTCCGTCCGGTAGAACACGAGCGGTTCACCGAGGATGGTCCGGCCGAGCAGCTCCTCGCGCCCGACCTCGTGGCTGTAGGCGGCGACGTACCACTGGTTCCTGGCAAATGCGGTGATGTGCGGCATGGCGTTCCCGTCCCTGAGAGCGGGGCGCCGTCGCCCCGCGTGCCGTGGTTGGACTCAGCGTCCTGACGGCTGCGGTGGGCGCGCAAGGTGGCTTCTGCCAGGCGGAAGGGGTTCCGTGGAATCGCTGGTCAGAGCCCCGGCACGCCTACCGTGCCGTTCCGCGGCCCGCCCGGCGCCGAGGAGATCACCGGGACCGGCCGCCGCACCGACCACGCCCACCTCCTACTGCTAGCGTCCGGGTGCGTGAGCGACAACGTGTACGTGGGGAACGCCGGCGAGGACGCGGCACTCGACCGGGGCTGGCTGCTCGGGCACTTCAAGGACGTCGGCGACCCTCGCCACAGTACGGACGTGGAGATCAAATGGGGTGTCCATCCGCCCGGCGACGAGCGGGCGGAGTGGGTGAAGGGCGAGGAGCGGACCGCTCTCCTGGTCCTCGTCAGCGGCCGCTTCCGCGTCGAACTCCCCGGCCGCAGCGTCCTCCTGGCACGGCAGGGTGACTATGTGGTGTGGGGGCGCGGAGTCGAGCACTCCTGGTTCGCGGAGGAGGAATCGGTGGTGCTGACGGTCCGCTGGCCGTCCGTGCCCGGCTACGCGGCCTGAAACGCACCACCGACGCCCGTCAGCGGGCCGGTACCGCGCCCGGGCGGCCGGCAGGAGGGGACCATCTGGCGTTCCGCACCAGTAGACGGTCCGGGACGTCCGCAGAGCGCGGCCGGCAGCCGCTCCGGCACGGGCAGATCGGCCGGATGCGGGCTGATCGGGGGCGACCGAGAGTGGGCGCAGCCGACCGCTCATCGCCCGGTGGCCGAGGCCGGAGCCAGGCGCCGGATGCGGTCGGCGACTCGCTTGCCGGCAGTCAGCTGCCGGCGGTTCCCGCAGTGGTCGGACGGCGGCGGTCCGGCTCCCCGTTCGGCGTGCCGGGAGGCCGGATACGGCGGCACACGCAGGTGCGCAGCGCGCGGGTGACCGGGAGCCGAGTGCACCGTTGGTGGACGGCCGCCGGCTGTCCCGCGCCACATGGCCGATCACCGGAGGGCCGGGGCGCATCCGGCCGTCTACGATGTCTCGGGCCGCCGCACCAGCCTCCATGGACTCGCTCTCCGGAGCCGCCCTCGGTTCGGTGGAACAGGGCAAATCATCAGCAAAGGATCTTTGGGCAAGGCTTGTCCGGTTCAGGGGCGGGCGGCGAGTGTGCGCTGCCTAGCGTTGCCGCCGTGAGTCCGGGCGGGTGGGAGTGGATGAGTACGAGTCGACGTATGGTGCTGGCGGCCTTGGCCGGGGGAGCTCTGGCGGGCTGCACGGCGCAGAAGGGGCCGTCCAAGGCGGAACCGCCTGTCGCTGCCCCTTCCTCCGCTCCCTCCTCCGCCGGTCCCTCGCCCTCGGCCAGAGCCAGGCCGGACCGTCCGTCTGCCGCGACCCGCGCCGAGATCGTCGCCCGCTACGGTCACGCCGTGCCGCACACCTGGGGTTTCGACGGGCCCGGTGTGGTGCACCGGCTCCCCGCCGGTCAGCGGGGCATCGCGCTGACCTTCGACGCCTGCGGCGGCCGGGGCGGCAGCGGCTACGACCGAGCCCTGATCGACTTCCTGCGCAGGCGGGAGATTCCGGCGACTCTGTTCATCAACTCCCGCTGGATCGAGGCCAATCCGGCCGTCTTCCGCCGACTGGCCGCCGAGCCGCTCTTCGAGATCGCCAACCACGGCACCCGCCATCTCCCCCTCTCGGTGACCGGCCGCTCCGCCTACGGCATCCCCGGCACCCGCGACGCCGCCGAGGTCTACGAGGAGATCGCCGGCAACCGGGCGAAGCTCACCCGTCTGCTGGGCCGCCCGCCGCGTTTCTTCCGATCCGGTACGGCGTACTGCGACGACGTCGCGGCCAGGATCGTCACCGCGATGGGAGAGCGGTTCGCCGGCTTCTCGGTCAACGGCGACGCGGGCGCCACCTTCAGCCCCGAGCAGGTCCGTACGACGGTGGGGTCCGCGCCCGCAGGCTCCGTCGTCATCTGCCACATGAACCACCCGGAGGGCGGTACGGCCGCGGGTATCACCGCCGCCGTGCCCCGACTGCTGGCCGCCGGCCATTCATTCGTACGGCTGTCGGATGCGCTGCACTGAGCGCACGGGCCGCGTCCGGGCCCAGCTGCTCGGCGCGTTCGCGGCCCGCCAGGGAGTCGTCCGCACTCTGCGGGACGGTGCAACCGCCGCGGCACACCTCACGTACCGACGACTTTCACACAGACGCCACCAGACCCTTCCCTGACGTTTGGTGCTCTTGGAACACTCGCTCCGCGCGCAATCCGTCAGATCCGACCGGTCGAACATCCCCGAGGCGAGAGGCCCTCACCCATGCCCGAAGTCAATCGGCGCCGATTCCTGCAACTCGCGGGCGCGACCACCGCCTTCACCGCCCTGTCGAACAGCATCCAGCGCGCCGCCGCGCTGCCGGCGAACCACCGCACGGGATCCATCGAGGACGTCGAGCACATCGTCGTCCTGATGCAGGAGAACCGTTCCTTCGACCACTACTTCGGCACGCTCAGAGGTGTGCGCGGCTACGGCGACCCGCGCCCGGTGGTCACCCGGCAGGACGGGAAGCCGGTCTGGTACCAGGCGGACGCGAGCGGCAAGGACATCCTGCCCTTCCACCCCGACGCCGACGACCTGGGCCTGGCCTTCATCCAGGACCTCCCACACGGCTGGAACGACGGACATGCCGCCTTCAACGGGGGCAAGTACGACAAGTGGGTCCCGTCGAAGGGCTCCACGACGATGGCGTACCTGACCCGCGACGACATCCCGTTCCACTACGCGCTCGCCGACTCCTTCACCATCTGCGACGCGTACCACTGCTCGTTCATCGGCTCGACCGACCCGAACCGCTACTACATGTGGACCGGTTACACGGGCAACGACGGCCAGGGCGGTGGCCCGGTCCTCGGCAATGACGAGGCCGGCTACAGCTGGACCACCTACCCCGAGCGCCTGGAGAAGGCAGGCGTCTCCTGGAAGATCTACCAGGACGTCGGCGACGGCCTCGACGCGAACGGCGGCTGGGGCTGGATCCAGGACGCCTACCGCGGCAACTACGGCGACAACTCGCTGCTCTACTTCAAGCAGTACCAGAACGCCCAGCCCGGCAGCCCCCTCTACGACAAGGCCCGCACCGGCACCGACGCCCGCAAGGGCGAGGGCTTCTTCGACCAGCTGAAGGCCGATGTGAAGGGCGGCAAGCTGCCGCAGATCTCCTGGATCGTCGCCCCCGAGGCCTTCACCGAGCACCCCAACTGGCCCGCCAACTACGGCGCCTGGTACGTCGCCCAGGTCCTCGACGCGCTCACCTCCGACCCGAAGGTGTGGGCGAAGACGGCCCTGTTCATCACGTACGACGAGAACGACGGCTTCTTCGACCACCTCGTCCCGCCGTTCGCCCCGGGCTCCGCGGCGCAGGGCAAGTCGACGGTCGACGTAGGCCCGGACCTGTTCAACGGCAGCAGCAGCCACCCCGCCGGCCCCTACGGGCTCGGCCAGCGGGTGCCGATGATCGTCGTCTCGCCCTGGAGCAAGGGCGGTTACGTCTGCTCCGAGACGATGGACCACACCTCGATCATCCGGTTCATGGAGCGTCGCTTCGGCGTGCACGAGCCGAACGTCTCGCCCTGGCGCCGGGCCATCTGCGGCGACCTGACCTCCGCGTTCGACTTCTCCCGCACCGACACCAAGCCGGTCGCCCTGCCGGGCACCGACGGCTACCAGCCGCCGGACCACAACCGCCACCCGGACTATGTGCCGACCCCGCCCGCCAACCCTGTCCTGCCCAAGCAGGAGCGCGGCCTGCGTCCGGCGCGTCCCCTCAAGTACGCCCCGTACGTGGACGGTTCGGCGGACACGGCCGCCGGGAAGTTCACGCTGACCTTCGCCTCCGGAGCGAAGGCGGGCGCCGCCTTCCTGGTGACCTCCGGCAACCGCACGGACGGGCCCTGGAGCTACACCACCGAGGCCGGCAAGACCGTCTCGGACGCCTGGAACTCGGCGTACTCGAACGGCTCGTACGACCTGGCCGTGCACGGCCCGAACGGCTTCCTGCGTGTCTTCAAGGGACCGAACAAGGTGGCAGGGCCCGAGGTAACCGCCCGCCACAGTGGCGACGACATCGAGCTGACCTTCACCAACAAGGGCTCCGGCACGGTCCGTCTGAAGCTGACGGGTGGATACGGCTGCAAGCCCCGCACCTTCACGGTGCGGCCCGGAGCCACGGTGAAGCACACCGTCGACCTCGCCGCGAGCCGGCGCTGGTACGACCTCACCGTCACGTCCGAGGCCGACGCGAAGTTCCTGCGGCAGTTCGCGGGACACGTGGAGAACGGGCGGCCGGGGGTGAGCGATCCGGCGATCATCACCGGGTGAACTCACCGGGTGAACTGTCGGACAAAGGCTGCTGAATTGCGGATCGCGGGGACTGGCCAGGAGCCGGTGGGCCCGGGATAGTGTGCCCCGGTGACCACGCATTCGAACACTCCTGCAGGCTGGTACCCGGATCCGCACGGAGCGCCCCAGACTCTCCGCTACTGGGACGGCGCCCAGTGGACCCAGCACACCAGCCCGGATCAGGGAGGCCAACAGAACCAGGCTGCCCAGCAGGTGCCGCGGCAGGCCGCCGGGCCGGACCCGCGTGTGCAGCGTCAGGTGCAGCAGCAGGCCGGGGTCGCCGCCGGCGGCCCCGGCGGCGGCAGCCTGTTCACCGAGCCGGTCCTGGTGGTCAACCAGAAGGCCAAGCTGATCGAGCTGACCAACGAGTACAAGGTCATGGATCAGAACGGCAACCAGATCGGCTCGGTGACGGAGGTCGGGCAGAGCACGCTGAAGAAGGTGGCGCGCTTCGTCTCCAGCCTCGACCAGTTCATGACCCACCGGCTGGAGATCCGGGACGCCCACGGCCGGCCGCAGCTGGTGCTGACGCGGCCCGCCAAGGTGTTCAAGTCCCGTGTGCTCGTGTCGCGTCCGGACGGTTCGCCCGTCGGTGAGATCGTTCAGCAGAACATGATCGGGAAGATCAATTTCGCGATGAACGCGAACGGTCAGCAGGTGGGGGCGATCAAGGCGGAGAACTGGCGGGCGTGGAACTTCGCGATCGTCGACCATGCGGACAACGAGGTTGCCCGGATCACCAAGACCTGGGAAGGCCTTGCCAAGACGATGTTCACGACTGCGGACAACTATGTGCTGCAGATTCACTACCAGCTGCCTGAGCCGTTGTTGAGTCTTGTGGTGGCGACGGCGTTGACGGTGGACACGGCGCTCAAGCAGGACTCTCGCGGGTTGGGGTAGCCCACGCGGGACGGGGCGCTCAGAGCGGGGTCAGGTGTCCTGGCTCCGCGGACTGCCGGGGCACCAACGCCGGTTCGGGCGTTGCGGTTTCCGGCTTCAGGGCCAGGACCGCGGCCACCGGATGGTCCTCGTCGACCGATGTGACCGGAGAAGGCGTCACCCGGGTCAGGAGTACGACGCCCCAGGACGCCAGGGCCGCGCCTGCGAGGGCCAGGAGGATGCCCTCCGGGCCGCCGCGGAGGCCCTGGCCGAGCAGGGTGAGGCCGATCAGCGAGGCTGCCACCGGGTTGGAGAGCGTCACCATGGCGAGGGGGGCGCCGAGTCCGCCCCGGTAGGCCGTCTGGGAGAGCAGCAGTCCGCCGACCGCGAAGGCGGCCACCAGTACCGCCACCAGGACGACCTGGAGGCTCGGTGCGGAGCCCGACCGGCCGGTCGCGGCGACCGTCACGGTCTGCGTGAGTGCCGACGCGACGCCCGAGGCGAATCCGGACGCCGTGGCGTGCCGCAGACCCGGCCGGGCTCCCGGCCTCGACAGCAGCCCGATCAGGGCGGCCGTGGCCCCCGCGACCGCCAGTGCCTCGGTCAGGCTCAGCACCTGCTCGGGCGCCGAACCGGACGCGGTGACCAGCAGTGCGGCCAGACCGGCCAGCGTCAGCGCGGTGCCCCGCCACTCGGTCGCGCTGACCCGCCGCCCGGCCGCGCGCGCCCCCATCGGCACCGCGGCGACCAGCGTGAGCGCGCCGAGCGGCTGGACGACGGTGAGCGGACCGTACTTGAGGGCCACGACGTGCAGTAGGGCCGCGCCGGCGTTGAGCCCGACCGACGCCCACCAGGCGCCCGTGCCCAGCAGCCGCAGCATGCCGGTGCCGGAGCTGCGGGAGGCGAGCCGCTCCTGGGCCACGGCGGCGGCCGCGTACGCGACGGCGGAGACCAGCGACAGGGCGACGGCGACGAGTGTGGCGGTCATCGGCCCGCTCCTACGAGGACGTGGTCGTCGGAGACAGGAGCGGCGAGCTTCGCGCTGCCGCGGCCGGCCGTGGTCACCGTGCGGTGCGGCCGGTGTGTCAGCGCCAGCGTGGCGCCGAGCATGGCGGTCGCGACGATCGCGTCGAGCCAGTAGTGGTTCGCCGTGCCCACGATGACCAGCAGCGTCACCAGCGGATGCAGCAGCCACAGCCAGCGATAGCGGGACCGGGTCGCCGCGATCAGGCCGACCGCGACCATCAGGGCCCAGCCGAAGTGCAGGGACGGCATCGCCGCGAACTGGTTCGAGAGGTGGTCCGAGGACGGCGGGCCGTAGACCGACGGCCCGTACACGCGCGCCGTGTCGACGAGCCCCGTGGCGGCCAGCATCCGCGGCGGCGCGAGCGGGAACACGAAGGGCAGCACCAGGGCCGCGGAGGTGAGGATGGCCAGGACCCGGCGGGCCCACACGTAGTGCGCCGGGCGCCGCAGGTAGAGCCAGATCAGGAAGGCCGCGGTGGCCGGGAAGTGGACGGTCGCGTAGTAGGTGTTCGCGAGGTGCACCAGGGTGTCGCTGTGCAGCAGTCCGGACTGCACCGAACCCTCGCCGGGCAGATGGAGCGTCCGTTCCAGGTCCCACACGCGGTGCGCGTTGCGCAGGGCTTCGCCGGTGTGGCCGGTCGCCAGCTGGCGGCCGAACTTGTAGACGAGGAAGAGCCCCGCGACGAGCAGGAACTCACGGACGACCGGAGGCCGCGCCATCGCGCCGGTCTCTTCGGTCTCTCCTTCTGCAGGCTCGGTGCGGGCATTCATCCCCCGGCCCCTTCGCTGACGGTGGTGCGTGTGCTGGTGCGTGGTGAGACCCGGGCCGGAGCCCGAACTCATCGGTACGCTCGCGTGCCGAAACGAAAGCGTTCCGATACGGCAGTGTACCGATACGCGAGCGTTCCGGTACACTGGCGTATCGATTGAGGTACGACACACTGGAAGCCGGGAATAAAGCACGCATAAAGCCGGCACTCGGAGTGAGGGAGACGAGCAGATGACGTCGCAGGCCGCGGACGGACCGCAGACGGTCGCCGCCTCGCGCCGCTCCAAGATCACGCGCGAGCGTGAGCAGGAGTTCTTCGACGCCGTCCTCGAGCAGATCCGCGAATGCGGATATGAAGCCGTCACCATGGAGGGGGTCGCCGCCAGCACACGTTGCAGCAAGTCCACGCTGTACCGGCAGTGGAAGACCAAGCCCCAGTTCGTGGTGGCCGCCCTGCGCTCCCGCCGCAAGGCCCGCTTCGAGGGCATCGACACCGGATCGCTCGCGGACGACCTGCGCGAGGCGGCGCGGGCCGTGGGCCGCTGGTCGCAGAACGACACCAAGCTGCTGCAGGCCCTCGGGCACGCCGTCACCCAGGACGCCGAGCTCGCCAAGGCGCTGCGTGAGGCGCTCGTGGAGCCGGAGATCGCGGCGCTGAAGGAGATGCTCCATCGCGGGGTCGAGCGTGGCGAGATCACCGCCGGCCATCCGGCGCTGGAGTACATCCCTGCGCAGATGTTCGGCGTCGTACGCGCCCGCCCCGTCGTGGACGGCGAGTACGCCGACCCCGACTACCTGGTCCGCTTCGTGGAGGCCGCGGTGCTGCCGGCACTGGGGCTGACCTGAGAATCAGGTCGCCGTCCGTGGGATGACTGGACGGCGACCTGCTCGCGCCGCACCGTGGGGACGGGGGCGGCGCGCACCCCCGGCCGGGTGGGGCTCCTCTTGAGCGGAGGGGTGCCCCACCCGGCCGATCGCTGTCCGGGGCGGTTCAGACCGTCTGGCCGTTGCCGCCGCCGGTCGAGACCTTGATGCCCTTGGTGATGTCGTCGATGACCGACTGCTTCTCGGCGACGTCCACGCCGAAGCGGACCACGACGATCTGCGACGGGTTCGCGGGGGAGGGGAAGGCCAGCGACTCGACGTAGCCGTCGGAGCCCTTGCTGGTGATGGCCTGCCAGCGGACCAGGTAGCCCTTCTGCCCGGCCACGGTGACCGCCCTGGAGTCGAGCACCTTGTGCGAGGTGATCGAGCCGTAGGTCCTGCCGCCGTAGGATTCCTCGGCGTTGGCCTTGATGTCGGCCTTCGCGACCTCCTCGGCCGTGCTGCCGGCGGTTTTGAGGACCGCGGCCGGCGCCGAGTAAGCGCCGCCCTTCGTGCAGGTCTGCGAGGTGTCGCCGGGGCACTTGTAGGAGTCGTTGGAGGTGACGGAGGCGCCCACCGCGATCTGCTGGCCGTACCAGTCGGCCGGGATGGGCAGGCTGATCCCGCTGATGGGATCGGACACCGAACCGCTCTTGATCTTCGGAGCCTCGGACTGGCCGGGTCCGGGCGACTGGTTCCCACCCGAACCGCCGTTCCCGCCGTTGCCGCCGCCCTGACCGCCGCCCGGGCCACCCTGGCCGCCCGGCCCCTGCTGCGAGTTGACGTCGCCGCCCGAACCGCCGTTGCCCGCCAGCGCGTACACACCCACACCGATGCAGGCGAGGACGACCACGGCCGCCCCGACGGCGATGCCCGTACGCAGACCGCGCCGCGGAGCGGCCGGCGGCTGGGCGGGGTAGGCCGGATACCCGGGGTATGCCGCATAAGCAGGGACCTCGGGAGGGACGGTGTTCGCCGGATCCGCCCCGGCCGTCGGCGACTGCGCCGGGGGACCCCATACGGCGGCCGACCCCGCGGGGCGGGTCCGGTCCGTCCATGCCTTGCCGTCCCACCAGCGCTCGGTGGCGGGAGCCTCACTTGTCTGCCCGGGGTCGGGATACCACCCGGGAGGAGTCACCTGCGTCATGCCCCCACCGTATGAGGCCTCGGTGAAAGCCGGATGAGAGGCATCCGGCATCGGGCCACCACCACCCGTTTCGGCGCCCGCGCGCGGTCAGGAACCCGAGCACGGCGAACGTGTACGCCTCCTTGGCGTCCGACGCCAGCCCCAGTTCGTCGGAGGCGCGCACAGCCCGAACAGGGCAGCCCCGACCGGCCGGAAGAAGCCGGAAGAAGAACGCCGGCGCGAACGACACATACGTCCTGGCCAGTCCCTCGACCTCGCTGCCGCCCTCCGGGGCGAAGAAACCGCGCCGCGATCACGGTCGCGAAGCAGCCGTAGACACCGGACTCGTACCACTCGACGAAGGTGCCCACCGAACCGGCCGCCAGGGCCCGTACCGCAGACGACTCCCGCATGTCCCGGCGTTGTCCGAAAACAGCGTCACTTCAGCGCCTTTTGACTGTCTGTTACCTTCAGACAGGCAGATGACAGGCTTCATGCGTCGCCTGCCCGCACCCGCTGTCACCCATCACGGCAACAGCTGCCCGGACCCCCCTCCACTTCTGCAATCCGACGGCTACGCTCGATGTCTGTACGTCGTTCGGGCGACTTGGGGAGGTAGCGGGATGACGGAGGTCCGGCCCATGGAGGCCGCCTCGGCCTCCCTGTGGGAGCGCGACGAGGAGATCACCGCCATAGCGCAGGCGATCGACACGCTGTGCGCCGACCGCTCGTCCTCGGGCAGCCTGCTGATGGTCCGGGGCGAGGCGGGCCTCGGCAAGACCGCCCTGCTGGCCGAGACCCGCCGCATCGCGGAACGGCAGGGCTGCACGGTGTGGTCGGCCCGCGGCGGCGAGACCCTCAGGTCCGTACCCTTCAATGTGGTACGTCAGTTGCTGCAGCCCGCGCTGGTGTCGCTGATGCCGGAAGAAGCCCGCGAATACCTCGGCGACTGGTACGACATCGCGGGCCCCGCCCTCGGCATCACGGAACCGGGCGAACGCCAGGCCGACCCGCAGGGCGTGTGCGACGGCCTGGTCGCCGGGGTGCGCCGGCTGGCCCGCCGCGACTGGCCGCTGGTCCTGCTGGTCGACGACGCGCACTGGGCCGACCAGGAGACACTGCGCTGGCTCGCCGCGTTCGCCGAACGCCTCGACGACCTGTCCGTCCTCGTCGTCGTGGCCCGCCGGCCGGGCGAGGTCAGCGGCGAGAGCGCCCGCCACCTCGAAGCGATCGCCGCCGCCTCGGGCCACCCCGACGCCGAACTGAACGCCCTCACCCCGGACGCCACGGCGGGCCTCACCCGCGCCACCCTCGGCGCACACGCCGACGCTCCGTTCTGCCGCGAGGTCTGGGCCGTCACCGGCGGCAATCCGTACGAGACCGTGGAACTCCTCGCCAAGGTCCAGGACAGCGAGCTGGAGCCGACCGAGAGCGCGGCCGCCGAGCTGCGCGCCCTCAACCGCTCGGCCCGCGGCGGCGGCCTCGTCGCCCGCCTCGAGGAACTCGGCATCGACGCCACCCGCTTCGCCTGGGCGGCCGCCATCCTCGGCACCGGCATCTCCGTCGGCCTGGTCGCCGAGCTCGCCACCATGGACCACGACGAGGCACTGCGCTGCGCCGAGCTGCTCCAGGACGCCCGCATCCTCACCGAACTCGACCCGGCCGGCGCCCAGGCCGACGACGGCGACCTCGAGTTCGTGCACCCGCTGATCGCCACCGCCGTCTACAACTCCATCCCGGACGCCCTGCGCACCGCCATGCACGGCATCGCCGCCCAGGTCGTCACCGAGTCCGGACGCGGCGCCGCCATGGCATCCCGGCACCTCCTCCAGGTGCACCCGGACGACGACGAGGAACTCGTCGAGCAGCTGCGCGAGGCGGCCCGCGAACACCTCGCCGTCGGCGCCCCCGACGCGGCCCGCCGCTGTCTGGAGCGCGCCCTGCTGGAACCGCCCCTTCCCGAGGTCCACGCGCGCGTGCTCTACGAACTCGGCTGCGCCACCCTCCTCACCGCCCCGGCCACCACCATCGACCACCTGCAGTCCGCGCTCGGCATGCCGGGCCTCGACGGCGACATGCGCGTCGACGCCGTCGTCCGCCTCTCCCAGGCCCTCCTCCACAACGACCAGCTGGAGGCGGCCGTCCGCACGGTCGAGGCGGAGGCCGCCCGGCACGAGGACGGGCCCGCCAAGATGCGGCTGCAGGCCGTGCAGTACATGTGGGAGGGCATCTACGCCGGCGAGTCGACGTCCCCGGGACGTTCCACGCGCCTCGCCGACCTCGTCCGCACCTGCATCGGCCGCAACAACTCCGAGCGCGCCCTGCTCATGCTGCGCGGCTTCGACGCCCTGCTCCAGGGCGAGAACGCCGAGGAGGTGGTCGAACTGTGCGACCGCGCCCTCATCAACGGCCGCCTCGCACCCGGACTCGGCTGGACCGACACCGAGTGGGGCATCGAACTCCCGCTGATGCTCGCCAACTCCTACGCCTACACCGACCGCCTCGACCGCGCCGAGAGCCTCTACAACGAGGCCCTCCGCACCTACGAGTCGGCCGGCTGGAGCGGCGGCCACCTCTCCCTCGCGCACGCCCACATCGGCCTCGCACACCGCAGGCGGGGACGGCTCAGGGAGGCGGAGGCGGCTCTGCGCGAGTCGCTGCGCATCGCCGAGCGCGTCGGCCGAGGCCTGCCCCTGTACTGGACCACAACCTGCAACCTCGTGGACGTCCTGCTCGCCCGCGGCCACGTCGACGAGGCCTGGGCGATCGCCGAGCAGAACGGTTTCGCGCCCGCCTATCCGTCCCCCATCGTGATGCCGGACCCGCGCTCGGTGCGCGGCCGGCTGCTGCTCGCCGTCGGCCGTACCAAGGAAGGCATCAACGAGCTGGAGGAGGCCGAGAAGGCGGCCGCGGCGCGCGACCACCACAATCCGGTGGTCGTGCCCTGGGCGCTGGACCTTGCGCGGGCCCTCGCGTCGGAGGATCCGGCTCGCGCTGGTCAACTCGCCGCCGATGCCCGGCGGCAGGCCGAGCGGTTCGGTACGGATACTGCCATCGGAGAGGCGTTGAGGTGTGCGGCGGCGTTGGAGACCGGGCAGCGGGCTGTCCGGTTGGCCGCGCAGGCTGTCACCTACCTGGAGGCGTCGCCGTGCCAGTACGAGCATGCGGCGGCGCGTGTCGAGTACGGGATCGCTGCGCGGTCCGTCGCCGAACTCAACAGGGGCCTGGCGCTTGCTCGTTCGTGCGGGGCGGATGGGTTGGTGGCGCAGGCTAGGAAGGTTCTGGAAACAGGGAGCGGACTGCGTTGAGCTGAGACCGTGGCCGTGGCCGTGGCCGTGGCCCTAACAGCCCTAACAGCCCTTACAGCGCCAGCAGTTGGTCCGTGACCGTCGACAGACGCTTCTGCACCTCGCGGTCGTACGTTGCCTCGTGTGCCCTTGCCCGGCTCGTGCCGTCGAAGTAGCCGCCCGTGCCCAGGTCCTGGGTCGCCAGGGCCAGTACGCCCGGGGCGCCGTCCGCGACCGTGTTCCAGGGGGTGACTCCGCCCTCGCGGACCATGGCTGTGTCCATGAAGGTGGCCGGGTGGAGGACGTTGACCGAGACGCCCGTGTCCGCCAACTCCTCGGCCAGGGTGAAGGTGTGCGCCGCGAGGGCGAACTTGGCGCGGCGGTAGGCGGCGAAGCCGTCGTACTGGCGCCTGAATTCGATGTCGTCGAAGTCGAGCGGCTCCTGGCCGACCGAGCCGACGTTGACGATCCGGGCGGGGGTGTTCGCGCGCAGTACCGGGAGCAGGGCACGGGTCAGTACGACCGGTGCCAAGTAGTTCACGGCGAGGCGCAGTTCGTGGCCGTCGGCGCTCAGTTCACGCCCCGCGTCGGGCGCGCCCGCTCCCACGCCCGCGTTGTTGATCAGGACGTCGAGGTCGGGGTGGGCGTCGGCGACGTGGGCGCCCAGCTCGCGCACCTGCGTCAGCGAGGCGAGGTCGGCGACGAAGCCTTCCGCGTCGCCCTCGGTGCGCAGCTCCTCGACCAGCCGCTCCGTGCGGCCCGGATCGCGGCCGTGCGCGAGGACGACGTGCCCGGAGCGGACCAGCTCGAAGGCGACGTAGCGGCCGAGGCCGGAGGTGGCGCCGGTGATCAGGATGGTGGACATGCCTCCACCGTAGGCGCACGGTGCAGGCATGTGCGAGGTGCTGCTGGAGGTACCACCAGCAGGGTCACCCTGAAAGACCGGCCTCTCTCAGCGGCCGTCCTCCTCCTCGAGCACCCGCTGGGCCGCCGCGAACGCCGAGTTCGCCGCCGGGACTCCGCAGTACACGGCCGTCTGCAGCAGTACGGCGCCGATCTCCTCGGGGGTGAGCCCGTTGCGCCGGGCCGCCCGCACATGCATGGCCAGCTCGTCGTAGTGCCCGTGTGCGACCAGCGCCGTCAGTGTGATCATGCTGCGTTCGCGGCGGCTGAGCGTCGGGTCGGTCCAGATCTCACCCCAGGCGTAGCGCGAGATGAAGTCCTGGAAGCGGGCGGTGAACGGCGTCTGCCGGGCCTGCGCCCGGTCCACGTGCGCATCACCGAGCACCTCCCGCCGTACCTCCATGCCCCGCCTGGCACCTGAGCCGAGGTGGGTCCGCAGGGCGGTCAGCACGGCTTCCGGGCACTGGGCGGGCGCCAGATGCGCGGCGTGCGGAAGCTCGACCAGCGTGGAGCCGGGCACGGCGTCCGCGATCTCCCGCAGATGCGGTGGCGGAGTCGCCCTGTCCTCGCGCCCGGCGATCAGCAGTGTGCGCACGGAGATCTCCGGGAGCCTCTCGCGCAGGTCGAAGGCGGCCAGCGCGTCACAGCAGGCCGCGTACGCCTCGGGGTCGGCCTCCGCCTGGTCCCGCACCAGCTCCGGCACGGTGAAGCCGGGCGTGAACCACCGCGCGTCCGCGCTCGCAACCAGCGAGCCCAGCCCCTCGCGCCGCACCAGCTCGGCCCGCTCCTGCCACGGCTTCGCGCCGTTGAAGTGGGCCGAGGAGCAGATCACGGCCAGGGAGGACACCCGCTCGGGGTGGTGCAGGCCGAGATGCAGTCCGACGGCACCGCCGAGCGACACCCCCGCATACGCGAACCGTTCGATGCCCAGCGAGTCGGCGAGCGCGAGCACCAGATCGGCGAGGTCACCGACGGTCGCGCCGGGACCGATCAGGCCGGGCACCGACCCGCCGTGCCCCGGCAGGTCCCAGCGGATCACGCGGTGGGTGATGGACAGCTCGGGTGCCACCTTGTCCCACAGGGCGTACGACGTCCCGAGCGAGGGCCCGAGCAGCAGCGGGGGAGCGGAAGTGGGCCCCTCGGCACGGTGGTTGAGGAGTTTCTCGGTCAACGTCGCTCCAGGGCACGGTCGGTGAGGGCTCCGGCGGAGCCCGTGTAGCGGGCTGGATCGGTGAGCTCGGCGAGGTCGATGTCCTTCAACTGCGGCTCTTCGGCGAGCAGTTCGGCCAACGGCCGCCCCTCGCTGTAGGTGCGCTTCGCCAGCTCCGTGAGCAGGGCCTTGGCGCGGGTGCGACCGAGGACGGGGGCCAGCTCCGCGGACAGCCGCTCCGAGACGATCAACCCGTGTGTCAGGTCCAGGTGTTCCCGCATGACGTCCGCGTGCACGCGCAGCCCCTCGGCCAGTTCTGCCGCGTCCCGGGCCGCACCGCCGACCAGCCGCAGCAGGTCCCGCAGCGGCTCCCACTCGGCGTGCCAGGCCCCGGCCGGACGCTCGTCCTCGGCGGCAAGTGATCCGTACAGGGTGGCCGCGAGCTGCGGAGCCCGCCTGGCCGCGGCCGCGACCAGCGTGGACCGCACGGGGTTCGCCTTGTGCGGCATGGCCGACGAGCCGCCGCCGCTGCCCTCGGCGACCTCGGCGACCTCGGTACGGCCGAGTGTCAGCACGTCCCCGGCGACCTTGCCCAGCGCCCCGGCCGCGAAGGCCAGGCAGCCGGCGAGGTCGGCGATCGGCGTGCGCAGGGTGTGCCAGGGCAGCAGCGGTTCGCGAAGCCCCAGTTCGTGGGCGTAGGCCGCCGTCAGGGCCCGCGTGTCCCGGGCGCCGTACACGGTGAAGGCGGCCAAGGTCCCTGCGGCGCCGCCCAGTTGGGCGGGCAGCGAGTCCCGTACGGCCTTGACGCGGTCGCGTGTGTCGAGGACGAGCGACCGCCAGCCGGCCGCCTTCAGCCCGAACGTCGTCGGTACGGCGTGCTGGGTGAGCGTCCGTCCCGGCATCGCGGTGTCGCGGTGGTCGGCGGCCAGCCGCGCCAGCGCCCGTTCGGTACGGCCGAGGTCGGAGAGGACCAGGTCCAGGGTGCGCGCGGCGACCAGCATCGTCGCCGTGTCCATGATGTCCTGGCTGGTCGCGCCGCGGTGGACGTAGGGCCCGTACTCCTCACCGACCGCCTTGGTCAGGTCGGCGACCAGGGGGATGACCGGGTTGCCGCCCGCGCGGGCGCGCTCGGCGAGGGAACGTACGTCGAAGCGGGCGGCGTCGGCCGCCTCGGTCACCGCGGCCGCCGCCTCGGAGGGCGTGAGGTCGAGGGCGGACTGGGCCCGGGTCAGGGCGGCCTCGGCGTCGAGCAGGGCCTGCAGAAAGGCCGTGTCCCCGGTCGCCGAGGCGGCGGGGGAGCCGGCCCACCCGGGGGCGAGCAGGCCGGTGTCGTCGAAGCCGGCAGAAGTCACTGGAACTCCAGGAAGACCGTCTCGCCTTCGCCCTGAAGGCGGATGTCGAAACGGTAGGTGCCCTTGCCGTCGTCCGTCGCGATCAGCGTGCCGCGTCGCGCCTCCGGTACCCGGGACAGCACCGGGTCCGCCGCGAGCGCCGCCTCGTCACCGGGCAGATAGATCCGGGTGAACAGGTGCACCAGCAGTCCGCGCGCGAACACGCACACGCTGAGGTACGGCGCACTCCGCCCGCGCGCGCCGGGCCGCAGCGTCCGCGCGTACCAGTGGCCGTTGGCGTCGGTCTGGATGCGTCCCCAGCCGGTGAACTCCACGCCGTTGCGGCCCAGATAGCCGCCGCTCGCCGGGTCGCGCCGGATCGAACCGTCGACCTGCGGGATGTTGCCGTCGGGGTCGGGGCCCCACAGCTCCACGAAGGCGTCCGGCAGCGGGTTGCCCTCTCCGTCGTAGACGTACCCCTGGACGGTGATCGTGTCCGGGTGGCCGACCGGGGCGATGTCGCCGCCGCCGGGGAAGGGCAGGGCGTGGCCGTAGAAGGGGCCGACCGTGTGCGACGGGGTCGGGAGCACCGTCTCCGGACGGCTTGTGTCGATCTTCGTCATGGCAGCTCAGCGCCCTTCTTCGATCCAGGTGGCGTGCGGCCCGTCCAGCACGATGTCCCAGTGGTAGCCCATCGAGAACTCCGGCACGGACAGGTTGTGGTCGTACGTGGCGACCAGTCGCTGCCGGGCCGCGTCGTCGGTCACCGACTGGATGATCGGGTCGTACGGGAACAGCGGGTCACTCGGGAAGTACATCTGCGTCACGAGCCGCTGCGTGAACGCCGTGCCGAAGAGCGAGAAGTGGATGTGCGCCGGCCGCCAGGCGTTGAGGTGCTGACGCCACGGGTAGGGGCCCGGCTGCACGGTGGTGAAGTGGTAGTGCCCGCCGTCGTCGGTCAGCGTGCGGCCGACGCCGGTGAAGTTCGGGTCCAGCGGGGCGTCGTGCTGTTCGCGCTGGTGGGCGTAGCGGCCGGCCGAGTTGGCCTGCCAGATCTCGATGAGCTGACCGCGGATCGGCCGCCCGTCGCGGTCGAGCAGCCGTCCGGAGACGGTGATGCGCTCACCGATGGGCTCGCCGGTGTGCTGCCGGGTGAGGTCGTTGTCGATCTCGGTGATGTCGCGCTCCCCGAAGGCGGGGGAGGAGAGCTCCACCAGCTCCGGGTCCTTCGTCACGTCGATGGTGATCGGCGGCTGCTTGGGGTGACGCAGGACGGACGAGCGGTACGGCGCGTAGTCGCGTCGCGGCTGGTGCTCCACGGGCGCCCCGTCGGCGATCCGCTTCTCGTACGCGGCGTGCTCGGCCGCGATCTCCTGGTCGATGTCCTGCTGGGTGAGAGTCATGGGGGTCCCCTGGGGCTTCCTGGGTGTTCTTGACGCCTGGGTTTTCTTAACGTTCGAGGACGAGGGCGAGGCCCTGGCCGACGCCGATGCAGAGGGTGGCGACGCCGGTGCCGGAGCCGCGGCGGGCGAGCTGGTGCGCGACGGTCCCGGCGAGCCGGGCGCCGGAGGCACCGAGCGGGTGGCCGAGGGCGATGGCGCCGCCCTGCGGGTTGAGGATCGTGGGGTCGAACTCGGGCCATTCGGCGACGCAGCCCAGCACCTGGGCGGCGAACGCCTCGTTCAGCTCCAGCACCGACAGATCGGCGAAGGTCCTGCCCGCCTTGGCCAGCGCCCGGTTGACCGCCTCGACCGGGGCGAGGCCGAAGTAGTGCGGGTCGACGGCGTGGACGCCGGTCGCCGAGACGCGGGCCAGCGGCTCGCGGCCGACCGCTTCCAGGCCCTCCTCGTCGACCAGCAGCAGGGCGGCAGCACCGTCGTTCAGCGGCGATGCGTTGCCCGCGGTGACCGTTCCGCCGTCCTTGCGGAAGGACGGCTTGAGCTTGGCCATCGCGGCGAGGGAGGCGTCCGGCCGGACGCACTCGTCGGCGGCGAGGGCGACCGGGTCGCCCTTGCGCTGCGGGATGGAGACGGGCGCCAACTCGGCGTCGAACAGGCCCTGTTGCTGAGCCTGGGCCGCCTTGCGGTGGGACGCGAGGGCGAACTCGTCCTGCTGCTCCCGGCTGATCTTGTGCTTGTCTGCGATCAGTTCGGCGGACTCGCCCAGCGGGATGGTCCACTGCGGATCCATCCGCGGGTTGACCATGCGCCAGCCGAGCGTGGTGGAGTACAGCTCGGTGTGGGCGGCGGGGAAAGGATTGGCGTTCTTGGGCAGTACGTACGGGGCGCGGGTCATCGACTCCACGCCGCCGGCCACGGCGATGTGGGCGTCGCCGACCGCGATGGCGCGGGCGGCCTGGATGACCGCCTCCAGGCCGGAGGCGCACAGCCGGTTGACGGTCACCCCGGGCACGGAGGTCGGCAGCCCGGCCAGCAGGCCGGCCATGCGGGCGACGTTGCGGTTCTCCTCGCCGGCCCCGTTCGCGTTGCCGAAGTACACGTCCTCGATCCGGGAAGGCTCCAGCTGCGGTGTCCGGGCGAGGAGTTCGCGGATCGCGTGGGCGGCCAGGTCGTCCGGGCGGACGGAGGCGAGGCCGCCGTTGTAGCGGCCGATCGGGGTGCGCACCGCGTCGACGATGTAAACCGTGTTCACAGCAGGTCCTCCGAGGCGGTCAGCTTGGCGCCGGTCCGGGTGATGACGTCGTCGACACTCACGCCGGGAGCGAGCTCGGTCAACACGAGCCCGTCCGGTGTCACATCGATCACGCCGAGATCGGTGATGACGCGGTTCACACACGCCTTGCCGGTCAACGGCAGTTCACATTCCTCGAGGATCTTCGCCGAGCCGTCCTTGGCGGTGTGCGTCATCACCACGATCACCGTGCGCGCGCCGTGCACCAGGTCCATCGCCCCGCCGATCCCGGTGATCAGCTTCCCGGGGATGGCCCAGTTCGCCAGGTCACCGCGCGCGGAGACCTGCATCGCGCCCAGCACCGCCACGTCGATGTGCCCACCGCGGATCATCGAGAACGACAGCGCCGAATCGAAGAAGGACGCCCCCGGCAGGACGGTCACGGTCTCCTTGCCGGCGTTGATCAGATCCGGGTCGACGGCGTCCTCGGTGGGATAGGGGCCGGTGCCCAGGATCCCGTTCTCCGACTCCAGCACCACCTCCACCCCCGGCGGCAGGTAGTTCGGGATCAGCGTCGGCAGCCCGATGCCGAGGTTGACGTACTGCCCGTCCTCCAGCTCGCGCGCGGCCCGCGCGGCCATCTGCTCGCGTGTCCAGGCCATCAGCTGCTCACCGTCCGCTGCTCGATCTTCTTGTCCCGGGCCTGCTCCGGCGTCAGGGCCACCACCCGCTGCACGAAGATCCCCGGCAGATGCACCGCGTCCGGATCGATCTGGCCGGGCTCCACCAGCTCCTCCACCTCGGCGATCGTCACCCGCCCGGCCATCGCGGCGAGGGGGTTGAAGTTGCGGGTGGACTTGTTGAACACCAGGTTCCCGTGCCGGTCGCCCCTCGCCGCCCGCACCAGCGCGAAGTCGGTGCGGATGCCCCGCTCCAGCACATACTCGGTGCCGTCGAACTCCCGCACCTCCTTCGGCGGCGAGGCCAGCGCGACCCCGCCCTCGCCGTCGTAGCGCCAGGGCAGCCCGCCGTCGGCGACCTGCGTGCCCACCCCGGCCGGGGTGTAGAAGGCCGGGATCCCGGCCCCGCCGGCCCGCAGCCGCTCGGCGAGGGTGCCCTGCGGGATCAGCTCCACCTCCAGCTCCCCGGCCAGGTACTGCCGCGCGAACTCCTTGTTCGCCCCGATGTAGGAGCCGGTCACCCGCGCGATCCGCCCCGCCGCGAGCAGCACCGCGAGGCCCGTCTCCATCGCCCCGCAGTTGTTGGAGACCACGCTCAGCCCGGACACGCCCCGCTCGTACAACGCCCCGATCAGCACGTTCGGCACACCGCTCAGCCCGAACCCGCCCACCGCGAGCGATGAGCCCTCCGGCACATCCGCCACCGCCTCAGCGGCCGTGGCGACCACCTTGTCCATCCGTGAAGCCCCATCCCGTCCGAGCGCCCGGTCACGAATTAATCAGGGCACTGAGTATTTCGGTGAAGTTTCCTTCACGCTGCCACCGGAGCCGCCGGACGTCAAGACCCCCAAGAACAGCAAGGTCAGTAGCCGCCTGCAGCTCTACAGACAGTCGACTGGCCGACGGGTATCGTTCAGTGCACCAACGAATTCGACCTCGGGAGCGCACATGGCCGCGGTGGACCTCACCACCCACCCTGGGCACCTGGCCCGGCGACTGCAGCAGGCCCACTACCTGCTGTGGAACACGATGGTCTCCGAGGAGATCACCTCGCCGCAGTTCGCGGTCCTCAACGCGCTGGTCGCCGAGCCGGGCCTGGACCAGCGCACGGTCGGGGAGCGGGTGGGGCTCGACCGGTCGACGATCGCCGAGGTGATCAGCCGGCTCGGGCGCCGCGGGCTGCTCGACAAGGTGCGTGATCCGCAGGACGGCCGCCGTTTCCTGCTGCGCCTGACCGAGGACGGTGTGCGCACCCACCGCAAGCTGACCGTGCGCACGGCCCGGATGAACCAGGTCTTCCTGGCCCCGCTGTCCGCCGAGGAGCAGTCGGTGTTCTTCGATCTCATCCGGCGGGTCGCCGATGCGGCCGAGGGGCTCCGCAACCCGGCGGAACCTCTCGTCGCACCGGGCTGAGCGCGCCGGACCTAGGGCCTGTCGTTTGGACCAGCCCGGCGTCGCGGGGTCTGGCACGCACATCTGCCGCGTTGTCGTCACTCGCCGACGCTCCGCGTCGACTCCCTCCTCCGCCTTGCAGCTGCACGCACCAGACCCCGCTCGGGGCAGCCGGGAAGCGCCGTTAGCCATAGCCGACCCGATCCAAACGACAGGCCCTAGTGCGGTGCCTTCGTCAGTACCACCCATACCTGGCCCTTCGCGAAGTCGACGGGCTTGCCGTCCTTCGTCGTGAACTGTGTGCCGTCGGTGGCCTTCCCGCGCTGCCAGTTGACGTCGTAGACCCGTCCGTCGCGCAGGACCTGCGCCTTCCCGGAGCCGACCGTCTGGGTGTACGGCGTGTTGTTGCCGAGGAAGTCGTGGAAGGCGGACTGGCGCACCTTCACGTACTGCACGACGACCGTCGCCGGCGCCACCCGCTTTCCGTCGGCCGTCGTGGTGGGTCTGCCGTCCATCGCGACCAGGTAGCGGTGCAGGCCCGCGGACCAGGTGAAGGTGAAGCCGGCGGCCGGGAAGCGGATGGTGCGGGTGTTCTCCGGTCTGCCGCCTGCCGGTGCGGCGCCGTAGTGGAAACCGGTGGTCAGCGCCTTCGCGCCCGGTGGGGACGACATCAGGCGGGCGGGGCGCAGGAAGAGGTTGTGCGGTGCGGGTCTGCTGGTTCCGCGGTAGTAGGCGCCGGGCGCCTTCTCGGGCGGCTCCGCCCGCAGGGGCGCGCTGTTGATCAGCGGCAGCAGCTTGTGCTGCGCCCCGGAGAAGGCGAGCGTCGGACGGTGGAACTGGCGAAGCAGCTCCAGATCCGACTCGCGGGCGCTGCGCACCGGCCCGACGACCTTCGGCAGCGTGCTCGCGTACACCGCCATCAGACGGCTCAGCCCGCCCTCGACCTGTTCCGCGTACACGACGTCCGCCGAGTCGAGGCCCGTCTGGGGCCGGGCCTCGGGCGCGTTGTCGATCTTCACGGCCAGTACGGGGGCGACGCTGCCGGTCTCCTTCGGTTGCCGGGGGGCCTGCGTTCGGCCGCGTCCGTCCTGCGCCGGGTCGTGCTGATGTGTGCAGCCTGCCGCCAGCGCGGCCGTCGCCGTGGCGGCCAGCAGCGCCGCTGTCATCGAGGCGCGTCGCGGAGGCGCCCACTGTCCCGTGCTCACCCTGACCACCACATCCCGTGTCTAGGATTGTGCGCTTATACGTTCATTGATGCCCATACCCGCGCGGTTCTGATCGCGCGCGTTCGATACGCCCATGGGGCCTGACCCGCTCCGGGCCCTGTTTCCGGCCGTGCTCCTGATCCCGCTTCGGGGAGCGGCCGGGCGGGTACCCGGGCGGCACCGCAGGAGCGGACACACCGATGCGATGGAGGGAGCGGCACGCGATGAAGGCTGTGACCTGGCAGGGGAAGCGGGACGTACGGGTGGAGGAGATGCCCGATCCGGGGATCAAGGAGCCGACCGACGCCGTCATCCGCATCACCTCGACGGGGCTGTGCGGCTCCGATCTGCATCTGTACGAGGTGCTCACGCCGTTCATGACACCGGGCGACATCCTCGGACACGAACCGATGGGCATCGTCGAGGAGGTGGGTGCCGCGGTGCCGGACCTCGCGGTGGGCGACCGGGTGGTGGTGCCGTTCCAGATCGCGTGCGGCAACTGCTGGATGTGCCTGACGGGGCTGCCGACGCAGTGCGAGACCACACAGGTGACCGGCGAGGGCATGGGCGCCGCTCTCTTCGGCTACACCCGCCTGTACGGTGCCGTGCCGGGCGCCCAGGCCGAGTACCTGCGGGTGCCGCAGGCGCAGTACGGGCCGATCAAGGTTCCGGAAGGTCCCCCCGACGACCGTTTCGTCTATCTCTCCGACGTCCTGCCCACCGCCTGGCAGGCGGTCGAGTACGCGGGGATCCCGGAGGGCGGCAGCGTCGCCGTGCTCGGTCTCGGGCCGATCGGAGACATGGCCTGCCGTGTCGCCCAAGTGCGCGGCGCCGGGCGGGTGTTCGGGGTGGACCTGGTGGGCGAGCGGCTGCGCCGGGCGAAGGCGCGGGGTGTGGAGACCTACGACCTGCGGAGCTTCGACAGCGAGAAGGAGCTCGTCCAGGCGATCCGTGACGAGACCGACGGCCGCGGCCCCGACGCCGTGATCGACGCGGTCGGCACCGAGGCCCACGGCAGCGCGGCCGCACGGCTGGCCCAGCAGGCCTCGGCACTGCTGCCCCGCAAGCTCGCGGGCCCCCTCGCCGAACGCTTCAGCATCGACCGCCTCGCCGCCCTGCACACCGCCATCGAACTGGTCCGCCGCGGCGGCACGCTCTCCCTCGTCGGCGTCTACGGCGGCACGGCCGATCCGATGCCGCTGCTCACCATGTTCGACAAGCAGATCCAGATCCGCATGGGTCAGGCCAACGTGCGCCACTGGAGCGACGAGATCCTTCCGTATCTGACGGACGAGGACCCCCTCGGCGTCGACGACTTCGCCACCCACCGGCTGCCGCTGACCGACGCCCCGCACGCCTACGAGATGTTCCAGCGCAAGCAGGACGGCGCGGTCAAGGTGCTCATGACGCCATAGGGCGCGCGCAACCCGGGACACGCCGGTCAAGCGCCCCCGGCCCCGAGGATTTCCGCCAAGTCGTACCGCACGGGCTCCTCCAGCTGGGCGTAGGTGCAGCTCTCCGGGGTGCGGTCCGGGCGCCAGCGGCGGAAGCGGGCCGTGTGCCTGAAACGCGCCCCGTTCTCCATGTGGTCGTACGCCACCTCGGCCACCCGCTCCGGTCTCAGCGGCACCCAGGACAGGTCCTTCTTGCCCGACCAGCGGCTCGGGGCGCCGGGCAGCCGGGCCGTCTCGTGCGCCGTCTCGTCGGACCAGGCCGCCCAGGGATGCCCCTCGACGTCCTCCATCCGCAAGGGCTCCAGTTCCTCGACCAGCTCCGCGCGGCGTTTCATCGGGAACGCCGCCGACACGCCCACGTGCTGCAGGGCGCCCCGGTCGTCGTAGAGGCCGAGCAGCAGTGAGCCCACGATCGGGCCGCTCTTGTGGAAGCGATAGCCGGCGACGACGACGTCCGCCGTGCGCTCGTGTTTGATCTTGTACATGGCGCGCTCGTCCTGGAGGTAGCGCCCGGTGAGCGGCTTGGCGATGACTCCGTCCAGGCCCGCGCCCTCGTACTGCTCGAACCAGTTCTGCGCCACGTCGATGTCGGTGGTGGCCGGCGCGAGGTGGACCGGTGGGGTGACCTGGGACAGTGCACGCTCCAGCAGCGCCCGCCGGTCGGTGAGCGGTACATTCAGCAGCGACTCGTCCGCCAGGGCCAGCAGGTCGAAGGCCACGAACGACGCCGGGGTCCTCTCCGCGAGCATCCGCACCCGGGAGTCCGCCGGGTGGATACGTTCGGTCAGCGCGTCGAAGTCGAGCCGCCCCTCCCGGGCGATGACGATCTCCCCGTCCAGCACGCACCGCTCGGGCACCCGCTCCTTCACCGCGGCCACCAGCTCGGGAAAGTACCTGGTCAGCGGCTTGCCCGTACGGCTGCCGAGCTCGACCTCGGCCCCGTCGCGGAACACGATCGCCCGGAAGCCGTCCCACTTCGCCTCGTAGTGCATGTCCGGCGGAATGCTCGCCACCGACTTGGCGAGCATCGGCTTCACGGGCGGCATCACCGGCAGATCCATGGTTCCGATTCTGCTCGCATGCGCCGCTTGTCGCCCGGTATGCGAGGTCTATGAGGTGCGCCTACCGTGGCCGCATGGGTGAAGCGGTGGAACTGGAAGCGGGCGGCCGCACCGTCCGCCTGTCCAGCCCGGACAAGATCTTCTTCCCGGAGCGCGGTTTCACCAAGCTGGACCTCGCCCGGTACTACATCGCGGTCGGCCCCGGCATCCTGCGCGCCCTGCGCGACCGGCCCACCACCCTGGAGCGCTACCCGGAGGGGGTGACCGGCGAGAACTTCTTCCAGAAGCGGGCGCCGAAGAACATGCCCGACTGGATCCCGACCGCCCACATCACCTTCCCCAGCGGCCGCAGCGCCGACGAGATGTGCCCCACCGAGGAGGCCGCCGTCCTGTGGGCCGCCCAGTACGGCACGCTCACCTTCCACCCCTGGCCGGTGCGCCGCGACGACGTCGACCGCCCCGACGAACTCCGCATCGACCTCGACCCGCAGCCCGGCACCGACTACGACGACGCCGTCCGCGCCGCCCACGAACTGCGCGCCGTCCTCGACGAGTTCGGCGGGCTGCGCGGCTTCCCCAAGACCTCCGGCGGGCGGGGGCTGCACGTCTTCGTGCCGATCGAACCGCGCTGGACCTTCACCCAGGTACGCCGCGCCGCCATCGCCGTGGGCCGGGAGATGGAACGCCGGATGCCGGACCACGTGACGATCAAGTGGTGGAAGGAGGAGCGGGGCGAGAAGATCTTCATCGACTACAACCAGACCGCCCGCGACCGCACCATCGCCTCCGCCTATTCCGTACGACCCCGCCCGCACGCCCCCGTCTCGGCGCCCCTGAGATGGGACGAGGTGGGCGTCGCGCACCCCCGGGACTTCGACATCGCGACCATGCCCGCGCGCTTCGCCGAACTCGGCGATGTGCACGCGGACATGGACGACCGACGCTTCTCGCTGGAGGACCTGCTCGAACTCGCCCGCCGCGACGAGCACGACCACGGGCTGGGCGATCTGCCGTACCCGCCGGAGTACCCCAAGATGCCGGGGGAGCCCAAGCGGGTACAGCCGAGCCGGGCGAAGAAGCAGCCGCCTGCGGCTCCTTGATCCGGCTGTCCGGCAGGAAACGACATCCGTCGTGCTGTGCGTGGCGGGAGAAGACCTGGACGCCACGACGGGCCCCGATGATCCGAGAGCGCTCTCACGGCGCTGCCCGCCCGGAGCTATCCTGATCGGCAACCGCCGAGCAGGAGCAGGAGCCCGAAGTGACCGACACAGCGCCGCGCCCCACGCTGGAGGCCGTGGCCGCCCGGGCGGGCGTGTCCCGGGCGACCGTCTCGCGCGTGGTGAACGGCGGCGACGGGGTCAGGGAGCCCCTGGTGGCACGCGTACGGCGGGCGGTGGAGGAACTCGGATACGTGCCCAACCAGGCCGCCCGCAGCCTGGTGACCCGACGGCACGACGCCGTGGCCGTGGTCATCGCCGAGCCGGAGACCCGCGTCTTCGCCGACCCCTTCTTCGCGCTGCAACTGAGGGGTATCAGCAAGGAGTTGACGGCTCACGACAACCAGCTCGTGCTGCTGCTCACCGAGGGCCGCGACGACCACGCCCGCGTCGGCCGCTACCTGGCCGGGGGCCATGTCGACGGCGCGCTCGTCTTCTCCCTGCACCTCGACGACCCGCTGCCCGGACTGATCCAGCACGCGGGTGTGCCGACCGTGTTCGGCGGGCGGCCCGGCTGGAGCGACGGCCGCAGTGGGGCGGTGTACGTCGACAGCGACAACCGCGGCGGCGCCCGTGAGGCCGTACGCCATCTCGCCGGCCTCGGCCGCACCCGGATCGCGCACATCACCGGGCCCCTCGACCAGACGTCCGCGGCGGACCGGCTGGACGGCTTCCGGGATGTCATGGTCGACGCGGACCCCCGGCTCATCGTCGAGAGCGACTTCACCCCGGCCGGCGGTGAGCGGGCGATGCGTGAACTCCTCGAGCGCCGCCCCGATCTGGACGCGGTGTTCGCCGCCAACGACCTGACCGCGGCGGGTGCGCTGCGCGTGCTGCGTGAGCGCGGGCGGCGGGTCCCCGACGATGTCGCCGTGATCGGCTTCGACGACATGCTGCCGGTCGCCGAGCAGACCGATCCGCCGCTGACGACGGTCCGTCAGGACATCGAGGAGATGGGCCGGCTGATGGCCCGGCTCCTGCTGCGCCGCCTCGGTCCTCGCTCCACCGGCGAGGGCGTCGCAGGCGCACCGGCCGGCGTGGTCCTGCCGACGACACTCGTGCGACGGGCCTCGGCCTGAGCCGCATGTCGATACGGCCCCGCGCCCCTCACGGGGTGCAGAACCGCGCTCACCGGGACCGCTCGGCCGGGCGGTGGTTCCGTCAGGCCCTGGCGTGGCGCCGTGTGCCGTCGACGGAGCCGGTGGAGCGGACTTCCTCGGCTCGCACGAGCAGGGAGAGCAGGGCTGCCACCGTCAGTCCGGCCTCGGCCGGATGGCGCAGGACCTTGCTGGGATCGATCCGGTAGGTGTTGGTCCGTCCCTCCCTGGTGTGGGAGAGATAGCCGGCTTCTTCGAGGTCGGAAATGATCTTCTGGACGGCGCGTTCGGTGAGGCGGCAGCGTGCAGCGATGTCGCGGATCCGGGCGCTGTGGTTGTCGGCGATGGCTGCCAGTACGCGCGCGTGATTCGTGACGAACGTCCATCCGGTGTGTGGCTCGGGCACTCCATCCATGACCCAACTGTAGCGACTCACCATTCGCGCATTCAAAAGCACGCACTAGATTTCATGTATTCCTTGACGTGTGCGGGGGAAGAGGGGAACCTTGGGAGCGGAGATGGGCGAGCGCTCGAGGGAGAGAAGGCCATGTCGGAGCCTGCGCAGTCCGCGCAGACATGCCTGGTGACGATCGACGTGGTGCCGGACGGCGATCGCATGAACGTCCGGGTGTGCGGTGAGCTGGACCACGGCGGCCGACAGCTGGAACGCGGCCTGGCCGAGGCCCTGGACGGCTCGGCGAGCGGTATCGACCTGGACCTGAGCGCCATCGGTTTCTGCGACTGCTCCGGCCTCAACCTTCTGCTCGGTCTGCGGCGGAAGGCTCTCGACGAGGGCAAGACGGTCACCATCAGCGCCAGTGGCCCTTCGGTCGACCGGCTGCTGGAGCTGACCGGCGCCCGGGAGCTGTTCGCGCACCCCGGCTCCTACAGCGGGAGCACCGAGCCGGATGCCGCCGGTGACGGACTGAAGACGCCGGAGGAGGTCGACCAGGAGCTGCGCAAGGAGGTCGCCGAGCTGCGGCGGGCGATGCAGACCCGGCCTGCCATAGATCTGGCCCGCGGCATCCTGATGGCCTCCTTCAGCCTGAGCCCCGAGGTGGCGTGGACCGTGCTCGTCACGGCCTCCCAGAACACCAACACCAAGCTGCACGTCCTGGCCCAGGACCTGGTCGGCACCGTGCAGGGCACGCCGCTGGCCGAGGAGGTGCAGCAGCAGCTGGCGGCCGCGGTCGCCCAGGCGCGCGCGGCCGTCCCGCTGGCATGACCGTCGGGCGTGCTCGTCACCTCACGTCTGCGGCGGTGCGCTCCTGATCACCGCGAAGCGGGCGCCGTAGGGGTCGGCGAGTTTGGCGAAGCGGCCCACGCCCTCGATGTCGGTGGCGGGGACGCGGATCTCGCCGCCCAGTTCCTGTGCCCTGGCGACCGTGGCGTCCGCGTCGGCGACCTCGAAGTACGGCAGCCAGTAGGCGCGGTCCTCCGACGGGTCGTCGGCGAGCGGGACGATGCCGCCGAACATGGAGTCCTCGCCGCCCCCGGCGGGGTTGACGGTGGTGTACGTGCCACCCGGGAAGTCCACCGCCGCCGTTTCCAGGCCGAGCGTCTCGTGGTAGAACCAGGCGGCCGCGGCGATGTCCGGGGTGTACAGCTCGACCCAGGACAGTGCACCCGCCTCGTTCGCCACGTCCACGCCCCTGGTCCGGCCGGGCTGCCAGATGCCGAACGGCACGCCCGCCTTGTCGGCGAGGATCGCCATGTGTCCCTCGCCCATCACGTCCATGGGCTGCATCAGCACACTGCCGTGCGCCTGCTCGGCCGCCTTGGCGGTGGCCTCGGCGTTCCCGCTCTGGAAGTAGACGGTCCAGGACGGCGGGCCCTGCTCGGGCGTGGTCTGCATACCGCCCGCCGCGGTCCTCCCGTCCAGCTGGAAGAAGCCGTATCCGCCGGCGTCCGGCCCCGCCGACTGGAACCGCCAGCCGAAGAGGCCGCCGTAGAAGGAGATGGCGCCGTCGATGTCGGAGGTGCCGACGTCGAGCCAGTTGGGAGCGCCGTTGACGAAACGGGTGGTGAGCATCTTCGCCCTCCTCGGAAGGGTCCCGTTCTCTGCACTGCCGAGTCTGGCACCGCCCACTGACAATCGCTGCCGGAGCCCACTTTCCGCCGCCTTCCGCGCGCCGCCGTGCGCCGCGGTGGGTCGGAGCGCCACCATCAGGGCGGCCGGGGGTCCGCCGGGCGGCGTTGATGACGCGTTGATCGAACGTTTTTCTGCCCCCGCCACGATCTCGTCCATGCACATCGACACCATCACCCCGGCCGACTTCGCCTGGCAGGCCCAGGCTCAGGCGCTGTGCGCGCAGACGGGGGCGGACTTCTTCTTCCCGGAGCCGGGCAGCTCGGTGCGTGAGGCGAAGCGCATCTGCGGCATGTGCGAGATGCGCCCGGCCTGCCTCGAGTACGCCCTGCAGAACGACGAACGCTTCGGCGTCTGGGGCGGCCTGTCGGAGAAGGAGCGCCTCGCGCTCAGGCGGACGACACACTGAAGCGGCCGGTACGCGCGTGCGTACCGGCCGCTTCCCGGCCCGCCGTCGGGCCTGCTGTCAGGTGCGGCGTCAGCCTGCGGCGCGCGCCGCCATGCGCGCCTTGCGTGCCGCCAGCTTCTCGTCGAACTTCAGGGCTTCCGCGTCCAGACCGCCCAGGAACAGCCCGAGCTCGTCCTGGGCCTGCTGACCCTCGGGGCCGAGGCCGTCGATCTCCATGATCTTCAGGAAGCGCAGGACCGGCTGGAGCACGTCGTCGTGGTGGATGCGCAGGTTGTAGACCTCGCCGATCGCCATCTGCGCGGCGAACCGCTCGAAACCGGGCATGCCGTGGCCGGGCATCCGGAAGTTCACCACGACGTCCCGGACCGCCTGCATGGTCAGGTCGGGAGCCAGCTCGAAGGCGGCCTTCAGGAGATTGCGGTAGAAGACCATGTGCAGGTTCTCGTCGGTCGCGATCCGCGCCAGCATGCGGTCGCAGACCGGGTCGCCGGACTGGTGGCCGGTGTTGCGGTGCGAGATACGGGTCGCGAGCTCCTGGAAGGCCACGTAGGCGACCGAGTGCAGCATCGAGTGACGGTTGTCCGACTCGAAGCCCTCCGACATGTGCTGCATACGGAACGCTTCCAGCTTGTCCGGGTCCACCGCGCGCGAGGCGAGCAGGTAGTCGCGCATCACGATGCCGTGCCGGCCCTCCTCGGCGGTCCAGCGGTGCACCCAGGTGCCCCAGGCGCCGTCACGGCCGAACAGCGAGGCGATCTCGTGGTGGTAGCTGGGCAGGTTGTCCTCGGTGAGCAGGTTCACGACCAGCGCGATACGGCCGATCTCGGTGACCTTGGACTGCTCCTTGTCCCAGGCCTCGCCGTCCTCGAACAGGCCGGGGAAGTTACGGCCGTCCGACCAGGGCACGTACTCGTGCGGCATCCAGTCCTTGGCGACCTTCAGATGCCGGTCGAGTTCCGTCTCGACCACTTCCTCCAGTGCGTACAGCAGCTTGGCGTCGGTCCAGACGGCGGGGCTGCCGAGGTGCGGGGAAGTGATCGTCACGGGAACTCCATGGGGACGCGTAGCAAAGAGGGACAGACCGGCGAGCGGTGCCGGAACTTACGGGATCGTAGGCTACGAAACCGTAGGTTACGAAGACGTAGGTTAAGCACGATGTAAAGATCCCTGATCAGGGCACGTTTCCCCGGACTTCCAAGGAACACCGAAAAGCCCCAGGACCCGCAGGTCCCAGGGCTGAGGGGGTGGCCGCCGCACCCGTCAGGCGTACAGCTCCCGCAGTCGTACCGAGAGGCATGTCACACAGCCCTCGAGCTTCTCGAACTCGCTGATGTCCACCACGACCGGATCGTGACCGAGGTCGGCGAGCAGCTCGGCCGACTTCGGCGCGCTCGCCGCCATCAGCAGCTTGCTGCCGCCGAGCTGCACCACGTGCGAGCCCGACTCCTCGGGCACCGAAAGGAAGCGCGGGAACAGCGACGGCCGGTCCACCTTGGGGATGTTCCCGATGACCGTCCCGTCGGGCAGTGCCGTGACCGCCGACTTCAGATGCAGCACCTTGCTCACGGGTACGGCGACGACCCGCGCCCCCAGCGGCTCGAAGGCGGCCCGCAGCTGCTGGACGCCGGCCGCGTTGGTGCGGCCGCCCCGCCCGACGTAGATCGTGTCGTCGATCTTCAGCACATCGCCGCCGTCCAGGGTGCCCGGCTCCCAGATCCAGTTCACCGAGCAGCCGAGACGGGCGACGGCCTCCTCGACACCGGCCGTCTCCTCGCGCCGGGAGCTGGCGCCGGGACGGGTGATCAGCGCGACGTTCTTGTACATGACGACCGTGTCCTCGACGAACACCGAGTCCGGGCAGTCGTCCTCGGGTTCCACCTCGACCGTCTCCCAGCCGTGCTCGCGCAGGGTCTCGACGTACGCCTCCCACTGTTCGACCGCGAGATCGAAGTCGACCTTCTCCCGCTCGATGTGCGTCACCAGCCCTTCGGCGAGGCGGGGGCTCGGGCGGCGGACGAGGGCCTTCTTGCTGGGCACGACGGGACTCCGAATCGGCGGGACGGCAGACCGGGCGCCGAAGACGCGACACCCGGTCCGCCATCATGCAACCCCGATCCATGACGGCAAAACCCTCGTTGCCAGGCTGTGCCCCTCCTGAGATGCGGGGTCGGGAGCTATCCGATCGCCTCCGGCGTGGTCTCCTGCAGTTCGCCGTCCAGCAGGAGCCACCGGGTGATCCCGATCGACTCCAGGAACGGCAGGTCGTGGCTGGCCACGATCAGCGCCCCTTCGTACGACTCCAGGGCCGACGTCAGCTGCCGCACGCTCGCCATGTCGAGGTTGTTCGTCGGCTCGTCGAGCATCAGCAGCTGCGGCGCGGGTTCGGCCAGCATCAAGGCGGCCAGGGCCGCCCGGAAGCGTTCGCCGCCGGACAGGGTGGCCGCCTTCTGGTCGGCGCGGGCGCCCCGGAACAGGAAGCGGGCAAGGCGCGCCCGGACCCGGTTGTTGGTGGCGGCCGGCGCGAACCGGGCCACGTTCTCGGCGACCGACAGCTCGTCGTCGAGGACATCGAGACGCTGCGGCAGGAAACGCAGCGGCACGTGCGCGTGCGCCTCGCCCGCCACCGGCGCCAGCTCACCGGCGATCGTACGCAGCAGCGTCGTCTTGCCCGCGCCGTTGCGTCCGATCAGCGCCACCCGCTCCGGGCCGCGCAGATCCAGCCCGCCGGCCACGCGTGCGCCGTAGGCGAGCCGCAGGTCCATGAGGGTCAGGACGGTACGGCCCGGCGGTACGGCCGTGTACGGCAGGTCGACGCGGATCTCGTCGTCGTCCCGTACGGCGTCCACCGCCTCGTCGAGCCGCTCCTTCGCCTCACTGAGCCGCTCCTCGTGCATGATGCGGTGCTTGCCCGCGGACTCCTGCGCCGCGCGCTTGCGTGCCCCCATGACGATCTTCGGCTCGCGCTTCTGGTCCCACATCTTCTGCCCGTACCGCTTGCGGCGGGCCAACTTGACCTGGGCGTCGACCAGTTCGCGCTTCTGCTTCCTGAAGTCGGCCTCCGCGACGCGCACCATCCGCTCGGCCGCCTCCTGCTCGGCGGCGAGAGCCTCCTCGTACGCGGAGTAGTTGCCGCCGAACCAGGTGACCTCCCCGGAGCGCAGATCGGCGATCTGGTCGACCAATTCCAGGAGTTCGCGGTCGTGGCTGACCACGACCATCACTCCGGGCCAGGACTCGACGGCCGCGTACAGCCGCTTGCGCGCGTACAGGTCGAGGTTGTTGGTCGGCTCGTCCAGGAGCAGGACGTCCGGGCGGCGCAGCAGCAGTGCGGCCAGCCGCAGCAGCACCGACTCGCCGCCCGACACCTCGCCGATGGTGCGGTCCAACTCGATGTGCCCGAGACCGAGTTCGCCGAGCGTGGCGAGCGCGCGTTCCTCCACGTCCCAGTCGTCGCCGACCGTCTCGAAGTGCTCCTCGGCCACGTCGCCCGCCTCGATGGCATGCAGCGCGGCTCGCTGCGCGGCGATGCCGAGCGCCTCGTCGACGCGCAGCTGGGTGTCGAGCGTGACGTTCTGCGGGAGGTGGCCGACCTCGCCCGCGACGCGTACGGCGCCGCCAGCCGGGGTGAGTTCACCGGCGATCAGCTTCAACAGGGTCGATTTCCCGGATCCGTTGACGCCGACGAGCCCCGTCCTGCCGGGAGCGAAGGAGACGTCGAGGCCCTCGAAGACGGGGGTGCCGTCGGGCCAGGTGAAGGACAGGGACGTACAAGTGAGGGAAGTAGACATGCGGGCCTCGCGGTTGCTTGGTGCGGTCAGGGGCAAACGCGTAGAGAGACACCGGAGACCCACGGCGGGAGAGGAGAGCCCGGAGGCACGAAAAAAGGCCTGCTCCGTCAGGACGGCTCGAACGCCGAGGTCGCACGCAGCGCACACACCTCACGTGTGTGACACGGTGTCTCAGGACCTCAGACGAGCAACGTCCTTCTCCAATCGACGGCAACAGAACCGCTGTACACCGTAGGAGGCGGTCTGCGGGCTGTCAACGGATTAACCTCCCGCCCTCACCGCACGAAGGAGTCCCCGTGCCCCACGGCCCGCTCTCACTGCCCGCCCGGCTCTACCTGCTGGCCTGGGACACCGACACCGCCGAGGTCACGGCCACCGCCCGCCTGCACCACCTGGTGCGGGCCGGCGCCCTCACCGAACTGGCCCAGCGCGGTCTGCTCGTCGACGAGGACGGCATCGCCACGCCCGCCGACATGGACTCCCTCACCGGGGACGCCGTCCTCGACGGACTCCTGGAACTCGTCCGCGAGTCCCGGCCCCACCGCTGGCAGACCTGGGTGACGCTGCACGCGCGCGTGACCCTCGACGCCGTACGGGAGCAGCTGACGGCGGAGGGCTGTCTGCGGGCGGAGAAGAAGCGGGTCCTCGGGGTCTTCCCGAGCGTGGAGCACGTGCTGGCGCGGGCGGACGTCGTGGACGCGCTTCGTGCTCGGGCGCGGCAGGTCCTGGAGGGGCCTGTGCCGGTTGCGGAGGTCTCCGACCGGGACGCGGCCGTCGTCGCCCTCGCCGCCGCCGCGCTACTGCCCACGCTGGTGCCGGGCAAGGACCGCAAACGCCTCCACGCGCGCGTGGCGGAGCTCACCGAGCGCAGCGGGGCGGCGGCGCCCGCGCTGCGGAAGGTCGTCACCGAGGTGCACACGGCGGTGACCGCGTCCCTGACGGCGGTCGCGGCGGCGGGCGACTGATCCGCACCCTGCACCGGCGCCTCACCCAGATGTATGGGCCCTCGGCTCGGCGGACGGCGACCGGCTGGACCGCGACCGGGCCCTCGCAGCCGTCGCGGACATCGTGGCCGCGGTGTGCCAGGCCGGAGCGGGCCCGTTGCGCCCGGTCGGCGAACAGGCGAAAGGATCGTGGCCGCCCGCACCGACGCTGAAGGGGCGCCGCTGTTCGTCAGCGCCCACCGAACGTGATGGCAGGCCCCGGCGCCCCACCCTCCCCGAACCGGCCGCACTCGGAGTCGCCCGCGTCAGCGTGGGCTCGGCCATCGCCCGGTCAGCCCACGCCCTGGTCCACCGCGCCCCGCGGGAGCTGCTGGGGGCGGGGACACGTACCCGGCGGCCCGTCGCGCCTGCCCGCGCAGCGCTCAGCAGGCGTCCCGGATCAGCTCCGCCAGGTCGTGATCGAGATCCAGCTGGAGGTACTCCAGCCCCATGGGCACCAGCGCGCTCGTGGCGTCGAGGAACCGGCGTATCTCGTGCGACCGGACGTGCACGACGGCCGTGCCCTCGGGGGCGTGGAACTCCAGGACGGTGCGCTCGTAGCCGTACGGCCGCACGCGCACGTCGCCGTGGCCCTCCGGCTCGTGCAGACCGGCCGCGAGGAGCTCGCGGGCGAACGTCCAGCAGACCTCCACGCCCTCCAGGGTGGCCGGCGCCGGAAAGGTCATACGGACCGCGAACGGGTCGCTGCGGTCGTAGTGCAGCTTCGCCGGGATGCTCGGCATGCGCGGCGCGGCGGCGACGAGGCGGGCCTCCACGGGTTGTTCGATGACGGTGGACAACGCCTTGCTCCCTTGTGACGTCTGGACGGACTTCCGAGTGGATTGGGCGGGCACTGCTAGAGACGCTGGAATCAGCCAATCCGTGCACACCGATGTCGAGTGACCTGCGTCACCGCATTCATGCACAGGAGTGACGCAGTCCATTTCCTGTGCACCGACGGGCAGTTGTGGAATGGGCCGCCATCTGGACGGCGTCCGGGGCGTCGGATAGCTTCGCCCGCCATGAGGCGTATGGGGAACACGCGACGAATGAGACGTACGTTTCGGACGGTGGCCGCGGGGGCGGTGTGCTCGGTGGCGCTGGCCGCCCTGACCGCCGTACCCGCACAGGCACAGCAGCCCGGGCACCGGGCGCCGCACTGGGAACTCAAGGACACCGGCGCGACCGGTGTGCGCTTCCGGGGGCTGTCGGCCGTCAGCCGGGACACCGCCTGGGTGGCCGGGACCGGCGGCACCGTGCTGCGCACCACCGACGGCGGGGCGAGCTGGCGGAACGTCTCTCCGCCGGGCGCCGGCGCGCTGCAGTTCCGGGACATCGAGGCGTTCGACGCGCGGCGCGCCGTGGTGCTGGCCATCGGCGAGGGCGAGGCCTCCCGCGTGTACCGCACCGACGACGGCGGCACGACCTGGACCGAGTCCTTCCACAACACCGACACCAAGGCCTTCTACGACTGCCTCACCTTCTTCGACCGCCGCCACGGCCTCGCCATGAGCGACCCGGTGGACGGCAAGTTCCGCATCCTGTCGACCGGTGACGGGGGCCGCTCCTGGAAGGTGCTCCCGAGCGACGGCATGCCGACCGCGCTGGACGGTGAGGCGGGTTTCGCGGCGAGCGGGCAGTGCCTGGTCGCCTCCGGCCCCTCGGACGTCTGGCTGGCCACCGGCGGCGGTGCACGCGCGCGCGTGCTGCACTCCGCCGACCGCGGGCTCACCTGGACGGCCACCGACACACCGGTCCCGGCGGGCGACCCGGCGAAGGGTGTCTTCGCACTCGCCTTCCGCGACCGCACCCACGGCCTCGCGGTCGGCGGCGACTACCGCCCCGACCAGGCCTCCCCGCAGGCCGCGGCCCACACCCCCGACGGCGGCAGCACCTGGCAGCCCGCCGCCACCCCGCCGCCCGCCTACCGCTCCGGCGCCGCCTGGCTCCCGCACAGCCGCACCGCCGCCCTCGCGGTCGGCCCCACCGGCACCGACCTGACCACCGACGGTGGCCGCACCTGGCGGACGGTCGACACGGGCTCGTACGACACCGTGGACTGCACGGCGGATCTGGGCTGCTGGGCGGCGGGGGAGCAAGGGAGGGTGGCTCGCCTGGAGCGGTGACGCACGGGGTGAATGCGGGTACTCGGCCGCCGACTGCGAAAGGAGTGAGCGAGCATGCCCGCAGGTTCCAGCTCCAAGCGTGAGCGCCAGTACGAGCACATCAAGAAGAGCGCGCAGGACCGGGGTGAGAGCACCGGACGGGCCGAGGAGATCGCGGCGCGGACCGTGAACAAGGAGCGCGCCCGGTCCGGCGAGTCCAAGTCCGCCAGCCGCAGCTCCACGAAGGACATGTCATCCGGCAGGCGCGGTGGTCAGCGGTCCGGCCAGGGCTCCCAGGGCCCCACCCGCGACCAGCTGTACAACGAGGCCAAGCAGCGCGGTATCGAGGGCCGTTCGAACATGAACAAGGACCAGCTGCAGCGCGCGCTGAACGCGAAGAAGGGCTGAGCCCCCGTCCCCCGCGACAGCGAGGGTCATCGCCGTCGCGGGGGTTCGTGCGCCCGGTGCCACGCCTCCGCCGCCCGCCCCGGGGCCGTACGCTCGTCCCCATCATGACGACCGTACGCATCCCCGCGGGGTGGCCCGCGACCGAGGAACAGGCCCGCGCCGTACAGGACCGACTGCGGGCACGGGTGGTGCTCGACGAGCCGGGACCACCGCCGGGCACCGGACATGTCACCGGTGTCGACGTGGCGTACGACGACGAGCGGGACGTCGTCGCGGCCGCGGCGGTCGTCCTGGACGCGGCGACCCTGGAGGTCGTCGCGGAGGCCACGGCGGTCGGCCGCATCTCCTTTCCGTACGTCCCCGGTCTGCTCGCCTTCCGCGAGATCCCCACGGTCCTCGCCGCCCTCGACGCCCTGCCGTGCCCGCCCGGCCTGGTCGTCTGCGACGGCTACGGTCTGGCCCACCCGCGCCGCTTCGGCCTCGCCAGCCACCTCGGCGTCCTGACGGGCCTGCCCACGATCGGCGTAGCGAAGAACCCCTTCACCTTCACCCACGCCGACCCGGACGCCCCGCGCGGCAGCACCTCACCCCTCCTCGCCGACACCGAGGAGGTCGGCCGCGTCCTGCGCACCCGCGACGCCGTCAAACCGGTCTTCGTGTCGGTGGGCCACCGGGTGAACCTCGACAACGCCTGCGCCCACACCCTGGCCCTCACCCCGGAATACCGCCTGCCGGAGACGACCCGCAGGGCGGACGCGCTGTGCCGCCGGGCGCTCCGGGAGGCGACGATCCTCCGCTGAGCCATGCTTCGGGGCGCAGGTGCCGCGCGTGATCTGAGTACCTGGACTGAGTACCCGTACGGATGCCGGTGCGGTGCGCCGGTCGGCAGGCTGTGCCCCATGACGACGCACCGCGCTTCGAAGCCCCTCGCCGATCCCAACCGTCCCGTGGAGCGGGCCGTGACGGCCGCGCTGGTCCTTGCCGTGCTGGCGGGGCTCGGCTGGATCGCCGGGATGCTCTACACGGTGGCGGGGTGGTCCTAGCCCCTGTTCCAGGGGTGCGACAGCGCCGCCTCGGGAACCGGACCGCGCGCTCGACGGGCAGGCCGAGCCGCGCCGGACATGAGGTCAATGGGCCAGCGCGTAGGCACTTCTCCCCGCCAGCAACAGCCCCACCACGACACTGCCGTACACGATCGCCTGTTCCGCGTGGCCCTGCATCCAGGAGCGCAGCTCTTCCAGCCGGTGCCGGGCGGACGCCGGCTTGAAGACCGCATACAACTCCGCGGCGAGCAGCGTGGCGGTCGCGACGACGCAGTACGCGACCAGTACCAGCCAGGTCGTGGGCTCGGAGCCGTCGGCCTCCACCATGGTCACGGCGCCTGCGGCGACGAGGCCCCACGGCTGCAGAAGAATGGCGAGTCCCGCCGCCGGCCAGAGTGCGCCGCGGTCCAGCCGGGAGGTGAGGAAGGCGGACGACCCGCCCTTCGACGGCGAGGCGTCGGCGCCGGACGGATCGTGGTGAACGGCCCTTCGGCGCCTGTGGATGCCGTACGCGACCAGCGACACTCCGATGGCGACCTTGATCGCGAGGTTTGCCGTGGACGGAGGCGACCTCGGCTCCGGGGGCTGCCCGCCGGTCACCGTCAGGACGAGAGCGATCACCGCGACGAGACACGCCAGCCATCCCGTGATGAAGGCGAGCCCTGTCCGAACGCCTCTGACGGACACCACCACCAGGACGAACGCCATGAGGGGGAGCGGGTCGAGCGTGATGGCGAGGGCGATGAGCAGGAGGTCGAAGACCATGGGCGATCCCAACGGGCACCGTACGGGGCGAGCCTATGCACGGCTGTGACCCACCGCATCTCAGATGACGGCCGAGCCGGCCTTGCCCCGTGCCCGCGGCAGGGTGCCGTGGCCCGCTTCGTCGCGCACTCTGGAGAGGGAAGGGGTGCCGATGGAGACTCGCGGCTGATGCGGCGTGGGGATACGGGCGTGGACTCGCGCGCGTCACGGTGGCGTGGCCGTCTCGGGGAACTGACGGCCCGGCTGAAAGCCGTGCACGCGCGCCTGGAGATCCGCTTCCCCGTCATCACAGCACTTCTGGACCGCATGGTGGCGGTGAACATCTTCGACTCCGCCACCCGCATCGCGGCGCAGGTTTTTCTGACCGCGGTCCCGTTGCTGTTCGTGCTGAGCGCGTACGCGCCCGAGGCGGTGCAGACCCAGGTCGTCAAATCGGTCTGCGCCATCTTCGGTCTGAGCGGGCAGTCGAAGGCCCAAGTGCAGCAGGTGTTCCAGCCGTCGACCAACGATGTGCGCCAGGCGATCGGAGTGGTGGGCGGGCTGATGGTGCTGCTGTCGGCCACCGCGGTGAGCCGCGCGGTGCAGCGGTTGTGCAGACGGGCCTGGCTGCTGCCCCAAGGAGGAACGAAGGTCGCTCCGTGGAGGTGGCTCGCATGGATCGTCCTGTGGCTCGCCGCGTTGGTCGCGCAAGGGTTGTCGCGCGACGGGTTCGGTTTGGGGACCTGGCTGGGAATTCCGGTCGTTCTGGTCATGCAGACGGCCATGTGGTGGTGGACCCAGCATCTGCTGCTCGGCGGAGTCGTCCGCTGGGCGCCCCTGCTGCCGGGGGCTGTCCTCACGGCGATCGCGGTCGGCTGCCTGTCCGCGACCGCACACTTCTACATGCCGCGGGCGCTCGACCGGGCCCTGTCCGACTACGGTTCCGCGGGTTCGGTCTTCGTCCTGCTGTCCTGGCTGATCGTCGTGTCCGTGGCCATAGCCGTAGGGCTCAGTGCGGGCGCCGTACTGTCCCAGGAGCCGTTCCTGCGGCGCCGCCTCGGAACCCCGGCATCGCCTCCCTGACGGACACCTGCCGGGGAGTCCGCCCACGCCCCGCTCGCGCCTGCCCCTCGGCACTGCCGATTCACCGGCTGGACGCCACCCGGAAGGTGATCCCCGCCCGCCGCAGCCGTTCCGTGAGCGCGTCGCCCATGGCGACCGCCGTGGTGACCTGACCGGACGTCGGAGGCAGGTCGTCGAAGGCCAGCGACAGCGCCGACTCGGCGAACATCTTCGCCGTCTCGTCGTAGCCGGGGTCGCCGCCCGCGACCTCCGTGAGCACCTGCCGGCCGCCGCCCTCGCCCACGAAGCGGACCCTGAACCAGCTCTTCGCCCGCCTCTCGGCGCTCGGCCCCTCGCCGGGCCTCAGCCGGTCGGACAACCAGCGGCGTGCGGGCGGCAGTTGGGCGGCCGCGAAGAGCCCGCCGACGGCCGCGATCCCGCCCACGGCGACGGGCAGGTGCCGCACCGCCGCGTAGTGGCGGTAGCGGAAGTCGGGGCCGTAGCGCTCCAGGGCCTTCGCGGAGCGGCCCACGATCTGCGCGTCGATGGTCGGCAGCGGCAGCGCCCACGCGCCGACCTCCTTCGCGAACCGCGGCACACCCGTGGGCGCGGCGGCCCGCCGCCCCACCAGGCGCGGCTCGTGCCGCTTGCGGTCGCGCTCGGCGGCCAGCATCGGCCGCACCCGCGAGAACTGGTTCAGCGCCGAGGCGAACGTCCCGCCGGAGAAGGCCGCGTCCGCCGTCACGAACCCGTCCACCGTCAGCGGCACCCCCTCGGGCAGTTGCCGCACGGTGAAGTACGCGCCCAGGTCATGCGGGATCGAGTCGAACCCGCAGGCATGCACCAGCCGCGCCCCGGTCTCACGCGCGCGTGCATCGTGGCGGACGTACGTCAGGTCCACGAACTCCGGCTCACCGGTGAGGTCGAGATAGTCCGCACCACTGTCCGCGCAGGCGGCGACCAGCTCCTCGCCGTACGTCACATACGGCCCCACCGTCGTGGCCACCACGCGCGCGTGCTCCGCGAGTGCGCGCAGCGATGCCGGATCGGCCACGTCCGCCCGCAGCACCCCGACCTTCCCGGTGCCGGGCAGCCGCTCGCGCAGCCGCTCCAGCTTCTGCTCGCTGCGGCCCGCGATCGCCCAGCGCAGATCGTCGGGCGCATGCGCTGCGAGGTACTCCGCGGTGAGCGTCCCGACGAAGCCCGTGGCTCCGAAGAGCACGAGGTCGTACGGACGGTCCGTCCTGTTCAGCCTGCTCATGACACCCCTCGGTCCGCAGCACGCGCCGTTGTCGGTGGCCGAGGCTAGCGTGAAGGGTGCGAAGCCCGACGACGAGCCCCCGCACAACTTGGCTAAGCGCTTGCTCTCCCGGGTCTTGTGTCCGCTGGAACCTGTTTCTAACATCACTAGTGTTACAGCAGTTGTGTCACAACCCCTGGGGACTGCATGGCAGAGGCAAAGACGCCTGGACACGGCCCGCTTTCCGGCGTGCGCGTGGTCGAGCTGGCCGGTATCGGGCCGGGTCCGTTCGCCGCCATGCTCCTCGCCGACCTGGGCGCCGACGTCGTCCGCGTGGACCGCCCCGGCGGCGTCGGACTCGCGATCAACACGGAGTACGACATCACCAACCGCAACAAGCGCTCGGTGATCGTCGACCTGAAGTCCGCGGACGGCCCCGCGCGCGTCCTCGACCTCGCCGCACGCGCCGACATCCTCATCGAGGGCTACCGCCCGGGAGTGGCCGAACGCCTCGGCGTCGGCCCCGAGGCCTGCCACGCCCGCAACCCGAAGCTCGTCTACGGCCGGATGACCGGCTGGGGCCAGCAGGGCCCGCTCGCCCACCGAGCCGGCCACGACATCGCGTACATCGCCCTCACCGGCACCCTCGGCATGATCGGCGGCCCGGACGAGCCCCCGGCCGTCCCCGCCAACCTCCTCGGCGACTACGCGGGCGGCTCCCTCTACCTGGTCGTCGGCGTCCTCGCCGCGCTCCACCACGCGCGCGGGGGCGGCGCCGGCCAGGTCGTCGACGCCGCCATCGTCGACGGCACCTCCCACCTCGCCGCGATGATCCACGGCATGCTCGCCGCCGGCGGCTGGCAGGACCGCCGCGGCGCCAACCTCCTGGACGGCGGCTGTCCGTACTACGGCACCTATGAGACGGCCGACGGCAAGTACATGGCCGTCGGCGCCCTGGAGCCGCAGTTCTACGACGAGTTCGTGCGCGTCCTCGGCATCCCGGAGCACGCCGACGCCCGCAAGGACTGGACCCGCTGGGGTGAACTGCGCGAGGCGGTCGCGGCCGGCTTCAAAGCCCGCACCCGGGAGGAGTGGACGGCCCTCTTCGAGGGCTCCGACGCATGCGTGGCGCCCGTGCTGTCCCTGCGCGAGGCCCCCGACCACCCGCACCTCGCCGCCCGCGGCACCTTCACCGACCACGGCGGCATCACCCAGCCGGCCCCCGCCCCCCGCTTCTCCGTCACCCCCACGGCCGTACGCACCGGCCCCGCGCAGCCCGGCGCCGACACCGCCGGCGTGGCGCGCGACTGGGACGTACCCGACCTCCTGAAGGACCAGGAACTCATGAAGGGCTCCGAATGAAGCGGCAGATCTTCGCCCCTGAGCACGACGCGTTCCGCGCGACCGTGCGTGCCTTCCTGGCCAGGGAGGTGCTGCCGTACTACGCGCAGTGGGAGAAGGACGGCATCGTCTCCCGCGACGCCTGGCGGGCCGCCGGCAAACAGGGGCTGCTCGGACTCGCCGTGCCCGAGGAGTACGGGGGCGGCGGTACCTCGGACTTCCGCTACGCCACCGTACTGGCCGAGGAGTTCACCCGAGCGGGCGCTCCCGGGCTCGCCCTCGGCCTGCACAACGACGTCATCGGCCCGTACCTCACCGGCCTCGCCACCGACGAGCAGAAGCGGCGCTGGCTGCCCGGATTCTGCGACGGCTCGATCATCACCGCCATCGCCATGACCGAGCCCGGCGCCGGCTCCGACCTCCAGGGCATCCGTATGCACGCCGAGGACCGGGGCGACCACTGGCTGCTGAACGGCGCCAAGACGTTCATCTCCAACGGGATCCTCGCCGACCTGGTGATCGTCGTCGCGAAGACGACACCGGAGGGCGGCGCGCACGGACTGTCCCTCCTTGTCGTCGAACGCGGCACGGCCGGCTTCGAACGCGGCCGCAACCTCGACAAGATCGGCCAGAAGGCGCAGGACACGGCCGAGTTGTTCTTCACCGACGTGCGCGTGCCCAAGGAGAACCTGCTCGGCACGCTCAATGGCGCCTTCGGCCATCTGATGACCAACCTCGCGCAGGAGCGCCTGAGCATCGCCGTCGCCGCGATCGCGGCCGCCGAGCACCTGCTGGAGATCACCACCGAGTACGTCAAGGAGCGCGAGGCCTTCGGCCGGCCGCTCGCCACCAAGCAGCACATCCGCTTCGAGATAGCGGAGATGGCCACCGAGTGCGCCGTCACGCGCGCGTTCCTCGACCGCTGTGTCGAGGACCATGCGGACGGCCGGCTCGACGCCGTGCACGCCTCCATGGCCAAGTGGTGGGCGACCGAGCTGCAGAAGCGGGTCGCCGACCGATGCCTCCAACTGCACGGCGGCTACGGCTACATGACCGAGTACCCGGTCGCCCGGGCCTTCACCGACGGCCGTATCCAGACCATCTACGGCGGGACCACCGAGATCATGAAGGAGATCATCGGCCGTTCCCTGCTGGGCTGAAGCTCATCGCCCGGCCGACCCTCACCCCGAAAGGCTTTCCAGTGAGCACCGAAGCGTACGTGTACGACGCGATCCGCACCCCGCGCGGCCGCGGCAAGGCGAACGGCTCCTTGCACGGCACCAAGCCCATCGACCTGGTCGTCGGGCTCATCCACGAGATCCAGGGCCGCTTCCCCGGCCTGGACCCGGCGGCCATCGACGACATCGTGCTCGGCGTCGTCGGCCCGGTCGGCGACCAGGGCTCCGACATCGCCCGCATCGCCGCCGTCGCCGCAGGCCTCCCGGACACGGTCGCCGGCGTACAGGAGAACCGCTTCTGCGCGTCGGGTCTGGAGGCCGTCAACATGGCCGCCGCCAAGGTCCGTTCGGGCTGGGAGGACCTGGTCCTCGCGGGCGGCGTCGAGTCCATGTCCCGGGTGCCGATGGCCTCCGACGGGGGCGCCTGGTTCAACGACCCGATGACCAACCTCGCCGTCAACTTCGTGCCGCAGGGCATCGGCGCCGACCTGATCGCCACCATCGAGGGATTCTCGCGGCGGGACGTCGACGAGTACGCGGCGCTCTCCCAGGAGCGGGCGGCCACGGCCTGGAAGGAAGGCCGCTTCGACCGCTCCGTCGTCCCGGTGAAGGACCGCAGCGGTCTGACGGTCCTCGACCACGACGAGCATCTGCGCCCCGGCACCACCGCCGACTCCCTCGCCAAGCTGAAGCCGTCCTTCGCGGACATCGGAGAGCTGGGCGGCTTCGACGCGGTGGCGCTGCAGAAGTACCACTGGGTCGAGAAGATCGACCACGTCCACCACGCGGGCAACTCCTCCGGCATCGTCGACGGCGCCTCGCTGGTCGCGATCGGCTCCAAGGAGGTCGGCGAGCGCTACGGCCTCACCCCGCGCGCGCGGATCGTCTCCGCCGCCGTCTCCGGCTCCGAGCCGACCATCATGCTCACCGGTCCCGCGCCCGCCACCCGCAAGGCGCTCGCCAAGGCGGGCCTGACCATCGACGACATCGACCTCGTCGAGATCAACGAGGCGTTCGCGGCGGTCGTCCTGCGCTTCGCGCGGGACATGGGCCTGTCCCTGGACAAGGTCAACGTCAACGGCGGCGCGATCGCCCTCGGCCACCCGCTCGGCGCGACCGGCGCGATGATCCTCGGCAGCCTCGTCGACGAACTGGAGCGCCAGGACAAGCGCTACGGCCTCGCGACCCTCTGCGTCGGCGGCGGCATGGGCATCGCCACGATCGTCGAACGCATCTGAACACCCGGCGGAACCAAGAGACTTCACAGACTTCAACGGAGACCCCCGTCATGACGCAGAGCACCACCATCCGCTGGGAACAGGACCGCACCGGCGTCGTCACCCTCGTCCTCGACGACCCGAACCAGTCCGCGAACACCATGAACCAGGCGTTCCGCGACTCCCTCGCCGTGATCACCGACCGTCTCGAGGCCGAGAAGGACTCCATCCGCGGCATCATCCTCACCTCCGCCAAGAAGACCTTCTTCGCCGGCGGCGACCTGCGCGACCTCATCCGGGTCACCCCGGAGACCGCGCAGGACCTCTTCGACGGCGGCATGGCGATCAAGCGCAACCTGCGCCGCATCGAGACCCTGGGCAAGCCGGTCGTCGCCGCGATCAACGGCGCGGCCCTGGGCGGCGGCTACGAGATCGCGCTCGCCTGCCACCACCGGGTCGCGCTCGACACCTCCGGCACGAAGATCGGCTGCCCCGAGGTCACCCTCGGCCTGCTCCCCGGCGGCGGTGGCGTCGTGCGCACCGTACGCCTGCTGGGCATCGCCGACGCCCTGCTGAAGGTGCTGCTGCAGGGCACCCAGTACAACGCGCAGCGCGCCCTGCAGAACGGCCTGGTCGACGAAGTGGCCGCCACTCAGGACGAGTTGCTCGCCAAGGCCCGCGCCTTCATCGACGCCAACCCCGCATCGCAGCAGCCCTGGGACAAGCCCGGCTACCGCATCCCCGGCGGCACCCCCGCCAACCCCAAGTTCGCCGCCAACCTGCCCGCCTTCCCGGCCACCCTGCGCAAGCAGACGGGCGGCGCGCCCTACCCGGCGCCGCGCAACATCCTCGCCGCGGCTGTCGAGGGCTCCCAGGTCGACTTCGAGACCGCGCAGGTCATCGAGGCGCGCTACTTCGTGGAGCTGGCCGCCGGCCAGACGTCCAAGAACATGATCCAGGCCTTCTTCTTCGACCTCCAGGCCGTCAACTCCGGTGCCAACCGCCCCAAGGGCGTCGAGCCGCGTCCGGTCCGCAAGGTCGCCGTCCTCGGCGCCGGGATGATGGGCGCGGGCATCGCGTACTCGTGTGCCCGTGCGGGCATCGAGGTGATCCTGAAGGACGTGTCGCTCGAGGCGGCCGTCAAGGGCAAGGGCTACTCCGAGAAGCTGTGCGCGAAGGCCGTCTCCCGGGGCCGTACGACCCAGGAGAAGGCGGACGCGCTGCTCGCCCGCATCACGCCGACGGCGAACCCGCAGGACGTGGCCGGCTGCGACGCGGTCATCGAGGCCGTGTTCGAGAACCCGGAGCTCAAGCACAAGGTCTTCCAGGAGATCCAGCACATCGTCGAACCGGACGCGCTGCTGTGCTCCAACACCTCGACCCTGCCCATCACCGCGCTGGCCGAGGGAGTGGAGCGCCAGTCGGACTTCATCGGTCTGCACTTCTTCTCGCCCGTGGACAAGATGCCGCTCGTGGAGATCATCAAGGGCGAGCGGACGGGCGAGGAGGCCCTCGCGCGCGCCTTCGACCTGGTCCGCCAGATCAAGAAGACCCCGATCGTCGTCAACGACTCGCGTGGCTTCTTCACCTCCCGGGTGATCGGCCACTTCATCAACGAGGGTGTCGCGATGGTCGGCGAGGGCATCGAGCCCGCGTCCGTCGAGCAGGCGGCGGCCCAGGCGGGCTACCCGGCCAAGGTCCTCTCCCTGATGGACGAGCTGACGCTCACGCTCCCGCGCAAGATCCGCAACGAGTCGAAGCGGGCCGTGGAGGAGGCGGGCGGCACCTGGCCGACGCACCCGGCCGAGGCGGTCATCGACCGCATGGTCGACGAGTTCGGACGCACGGGGCGCAGTGGGGGAGCGGGGTTCTACGACTACGACGAGGAGGGCAAGCGGGCGGGGCTGTGGCCCGGGTTGCGGGAGCACTTCACGAAGCCGGGGCAGGAGATCCCGTTCCGGGACATGCAGGAGCGGATGCTCTTCTCCGAGGCGCTCGACACGGTGAAGCTCCTGGAGGAGGGGGTGCTGACGTCGGTGGCCGACGCGAACATCGGCTCCATCTTCGGGATCGGGTTCCCCGGCTGGACGGGTGGTGTCCTGCAGTACATCAACGGCTACGAGGGTGGTCTGCCGGGCTTCGTGGCACGCGCGCGTGAGCTGGCGGACCGCTACGGGGAGCGGTTCACGCCGCCTGCGCTGCTGGTGGAGAAGGCGGAGAAGGGGGAGCGGTTCGCGGACGCGTGACCCCCTGCGGCGGAGGGTGTTTCGCCCCCGCCGCCCCTACCGCCTGACGGCTTTGAGGAGCGGGGGCCCGGGGGCTGGCCCCCGGTACGGGACGGGTAGGGGCGGCGGGGGCGAGATCCGTCGGTGGGCCGTACCGCTGAGCGACACGACCCCCCTTGCCGCCCGCGGCATGCGCCCGGCACGCTGAGCCGCGAAAGGCCCGCACGGCTGCCGCCCCCTGGAGGAGCCCCCATGGGATACCGCCCAGCCCTCGCCCTGCTGGAGATCCTGCGCGGCGAGGGCGTGGACCGCGTCTTCGGCAACCCCGGCACCACCGAACTCCCCTTCCTCGCCGCCCTGGCGGACACCCACGACGCCCCCGAGTACGTCCTCGGCGTCCACGAGGGCTCCGTCGTCGCCATGGCCGACGGCTACGCCCGCGGCACCGCCCGCCCCGCCTTCGTCAGCCTGCACATCGCCGCCGGCCTCGCCAACGGTCTGATCGGCCTGCTCAACGCCCGCCGCTCCCGCACCCCCCTCGTGGTGACGGCGGGCCAGCAGGACCGCCGCCACCTCCAGCAGGACCCCATGCTCTCCGGCGACCTCATCGGCCTGGCGGCCCCCGCGGTGAAAGCCACCTTCGACGTCCAGCACGCCCACGACCTCCCGCTCGCCCTGCGCCGCGCCTTCGCCCTGGCCGTACGGCCGCCCGCCGGACCGGTGTTCCTGTCCGTCCCCATGGACCTGCTCGGCGAGGACACCGAGGTCGAAGTCCCGGCCCGCACCCCCACACCCCCGCCGGGACCGGCCCCCGGCCTGGAGCGCGCGGCCCACCTGCTCGGCGCCGCCGCCCGCCCCGCGATCGTCGCCGGGGACGGGGTGGGCCGCGAGGACGCCGTCGCCGCGCTGGTGCGCACGGCGGAGGCGTGCGGCGCCGTGGTCCACCACCAGCCGATGGCCGACTGCCTCAACTTCCCCACCACGCACCCCCTCTACGCCGGGATGCTGCCGCCCCGCCACGACGCCATCCGCGAGGCCCTCGCCGCATACGACACCGTGCTGATCGCCGGCGCGCACGCCTTCACGCCTCACCACTACACCCCCGGGCCCGCGCTGCCGCCCGGTCTCACCGTCGTCCAACTCGACTCGGACCCGCACGAGATCGGCCGCAACTTCCCCGCCGCCGCCGGACTCGTGGGCCCCCTCGGCGCCTCCCTGCACCGCCTCGCCGAACTGCTGCCCGACCGTGTGCCCGCCCACACCGCCAAGGCCCGCACCCTGCGCGCCGGCGAACGGCACACCGCCGAACGCGACCGCGCCGAGTCCGCCGCCCGCGCCACCTACTCCCCGGCACCCCTGGCGCCCTGGGCCGCGGCCCACGCCGTGGCCCGTGGACTGCCGACCGACGCCGTGGTCGTCGAAGAGGCCATCACCGTCGGCCTGTTGCTCCGCCGCTTCGTCCGCCTCGACCGCCCCGGCAGCTACATGCACACCGTCGGCGGCGGCCTCGGCTGGGGCATCGGCGCCGCCGTCGGCCGCGCCCTCGCCGAGCCCCGCCGCCCGGTGGTCGCCGTCCTGGGCGACGGCTGCACCCTGTTCGGTCTCCAGGGACTGTGGAGCGCCGCCCGCCAGAACGTCCCCGTCCTGTTCGTGGTGATGAGCAACGGCGTCTACCAGACCCTCCAGGACACCTACGGGGCCATGGGCCGCCAGGGTGTCTGCCCCGGCACGGAGCTGGGTCCACTGGACTTCACCCAGGCGGCGCGCTTCTTCGGGGTCGACGCGGTACGTGCGGACAGCGCGGACCATCTGCGTGAACTGGTTGCCGGGGCGGGCGAGTTGACGGGGCCGCTGCTGGTGGACGTACCCCTGCGCCAGTGACTTTCCGAGCCAGGCCCGCCCGGCTTCCCGCCCTAGGTGGTGGCAGGGGAGCGGGGTCCTGACCGGTCAGACGCTCAACGTGTCAGGAGGGCCGGCCGTGCTCCGAGACGCCGTGCTCCGAGACGCCGTCCTCTGGGAGGCCGAGTGAGGCGTCGAGCCACTGGTGCACCTCCTCCTTCAGCGACCGCTGGAAGGTCGTCAGCAGCGCCTGCACCACGATGGGCTGCATGTGCGCGGACAGCGACTTCACGTCCTGCTCCGCCCGCTCGGACACCTCGCCCCGGAACAGCTGGGACAGCTCGTGCGCGGCGGCCCGCGAGTGCTCGATCAGCACCCTGCGCGCCGCGAGGATCGCCTCCTGGGACAGCGGTACGTCGAGGAGCTGCACGGCGAGCCGGAGCAGGCCGGAGTCGACGCGGTACGAGTCCCCGTCCCGCCGGATCACGTTCATGGCGCACAGCCGCTCGACCTCGTCCTCGGTCAGCGGCCGCCCGGCCCGGCGCCGCAGCTCCGCCGCGCTCACGGTCTCCACGGTGTCCGGCGCCCAGGACGCCACCACGGCCCGGTGGATCGCCAGGTCGTGGTGGCTGAGACCGGGCGGCAGCTGCGCCATGTACCGCTCGATCGCCGCCAGTGTCATGCCCTGGTGCTGCAGTTCCTCGATCAGCGCCAGCCGGGCCACGTGCTGCTGCCCGTAGCGGCCCACGCGGCGCGGACCGATCACCGGCGGCGGCAGCAGCCCCTTGGTGCCGTAGAACCGGACCGTGCGGACCGTGACGCCGGCCCGCGCTGCCAGTTCGTCGATCGTGAGTGTCGGCTCCGCGGTGTCGCTGTCGGTGTCGCTGTCCGTGTCGGTCGTCATGTGCAGCAGTATCGCTGTCACACCAGTACTGCGAAACCCGGTACGAGAGGCCCGTGAGGCCTGTGAGAAGTACCGCTCTGTGATCTATGCCATCGCATGCCCGCCGCCACCTGGGGGAAGGTGCCGCGTTGGTCCGCGTCTTCCACCGAAGAGCGCCGACCGAGTACGTCCGGACACCCGAGCGCGACCCGCTCGGGCGCACCAGAGAGTGGAACCACCTGTGAGCAAGGACGCCGTGGACACGGCACAGGCCGCCACCCGGACCGACGCGGCCCAGGCGCCCGCGGACGCGGGCGACGCCGGCTACAGCAAGGACCTCAAGGCCCGCCACGTCAACATGATCGCCATCGGCGGCGCCATCGGCACCGGCCTCTTCCTGGGTGCCGGCGGCCGCCTGCACAACGCGGGCCCGGCCCTCGCGCTCGCCTACCTGGTGTGCGGGATCTTCGCCTTCTTCGTCGTCCGGGCGCTGGGCGAGCTGGTCCTGTACCGCCCCTCCTCCGGTTCCTTCGTGTCGTACGCGCGTGAGTTCCTCGGTGAGAAGGGTGCGTACGTCGCCGGCTGGATGTACTTCCTGAACTGGTCGACGACCGGAATCGCCGACATCACGGCGATCGCGCTGTACACGCACTACTGGAGCATGTTCACGAGCATCCCGCAGTGGGTGCTCGCCCTGATCGCGCTGGCCGTCGTGCTCGCCGTGAACCTGATCTCGGTGAAGATCTTCGGCGAGATGGAGTTCTGGTTCGCGATCATTAAGGTGGCCACGCTCGTCGGCTTCATGCTGATCGGCATCTTCCTGCTGGCCACCCGGCACGAGGTCGGCGGACACACGCCAGGGCTGTCCGTGATCAACGACCACGGCGGTGTCTTCCCGCACGGCCTGATGCCGGTCGTCCTCGTCATGCAGGGCGTGATCTTCGCGTACGCCGCGCTGGAACTGGTCGGTGTCGCCGCGGGCGAGACCGCCGAGCCGGAGAAGGTCGTCCCGCGCGCGGTGAACTCCATCATGTGGCGCGTGGGCCTCTTCTACGTCGGCTCGGTCGTCCTGCTGGCCCTGCTGCTGCCGGGTTCGGTGTACTCGGCGGACGAAAGCCCCTTCGTCACGGTCCTGTCGAAGATCGGCATCCCGGCGGCGGGCGACGTGATGAACCTGGTGGTCCTGACGGCCGCGATGTCCTCGCTGAACTCGGGTCTGTACTCGACGGGCCGTATCCTGCGCTCGATGGCGACGGCGGGCTCGGCCCCCAGGTTCACGGCGCGCATGAACCGCAGCCAGGTTCCCTACGGCGGCATCCTGCTCACCTGCGCGGTGTGCGTGCTCGGCGTCGGCCTCAACTACCTCATGCCGAGCCAGGCCTTCGAGATCGTGCTGAACGTGGCCTCGCTCGGCATCGTCTCGACCTGGGTGATCATCATGATCTGCCACCTGGTCTTCGTCCGCCGCGCCAAGGCGGGCCTGGTCGCCCGCCCGTCCTTCCGCCTTCCCGGCAGCCCGGTCACGGAGATCACCACGATCGCCTTCCTGCTCGCCGTGCTCGCCCTGATGTGGAACGACCCCGACGTCGGCCGCAAGACCCTCCTCCTCATCCCGGTGATCGCCGCCATGCTGGTGGCCGGCTGGTTCGCGGTACGCCGTAGGGTCATACGCAACGGCGACCGGGAACTGACCGACCTGACGAAGTAGCAGGCCAGGGCCACTGTCAGTGGCCTCGCCTACGGTGGCGTCATGTCGGAGATCATCTATGTCCGGGGTGACGCCACCGTTCCTTCGGTGAAGGGCGTCAAGGTGATCGCCCATGTCTGTAACGACATCGGGGGATGGGGAAAGGGCTTCGTCCTGGCCGTGTCACGCCGCTGGCCCGAGCCGGAGGCGGCGTACCGCGCCTGGCACCGCGACCGCGCGGCGAACGACTTCGGGCTCGGCGCGGCCCAGTTCGTCCAGGTCGAGCCGTATGTGTGGGTGGCCAACATGGTCGGCCAGCGCGGGATCCGGACCGGCAGCAAGGGCGTCCCGGTGCGCTACGAGGCGATCGACGCGGCCCTCGGCGCACTCGCCGGCAAGGCTCTGGAACTGGGCGCCTCCGTCCACATGCCCCGGATAGGCTGCGGTCTGGCCGGCGGCAAGTGGTCCCGCGTCGAACCGCTGGTCACCGAGCGGCTTGTGAAGCGGGGCGTGCAGGTCACCGTCTACGACCACGGGGAGGCCAGAGTTGAGTCGTGACACCGACGTCCTCGTGCTGGGCGGCGCCGGCGTGGACATCATCGTGTATGTGCCGGAACTGCCGCTGCCGTACGCCGACAGTTACATGATCGAGCGTGGCATCCGGACCCGGGCCGGGCAGACGGGCGACTTCGTCGCCCTGGGGCTCGCCGCGCTCGGCCTGCGCGTCCATCACCTCGACATGCTCGGCGACGATCCCGAGGGCGACCTCGTCCGCGCCCTGCACCGGGACAAGGGCATCGCGCTCACCGCCGTCCAACACGCCGCCGGCACCAAGCGCGCGGTCAACCTGGTCGGCCCCGACGGCAGACGCCTGTCGCTGTACGACGTGAGCCGGACGCAGGGGGAGGACCGCTTCCCGGAGGACACCGTGCGCGCCCTGGCCGGGGCGAGCCGGCACGCGCACGTCGCCATCACGCAGCCCTGCGCCCATGCGCTGCCACTCCTGCGCGAGTCGGGAGCCACCCTCTCCACCGACCTGCACGACTGGGACGGCAGGAACACCTACCACGAACCCTTCGCGTACGCGGCGGACGTGGTGTTCCTGTCCGCCGCGGCCCTGACCGACCCCGAGCGGACCATGCGCCGCATCGCGGACCGCGGCCGGGCCGAGGTCGTCGTCGCCACGGCCGGTGCCAAGGGCGCGTACCTCCTGGCCGACGAAGAGCTGACCCACGTGCCACCCGTCGCACCGCCCGCCCCGGTGGTGGACTCCAACGGCGCGGGCGACGCCTTCGCCGCGGCCTTCCTCCACGGCTGGCTGAACCGCGAGACCCCACAGCGCTGCGCCCTGTACGGCGCGGTGGCCGGTGCACACGCATGTACGGTGCCCTCGACGGAGACGGAGGCAATACGCCGCGAAGAACTCCAGGCAAGGGTTGCCGTTGCAGGGGCTGCGGGTGCAGCGGGCCTTTAGGGGCGCGGGGCTGTCACATCAGCGGCTCCGCCGCGCGGCGCGACCAACCACAGACGGCCCGCAGTCCCCACACCACCGAACCCGGTAAACGCTCAGTGGACGCTGTTCGTGGCCTCGATCTTCTTCCACGACTTCGGCCGCACCGGAGCAGCCGCCGACTTGGCGATGGCCACTCGCTTCGCCGCCGGCGCGGCCGGCTTCACCGGCTGGAACAGCCACGTGTCGAACAACGAGGACAGCGACTTCCCCGACACCTGCTCGGCGTATGCCTGGAAGTCGGCGACAGAAGCGTTGCCGTACGCGTGCGTCTGCGGCCACCCCTTCAGAATGGCGAAGAAGGCGTCGTCGCCGACCGCGTTCCGCAGCGCCTGCACCGCCAGCGCCCCCCGGTCGTAGACAGCGATGTCGAACTGGTTGTCGGGCCCGGGGTCGCCCGGCTTGACCGTCCAGAACGCGTCGTCCGCGGGGTGCGAGGCGTACACGTAGTCGGCGAGCTGCTGCGTCGTGCCCTCGCCCTCGTGCTCGGACCACAGCCACTGCGCGTACCGCGCGAAGCCCTCGTTGATCCAGATGTCCTTCCAGCCCTTCAAGGACACGCTGTCCCCGTACCACTGGTGCGCCAGCTCATGCACGACCACCGAGGTGTTGGAGCCGTTCGCGAACTGCTTCGGGCTGTAGTACACGCGGGTCTGCGTCTCCAGCGCGTACCCGGTGGTCGTGTTGGGCACATACCCGCCGGCCGAGCTGAAGGGATACGGCCCGAAGTAGCCGCTCAGCCAGTCGACGAGCTCCCCGGTGCGCTCCACGCTCGCCCGCGCGGCTGCGTCGTTGTCGCCGAGGTCCTTGCTGTAGGCGTTGACGACCGGCACACCGCCCTCGGAGGTGCTGGTCGTGATGTCGAACTTGCCGACCGCAAGCGTGGCCAGATAGGTCGCCTGCGGCTTGTTCTCCCGCCAGTTGTAACGGGTCCAGCCGAGCTTCGAACTCGTTGACTGCAGTGTGCCGTTGGAGATGGCCTGGGTCCCGTCCGGCACGGCCACCGACACGTCGTAGGTCGCCTTGTCCAGCGGATGGTCGTTGCTGGGGAACCACCACCAGGCCGCCTCGGGCTCGTCCGCCGCGACGGCCCCGTCCGGCGTGCGGTGCCAGGTGTTGAAGCCGTACGCGCTCTTGGTGGACGGCACTCCGCTGTAGCGGACCACCACGGTGATCGGCGTGTCCTTGGCCAGCGGCGTCTTCGGCGTCACCACCAGCTCGTGCTGGCCCGAGGTCGCGAAGGACGCCTTGACGCCGTTGACCCGCACCTCGCTGACGTCCAGCAGGAAGTCCAGGTCGAAGCTCGACAGATCCTGCGTCGTCTTCGCCAGAATCGTCGCCGTACCCGCCAGCTCGTCGGTGGCCGGCTGGTACTGGAGCCGCAGGTCGTAGTGGGAGACGTCGTATCCGCCGTTGCCGTAGGCCGGGTAGTAGGGGTCGCCGATGCCCGGTGCGCCGGGGGAGTAGCTCGCGGCCGACGCCGGGATCGCCAGCATCAGCGACGCGGCAGCGAGTGCGCCCGGCGTGATGATTCTGCGGTGCACGAAAGCTCCAAGTCGTAGGAGTACGAGGTCTGTTCGGAGCCTATTCAGTCCCTGTGCCCCCGGGCATGTCCATGGCCCCACGTGTCACACGATCGCCATTCGGCCGACATGAGCAGCGGCCCCTGCTTCCTCACGGACCTCACAGGCGTCCGATTGCACTCTTCTGTACGGGAGTTGACCGTTGTACCGTCCGCGCATGCCCATACGCATGCGCTTCACGACCTGGAGACCGCTGGCAGCGGCGGCCGTCGCCGCCCTGATGGCAGCGTTCCTCACCCCCGCGGCGGCTCACAGTGCCCCGCAGGAGAGCCGCCCCGTCTACTCGTACGACAAGGCCATCCGCGAGGCCGTGTGGGTGGACACCGGACTCGACGGGGACGGCGACGGCAAGACCGACCGGGTCGCCGTCGACATCGTCCGCCCCCGCGAACCCGCCCAGCAGGGCCGCAAGGTTCCGGTCATCATGGACGCCAGCCCCTACTACTCCTGCTGCGGCCGCGGCAACGAGAGCCAGAAGAAGACGTACGACGCGAGCGGCAACGTCGTCCAGATGCCGCTCTTCTACGACAACTACTTCGTGCCCCGCGGTTACGCCTTCGTCGGCGTCGACCTCGCCGGCACCAACCGCTCCGACGGCTGCGTCGACGTCGGCGGCCGCAGCGACATCCAGTCCGCGAAGGCGGTCGTCGACTGGCTGAACGGCCGGGCCAAGGCGTACACGACCCGCACCGGCACCACCACGGCCAGGGCGACCTGGACCAACGGGAAGACCGGCATGATCGGCAAGAGCTGGGACGGCACGATCGCCAACGGCGTCGCCGCGACCGGCGTCAAGGGCCTCAAGACCGTCGTCCCGATCAGCGCCATCTCCTCCTGGTACGACTACTACTTCGCCAAGGGCGCCCCGCTCTACGACTCCGGCCCCGACTGGCTCTCGAACTACGTCGACAGCCCCGGCGCCCAGGCGAAGTGCGCCGCCGTCCAGCAGAAGATCGTCGACGGGGCCCCGCGCACCGGCGACTGGACGCCGTTCTGGACCGAACGCGACTACGTCAGGAACGCGAGCAAGGTGCGGGCCAGCGTCTTCCTCGTGCACGGCATGCAGGACCTCAACGTCCGCACCAAGCACTTCGGACAGTGGTGGGACGCCCTCGCCAAGAACGGCGTCGAGCGCAAGATCTGGCTCTCCCAGACCGGCCACGTCGACCCCTTCGACTTCCGCCGCGCCGCCTGGGTCGACACCCTGCACCGCTGGTTCGACCACGAACTCCTCGGCTACGACAACGGCATCGACCGCCAGCCGATGGCCGACATCGAGCGCCACCCCGACCAGTGGGTGACCTCGCGGTCCTGGCCCCCGAGCGGCACCCGCAGCACGACCCTGCGCCCCGGCCAGGGCACTCAGGCGGGCGTCGGGACTCTCGGCCTCACCAAGGGCGCCGGCACCGAGACCTTCACCGACAACCCGCAGCTGAGCGAGACCGACTGGGCCGCGAAGACCGACACGTCGACCCCCGACAAGGCCGGCTTCGTCACCGAGCCCCTCACCCACGACCTGCGCCTGTCCGGCTCCTCCAAGGTCACCGTCACCGCGACCCCGACCACGAAGACGGCCCACCTCTCCGCCGTTCTCGTGGACCTCGGCCCCGACACCATCCGTGACTACGCCGACTCCGCCGAGGGCATCACCACCCTCACCGACCGCACCTGCTGGGGCGCGAGCACGGCGGGCGACAGCGCCTGCTTCAAGGCCACCGAGGCCAAGAAGACCGCCGTCGACTACACGGTGTTCAGCCGCGGCTGGGCCGACCTCGGCAACTACGCCTCCGACCTGAAGGGCGTCCCGCTCACCCCGGGCAAGGCGTACACCATCACCCTGGACCTCGCGGCCACCGACCACATCGTCCCCGCCGGCCACCGCCTCGCCCTGATCGTCGCGGGCACCGACAAGGACCTCATCGACCCCCCGACCGACAAGCCGACGCTCACCCTGGACCTGACCCGCACCTCGGCCGACGTCCCGCTGGTCGGCGGCGCGGCAGCCTTCGCCGGCGCCACCTCCGGCAAGCAGTCGGCAGTACCTGCTGCAACGCCGCTCAAGGGCGTACGCGACCCGAGCGCCGCGCACCGCGTGCCCATCGGCTGAGCAGGGGTGCGCAGTGGCCCTGGCGGTTCAGGAGCGCCCTTTAAGGGGCGCGGGGAACTGCGCGACCAGCCACGACGCAGCCGCAGATGACACACAGCACACCCGGCGGAGCACTAGGCGGCCGGGCAAGCCAACCCGGCCGCCTCCCCCGCGCATCCCCAGGCCACGGTCACCACGGCCCCACCATGCCCATAGTTGTGCACCAACACCCGCCCGTCCGGCAGTACTTCCCGCTCCAGCCGCACCGCATCCCGCCCCGGCCGCAGCCCCACGCAGTGGTCCAGCACCCGCGCCCACGCGATCTCGGGCCGCAACGCGGCACACCGCCGTACGATCGCCGAGGCCACCTCCGGATCCGGCTCCAGCGACCAGTCGTCCTCATCCGCCGTACCACCCAGCAACAGCCGCCCGGGCTGCGGAAAGAAGTACGCCATTTCCCCGTCCGCGCCGGTGGAAGTGAGCCAGGTGCGGATGCCGGGATTCTCCACGACGACCAACTGCCCGCGCACCGGCCGCACGGACGCGTCCGGCACGAGCGAACGCGCCCCCACCCCGGTGCAGTTGACGACCACGGGCGAGTCCACCTCCGCGAAATCGGTGACCGTACGCTCCTCGACCACCCCACCCGCCTTCACCAACCTCTCCCGCAGCCACGGCAGATGAGTCGACATGTCGATGAGTGGCAGCCGCGCCCACAGCCCGCTCCCGGCGTACTCCGCCGCCGTCGCCACCCGCAGCCCGGGAACCCGCGCGGCCGCCCAGGCCTCGGCCCGGTCGAGATCCGCCTCGCCCAGTACTCCTTCGACCATGCGTACGCCGGTCGACTCGGGCCGCGTCGCCAACTCCTCGTACACATCCAGCGACCGGAGTGCCCAGACGCGCGCCCGCGCGAGCGGCTCGATCCGGTACGGCCACCACAGCGCGCCCGCAACCGCCGAGGTGGTCGCCGCCACGGGATCCCGCGTCCACACCCGCACCCGTACGCCGCGCTCGGCGAGGACGACGGCCGTCGTCAGCCCCATGACCCCGGCGCCCACCACGATGACATCGTTGTTCCGCACGCTGTCCACGCGGGGACGTTAGCGGAATGTGTCATGCCGTGCTCAGACAGCTCCCACTCTGGGAATACTCACAGCATGTCTGCCGCATACGCGACCTTCGGCCTGGCACCGGCGATGCGTGCCGGTGGAGTCCTCGCCAACGGTGACTACCAAGTGCACCGGGACTTCGTGGACTTCATCGTCGACGGACGTCCGCTGCTGTTCCAGCTCTCCGACCTCGACGCCGTCTCCCCGCTCGCCTCCGACATCCCACCCGCGATCTTCACCGAACAGGTCCGCAGCCTCCTCCTGGAGGCGGACCCACCGCTTCCGGACGGCCGTTACGTCATCTACGGCTGCCCCGAGTGCGCCGACCTGGCCTGCGGCGCGGTCACCGCGATCATCGAGCGGGACGGCCATGACGGGGAGGACTACGTCTGGCGGGACTTCGCCTGGCAGACCGACGAACACGCCGACCTCGAACTCAACGGCTACCACGGCATCGGCCCCTTCCGCTTCCGGGGCGCCGAGTACCGGGACGCCCTCGCCGGCCTCCTCGACAGCGAGCCTCCGGGCGCCCGCCGCCGCGTCCTGCTCATCGGCGCCCGGGTCGCCCTGCTCGCCAAGCTCGCCGCCGCCCTGCGCACCATCGGCATCGGCGCCGACATCGCCCACGACGCCGACGGCGTCCCCGCCGACGAACTGCGCGCCTACGGCGCCGTCGCCTTCGGCCGCGCCATCACCCAGGAGGAGCGCACCGCCGTACGCCGCTCCTTCGAGCAGGCGGGCGTCGACGTGGTCTACGTCGAGGGCCTCGCCCCGATCGTCCCGCTCCTCGTCGCCCAGATCGAACACGCCCTGGACCGCAGCCCGGCGCAGCAGCGCCGCCTGACCCGCCTGGTGGCGGCCGACGGCGAGGCGGGCGTCGAGGTCACCTCACCCTGCCGGGTCCGCCTCACCGCGTACCGTCTGGACCGCCTCTACCGCACCCACACCCACGAGGTCTTCGACGGCGTCCTCGAACCGGGCCGCCACCGCATCGCCCTGGACGCCAAGGCGGTGAAGGGAGAGTCGTTCGTGGTGGCACGGACGGCGGGGAGCGTGCTGGTGGAGGCGATGGCGCGCTGAGGGCGGGGCGATACGGCGGCTAAAATCGGCGCCCTGATGACTGCCACCCTCGTCGCCAAGAACCTCGCCGCCGGCCACGGCGACCGCTCCCTCTTCTCCGGGCTCGACCTCGTGGTGGCGCCCGGCGACGTGATCGGGCTGGTCGGCGCCAACGGCGCGGGCAAGTCCACCCTGCTCAGGATGCTCGCGGGGCTGCTCGTACCGGAGCAGGGGGAACTCAGGCTCTCCCCGCCGACCGCGAACGTCGGCCACCTCCCTCAGGAGCCGGAGCGGCGCCCCGGCGAGACCGTCCGGGAGTTCCTCGCCCGCCGTACCGGTGTCGCCGAGGCGCAGCGCGTGATGGACGAGGCCACGCAGGCCCTGGTCGACGGCGCACCGGGCGCCGACGACGCATACGCGACCAGCCTGGAGCGCTGGCTCGACCTGGGCGGCGCCGACCTGGACGAGCGGGCCGAGGAGGTCGCCGACTCCCTGGGCCTGGCCGTGGACCTGGACCAGCCGATGACGTCCCTGTCCGGCGGCCAGGCGGCACGCGCCGGACTCGCCTCCCTGCTCCTGTCCCGCTACGACGTCTTCCTGCTCGACGAGCCGACCAACGACCTGGACCTGGACGGCCTGGAGCGCCTGGAACGGTTCGTGAAGAGCCTGCGCGCCGGGACCGTCGTCGTCAGCCACGACCGCGAGTTCCTCACCCGCACCGTCACCAAGGTCCTCGAACTCGACCTCGCCCAGCGGCAGATCAACCTCTACGGCGGCGGCTACGAGGCCTACCTGGAGGAGCGGGACGTCGCCCGCCGGCACGCCCGCGAGGACTACGAGGAGTACGCCGACAAGCGCGCCGCCCTGCAGGACCGGGCGCAGATGCAGCGCTCCTGGATGGACAAGGGCGTCAAGAACGCCCGCCGCAAGGCGAGCAACGACAACGACAAGATCGGCCGCAAGTTCCGCAGCGAGGCCAGCGAGAAGCAGGCCGCGAAGGCCCGGCAGACCCAGCGCATGATCGAGCGGCTCGACCTGGTCGAGGAGCCCCGCAAGGAGTGGGAGCTGCGCATGGAGATCGCGTCGGCCCCGCGCTCGGGCGCCGTCGTGGCCACCCTGCGGGACGCGGAGGTACGCCGCGGCGACTTCACCTTCGGCCCGGTGTCCCTGCAGATCGACTGGGCGGACCGGGTCGCGGTGACCGGGGCGAACGGCGCCGGCAAGTCGACCCTGCTGGGTGCCCTGCTCGGCCGGATCCCCCTGGAGGCGGGCCACGCGAGCCTCGGCTCCGGCGTCCTGGTCGGCGAGGTCGACCAGGCCCGCAAGCTGTTCCATGGCCCGGAGGCCCTGCTGGACGCGTTCTGCGCCGCCGTACCGGACACCGAGCCGGTGGAAGTGCGCACGCTGCTGGCCAAGTTCGGCCTGAAGTCCGACCATGTCCTGCGCCCGGCGGCCACCCTCTCCCCGGGCGAACGCACACGCGCCGCCCTGGCGCTGCTGCAGGGCCGGGGCGTCAATCTCCTCGTCCTCGACGAGCCGACCAACCACCTGGACCTGCCGGCCATCGAACAACTGGAGTCGGCCCTCGACGCCTACGAGGGCACCCTCCTCCTGGTCACCCACGACCGCCGCATGCTGGACGCGGTCCATGTGAACCGGCGGCTGGAGGTGGCGGACGGAAAGGTCACGGAGCGCTGACGCTGCGCCGGCCGTGCCGACCTCCTGCGGCGGGCCCCCATTGCCGTCGATCGTCTGCGGCTCGATCGTGGCTGGTCGCGCAGTTCCCCGTGCCCCCTCACGTCCGCCGCGTACGCTGACGGCGATTCCTCGTCGGACACCAGGCAGGACAAGGGGAGACCATGGGCGCTGCGGAGAAGCGGCCCGCCGCGCGGATCGTGCACGAGCAGGACGTCGTCGCACGGATGCGCGGGACCCAGGACCGGATCGCGGACGCGGTCACCGCCTTCGCCGGGACCATGACCTTCGTCTATCTGCACGCCCTGTGGTTCGCGGTGTGGATCGTGTGCAACGAAGGCGTCTTCGGCAAGGGCGCGGTCTGGGATCCGTACCCCTTCGGACTGCTCACCATGATCGTCAGCCTGGAAGCGATCTTCCTCTCCACCTTCGTGATGGTGAGCCAGAACCGCCAGGCCGCCCGTGAGAACGTACGCGCCGACCTGGACTTCGAGACCAATGTGCGCTCGGAGGTGTGGTCCGTGCACATCGGCCGCTCCCTCGGTGTGGACCCCGCGGAGGTCGAGCAGCGCGTTCAGGAACTGCTCGCGGAGAACCGCGCCCGGATGAACGGCGGCACCACGCCGCCGCACCAGCAGAGCTGAGCGGGTCGGTCGGTGCGCCCGGGGCGGGTGCAGGTCCGCCGTGGCGGCCGTACCACCACGCCCGGGACCGACACCCACGCCATCAGGACCTCCCGCTCACCGCAGCGACCCTCGCGACCAGCCGCAACGCGGATTTCCCACGACCTGCCCCTCAGCTCACCGCTTGCCCTTCGGATCAAGCAACCCGGCCCGGCGCAGAGCATCGGCCATCGCGCTGTTGGCAGGCGCCGCCGCCTGACGCGAACCGCCGCCCTGCCCGCCACGCCCGCCGCCCTGCCCGCCACGCCCGCCGCTCTGCCCGCCGCCCTGGCGCTGGCGCTGCTGCTGCCGCTGCTGAGGCGGACGCGCGCCCCGCTGCCGACGGTCGCCGCCGCCGTCGCCCTGCGGCGCGGCCTCGTCGTCGAGCCGCAGCGTCAGCGAGATCCGCTTGCGCGGGATGTCGACGTCCAGGACCTTCACCTTGACGATGTCCCCGGGCTTCACCACGTCCCGCGGGTCCTTGACGAACGTCTTGGACAACGCGGAGACATGGGCCAGCCCGTCCTGGTGGACACCGATGTCGATGAACGCACCGAAGGCCGCCACATTCGTGACCACGCCCTCCAGCACCATCCCGGAGGCCAGGTCGGAGATCTTCTCGACGCCCTCCTTGAAGGTGGCCGTCTTGAACGCGGGCCGCGGGTCGCGCCCGGGCTTCTCCAGCTCCTTGAGGATGTCGGTGACGGTCGGGAGACCGAACGTCTCGTCCACGAACTCACCCGGCTTCAGCGAGCGCAGCACGCTCGTGTTGCCGATGAGCGACGCCACCTCCTGCCCGGCCGTCTTCACCATGCGCCGGACGACCGGGTACGCCTCCGGGTGCACGCTGGAGGCGTCCAGCGGGTCGTCGCCGCCGCGGATCCGCAGGAAGCCCGCGCACTGCTCGTACGCCTTCGGGCCGAGCCGTGCCACGCTTTTCAGCTGGGTGCGGGACTTGAAGGGGCCGTTGGCGTCGCGGTGCGCCACGATGTTCTCGGCCAGCCCGGAGGTGATGCCGGAGACCCGGGCGAGCAGCGGGGCCGAGGCCGTGTTGACGTCCACGCCGACACCGTTCACACAGTCCTCGACCACCGCGTCCAGCGAGCGCGACAGCTTCACCTCGGACAGGTCGTGCTGGTACTGGCCGACGCCGATCGACTTGGGGTCGATCTTCACCAGCTCGGCCAGGGGATCCTGGAGGCGGCGCGCGATGGAGACGGCGCCGCGCAGCGACACATCCATGTCGGGCAGCTCCTGCGAGGCGAACGCGGACGCCGAGTACACGGACGCGCCCGCCTCGGACACCATCACCTTGGTGAGGTTCAACTCGGGGTGCTTGGTGATGAGTTCACCGGCGAGCTTGTCGGTCTCGCGGGAGGCCGTGCCGTTGCCGATCGCGATCAGTTCGACCGCGTGTTCCTTCGCGAGGCGGGCCAGCTTGGCGATCGCCTCGTCCCACTTGTTGGCCGGAACGTGCGGGTAGATGACGTCCGTGGCCACCACCTTGCCGGTGGCGTCGATCACGGCGACCTTCACACCCGTACGGAAACCGGGGTCCAGGCCCAGGGTCGCGCGCGTGCCGGCCGGGGCGGCGAGCAGCAGGTCGCGCAGGTTCGCCGCGAACACCTGGACGGCCTCGTCCTCGGCGGCCGTGCGCAGCCTCAGGCGCAGGTCGATGCCGAGGTGCACCAGGATGCGGGTGCGCCAGGCCCAACGGACGGTGTCCGTCAGCCACTTGTCGGCGGGACGGCCGCGGTCGGCGATCTGGAACCTCGCGGCCACGATGCCCTCGTAGGACGAGGGGCCGTCCGTGGGCTCCTCCGGTTCCAGGACGAGGTCGAGGACCTCCTCCTTCTCGCCGCGCAGCATGGCGAGGATGCGGTGCGAGGGCAGTTCGGTGAACGGCTCGGCGAAGTCGAAGTAGTCGGCGAACTTGGCGCCCGCCTCCTCCTTGCCGTCCCGCACCTTGGCGGCCAGCCGTCCGCGCACCCACATGCGCTCGCGCAGCTCGCCGATCAGGTCGGCGTCCTCGGAGAACCGCTCGGTGAGGATCGCGCGCGCGCCGTCCAGGGCGGCCTGCGGTTCGACGATGCCCGTGTCCGGGTCGAGGAACGCGGCGGCCGCGGCCAGGGGCTCGACCGTCGGGTCGCTGAGCAGCCCGTCGGCGAGCGGCTCGAGCCCGGCCTCGCGCGCGATCTGCGCCTTGGTGCGGCGCTTGGGCTTGTACGGCAGGTAGATGTCCTCGAGCCGCGCCTTGGTCTCGGCGCCGCGGATCTGCGCCTCCAGCTCGGCGGTCAGCTTGCCCTGCTCGCGCACCGACTCCAGGATCGCGGTCCGCCGCTCCTCCAGTTCCCGCAGATAGCGCAGCCGCTCCTCGATCGTGCGCAGCTGCGCGTCGTCGAGCATCTCGGTCGCTTCCTTGCGGTAGCGGGCGATGAAGGGCACCGTCGAACCGCCGTCGAGCAGCTCCACGGCAGCCCTGACCTGCCGCTCCCGGACGCCGAGCTCCTCGGCGATCCTGCCTTCGATGGACCCTACGTTGGTGGACCCGCTGGACCCGGGTGTCGTCACGATCCCGTACCGCCTTCTCACTGAGGTTGCGCCGCAATTGTGGCAGGCGGCACCGACAGTCGGGGATCAGGGCGGCATCCGGCGAGGCGGGGCGGCGGAATCAGGCCCCGTGGCCCCGCGCGGAACTCGAGGCTCCGCCGAAGAGCCGGGCCAGTGCCCGGAAGGGCAGTGTGACGACGGTGGCGATCGCTCCGGCGATCTGCCGCAGCACGTCTGCAATGGCGCGGAACACCGAATTCCCCTTTCTGTTCCCGTTTCCCACCCGGCCGCGGCGGCCGGGCGAGCTCCGGGTACCCGGCTTTCACCACCGTTTGCCGATCACATCTGCGGCCCGGTCGGCCAGTGCGGTCCGTGTGAGACCTGTCCTGAGGTCCGTCGGCTGGGCGACGGACCTCGGCCTCGATCTTTGGTCAGCGCGTGCCGATGAGGGCCGCGGGGGTGAGCTCCGGCGGCAGTGCGGCCCGCGCGAGGCCTGTCCTGAGCTGCGTCGGCCGGGTGACGCTCCCGGGCGCGATCTTTGGTCAGCGCTTTCCGATCAGATCCGCCGGGTAGGCCCCGGCGGCGAGCGCGGCCCGCGCGAACCCCGCCCCCAGCTCCGTCAGCTGGGCGACGCCCTCCGCCCCCAGGTGCTCGTACGGCGCCCGGTCCAGCCGGTCCGTCTCCGCCTCGATCTGCGCCCGCAGCGCGACGCCCCGCTCCGTCAACTCGCCCGCCTCGTCCAGCAGCCCGCGCTCGCGCAGCCGCCCGCAGGCCGCGTCCCAGTCCTCCTGCTTCCAGCCGCGGCTGCCGAAGACCCACTTCGGTGTCATGCCCTTGCCGGTCGCGGTGTGGGTCACCACGGCCTCCAGACCGTCCAGCTCGGCGGACATCAGCACGGCGAGATGCCCGTCGCCCCGGTGCTCACGCAGCAGCGTGGTGGCGTGGAAGTACGCCAGATGCGGCTGGTCGGGCACCGGCAGGTCGGCATACGCGGAGTACAGCGGCCGCGCAGCGCGCGAACAGGCCTCGGCGGCCCGCAACGCCAGCCGTGCCGCCTGAGCCATCTCCTCGGACGCCACGGTGTCCTCGCCCAGCAGACGGCGCAGGGTCGCGTCGACGGCACGCGCGCGTGCGGCCAGGATCTGCGCCGGCGCGGCGCTCTCCCATACGGCGGGCACATAGCGGGCCACGAGCTCGTACTTGTAGTTGTAGAACGTCGCCGTCACGGCGCCCGGTCCGACCGGGCCCAGCGCGGCCGCCCGCGCCGCCAGGTTGACGGCCCTCGGGTGCGTGATGCCCAGAGCGCCCAGTTCCCTGCCCAGGTCGGGTGAGAAGTAGTACGTGGCGTGCAGTGAGTTGAGTGCGTTGTGGCAGCGGCGACCGGCGTGCGGATCGAGGGCGGCAGTAGTCATGCCGGGCAGGTTACCGACTGGTCGGTACGGGCTCCAGTGCCGCGCTCCGGATGGCAGAAAAGGTGGGGGACTCGTCATTGCAGCCATCCGCCCCGCTGCCAAGAATCGTGGGTATGCCGCAGCGAACCGTCCTGCTCGTCCTCTTCGACGGCGTCCAGAGCCTCGACGTCACCGGCCCGCTCGAGGTCTTCGCGGGCGCCGAGCTGCACACTCCGGGCACCTACCGCCTGCGTACGGCCTCCTCGGACGGCGCGCCCGTCCGCACCTCCAGCGGCCTGACCCTCGTACCGGACCAGGCCCTCGCGGACGCGTCCGTCCCGCACACCCTTCTCGTGCCGGGTGGCCAGGGCACCCGCCGTCCGGGGCGCGACCCACGGCTGACCGACTGGCTGCGCGAGTGCGGCCCGCGCGCGGAGCGCCTCGTCTCCGTCTGCACCGGCGCCATCCTGCTCGCGGAGGCGGGCCTGCTGGACGGCCGCCGCGCCACGACCCACTGGGCGTACTGCGACAAGCTCGCCCGCGACCACCCGTCCGTCGAGGTCGACCCCGACCCCATCTACGTGCGCGACGGTCACGTCTTCACCTCGGCCGGCGTCACCTCCGGCATCGACCTCGCGCTCGCCCTGGTCGAGGAGGACCTGGGCCGGGAGACGGCCCTGGCCATCGCCCGCCACCTGGTCGTCTTCCTGCGCCGGCCCGGCAACCAGGCGCAGTTCAGCGCGCAGCTCGCCGCGCAGACCGCCCGGCGTGAACCGCTGCGCGAGGTCCAGCAGTGGATCACCGAGCACCCCGCAGACGACCTGGACGTCGAGTCCCTCGCCGCCCGCGCCGCCCTCTCGCCCCGCCACTTCGCCCGCGCCTTCCAGGCGGAGACCGGCATGACCCCGGGCCGCTACGTCGACCGCGTCCGCCTCGAACACGCCCGCCGCCTCCTCGAGGACACGGCCGACGGCATCGAGGAGATCTCCCGCGCCAGCGGCTACGGCACCCCCGAGGCCATGCGACGCGCCTTCGTCAGGACCCTCGGCACCGCCCCGGCGGAATACCGCCGCCGCTTCCGCCCCGCATCCACCCGCTGAAAGGAACCCGATGCAGATCGCCATCGTGCTCTTCGACCGCTTCACCGCCCTGGACGCCGTGGGCCCGTACGAGACGCTCGGGCGCCTCCCGGACGCGGAGACCGTCTTCGTCGCCGAACGGACCGGCCCCGTCCGCACCGACACCGGCAACCTCGCGATCGTCGCGGACAGGACCCTGGCCGAGGTGGAGCACCCCGACATCGTGATCGTCCCGGGCGGCCCCGGACAGACCCCGCAGATGGAGAACGAGACCCTCCTGGAGTGGCTGCGCACCGCCGACGCCACCAGCACCTGGACGACCTCGGTGTGCACGGGCTCCCTGCTGCTCGCCGCGGCCGGCCTCCTTCAGGGCCGCCGCGCCACCTCCCACTGGCTGGCCCTGGACTTCCTGAAGCAGTTCGGCGCCGAGCCCACGGGGGAGCGGGTGGTCCTCGACGGCAAGTACGTCACCGCGGCCGGCGTCTCCTCCGGCATCGACATGGGCCTGACCCTCCTCGGCCGGATCGCCGGCGACGAACACGCCAAGGCCGTACAGCTGTTGACCGAGTACGACCCGCAGCCGCCCTACGACGCGGGCTCGCCCGAGAAGGCACCCGCGCACCTCGTCGAGGAGTTCCGCTCCAAGAGCCGCTTCATCCTGACGTAGTCCAGGTGAAGCGCGGCTGCCTGCGCTCCAGGAACGCGGCGACGCCCTCCACGGTGTCGCCGCTGCCGCGCGCCTGCTGCGTCCAGTACGCGTCCCGGTCGGTGCGCCCGTTCGCGAACTCCTTCGCGGCGGCCTGGGTGAGCTGCGAACGCGAGACCAGGATCCGGGTGAACTCCGCGACCCGCTTGGCGAGTTCGCCCTGCGGCAGCACCTCGTCCACCAGACCGGTGCGCAGCGCCCGCTCCGCGTCGATCAGCTCGCCGGAGAACAGCAGGTACTTGGCGGCGGCCGGACCCACCAGCGACACCAGACGGCGCGTGGAGGAGGCCGGATACACGATCCCGAGCTTCGCCGGCGTCACCCCGAACAGCGCCCCCTCCATGGCGAACCGCAGATCACAGGCCGCCGCCAGCTGCGACCCGCCCCCCACGCAGTGCCCCCGGATCGCGGCCAGCGTCGGCTTCGGGAAGGCGGCCAGCGCCTCCTCGGCCCGCACCGCGAGCCCCTGCGCCTCCTCCGGCGACCCCTGCAGCGTGGAGATGTCGGCGCCCGCGCAGAACGTCGAACCCTCACCGGTCAGCACCAGCGCCCGTACGCCCGGGTCCGCGGCGAGGGTGTCGAGCAGCGGAGGCAGCGCGGCCCACATCGCGGCCGTCATGGCGTTGCGCTTCGCCGGGTGGTGGATGACGACGGTGGCGACCGAGTCGGTGACGCTGTGCAGCAGCTGGGGCTCCATGGCCGGATGCTAGCCGCCGCGCCGGAGCCGTGATCAAGAAGGGGGCGTCCTAACCCGTACAACCCGAAGAGTTCGCGAAGTCGGCTGAAGCGTGAAAAGACCAGTCCCACAACTGACCGTGTCATACGCCAACGGTCATAAGTGCTCGATACCTGCTGACTTGTGTTCAGTCATCCGGAGTGCCGCGGGTCGTTCCCAACACTCGACGTGTGGTGACAATCGAGCGCAAGGGTGGCGACCGGACGATGGACAACCATGGGCGCGGGTCCGGCCCACGCCCAGAAGGCGGCGCCGACGAGCTCCGCGACCCGGGGCCGCCCGCGGACCCGCTGCCGTATGAAGGCGTCTGGCGGTTCACCGCCCCCGCCATCGAGGCCTCGGTGCCGCAGGCGCGGCACGCCGTACGGGACCTGCTGTACCGCCAGGGGGTGCCCGTCTCCGACGATCTGGTGCACGGCCTGCTGCTGATCGTCTCGGAGCTGGTCACGAACGCCGTCCGGCACGCGGCGCTGCTCTCGCCGATGCTCGCCGTGGAGGTCGCCGTCGGCGCCGAGTGGGTGCGGGTGTCCGTGGAGGACAACCACCCCTACCGCCCGACCGCTCTGGAGACCGACCACAGCGGCGAGGGCGGCCGGGGGCTGCTCCTGGTCAGCGAGGTCGCCCGGGAGGCGGGCGGTGTGTGCGACGTCGAGCACACCTCGAGCGGCGGCAAGGTGATCTGGGCCGCCCTGCCGCTCAAACCCCTACGAGTGCTCTGACGGAGGTCACCAGCCGGCCGACGGGCCGGTCAGCTCCCTGACGGCCGGGCGGGCCGCGTCCAGCACGGTCATGAACCAGGACGAGAAGGTGTCCTTGGCGTGCCGCTCCGCGAGCTCGGCGGGCGTCACGAAGGCCGTCGCGCCGACCTCCTCCGGGTCCGGCCTGAGGGGCGACTGCACCATCCCGACGAACAGGTGGTTGTACTCCTGCTCGACCAGGCCCGAGTCCGGGTCCGGGTGGTTGTAGCGGACCGTGCCCGCCTCGGCGAGCAGCGAGGGGGACACACCCAGCTCCTCGTATGTGCGCCGGGCCGCCGCCGCGAAGGGCGCCTCGCCGGGATAGGGGTGGCCGCAGCAGGTGTTGGACCACACACCGGGGGAGTGGTACTTGCCCAGCGCCCGCTGCTGCAGCAGCAGCCGGCCGCGCTCGTCGAAGAGGAAGACGGAGAAGGCGCGGTGCAGCTGCCCCGGCGGCTGATGGGCGGCGAGCTTCTCCGCGGTGCCGATCGTGACGCCGTTCTCGTCGACCAGTTCCAGCAAAATCGCGTCTGCGGCGCCGTTCGACGAAGTGTGCGTCGCGGTAGCAGGTGTGATCGGCATACCCATCCTTCACATCGGTCTTCGCGCCCCAAGTCTGCCGTACGAATCCGGCACTCCCGGCACTTCGCGGCGCGCCCGCATGTCCCGCGCCGCGGCGCGGGCACGGCCGTCACCCGTTGAAGACCGGAAGAGGGGCCCGGTAGTTGATCGTGCCCGTACCGGTCGGCGGGGAACCGTGCGGGGCAACGCTGTGAGGCTTAACGACGCCGGGTCACGCCGGACGGCTGCATTCCGGCCAAGCTGCGGCGCACCTGCCTCAATGGCACACCCTCGCCTCGTGCTCCGCGTGCCCGCCCGGTTCCAGCTGGAAGGTGCAGTGCGCCACGTCGAAGTGGTCGCCGAGGCACTCCTGGAGCTCGTGGAGCATCTTCTCGTGGCCGATCGCGCTGAGGACGTCGGAGCGCACGACCACGTGCGCGGAGAGCACCGGCATGCCGGACGTGATCGTCCAGGCGTGCAGGTCGTGGACGTCCTCGACCCCGTCCAGGTCCAGGATGTGGGCCCGTACGTCCGCCATGTCGACGTCCCTGGGGGCCGCCTCCAGCAGGACGTCCAGGGTCTCGCGCAGCAGCTTCCAGGTGCGCGGCACGATCATGAGGCCGATCACCAGCGAGGCGATCGGGTCGGCGGCCTGCCAGCCGGTGGCCAGGATAATTAGGGCGGAGATGATCACGGCGAGGGAGCCGAGCGCGTCCGCGGCGACCTCCAGGAACGCGCCGCGCACGTTCAGGCTCTCCTGTTGTCCGCGCACCAGCAGCGTCAGCGAGATCATGTTCGCGACCAGGCCGATCGCACCGAACACGATGGTCATCCCGCCCGAGGTGTCGGCGGGGGTGAGGAACCGCTGGATCGCCTCGTACAGGACGTAGCCGCCGACGCCGAGCAGCAGCACACAGTTGGCGAGCGCCGCGAGGATCTCGGCGCGGGCGTACCCGAAGGTGCGGTTGCCGCTCGGCGGGAGGTTGGCGAAGTGGATCGCGAACAGCGCCATGCCGAGGCCCAGCGCGTCGGTCGCCATGTGGGCGGCGTCCGCGATCAGCGCGAGCGAGTCCGCGAGCAGCCCGCCGACGATCTCGACCACCATGACGGTGAGCGTGATCGACAGCGCGACGCGCAGCCGCCCGCGGTACGCCGCCGCGGCCGTACCGGCGGTCGGGGCATGTGAGTGCCCGTGATCGTGCCCAGCCCCCATGGCAGCCGCCTTCCTGTGTTGCGCCCGGGATGACAGTGAACTACGGGCGGGGGGTATCGGGCAACGCGGCATTGAACACCGTTGTCATGTGCCCTGACCTGCGGAAACGATGTGCAGGTCAGGGCAGGCTCAGTTCCCCCGCCGAGGTGTCACTTGCCGTGGTGCAGCAGCCAGCCCCGCCAGGCCGACTCGACCATCTCGGGCACCCCGCGCCGTGCGGTCCAGCCCAGCTCCTGTGCGGCCCGGGCGGCGGAGGCGACCGCGCGGGGCGCGTCCCCGGGGCGGCGGCCCTCCACGAGGGCCGGGCGGCGCTCGCCGGTCACCTCGCCGATGACGGTGATCAGCTCGCGGACGGAGACGCCCTCGCCGCGGCCGATGTTCACCGTGAGGTCACCGCTGCGGTCGGCGAGCCGCCGTGCCGCGGCCAGATGCGCCTCGGCCAGGTCGGCGACGTGGATGTAGTCGCGGATGCAGGTGCCGTCCGGCGTCGGATAGTCGTCGCCGAAGATCCTCGGGGCCTCGTCGCGGGTGAGCCGGTCGAAGACCATGGGGACGATGTTGAAGACGCCCGTGTCCGCCAGTTCGGGTGCGGCGGCGCCCGCCACGTTGAAATACCGCAGGCAGACCGTGGAGATGTCGTGTGCCCGGCCCGCCGCCCGCACCAGCCACTCACCGGTGAGCTTGGTCTCGCCGTACGGGTTCACCGGCGCGCACGGGGTGTCCTCGGTGATGAGGTCCACATCGGGGTTGCCGTAGACGGCCGCGGACGAGGAGAACAGGAACTTCCCGATCCCGGCCTCGGCGACCGCCTCCAGGAGCGTCGCGAGGCCGCCGACGTTCTCCCGGTAGTAACGGGTGGGCTGCGCCACGGACTCGGCGACCTGCTTGCGCGCGGCGAGGTGGACGACGCCGGTCACCCCGTACTCGGCGAACACCCGCTTCAGCAGGTCGCCGTCGAGCGTCGAGCCCTCGACGAGCGGCACGTCCGCCGGCAGCCGCTCGGGGAACCCGGCCGAGAGGTCGTCGAGTGCGACGACGCGCTCCCCGGCGCCGGTCATGGCCCGCGCCACATGGGCTCCGATGTATCCCGCTCCGCCTGTGATCAGCCATGTCATGGTCGCCCACCCTATGCCGACACCGCCCGGCGCTCCCCAATGTCCCGGATGCCTGATCTGGGCACCGCGGTTTGTCGGCGGGACCCCGGATCACCGATGATGATCGCGGCAAAGGCCAGTGGAGACGGCGTTGATCGACTCGTGAACGGGCGGTGAACTCCGCGCTCCGGACATCCGATAGCCTCTGCCGACATGCCGCCCGCCTGGTGCAGCCAAGGGGCGCCCACCATGCACATGACCGGCGCCGGCGCGTCGGCACCCAGGGAGTGAGTTCGGTTGTCGACCGCCATCCTCACCGGTCAGCCGGTCCCCGGATCGTCGATCGAGGGCGATCTGCGGTCCCTCGGCTTCGACGTGCGGATCGCCGCCGACACCGCCGACGCCGAGACGCTGCTGGCCCAGGCCCCCGGTGACCAGCGGGTCGCCGTGGTCGACGCCCGCTTCGTGGGCCACCTGCACGCCCTGCGCCTCGGCCTCACCGACCCCCGCTTCCCGCTCGCCGCGATCCCGGGCGCCGTCACGGCCCAGCCGGCCGGCCGCCAGGCCCTGACCCGCGCGATGGCGCGCGAGAACTCGGCCGGCGGCGTCACGGCCCATGTTGGTGCCCCCGGGGGAACGCAGTTGAGTGTGAGGGAGGACGTCGACAGCCTCGTCGGCCTCGCCGACCACATCGTCACCGCCCTCGACAGCGACGGCGCCGACGTGCACCGCCCGGAACTCGGCAGCCTGGTCGCGGCCGTCCCCGCCGACCCGCAGTCCCGCAACGAGGCACGGCAGGCCGTCGCGAGCGTCGACGACGAGGCCGTACGTCTGAAGTCGGCCGTGAAGTCCCGCGACGGCTTCTTCACCACGTTCTTCATCAGCCCGTACTCCCGCTACATCGCCCGCTGGTGCGCCCGCCGCGGCCTGACCCCCAATCAGGTCACCACCGCCTCCCTGCTCACCGCGCTGATCGCGGCCGGCTGCGCGGCCACCGGTACCCGGATCGGCTTCGTCGCGGCGGGCGTCCTGCTGATCGCGTCGTTCGTACTGGACTGCACCGACGGCCAGTTGGCCCGCTACTCCCTGCAGTACTCCACGCTCGGCGCCTGGCTCGACGCCACCTTCGACCGGGCCAAGGAGTACGCCTACTACGCGGGGCTGGCGCTGGGAGCTGCCCGAGGCGGCGACGACGTATGGGCGCTCGCGCTCGGCGCGATGATCCTGCAGACCTGCCGGCACGTCGTCGACTTCTCCTTCAACGAGGCCAACCACGACGCGACCGCCAACACCAGCCCCACGGCGGCCCTTTCCGGCAGGCTGGACAGCGTCGGCTGGACGGTGTGGGTGCGCCGCATGATCGTGCTGCCGATCGGCGAGCGCTGGGCGATGATCGCGGTCCTCACGGCGCTCACGACACCCCGCATCACCTTCTACGTCCTGCTCATCGGCTGCGCCTTCGCGGCGACGTACACCACGGCGGGCCGGGTGCTGCGCTCGCTGACCCGCAAGGCCCGGCGCACCGACCGTGCGGCCACGGCGCTGGCGGACCTCGCGGACAGCGGGCCGCTGGCCTCCTTCCTGGGCCGGGTGACCCCCCGCCGGCTCGGGGCTCCCTTCCTGATCGCCCTCGCGGGCACGGCCGTTCTCGCCGTGTCCCTGTTCTCCGGTGTGACCTGGGCCCCCGTCGTCGGCGCCCTCGTGTACGCGAACACCGCCGGTCAGGCCCTGTGCCGCCCCCTCAGGGGCGCCCTCGAATGGCTCGTCCCCCCGATCTTCCGCGCCGCCGAATACGGCACCGTACTGATCCTCGCGGCCAAAGCGGACGTGAACGGGGCGCTTCCTGCGGCTTTCGGGCTGGTGGCGGCCGTCGCCTACCATCACTACGACACGGTGTACCGCATCCGCGGCAACGCCGGAGCGCCCCCGGCCTGGCTGGTGCGCGCCATCGGGGGGCACGAAGGGCGGACGCTGCTCGTCACCGTCCTGGCCGCCGGGCTCACCGCCTCGCAGTTCAAGGTCGCGCTCGCGGTGCTCGCCGTGGCCGTCGCCCTGGTGGTGCTCGTCGAGAGCATCCGCTTCTGGGTGTCCGCTGGGGCGCCCGCCGTACACGATGAAGGAGAACCCGCATGATCGGCCTCGTGCTGGCGGCCGGCGCCGGACGCCGTCTGCGCCCCTACACCGACAGCCTTCCCAAGGCGCTGGTGCCGGTGGGGCCCGCGGGCATAGAGGGCGAACCGACGGTCCTGGACCTGACCCTCGGCAACTTCGCCGAGATCGGTCTGACCGAGGTCGCGGTCATCGTCGGCTACCGCAAGGAGGCCGTGTACGAGCGCAAGGCCGCCCTGGAGGCGAAGTACGGCCTCAAGCTCACCCTCATCGACAACGACAAGGCGGAGGAGTGGAACAACGCCTACTCCCTGTGGTGCGGCCGTGACGCCCTCAAGGACGGCGTGATCCTCGCCAACGGCGACACCGTCCACCCGGTCTCCGTCGAGCGGACGCTGCTCGCCGCGCGCGGCGAGGGCAAGAAGATCATCCTCGCCCTGGACACGGTGAAGAACCTCGCCGACGAGGAGATGAAGGTCGTCGTCGACCCCGATCGGGGCATGACGAAGATCACCAAGCTGATGGACCCGGCCGAGGCGACCGGCGAGTACATCGGTGTGACCCTCATCGAGGGCGACGCCGCCCCCGAGCTGGCCGACGCCCTGAAGGCGGTCTGGGAGACCGACCCGCAGCAGTTCTACGAGCACGGGTACCAGGAACTGGTGAACCGCGGCTTCCGGATCGACGTGGCGCCGATCGGCGACGTCAAGTGGGTCGAGATCGACAACCACGACGATCTCGCCCGCGGACGGGAGATCGCGTGCCAGTACTGACCCGGCTCATCCCCTCGCCGCTCGTCGTGGACATCCGCCCGGGTGCCCTCGACGATCTGGCCTGCGTGCTCGCCGACGAACGCATCTCGACCTCGGGTCGGCTCGCCGTCGCCGTCAGCGGCGGCTCCGGCGCCCGGCTGCGCGAGCGCATCGCCCCGACCCTGCCTGGTGCCACCTGGTACGAGGTCGGCGGCGGCACCCTCGACGACGCGGTGCGGCTGGCCGGAGACATAAAGGCCGGCCACTACGACGCGGTCGTGGGCCTCGGCGGCGGCAAGATCATCGACTGCGCCAAGTTCGCCGCGGCACGGGTTGGCCTGCCCCTGGTCGCCGTGCCGACGAACCTCGCGCACGACGGCCTGTGCTCGCCGGTCGCCACCCTCGACAACGACGCCGGCCGCGGCTCGTACGGCGTGCCGAACCCGATCGCGGCCGTCGTCGACCTCGACGTCATCCGCCAGGCCCCGGCGCGCTTCGTGCGCGCGGGCATCGGCGACGCGATCTCCAACATCAACTCGATCGCGGACTGGGAGCTGTCCCACCGCGTCAACGGCGAGAAGATCGACGGCCTCGCCGCCGCCATGGCCCGTCAGGCGGGCGAGGCGGTGCTCCGCCACCCCGGCGGCATCGGCGACAACGACTTCCTCCAGGTGCTCGCCGAGGCGCTGGTCCTCACCGGCATCGCGATGTCGATCTCCGGCGACTCGCGCCCCGCCTCGGGCTCCTGCCACGAGATCAACCACGCCTTCGACCTGCTCTACCCCAAGCGGGCCGCCAGCCACGGCGAGCAGTGCGGCCTCGGCGCCGCCTTCGCGATGTATCTGCGCGGCGCGCACGAGGAGTCGGCGTACACGGCCGAGGTGCTGCGCCGGCACGGGCTTCCGGTGCTCCCGGAGGAGATCGGCTTCACGGTGGACGAGTTCGTCCGCGCCGTGGAGTACGCCCCGGAGACCCGGCCCGGCCGCTACACCATCCTCGAACACCTCGACCTGAAAACCGACCAGATCAAGGACATCTACGCCGACTATGTCAAGGCCATCGGTAGCTGAACTCCGTCCGGTCGTCCACCCCGCGGGGGTCAAGGACCGGCGCAGCGGTGAGCACTGGATGGGACGCCTCTACATGCGTGAGGTGTCCCTGCGGGTCGACCGCTACCTGGTGAACACCAGGGTCACGCCCAACCAGCTCACGTATCTGATGACCGTCTTCGGCGTGCTCGCCGCCCCGGCGCTGCTGGTGCCGGGGATCACGGGCGCGGTGCTCGGCGTGGTCTGCGTGCAGATGTACCTGCTCCTCGACTGCGTCGACGGTGAGATCGCCCGCTGGAAGAAGCAGTACTCGCTCAACGGCGTCTACCTGGACCGGGTCGGCGCCTACCTCACCGACGCCGCCGTCCTCGTGGGCTTCGGGCTGCGCGCCGCCGACCTGTGGGGCAGCGGCCGTATCGACTGGCTGTGGGCCTTCCTCGGCACGCTGGCCGCCCTCGGCGCCATCCTGATCAAGGCCGAGACCGACCTGGTCGGCGTCGCCCGTCACCAGGCGGGCAAGCCGCCGGTCCAGGAGGCCGCCGCGGAGATGCGCTCCTCCGGCATGGCGCTGGCCCGCCGGGCCGCCGCCGCGTTCAAGTTCCACCGCCTCGTCCTCGGCATCGAGGCGTCCCTGCTGATCCTGGTCCTGGCGATCGTCGACCAGGTGCGCGGCGACCTGTTCTTCTCCCGGCTCGGCGTCGCCGTACTCGCCGGCATCGCCCTGCTGCAGACCCTCCTGCACCTCGTGTCCATCCTCGCCTCCAGCAGGCTGAAGTGAGCGGCATGAAGGTCGGCGCGGTGATCATCACCATGGGCAACCGCCCCGACGAACTCCGCGCCCTCCTCGACTCGGTCGCCAAGCAGGACGGCGACCGTGTCGAGGTGGTCGTGGTGGGCAACGGCTCGCCCGTCCCCGACGTCCCCGAGGGCGTCCGTACGATCGAGCTGCCCGAGAACCTCGGCATCCCCGGCGGCCGCAACGTCGGCATCGAGGCCTTCGGCCCCAGCGGCCGCGACGTCGACATATTGATGTTCCTCGACGACGACGGCCTGCTCGCCCAGCACGACACCGCCGAGCTGTGCCGCCAGGCCTTCGAGGCCGACCCGAAGCTCGGCATCATCAGCTTCCGCATCGCCGACCCCGACACCGGGGTCACCCAGCGCCGCCACGTGCCGCGCCTGCGCGCCGCCGACCCGATGCGCTCCTCCCGGGTCACCACCTTCCTCGGCGGCGCCAACGCCGTCCGCACCAAGGTCTTCGCCGAAGTCGGCGGACTCCCGGACGAATTCTTCTACGCCCATGAGGAAACCGACCTGGCATGGCGGGCCCTCGACGCGGGCTGGATGATCGACTACCGGTCCGACATGGTGCTGTACCACCCGACCACCGCGCCCTCGCGGCACGCGGTCTACCACCGCATGGTCGCCCGCAACCGGGTCTGGCTGGCCCGCCGAAACCTTCCGGCCCCGCTGGTCCCGGTCTACCTCGGGGTCTGGCTGCTGCTCACCCTCGTCCGCCGCCCCTCGCGGCCCGCCCTGAAGGCATGGTTCGGCGGGTTCAGGGAAGGCTGGACGACTCCGTGCGGGCCACGCCGCCCGATGAAGTGGCGTACGGTGTGGCGGCTGACCCGGCTGGGCCGACCTCCGGTGATCTGACAGGCTCGTAACCGTGAGCCATCGGCCCCACCCGGGCCCAGGCTCTTGCGCAGGCCCGCACAGGCTGCGCATCCCGAAGACGAAAGTTTCCACCAGTGAGTGAGACAACGCACGACGGCACGGTCGCCCTGGGCGCGGCCGTGTCGCCCGACGAGGGCCTAACGGCGAGCCGGCTGGCCGCCAAGTACGGGCTGACCGTGAGCGGCGCCCGGCCCTCCCTTGTCGAGTACGTCCGCCAGCTCTGGGACCGGCGTCACTTCATCCTCGCCTTCTCCCGGGCGAAGCTGACCGCCCAGTACAGCCAGGCCAAACTGGGCCAGCTGTGGCAGGTGGCGACCCCGCTGCTGAACGCGGCGGTGTACTTCTTCATCTTCGGCATGCTCCTCAAGGCCAACCGCGGCCTGCCCCGCGACATCTACATCCCGTTCCTGGTCACCGGCGTGTTCGTGTTCACCTTCACGCAGAGCTCGGTGATGGCGGGCGTACGCGCGATCTCCGGCAACCTCGGCCTGGTCCGCGCCCTGCACTTCCCGCGCGCCTCGCTGCCGATCTCCTTCGCGCTGCAGCAGCTCCAGCAGCTGCTGTTCTCGATGATCGTGCTGTTCGCCGTGGCGATCGGCTTCGGCAGCATCCCGGACATGTCCTGGCTGCTGATCCCCGTGGTGCTGGCCCTGCAGTTCCTGTTCAACACCGGTCTCGCGCTGATCATGGCCCGGGCGGGCGCCAAGACCCCCGACCTCGCGCAGCTCATGCCCTTCGTGATGCGGACGTGGATGTACGCGTCCGGCGTGATGTTCTCCATCCCGATCATGCTGGCGGACAAGCCGCAGTGGCTGGCGAACGTCCTGCAGTGGAACCCGGCCGCCCTCTACATGGACCTGATGCGCTTCGCCCTCATCGACGGCTACGGCTCCGAGAACCTGCCCGACCACGTCTGGGTGGTCGCGAGCGGCTGGGCCGCCCTGATCGCCCTCGGTGGGTTCCTTTACTTCTGGAAGGCGGAAGAGAGGTACGGCCGTGGCTGAGCAGACCGACCAGCAGACCGGCGAGCGGATCCCCACCGTCATCGCCGACGGGCTCCACATCGTCTACCGCGTGCACGGCGCCAAGACCGGCAAGGGCAGCGCCACCGCCGCCCTCAGCCGCATCATCAAGCGCGGCGAGGAGCGCGGGGTGCGCAAGGTGCACGCCGTCAAGGGTGTCTCCTTCGTCGCCTACCGCGGCGAGGCCATCGGCCTCATCGGCTCCAACGGCTCCGGCAAGTCCACCCTGCTGCGCGCCATCGCCGGCCTGCTCCCGGCGGAGAAGGGCCGCGTCTACACCAACGGCCAGCCCTCGCTGCTGGGCGTGAACGCGGCCCTGATGAACGACCTGACCGGCGAGCGCAACGTCATCCTGGGCGGGCTCGCCATGGGGATGTCCCGCGAGCAGATCAGGGAGCGCTACCAGGGGATCGTCGACTTCTCGGGCATCAACGAGAAGGGCGACTTCATCACCCTGCCGATGCGCACCTACTCCTCCGGCATGGCGGCCCGACTGCGCTTCTCCATCGCCGCCGCCAAGGACCACGACGTCCTGATGATCGACGAGGCGCTGGCCACCGGTGACCGCAAGTTCCAGGTCCGCTCCGAGGAGCGCATCCGTGAGCTGCGCAAGTCCGCCGGCACGGTGTTTCTCGTCAGTCACAACAACAAGTCCATCCGCGACACCTGCGACCGCGTCCTGTGGCTGGAACGCGGCGAGCTGCGCATGGACGGACCGACCGAAGAGGTCATCAAGGAGTACGAGAAGTTCACCGGCAAGTAGTGCAGGCCGGCCTGGACGCACCGGCCAGGACGGATGGCGGGGCCCCACCGCAACCTCTGCGGCGGGGCCCCGCGTCTGCAAAGGAAACGTCAACTCGGTCTCGCCTTAGGAATCTTGACGCCAATCGGTGTGTTGTTGTGATGTGCAGGACACCCCAGGGAACCTCGCCGCGTTGTACAACGTAAGCTGTACCGGTCCCGAAACGCGGCAAGTGGGGCGATAACGCACGACACCCTCGGCCGGGACAGCCGCGCGGACGGCCGGGCGGCGTGTCCGAAATAGTATGCATTGGGTCGGCAGTGTAGAACGGGAGATGTGACGGCAATGGCTACGGAAACTCCCCAGCTGAACGCAGCATGTGCCGTCCCCGCCCCGGGCAGTCACCGGTGACGGGTACCGGCATGTCGCACGCCGTCGATCCGGAGCGCGACACGCTCGACAAGGCCGCGGGTGAGAACTTCCCCGTGGCACCTTTCTTCCTGCCCAGGGCCTGGCGCGCCGACCTCATGGCCGTGTACGGCTTCGCCCGTCTCGTCGACGACATCGGCGACGGCGACCTGGCCCCCGGTGGCGCCGACGCCCGTCTGCTCGGCGTGTCGCCCGAGGAGGCCGAGGACCGGCTACTGCTCCTCGATGCCTTCGAGACCGATCTGAACCGGGTCTTCGACTCGACCCCGCGCCACCCCCTGCTGCGCCGCCTCCAGCGCACGGTCCGCCGCTGCTCGCTCACCCCCGAGCCCTTCCTCGGCCTGATCGCCGCCAACCGCCAGGACCAGCTCGTCAGCCGCTACGAGACCTACGACGACCTGCTCGTGTACTGCGAACTGTCGGCCAATCCCGTCGGCCGCCTGGTGCTGTCCGTCACCGGCACCTCGACGCCCGAACGCATCCGCCTCTCCGACGCGATCTGCACCGCCCTCCAGATCGTCGAACACCTGCAGGACGTCGCCGAGGACCTCGGCCGCGACCGCATCTATCTGCCCGCCGAGGACATGAAGCACTTCCATGTCCAAGAGGCGGATCTCGCCACATCCACCGCGGGCGCATCGTTGCGCGCACTGGTTGCGTACGAAGCAGAACGCGCCCGCGATCTCCTGAATGAAGGCGCCCCCCTCGTGGGTAGCGTCCACGGCAGGTTGAAGCTGCTTCTTGCGGGGTTCGTGGCGGGGGGAAGGGCGGCGATCAAGGCGATCGCCGCCGCGGAATACGACGTACTTCCCGGCCCGCCCAAGCCCGGCAAGGTCCAGCTGCTGCGCGAGGTGGGCGTGACTCTGCGAGGAGAGGGGTGATCCGGACCGTGGAGTCGGAACAACACGTGTCCGCACCGGTACTCGCCGCCTACAGCTACTGCGAGGCCGTCACCGGACAGCAGGCCCGTAACTTCGCCTACGGCATCAGGCTGCTGCCGACGCCCAAGCGCCGCGCGATGTCGGCGCTCTACGCGTTTTCCCGGCGCGTCGACGACATCGGCGACGGCGCACTGGCCGGCGAGGTCAAGGCGGCAAGACTCGAGGGCACCCGGGCGCTGCTGACCCGGGTGCGTGAGGGGTCGGTCGCCGAGGACGACACCGACCCGGTCGCCGTCGCCCTCGCTCATGCCGCCGAGACCTTCCCGATCCCGCTCGACGGCCTGGACGAGCTGATCGACGGCGTGCTGATGGACGTGCGCGGCGAGACCTACGAGACCTGGGACGACCTGAAGGTCTACTGCCGCTGCGTCGCGGGCGCCATCGGACGGCTCTCGCTCGGCGTGTTCGGCACCGAACCCGGAGCGCGCGGCGCCGACCGTGCGCCGGAGTACGCCGACACCCTGGGCCTGGCGCTGCAGCTCACCAACATCCTCAGAGACGTCCGCGAGGACGCCGAGGGCGGCCGCACCTATCTGCCCTCCGACGACCTCGCGAAATTCGGGTGCTCGGCCGGGTTCAACGGGCCGACACCACCGGAGGGCTCCGACTTCGCGGGCCTCGTGCACTTCGAAGTGCGACGGGCCCGCGCCCTTTTCGCCGAGGGCTACCGGCTGCTGCCCATGCTGGACCGGCGCAGTGGCGCCTGCGTCGCCGCGATGGCCGGCATCTACCGCCGGCTGCTGGACCGTATCGAGCGCGACCCCGAGGCCGTGCTGCGCGGCCGGGTCTCGCTGCCCGGCAGGGAGAAGGCCTACGTCGCCGTACGCGGACTGTCCGGGCTGGATGCCCGGCATGTGACGCGGAGGACCGTCAGGAGGCGCGCCTGATGGACAAACAGGGCCAAGGTGATGCCACCGGCGAAAAGCGGCACGCAACCCTCCGGGCGGGGACGGCGTCCCTGACTTCAGCGGTCGGCCGTGCACCGTTCAACCACGGCGGTCACGCAGGGGAGGGTGCACGATGAGCGACGACGGCACACAGGCCGACGAGCCGCTCGCGGATCCGGCGGGGCGTTCCGCGAGGGACGCCGTCGTGGTCGGCGGCGGGCTGGCCGGCATCACCGCCGCACTCGCGCTCGCCGACGCGGGAGTCCGCGTCACCCTGGTCGAGGGCAGGCCGAGACTGGGTGGCCTGGCCTTCTCCTTCCAGCGCGGCGAACTGACCGTCGACAACGGACAGCATGTCTACCTGCGCTGCTGCACCGCCTACCGCTGGTTCCTCGACCGCATCGAGGGGACGGCGCTGGCGCCGCTGCAGGATCGTCTCGACGTGCCCGTACTCGACGTCGACAAGCCCGAGGGACAGCGGCTCGGCAGACTGCGGCGCGACGCCCTGCCGGTGCCCCTGCACCTGGGGCGCAGCCTCGCCACGTATCCGCATCTCTCGCTCGCCGAGCGGGCCAGGGTGGGCCGGGCCGCGCTCGCGCTCAAGGGGCTCGACCTCGCCGATCCGGACCTGGACACGCAGGACTTCGGCAGCTGGCTGACCGCGCACGGTCAGTCGGCGCGTGCCGTCGAGGCCCTGTGGGACCTGGTCGGGGTCGCCACCCTCAACGCGGTCGCGGGCGACGCCTCGCTGGGGCTCGCCGCGATGGTGTTCAAGACCGGTCTGCTGTCCGACCCGGGCGCGGCCGACATCGGATGGGCACACGTCCCGCTCGGTGAACTGCATGACCGGCTCACCCGCAAGGCGCTCGACTCCGCGGGCGTGCGTACCGAGGTCCGTACACGCGTCACCTCCATCTCCATTGACGAAAACGGGCGTTGGAGCGTTCAGGTTCCCGGCGAGACGCTCACCGCGGACGCCGTCGTGCTCGCCGTACCCCAGCGCGAGGCCCACGACCTGCTGCCTCAGGGGGCGCTGGACGCCCCCGAAAATCTTCTTCAGATCGGCACCGCGCCGATCCTCAACATCCATGTCGTCTACGACCGCAGGGTGCTGCAGAGGCCGTTCTTCGCGGCGCTCGGCACCCCCGTGCAGTGGGTCTTCGACCGCACCGCGGCCTCGGGTCTGCGCGAGGGCCAGTACCTGGCCCTGTCCCAGTCGGCCGCGCAGGACGAGATCGACGAGCCGGTCGCCGTGCTGCGCGAGCGCTATCTGCCGGAGTTGGAACGGCTGCTTCCGGGTACGCGCGGTGCGCAAGTGAAGGACTTCTTCGTCACCAGGGAGCGCACGGCGACGTTCGCCCCCGCCCCCGGCGTCGGGCGGCTGCGGCCCGGCGCCCGTACCAAAGCCCCCGGCCTCTACCTGGCCGGAGCGTGGACCGCCACAGGGTGGCCCGCGACCATGGAGAGTGCGGTCCGCAGTGGAGTGAGTGCGGCGGACGCCGCGCTCGCCGCCCTGGGCCGGCCCCGCCCGAGTCACCTCTTCGAAGTAGAGGAGGCGGCCTGATGCTCGATCAGCATGCGGCAGGCCCCCGCACCCCCGGTACCGCAACAAGAGGAGAGACTGTGCCCACTGTGCCCCCGGCCGAGACGGCCGATCGAGCGACCGCAGTGGACGTGACCGCGCTCCTGGAGCGCGGCCGGACCCTTGCCACACCGGTACTGCGGGCGGCCGTCGACCGCCTGGCCCCTCCCATGGACACCGTTTCCGCCTACCACTTCGGCTGGATCGACGCCGAGGGCAACCCCGCCGAGGGTGACGGCGGCAAGGCCGTGCGCCCCGCCCTCGCGGTCCTGTCCGCCGAGGTCACCGGCGCCGCACCCGAGGTCGGCATCCCCGGCGCCGTGGCCGTCGAGCTCGTCCACAACTTCTCCCTGCTGCACGACGACCTGATGGACGGCGACGAGCAGCGCCGCCACCGCGACACCGTCTGGAAGGTGCACGGCCCCGCCCAGGCGATCCTCGTCGGCGACGCGCTGTTCGCCCTCGCCAACGAGATCCTCCTCGAACTCGGCACCGTCGAGGCGGGTCGCGCCACCCGCCGTCTGACCACCGCCACCCGCGCCCTGATCGACGGTCAGGCACAGGACATCTCCTACGAGCACCGCGACCGTGTCAGCGTCGAGGAGTGCCTGGAGATGGAGGGCAACAAGACCGGCGCCCTGCTCGCCTGCGCCTCCTCCATCGGCGCGGTGCTCGGCGGCGCTGACGACCGCACCGCCGACACCCTGGAGAAGTACGGCTACCACCTGGGCCTCGCCTTCCAGGCCGTCGACGACCTGCTCGGCATCTGGGGCGACCCGGTCTCCACCGGCAAGCAGACCTGGAGCGACCTGCGCCAGCGCAAGAAGTCCCTGCCGGTCGTGGCCGCGCTCGCGGCGGGCGGATCCGCCTCCGAGCGGCTCGGCGAGATCCTTGCCGCCGACGCCAAGAGCAGCGACTTCGAGAACTTCTCCGAGGAGGAGTTCGCCTCCCGCGCCGCCCTCATCGAGGAGGCGGGCGGCCGCGAGTGGACCGCCGAAGAGGCGCGTCGTCAGCACAACACCGCCATCCAGGCCCTGCACGCCATCGACATGCCCGACCCGGTGCGGGACCGGTTCACGGCGCTCGCCGACTTCGTCGTCGTACGAAAGAGATGATCACTATCGGTCGAACAGCCCTCGCGTAGTCGCCGGCCGGTGTCGCGGGAACACGAGCACCGGCCGACGGCGGACCCACAGCAGCACGACGTGTACGACTGCACGAAGGGGAAGCCATGACAGCGACGACCGACGGAAGCACCGGGGCCCTGCCGCCCCGGGCAGCCTCGGCCAGCGAAACCGACAGCACGAGCCCCGTGGCGGCGGGGGTGCGCGATGCCGCCGTACGCGCCGTCCAGCGCTCCACCGACTTCCTGCTGTCGCGGCAGGACGCCCAGGGCTGGTGGAAGGGCGACCTCGAGACCAACGTGACCATGGACGCCGAGGACCTGCTCCTGCGGCAGTTCCTGGGCATCCTGGACGAGAAGACCGCACACGCCGCCGCCCTGTTCATCCGGGGCGAGCAGCGCGAGGACGGCACCTGGGCCACCTTCTACGGCGGACCGGGCGAACTGTCCACCACCATCGAGGCATACGTCGCCCTGCGCCTGGCGGGCGACACGCCGGACGCCCCGCACATGGCCAAGGCCTCGGCCTGGATCCGCGAGCAGGGCGGGATCGCCGCGTCCCGGGTCTTCACCCGGATCTGGCTCGCCCTGTTCGGCTGGTGGAAGTGGGAGGACCTGCCCGAACTCCCGCCGGAGCTCATCTACTTCCCCAAGTGGGTACCGCTCAACATCTACGACTTCGGGTGCTGGGCCCGGCAGACCATCGTGCCACTGACGGTCGTGTCCGCGAAGCGGCCGGTGCGGCCCGCGCCCTTCCCGCTCGACGAGCTGCACACCGACCCGAACCGCCCGAACCCGCCGGGGCCCCTTGCTCCAGTGGCGAGTTGGGACGGTGCCTTCCAGCGCCTGGACAAGGTGCTGCACCGGGCGCGCAAGGTCATCCCGCGCGGACTGCGCAAGGCGGCCATGAACTCCGCCGCCCGCTGGATCATCGAGCGGCAGGAGAACGACGGCTGCTGGGGCGGCATCCAGCCGCCGGCCGTGTACTCGGTGATCGCCCTGTATCTGCTGGGCTACGACCTCGAACATCCCGTGCTGCGCGAGGGGCTGGCGTCGCTGGACCGTTTCGCCGTGTGGCGCGAGGACGGGGCCCGGATGATCGAGGCCTGTCAGTCGCCGGTGTGGGACACCTGCCTCGCCACCATCGCGCTCGTCGACGCGGGCGTGCCCGCCGACCATCCGCAGCTGGTCAAGGCGGCGGACTGGATGCTCGGCGAGGAGATCGTCCGGCCCGGCGACTGGGCCGTGCGCAGGCCCCAACTTCCGCCCGGCGGCTGGGCGTTCGAGTTCCACAACGACAACTATCCCGACATCGACGACACCGCCGAGGTAGTCCTCGCGCTGCGCCGCGTCAAGCACCACGACCCGGAACGGGTGGAGAAGGCGATCGGGCGCGGGGTGCGCTGGAACCTCGGGATGCAGTCGAAGAACGGCGCGTGGGGGGCCTTCGACGTCGACAACACCAGCCCCTTCCCCAACCGGCTGCCGTTCTGCGACTTCGGCGAGGTCATCGACCCGCCGTCCGCGGACGTGACCGCGCACGTGGTGGAGATGCTGGCCGTCGAGGGCCTCTCGCACGACCCGCGCACCCGGCGCGGCATCGAGTGGCTGCTCGCCGAGCAGGAACCGGACGGCTCCTGGTTCGGGCGCTGGGGCGTCAACTACGTCTACGGCACCGGGTCCGTCGTACCCGCCCTCGTCGCGGCCGGATTCCCCGGCTCGCACCCGGCGATCCGGCGGGCCGTGTCCTGGCTGGAGAAGGTCCAGAACGAGGACGGCGGCTGGGGCGAGGACCTGCGCTCCTACAAGTACGCCGAGGAGTGGAGTGGCAAGGGCGCCTCGACCGCCTCGCAGACCGCGTGGGCACTGATGGCGCTGCTGGCGGCAGGGGAGAAGGACTCCAAGGCCGTCGAGCGCGGGGTGGAGTGGCTCGCGGCCACCCAGCGGGAGGACGGTTCCTGGGACGAGCCGTACTTCACCGGGACCGGCTTCCCCTGGGACTTCTCCATCAACTACCACCTCTACCGGCAGGTCTTCCCGCTGACCGCACTCGGCCGGTACGTCAACGGCGAGCCCTTCTCCAAGAAGCCTCTCGCCGAGGCCGAGGGGGGCTGATGAGCACCCAGCCCGCCCCGGCCCCGCTGCTGATCGCCTGCGCGCTCGGCATCGAGCACCTCGCCCTGCGCGCGGGCGACCGCGGCGGGGCCGGCGGGCCCGTCTCCCTGCTCCGTACGGGCATGGGGCCCAAGGCGGCCGAGCGCTCCATCACCCGGATGCTCGCGGACCCGGCCTGGAGCGGGGCGGCCGTGCTGGCCACCGGCTTCTGCGCGGGGCTCGCCCCCGGCATGCACCCCGGCGACCTGGTCGTGGCCGAGGAGACCCGGGACCCGGACGGAACCGTTCCGTGCGTGGGGACCGACCTGCTCGTCAAGGAGCTCGGGCGCGCGGTGCCCGGGCGTACCGTCCACACCGGCCCCGTCACCGGCTCCGATCATGTCGTACGCGGTCACGAACGGGCGGATCTGCTCGCGACCGGCGCGATCGCGGTCGACATGGAGTCCGCGGCGACGCTTCTGAGCGCCGTGCGCACCGGCGTGCGCCCGGTTGCGGCCGTGCGGGTGGTCGTGGACGCTCCTGAACATGAACTAGTTCGAATCGGCACGGTCCGCGGTGGAATATCGGCTTTCCGCGTCCTTCGTGCCGTACTTCCCGCTTTCTTCGAATGGCACCGTTCTTTGCTGCTCCCCAGGAGGTGAGCCAGATGGCCATGCCGCTGCGTCAGTCCATCAAGGTCGCTACATACTTGGCTGAACAGAAGCTCCGCAAGCGGGACAAGTTTCCGCTGATCGTGGAGCTGGAACCGCTCTTCGCATGCAATCTGAAGTGCGAGGGCTGCGGCAAGATCCAGCATCCGGCGGGTGTGCTCAAGCAGCGCATGCCGGTCGCGCAGGCCGTCGGGGCGGTGCTCGAATCCGGTGCCCCCATGGTGTCCATCGCGGGCGGCGAGCCCCTGATGCACCCTCAGATCGATGAGATCGTGCGGCAGCTGGTGGCGAGGAAGAAGTACGTCTTCCTCTGCACCAACGCGATGCTGCTGCGCAAGAAGATGGACAAGTTCAAGCCCTCTCCCTATTTCGCCTTCGCCGTGCACATCGACGGGCTGCGTGAGCGGCACGACGAGTCGGTGGCGAAGGAGGGCGTGTTCGACGAGGCCGTGGCGGCGATCAAGGAGGCCAAGCGGCGCGGCTTCAGGGTCACCACCAACTCGACCTTCTTCAACACGGACACCCCGCAGACCATCATCGAGGTGCTCAACTTCCTCAACGACGACCTCAAGGTCGACGAGATGATGATCTCGCCCGCCTACGCCTACGAGAAGGCGCCCGACCAGGAACACTTCCTGGGCGTGGAGCAGACCCGCGAACTGTTCAAGAAGGCCTTCGCGGGCGGCAACCGCAGGAAGTGGCGGCTCAACCACTCGCCGCTGTTCCTCGACTTCCTCGAGGGCAAGGTCGACTTCCCGTGCACCGCCTGGGCGATCCCGAACTACTCGCTCTTCGGCTGGCAGCGCCCCTGCTATCTGATGAGCGACGGATACGTGCCGACGTACCGCGAACTCATCGAGGAGACCGACTGGGACAAGTACGGCCGCGGCAAGGACCCGCGCTGCGCCAACTGCATGGCGCACTGCGGCTACGAGCCCACCGCCGTCCTCGCCACCATGGGCTCCCTGAAGGAGTCCCTGCGCGCGATGCGCGAGACGGTCTCCGGAAACCGGGAGTGACACGATGACCGCCATCTCCTTGGGCGTCCCCGAGGTACCGGCCCGGCCGATCGCCGAGCGGCGTGTGTCGCGGCAGATCCATGTCGGGCCGGTGGCGGTCGGGGGCGGGGCCCCGGTGTCGGTGCAGTCGATGACGACGACCCGTACCTCGGACATCGGCGCCACCCTGCAGCAGATCGCCGAACTCACCGCGTCCGGCTGCCAGATCGTCCGCGTCGCCTGCCCCACGCAGGACGACGCGGACGCCCTCGCGACCATCGCCCGCAAGTCGCAGATCCCGGTGATCGCGGACATCCACTTCCAGCCGAAGTACGTGTTCGCGGCGATTGAGGCCGGGTGTGCCGCGGTGCGGGTCAACCCCGGCAACATCAAGCAGTTCGACGACAAGGTCAAGGAGATCGCCCGGGCCGCGAAGGACCACGGCACCCCGATCCGCATCGGCGTCAACGCCGGCTCCCTCGACCGGCGCCTGCTCCAGAAGTACGGCAAGGCGACCCCCGAGGCCCTGGTCGAATCGGCCCTCTGGGAGGCGTCCCTCTTCGAGGAGCACGGTTTCCGGGACATCAAGATCTCGGTCAAGCACAACGACCCGGTCGTGATGATCGAGGCGTACAAGCAGCTCGCCGCCCAGTGCGACTACCCTCTGCACCTCGGCGTGACCGAGGCCGGCCCCGCCTTCCAGGGCACGATCAAGTCGGCGGTCGCCTTCGGAGCGCTGCTCTCGCAGGGCATCGGCGACACCATCAGGGTCTCGCTCAGCGCCCCGCCCGCCGAGGAGGTCAAGGTCGGCCTGCAGATCCTGGAGGCGCTGAACCTCAAGCAGCGGCGCCTGGAGATCGTCTCCTGTCCGTCCTGCGGCCGCGCCCAGGTCGACGTCTACAAACTGGCCGACGAGGTCACGGCCGGCCTGACGGGCATGGAAGTCCCGTTGCGGGTAGCCGTGATGGGTTGTGTGGTCAACGGCCCGGGTGAGGCGCGGGAGGCGGACCTGGGTGTCGCCTCCGGCAACGGCAAGGGCCAGATCTTCGTCAAGGGCGAGGTCATCAAGACCGTACCCGAGTCGAAGATCGTGGAGACCCTCATCGAGGAGGCGATGAAGATCGCCGAACAGATGGAACAGGACGGTACCGCGTCGGGGGAGCCGGCCGTCACCGTGAGTTGAACAGCACGGACCGAAGGGGGCCCGAGCGTGACCATTCTGGAGAACATCCGGGGACCACGCGACCTGAAGGCGCTGTCCGAGACGGAGCTTCGCGAACTGTCCGAAGAAATCAGAGAGTTCCTGGTGCACGCGGTGGCCAGGACCGGCGGGCACCTCGGGCCCAACCTGGGGGTGGTGGAACTCTCCATCGCGCTGCACCGGGTCTTCGAGTCGCCCGTCGACCGCATCGTCTGGGACACCGGCCATCAGAGCTACGTACACAAGATCCTGACGGGCCGTAAGGACTTCTCCAAGCTGCGCGGAAAGGGCGGCCTGTCAGGCTATCCCTCGCGTGAGGAGTCCGAGCACGACATCGTGGAGAACAGCCACGCCTCCACGGCGCTCGGCTGGGCCGACGGCCTCGCCAAGGCCCGCCAGGTGCAGGGCGAGAGGGGACACGTCGTCGCGGTCATCGGCGACGGAGCCCTCACCGGTGGCATGGCCTGGGAGGCGCTGAACAACATCGCGGCCGCCAAGGACCGCCCGCTGATCATCGTCGTCAACGACAACGAGCGCTCGTACGCGCCGACCATCGGCGGCCTCGCCAACCACCTGGCCACCCTGCGCACCACCGACGGCTACGAGAAGGTGCTCGCCTGGGGCAAGGACGTCCTGCTGCGCACACCCATCGTCGGCAACACCATCTACGAATCGCTGCACGGCGCCAAGAAGGGCTTCAAGGACGCGTTCGCCCCGCAGGGCATGTTCGAGGACCTGGGACTGAAGTACGTCGGCCCGATCGACGGGCACGACATCGGGGCCGTCGAGTCCGCGCTGCGGCGCGCCAAGCGCTTCCACGGACCGGTCCTCGTCCACTGCCTGACGGAGAAGGGCCGCGGCTACGAGCCGGCCATCGCCCACGAGGAGGACCACTTCCACACCGTCGGTGTGATGGACCCGCTCACCTGCGAGCCCCTCGCCCCCTCCAACGGGCCTTCCTGGACCTCGGTGTTCGGGGACGAGATCGTCGCGATCGGGGAGGAGCGGGAGGACGTCGTCGCGATCACGGCGGCCATGCTGCACCCGGTGGGGCTCGGCAAGTTCGCCGCACGCTTCCCGGACCGGGTGTGGGACGTCGGCATCGCCGAGCAGCATGCGGCCGTGTCCGCGGCCGGCCTGGCGACCGGTGGGCTGCACCCGGTCGTCGCCGTGTACGCCACCTTCCTCAACCGTGCCTTCGACCAGCTGCTGATGGACGTGGCGCTGCACCGCTGCGGGGTGACGTTCGTGCTGGACCGGGCCGGCGTCACCGGTGTCGACGGGCCCTCCCACAACGGCATGTGGGACATGTCGATCCTCCAGGTCGTCCCGGGGCTCAGGATCGCCGCCCCGCGCGACGCCGACCAGCTGCGGGCGCAGCTGCGCGAGGCCGTCGCCGTGGACGACGCGCCGACGCTGGTCCGCTTCCCGAAGGAGTCGGTGGGGCCCCAGATCCCGGCGATCGACAGGGTGGGCGGCCTCGACGTCCTGCATCGCGCCCCGGACACCCCCGATGTGCTGCTGGTCGCCGTCGGCGTGATGGCACCCGTCTGCCTGCAGGCGGCCGAGCTGCTGGAGGCGCGCGGTATCTCGTGCACCGTAGTCGACCCGCGCTGGGTCAAGCCCGTCGACCCGTCGCTCCCGGGCCTCGCCGCCGAGCACCGGCTGGTGGCCGTGGTCGAGGACAACAGCCGTGCGGCCGGCGTCGGCGCGGCGGTCGCGCTGGCACTCGGGGACGCCGAAGTCGACGTCCCCGTACGGCGGTTCGGCATCCCGGAGCAGTTCCTCGCACATGCCAAGCGCGGGGAGGTGCTGGCCGACATCGGCCTCACGCCGGTCGAGGTGGCCGGGCGGATCAGCGCGAGCCTCGCCGTCAAGGAGGCCGAGGACACCCTGGCCGTCAAGGAACAGCTGGACGGCACAGTCAAGGAGAGGGCTGAATGACCAAGGAGTTCGACCTCGGCGCACTCCTGGCCGAGCGCGGAGCCGAGCGCTACGAGCTGCACGGGAAGTACCTGAACCACCAGCTCCCGCGCATGCTGCACACCATCGGCTTCGACAAGGTCTACGAGCGCGCCGAGGGCGCCCACTTCTGGGACGCGGACGGCAACGACTACCTGGACATGCTCGCCGGGTTCGGGGTGATGGGCCTGGGCCGCCACCACCCCGTCGTCCGCAAGGCGCTGCACGACGTCCTCGACGCCTCTCTCGCTGACCTCACCCGCTTCGACTGCCAGCCGCTGCCCGGACTGCTGGCGGAGAAGCTGCTCACGTACAGCCCGCACCTGGACCGGGTGTTCTTCGGCAACAGCGGCACGGAGGCGGTGGAGACCGCGCTGAAGTTCGCCCGGTACGCCACCGGGAGGCCGCGGATCCTGTACTGCGACCACGCCTTCCACGGCCTGACCACCGGATCGCTGTCGGTCAACGGCGAGGACGGCTTCCGCGAGGGCTTCGCCCCGCTGCTGCCCGACACGGCCGTACCGCTCGGCGATCTCGACGCCCTGGCACGGGAGCTGAAGAAGGGCGACGTCGCCGCCCTGATCGTCGAGCCGATCCAGGGCAAGGGCGTGCACGAGGCCCCGCCCGGCTATCTGCTGGCCGCGCAGGAGCTGCTGCACAAGCACAAGGCGCTGCTCATCGCCGACGAGGTGCAGACGGGCCTGGGCAGGACCGGGGACTTCTACGCCTACCAGCACGAGGAGGGCGTCGAGCCGGACCTGGTCTGTGTGGCCAAGGCGCTCTCCGGCGGCTATGTGCCCGTCGGCGCCACCCTCGGCAAGGACTGGATCTTCAAGAAGGTCTACTCCTCGATGGACCGGGTGCTGGTCCACTCGGCGAGCTTCGGATCCAACGCCCAGGCCATGGCGGCCGGTCTCGCGGTGCTGTCCGTCATGGAGAACGAGCAGATCGTCGCCCATGCGCGCGTGACCGGCGAGCAGCTGAAATCCCGGCTCGCGGCACTGATCGACAAGTACGAGCTGCTCGCGGACGTCCGCGGCCGCGGCCTGATGATCGGCATCGAGTTCGGCAGGCCCAAGTCGCTGAAGCTGCGCAGCCGCTGGACCATGCTGCAGGCCGCGCGGAAGGGACTGTTCGCGCAGATGGTCGTGGTACCGCTGCTGCAGCGGCACCGGATCCTCACCCAGGTCTCCGGCGACCACCTGGAGGTGATCAAGCTGATCCCGCCGCTGATCATCGGCGAGCAGGACGTGGACCGGTTCGTCGACGCCTTCACCGCCGTGATGGACGACGCGCACAGCGGCGGCGGCCTGATGTGGGACTTCAGCAAGACGCTGGTGAAGCAGGCGGTCGCCAACCGGTAGCACGCCCCGCGGCCGGGACTGTGCAGCGGGTCCCGGCCGCTCGGATATTCGATCGCGTGAGCGATCATGCTGGGGCACAATCGCCGGATGCCGAACACCGCGGAGCAGTTGCTCTCCGCACTTGAAGGACTGCCTTTCCCGGCCCGTCTCGCCCGCACCGCGAGGACCGCCCGCCGGCTCGCGGAGCAGGGGGAACTCGCTCCACTCCTCGCCGAACTCGACACCCGCGGCCCCTACGGGCGGCGCCTGGCCGCGCTGGCTGCCCTCGTCGGCCGGGACGCCGGCTTCCTCGCCGGGCGGCTCGCCGATCCCGACGCGGTGGTGGCCGGGTACGCCCTGCGTGCGGCCCGGACCCTGCCCGTGCCGGACGCGGCGATCGAGGCGGCGTACGACAACGCGCCGGCCGCACTGCGGGGCCGGCTGGCCCGTCTGCTGGTCTCCGGCGGCCGCAGCGCGCTCGCCGAGCGGCTTGTGGTGCGGCTGGGCGAGGAATGGGGCGAGACGGAGGCCGCGCGTCTGCTGCCCGCCTGCTCCACGCCGTTCGTCGCACGGGAGTTGCCCCGGCTCGCGCACGCCGTCGACGGCTGGACGCGGCTCGCCCGGCGCCACCCCGGCCCGGTGCTGGAACACGCCGAACGGGCTCTGGCGGACCGGGCCGACCTCCGGGCCCGGGAGGAGTGGTGGCGCCTGAACGCCACGACGGTCGCGGCGCTCGCCCCGCGCCGGCCCGAGGGGGTCCTTGCCCTCCTTGAACGGTACGGGCCGCCCAGCCTGCCACCGGGTCTCTTCGGCGGGCTCGGCGCGCTGGTCGACGCCGACGCCGAGCGTGTCGTCCGCTGGATCACCTCCCCCGACCGGAACGCACCGCGCCACGAGCCCGCACCACCGCCCGGTGTGCTGCGCAGGCTGGTGCGGGCCGAGCCGCCGTCCCTGCCGCTGCTGGGCCGCCACTGGATGCAGCGCCACGGCCACTTCGCCGGACTGCTGAAGGCCATGGCGCCGGGCAGACGCACGGCCTTCCTCGACGCCACCGCGGACGGGACGAACTGGGACCCGGCCCTGTCCGTGCTCGGTCTGCTGCCGCGCGAGCGTCGCTGGGCCGAAGTGCGCAGGGCCGCCGCAGAGTTCGGCGACCGGGTCGACGACTGGGAGGACCTGGACACGCTCGCCCACGGCCCGTACGACGAGGCGCGTGCCACCCTGCTGGCCGCGATCCGGCGGTCCGAGGCGTACGAGCGCGCCGCCGCGTGGCCGCTGTTGGTCGCCTGCGCCGCCCGGGACGGCCGGGAGGCGGTCACCGAGGTGCTCGGTGCGGTGGTCCGGCTGCGCAACGACCAGGACCCAGTGCGCGCGGCCGCGCTGGAGGCGCTCGCCGGGATGCACCCGCGGCTGTTCGCCCCCGGCGACGCCGACCGGCTCGACCGGATCGCCCTCGACGCCCTCGCGGCCCGGGACTGCTCGGCCGACAGCCTCAAGGCGCTGCGCACCCTCGCCGGGCGCGTCCTGGTCGAGCACGCCGCGGACGGCGAAACAGCACTGCGCGCCTGGGCGTTGAGCACCCTGGAGCGGATGGTGGGCCGGGTTGGCGTACCGGACTTCGGGCCGCTGCACCGTGTCCTGCGGCGCGGCCAGGAGCACGAGGTGTTCCGGGCGTTGCGCCCCTGGCTGGAGGCCGCGGCGGGCAGGTCCGACTTCCGGCTGCTGCTCGGCCTGGCCACCGCGTTCGGCCCGCGGGCCCGGCGGATGCCCGCGTTGCAGGACCTGCTGGCCCTGGCGCTGGAGCGCGGCGACGACATGACCTTCGAGGCGGCCGCGGTTCTGTGGCTGGCCCCGCCCGCCACCCGCGGGGAACGGGTGGCCCGGATCCTCGGACAGGAGCCGTCGGCGGTCGTCCTCGCGCCGGTACGGCGTGTGCTGTCCCGCGACCGCACGGACCTGCTGGACGCCCTGCTGGCCGACACCCCGCCGTACGGGCGCTTCCTGGTCGCCGGGGCCGCCCGCCCGCTGCCGGACCTGGGCGCCGCCGACCGCTGGCTGCCCCGCCAGCAGCGGGCCGCGGCACGGCTCGCCGAAAAGGTGGCGGAGGACCGCTCCCTGCCGCTGGACGACCGGGCCGCCGCGATCCGCGCCGCCGCCCCGGTGCCGGAGCTGGGCCTGGCCCTGGCCATGCGGCACAAGGACGACGAGGAGGTGGTCGTCGCCGAGGCGGCACTCGCCGCGCTGCCCTGGACCGACCGCCCCCAGGAGGCTCTGCCGGTGCTCCTGGAGCAGGCCGGCGGTGACCGGGCCCGGGTCGCGGTGTACGCGGCGAGCCGTGTCGCCCGCTTCACCGCCCCCTCCGAACTGGCCACCGCACTGGGCGAGTTGCTGACGGGGGAGCGGCCCGCGAAGGTGACCTCCCGCAAGGAGGCGGTGCGTCTCGCGGCCCGCTTCCTGCCGCCGCGCCGGGCGGTGGCGCTGCTCACGCGAGGCTTCGCCCCGGGCGCGCACCCCGACGTGCGGACCGCAGTGATCCGCGCCCTGCCGCCGCTGCTGGGCGTGCCGGAGGCCTGGCAGCTGCTGGACGCCGCCGCGCGGGACGACACCCCGGGCGTGCTCCAGGCCGTCGTCGAGGTGGCCCCCTGGGAGCTGGCCGACGGGCACCGCGGCCGGTACGCCGCTGTGGTCGAAGCGGTCTACGGCCCCGGCCTCGCCTCGTACGACGGCTTCTTCGCCTACGGCTTCCTGCGCGGACTGACCCCCTGGGCCCGGTACGCCCCGGGACTGGCCGTGCGGCTCGCCGGCACGGTGAGCGACCTGAGCAGCCGGGAACACTGGGAGCACGCGGGGCGGGTGCTGCGTGACCTGGCCCTCTCCGGCCTTCCGCATCCGGTGGGCGGCGCCGCCGAGGGCAGCGCCCTCCACGGCGCGGTGACCGGACTGCTGGCCGCGATGCACACGCCCGAGGGCGGCGGCGAGGCGCTGGAGGACCGGGACCTGCCCGCGCTGCAACGGCTGCGGTCCCTGGTGTCACCGTCCTACAACGGCGTCGCGCGGCCCGAGGCGCTGGAGGAGATCGCCGCACTGCTGGCACAGGAACCGCTGCTGGCGGCCGAACACGCGGGTCTGCTGCGCCGATTGGTGGACCGGACCGAGGAACCGGACCGGCTGCTCGGGCGGCTGCTGGACCTGGCCGGAGCGCTGGAAGGCGCCGGAACGGCCGTCGCCCTTCAGGTGTCCTCCCAACTGGAGGCGGGCTGGGCGCACCGGGCCCGGCCCGAGCGCGTCGCGGCCCTGCTGGCGGCGGCGGAGCGACTGGCCGGCGACGGCGGCACCGTCCGCGGTCTGCTCGCGGCGCAGCTGGTGTCCCGCACGGCTGCCGGTTTCGGCTGGCCGGAGGAGTGGCGGTCGCTGCTGCGGCGGCTGCGCCGGCACCCCGACCCGGACGTACGGCACAGGGCGTACCAGACGATGACGGCGACCGAGTGACGCAGCCGGCCGGCTTTTGCCTGAGGCCCGAATTTTGCCTCTGAGGCAAGAAAATTGCCGTAGAGGCAAGTACGGGGCTGAATGGAGAGCATGAGCTCTCCCGAGACCGAGCCCTCTCCCGAGACAGGGCTCTCGGCCGGGCCGGACGAGGTCCTGCCCGCCGTCGCCCCCCAGCTGCGCGCGCTGCGCCGCCGTGCCTCCCTCACGCTGGAGGCCGCGGCGCGTGCCGCCGGGCTGTCGGCGGCCCATCTCTCCCGGCTGGAGACCGGGCAGCGTCAGCCGTCGCTGCCGATGCTGCTCGCCCTCGCGCGTATCTACGGTACGACGGTGTCCGAGCTGCTCGGCGAGACGGTCGCCGACCGGGACGCCGTGGTGCGCGCCGCCGACATGGAACCGACCGCCGCCGGCGGCTGGACCTACTTCCAGGCCGGCGCGCCCGGCCGCGGCATGCAGGCCCTGCGCGTCCATGTACCGCACGGCTCGCAGGGCGACATCGTGCGCGTGCACCCCGGCGAGGAGTGGCTGTACGTCCTCAGGGGGCGGCTGCGGCTGCGCCTCGGGGACACCACGCACCGGCTCGCCCCCGGCGACAGCGCGCACTTCGACTCGCTGACCCCGCACCGGATCGCCGCCCTGGATCCGGACGGCGTGGAGCTCCTGTTCGTCCACACCCTGCTGCAGAGCCCGACGGCCACGCTGTGCCTGGGCCCGATCACCGGAGAGATGCCATGAGCAACAGCAACATGGAGGAGAAGTTCCCCCGCGCCCTGTGGGTGCGCCTGATCATCTACATCGCGGTGGGGCACCTCTTCGCGGCCTTCATCTACCTGTTGTTCCAGGTCGGCGCGAAATAGCGGGACAGCCCGCGCGATCAGTCGAGCAGCCGCTCGCGCAGCAGTTCGCGGAGTCCGGGGGTGAGCCCCAGGCCCTGCTCCAGATAGGTGCCGACGTCGCCCCACGTCTCCTCGATCGTCTCGAAGGCCGCCGCCAGATACTCACCGCGCGCCTCGAACAGGGGGCTGAGCAGCTCCATCACCTCGGGGGAGTAGGCCGCGGCGGAGCTGCTGCTGCGGTGCACCTTGTAACGGCGGTGCTTGGCGTTCGACTCCAGGTAGTCCGCGACGATCGCCTCGCGCTCGACGCCCAGCGCGAGCAGCGTCACGGCTATGGACAGGCCCGCACGGTCCTTGCCCGCCGCGCAGTGCATCAGGGCGGGCACACTGTCCTCGGCGAGCGAGCGCAGCACACGCGCGTGCTCGGCGGTGCGCTCCTTGATGATCGTGCGGTAGGAGACGATCATGCGGTTCGCCGCCTTGCCGTCGCCGAGGAGCTCACGCAGCTGCTCGATCTCGCCGTCCCGGACCATCTTCCAGAACCCGGAGCCGTCCGCCGGGTCCGTCAGCGGCAGGTTCACATTGCGGACGCCCGGCAGTTCGACGTCCGGGCCCTCCAGCTTCTGGTCCGCCGCGTTGCGGAAGTCGAAGATGGTGTGCAGCCCCAGGGAGGACAGGAACTCGGCGTCCTCCTCGGTCGCGTGCGCGAGGTGGCCGCTGCGGAACAGCACTCCGTAGCGCACCCGCCGTCCGTCCACCGTCGGAAGTCCTCCCACATCACGGAAGTTGCGGACTCCGGCCAGCTCGGGCTCGGTCGACGGGATCTGCTGCGTCACGGGGTTTCCTCCCAGTCCGCCCGGCCGGCGCGGCTCGTCGTCGGGCACCCTCCCGACGATACGACATGCATTCCTGAGGCAATGAGTTGTCCACAGGCGTTGCGACCAGGCCACACGTGCCTTGATGATGTTGCGGATTGGTCGCACCTGTTCGGATGTGTGAGGGCTTGATGCTGGAAATCGCAGACAACGGCCGTACGTGGCTCCTCTCGGGGCCGGCCAGCAGTTACGCCGTCCACCTCACCGAGGACGACGAGCTGCTGCACCTGCACTGGGGCCCCCGGATCGCGCTCGCCGACGCCGAGGCACTCGCCGTCCGCCCGCTGCCGGACTACTGGCCCTTCGAGTCCCCGCTCGACGGGCGCGAGGAATACCCCGTGGAGGGCGGTCCCCGCTTTGTGCGGCCCGCCCTGTCCGTGCGCGGCGACGAGCGGCGCGGCACCGAGTGGCGCTTCGAGACGTATGAGGCGGAGGGCGACCACCTCCGGCTGGGCTTCCGGGACGGTGGGCTCGCGATCACGCTGCACTACCGGATGCGGCACGACGTCGTGGAACGCTGGGTGACCCTCGACAACGAGGGGCCCGCCCTGGAGCTGCTGCGCGCCGACTCCGCGACCTGGACGCTGCCCGAGCGCGAGGAGTGGCGGCTGGCCCAGCTGCACGGCCGCTGGGCCGCCGAGTCCCGGCTGACCGCCTCTCCTCTCACCTACGGTGAGAAGATCATCGGCAGCCGCCGCGGCCACACCGGACACCAGCACCTGCCCTGGGTCGCCCTCGACACCGACGCCACCGAGGAGCGTGGCGAGGTCTACGGCTGCGCCCTGGGCTGGTCGGGTTCCTGGCGGATCGCGGTGGCGCAGCTCCCGGACGCGCGCGTGCAGATCACCGGCGGCCCCGGTTACGACGACTCGGGGCTGCTGCGTCTGGAGCCGGGGGAGTCGTACACCACTCCCGTCTTCGCCGGGCTGTGGAGCGACGGCGGTTTCGGCGGCGCGAGCCGCGCCTGGCACGCCTACCAGCGTGCGTACGTCATCCCCGACGCCGACCAGGACCGGCCGGTGCTGTTCAACTCCTGGGAGGCCACGGAGTTCGACATCTCCGAGGAGCAGCAGGGCACCCTTGCGCGGCGAGCCGCGGCGATCGGCGTCGAGCTGTTCGTGGTCGACGACGGATGGTTCGGCAAGCGCACCAGCGACCGCGCCGGACTCGGCGACTGGACGGTCAACCGGGACCGCTTCCCGAACGGACTCAAGCCCCTCGCGGACTATGTGCACGCCCTCGGCATGCAGTTCGGCATCTGGGTCGAGCCCGAAATGGTCAACCCGGACAGCGAGCTCTACCGTGCCCACCCCGACTGGGTGCAGTTCCAGCCGGGACGAAAGCGGACGGAATTCCGCAACCAGCTCGTGCTGAACCTGGCCCGGGAAGACGTCCAGGAATACCTCTGGGAGCAGCTCGACGCACTCCTGTCCAGCGCCCCGATCGACTATGTGAAGTGGGACTTCAACCGCTGCTTCACCGACGCGGGCTGGCCCGGCGAGCCCTACCCGCAGCGCCTCTGGGTCGATCATGTCCGTGCCCTGTACGCCCTGTTGGACCGGCTGCGGGCGGCCCACCCGAATGTCGCCTTCGAGTCCTGCTCGGGCGGCGGCGGCCGCATCGACCTCGGGATCATGAGCCGTACGGACCAGGTGTGGACCTCGGACAACACCGACCCGCTGGACCGGCTCGCCATCCAGCACGGCTTCAGCCAGATCCATCCGGCGCGGGTGATGGCCGCCTGGGTCACCGACAGCCCGAACACCCAGCTCAACGGCCGGGAAAGCTCGCTGCGCTTCCGGTTCGTGAGCTCCATGGCCGGCGTGCTCGGGGTCGGCGGGGACCTCACCCGGTGGACCGAGGAGGAGCTCGTCGAGGCCGGCGAGTGGGTGGCGCTCTACAAGGAGATCCGGCCGCTGGTGCAGCACGGGGACCTCTACCGGCTGCGGCCGCCGCGCGGCGGCCTGAGCGCGGTGCAGTACGTGCGCGGGGACGAGGCGGTCGTCCTCGCCTGGCTCCAGGCGCAGAGTCATGGCGAGCCCGTACCGGCGCTGCGACTTCGGGGCCTCGACCCGACAGCCTCGTATGAATGCCCCGAAACAGGCGAAATCCGCAGCGGTGCCGTATTGATGCATCACGGACTGCGTACCGGATTGCGTGGTGACCTCGACGCGGCAGTTTTCCGTCTGCGGCGCATCTGAGACTTCTGTCCGGATTGGCGCTCCTTCGGCCCCCTTCATTCCAACTCGCTCCCGAATAGAGGATTCTGGAGTCGGGGCACGTGAGGAGCGTCATATCCGTGACGGTGCGTGGCGCGTCATGTCCACGTAATTCAGGTGCTTTACAAGGGCGTTTGGCGGAGACGATCATCCGGGAATTCACGCAGGGTCACCGGGTTTTCGTACAAGGGATCAATAGAAACGCATTCTCGGGGAACCGGCACTTGTTGCTTTGCGTCTTGGTCGCTTACGTTCGCCACCAATCCGGACGGACGCCCAATCCTGCCGCCGCCCGGTGCCCGCAGAACTCACCCGTGAACGGCAGGAGCGGGGGACCCACAGGTACAACCGCCTGTTCCGGTCTCCGGAACGGCTAGGGGTAAAGCCGCGTCGCATGCGCGGCCGGGCATCTCCAGCCCGAACCCGACAGCTCACCTCGCAGGCGCCGGAGAGGAATTCGTCATGCCCGCGAAGGGTAAGCACCGCCGTCCGAAGCCCCAGCGCTTCACCCGCTCCATCGCCGTCGCCGGAACCGGTGGCGCCGCACTCGCTCTCCCGCTCATGGGGGCCACCGGCGCCCATGCCGCCACAACTCAGTCCGCTTCCCGGGCGGTTTCGGAAAAGGCCGTCCAGTCCCTTCCGGTCGCCGAGAAGAAGGCGGCGCAGAAGAGCGCCGCGGGCAATGCGGGCGTGCGGACCTATTCGGTGCGGGCCGGCGACTACCTCTCGAAGATCGCCGACGAGCAGCATGTCGCCGGCGGCTGGCACAGGCTCTACTCGGACAACCGCCGGGCCGTCGGCGACAACCCGTCGCTGATCCACCCGGGCCTGAAACTGGCGATCGGCCGGAAGGCCGCGACGGACACCACCGAGTCCTCGTCCTCGTCCGCCTCGAAGACGTCTTCGTCCGCCGACAGGGCGACCGCCACCAAGGTCTCCGAGTCCGCCCCCACCGGCTTCACCCTCCCGGTGATCGGCGGCACCATCGGCACCGGCTATCACGTGGCCGGCAGCATGTGGTCCAGCGGGTACCACACCGGCGTCGACTTCGTCGTCCCGACCGGCACCTCCATCAAGTCCGTGGGTGCGGGCACGGTCGTCTCCGCGGGCTGGGGCGGCGCCTACGGCAACCAGGTCGTCGTCCGGCTCGCCGACGGCTACTACGCCCAGTACGGGCACATGTCCCAGATCTCCGTCTCGGCCGGCCAGACCGTGGCCGAGGGCCAGCAGCTCGGCCTCTCCGGCGCGACCGGCAACGTGACCGGCCCGCACCTGCACTTCGAGATCCGCACCACGCCCGACTACGGCTCCGACGTGGACCCGGTCGCCTACCTCCGCTCGAAGGGCGTCGGCGTCGGCTGACCTCCCCTCACAACCACCTGCCTGACACGCAGCCGAAGGCCGGACCTCGATCCCCGGGTCCGGCCTTCGGTGTGTCCGGCTGTGCGCCTGTTTGCCGTGTTGCGCCTGGAGTGCACACAGCACCGACCAGCAGCCGTACGCACGTGGGCACTTCGCCTTCCGGGCCACATGGAGCCATTTCCGGATCGCCGACTTCAAGGTCCGGCGCCCCGCCCCGCAGCATCGCTGACGCGTCAACATCCCTGCTCGGAGGGTTATTCCGGGCTTGGCGAACACTTTAGAAGTGGCTTATCTCACCGCGCGTCAACCCTTTCCTACGGTCGCGTAGGTCACATTCGAAGGTGAATCATGGTCGATGTGGCAGACGATTCGAAGAGTGACAGCAGATCAGTGATCGGGTCGTACGTTGCGGTGGGGGACAGCTTCACCGAGGGCGTCGGCGATCCCGGCCCCGACGGGGCGTTCGTCGGCTGGGCCGACCGGTTCGCGGTACTTCTCGCGGACCGGCGACCCGAGGGCGACTTCAGGTACGCGAACCTCGCCGTGCGCGGCAAACTGCTCGACCAGATCGTGGAGGACCAGGTTCCGCAGGCCGTCGAACTGGCGCCGGACCTGGTCTCCTTCTGTGCGGGCGGCAACGACATCATCCGTCCCGGCACCGACCCCGACGAGGTCGCCGAGCGCTTCGAGCGGGCGGTGGCCCGGCTCACCGAAGCCGCCGGCACGGTCATGGTGACCACCGGCTTCGACACCCGTGGCGTTCCCGTGCTCAAGCATCTGCGCGGCAAGATCGCCACCTATAACGGGCATGTACGGGCCATCGCCGACCGGTACGGCTGTCCCGTGCTCGACCTGTGGTCCCTGAAGACCGTTCAGGACCGCAGGGCGTGGGACGGCGACCGCCTCCACCTCTCACCCGAGGGGCACACGCGCGTGGCGCTGCGCGCCGGGCAGGTCCTCGGCCTCGAGGTTCCGGCCGACCCCGACCAGCCCTGGCCGCCGCTCCCGCCGCGCGGCACCCTCGAGGTGCGACGGGACGACGTGCACTGGGCGCGCGAGTACCTGGTGCCGTGGATCGGCCGCCGACTGCGCGGCGAGTCGTCCGGGGACCACATCACGGCGAAGGGTGCGCTGTCGCCGGACGACATCAAGATGCGGATCGCTTCGGTGGCGTGAGTGCTGCCTTGGGGCGCCCTGAAACCGTGCCGGGCGGGGCGCTCGCGATGGCTTGAGAGCGGATCGCTACGGCGAGCGGAGACGCGGCCCGGCGGCACCGAGCCCCCGCCGAGTGCGGGGGCTCAGTGCTCCGTCGCCGTCAACGCCGCCCGCTCCAGCCCCAGTTCCCGGGCCAGCGCCTCGTCCACCCACTCCTGCGCCCGCGCCCGCGACACCGCACCGGCGTACGAGGTGAGTTGCACGGCGAGCCCGTCCAGCAGCGCGGTCAGGCGCAGGGCGGCGCCGTGCGGGTCCGGGCAGTGGAACTCACCCGCGGCCACGCCCTCCGCGACGACCTCGGCGATCGCCGCCTTCCACTGCTTGTCGAGGTCGCGCGTGACCTCCCGCAGAGCGGGCTCGCGCAGCGCCGCCGCCCAGCCCTCGATCCACAGCCGCCAGCCCTTGGCCTGGCCCGTCGGCGCGTACCAGCGCACCGCCGACCGCAGTCGGCGCAACGCCGTCGTACGGCGGCCGAGAAGCTTGCGCAGATGCGCGAGGTCGTCCTCGGCGGCGAAGGTGAACGCGGCGGCGACCAGCTTCTCCTTGGTGGAGAAGTGGTACAGCACCAGCGCGTTGCTCACGCCGAGCGCCGAGGCCACGTCGGCGATCCTGACCGCCGCCACACCCCGCGCCTCGATCTGCCCGATGGCGGCCCGCAGCAACTCCTCACGCCGCTCGGCCACGCTCAACCGCACTCTCGCCACGCGGTCACCCTATTCCGTCGCCGCTGGTGACGCCGGGCGAGGTCGGCACGTGGCGGGTTCGCGACGGTGCGCAGTGCCGGCCGTACACCTGCTCGCCCCGGACCGTCGTCAGCGGTACCAGCCGAAGCGTTCCGCGATCACCGGCAGCCGGTCCGCGACGATGGCGTGCGCGGCCGCCCGCGGGGTCGTCCCGTCGGCCTGTGCGCGGGCCAGCATCTGTTCGGTCAGGGCGCGCATCGAGCGGCGGGTGTGGGCGAACGCCTCCTGAGCGTCCGCGCCGATGTCGCCGAACAGGGTCCACCACCACCAGGCATTGGTCCCGGAGTTGACGACCACGTCCGGCAGCACGGTCACCCCGCGCGCGGCCAGCAGCTCCTCAGCCTCGGGCAGTACGGGCATATTGGCCGCCTCGACGATCCAGCGGGCGGTGACGCGCTCCTGGCCGACGGCGTCGATCGCGTACGAGACCGCCGCGGGCACGAGCACCTCCGCCTCGGCCGACAGCCAGGCGTCGCCGGGCAGTTCACGGTCGCCGGGACGCAGGGCGGCGCGGTCCACGGTGCCGTGCGCGTCCCGCGCGGTGAGCAGCGCCTCGACGTCGAGGCCCGCCGGGTTGGCGATCGTGCCCTTGATGTCGGCGACGGCGACGACGGTGAGCCCGGCGCGCGCGAGGAAACGCGCCGTCGCCCCGCCCATCGTGCCCAGACCCTGTACGGCGACCCGGGTTCCGGCGTACGCCACCCCGGCCCGGTCGAGGGCCGCGAGCGCCGATTCGGCGACCCCGCACCCGCCGACCAGTTCGTCAAGACCGATGCCGTCCACCTCGATGGCGAACGCGTCCGCGAGCCGCCGCCGCGCCTCCGCCTCGTCGTCGAGCAGGGGATACACGGCCTGGATCGACGACACGAGCCCCGCCTCGGCCGCCGCCCGGTCCACCAGGTCCTGGCTGAGACCGAGGTCCTCCCCGGTGGTCCAGAAGCTTTCGACGTACGGCTTCATGGCCCGCAGATAGCGCACCAGCAGCGCGTACGCCCCCGGGTCCTGAGGATCGCAGTCGATGCCGCCCTTGGCGCCGCCCAGAGGGATGTAGCGGCCCTCGGGGTTGTAGTGCAGCGCCTCCTTCATGGTCATCCCGCGCGCGAGCCCGGCCACCTCGTCCAGGGTGCAGCCCGCGCGCATGCGCAGTCCGCCGCTGGAGACGCCGCGCACCAGCCGGTCGACGACCAGGAAGCCCTGGCGGTCGGTGAGGTGGTCGGTCCAGGTGACCGACATCAGGGGGGCGGTCATGCGATCTCCTCGCGGATGACGATCAGGGGGCGGCGGAGTGCCGAAGGCCCCGGTTACTGAATCGTGAGTCAGTATCGGAACCGGGGGCACACCCTGTCAACGGCCGATTGATCTCCTCGGCTGCGGCAGGGCGACGGGAATGGACGCCGACGGTCCGCCGTTCACCAAGCGGTAGGCAATCTTGGGCTTTCCTTGGAATGAGCCCGCAGCGACCCGGACGACCCAGGTGTTGTCGGAGGGGCCGACCATAATGGAATGCCTCATCGACTCCATCTGGAGGTACCGTGTCCGGTTTCCGTTCCCTGAGCTCCGGGCTCCGCGCGCTGCAGCCCGCGGCCTTCGGCGCGGACCCGAGCGGTGAGCGCCTCGCGCGCATCCGCAGATCACCGCACTTCAAGGACGGGGTCTTCCAGAATCCCGGAGGCACCGCACGGATCCGCCCCTCCGGCTCCACGCTGGACTTCGCGAAGGTCTTCTTCGACAAGGACGAGCGCCCCCTGCGCGCTCCCAAGGGCAACATCCCGGTCCACCCCACGACGCTCGCCGACATCGCGAAGCCGCCCGCCACCGGACTGCGGCTGACCTGGATGGGCCACTCCAGCGTGCTCGCCGAGATCGACGGACAGCGGGTGCTCTTCGACCCCGTGTGGGGAGAGCGCTGCTCCCCGTTCTCCTTCGTCGGTCCCAAGCGCCTGCACCCGGCACCGCTGCCGATCGCCGCGCTCGGCCCGGTCGACGTCGTCGTCATCTCGCACGACCACTACGACCACCTGGACCTGCCCACCATCAAGGCACTGGCCGACACGGACACGCTTTTCGCCGTCCCCCTCGGCGTCGGCGCCCACCTCGAGCACTGGGGCGTCTCCGCCGACCGGCTGCGCGAACTGGACTGGCACGAGGCGACCAGGGTCGGCGGCCTCACCCTGACCGCCACCCCCGCCCGCCACTTCTGCGGCCGCGGCCTGCGCAACACCCAGCACACCCTGTGGGCCTCCTGGTCCGTCGCCGGGGACGAGCACCGGATCTTCCACAGCGGCGACACCGGCTACTTCGAGGGCTTCCAGGACATCGGCGCCGAGCACGGACCCTTCGACGCCACGATGATCCAGATCGGCGCCTACTCCGACTTCTGGCCCGACATCCACATGACGCCCGAGGAGGGTATGCGCGCGCACCTCGACCTGCAGGGCGGCGAGCCGCACGGCGTGATGATGCCGATCCACTGGGCCACCTTCAACCTGGCCACGCACCCCTGGGCCGAGCCCGGCGAGGGCACCGTCGCGGCCGCCCGTGCCACGGGCTCCCGCATCGCCCTGCCCCGCCCCGGAGAGCCCTTCGAGCCCACCGCCGAGACCGTGCCCTCCGAGCCGTGGTGGCGTGCCGTCGCCCAGGCGCCGGCCGGCGGCTGGCCGACGGCGGACGTGCTGACGAAGGCGGCGATCAAGACGACCGCCGACTCCGGCGCCCAGGCCCAGGCCGACGCCAAGTCCGCGGAGGGCACCGGGGAGCCCGAGACGGTGTCGGCGGGCTGACTCGGCAGGACAGGCCCGTGAGCCGACCCGGCATGCCGGGAGAGGATCCCGGCATGAGCCATCAGCGGACGGTGACGGTCGGGGTCGACCTGGCGGCGAGTGCACGGCGTACCGCCGTGTGCCGTGTGGTGTGGGCGGCCGACGGTGCCCTGACGGCCGAGTTCGTCGTGCCGGAAGGGGACGAGGCCCTGCTGGCGCTGGTCCGGGCCGCCGACAAGACCGGCCTGGACTGCCCGCTCGGCTGGCCGTCCAGCTTCGTGGACACGGTCCTCGCCCACCACCAGGGCCTACGGCTGCCGCCGCCGGCCCGGTTCGAGGAGCGCGCGGACGGCCGGCCAGGCCTTGACGCGCTGCGGTTCCGGCTGACCGACGACCTCACCTGGAAGGCGACCTCGATGCGCCCTCCGCTGTCGGTCTCCACCGATCTGCTGGGCGTCGTGGCGCTGCGCGCGGCCCGCCTCCTGGACGCGCTGGCGGCCACCGGCACCCCGGTGCCCCGGGACGGGTCGGGCCAGGTCGCCGAGGTGTACCCGGCCGCCGCGCTACGGCGGTGGGGCATCCGCCCGGCCCGCAGTTACAAGAGCGCCACGCCCGAAGCGCGCGCCGTCCGCGAGCACATCGTTCACGCGGTCGAAGAGGGCCTGGGACTGGCCCTGCCCGAGCCCGTGCGCTCCACGTGCACGGACAGCCACGACCATCTCGACGCCCTGCTCTGCGCCCTGGTCGCGAGGGCCGTTCTGGTCGGGGACACCCGGTGGCCGGAGACCGCGCAGGAGCGCGCAGCAGCGGAGCAGGAGGGCTGGATCCATCTGCCGGGCGGGGAGCCGGCCGCCCTTCGCTGACGACACCGCCGTGGGCAGTGGCGGCGCCTCAGTCCTGTGCGGGCCCGTCCACGTTGAATGTGGACTGCCCCGTGCCCGCCCTGGTGACGATGATGTCGGCAGGCTCCGTCGACGGATTGCTCTCCCGGTGTACGGCGCCCTTCGGTACGTAGACGAAGTCGCCGGGCCCGGCGTCGACCGTGCGGGAGCCGTCCGGGCCGAACTCCAGCCGCAGGGCCCCGGTGAGGACGTAGATCACCGACTCGTGCTCGCCGTGGTGATGCCAGCCGGAGGCCGTCCCGGGTTCGGTGCGGACGAATCCCGACCACATGCCCTCGGTGGCGAAAGCCTCCTGCCGGTCCATTCCCGCTGTTGCGGGCCCGGGGCGTCGGTCGCCGGGACGCGCGACGGCGACCTCGTCGCGTGGACGCTCCATGAAGGCTCCTTCCGCTCGGGCCGTCGAACGGCGGCCCCCTCTCCTCACCAGGCTAGCCAGGGGCCCTCACGCGGCGAACCATGGTGTGATGGCGCCGTGAGCCGCGCCGCAGAAGAAACGAACCGCCGCATGCTGCGGGCCCGGGACGCGATGGACCGCGCCTACGCCCAGCCGCTGGACGTGCCCGCCCTGGCCCGGATCGCCCATGTCTCCCCGGCGCACTTCGCCCGGACCTTCCGCGCCACGTTCGGCGAGACACCGCACCGCTATCTGCAGCGCCGCCGCGTCGAGCGCGCCATGTTCCTGCTCCGGGAGACCGACCGCAGCGTCACGGACATCTGCTTCGAGGTCGGCTTCGGCAGCCCGGGCACCTTCAGCCGCACCTTCCGCGACGTCGTCGGCCGCTCCCCCAGGGAGTACCGCAAACAGGCCGTCGCCCTGGACGTCCCCACCTGTTTCACGATGGCGTGGATGCGGCCGAGTGCCTGACGGCCCCCTCGGCCGTCCGACCGTTTCCTCCTTCTGCTCGTTCTTCGGCGGACAGAGCAGTTTTGGATAAGTTTTCGCGGGGCCGGGCTCGTAGCGTGATGCTCATGTTCACAGCAATCACGCACTCGCAGATCTACGTCCTCGACCAGGACGAGGCCCTCGACTTCTACGTCGGCAAGCTCGGCCTGGAGGTCAACACCGACGCCGACCTCGGCTTCATGCGCTGGCTCACCATCAACGTCCCCGGCCAGCCCGACCGCGAGGTCCTCCTGGAGCGCCCGGGCCCGCCGCGGCTGTCCGAGGAGACGGCGGAACAGGTCCGCGAGCTGCTGACCAAGGGCGCGACGGGCGGCTTCCTCATCCTCCGCACCGAGGACTGCCGCAAGACGTACGAGACCCTCAAGGCCAAGGGGGTCGAGTTCACGGAGGAGCCCACCGAGCGGCCGTACGGGATCGACTGCGGCCTGCGCGACCCCTTCGGCAACAGCATCCGCTTCACCCAGCCGAAGGGCTAGACATACACACTGCGTGACGTTCGGGGGATGACTTCTGGAGGCGCGTGAGCGTCCCGAAACGGTCCCGGCGGGCTGTCGGGCGGACAGAAAAGAGCATGCGGTGAGGGCCGGGGAGCAGTCGCTCTCCGGCCCTCACCTTTTCCTGGCGACCGCTTCTGACCAGCTCTGATCGATCCTTCATTCAGCGGGATCATGTGCCCGCTGGGTTTATCGGTCTGTCGTACGAGCCCTCATACCAGAGCGGGACGCTGTGCGTGGGACTTTGTCAACTGCCCACCGCACATGATGCGTTGGCGACTACTGTGAGTGTCCATCGGGCGACGCATGCCCGAACCGCGCAGCACGCGCCCCAGGCACCGACGGATCAGTACGACGAGGACACCGATGTCTCACCTTCGCGCACCGGCCGCACGCGCAGACCGCCGCGAGGGCGGGCGGCACGGACGGCCGGTCGCCCGTCCCGTGCCCTCGCTGCCCGAGACCCGCATACGGCCCCAGCTGCTGCGGCTCGCCGTGCTGCCGCCGATCGCGGTCGCCCTGAGCGCGAGCGCGGCCGTCCTGTTCACCGTCCGCACCACCGGAGCACGGCCCGGTCTCACGCTGTGGGGCGTGCTCGCCGGCGCCGGGGCAGTGGCGTTCGCGGCGATCCTGATCGCCTCCGTCGCCGCAGACCGCACCGCCAGGTCGGTGAGCGACCGCCTCGGCGCCCTGCGCCGCATCAGCGGCCGCGGCGAGGCCGATCTGCGCGCCCTCGTCGAGTCGCTGCGCCGCGGCGACACCCCGCCCCCGCGCAAGCCGCGCAGTTCTCCCGCGGACGATGCCGACGACTTCGAGCTGCTCGCCGCCGACCTGACGCGCGCGCACGACGGAGCCGTCACCGCCGTCGTCCAGGCCGCCCAGCTCTCCAGCCAGGCGGGCAGCGAACAGAAGCTCGAGGTCTTCGTCAACCTCGCCCGGCGCCTGCAGTCGCTGGTGCACCGGGAGATCTCCATCCTCGACGAGCTGGAGAACGAGATCGAGGACCCCGACCTGCTCAAGGGCCTCTTCCACGTCGACCACCTCGCCACCCGGATCCGCCGGCACGCCGAGAACCTCGCCGTCCTCGGCGGCGCCGTCTCCCGCCGGCAGTGGAGCAACCCCGTCTCCATGACCGAGGTGCTGCGCTCCGCCATCGCCGAGGTCGAGCAGTACTCCAGGGTCAAGCTGGTGCCGCCGATCGACGGCACCCTGCGCGGCCACGCCGTCGCCGATGTCATCCACCTGCTGGCCGAGCTCGTCGAGAACGCCACGGTGTTCTCCGCCCCGCACACCCAGGTTCTGCTGCGCGCCAATCTCGTCACCTCGGGACTCGCCGTCGAGGTGGAGGACCGCGGCCTCGGCATGCCGGTCGGCGAGCAGAAGAAGATGAACGCCCTGCTCGCCGACCCCGACCAGGTCAATGTGGCGAGCCTGCTCGCGGACGGCCGCATCGGGCTGTTCGTGGTCTCGCAGCTCGCGCGGCGGCACGGCATCAACGTCCGGCTGCAGACCAACATCTACGGCGGGGTGCAGGCCGTGCTCGTCGTACCGCAGGGGCTGCTGGGCTCGACGCCGGGCGTCCCCGGGGGCGCAGGGCAGCCGCACAGTGTCACGGGCGTGATGGAGATGCCCGGGCCGTCCGTACCGCCGCGGTCCCAGCAGCAGGCCCCGCCGGGCCCCCGAGCCGAGACCGCCGGGCGTCGGGTCATGCCCCCGCCGCCCGCGCAGTCCACGGCCGCCGCCCCGAACGGCGGCCCGCTGGGCGGCAGCACGGCGGCCGAGAGCGGAGCGGCGCCGCTCCCGGTGCGCGGCGCCCACGAGGAGCGGGCCAATCCCGCGGAGGCCCTGCCCGGCATCCGGCCGGACGACCGGCGGCTCGTCGCGGAGAACGCGGGCACGCCGCCCACGCCCCGCACCGGCACCGTCCGCGGCACCATGGGCAAGCCCCAACTGCCGCGCCGCCGCGCCCAGGAGCACATCGCACCCCAGCTGCGGGACGGCCCGGCGCCACGCCAGGAGTCCGAGTACCTCGCCGGCCACGACCCGGGCCTGATGGCCGCCTTCCAGCGCGGCATCGGTCTGGCGGAGGCCCAGCAGAACCTCGAGTCGGAGCCCACCGAATACGCGGAGCACTCGGAGTACACATCGGAGTACACAGGGGCCGTCCACACGGCGTCGTCGGCGCATCCGGAGCCGGACCACATGGAGTCGCCTCATATGGGGTCGTCGCACATGGAGTCGGTGCACTCAGTGCACTCGGTGCACACGGAGCCGGCGCACACGGAGCCGGCGCACACGGTGTCGGCGCACACAGAGTCCGCCTACCTGGCCGTCGAGCCCATGGAGCAGACGGCGCGCATCGAGTCGCGTCCCCTCACCGACCCGGCTCACACAGAGGCCGCCCCCATCCTCCCGAGCTCGCCCCTGGACGTGCTCCACACGGAGGCCACCGCCACCACCCCGCCGCCCTCCACGGACGTATCGCACATGGACCCGGCCCATATAGCCGAGGCGCGCCCCGCGTCCGCGCGCGGTACCGACCATCCCACCCGGCACGACGGGAGCGCACCAGCCGGATGACCACCCCTGTTCCCACCCCCGCCACCGCCCCCACCGCTCCCGCAGACCTTCGTACCCCAAGGAGTCGATCCACCATGGCGAGCGATGCGCCCACCGGCCATGTATCCGATCTCGACTGGCTGATGAGCGGCCTCGTGCAGCGCGTACCCCACACGACCAGTGCGGTACTTCTGTCCTGCGACGGGCTTGTGAAGTCGGTCCACGGCCTCGACCCGGACAGCGCCGACCACATGGCCGCCCTGGCCTCCGGCCTGTACTCCCTCGGCCGCAGCGCCGGGGTCCGCTTCGGCGACGGCGGCGACGTCCGCCAGGTCGTCGTCGAACTCGACTCGACCCTGCTGTTCGTGACCACCGCCGGCTCCGGCACCTGTCTCGCCGTACTGGCCGGCCGCGAGGCCGACGCGGCGGTGCTCGGCTACGAGATGGCGATGCTGGTCAAGAGCGTCCGCCCCTACCTGGTCACCGCGCCCCGGCAGCACGCCGTCGAACCCACGGCGATGAGGCCTTGAGCGTGGCGGCGGTCGGCGACGGACCCTGGCTCGACGACGCGGCCGGTCGGCTGGTGCGCCCCTTCACCGTCAGCAACGGCCGCACCCGGCCCACCATCGCGCTCGACCTCCTGTCGCACGTGATGGCCACCGGGGCCACCCCCCTCGGCTACCTCGGTCCCGAACACGCGCAGGCGCTCGACCTGTGCCGCGCGCCCGTCTCGGTCGCCGAGGTCGCCGCCCAACTGAGGCTGCCGGCGGTGGTCACCAAGGTGCTGCTGTCGGACCTCGTCGACTGCGGGGCGCTCACCACCAAACCCCCCGAGTTCCACCACAACCCGACTGACCGGGCCCTTCTGGAGGCAGTGCTCGATGGACTACGACGACAGCTCTGACCCCTTCCCCACCGCACTGAAGATCCTGGTGGCGGGCGGGTTCGGAGTCGGCAAGACAACCTTCGTGGGCGCGGTCAGCGAGATCGCGCCGCTCAGTACGGAGGAGCTGCTCACCACGGTCAGCGCCGCGACCGACTCTCTCGACGGGATCGAGAACAAGGTCGAGACGACGGTGGCCATGGACTTCGGCCGCATCACCCTCGACCCGGAACACGTGCTGTACCTGTTCGGCACGCCCGGGCAGGAGCGGTTCTGGTTCATGTGGGACGAACTCTCCGAGGGCGCCCTCGGGGCGGTCATCCTCGCCGACACCCGCCGCCTGGAGGAGTGCTTCGCGGCGGTCGACTTCTTCGAGCAGCGCGGCCTCGGCTTCATCGTCGCGATCAACGAGTTCGACGGCTCGTACCGCTACGACCCCGAGGAGGTCCGTGCCGCCATCGACCTCGACCCGGCGATCCCCGTCGTGCGCTGCGACGCCCGGATCTCCAGCTCAGGAGTGCAGACCCTGCTGACCCTCGTACGACACCTCATCGCCCACGCCCCGGCGCACGCGCCGAGCCACGGCGCCCACATGTGATCCCCGCACACCGCCACGGAGCCCGTATATGCCCTGCGTCCACAGTGACGGAGCCCGCTCATGAGGTACGACCCGTCGCGCCCGGCCGGTCGTCTGCTGCTCACTCCCGAGGACAAGGAGGCCCCCGCCCGGGCCCGGCGCCTCGGTCAACTGGGCCTCGCGGAACACCCGGACCCCGCCCTCGACGCCTACGCGGACCACCTCGCCGAGCTCACCGGGACGCCGTACGCCATGGTCAACTTCATCGACGAGAACCGGCAGTTCTTCGCGGGTCTGCATCTCTCGGACGTGGCCCGGCCCGTGGTGAAGGCGGACGGCACCACCCCGGTGCTGGGCCGCGAACTGGCCCGCGACCACGGCTTCTGCCCGCACGTGGTGGTCCGGCGCAAGGCGCTGGTCCTGGAGGACGTCTGCGACTACCCGCGGTTCGCGGGCAATCCGGTGGTCGACGAGTTCGGCATCCGCTCCTATCTGGGCGCACCGCTGATCGACAGTACGGGGATGGTGCTCGGCACCGTGTGCGTCGTCGACGTGGAGCCACGGCCGTGGGGCAGGCCCGGCCTGGAGACCATCAAGTCGACGGCGGCCGACCTGGTCGCCCGGCTGGAGCGACGGGAGGCGGACGGGCTCCCGCTCCTGTGACGGGCGGGCATCAGTCACCAGCCGACCGGTCCCGTACTTACGTACTCCTGCGTCGTGGGACGCACCAGTGACGCCAGGCGCTTTGGGCAGCGACGCGGACCCGTCGCAGTGGCTGCGGCAGCTCTTCGAGGAGACCGAGGCCGGCCGGCTCGCCGCCCAGCAGGGCTGCGGTCGAAGCGGTGATCACCGAGGCCCGCGAGCGCGGCGACGTCACGGCGCCCGACACCCGTGAGGCGGCCCGGGCGGTGGTGGCCCAACGGGAGGGCCAGGTGATGTCCGCCAAGCTCTGCGACGACACCCGGCGCCTGACCCCGCTGTGGGACAACTGCCGGGCTTTGCTGGGAGCCGCGGGGCCCGCGTAGCGGCTTTCAAGCGCGCGGAGCGCTCAGTACCCGCGCCACACGTTGTCGAACGCAGCGTCCTCAATCGCCTTCCGCTGCCGCACGGCCTTCAGCTCCGTCACCGCGTCGCCGACGGAAGCCAGCACGGTAGCGACCGGCTCACCGGAGTGTTCGTCCTGGTCAGCGGCCTGCTCATCGTGGATCCCCGCGGCCGCGGCCAAGGCGGCGAGGACCGGCTCGCCCGATGCCCAGCGCTCCGCGGCCTGCCGGCGGGCCGGCGAGTCGACCAGCTCGGCCCGCCCGGTCCGCAGCGGAATCCGGCGTCCGCGCGGCCGGGCGGTCAGCCCCACCCGCTCCAGGTCGTCGACGTAGGCCGAGGACAGCCCGCGGCCCCGGCGCCACAGCCACTCCTCGACCGACTCGTACGGCTCCTGCCGTACGAGGGAGGCGGCGGCCTCGTCCAACAGGCGGTCACCCATGGGCGACGGGGCGCTGGGGAGGATGCGGTCGCCGTCGAGGGCGAGCGCCAGTGCCTCGATGAGGTCGAGCACCTCGGCTCCCGCGAGTGCGAGCGACAGCTCGCCCTGCTGGACCTGGAGGCTGGGCGCCGCCTCCAGGGCGACGATCGCGAGGTCCCGTGCGGTGTTCATCGGCGGCTCCACGTCAGTTGGCCGAGTGCGGGGCGAGAGCGTCCGGGCCGGCCTCTGCGGGCCGGTCGTCCTCGGTCGATTCTCGCTGCCGCGGCGGGGCTGTGTGTCGTACTACGACCATGTGGTGCGGGAAGCCGATCCGCAGCACGGCGGCCGCCGCGGCCGCGGCGAGGACCACGAGGGCGGCCGACAGCAGCGCCCGGTGGTAGCCGTGGTGCAGCAGCGGGGCGACGACCAGCGGACCCAGGATCTGGCCGACGGAGTAGCCGGCGGTCAGCAGGGCGACCGAACGGGGGAAGCGCAGGTGGGCCCCGGTGGCCAGGGCGAGCATGCTGATGCCCAGGAACGTGCCGCCGAACAGCACCGCCGAGATGAGCGCGGCAACCGTTCCGCCGATCAGGGCGGGCAGGGCGATGCCGACCGCCTGCACCACCAGCGCGGCCAGCAGCAGCGTGGGCCGGGACCAGCGGTGTCCCAGCCGCGCCCACAGCGCCGGGGACGCGGCGGCGGCCAGCCCCACCAGCACCCAGGAGCCGTTGCCGACCCAGCCGGGGGAGCCCTGCCCGATCGCGGCGACCAGGAAGGTTCCGGCGACGATGTAGCCGATGCCCTCCAGGGAGTAGCTCACGAGCAGCGTGCCGAACCAGCGGTGTGTGCGGGGCGCCGTGCTCTGCGGTTTCCCGCTGCTCGCGGGCGCGGCCGCCTCCGGGCGCAGGTTCCACGCGCCGACGGTGAGCAGCGCCGTGAGCGCGGCCGAGGCCCACCACGCGATCCGCCAGTCCGCGACGGACCGCAGCGCCAGGAGCAGCAGACCGGACAGCGCGATGCCGGCGCCGACACCGCCGATGGCCCAGCCGGGCAGGTGCGCCGGGTGCCCGCGCAGATGGTGCAGCAGAGAACTGGCCGCGACGACGAACACCAGGGCGCTCACCATTCCGGCCAGCAGCCGCAGCACGCCCCACACCGCGGTGCTGTGGGTGACGGGCATCGCGGCGAGTGTCGCGGTCAGCGCGAGCAGGGAGCCGCGCAGAACGGCACCTGATCGCACCAGCGAGGGCAGCAGGATGCCCGCGAGCGCCCCGGCGAGATAGCCCACGTAGTTGGCGGTCGCCAGGTCGGCTCCGACGCCTGCGGACAGGCCCGCCTGGGTGTGCATCAGGGGCAGGATCGGTGTGTAGACGAAGCGGCCGACGCCCATGCCGGCTGCGAGCGCCGCCCCGGCCTGCGCGACATGGGTCCAGGGGGAGGAAGGGGCGCTCATCGGGTGCCGTCGCCCCGGCCCGGGTCGTTGGGGTGGGACTCGAGCGGGGTGACGGCGAGGGTCATCCACGGGCGCAACGGCAGCGTGCCGAGCACCTTCTCGTGCAGCTCCGCCTCGTCGGCGGCCCGCCACACGCCGATGCTGCGCAACTCGCCCACGGGGCGCCACAGTCGGGCCAGATGGCCGGTGGCGGCCAGCTCCCGCGCACGGACGGCCTCGGCGGCCCGCCGCCGGTCGACCTCGTCCTGGCCGGTGCCCTCGGGGACGGTGGTGGTGATCTCGACCAGGAACTCGCGCATGATGTGCTCCGATCGTCGTTGGTGGGCCCATCGTGCGCCCGTGACCAGCACCGATGCCACGACCGGCTTCCTCGCTGCTGATAGGCGCAGCCTCCCAGCGCGCGTAGCATGGCGCGCGTGGAACTGCGCCAGCTGCGCTACTTCGTCGCGGTCGCCGAGGAACTGAACTTCGGCCGGGCCGCCGAGCGGCTGCTCATCGCAGGCCCCTCGCTCTCCCAGCAGATCAAGGCCCTCGAACGGGATCTGGGCGTCCGGCTGTTCGACAGGGACCGCCGCTCGGTCTCCCTCACCCCCGCCGGGGCCGACCTGCTCCCGCACACCCGCGCCCTGCTGGAACGGGCCGACGACCTCAAGCACCGGGCCGGCCGGCTGTCGGGCTCCCAGCCGGTACGGCTCGGCTACGTCAACTGGCTTCCTGCGGACCTGACGTCACGTACGGCAGCGGTGGCCCGGGTGCACGTCGACGCGTGGGTGGCTCCCTCGCACACCCAGGCCGCCCGGGTGGCCGACGGCAGCCTGGACCTCGCGGTGTGCTGGCTGCGCACCGAGGACCTCGAGCGGCTCGGGCTGCGGGCCCGGCTGATCGGCGCCGACCGGCTGTACGCCGTCGCCAAGGGCGGCGACTCCCATGACGTACCGGATGTGGCGGCCCAGGACACCGACGTCCTCATCGACGACGACATCACCTCCTGGGCGTCCTGGAACGTCTACGCCGAGGAGCTCGCACAGGTCACCGGCGCCCGTGTCGTACGCGTCTCGGACGGGGCGATCACCGGACCGGCCTTCTTCGACCACGTCCGCCGCTGCCGCCGCCCGGTCCTCAACTCGCCCAAGGGACAGACCACTCCGCTCCCGCCCGACCTGGTCCGCCGGGAGATCGTCGCCCCGAAGGTCTACTGGACCTGGTCCCTGGTCCGGCGGGAGACCGAGGACCGCGCCGGCGTCCTCGCCGCCGTCGACGCCCTGTGCGAGGACGTCGGCGACCTCGGCATCCACGCCACGGACGTCTGGCTGCCCGCCGACGATCCGTACAGGCTCCCGGGCTGACCCGCTCCGAAAGCCTGCGCCTCCCATGCAGGAGCAAGCCGATCCTTCCGTCGCCGAGGACCCCGACCTGGCTTCTGAAGAGTCGACCGGTCGGCCGGTGACCCGCCGGCCTCTCGGAAGAAGGTCACCATGAGCACACAGCACCAGAAGGTCACCACCTCGCGCGCCATCGCCCCCGCCGACGACGCCGACGTCGTCACCGTCCAGGGCGACATCGCCGGCCCGGCGACAGCGGAGCGCGTGATCGCGGCCGCCGTCGAGCGTTTCGGCCGTATCGATCGAGCACCCGAAAGCCGCAGAAGCACCACCATGACCGAGCCGGGCCTGCCAGGCGGGCATGGCAAGGGGCAGGTGCGAGGTCCGCGGGCCGGTGTGAAGCGGAGCTGCGGCGCGGGTTAAGAAAACCTCGATGGACCCGGGGTGGCGTCGTGCGGCAGATTGCTACGCGATTCCACCCCTCTCCCCGGATGCGGGCGCCTTCGGCATGCCCGGGCCCGGGGCCGCACCCACAGGAGCCGTTGCGTTGAAGGCGCTGGTCAAGGAGAAGGCTGAGCCCGGGCTGTGGCTCGCGGACGTGCCGGAGCCGGCCGTCGGACCCGGTGACGTACTGATCAAGGTGCTGCGGACCGGCATCTGCGGGACCGATCTGCACATCCGGGCCTGGGACGGCTGGGCGCAGCAGGCCATCCGTACGCCCTTGGTGGCCGGGCACGAGTTCGTCGGTGAGGTCGTCGAGACCGGGCGCGACGTCACGGACATCGCCATCGGCGACCGTGTGAGCGGCGAAGGGCACCTGGTCTGCGGGAAGTGCCGCAACTGCCTGGCCGGGCGGCGCCATCTGTGCCGGGCCACGGTCGGGCTCGGCGTCGGACGTGACGGGGCCTTCGCGGAGTACGTCGCCCTGCCCGCCGCCAATGTGTGGGTGCACCGGGCGCAGGTGGACCTCGACGTCGCCGCGATCTTCGACCCGTTCGGCAACGCCGTGCACACGGCCCTGTCCTTCCCGCTGGTCGGCGAGGACGTGCTCATCACGGGAGCAGGCCCGATCGGCCTGATGGCCGCCGCGGTGGCCCGGCACGCGGGCGCCCGCAACGTCGTGATCACCGACGTCAGCGAGGAGCGGCTGGAGCTGGCGAGGAAGATCGGCGTGAGCCTCGCGCTGAATGTGGCGGAGGCGGAAATCGCCGACGGGCAGCGGGAGTTGGGGCTGCGCGAGGGCTTCGACATCGGTCTGGAGATGTCCGGCCGCCCCGAGGCCATGCGCGACATGATCGCCAACATGACGCATGGCGGCCGCATCGCCATGCTCGGCCTGCCCGCCCAGGAGTTCCCCGTCGACTGGGCCCGCGTCGTCACCTCGATGATCACCATCAAGGGCATCTACGGCCGGGAGATGTTCGAGACCTGGTACGCGATGTCGGTGCTGCTGGAGGCCGGCCTCGACCTGTCACCCGTGATCACCGGCCGGTACGGCTACGGCGACTTCGAGGCGGCGTTCGCCGACGCGGCGAGCGGCCGCGGCGGCAAGGTCATCCTCGACTGGACCGTGTAACTCCCCTCATCCGTCAGCACTTTCAGGAGCTTCCCCATGTTCGACTCCGTGCGCGACGACCTGCGCGCCACCCTCGACGAGATCCGCGCCGCCGGCCTGCACAAGCCCGAGCGTGTGATCGGCACCCCGCAGTCCGCCACCGTGAACGTCACCGCGGGCGGCCGCCCCGGCGAGGTCCTCAACTTCTGCGCCAACAACTACCTCGGCCTCGCCGACCACCCCGAAGTCGTGGCCGCCGCGCACCAGGCCCTGGACCGCTGGGGCTACGGCATGGCGTCGGTCCGCTTCATCTGCGGCACCCAGGAGGTGCACAAGGAGCTGGAAGCGCGCCTTTCCGCCTTCCTCGGCCAGGAGGACACGATCCTGTACTCCTCCTGCTTCGACGCCAACGGCGGTGTCTTCGAGACGCTGCTGGGCCCCGAGGACGCCGTCATCTCCGACGCCCTGAACCACGCGTCGATCATCGACGGCATCCGCCTGTCCAAGGCCCGCCGCTTCCGCTACGCCAACCGTGATCTGGCCGATCTGGAACGGCAGTTGAAGGACGCCTCCGACGCCCGGCGCCGGCTGATCGTCACCGACGGCGTCTTCTCCATGGACGGCTATGTGGCACCCCTGCGCGAGATCTGCGACCTCGCCGACCGCTACGACGCCATGGTCATGGTCGACGACTCCCATGCCGTCGGCTTCGTCGGCGCCGGCGGCCGCGGCACCCCCGAGTTGCATGGCGTCATGGACCGCGTCGACATCATCACCGGCACCCTCGGCAAGGCGCTCGGCGGCGCGTCCGGCGGCTACGTCGCGGCCCGCGCCGAGATCGTCGCGCTCCTGCGCCAGCGCTCGCGGCCGTACCTCTTCTCGAACACTCTCGCCCCCGTGATCGCCGCAGCCTCCCTGAAGGTCCTCGACCTCCTCGAGTCGGCGGACGACCTGCGTGTCCGCCTCGCCGAGAACACCGCCCTGTTCCGCCGCCGGATGACCGAGGAGGGCTTCGAGATCCTCCCCGGCGACCACGCCATCGCCCCCGTGATGATCGGCGACGCGACCAAGGCCGGGCGCCTCGCGGAGCTGCTGCTGGAGCGGGGCGTGTACGTGATCGGCTTCTCGTACCCGGTGGTGCCGCAGGGGCAGGCCCGCATCCGTGTGCAGCTGTCCGCCGCGCACTCGGCGGACGACGTCAACCGGGCCGTCGACGCCTTCGTGGCGGCACGGGCGGAACTGGAGGCCTGATCCGGCCGTCCCGGACATATTGAGATAATCGATCCCATGATCGAAGCGCGGCGGCTCCACATCCTCCGTGCGGTGGCCGACCACCGCACGGTGACGGCGGCTGCCGCCGCGCTGTACCTCACGCCCTCCGCCGTCTCCCAGCAGCTGACGGCACTGGAACAGGAGACGGGCCACCGACTGGTCGAGCGCGGCGCCAAGGGCGTACGGCTGACCCCGGCCGGCGAGATCCTGCTCAGCCACACCAACGCCGTCCTCGCCCAGCTGGAGCGGGCGGAGGCCGAGCTCGCCGCCTACAGCTCCGGCGCCGCGGGCACGGTCACCGTCGCCTCCTTCGCGACCGGCATCGCCCTGGTCGTGGCGCCGGCCGTGGCGCGCCTCGCCTCCTTGGCGCCCGGTATCCGCATCCGCGTCCAGGACGCCGAGGGCGACGCCAGCCTGCCGATGGTCCTGGACCGGCAGGTCGACATCGCGGTGGCCGTCGAGTACCGCGGGGCGCCACCGGCCGACGACCCCCGCCTCACCCATGTACCGCTGTACGCCGAGCCCTTCGACGCGGTCGTCCCGGTGAGCCACCGGCTGGCCGAGGCCCCCGAGATCCCGCTGGCCGACCTGGCCAAGGACCCCTGGATCGGCCCGTATCCCGGCAACCCCTGTCACGAAGTGGTCGTCCTGGCCTGCGAGAGCGCCGGATTCCAGCCACGCCTGGAACACTCCTCCGACGACTTCCGGGCCGTCGTCGCCCTCGCCTCGTCGGACGCCGGCGTGGCCCTCGTCCCGCGCTCGGCGCTGCGCGGAATGGACCTCACGGGCGTGGTCGTACGGCCGGTGGACGGGGTCGCGCCCACCCGCCGGGTCTTCGCGGCGGTGCGCCGGGGAGCCGAGGAACACCCGCTGATCCGGCCGGTGCTGGAGGCGCTCGACGAGGCGGCGCGGGCGTAGGGGGCTCGAAGTGTGACGGGAGCCACCGAGCTGGGTGTCTCACATCTGGGATAGCATCCCGGATATGAGACACGATGTCGTCGAGACCGGGCCCGACCCGGTCGACGCCCGTCTCGGCGCCCGGCTGGCCGAGCTGCGGGCCGAACGTGGTTGGTCGCTGGGGGAGTTGGCGGAGCGCAGTGGTGTCAGCCGCTCGACTCTCTCCCGTGCCGAACGGGCTGAGATCAGCCCCACCGCCTCGCTCCTGAACCGCCTGTGCGGCGTCTACGGGCGGACCATGTCCCAGCTGCTCAGCGAGGTGGAGGCAGAGCCCGCCCTGCTCGTTCCGGCCGCCGAGCAGCAGGTCTGGGAGGACCGGGCCTCCGGTTTCGTACGACGTTCGGTGTCGCCGCCGCACGCAGGGCTGCGCGGCGAACTCGTCGAGGGGCGGCTGACCGCGGGCGCGGACATCGCGTACGACCGGCCGCCCGTGCCCGGCCTCGAACAGCACATCTGGGTTCTGGAAGGAGCACTGGAGGTGACGGCACAGGAGGTGGAACACCGCCTCGGCACCGGGGACTGCCTGCGGCTGCGGGTGTGGGGGCCGACGCGGTTCCGGTGCGCGGGACCGGACGACGTGCGGTACGTCCTGGCGGTGGTGCTGCCGTGATCGTGAACCGGCTGGACCGCGATGAACTCCACGCGCGCGTGGACGCGTTGGCGGACCTCCTCGTCGACACCGTGGACGGTGGAGCCTCCATCGGATTTCTCGCACCACTCGACCGCGCGGAGGCCCTCGCCTGGTGGAAGGAGCGCGCCGCGGCCGTCGCCGCCGGGCAGCTCGCCGTGTGGGCGGCCCACGATGGGGAGCGGGTGGTGGGCACCGTCAGCCTGGCCTTCCCGGACAAGCCCAACAGCCGCCACCGTGCCGAACTGGTCAAGCTGATGGTGCACCGGGACGCCCGGGGACAGGGCCTCGGCCGCACCCTCCTGACCACCGCCGAGGAGGCGGCCGCCGCGATGTGCATCACCCTGCTGCACCTGGACACCGAGACCGACAGCCTGGCCGAGCACCTCTACCGTGCGGCCGGCTGGACCCGGATCGGCGCCATACCGGACTACGCGGCCGCCCCCGACGGCGTGTTGCGCCCGACGTCGATCTACTTCAAGCAGCTGGGACCTGCCGACCTCGCGAGGTGACTCCCCGGCGCTCTCGCCAGGCAGTCACCCGCCGCCCTCACCAGGAGATTGTCAGTGGCAACGGCTACGGTGCGGAGCATGCCGGATGCCGAAGACGTACGCCGTATCTGCCTCGCTCTGCCGGACACGACGGAGAAGATCGCCTGGAGCATGCCCACGTTCCGGGTGGCGGGGAAGATGTTCGCCACGCTGCCCGAGGACGAGACCTCCATCGCCGTGCGCTGCCCCAAGGAGGAGCGCGACGAACTGGTGCTGGCCGAGCCGGGCAAGTTCTGGATCGCCGATCACGAGGCGCAGTTCGCCTGGGTGAGAGCCCGCCTCGCCGCGATCGAGGACGAGGGCGAACTGCGCGACATCCTCGCCGACTCCTGGCGCCAGGCGGCACCGCCCCGACTGCTGGACGCCTACCCGGAGTTGGGACTTCCGGACGCGGACTGAAAACGCTTCGAGCGGTGTCAGTGGCGCGTGACATGATCCGAAGTCGGGTGTGGGAGCCGGGGCGGAGGGGGCTTCGGCTACCACCGAGACGTCGGGGTGCGGGGATCGTGGCGGATGGGGCAGCGGGGAGGGGGTGGGACGGGGTGACAGCAGGGCGGCTCGGAGGGAGCGGTCGGCGGACCGCGTGACATCGTTGCCGAAGACCGGGCTGCCGGGGGACCGGGCGGCCGGTGTGGTCGCGGAACTTCGCGCTGTTCTTCGTCGCGCGTGCCGTCGCCCGGCTCGGAGACACCATGCTGCCCGTCGCCCTCGCCGCGGCGGCGATGTGCCTCGCCGTCCCGATCTCCCTGCTGTCGGTACCGGCGATACGCAACCTGATACGCGTTGACGCACTGCCGGGCCGCGCGGGCGCGGGGGTGGGGGAGCGGCGGCCGTGCCCGGAGGCGACGGGCTGACGGCGGGCGTTCCACCGGCTCGGCTCGCTTGATTGGCTCGCTCGCGCCCAGTACGCGCCGAGGCACCGGCGGCGGACTCGGACGGGACGGCAGAAGAGCGGTCGTGCCCGGAGACGACGGGCCGGCGGCGGACGTCCCTCTGCTCGGCTCGCTCTCTCCCACACCCGCACATCCAGCCGCCACCGCGCAGGACGCCGGCCTGGCCCTGACTTACCGCCGCCGCCCCTGACTCACCCGCCGACGCCGCGGACCACCCGCCGCACACGCTCTACGCAGCACCCCGCCCGCCTGCCGCAAACCCGGCGATCCGCTCCCGCAGCGCTCGGGCATTCAGGCCGTGCGCGGCCACGTGCTCGTCGACGCGTCCGTACCGCCGTAGCTCACGGCGGCCCACGCCGAGCCCCAGCACACGGTGGGGCAGGTCGGAGAGCGCGTCGTTCGCGGCCGCCGTAGACGTGCCCGCAAGGTACGGCTCTACGAGGACGACATCCGTCCCGGCCGTCTCCGTCGCCCGGCGCAGTGCGGCCGCGTCGAAGGGCCGTACGGTCGTCGCGTAGAGCACGGTCATGTCGAGCCCCTCCGTGGCAGCGAGCGCGGCGTCCAGCATCGGTCCGACGGCGACGACGACACCGGAGCGGCCTTCGCGGACGGTGAGGAAATGCTCGCCGTCCACCGGAAGTCCTGCCGCGTTCGCCTGCACGGACAACCGCACGTACACCTTGTCGTCGCCTGCGGCGACCGCATGCCGCAGCAGCGTCTCGGCCTCGTCGGGATGCCCGGGCACCTGCACGGTCCAGCCGTCCAGGGTGTCGAGGAGCGCTACGTCCCCGGGAGCCATGTGCGTGTATCCACCGGCCGGCCAGTCGAAGGACCCGGCGGCACTGACCAGGACAGCGCCCACGTTCTGATGCCCGAGGTCCAGCTTGACCTGCTCGAAGGGCCGCTCGACGAGGAAGCTGGCGAAGGTGTGCAGCACGGGCCGCAGCCCGGTCAGCGCCAGCCCCGCACCGGCCCCGATCAGCAGCTGTTCGCGGATGCCGACGTTGAGGACCCGGTCGGGATGTCGCCGCCGCGCCGCGGCGAAAGCGTCCTTGCCGATCTCGGCGAGGACGACCGCGACCCGCGGATCCTCGTCGAGCAGCCGTGAGACGACAGGAGCGAAACGGTCACGCATGGTGTCCATGGAGGGTCGAGCCTTTCTCGTGGTGGAGGAAATACCGCAGCAGGAGCGGGCTCAGGAGGACTTCGGCTCCACCCGGGCCACGACGACGTGCGGGCGGCCCGGATGCGGAGCGATGAAGGCGGCGTGGAGCGCTTCGTGATCGCGACCGTCGACCATGACCGCGGACCAGCCCGCCGCCTCGAAACGGGCGGCGATGCCGCCGGGCCGGGCGTGACTGGCGGAGGAGTTGTCGACGACAACGGTGTGCAGTTGCTCGAGCCCGGCGGGCCCCGCGAAGGCGATCGCCTCGTGATTGCTGCCTTCGTCGAGCTCGGCGTCCCCGGTCAGCACCCAGACCCGCGGCTCGCGCAAGCCCTGGGCTCGCAGCCCCAGCGCCGTACCCACACCGATCGGCAGCCCGTGCCCCAGTGATCCACTGCCGATCTCGGCCCCCGGCACGAGCACACGGTCCGGGTGGTGTCCGAGCGGAGAGTCGTACGAGCCGAACCCCTGCAGCCAGTCCACGGGCACAAAGCCCTTGGCGGCGAGCACCGCGTAGTACGCCATGGGGCCATGCCCCTTCGACAGCAGGAAGCGGTCCCGCTCCGGGTCGCCCATCCGCTCCGGCCGCACCCGCAGCACCCGGTCGTACAGCACCCACAGCACGTCCAGCGTGGACGTCGCCGCCGGGCCGTGCTTCTCGTCGCCCGTCATCAGCCCCATGAGCCCGGGCAGGTCCTCGTAGGCGTACGTACGCCGCTGTTCCTCGGTGATCGTCATGCGGACGATCGTGCAACCTCAACCAAACTTTAGGTCAAGCGCCGGCCCACTGGTCCTCGTCGGCCGCGCACAAAAGCAATGCGCGACCATCGACTCGAGTGCGGTATGGTTTCCATGCACGTTCGGCCGGGGGAAACCCCAGGTCAGACGGGCACCGGGACGTGGCGCAGCTTGGTAGCGCACTTGACTGGGGGTCAAGGGGTCGCAGGTTCAAATCCTGTCGTCCCGACCAGCTTGGATGCGGGTCGGAGGCCGTTCTCTCGTTTGCGGGAGGGCGGCTTTTCGCGTTCCCGCAGGGCGGGGCCTGAGCCGGTGTGTGATTCGCCGCGGTTCAGTACGCGTGGTGCGTCTGCCAGAAGGCCCAGGCCTGGCAAGGGCTGCCGTAGGTGCTGTTCATGTAGTTCAGGCCCCACTTGATCTGGGTGGCGGGGTTGGTGTGCCAGTCCGAACCGGCGGACGCGTACTTGTAGCCGGGCAGTGCCTGCATGAGGCCGTAGGCGCCGGAGGAGGCGTTGAGGGCCTGCATGTTCCAGCCGGACTCGCGGTCCACGATGTTGCTGAAGCACTGGAACTGGCCGCCGGGCACGATCTGCCGGGCTATCGCCTGGATCTCGGCGACGGTGTACGAGCTCTTGACCGGGACGACTGTGCTGCTGTGGCCGGCGGCCGCCTTGGTTTCGGTCTGCTTCTGTGCGGCCTTCTCCGCCGCGGCCTTCTGCGCGGCTTCCTTCTTCGCGACCGCGGTCTGGGCGGCAGCCTTGCGGGCCGCCTCCTCGGCGTCCTTCCTGGCGCTCGCGTCGGCCTGGACGCCCTGGGCGTCGGCCTGCTGTGTCAGGGACGCGGTCTGCACCTGGGCCTGCTGCCCTGCGGGGAGGTCCGCGAGCAGCGTCGAGCCGGCCGCCGTCGCGTCGGCGTCGTTCGGCTGCGTGGTGCCGGGCGAGGTGGCTCCGACGACGCTTCCGACAGCGGTGACCGCGGAGGCCGAAGCCACTGCCAGTCCCCGGACCGAAATCGGGCTCACACGTCTTCCTTCCGCTTCGTCCGTGACGCCATGCCGTGACGTGTACGGGCAACTCGCCCGCCATGTCGGGCAGTTCGAACACTCTGCCGCGTGGGGACGGGTGGCGCAATGGTGAAGGAGGTGTGGATGCTCACAGCTGATGTCAGTGAACCCTGCGCCGGATGCGGGCAGTTGACGCGCCGGGGCTCCCCACCGCAGTGGTGGGGAGCCCCGAGGACGGTGCGGAATTTCGCTGTGGCTACCGGGAGGCGAGTGCCTCCTGGGTGCCGCTGCGGCGGATGCGTTCGCGAATCAGGGAGATCGCGATCACCAGCGCGGCGACGAGCAGGGACAGCAGCACCTGGATGCGTCCGCCGCCCTTGCTGTCGTCGGTGAGCATGTAGAGGAGGACGAAGGTGATCATCCCGATCGTGGCCCAGGTCAGGTACGGGAAGAGCCACATGCGGACGACCAGCTTCTCCGGGGCCTCGCGCAGGATGATCCCCCGCATCCGCAGCTGCGAGAAGCAGATGACCAGCCAGACGAAGAGCGCGACCGCGCCGGAGGAGTTCAGCAGGAACTGGAAGACGGTGTCCGGCCACAGGTAGTTGAAGCCGACCGCGACGAAACCGAACGCCACCGAGGCCAGGATCGCGGGCTGCGGCACGCCGCGGGAGTTCGTGCGTACGAAGGAGCGCGGGGCGTCGCCGCGCTGGCCGAGGGAGAACGCCATCCGGGAGGCGGTGTAGAGGCCGGAGTTGAGACAGGACAGCACGGCCGTCAGCACGATGAAGTTCATGATCTGGCCGGCGTGCGGGATGCCGATCGAGTCGAGGGCCGCCACGTACGAGCCCTTCTTGGCGATCGAGGGGTCGTTCCACGGCAGCAGCGAGACCACGACGAGGATCGAGCCGACGTAGAAGACACCGACCCGCCAGATCACGCTGCGGGTGGCCTTGGCGACCGCCTGCCGCGCGTTCGCGGACTCGCCGGCGGCGAGGGTGACGATCTCGCTGCCCATGAAGGAGAAGACGACCAGCAGGATGCCGGTGAGGATCGCGCCGGGGCCGTTCGGCAGGAAGCCGCCGTGCCCGGTGAGGTTGCCGAAGCCGGTCGCGGCATGGTCGGAGCCGGGCAGCACACCGAAGATCGCCAGGCCGCCGAGGACGATGAAGCCGGTGATGGCGACGACCTTGATCCCGGCGAACCAGAACTCGAACTCGCCGAAGGAGCCGACCGAGGCCAGGTTCGTGATGGTGAGGACGACCATCACGATCAGCGCCCAGGCCCACTGCGGTACGGCAGGCACCCACCCCTCGAGGATCACGGCACCCGCGGTCGCCTCCACGGCGAGCACGACGACCCAGAAGAACCAGTACAGCCAGCCGATCGAGAATCCGGCCCAGCGGCCGAGCGCGCGGTCCGCGTAGGCGGAGAAGGAGCCGGAGCTCGGGTTCGCCGCGGCCATCTCGCCGAGCATCCGCATCACGAACACGACCAGCGCGCCGACCAGCGCGTACGAGAGCAGGATGCCGGGCCCGGCGGCGGCGATGCCGGAGGCGGAGCCCACGAAGAGTCCGGCGCCGATCACCCCGCCGATGGCGATCATCGACAGATGGCGGTTCTTGAGGCCGGGCCGCAGAGCTGCCTGCTCGGGAGTCTGACCACTGGAGGGAGGAGCGGTGGCAGGAGCCACATCGCCCTGGGGACGTGCAGTCATGTCGACATCCATTGAGTGGTGGGGAGGGCCGCGGGGGAGGGGCCCGCGCCGCATTCCGTTCCCTTGTGGGAAGTGATCCGTTTCACTTGAGGAAATGGATTTGCGCAAGCGTATGGGCGACCATGGGGAGACGGGTTTGTTCCCCTGTACGAAGTCGTCCCTGACGGCTGTACGGCCGGACAATGCGAAGTCGGCTTCAGGCTCCGGGCGGCAGCCGCAGCTGGAGCATGGCCAGCAGTCGCTGGTCGGGGCGGCTGAGGTCGAGACCGGTCAGTTCCTCGGCCCGGCGGATGCGGTAGCGCAGGGTGTTGCGGTGCACATGCAGCTGGGCGGCGGCAGCCCGCACGTCACCGAAGCAGTTGAGGTAGGCCAGGAGGGACTCGGCGAGCCGGCCCTGGTGCCGGCTGTCGTGGGCGACCAGCGCGGTCAGCCGTGGGTCCCGTATCTCGGGGCGGGCGGCAAGCAGCGTCAGCGTTTCACTGATCAGGACTTCCGCCTGGATGTCCGGCAGCGCGGCGACCGCGGCGGAGACGCCGGCGCCCAGCATGGCGTCGAGGATGCGGTCGGCCTCGCGGCGTGAGTCGGGGACCCGGCCGAGCCCGGACACCAGGCAGCCGATCGAGCCGCGCAGCGGCAGGCCCAGATGGCGGCGGGCGGCGTCGGTGACCTCCTGGGCCCAGCTGCGCAGGGTGTCCGTGTCGATGCTGCGGGGCAGCTGGGGCAGCAGCACATAGATCCGGGGGTCGACCTGGGTGACCAGGGCGCTGCGGTGCCGGGCGGCGATCTGCACCGAGATGAGGTTGGTGACCTCGGTGTGGGTCAGCTCCGGGGCGGTGACCGCCTCGGCGGTGCCGTAGGAGAAGCCCAGGACGGCGGCCGGGCGGTCGGCGTCGAGGCCGAGGTGGGTGGCGAGCGGCTGCGGGCCGGTGCTGCCCTCCAGGAGTCCGGCCAGCAACGTGCTGGTGAGGGTCAGGTCGTCGGAGAGTTCCCGGCGGCGGCGCACCAGGTGGTGGGCGGCGACCCGGGCGGCACCCAGAAGTGCCCGCTCCGAGTGCTCGGACAGCGGCGTCGAGCCCTCCTGGACCCAGATGGTGCCCAGCTGCCGCTCCCCGGAGCGGACGGCCACCGCGAGCCGGCGCCGGATGCCCAGCTCCGGGTGGCTGTCGATGCCGATCACCTTGTCGCTGGAGTGCAGATGCTGGAAGACGCCCCACTCGCGCAGCTTCGCCAGATACGCCTCCGGGCCCTGCCAGCCGAGGATGGAACGGCGCCGCAGGTCGTCGATCTCGTCGGAGTCGGTGGAGCGGGAGTAGGCCAGCACCCGGTTGGCGGCGTCCTCGATGCTGACGATGCCGCCGGTCAGCACGGCGGTCGTCTGGGCGAGCGAGAACAGGTCGCCCTCCTCGGTCCCTGCCCCGTACTCGCCCGGCGGTGTGTCGTCGAGGGCGGCGCGGGCCAGCGCGTTCACCTGCTCCCAGCGGGCCTCGCCGCGCAGCGAGAGCAGGGCGACCCCGGCCTCGGCGGCGGTCTCGCTCAGGGCGGCGGCCTGGCCGGTGCCGTCCAGTTTGACCACGACGGCGGCGGCTCCGTCGCGCCCGGCGGCGCGCAGCGCGGGAAAGGCGGCCCGGCCACGGGCACCGATGACCAGGACCAGCTCGCCGGGCTGTGCCGTCGGCGGGTCCTCGGGATCGAGCAGCGCCACGCCCTGGATCTCGACGTCCAGTCCGGCGGGAGCGGCCTGCACCTCGACCAGTGAGTCGCCCAGGGTCATCAGCAACTGGCGCAGGCTGACGCCCGCAGGGGGCGGGGAGACCGCGGCCGGATCCATGTTCGTCGCCTCTGCTGGGAGCCACGCCGGAGCTCTGATGCTAACCGGCACGACCGGGCACGGTGTGCTCACAGGCGCGGGGAGCGGCGGACGGTCAGAACGGCGATGTCGTCGTGCCGGCGGTCGGCGTCGGTGAACGCGAGGGCGTCCTCGTACAGTGCCCGGGGCAGTTCGGTGGGGGAGAGGCCGAGGTGCTTCGTCAGCCGCTCGTCGAGCGGGTAGAAGGTGCCGTCTTCGGCGCGGGTCTCGGTGAGGCCGTCCGTGGTCAGCAGCAGCGTGGAACCCGCCGGGAAGTCGAACCAGTCCACGGTCGTGGGTTCGGCGGCCAGTTCGGCGAGACCGAGCGGGACACCGCAGTCCAGCGGCGGAGTGGTGACGAGGCCCTCGTGCAGCAACCGGGGAGGAATGTGCCCGCAGTTGACGACCTGCACCTCGTCCTCGGCGTCGACGCCGAGGACGAGCGCGGTGACGAACCGCTCGTCGTCGCCGGTCTGCTCGGCGTAGGAGTTGTGGCGGACCACCGCGGCGTCCAGGGCGTCAACGAGCGCGGTGAGCGTGGGCTCCCGGTGGGCCGCCTCACGGAAGGCACCGATGACGGCGAACGCGGCGCCCACGGCGGCCAGCCCCTTGCCCTGCACGTCGCCGATCAGCACCCGGGTGCCGAAGGGCGAGTCGACGACGTCGTAGATGTCACCGCCGACGAGCCGGTCCTCCTGCACGGGCTCGTAGACGCCGTTGACCAGCACGTCCTCGGTGACCAGCGGCAGCGGGTGCAGGATGTGCCGCTGCATGGCCGCGGCGGTCGAGCGCAGCCGCAGCATCTCGTGCTCGCGCCGGATGCGCCAACGGCAGGCGTAGACGGAGCCCACCCCCAGGGCGAGGGTGAACAGGACCAGCAGCAGCCGATCCAGCCAGTGGCCGCCGACGGGGGCCCGCACCACCGCGGTGGTGGTCACGACGAGCGAGGTCCACGCGGCGACGAACCCCGTCTGCCGCACGGTGCACAGCGCCGACGCCGTCCCCGGCAGGAAGACCAGCAGCCCGAGCAGCCACACCTCGGACCCGGACAGCACCCCCAGGACCTCCACCAGCACCGTCACCGAGACCACGCCGACAACCAGCTCGGCGTTGCTCGGCGCCTGGATGGCATCGGAGACCTCGGCGGGTCTCTTCCGTCGGCTACCGGTCATGGGGACTCCCGGTCAGGTGGTGATCACCCTCTACGGTATGGCAGGTCCGGGGCGTGTGGGAGGCACCTGCGGCTCCGCGCCCCAAAGGGGCGCGGAGCCGCAAATCGGTACAGCCGGCGGAGCGCCTAGTCGACGTCGACCGGCCCGTCGTCCGACTTCCTCTCCTTGCCCGAGCGCAGCTGCAGCAGCCCGCTGCCGCTGTTCTCCTCGGGCCGGCGCCCGTCCGTGGCGTCCTGGCCGTTCAGGTTCTGCCGGACCGAGTCGAGGATGGTCAGGCCCTGGGAGACCAGGCCGGCGGCGATCTCGCCCAGACCGTCCGCGCCGTTGAGGACATTGACGTTCGCGCCCGCCAGGCCGCCCGCCGCCTCCTTCACGATCTGCGGCAGCTGGTCGATCAGCATCCGGTCGAGCGCGACCCGGTCGTACGAGGCCGCCGCCTCGGCCTGGATCTTCATGCGCTGCGCCTCGGCGGCCGCCAGCACCCTGACCCGCTCGGCCTCGGCCTCGGCGGGCTTCACGATCTCGGCGACCAGCTGCTCCTGACGCAGCTTGGCCTGGCGCTGTGCCAGTTCGGTCTGCGCGGCGAGCACCTCCTGCTGGGCGTGCGCCTGCGCCAGCGGTCCGGCCTGGGCCGCCTTCGCCTGGGCGCGGTCCACCTCGGCCGAGTACTCCGCCTTCACGACGGCGGTCTGCCGGGCGTACTCGGCCTGCTTGCGGGCCGCCTCCTGCTCCGCCTCGACCGAGGCCTGGGTGGCCTGGGCCTGGGCGATCTGGGCCTGCCGCTGGATGGCGGCCTTGTGGGGCGCGGACATCGCGTCGATGTATCCGGCGTCGCCGTCGTCGATCGACTGGATCTGCAGCGAGTCCACGATCAGGCCGATCTTCGCCATCTCGGTCTTGGAGGTGTCCAGGACCTCCGCGGCGAGCTTCTGCCGCTCGGTGACGATCTCCTCGACCGTCATCGAGCCGATGATGGCCCGCAGGTGACCGGCGAAGATCCGGCCGGTCAGGACGGACATCTGGTCCTGGTCGGAGAGGAAGCGCTGGCCGGCGTTGATGATGCTCTCGTGGTCGTTGCCGACCTTGAAGGCGATGACCGCGCGGACGTGCAGGGCGATGCCCTGCTTGGTCACACAGGTCTCGGTGACCTCGGCCTCGCACATCGACAGAGTGAGGAAGCGGGTCTTGCGGAAGAACGGGATCACGAACTTGCCGTGCCCCGTCACCACTCGGAACGGCGCGCCCCCCAGTCCCCGCCTGCCTCCCGAGATCAGCATCGCCTCGTCGGGGGCGGGAACGCGGTATCCGAACATTTTTCTTTCTACTCCTCAGTCGGCGCCGACGGCGTCGCCGCCGAGCGCGTCCAATGGATCCACCCACTCGATGACGCCGACCTCACGACATCCGCGTGACTCGATCACCAGCACCGTCGCCCCCGTGGGCAGGGGATCTTCGGACCAGGCGAGGAAGGTCTCGGAACCGCCTCTGACCCGCACCAGGATTTCGCCGGGCCCCGCGGATCCGCGCGTTCCGACGAGCACCTTCCCCGTGCAGCCGATCACGGCTTCGTCCTGCGGCATCATGGCCGCTCTCCTATGTTCTGGCCCACGATTCAGACGATAGACCTACCTGGGTCGGGGACCCAACGGGGATGCCGATGCGGCGTGTGCCGCAGGGATGTAGACGCCCCTGGGCGGCGGTTGGTTCAGCCCCCCGGAACCGATGGATCCCCTTTGCCCGGAGGCCAGTTGCCCGCTTCCCGCCTCTGGCCCCGGACACATACCGGGCGGTATACAGGCTGCGTCGCGTGTGACGCCGCGCCTCGGTGCGGCTCCGCGCGACGTCCGGGTCTCAGGGGGAGGAATCGCATGGCCGACGACACGCGTTCGGGCTCAGCGGCAAGACGCCGGCGGCGGGGGATGGCGGTGGGGGCGGCGCTCGGCGGCTGCGCGCTCGTCGCGGCGTCAACGACGCCTGCCGCGGCACACGGAGAGGGACACGGCTGGGACACCCGCTATGTGTCGCTCGGGGACTCCTACACGGCGGGCCCCCTCATCCCGCAGCAGGTGGACGCCAACTGCGCCCGCTCCGACCACAATTACCCCTCGATCGTGGCCGCGGCGCGCAAGGCGACCGCGTTCAAGGACGTGAGCTGCAGCGGAGCGACGACCGACAACATGTGGAAGGCGCAGGGCACCAACGAGCCCCAGTTGGACGCGCTGAACCGCGACACCGGTCTGGTCACGGTCCAGATCGGCGGCAACGACATCGGTTTCAGCTCCATCATCGGCACCTGCGCCCGCCTCAGCTCCCAGGACCCGACCGGCGACCCGTGCCGGCGCTCCTACGCCTCGTCCGGCATCGACCAGCTCACGCTCGCCATCGCGCGGACCGCGCCGAAGATCGACGCGGTGCTGCGGGCCGTGCACGCCAGGGCGCCGCACGCCCGGGTGCTCGTCGTCGGCTACCCGGACCTGCTGCCCGACGACGGCATCGGCTGCTATCCGGCGGTGCCGTTCGCGGCCGGGGACTTCGCCTATCTGCGCGACACCGGCAAGCGGCTGAACCTGATGCTCCGGCTGGTGGCCGAGTGGGATCGCGCGAAGTACGTCGACACCTACGCGCCCACGGTGGGCCACGACATGTGCAAATCGCCCGACGTCCGCTGGATCGAGCCGCTGCAGCCGGCCTCGCCCGCCGCACCCGCGCACCCCAACGCCAAGGGCGAGGAAGCGATGGCGCGTGCCGTTCTCGAACGTCTGGACAAGGGGTACGGCCGCGGTTGAGCGCCGGGGCGCCGAGGTTCGGCCCCATTGGTGTGACGTGGGGTACGGGGATGAATGAAAGGTGCTGAACGGGCAACGTTCCCCTTCATGCCCCGCTTCATGCACAGCACGAACAGTTCCCTGCAGGTGATTCGATGACGACGGCGACCAGGGCGCCCCGGACGCCGTCGACCACCGAAACCGCGACCACCACGAGGAGTTCCCCGTCCGCTCCGGCGCCCTCACTGCCGTCCCTCACCGGCCTGCGGTGGATGGCCGCACTGCTGGTCTTCGGACTGCACGTGCACAACTTCCACTATTTCGACGGCGCCGCCGGCTCCCTGGTCACCTGGGCGTTCGGGGCCGGCGCGACGGGGGTGTCGTTCTTCTTCGTGCTGTCCGGGTTCGTCCTGACCTGGTCGGCCCGGCCGGGCGACCGCGCGCCCGCCTTCTGGCGCCGCCGTATCGCCCGCATCCTGCCGGTGCACCTGGTCACCGCAGCGATCGCGCTGCTCATGGCGTACACGCTGGCCCACCAGTCCAAGCCGACCCTGAGCCAGGGGCTGGCCAACGTCCTGCTGGTGCATTCCTGGTGGCGGCCCTGGTGGCAGACGCTGGACCCGGTCAGCTGGTCACTGGCCTGCGAGGCCTTCTTCTACGCCGTCTTCCCGATGCTGGCGCTGCTCCTGCGCCGTCTCGGCGCCCGCGGCGCGGCCGCGCTGGCCGGGGCGTCGGTGCTGGCGGTGCTGGGGCTGGCGTGGGTGGACGCGCACCACTGGCTGGGCCAGCAGATCTACTCCTTCCCCGCCGCGCGGCTGCCCGAGTTCGTCCTCGGTGTCGCCGTCGCCCGGCTGGTGCTGCTCGACCGGTGGCGCGGACCCGGCCTGGAAGCCTCGCTCGCCCTCGCGATCATCGGCTACTTCCTCGTCCCGCACGTCCCGCACATCACCGACGGCTACCCTGCCACCGTCTGCACCGTCATCGGCTTCGCCCTGCTCATCGCGGCGGCGGCCGTCGCCGACCTGCACGGTCTGCCCTCGATGTGGCGCCACCGGCGACTGGTACGGCTGGGGGAGCTCTCCTTCGCCTTCTACATGGTCCACCTGCTCGTGCTGCGCGCCGGGACCAACGTGCTCGGCACGAAACCCCTCTTCGGCCCGATGGCGGGCCTGGCCGTCACGGCCGTCCTGTTCGCCGTGTCCCTCGGCCTGTCCTGGGTCCTGTACGAGGCGGTGGAGCGCCCCGCGAGACGCCTGCTGCTGCGCCGCCGCCCCTCCGCCGAGCGCCGCTCGGTCGTCCGGCAGCCCGACGGCCAGGACGCCTAGGACGCACTGTCGCGCAGGCCCAGCCGCAGATGCTCCACGTGGTAGAGGGCCTGCTCGAGCAGTTCGGCGACGTGGTTGTCGTAGAGCGCGTAGATGACCGAGCGGCCGCGGCGCTCTCCGGTGACCAGGCCGAGGTTGCGCAGCAGGCGCAACTGGTGGGAGCAGGCGGACTGTTCCATGCCCACGGCGTCGGCGAGTTCGGTCGCCGCGCACGGGCCCTCCTGCAGGCGGGCCAGGATGCGCAGCCGGGACGGGGTCGCCAGGGCCTGGAGCGTGGCGGCCACGTCGGCGGCACCCACGGTCTCCAGGCGCTCGCGTGCCGTTGCGGCGGTGGTCGTGTCAGCTCCATGGCCCATGCCGCTCATCCTACGGAGGGTGAGCGGCCGTAGCCCCCTGCCCAGGCCCTCATGACCATGCACTCATGAATAAATGAATGAATCTTCATGTGTTCCTGTATGGTCGGAGAGTGACCTCCACGCTCACTCCGCCCCAGGCCGCCCCGGTCACGACCGCGCCCGCGCTCCGGCGGCGCACCCGGACGCTCGCGCTGTCCGAGGTGCGCTGGGCCGTCGCGGCCACCGTCTGCTTCCTGCTCGCGCTGCCGCTGCAGCTGACCGGCGCACCGGCCTGGACCTGGGGTGTGCTGTACGCGGCGGCGTACGTCACCGGCGGATGGGAGCCGGGCTGGGAGGGGCTCAAGGCGCTCCGCGAGAAGGCCCTCGACGTCGATCTGCTGATGGTCGTCGCCGCCCTCGGCGCCGCCGCGATCGGGCAGGTCATGGACGGCGCCCTGCTGATCGTCATCTTCGCGACCTCGGGCGCACTGGAGGCCCTGGCCACGGCCCGGACCGCCGACTCGGTGCGCGGCCTGCTGGACCTGGCCCCGGCCCCGGCGACCCGGATCGCCCCGGACGGCTCCGAACGGGCCGTACCCGTCGAGGAGCCGGCGGTCGGGGACACGATTCTCGTACGGCCCGGTGAGCGGGTCGGCACCGACGGCCGCGTACTGGACCGGGCGAGCGAGGTCGACCAGGCGACCATCACGGGCGAACCGCTGCCCGCCCTCAAGGAGCGGGGCGACGAGGTGTTCGCGGGGACCGTCATCGGCACGGGGGCGCTGCGCGTCCGCGTCGAACGCGACGCCTCCGACTCGGTGCTGGCGCGGATCGTCCGCATGGTCGAGGAGGCGTCCGGGATCAAGGCGCCCACCCAGCTGTTCATCGAGAAGGTCGAGCAGCGCTACTCGCTCGGCATGGTGGCGGCGACCCTCGCCGTCTTCCTCGTGCCGCTCGCTTTCGGCGCCGAGCTGACCGGGGCGCTGCTGCGCGCCATGACGTTCATGATCGTGGCCTCGCCGTGTGCGGTGGTCCTGGCCATCATGCCGCCCCTGCTGTCGGCCATCGCCAACGCCGGACGGCACGGCGTGCTGGTCAAGTCGGCGGTGGTGATGGAGCAGTTGGTCCAGGTCGACACCGTCGCGCTGGACAAGACCGGCACGCTGACCGAGGGCGTTCCAATGGTGACGGACGTACGGCCGCTGCCCGGATCCGGGCTGGGGGAGCGGGAGTTGCTGGTCCTGACGGCGGCGGCCGAGCACCCCAGCGAGCATCCGCTGGCGCGGGCCGTCGTGGAGGCGGCGCGCGAGCGGGAGCTGCCGCTGCCACCCGCGCGGGACTTCGACTCGACACCCGGCGTGGGAGTGACGGCCAGGGTCGACGGGCGGCGGGCCACGGTGGGCGCACCGGCCCGGCTCCTCGCCGCCGACAACCTGAGGGGCGTGGGAGCGGGCGGCGCTCTTGCCGGTTTCTCCGGCGTCGGCGACGGCACAGTGATGGAAGCGGGCCGGGGCCGGGGCGACCACCTTTTCCCGGACGACCTCGGGGCCGAGCAAGCAGCCGGAACCTGGACCCGCCGGATCGGCGGCAGGTCCGACTCCGCCACGGCGGCGCACGCGGCGGTCCATGCGGCCGACCTGGAGGAGTCCGGCCGTACCGCCGTCCTCGTCGTGGCCGACGGGGTCCCCGTCGGGCTCCTGGGCCTCGCCGACCAGTTGCGCCCGGACACCGCCGCCACGGTCGCCTCCCTCACGCATCTCACCGGAACCGCCCCGTCCCTGCTGACCGGCGACAATCCCCGCGCGGCCGCGCACCTGGCCGCCGAGGTCGGCATCGAGGACGTCAGGGCGGGACTGCTGCCGCAGCACAAGGTGAGCGCGGTGACCGAACTGGAGCGCGCGGGACGCAAGATGCTGGTCGTCGGGGACCCCTGGCACTGGAGACCGCGGACGCCGTCATCGTCCGCGACGAACTCGCCACCGTGCCCGCGGTGATCGCCCTCTTCCGACGGGCCCGGCGTCTGGTCGTGCAGAACCTGGTGGTCGCCGGGGTCTTCATCGCGGGGCTCGTCGTCTGGGACCTCGCGGGCACCCTGCCGCTGCCCCTGGGCGTCGCGGGCCACGAGGGCTCCACCGTCCTCGTCGGCCTCAACGGGCTGCGGCTGCTGGGGGAGCGCGCCTGGCGGCGGGCGGTCGCCGCGGGCGCCTGACGTCCACCTGGGCCAAGCTCATCATGGCCGGGCTCCCGGCTTCGACCGCCGCCGGTCCCAGCAAGACGCAGTCGTGCGCGACGCCGCCCGGCAGCACGGGCCGAGCCGGTCAACCGAAGCCCACCGGCGTCTTCTGAGCCGTCGTCAACTGTACGGGGCCCGAGCCGAGTCGCTCGAAAACCAGTGGATCAGCGCCACTTCGCTGCCCTACCGTGCTGCCGACCCGAGTCGCCCAGGCAAGGACGTGCCGTTGTACACCGTGTGAGACCCCCCGAGAGCTGATCTGTCGCGCGTGCGCAGCTGCGCCGCGCTGCTTCTTGCTGCGGACTTCTCACTGAAACCGGTGTACTTCTGTGCTCCATACCTGGGTGGTCATGCCCACCTGCCTGCCGACCGTTCGGCGCCGCTGCCACGCGTGCGCTTCCGAACGCTTCCGGGCCAACGGCAAGTTTCGCGTCAACGCGCACCACAAGCTCCTCGACGCCTGGCTGCTGGTGCTCTGCGCCGGTTGCGGCGACACGGCGAAGCTCAGGGTCCTGGACCGGATGAACGTGCGCTCCGTACGACCCGAGCTGCTGGACCGGATGCACGCCAACGACCCCGACCTGGCAGCGGAGTTGCTCCAGGATCCGGCCCTGCACCGCCGTAATCGCACAGCCCTCGACTGGGACGGTGCCTGGCGTCTCGACACCGGCGGAACGGATCACCTGGCCCGCGAGGTGATCGACGTCTCGGTGCGCTTCGCCGCGCGGATCCCGGTCCGGCCGGTGCGGCTGATCGCCGACGGCTGCGGTCTCTCTCGGGCCGAGGTCGAGCGCCTGATCACGGACGGGAACCTCGTCTCAGCAGTCCGGCTGAGCGGCAGACTCTCCGCCGACTTCACCTTCACGCTCAAGCGCTGAGCCCTCCCCGGGACACGGGCCTGTCCGGCAGATCCGCCGGACAGGCCGTCAGCTCTCAGGCTGCAGGCGCGCCGCCGGCCCCGGTGTCACCGTGACCTCCCTCGGGGAGAGCTCCGTGTGCTCGTCGGGGCACTCGACCACGACCCGCACCGGGGCGCCGCAGTCGCGGTGCCGGATCTCCAGGACCGGGCCCTCGGGATCCCCGACGTACGCCTCGCCCCACTGCCGCAGCGCCACCATGACGGGCCACAGATCGCGGCCCTTGGCGGTGAGACGGTACTCGTGGCGGGTCCGGCTGCCGTGCTCCTGGTAGGGGACCGTCCGCAGGATCCCGGCCGCGACCAGCTTGCGCAGCCGGTCGGACAGGACCGCCTCCGACAGCCCCACATGACGGCGGAAGTCGTCGAAGCGCCGCACCCCGTTGAAGGCGTCACGCAGAAGCAGCAGCGACCACTTCTCGCCGATCAGGTTGAGGCTGCGCTGGACCGGACAGTTCTCGGTGCTCATCTCGAGCCACTTCATACCGCCATCGTAGAACACCTGGCTTCTGCATTGACAGTCAGCTGACCGCAGAGCTAGCTTCGAGAAACAAAGTCAGTGGGTCAGGGAGGAACCGCAGGCGCATGGAACGCTCTCGTACGTACGACTGGCACGACCCCGCGATCTCGGCGGGCGCCGTCGGGCAGGGCTCCGGCCTGCACTTCCTCCGCGAGATCCTGGCCGGCCGGCTGCCCGCGCCGCCGATCGCCGCCACGCTGGGCATGTCGATCGAAGAGGTCGACCACGGCCACGCGGTGTTCTCCCTGGAGCCCGGTGAGGAGCACTACAACCCCATCGGCAGCGTCCACGGCGGCATCTACGCCACGATGCTCGACTCGGCGGCCGGCTGCGCCGTCCAGTCCACCCTGCCGCCGGGCATGGGCTACACCTCGCTCGACCTGAACGTGAAGTTCCTGCGCCCGATCACCGCCGACACGGGCAAGGTCCGTGCCGTCGGCAGCGTCCTGAGCAGCGGTCGGCGCACCGCACTCGCCGAGGCGCAGCTCTTCGACTCGGCGGAGCGCCTGCTCGCGCACGCCACCAGCAGCTGCATGCTCTTCCCGGTGCCGGGCGCCTGAGGCCCGACTCCAGTACTGCTCAGCCCTGTTGCTGCCGGCCGTCCGTGCCGGTCGTCGGGGACGCCCGCGTCCGGGTGGTGGAGCACCGGGCCCGTGATACGGACGTTCTTCGCCCGCGCCTGCGGCAATGCCCACCTCCCGTATCTCGAGCCCGAGGATCTGGTTGCCCTTACGATCGAATCCGCCGCCATGGCCCGCGTCCCGCTCGCGGGCACGGACTGGATCCCCGGGGAGGGGCTGTGATCGCCGTCGTAGGGGCCGGGCTGATGGGCGCGGCCACCGCCTGGCAGCTGGCCCGGCGCGGCCACGAGGTCACGCTGATCGAGGCATACGACATCGGACACCGGCACGGCAGCTCCCACGGCAGCTCACGGATCATCCGGCGGGCGTACGCCGACCCCTTCTACGTAGGGCTGACCGGGCAGGCGTACGAGCAGTGGCGGGAACTGGAGCAGGACAGCTCGACTCCCCTGCTGCGCACGACAGGTGGCCTCGACATGGGGGAGGACCGCGACACGAAGGCGATCGCCGAGCTCCTCTCCGCGGCCGGCGTGTCCCATGAACTCCTCAGCCCGGAGGAAGCCGCGGAGCGCTGGCCGTACATCCGTATCACGGGCCCGGTGCTCCACCACCCGGACGCGGGCGTCGTCGACGCCGACCGGACCGTTGCGGCCTGCGTCCGGCGGGCGATCGAGCACGGCGCGGAAGCGATCATCGGCACACGTGTCACGGGCATCGACGTCCAGGGCGGCGAGCGGGTCCTCCTGCGCACCGACGACGGCCGTGAGGTGCTCGCGGACACCGTGGTGATCGCCGTGGGTGCCTGGCTGCCCGAGCTTGAACTGCCCGTCCCGCCGCCGACGTTGGAGGTGACCCAGCAGCAGGTCTTCCACTTCCCGCAGCGGGATCCGTCCCTGCGGTGGCCCACCCTGATCTGGGACGGGGCGCTGCACCTCTACGGCCTGCCGTCGGGAAGCGACGGCGGCCCGCTGCCCACGTTCAAGGTCGCCGAACACGACCGCGGCACGCCCACCACCGCCCGCACCCGCAGCGGGGTCGTCGACGCGTCGTCGCGGACGCGGGTCAGCGGCTTCGTCCGCGACCGTCTCCCGGGCCTCGAACCCGACCCGGTCGCCGAGGCCACCTGCCTCTACACCACCACCCCCGACGAGGACTTCGTCCTCGACCGTCACGGCCCCTTCGTCATCGTCTCCCCGTGCTCCGGACACGGTGCGAAGTTCACCCCGCTCATCGGCGCGATGGCCGCCGACCTCGCGACCGGCCGAGCCGAGCCCCACCCCCGCTTCCGGCTGGGACGCACGGCGTTCACGCGCCGGTGACCGAGCACGCCACCCCGGCAGACCACGTACTTCCTGCGCGAGCCGGGTAACGGTCCATTCACTGAACTGGACGCGAGGCTGTCAGAGCGGCCCACTAGGCTCCCGCGCATGAGCGACGAGGGCAGAGACACCCCTGCGAGACGGGTTGTCGACGGACGGTTCGAGCTGACGGCACGGCTCGGAGGCGGCGGCATGGGCATGGTCTGGCGGGCCACCGACCTGATGCTGCACCGCAGTGTGGCCATCAAGGAGGTACGGCCGTCCGACCCCGGCCTCGCCGAGTACGACCCGGAGGCCGCACGGCTGCTGCGGGAGCGGGTGCTGCGGGAGGCCCGTGCACTGGCCCGGGTCGACCATCCCAACGTGGTGACGATCCATCACATCGTCGACGGCGGCCCCGGGACCTACCCGTGGATCGTCATGGAACTGGTGACCGGCGGCTCCCTGGCCGACCGTCTCGCCCTCGGCCCGATGAATCCGATCGAGGCGGCAGGCATCGGACTCGAAGTGCTGGCCGCGCTGCGGGCCGCCCACGAGGCCGGCATCGAACACCGCGACGTGAAACCGGCCAACGTCCTGCTGCGCCCCGACGGCCGCCCGGTGCTCACCGACTTCGGCATCGCCGCCATCCGCGACGCCACCGCCCTCACCGCCACCGGCTCGGTCATCGGAACCCCCGACTACATGGCACCCGAGCGGGTCTCCGGCAAGGACGGCGGCGCGGCCTCGGACCTCTGGTCGCTCGCGATGATGCTGTACGTCGCCGTCGAGGGCCACCATCCCCTGCGCCGGGGCACGACCCTCGCGACCCTTGCCGCGGTCCTCACCGACGACATACCGCCGCCCGTCAAGGCCGGCCCCCTGGCGGAGGTCCTCGCCCGCGTCCTCGTCCGCGATCCCCAGGCCCGCCCCGACGCCCGGCAACTGGAACGGATGCTGGCCGGCGCGGCCCGGCGGACGCAGACCGGGACCCCCACGTCCTTCCCTCTGCAACCCCCGGCCGTCCCACCGTGGGGCAGCTCGCCGCAGGACGCCCCACCGCCGTACTCCCCACCCCCGCACTCCCCACCGACTGCACCGGTGTCCGCCGGTCGCCGCCGCTGGACGCTGCTTGTCCTGCCCACCGCCGGAGCTGCCCTCGCCGGCGTGCTCGTGTGGACCCAGCTGCCGGGGTCGGGCACGCACGCGTCCGGGGGCACGGGCACCCGCACCACGGGATCCGGCACCACGACATCGCCCTCGGCCGGCTCCACCGCCTCTCCCATCGCCGCGGAACAGACCGCCACGACCGACCTGCTGACCCCGCAGGGCATCCGCACCGCGATCGCGGCCATCGAGAAGGAGACCGGCCGGGACCGCTTCGGCGACCTGACGGTCTACCCGGGGTACGTCTCGGCCGGGGTGATGGTGAACGGCAGCGACACCGCGTACGACTCGTACACCTACCGCCCCGGCCAAGGCGTACAGAAGGACATCATCAACGACAAACTGACCGGGGGAGAGAAACCCGTCCGTCTGGACGGCTTCGACTGGGACAAGGTCCCCTCACTGCTGGTCCAGGCGAAGAAGAAACTCAAGGTGCCCAAGGCGGCCACCCGATACCTGGTGCTGGACCCCCCGGGCAACGTCTTCGGCTTTCCCGTCGGTATGAGGGTGTACCTCACTGACGCCTACGGCCGGACCGGCTATCTCGTGGCGGACAAAAAGGGCAGGATCAGCAGTGTGATGCCGGCCGACAGCTGATCCTCCACGCCACCCCTGCGCCCCTCACCCATTGCGGCCCCGTCCGGGACGTCCGAGTCTGGGAGCAATGCCGGGGTGCGCGGAGGAGGCGGCGATGGCGGAGGACAGCGGCTCGGTGGGCGCCGAGCGGCAGCGGCTGGCGGAGGCCGACGCGTCCCGGGTGGACTGGCGCCGCTGGGGTCCCTATCTCAGCGAGCGGCAGTGGGGGACCGTCCGGGAGGACTACAGCCCTGACGGTGAGGCCTGGTCGTATTTCACCCATGACCAGGCGCGGTCCCGGGCGTACCGCTGGGGTGAGGACGGCATCGCCGGCATCAGCGACGACAAGCAGCGGCTGTGCTTCGCGCTGGCCCTGTGGAACGGCCGTGACCCGATCCTCAAGGAACGGATGTTCGGCCTGACCAACGCCGAGGGCAACCACGGCGAGGACGTCAAGGAGTACTACTTCCACCTCGACAGCACGCCCACCCACTCGTACATGAAGTACCTGTACAAGTACCCGCAGGGCGAGTTCCCGTACGCCGATCTCGTCGACACCAACAAGGCCCGCGGCCGCCGCGACTTCGAGTACGAGCTGCTCGACACCGGCATCTTCGACGAGGACCGCTACTTCGACGTGTTCGTCGAGTACGCCAAGGCCGGCCCCGAGGACATGCTCGTCGAGATCACCGCGCACAACCGCGGCCCCGACGAGGCCACCCTCCACCTCCTGCCGACCCTCTGGTTCCGGCACACCTGGTCATGGGCCGGCGGCACCGCCGTACCGAGCCTGACGAAGACGGCGGACGCCATCCGCGCCGACCACGAAGAACTCGGCCCGCGCCGGCTGTACTGCGACACCGACGCCCCCGCCCTGTTCACCGACAACGAGACCAACAACCAGCGCATCTTCGGCAGCCCGAACAGCACGCCCTACGTCAAGGACGGCATCGACCGCTGCGTGGTCCACGGTGACACCACCGCCGTCAACCCCGCGCAGACCGGCACCAAGGCCGCCCTCCACCACACCCTGACCGTCCCCGCCGGTGACAGCGTGACCGTGCGGCTGCGGCTGTCGGACGCCGAACTCGCCGATCCCTGGGCGGACTTCGCGGCCACCATGGACATCCGTCGTACGGAGGCCGACGCCTTCTACGAGGACGTCGTCCCCGACGGCATGAGTGAGGACGAGCGCCGGCTGGTGCGTCAGGCGCTCGCCGGGATGCTGTGGAGCAAGCAGTACTACTACCTCGACGTCGAGCGCTGGCTCGCCGAGCACGGCGTCGACCCGCTCGCCGCGGACCCCCGCATCCGCAACAGCGCCTGGTACCACATGGTCAACGACGAGGTCATGTCGATGCCGGACACCTGGGAGTACCCCTGGTTCGCGGCCTGGGACCTCGCCTTCCACACCCTCGCCCTGTCCATGGTCGACATCCCCTTCGCCAAGGGGCAGCTGGAACTCCTCCTGCGCCGCCTCTATCTGCACCCCAACGGCCAGATCCCCGCGTACGAGTGGAACTTCGGCGACGTCAACCCGCCCGTGCACGCCTGGGCGGTCCTGTTCGTCTACGAACTGGAGAAGCACCGCACCGGCCACGCCGACCGCGCCTTCCTCGAAAACGCCTTCCAGAAGCTGATGAAGAACTTCACCTGGTGGCTCAACCGCAAGGACGTCGACGGCAACAACGTCTTCCAGGGCGGCTTCCTCGGCCTCGACAACATCGGCGTCTTCGACCGCAGCGCACCCCTGCCCACCGGCGGCCACATCGACCAGGCCGACGGCACCGCATGGATGGCGCTGTACTGCCAGAACCTCCTCGACATCGCCATCGAACTCGCCGTCGACAACCCCGTCTACGTGGAGCAGGCGCAGATGCTGTTCGAGCACTTCGCCTGGATCGCGGTCGCCATGAACCGCATCGGCAAGGACAACGCCAGCCTGTGGGACGAGGAGGACGGCTTCTTCTACGACGTGCTGCGGCTGCCCGACGGCACGGCCACCCCGTTGAAGGTGCGGTCCCTGGTCGGCCTGATACCGCTGGCGGCGACCAGCGTCATCGGCGGCCGCGCCGACCGTACGTTCCCCGAACTCGTACAAGGGGCAAAGGAGTTCATCCAGCGCCACCCGGCCGTCGAAGCCGTCGTCCAACAGCACGACCTGGGCACGGCCGACGAGAACGGCCGCTACCTCTTCGCCCTCTTCGGCGAGGACCGGCTGCGCCGCATCCTCGCCCGCATGCTCGACGAGGACGAATTCCTCGGCCCGCACGGCATCCGGTCCCTCTCGCGCTACCACGCCGAGCACCCGTACCACTTCGACGTCAACGGCCAGACGTACGGCGTCGGCTATCTGCCCGCCGAGTCCGACTCCGCCATGTTCGGCGGCAACTCCAACTGGCGCGGCCCGGTCTGGTTCCCGATGAACCTCCTCCTCATCCGCGCCCTGCTGAACCTGCACGGCTACCACGGCCCCGGCTTCACCGTGGAGTGCCCGACCGGCTCCGGACGGCGGCTGAACCTCTACGAGGTGGCCCGCGAGATCTCCGACCGGCTCACCGCCACCTTCCTGACCGGCGAGGACGGCCACCGACCGGTCCACGGCGCACAGCCCAAGTTCGCCAAGGACCCCCACTGGAAGGACCTGATCCTCTTCTACGAGTACTTCCACGGCGACAACGGCGCGGGCCTCGGCGCCTCCCACCAGACCGGCTGGACCGGGCTGGTGGCCGCCACCGCGACCCTCTTCCACGCCATCAGCGCCGACGACTGGCACCGCGGCGGCCGGGAGTCCCTGCGCCCCGTGAGCGAACAGGACAAACGGGATGAGCGGTTCGCCGGCTCGGGCGACGAGGAGCCCCTGTCATGACCGTCGTCTACGAGATCAACACCCTTGTATGGCTGGGTGAGCTGAGCGGGCGGTACGGGCGCCGCGTCACCCTCGGCGACGTTCCCGCGGAGGTCTGGGACGAGGTCGCCCTGCCCGGCATCGACACCGTCTGGCTGATGGGCGTCTGGGAGCGCAGCCCCGCCGGCCTCGCGATCGCCCTGCGCGACGAGTCTCTGCTCGCGTCGTTCCGCCAGGCGCTGCCCGACCTGACCCAGGCGGACATCGCCGGATCCGCGTACTGCGTACGGAACTACGTCGTCGACGCCTCACTCGGCGGCCCGGACGGCCTGGCCGAGGCACGCGCCCAACTGGCCGCCCGGGGCATGCGGTTGATCCTCGACTACGTGCCCAACCACGTGGCCCCTGACCACCCCTGGCTCACCGAGCACCCCGAGCGCCTGATCCAGGGCAGCCGCGAGGACCTGGACCGGTCACCCGAGGCCTTCCTCGACGTCGGCGGCCACGTCTACGCCAACGGCCGCGACCCGTACTTCGCCCCCTGGCTCGACGTCGTCCAGCTCAACGCCTTCAGCGACGACCTGCGCACGGCGGCCGTCGACACCCTCGTCTCCATCGGCGACCAGGCGGACGGCGTCCGCTGCGACATGGCGATGCTGCTGATGAACGACGTCTTCGCCAAGACCTGGGGCGACCGGGCGGGCCCGCTCCCCGCGGACGACTTCTGGCCGTACGTCGTCCCGCGCGTCCAGGCGCACCACCCCGACCTCCTCTTCGTCGCCGAGGCGTACTGGGACCTCGAGTGGGCCCTCCAGCAGCAGGGCTTCGACCACTGCTACGACAAGCGGCTCTACGACCGCCTCCTCCACGAGGGAGCGGAATCGACCCGTGCCCACCTTCAGGCCGACCTCACGTACCAGCGCGGCCTGGTCCGCTTCCTGGAGAACCACGACGAGCCGCGGGCCGCCTTCACCCTGCCGGCCGCACAGGAGCGCGCCGCAGCCGTCACCATCGCCACCCTGCCCGGCGCGACGCTGTGGCACGAGGGCCAGTTCGAGGGCCGCAAGGTCCGCCCACCTGTCTTCCTCGCCCGCCGCCCGCAGGAGCCGGCCGACGAGCAACTCCGGTCTTTCTACGGCCAGTTGCTCCCCGCCGCAACCGCCGTACGCGAAGGCGACTGGCGCCTCCTCACCACCACCGGCTGGCCGGACAACGACACCCACCGCAACCTGCTCGCCTGGAGCTGGACCGGCCCCGACACCCGCCACCTCGTGATCGTCAACTACTCCGACACCCCGTCCCAGGGACAAGTCCCCCTGCCCTGGCCCGACCTGTCCGGCCACCCCTGCCACCTGACCGATCTGCTCACGGGCCAGACCTACGACCGCGACGGCGACCACATACTCACCCCGGGCCTCTTCGTCGACCTGCCGGCCTGGCATTCGCACGTGCTGACTCTGAACTGACCGGTTGCCGTGGTAGACAGCGACCATGACTCACGCACGCACGGCCGGCGGTCAGCGATGACCGCCGGTATCGACACCCCGGACCGCCGCGGCCGCACCGGCCTGGACCGCACCGGACTCGACCTGGACGGCAATCCCCGCGTGAAGGTGCGGGAGGTGAAACTGCTCTCCAGCCACTGGTACGTCGAGCGTGCCACCACATTCGACTTCCGGCACGCCGACGGCACCTGGTCCACCCAGCAGCGCGAGACGCATGACCGAGGCAACGGCGCCACCATGCTGCTCTACGACACTGAGCGCGAAACGGTGCTGCTCACCAGGCAGTTCCGCTTCCCCGTGTACGTCAACGGGCACCCCGACGGCATGCTGGTCGAGACACCGGGCGGACTCCTCGACGACGATGACGAGCACCCCGAACTCGCCGTCCGCCGCGAGGTGGTGGAGGAGACCGGCCACACCATCGGCGAGGTCCAGCACGTCTTTGACGTCTACATGAGCCCGGGCTCGGTCACCGAACGCGTCAGCTTCTACGCCGCCGCCTACGGCCCCTCGACCCATACCCACGAGGGCGGCGGCCTCGACGAGGAAGGCGAGGACATCGAGATCGTCGAGCTGTCCTTCCGCCGGGCCCTGGAGATGATCCGCACCGGCGAGATCGCCGACGCCAAGACGATCATGCTGCTGCAGTGGGCGGCGCTGGAGGGCCCGTTCAGCAAGTAGTGCGCGCGGGGCCCCTTGACTTCGTGTGCGCTTCAGGCTGAAGACTCCCGTTCGTACCGGAAACCGCGGGCGCGAACGGGAGGACCCGGCATGAAGTACCGCACCATCGGAACAGACCCGCACACCAGCCGCGAGGTGAGCGTGCTCGCGCTCGGCGCGATGCTGTTCGGCTCGCGGACGGACGAGGAGACATCGTTCGCCCTGCTCGACCGGTACGTCGAGGCCGGCGGCAACTTCATCGACACCTCCGACAACTACGCCTTCTGGGTCGACGGCGGCCAGGGCGGTCAGAGCGAGGAACTCCTCGGCCGCTGGCGGCGCAGCCGCGGCATCGGTGACGAGATCTTCATCGCGACCAAGCTCGGCGCCCGCCCGCTGGCCCCCGGCACCAGCTATATCGACAACCCGGAGGGCCTCTCGGCGAAGGTCATCCGCGAGTCCGCCGAACGCAGCCGCGAACGCCTCGGTGTCGACAAGCTCGACCTGCTCTACGCCCACATCGACGACCCGACCGTGCCCCAGCGCGAGACGGTCGAGGGCTTCGCGGAACTGGTCGCCGAGGGCACGGTGGGACTGCTCGGCGTGAGCAACCAGGCCACCTGGCGGGTGGAGCGGGCCCGCGCGATCGCCGCCGCGGCCGGACTGCCGGGCTACGAGGTCCTCCAGTACGCGCACAGCTATCTGCGCCCGCGCACCGACGTACCCAGCGACATGTTCCCGGACGGCAGCCTCGGCCATGCGGGCCCCGACCTGCTGACGTATCTGCGGGCCGACCCTGCCCTGACCCTGGTCGCCTACTCACCGCTCCTGAAGGGCACCTACACGCACCCCGCCCGGCTGCCCGCTGACTACGACCACCCCGGCACGCCGGCCCGTCTCACCGTCCTGCACGAGATCGCCCGCGAGACGGACGCCACCGTCAACCAGGTCGTACTGGCCTGGCAGTTGAGCGGCGATCTCCCGATCATCCCGCTGGCCGGTGCCTCGACGCTCGCCCAACTGGAGGAGAACCTGGCCGCGGTCGACCTGGAACTGACCGAGGAACAGCGGGCCCGGCTGGACGCCGCGCACTGAGGACCATCAGGTCGTCGCCGGTCACACCGACGGCCATGGTGCCGTGCAGCAGGAGGGCGATGCCGCCGAACTCCTTCGTCGTACGCCATGAGAGGCCTCAATCCGTGCGGTGCGTCAGTCTGCGTTCGAGATCGCGGAGGTCCTTGCGCAGGGAGGAGCGGACCTGGCGGGCCAGGGCCCCGGCCGGGTCCGGCTCGAAGGACGCGCGGCCTGCGCGATGAACGTCCTCTACAGCCTGCAGCACCTGGGCTACACCATCCCGGCGGCCCGGATTCGACGCGGAGAACCCCGAACACCGCTGACTCCATACCATCGACTCCAGCCGTGTCACTGCGAACCCGGGAGTCCGCCATGCCTCGCTCCGAAGCCCGCGTCATCACCGACCGCCCGCACCGCTACGCCAAGCAGCTCGCCTCCCACCTCGGCCGCCGCATCCGGGCGAGCTGGGACGAGGAGGCGGGGGAGGGCAGCCTGGTCTTCCAGGACGGGACGGGCTCCCTCACCGCGACCGAGGGAGCCCTGCTGCTCACGGTGGAGACGGACGCCGAGCACCTCGACCTGCTGGAGGACGTCGTCGGCCGCCACCTGGTCCGCTTCGGCACCAAGGACGAACTGGTCGTCGCATGGCACCGGGACACCGGCGCACCCGGCACCACCCAGCGCAACACGCAGGACCCGGCCTGACCCCCATGGCCGGGATCCGGCGTCAGGCCTCGTCCACGGTGAAGACCATGCTGCGTACCGGCGCGAGCTCCTGCAGGCGCTCCGAGTCCTCGGCGCAGGCGCGGCCCTCCGGGCAGGCGAAGGCGGCGCGCAGTTCCTCCATCGTGTCCCACTCCAACTCGGCGACCAGATGGGGTGGTTCGCCCCCGCGCACGGCGGCGGACTCGCGGCCGAGTGTGTAGCGGCGCAGGCCGGGCAGCTTGCGGGCGAGCGGCAGGTGGATCTCGCGGTAGTGCCGGTCGAATGCCGCGGGGTCGGGCGGGGTCTCGTACAGGACGAGGAAACGTGCCGTCATCGCCCGGCCCTGCGGTAGCGCGCGATGACGGCAGGGCCCGTCTGCTCCGCCGACTCGCATTCGAGGTGGACGGGCGGGGTGTCCGTGGGGAAGAGGCGGTCGCCGGTGCCGAGGAGCGTCGGGAAGGTGATCAGGCGGTATTCGTCGATCAGGTCCTCGGCCATCAGCGCCCGGACGATGCTGAGGCTGCCGGCGACGACCACGTCGCGCTTCTCCTGCTTGACCGCGTCCACCAGGTCGCCCGTGAGGATCTGCGAGTTCGCCCAGGCGGAGACGTCGGTCAGGGTGCGGGTGGCGACGAGCTTCCGCGCGGCGTTCATACGCGCGGAGAACGCGTCGTCGCGGTACGGCCACAGCTGGGCGAACAGCTCCCAGGTGGTGCGGCCCAGCAGCAGGACCCCCTCGTCGAGCGCGGCCCCGAGCCGGAACTTGTCCCCGGCCACCGCCTCGGGGCCGTGCCGGAACATCCAGCCGCCGCCGGGTGTGCCCGCGCGGCCGTCCGGGTCGGAGACGAAGCCGTCCAGAGTGGTGAATGCGATGACGATGACGCTCATGGCGAGGTCCTCTCGGAAGTCTCGGTCGGTGGTCACCGGTATGTACCGGCGCCACCGCCCGGACTCATCGCCCGCGGCCCAAGTCGTCCGGAGAAATCTCCCCGGGCAGGTCGAACGCCTCGAAGACGCGCGGATCCGCGAACACCACGTTCCGCGCGACCCGCCCGCCGGCGACCGTGAACACCTGCAGCGTGTGCAGCCGGTGCCCGCCGTCCTCGGTGGGCGAGTAGGCGGCGAGAGCGGATTGCCCGCCGGCGGTGAGCTGCCGGGTGAGCCACCCCGTCCCGCGCAGCTCGAAGACCCGCTCCATGAACAGCCCGTAGTCGCGGCGACCCCGGTACCACAACGGCACCGGCGGCATCTCCAGCACGGCAGCGTCGGTCAGCAGCCGCACCAGGGCGGGGACGTCGGCCGCCTCGAAGGCGCGCGCGTACCGCTGGACGACCTGCCGTGCCTCCGCGTCGTCCGGCTCCTGGACCTCGCCCGGGTCGCCCGCCTCGGCGACCGTCGCCCGGGCCCGCTGCAGCGAGCTGTTGACGGCGGCGACCGTCGTCCCGAGCTGCTCCGCGACCTCCGCGGCGCTGAACTCCAGCACCTCCCGCAGCACCAGCACGGCCCGCTGCCGCGCCGGCAGCAGCTGCATCGCCGCCACCAGCGCCAGCCGTAGATCGGCCCGCGTCTCGACGTCGTACCGCGCGTCCGGGTACGGCTGCAGCCACGGGATGTCGAAGGCCGGCGTGAGCGGCGCCCCCGGGTCCTCGCTCGGCGCACCGAGCCCGGACGGCAGCGGCCGCCGCGCCCGCCCCTCCAACGCGGTCAGACAGACATTGGTCGCGATCCGGTACAGCCAGGTCCGCACCGAGGCACGCGAGGCGTCGTACCGCTCCCGGGCCTTCCACGCCCGCAGCATGGTCTCCTGCACCAGATCCTCGGCCTCGTGGAACGACCCCACCATCCGATAGCAGTACGCCACCAACTCGCCCCGGTACGGCTCAAGGTCCATGGGGGCCATCATGCCTTCAGCCCACTGGGAAGCGGGCGTGCTTTTCCCGGCAGGGGCCGGGATTCACCGAGCCCCCGTCCTCGCCCGTCCCGTCGGCAGGTCCGGTCCGCCGACCAGCAGGTTCACCCGCGGAGGCGGGGCGCGAGGACCGTGCGTACGGCCTTGGCGACCCTGCTGGAGGCGGATCCGTCGTCTTCTTCGGGCTCCGGTTCCAGCGTGCGCTGGATCTGCTGCAGCAGTTGGTTGGCCGACCGCCACAGCGGGACGAACAGGCCGGCGACCGGGCCTACGCCCTGGATCGGGCCGCCGGACAGTTCTGTCACCTTCTTGGCCGCCGCGACCGTTGCGGGGTCGCGCAGGATCAGGTGCACCTCGTCGTCGACCAGCCGGATCTCCATCTTGCGCGCGGCGGCCTCCTCCGGGTTCGCGTCCGTGGTCGTCTCCGGGTCCAGTTCGTCGATCTTGGCGGCTACGGCGTCCGGGTCGACGCCGAGTTCGCGCAGCACCCTGGCCGCCATGCTGTTCTCCGCCCGCAGCAGCGCTTCCAGCAGGTGATGGCTGCCGACCGGAGCGCCACCTGCCAGCTCGCCGGCGGTGGACAGGGTGTCCTCGGTGGCAGGTGTACCGCTCGGCCAGGGACCGGCGGCAGCGTCCTGTGATCCCTCCGCCGAGGCGGCCAGCACCGCGGTACGGATCTTGCTGACCGGCTGGATCCGCTCCGCGAGCACCTTCGCGCCGACGCCCTCACCCTCCCTGACCAGGGCGAGCAGGATGTGTTCCGTACCGATGTCGCTGTGGTGGAGCTGCTGCGCCTCGCGCAGGGCGAGTTCCAGCACCTTCTTCGCGCGCCCCGCGAACGGGATGTGGCCGCTCAGCTCCTTCGTGCCGGGCTCGACCGCCGCGCTGATGTCGGCCTGCGCGGTCTCCTTGTCGTACCCGAGCTGGTGCAGGACTTGCGCCGCCGTGCCGTCCGGCACGTCGAGCAGACCCAGTAGGAGGTGCTCCGTGCCGATGTGGCTGTGTTTGAGCTGCCTTGCCTGCTCCTGGGCCACGACGACCACCCGGCGGGCCTTCACTGTGAACCTCTCGAAAGTCATGTCTCCATGGTCTCAGCCCTGTCAATACACTGCTATTGATAGGGTCACCGTAGTGAAGGGAGGGTGTGATGGAGACACCGTCGGACTGGGAGGACCGGCTCGCGCGCTGGCAGAACGAGCTGGAGCTGTTCGAGCAGCTGGAGGAGAAACCCTGGGTCACACTGGCCAAGGCCGAGGCCGAGACCGGCGTTTCCCGCTCGGCCCTGCGGTCCTGGTACCGCAACGGCGAGATCCAGTCCCGGCTGGTGGACGGCCCGAACGGCCCGCAGCGCCTGGTCCAGCTGGACGCGGTGATCGACCGCGCCGCCGCGTCCCCGCGCATTCAGCGCCGGGCGGAGCGGGAAGTCAGCCTGGAAGCTCAGGTCGCCCTTCTACGGCACCGGATCGACCAGCTGGAGCTGCGGCTGGCCGCGCTGGAGCGCGAGTGACCGCCCGCGCAGGGGCGACTCGATCGCCCTCCGCACTGGGCGACCCGGACGACAACCGGTGGTGCGAGTTCTCGCGCCGCTCCGGCGCCTGACCGACCCGATCCTCGCTTCCCCGCGCCGAAGCGGCGAAGCTGGTGGTGCTCCTGAACGAGCCGAAGGAGAGCGGTCCATGAGTGCACTTCCCACCGAACGATCCCTGCGCACCACGCCCGAAGGCCTCCTGTGGGAACCCAGCGAACGCTGGGTGCGCGGCCGCAAGGGTGAGGTCACCGTCGTCGACAGCCGGCACCCCGTCCTCGTCTGGGAGCCCTCACTGCCCGTACCGCAGTACGCCTTCCCGCGCGCGGACGTGCGCGAGGACCTCCTGCGGCCCGCGAAGAACCCGCGCACGGGCTCCCACACCGGATCAAGGATCTTCTACGACCTCGAAGTCGACGGCGAGCTGCTGGAGAACGCCGCCTGGACCTTCCCGGCCGCCGACCTCGCCGAGTACATCGCCTTCGAGTGGTTCCGGCGCAGCGGCAGGGGCCTGGACCACTGGTACGAGGAGGAGGAAGAGATCTTCATCCACCCCCGTGACCCGCACAAGCGGGTGGATGCCATCCCGAGCAGCCGGCATGTCCGGGTCTCGGTCGGCGGCCTGCTCGTCGCCGACACCCACCGGCCCGTGCTGCTCTTCGAGACCGGCCTGCCGACCCGCTACTACCTTCCCCGCGAGGACGTCCGCCTCGACCTCCTCGAACCCACCGAGCACCACACCGGCTGCCCCTACAAGGGCACGGCACAGTACTGGTCGGTGCGGGGCGAGGCCGACGTGCCGCCGAACATCGTCTGGAGCTACCCGCAGCCGCTGCCCGCCGTGGGCACGATCAAGGGACTCCTCGCGTTCTACAACGAGGTGGCCGACATCACCGTGGACGGGGAGCGCGTGGAGCGCCCCGTCACACCCTTCAGCACGATGCTCAAACAGAGCAGCCGACGTGGGCGAGGGCCTGCCTGAGCAGCACCCCGTGCCCGCCGGGCATCTCGCTCTGCACGGCTTCCGACACGGCCTCCTGCGGGCTGAACCACACCAGGTCCAGGGCATCCTGCCGGGGCCGGCAGTCGCCGGTGACCGGGACGACGTAGGCCAGGGACACCGCGTGCTGGCGCGGGTCGTGGTACGGCGTGACGCCCAGCGTCGGGAAGTACTCCGCGACCGTGAAGGGCTGAAGGGAGGCCGGGATCCGCGGCAGCGCCACCGGGCCGAGATCCTTCTCCAGGTGCCGCAGCAGGGCGTCACGGACCCGCTCGTGGTGCAGGACGCGACCGGAGACGAGGGTCCGGCTGACCGTCCCGTCCGGGCCGATGCGCAGCAGCAGGCCGACGCTGGTGACTTCGCCGCTGTCGTCGACGCGCACGGGCACGGCCTCGACGTACAGGATCGGCATACGGGCGCGTGCCAGCTCGAGGTCGTCGGAGCTGAGCCAGCCCGGCGTGGTTTCGGTCATGTCAGACATTGCTTGATCATACTTTCAGGAGGGGCCGGAAAGGCCGTAGACCCGGCGCGCATTGTGTGCTCCCGCCCACTCGGCGAACCGCAGCGCGTCCGGGAGACTCAGTTCGTCGGCGGCCACCCGGTCCTGCAGCAGACCGGCCAGACCGCGGCGGAAGGCGAGCGCGCCCAGACAGTGGAACTCGGGCACACCGTACGCGTCGGAGCTGTACAGCAGTTTGCGGAACGGCGTGATCTCCAAGGCCTCCTCCAGGACCGCCCGGGCGCGTGCCGGGCCGACGTAGTGGAGGGTGAGGCCCACGTCCAGATACACGTGCTCGAACACCGCGGCCAGATAGGCGGCCTGGCGCTGGTACGGCCAGCAGTGCAGGAGCAGCACCGGGATCGTCCCGGCGGTCAGGTGCAGCCAGTCGGTGAGGTGGGCGGGGTCGACGCGGTGCAGGCGGATGTCGTTGTCGCCGAAGCCTGTGTGGAGCTGGAGGGGGAGACCGAGGTCGACCGCGGTCCACAGCAGGTGCCGTACGAGGACCGGGTCGTCCAGCCGGCCGCCGCGCGCCGACCAGTGCCGCGCCGCCTCGGTGACGTCTGCGACGGACGGGCGCGACGGGTCCAGGTCGAAGCCGGTGCGGTACGCGGCCACGGACTTCACCGCCACCACGCCCGGCCGCTGCACGGCCTCCAGAACGGCCGCCTGGAAGGCGTCGCCGTAGTCGCCGGGCTCGACGCCCCGCGCCGCCACCGCCTCGGCGACTCCTTCCAGCCGTACGACCTCGTACGCCGTCCCGCCCGCGGCCCCGGCCAGCTCGGCGGGCGTGGTGAGGCGCTCCGGGGCGTACCCGGTGTCCACGCAGAAGGTGCCTGTCCGCGCGGCGGTGAGGAAGCGGCGGTGCACCTCCTGCCAGCCCAACTCGGTTCGCCGGGCCAGGTATTCATCGGGTGGCGCGTGGCGCGGCAGGTCCAGGAGGGGAGCGCAGTGGCGGCGGACCGCGATCCCGACCGGGCTGTCGAAGGGGGAGATGCCGGGCCAGGCCGCGCCCTCGGTGATCAGGTCCTCGAAGCCCTCCCGGGGCAGGTCGGCGGTGACGACGCCGTGGCAGTGGTGGTCCACCAACTCCAGTGCGTCGAGCGCCTCCTGGACCGGGCCGGTCATGGTCAGTACTTCCAGCGGTAGGCCGCCGCCAGCCGCTCGTCGTCCAGCCCGTGTGCCGCCGCGATCTCCCCTTGTCGTACGGCGATCACGGCATCCGCGAGGACCGGGCCGAGCGCGGCCCGCAGCAGTTCGTCCTTGCGGAACTCCTCGACGGACTCGGTGAGCGAGGTCGGCAGGCGGCGGACGCCCCGGGCCGCCGCGTCCGCGGGGTCGAGGCGGGCCGGATCGCCGGTGATCTCCTCGGGCAGGGGCGCGGACGAGGTCAGGCCGTCCAGTCCGGCGGTGATGAGGCAGGCGAGGGCGAGATAGGGGTTGGCGGCCAGGTCGACCGGTTTGACCTCCAGGTTGGCGGCCTGGTCGCGCAGGCCCGCCGTACCCGTGACGACCCGCACCGCGGCCTCGCGGGTCTCGCGGCCCCAGGCGGTGAACACCCCCGCCCACTGGGAGGGTTTGAGGCGCAGATGGCTCGCCGGGCTGGGCGCGGTCACCGCCGTCAGGGCCGGGAGGCGGGCGAGCACTCCGGCCGCGAACGACTCCGCGTCGGCGGTCATGCCGTAGCGGCCCTCACCCCCGGAGTGCAGATTGACGTCGTCGCGCCAGGCGGAGAGGTGGACGTGGCCGCCGTTGCCGACGCCCTGCGCGAAGACCGCCGGGGCGAAGGACACCACCAGGCCGTGGCGCCGGGCCACCGCCCGGATGGTCTGCCGTACCAGCACGCTCCGGTCGGCCGCCGCCACCGGGTCGAGGGCGCCCACCGAGATCTCGAACTGCCCGGCCGCGTACTCCGGATGGATCTGTTCCACGTCCACGTCCTGCGCGGCGAACGCGGACAGCAGGTCGGCCGTGTAGTCGCTGAGTTCGACCTGGCGGGTGGCGCTGTAGGCGGGACCGGAGAGCGCGGGCACGAAGTCGCCGCCCTCCGCCGGGCCCTGTCCGACGGCCCATTCGATCTCGATGCCGGCCTTGAAGGTGAGTCCGTGCCGGTCGGCGGCCTCGGAGACGACGCGGCGCAGGACCGTGCGGCTGCAGCCCGGGTGCGGCTCGCCCTCCTGGGTGATCCGGTCGACCGGCGCCCACGCCCAGCCGGGCTGCCCGGCCAGGGCGACGAGCTGGTCGAGGTCGGGGTAGAGGCGCAGGTCGCCGTCCGGGGAGCCCAGGACGTCGGTGGAGACGATGGAGTCGTTCGCCAGGAACGTGTCGAACACCGGCGACATGCCGACGCCCCAGGCCGCCGCGGAGGCGAGCCTGGCCGTGGGGACGGTCTTCACCCGGCCGACGCCCGCGGTGTCGACGTAGGCCAGGACGATGCCGTGCACGCCCCGGCCGGACAGTTCGCCACCGAGCGCGGTGGCCCGTTCGACGTCACCCGGGCGGCCGCCGGGGACGGGATCGGCAAGGGTCGTCATACGTCCTCCACGCTCGGCACGTCCGTCGGGGCTGCTCCGTCAGGGTTTCACGGCCACCGCGCCGAACTGCGGTACCACGGCGGGCGATCCGGGCTCGGCACGCCACTTGGAGCACGACACCAGGCCGGGCTCGAGGAGGTCCAGCCCCTCGAAGAAGGCGGCGATGTCCTCGCCGCTGCGGGCGGTGATCGGCGGGGTGGCGTTCTCGTTCCAGAACTTCATGGCCGGGATCTGGCCCGCGCCGCCCAGGTCGTCGTCGAAGGTCGGGTGGGTCAGGACCAGGAAGCTGCCGGAGGGCACCGCGGCGACGACCTTCCGTACGATCTCGCGTGCCTTCTCGGTGTCCAGCACGAAGTTGAGGATGCCCAGCATCATCACCGCGACCGGCCGGCTGAGGTCGAGGGTGCGGGAGGCACGTTCGAGGATGGCGTCGGGGTCGTGGACGTCGGCGTCGATGTAGTCGGTGACGCCCTCGTGGGTGCCGGTCAGCAGGGTGCGGGCGTGGGCGAGCACGATGGGGTCGTTGTCGACGTACACGATGCGGGCGTCGGGGGCGATCCGCTGGGCGATCTGATGGGTGTTGTCCGCGGTCGGCAGCCCGGTGCCGATGTCCAGGAACTGCCGCACCCCGCGCTCCTCGGCCAGGAACCGCACCGCCCGGCCCAGGAACCAGCGGTCCGCGCGGGCGATCTCCCGGATGATCGGGAACATCCCGGCGACGTGCTCGCCGACCTGCTGGTCGACCTCGTAGTTGTCCTTGCCGCCGATCCAGTAGTTCCACACGCGCGCGTTGTGCGCCACACCGGTGTTCAGCCTCGCCGACCCGCCCGGGGTGTGGCTCTCACTCACAACTCTGCTCCTTCTCAACACCTGTGGCCGTCGCCGCCATTGTGCCGCCCGGTGATCACGCTGTCCCGGGAATCGGCCGATCAGCTGTGCGGAGCGGGCCGGTTGAACGGCCGTCAGCCGCTCCGGCCGGGACCGGCGTCGCCCCGGGCGGCGGCCGGCGCGCAGGCGAGCACGCGGAGGGGACGGGACCGAGGACGGGGCGTGGCGGAGGACGTCCCGCCCGGCATCTGCTACCGGCCAGTACCCCGCCGTGTGACCTGCGCGACGCCTGAGATACGGTCCCTGCGGGTCCGCCAAGCAGGTCGGGAGGTCCGCTTCGGTTCGGCAGCGCCCCCGAAGGGGCGCGGGGCCGTGTCGACATGCGGCTCCGCCGCGCGGGCGCGACCAGCCACGGTGGTGCCGCACATCCCGCCAAGCACGTGGCTGCGGGCTGGTGCAGGCGGTGTCGAAGGGGGCGACTGAAGCATGGAGTTCCACTTGGTCGACGAGGGCAGCGCGGAGCGGGCCGTAACCCCGCTGGAGGACCTGGCTCCGGAACCCCTGCTGACCCGCGACTACGAGACCCGTCCCGCGCTCGTCTACGAGCGGCTGCGGGAGCGCCACGGCCCGGTCGCGCCGGTCGACCTGCTGGGCGTGCCCGCCTGGCTCGTGCTCGGCTACCGCGAGTCGCTGCAGGTGCTCCAGGACGACGCCGGCTGGCCCAAGGGCCTGGAGAACTGGCGGGCCCGGACGGAGGGCCGAGTGCCCGCCGACTGGCCGCTCGGCCCCTCCCTGGAGGTCAACCACGTACTGATCCAGGGCGGCCCCGGCCACCGCACCCTGCGCGGCGCCTGGGACACGGCCCTGCGCCCCTTCCAGGACGCGCGGGGCCCGCAGGCCAAGCGCCTGAAGACGGCCGTCACCGGATACGCCGACGAGCTGATCTCCCTGCTCGCCCAGGGCGGCGGCACGGGCATGGCCGACCTGTCGGCGCAGTTCTCCCGCCCGCTCCCGCTGATGGCGGCGAGCCATCTGCTCGGCTTCCCCGGCTCCCAGGGCGACGACGCCCTGATGGACATGTGGCGGGTGCTGGACGCCGGCCCGGACGCCGAACCCGCCCTGGCCCGCCTCCTGGTGACGCTCACCGAACTCGCCGCCGCCAAGATCGAGAAGCCGGGCGACGACTTCCCCTCCCATCTGCTGGCCGCCCACCCGGACCTGTCCGTCGACGCGCTGGCCCGCGAGCTGTTCATGCTGCTCGGCATGACCTCCGACCACGTCGGCATCCTCATCTCCAACACGGTCGTCGAGGTGATCGCCGGGGAGAGCGAGGGCGGGGTCCGCACCACCCTGTCCGCCGGCATGGTGCGCGAGACCATGAACCGGGTGGTCATGCGCAAGCCGCCGCTGGTCAACTTCGTGCCGAGGTTCGCGGCAGCGGACACCCGGCTCGGCCGCTACACCATCCACGCCGGCGAACCCGTGTGGGTCTCCTCCGCCGCCGCCCACGCCGATCCCGTCTTCGCCGGCCAGATGACACCCGGCGCCGGCATCAGCAGCCGCGCTCATCTGTCGTGGGGCGCGGGGCCCCGCCAGTGCCCGGCCCGCGAGCTGGCGTCGACGATCGCGGCGGCGGGCGTCGGCCGTGTCTTCGAACGGTTCGGGCATCTGGAGCTCGCCCTCCCCGTCGATCAACTGCCGTGGCGTTCCTCGCCGTTCATGCGGGGGCTGCGCTCGCTGCCGGTGCGCTACGAGCTGTCCGGGCCGCCGCTGCCGGCCGCGCCGGCGCCCGTGGCGGACGTGCCGGACGCACCCGCCGTACCGGACCAGGCCGCCAAGCGGCGCTCGTCACTGTGGCGCTACCTCACGGGCCTGATCCGGTCCGGAAGCTGAGCGTCCGGGCGGCTCGCGTAGGGTGACGGGACCGCCGCAAGCAAGCCGGCGCCCCGTCGCGCCCCACCGGAAGCAGGTCATGTCCGCCGCCGCCTCGCCCCTCCTCACCGGCTCCGGCCTGCCCACCGGCTCCGCCGACATACGCCTCGTCGTCACCGACATGGACGGCACGCTGCTGGACGACGCCAAGCGGATCCCGCCCGGCCTGTGGGAGACGCTGGCCGAGCTGCGCCGGCGCGGTGTGCTGTTCAGCCCGGCGAGCGGGCGGCAGTACGCCACGCTGGCACGGGAGTTCGCCGAGGTCGCCGAGGGCATGGTGTTCATCGCGGAGAACGGCACGTACGTGGTCCGTGACGGCGTGGAGCTCAGCTCGGACCCGCTGGAGCCCGGGGTCGCGGCCCGCGTCGTGCACGCCGTACGACAGCTGGTCGCCGGGGGCGTGGACGTGGGTGCCGTCGTCTGCGGCAAGCGCTCCGCCTACGTCGAGCGCAGCGACGAGGCGTTCCTGGCGGAGGTGCGCAAGTACTACGTCGAACACCGCGTCGTGGAGGACGTCACCGCGCTCGACGACGACGTCATCAAGGTCGCCCTCTTCGACTTCGGCTCCGCCGCGCACACCACGGCGCCCGCCCTGGAGTCCTTCGCCGCCACGTACCAGGTCGTCGTTTCCGGCGAGCACTGGGTCGACGTCATGAACCGCGCGGCCAACAAGGGCACCGCCCTGCGCCGACTCCAGCGCGACCTGGGCATCACGCCCGCCCAGACCATGGTCTTCGGCGACTACCTCAACGACCTGGAGATGCTCGACGCCGCCGAGTGGTCCTTCGCCATGGCCAACGCCCACCCGGACGTCATCGCCCGGGCCCGCCACCTGGCCCCGTCCAACAACGACAACGGAGTGCTGCGCACCGTCGCGCGCGTGCTGAACCTCTAGCCGGTCGGTGCGGTCCGTTCGGGGACGGCGGTCTTCTTCGGCACGGGGGCGCTGATCTCCGTACGTCGCTCCTCGCCTGAGACTCTGGCCTCGCGGCCGACCCCGGCTGTTCAATGGTGCTGCACATGTCCGCCCGAGAGGGGAGCCGCCGTGTCTCCTGCCGCCGTGCCGCCCGTCGGTGCACGCATCCGGCAGGCACGCCTCGCAAAAGGCGTGAGCCTGCGCTCCCTCGCCCGGGAGATCGGCGTCTCCGCGAGCCTGGTCTCCCAGATCGAGACCGGCAAGAGCCAGCCGTCGGTGAGCACGCTGTACGCCATCACCACCGCACTGTCGGTCTCCGTGGAGACGCTCTTCGACGGCTACGAGGGTGAGGCCGCCGCATCGCCGGTCGTGGCCGCTGCCGCCGCACCCGCCACCGTCCTGCACGCCCTCGCGGCCTTCGCCGCCGACCCGGCCCGGCGCATCGGACCGCTGGTCACACCGGGGGAGCGGGAGCTGCTGGAACTGGACTCGGGGGTCGTATGGGAGCGGCTCGGGCACGTTCCGGGCACGGACGTCGACTTCCTGCTGGTGACCTACCGGCCCGGCGGCTCCTCCTCCAGCTCCGGCGGCCTGATGCGGCACACGGGCACCGAGTACGGCTATGTGACCTCCGGCGAACTGGTCCTCACCCTCGGCTTCGACGAGTACCCGCTGGGCCCCGGGGACGCCGTCTGCTTCGAGTCGACGACCCCGCACCGCTACCGGAATGACGGAGCACAGCCGGCCGTCGGGGTCTGGTTCGTGTTCAGCCAGAGTGTTCAGTAACACTTGACACCTGCCCGGCCTGGTCGTTCACTCCGGAGTGGGGGTGGTCGCCATGGCGATCCGCACATATGGACCAGGTGCCGTCGACTGGGAAGAGCGCATCGACCTGGACCGGCTGCGCAAGCAGCGGCTGGCCCGGCTCAACGAGACCCTGAACCGCTCCTCGCTGGGCGCGGTGCTCAGCTTCGACTTCGCCAACATCCGCTACATGACCGCCACGCACATCGGCACCTGGGCGATGGACAAGCTGATCCGCTTCGCCCTGCTGGTGCGCGGCGGCGAACCGGTCGTCTGGGACTTCGGCTCCGCGGCCCGCCACCACCAGCTCTACAACCCGTGGCTGGACTACAGCGACGGCAAGGAGGGCCCGCCCACCGGCGCCCGCGCCGGCATCTCCACCCTGCGCGGCGCCTTCCACCCGGAGGCCGGGATCGCCGAGGACGTCGCCGCCAAGATCGCCACCGAGCTGCGCGACCACGGCCTCGCGAACGAACCCCTCGGCATCGACGTCGCCGAGATGCCCGTCCTCGCCGCCCTGCGCGCCGAGGGCATCGACGTCGTCGACGGCCAGCAGGTCTTCCTGGAGGCCCGCCGCACCAAGACCCGCGACGAGATCTCCCTGCTCGCCCAGGCCTGCGCGATGGTCGACGCGGCCTACGAGGAGCTGTACGGGTACCTGCGCCCGGGCGTGCGCGAGAACGAGTGCGTCGGCCTGGTCAGCAAGGTCCTCTACGACCTCGGCAGCGAGTACGTCGAAGGCGTCAACGCCATCTCCGGCGAACGCTGCTCACCGCACCCGCACGTCTACAGCGACCGCCTGATCCGCCCCGGCGACCCGGCCTTCTTCGACATCCTGCACAGCCACCTCGGCTACCGCACCTGCTACTACCGCACCTTCGCGGTCGGCAGCGCCTCCCGCGCCCAGCGCGACGCCTACGTCCGCTGCCGCGCGTACATGGACGAGGCCATCGCCCTGGTCCGCCCCGGCGCGACCACCGCCGACATCGTCCAGGTCTGGCCGCGCGCCGAGGAGTTCGGCTTCGCCGACGAGACCGCCGCCTTCGCCCTGCAGTACGGCCACGGGGTGGGCCTGTCGATCTGGGAGAAGCCCGTCTTCAGCCGCCTGGTCTCCCTCGACCACCCCGAAGTCCTCGAAGAGGGCATGGTGTTCGCCCTGGAGACCTACTGGCCGGCCGCCGACGGCTGGTCCGCGGCCCGTATCGAGGAGGAGCTGGTCGTCACCGCCGACGGCTGCGAGGTCATCACCAAGTTCCCCGCCGAGGAACTGCTCGTCGCAGGCCGGAAGTACTGGACGGTCGGCGGCGAGCTCAACACCCGCCGCGAGGCCCAGTCCCACCTCAACACCCCGACCAACGGGGGCGCTTGATGACCGACAGCGACGAACTCCTCTCCCTGTACGAGCAGATGGCCGTCATCCGCCGTACGGAGAAGGCCGCCCACGACCTGTTCCTGTCCGGCCTGGTCAAGGGCACCACCCACCTCGCCGCCGGGCACGAGGCGATCGCCGTGGGCGCGAGTGCCGCCCTGCGCCCCGACGACTACGTCTTCGCCACCTACCGTGGCCACCACCACGCCATGGCCCGCGGCGCCACCCCCGAGGAGTGCCTCGCCGAACTCATGCAGAGGGCGACGGGGCTGTGCCGGGCCAAGGGCGGCTCCATGCACCTCACCAAGGCGGACGCGTTCATGCTCGGCTCGTACGCCATCGTCGGCGCCCACCTCCCGATGGCGGTGGGCGCGGCCTGGTCGGCCCGGCTGCGCGGCAGCGGGCAGCTCGCGGTCGCCTTCTTCGGCGACGGCGCCACCAACATCGGCGCCTTCCACGAGGCGCTCAACCTGGCCGCCGTATGGAAGCTGCCGGTGCTGTTCGTCTGCGAGAACAACCTGTACATGGAGTACACGCCGATCGCCGACGTCACGTCCGTCGCCCGCCCTGCGGCCGACCGGGCGCCCGCGTACGGCATCCCCGGCGAGGTCGTCGACGGCAACGACGTTCTCGCCGTGAAGGAGGTGGTCGCCCGCCTCGCCGAGCGGGCCCGGGCAGGAGACGGACCCGCTCTGCTGGAGGCCGAGACCTACCGCCACTTCGGGCACAGCCGTGCCGACCCGGCCACCTACCGCCCGGCCGAGGAGGTCGAACGCTGGCTCAAGCACGACCCGTTGGACCTCGCCCGCGGACGCCTCGTGGAGCTGGGAGTGGACGAGGCGACGGTCACCGCGGCCGACGAGCGCGCCCGTGACGTCGTACAGCAGGCGGTCGAGGCAGCGAAGAACGCGCCGCCACCGGATCCGGGAGAGGCACTGACCGACGTATGGGCGGACGGAGGTGCGGCATGGCGGACGTGACCACGGACCGTGACGTCATCACCTACCGCGAGGCGGTCGCCGAGGGCATCGCGCGGGAGATGCGCCGCGACCCGGCCGTCGTCTGCCTCGGCGAGGACATCGGCGAGGCCGACGGGGTGTTCAAGACGACCGTCGGGCTGCTCAAGGAGTTCGGGCCCCAGCGGGTGTGGGACACGCCCATCTCCGAACAGGCCATCGTGGGCGCGGCGATGGGCGCCGCGATGACCGGGATGCGGCCGGTCGCCGAGATCATGTTCTCCGACTTCCTGGCCTGCTGCTGGGACTACCTCGCCAACGAGATCCCGAAGGTCCGGTACATGACGGGCGGTCAGGTCACCGTGCCGCTCGTGGTGCGTACCGCCAACGGCGGCGGTCTCGGCTTCGGGGCACAGCACTCGCAGGCCACCGAGAACTGGGCACTGACCGTCCCGGGGCTGAAGATCGCCGCCCCCGCCACGCCCGCCGACGTCATCGGCATGATGGCGGCGGCCATTCGGAGTGACGATCCCGTGGTCTTCTTCGAGCACAAGGGGCTGCTGGCGAGCAAGGGTGCGCCCGCGCCGCCGGATCACGTGGTCGAGCTGGGCCGCGCGGCGGTGGTGCGCGAGGGCTCCGACATCACTCTCGTCGCGCTGGCCTCCATGGTCCCGGTGGCGCTCCAGGCCGCCTCGCGGCTGTCCGCGGAGGGCATCGACGCCGAGGTCGTCGACCTGCGCTGCCTCGTCCCGCTCGACGTCGCCACCGTCCTCGCCTCCCTCGCCAAGACCTCGCGGCTGGTGACCGTGGAGGAGAACCCCTTCCAGGGCGGCTGGGGGGCCACCCTCGTGTCGGTCGTCGCCGACGAGGGCTTCGGGCTGCTGGACGCGCCGGTGCGCCGGGTGGCGGGGGAGTGCGTGCCGCTGCCGTTCGCCGATGCGCTGGAGGAGCAAGTCATTCCCACCGTGGACAAGGCCGTGGCGGCGGTGCGGAGTCTCGCCGCGTACTGAACACCCCTGAGGAGGAAGCGCGATGACCGATCGGATACTGCTTCGCGCGGGGCACGTGCTCTCGTTGGATCCCTCCGTCGGTGATCTGCCGAGGGGTGACGTCCTCATCGAGGACGGCAGGATCGCGGCAGTACAACCGGAGATCAGCGCCGACGCCGAGGTCCTCGACATGACCGGCCGCATCGTGATCCCCGGCTTCGTCGACACCCATCGCCACACCTGGGAGGCCTCGATCCGCGGCGTCGCCCCCGACGCCACCCTCGACGACTACTTCGTCGACATCCTCGACACCTTCGCCCCGCTGTACACGCCCGAGGACGTGTACGCGGCCAACCTCGCCGGCGCCCTGGAGTGCCTGAACGCCGGCATCACCACCCTCGTCGACTGGTCCCACATCAACAACACGCCCGAGCACCCGGACGCCGCGATCCAGGCGCTGACGGAGACCGGCATCCGCGCCCAGTACGCCTACGGCAGCGCCAACACCTCCCTCGCCGACTACTGGTTCGAGAGCAAGATCGCGATCCCGGGCGACGACGTACGCCGTATCCGCGCCAAGTACTTCTCCTCCGACGACGGCCTGCTGACCATGGCGCTCGCCACCCGCGGGCCCGGCTTCTGCGTGGGCGACGTCGTCACCTCCGAATGGGCGCTCGCCCGCGAGCTGGGCATCCCCCTCACCGTGCATGTGGCGATGGGGCGCCTCGCCGGCCGCTTCGGCATGGTCAAACAGCTCCACGACCTCGGTCTCCTCGGCCCGGACACCACCTACATCCACTGCTGCTATCTGCATGAGGACGAGTGGCAGATGGTCGCCGACAGCGGCGGTACGGTCTCCATCGCGCCGCAGGTGGAGACCCAGATGGGGCACGGCTGGCCGCCCGTGATGGCGGCGATCGAGCACGGCCTTCGGCCGTCCCTCAGCATCGACGTCGTCACCACCGTGCCCGGCGACATGTTCACCCAGATCCGCGCGGCCTTCGGCGCCGAGCGCGCCCGGCTCAACGCCGACTGCTGGCAGGCCAACATGCCCGTCCCGGAAACCATGTTGACGGCACGTCAGATGCTGGAGATCGCGACGAGCAACGGCGCGCATGTCGCGGGACTGGAGCACCGCACCGGTTCCCTGACCCCCGGCAAGCGCGCCGACGTCGTCGCCCTCGACGCCACCGCGCTGAACATCGCGCCGGTGCATGACGCGGCGTCCGCGGTCACGTTGTGCGCGGACGTCTCCAACGTCGAGACCGTCATCGTCGACGGCGTGATCCGCAAGCGCGACGGCAGGCTGACGGCCGATGTCGCACGGGCCCGGCAACTGGTCGAGGAGTCCCGCGACCGGCTGCTGGCGGCGAAGGAAGCGAAGGCGAAGGAGGCGAAGCCGACCGCATGACCCGGCATCTGGTGCGGCGGGCCGCCGACGCGGCCGAGCCGCCGTACGACGCACACGGCTACCGGCGCCGCACCCTGGTCGGCGAGGACGACGGCAGCGTGCACACCGGCTTCGGCCTGTGCGAGCTGCGTCCGGACGGCAGGCTGCCGGCGCATGTGCACTCGTACGAGGAGAGCTTCCACCTCCTCGACGGGACCGTGATCCTCGACGTGCCCGACGGCTCGTACCTCCTGGAGGAGGGCGACTACGGCATCCTGCCGACCGGCGTCCCGCACGCCTGGCGCGGCGCCGGCGACACTGCCGCACGGTGGGCGGACATGCTGGCCCCGGTCCCGCGGGCACGCTACGGCCACGACACCCAGGCCGTGCGCGACCTGCCTGCGCGCAGCCCCGTCCGCATCGACGTCCGCGACCCGCGCACCCGCACCTTCGGCCACTTCGAGCCCGCTCAGATGGACCCCGGCAAACAGTCCCAGGACCTCCTCGCCGTCTCGGCGAGCATGCGCTCCGCTCTGCTCGTCTACAGCGGCATCACCGTCAAGATGATGGTCGACAGCGACCTCGGCGCGGTCGCCTCGACGATGTTCATGGTCCAGTACGCCCCCGACGGCGTCGCCGGCACTCACGACCACCCCTTCGAGGAGACGTACTACTTCCTCGAAGGCGAGGCGGACGCGGTCTTCGACGGCGAGCGCTACCGGCTCGGACCCGGCGACTGCGCCTGGGCGGGCGCCGGCTGCGTGCATGGCTTCGCCAACGCCGGTACGGGGCCACTGCGTTGGCTGGAGACCCAGGCGCCGCAGCCGCCGCCGCGCCACGCGTACCGGTTCACGCGGGACTGGGAGTATCTGAGGGAGGCCCTGGAGTCATGAGCAGCGTCGTTGTCGTCGGTGGGACGTCGGGCATCGGCCGGGAGTTCGCCCGGCTCAGGGCCGAGCGGGGCGACGAGGTCGTCCTCACCGGCCGCGACCCGGACCGCGCCGACGCCGTCGCCAAGGAGACCGGCGCCCGTGGCCTCGCCCTCGACCTGTCCCGGCCGCGCGAGATCGCCGCGGCGCTGGCGGACGTCGGACGCGTCGACCACCTGGTCCTCGCGGGCGTCTCCCGCGACGAGAACCGCGCGACGGACTACGACATCGCCGCCGCCCTGCGCCTGGTGACGCTCAAGCTGGTCGGCTACACCGAGGTCGTGCACGTGCTGCGGCCGCGCATGACCGACGACAGCGCGATCGTCATCTTCGGCGGCCAGGCCAAGGAGCGCCCCTACCCCGGCGCGACCACGGTGGCCACGGTCAACGCGGGCGTACGCGGCCTGGTGAACACCCTCGCGGTCGAACTCGCACCGGTCCGCGTCAACGCCGTCCACCCCGGGGTGGTGGGCGACAGCCCCTACTGGCAGTCCAAGCCGGAAGAGGTGCTGGCCGCCCTGCGCGCCAGGACCCCGACCGGACGGCTCGCCACCGTGGCGGACGTGGTGGACTCGGTGGACTTCCTGCTGCGCAACCGGTCGGTCAACGCAGTGGAGCTGAACGTGGACGGGGGGTGGCTGCTGGGGTGAGCGAGACCGATGACCTGAAGCCGTGCGTCGCGATGATCGGCACCGGCCGGATGGGCGCGGCCATGGCAGGACGGCTGCGCGGGGCCGGCTTCACGGTGACGGCGTACAACCGCACCCGCGCCAAGGCCGAGGCGACCGGGGCCGCCGTCGCCGACACGCCCCGCCAGGCGGTCGCGGCGGCGGACGTCGTCCTCGTCTCCCTCGCCGACGACACGGCCGTACGAGAGGCGTACGGCGGGGAGGACGGCCTCGCCGCCGGGCTGCGTGCGGGCGCTGTGGTCGTCGAGACCAGCACCGTCGCCCCCGAGACGGTGACGGCTCTGGCACCCCTCGTCGAAAAGGCGGGCGCGGCCCTGCTGGACGCCCCCGTCTCCGGCAGCGTCGTCTTCGTCGAACAGGGCAGGCTCACCGTCATGGCGGGCGGGGACGCATCGGCTCTGGAACGGGTCCGACCCGTGCTGGATGTCCTGGCCGCTCACGTGGTCCATGTCGGCCCCGCCGGCACCGGCGCGGCGATGAAGCTGGCCGTCAACTCCCTTCTCCTCGGCCTCAACCAGGCCCTCTCCGAGGCGCTCGTACTGGCCGAGCGAGCCGGGGTTTCTCGGGAGTCGGCGTACGAGGTGTTCGCGGCCGGTGCCGCAGGGGCGCCGTTCGTGCAGTACAAGAAGGACGCGTATCTCCACCCGGAGAGCGCGACGGTCGCCTTCACCCTCGAACTCGTCGCCAAGGACCTCGATCTGGCCCTCGCTCTAGCCGAGCGCGTGGGGGCGCCGATGCAACAGGCAGCCGCCAACAGGAGGTCGGTGGGTGAGGCCCTGCAACAGGGCCTGGGACAGCGGGACTTGAGCGCGCTGGCGGACTTCCTCCGCGGTGACCGGCGTCCCTGAGTCAGCCCTTGACGCCGACGCCCCCGTACAGCGAAACGGGCCCCTCGCCGTCCGGTGTCTCGTCCACGCCGAGCTCGGGATGCCAGTCCACCACGGACACGATCCCCGGCTCGACGAGGTCGAGTCCCTTGAAGAAGCCGCCCATTTCGGTGTGCGTGCGGGCCACCAGGGTCACTCCGCCCGCCGCGTAGGCCTCGATGCCCCGCCGTACGTTCTCCGGCTCGAAGTCCGCCGTCATCGCGGACAGGACCAGGCAGCTGCCCGGTGCGAGGGCGTCGACCAGGGTGCCCACCAGGTCGTAGGCGCCGTCCTCGTCGGCGACGAAGTGCAGCAGGGCGATCAGGGACAGGGCGATCGGACGGCTGAAGTCGAGGATGCGGCCCGCCTGTTCGAGGATGGTGGCGGGGTTGCGGGCGTCGGCCTGCAGATATTCGGTGACGCCTTGTGGGGTGCCGCGCAGCAGCGCGCCCGCGTGGGCGAGGACGATCGGGTCGTTGTCGACGTAGACGACGCGCGCGTCCGGTGCGACGCGCTGGGCGATCTGGTGAAGGTTGGGCTCGGTGGGGATGCCCGTGCCGATGTCGAGGAACTGGCGGATTCCCGACTGCTCGACGAGCCTGCGCGTGGCGCGCTGCATGAAGCGGCGGTTGGCGCGGGCGGCCCGCGGCGCGTCCCCCTGCATGGACGCGATCTGCCGGCCCAGCTGCTCGTCGACGGGGTAGTTGTCCTTGCCGCCGAGGAACCAGTCGTAGACGCGGGCCGGATGCGGCCTGGTCGTGTCGATCCGCAGTGCGGCCGGCTCGGTCCCCGTCACGTGACGCTCCTCTGCTCGACAGGCCTCAAAAGGCGTGCGTGCGAGCAGTGTTACACGATCATGCCGCGCGGCGGAGACTGTCTTCGGCCACCTCCTTGTCGAGTGCCGCCCGGACCAACGCGGCGGCGAGCACGGCCGGTTGGGTGTTCCCGGCGAGCTTCACCAGCCGGTCCGGATCCTTCGGCAGACCCAGCCGCTCCGCTCCGTCCAGCGCCTTGCGGTCCAGGTACGGCGCGGCTTCCGGCCACACCCGCTGGGCCTCGCGCAGGAAGATGTCGGCGCCGGCCGGGCCGAGGCCCGGGACCTCCTGGAGCAGACGGTGCAGTTCGCCGACATCGCCGTCCGCCTCCTTCCGCAGCCGGCGCAGATCCCCGCCCCACCGCTCGGTCAACAGCTCGGCGCCGTCACCGAGCGGAGCGGAGCGAAGTCGGAGCCGGAGCGAATGGGGGCACCCCCGTGCCGAAGGCTACGGGGGAGTGTGGCGGTGCGCTCGTCGTAGCGCCGGTAACCGCCGCGTCCCAGCGCGTCCACCCGCTGCTGCCAGCCGGACTCGGCCATCCGGCGCGGGTCGCGCAACCCCGCCCGGTACAGCTCGCGGGCGGAGTCTACGGCGATGGACCCACGGATGCGGGCACTGAGCAGCAGCGCAAGGACCAGCAGCCGGTACAGCGGCTGCGGGGTGTCCTTGAGCCTGATGTCCGCCTCCTCGGCGAACGTCTGCCCGTGCGCGCGCACCAGTTCGCGGACGACGTCCTTCTGACCGCTCATGGCTTCAGCGGGTCATGGCCGATCGTCATCAGCCGGTGCCGGCGGTTGGTGTCCTCGGCCTCCGGCTCGTTCTCCGGGTCCGACTCCTCCGTCACCGTGTCCACGACCTCGTACATCACACGGATGTCGTCGTCCGTGAGGTCCGTGCGCCGTTTCTGGAGGATCGCGAGAACATGCTGCCCGGTCGGCGAGCCCGCCTGCTCGGGCAGGGGCTCGGTCTCCTCGGCGGCGTCGCTCACCCGCAGCCAGGCGGCGAGCTCCTGGGAGGTCATGTTCACCGCGCGGTGGAAGTCGTCCCACAGCGCGTCTAGTTCGAGGGCGTCGGTCATCGAATGCCCCTTCCGTACGTGCATGGTCCGGCCGTCGACGGTTCAGTCGCCGCGCGGCCAGTTCTCCGCGTCGAACATCCACCGCTGCTTCTCGAGCTCCGCGGTGAGGGAGATCAGCAGGTCCTGGGTGACGGGATCCGGCTCGGCAGTCGCGGCGATGCGCTCGCGCAGCCGTCCGATCGCCGCCTCCAGTGCGTCCGCGATCAGCTGGACGACGTCCGTGTCGCGCACCCAGCCGTCCTTCGGACTCGGCAGCGTGTAGGCCGCCGCGATCGTCTCGGGCCGGCCGTCGGGCGGAAGGCCGAGCGCCGAGGAGCGCTCAGCGACCGTGTCGGCGTACGTGCGGGCCGTGGCCACCACCTCGTCGAGCTGAAGGTGGATCGAGCGGAACCGCGGGCCCACGATGTTCCAGTGCACCTGCTTCGCGATCAGTGAGAGCCCGAGAAGATCCACGAGAGTGCTCTGCAGCGCGTCACCGGCGATCTTGCGCGCCGGTTCCGGAAGCGTGCTCTTCACCGCAGTCATCAGGGTGCTTCTCCTTCCAGCCGTTGCGGTCACTCCACGCGATCTCGGGTGCCCATGGCGAAGTGCCGCAAACAGGAGGCGAGGCCGGTCGGCGCCGTCTCAGCTCGTGAGCACGCCGTCCAGGAACCGGGACAGATCCTCGAAGACCTCGGCCTTGTTGGTCTCGTTGAACACCTCGTGACGGGCGCCGGGATAGATCCGCTCGGTGAGGTCGCCGCCGCTGAGCTGCTCGACGCCGACGCGGCTTCCGGGCAGCGGGACCAGCCGGTCGTCGTCTCCGTGCAGCCACAGCAGCGGCAGCCGGCCGACATCACCGTTCTTGGCGACGGTCTCCAGCGTCCGCGCGAACGCCTCCACGGTCGGCCGCTTCATCGGACCGTGCCAGACCAGCGGATCGGCCACGTACGCCGCCCCGACCGCCGTATCCCGGGACAGCGAGGCCGGGCTGATCGGCGTGTCGGGGATCTCGTCGAGCGCGAGCAGCTGCCCCGGCAGCTCCCACGCGCCGATCACCGGCCCGGACAGCACGAGCGCCGCGAGCTCGTCGCCGTAACGCTGGGCGTAACGTGCCGAGATCAGCCCGCCCATGGAATGCCCGATCAGCACGACCGGCACCTCCGGGTGCACGGACCGCGCCAGCTCTGCCACGACATGGACGTCCCCGACCAGGTCCTCGAAGTCCTCGACCAGCACCCGCTCGCCCGCCGACCTGCCGTGCCCGGCGTGATCCGGTGCGAAGACCCCGGCCCCGTGCTCGACCAGCACACCGGCCAGTTCCTCGTACCGCCCGGCGTGCTCCCCGTAGCCGTGCACGACCAGCGCCAGATACCGGGGCCGCTCCCGAGGCCACTCGCGTACGGCGATCGATCCGTGGCTCCCCGTGACGATGTGCTCGCGGGTGTCGGCCATGTTCTCCTCCAGCTGCGTCGGCGAAGGTCCGGGTTCCCCGGCCCTGGTGAGCAGGTGTCCGGGTGACCTTCCGGGATCTTCCCAGGCGGCGCGGCAGCGGTCTACACTCCGAAACTAGCAGCGCTAATTAAGTGTGCCGTCGGTTCAGGAGTCCTGTCGTGCGTCCCGTCCACTTCGCCGCCGCCCGCCGCACCCCCATCGGAAAGCTGCGTGGAGCCCTGTCCTCCGTGCGCCCCGACGACCTCGCGGCACACGTGATCCGCTCCCTCGTCGCGGAGATCCCCGCCCTCGACCCGGCGCGTATCGACGACGTCTACTGGGGCGCCGCCAACCAGGCGGGCGAGGACAACCGCAACGTCGCCCGCATGGCCGCCCTGCTCGCCGGGCTCCCCGAATCCGTCCCCGGCGCCACGGTCAACCGCCTGTGCGCCTCGGGTCTGGAGGCGGTGACGTCGGCCGCCCGCACCATCGCCGCCGGAGAGGCCGACATCGTCCTCGCGGGCGGTTCCGAGTCGATGAGCCGTGCCCCCTTCGTCCTGCCCCGCCCCGACGAGGCCCTCCCGCACCGCATCGAGACCGTCGACACCCGCCTCGGCTGGCGCCTGGTCAACCCGGCGATGAAGGACCTCCACGGCCTGCTGTCCATGGGCGAGACCGCGGAGGAGGTCGCCGACCGCTACGGCGTCACCCGTGAACGCCAGGACGAGTTCGCCCTGCGCAGCCACCAACGCGCCGCGGACGCCCGCAAGAACGGTCACTTCGACGACGAACTCCTGCCGGTGGAACGCCCCGACGGCGTGCTCGTCGACGCCGACGAATGCATCCGCGAGGACACGTCGTACGAGAAACTCTCCCGCCTCAAGCCCGTCTTCCGCACCGGAGGCACGGTCACCGCGGGCAACGCCTCCCCGATGAACGACGGCGCCGCCGGCCTCCTCCTGGTCAGCGAGGAAGCCCTCAACGACCTGGGCCTGGAATCGCTCGGCCGCTACGTCGCCGGCGCCTCGGCCGGAGTCCACCCCGACGTGATGGGCATCGGCCCGGTCCCCGCCACCCGCAAGGCCCTCGCCCGTGCCGACTGGACCGTCGCCGACATCCAGGAGGCCGAATTCAACGAGGCGTTCGCCGCCCAGGCCCTCGCCTGCGTGGACCAGCTCGGCATCGACCCCGACCGGGTCAACCCGAGCGGCGGCGCGATCGCTTTGGGGCATCCGCTGGGCTGCTCGGGGGCGCGGATCCTCACGACGCTGCTGCACCGGATGCGGCGGACGGGGGCGGAGCGGGGGCTGGCGACGATGTGTGTGGGGGTGGGGCAGGGGAGTGCGGTGCTGGTGGAGCGGCATTGAGCCGCCTGCCATATGTGCTGTGTTTTTGTCTGCGGCATCGTTGTGGTCCCTGAAGGCGCGCTGCTTGGCCGCCGGGCGGTGCACCTCAGCCCGTCCGGCGTTTGAGGACGAGGCCGTTCAGGCCGACAGCGGGGGCCTGGGGGCGGCAGCCCCCAGCGGCGGACGCACCACCGCCGGGTGCCAACCAGCGAGACGGTACTTACACACCCCGTTGGCTGCACATAGCATCGGTCCCCGCATGGACACGATGACGCTCTGGCACATATCCGGCTGGGGATTCGCCGCCCTCGCCTGCGCAGCCCTCCTCGTCGGCTTCTCCAAGACCGCCGTGAGCGGGGCCAACACGGTGAGCCTCGCCATCTTCGCGGCGGTGCTGCCCGCCCGCGCCTCCACCGGCGTACTGCTGCCGATCCTGATCGTCGGCGACGTCCTCGCCGTCCTCACCTACCGGCGGCACGCCCACTGGCCCACGCTGTGGCGGCTGTTCCCGGCGGTCGCGGCGGGCGTGGTCGTGGGCACGGTGTTCCTGCTGTGGGCCGACGACGGGATCGTACGGACGTCGATCGGCGCGATCCTGCTGCTGATGGCGGGCGTGACGGTGTGGCGCCGGCGCACGGCGGAGGCCGACGAGGAGCCTGACTCGGTGGCCACGAGGTCCGGCCGGGTCAAGGCCCGCTCGTACGGCGTGCTCGGCGGCTTCACCACGATGGTCGCCAACGCGGGCGGCCCGGTGATGTCGATGTACCTGCTGTCGGCGGGCTTCCGGAAGCTCGGCTTCCTGGGCACGTCGGCGTTCTTCTTCCTGATCGTGAACGTGTCGAAGGTGCCCTTCAGCGCCGGCCTCGGTCTGATCGACGGCCGCTCGCTGTTCCTTGACGCCGCACTCGCGCTGTTCGTCGTGCCCGGTGCGTTGTTCGGCAAATGGGCCGTGAACCGAATCAACCAGCGCCTCTTCGAACAACTCGTGATCGCCGCGACCATCGTGGGCGGCCTGCAACTGCTGCTCCGCTGACCGGGCTACTCGTCCGCCGAACCCCGCAGCAGCCCCGGCAGATCCGCGAACGACTCGATGACGTGATCCGGCGTACCGCTCGCATCCCGATGCGTCTCGGGCAGATACTTCCCGGTCTTCACCAGCACCCCGGTGATCCCCGCACGCTGGGCCGCCAGCACATCGGACTCGATGTCGTCCCCGACCATCAGCGCCTCACCCGCCCCCACCCCGAGCCGGGCCAGCCCCGCCTCGAAGAACGCCGCCGACGGCTTCCCGGTCACCTCGGCCTCCGTCCGGGCCGCCCGCTCCAGCCCGACGAGAAACGCCCCGGAGTCGAGCTGCAGCCCGGCATCGGTACGCCAGTACAGATTCCGGTGTACGGCCACCAGCCGGGCCCCGCGCTGCAGATACCCGAAGACCCGGTTGACCGCCGCGTAGTCGAACTCCGGCCCGGCGCCCCCGACGATCACGACGTCCGGCGTGCTCTCCGCGTCGTCAGGGTCGACATCCGCAGGGTCGAGCAGCGCGACCCCTTCGAGATCCTCCCGGATGTCCCCGCTGTTCAGCAGCACACACCGCGCCCCCGGACAGCGCTCGGCGAGATGGGCCGCGGTGGCGACGGGCGCGGTCAGGATGTCCTCGGCCTCGACGGCGAACCCCGCCTCCCGCAAGGTCCCGGCGATCGACGCCCGGGTCCGCGAGGTCGTGTTGGTGACCAGCGCGACCCCGAACCCGGCCTCGCGAATCTCCCGCAACGCCTCGACCGCCCCCGGCAACGGCTCCCACGAGACGGTGAGCACCCCGTCAATATCGATGAGAACGGCACGCACGGACCCACTCACGGACTCACGCACGGACCCACTCACAGACTCACGCACGGACTCACGCACAGATCCACTCACGGACTCACGTCCTGACTCCATGCCTGGACGATAACCGCGCACCGCTCGCCACCCCGGGAATGCGGCGGCCGAAGCCGTTGTTGGACCGGCTGTGATTGACATGCGCGGATCAAGGATCCGTGGCGTGGGCGAAGGGAGAAACTCATGGCACGCAGCACCGCGCGCCCCGTCGTCAAGCTGAAGTCGACGGCCGGAACCGGCGTCACCTACGTGACCCGCAAGAACCGCCTCAACGACCCCGACCGACTCGTCCTGCGCAAGTACGACCAGGTGGCCGGCGCGCACGTCGAGTTCCGCGAGGAGCGCTGAAGCAGCCCGCGACGACCAGGCCCCGGCCCCGAGGAACACCCTCCGGGCCGCGGCCCCGGAAAGGAAACCCCATGAAGCCCCGCATCCATCCCGACTCCCGCTACGTGGTCTTCCGCGACCGCACGGCGGACGTCACGTTCCTGACCCGCTCCACCGCCGACTCCTCGAAGAGGATCGAGTGGGAGGACGGCAACACCTACCCCGTGATCGACGTCGAGATCTCCTCGGCCTCCCACCCCTTCTACACGGGCAGGTCACGGGTCCTGGACACGGCCGGCCGGGTGGAGCGCTTCGAGCGCCGCTACGGCCGCTCCACGGCGACCCGTCACTGACACGGCCCTGCGCCCTACCCGAGGAGAGCAGAACCATGAAGGTCCGCAAGTCCCTGCGCTCACTGAAGTCCAAGCCCGGCGCCCAGGTGGTCCGCCGTCGGGGCGTGGTCTACGTGATCAACAAGAAGGACCCCCGCTTCAAGGCCCGCCAGGGCTGAGCGCGTGAACAGGACGGCTGCCCGGTACCCCCACCGGGCGGCCGTCCCGCATCCCCCGCGACCGCGCCCGCCGCCGACCTCGTACGCTCGCACCCATGTCCCCCCACGTCCTGATCCTCGGCGGCACCACTGAGGCCCGCGAACTGGCCGCCGCGCTGACGGCACATCCCGGCGTGCGTGTTACGACCTCGCTCGCGGGGCGGGTGGCCCGGCCGGGCGCGCTGGCAGGGGACGTACGCGTCGGAGGCTTCGGCGGGGCGCAGGGGCTGGCCGACTGGCTGCGCGAGCAGCGCGTGGACGCCCTCGTGGACGCCACCCACCCCTTCGCCGAGGCCATCACGGCGAACGCGGCACAGGCCGCGTCGGCGACCGGCGTCCCGGCGGTCGTCCTGCGCCGGCCGGGCTGGCAGCCGGGCCCCGAGGACCGCTGGCACATGGTTCCGTCCCTGGCCGCGGCGGCGGACCTGCTGCCGCGCTTCGGCCCCCGCGTCTTCCTGACCACGGGACGCATGGGCCTGTCCGCCTTCGCCCACCTGACGGACCGTCACTTCGTCGTACGGTCCGTGGAGGCCCCCGAGCCGCCGATGCCGCCGCACACGGAAGTGCTGCTGGCGCGCGGCCCGTTCACGGTGGAGGGCGAGACGGCGCTGCTGAGCGAGTACCTGGTCGACGTCGTGGTGACCAAGGACAGCGGGGGAGAGGCGACGGCCGCCAAGCTCACGGCCGCCCGCGGCCTTGGGCTGCCGGTCGTGGTCGTACGCAGGCCGCCGTTGCCGGAGGGCGTGACCGCCGTCTCCGACGTTCCGCAGGCCCTCGCCCGGCTGGGTCTCAGCCCGCTGTGACCGAGGCCCGCAGCCGGTCGATCGCGCGCAGCACCTCCGCACGGTTCTTGGCGCTCTTGATCCAGGCGGGGAGCCTCGCGACCAGCGTCATCTTCCGCCCGGTGTCGTACCAGGGCGCCCGCTCCCGCAGATCGGCGGCGACGAACCGCCTGATCACGTCGAGGTGTTCGAGGTTGTACGCCCACAGCTCACCGTGCCTGGTCTCCGCCCGCAGCCACAGGGTCGGCCGGTAACAGCCCTGCCCGGGCCGCCGGGTCGTGCAGTGCGGCCCGGTGTCGATGCGGGACAGGCCGCAGGAGCGGCAGACCAGCCGCAGCTCCGGATACGTCCGGCCTCGGGCGTCATCCGCCCGGCCCGGGCGCCGCTCGACGTGGGCGACGCGGTCGCAGCGCGGGCAGCGCACCAGCCTGGCCCCGGAGAAGTCGTAGGCCGTGTGGCGAGTGTCGTGGAAGCGGACGGGTGCGGGCGACATGGGGCGAGTATGGCGACCCTCCGCCTCGCGGGGCATTCCTTTTTCAGGCTGCGGCAGCGGTGACCCTCTCGTGGACCACCGGAGCATGCGGGGCGATCCACCGGGGTGGCACCTGCCTACCGCTCCCCGGGATGCCTGCGCAGCAGATACGTGTCCATGATCCACCCCTTGCGCTCCCGGGCCTCGGCGCGCAGCCGCTCGATCCGCGGCGCGACCTCATCGATCGGCCCGGAGGCCAGGATCTCGTCCGGAGTGCCGATGTACGCGCCCCAGTAGATGTCGATGTCCTCGTCGGCGTACTGCCGGAAGGTCTGGTGGGCGTCCAGCATCACGACCACGTCGTCCACCCCCTCCGGGAACCCCTCGGCGAGCCGCCGCCCGGTGGTGATCTGGACGGGCCGGGCCACCCGGTTCAGCCCGGTGCGATGCCGGGCGACGAGCGCGGAGACACTGCTGATGCCAGGCACGACGTCATAGTCGAACTCGACGCCACCGCGCTCCCGCACCTCCTCCAGAATCCCGATCGTGCTGTCGTACAGCGCCGGATCCCCCCACACCAGGAACGCGCCGCTCTCGTCCTCGCCCAGTTCCTCGGTGATCAGCCGCTCGTAGATGTCGGCACGGGCACTGCGCCAGTCCCCGACGGCGGGGGAGTAGGCCGCACCGCCCGCCTTCCGGTCCCGCTCGGGATCGCGCGCCTCGACCACCCGGTACGACGCCCCGTCCGGTATGTGCGCGTCGAGCATGTCCCGGCGGAGCCGAGTGAGGTCGTCCTTCACCTCGCCCTTCTCGAGGATGAAGAACACGTCCGTGCTCCGCAGCGCCCTGACCGCCTGCAGGGTGAGCTGGTCCGGGTCGCCCGCGCCGATGCCGATGACATGAATCTTTCGCACACCCCGAGTCTGCCCCACACCACTGACAGTCCGTACACCGCATCCCTACCGAGCGAGTACGGACGGCCGCGGGCCTTGCCCGGGGGCGGGGCCGACCGTGCATCCGCAGGCCCTACGAGGTCCGCCCACGCAACCGCGGCGCCCGCGCCCCCGCATCGACGGCCCCGCCACCACTCTCCACGTCGTCCGCCAGCTCCCGCCCCCAGCCGACCAGCCCCACAAGATCCATCCCGTACGGCCGCTGCCGCCCCGATTCCGCCGCCCACTGCTCCACGGCGCCTGCACCCCGGCGCAGCAGCCGGGCACCGCCGGTGACATTTCCCCGGGCGGCATGCGTGAGCCCCACGGCGACCTGCGCCAGCCCCCGCCACAGCTCCCGCTCCTCCTGCGGCCCCGACTTCCACGCATCCTCGAACACTTCATGCGCGTGGAAGGGCTTTCCGGCGTCCAGCAGCTCCTGCGCCTCCGCGACGCTCTGCTCCGGGGTGCGCACCACGCCCTCGGGCTGCCGTGCCACCCCGTCCGCGCCGTACGGCAGCGGCCGCCCGAGCCCGTCCCGCGGCCGGGCATTGCGCGCCCGCCCCTCACCGTCCCGGTCCCGCGCCCCGGCCACCCGGCCCGCCGACGCGCTGCTCCTGCGTCCCGTACTGCCCATGAGCCCGATTGTCCCGCGGTCCCCGGCCCGCTTCGGCACCACCCCGCATGTGGGGTAAAGTGCTGTCCGCGCGATCACGCGGTTCACCGCGGGAAGCGCACCGGGACGTGGCGCAGCTTGGTAGCGCACTTGACTGGGGGTCAAGGGGTCGCAGGTTCAAATCCTGTCGTCCCGACTGGAGTTCTCTCCGTAGTCGCAGGTCAGGGCCTTGGATCACATCATGTGAGACGAGGCCCTTGATCGTTTCTGGCACGCTGGAACTCGTCGCCGCCGGCGTCGGCATCGCCCTCGCGGCAGGCGCGGCCCGGGGCATCGCCGGGGATCCGCGGATCAACGCCGTCGTGCGGGCATCACGGCCGCACCCGCCTGAGGCATGCGGCCGGATGCGCCGCGGAGAGTGAGGCCGGTCTTCACTGCCGACGAAGCCGTGGCCCAGGCCGTCGAGGCGGAACCCGGCATAAGGCTTGAAAACCGCGAAACTCGTCCCGTGGCGTCGAGCACCGGGGGACGTCGAGCACGGAGGGACGCGGTGGACCTGGAGACTGTCGCGGACGAACTGTACGCGCTGAAGCCGGAGGACTTCACCGCGGCCCGTGACGCACGTGCGGCCGAGGCCCGCAAGGCCGGTGACCGCACCCTCGCGGGGAAGATCAGCAAGCTGCGCCGTCCCAGCCTGCCGGCCTGGGTGAGCAACCTCCTCGTGCGTGAACAGCCCGAGGAGACCGACGCGCTGCTGCGTCTCGGTGAGGGTCTGCGCCAGGCGCATCGTGACCTGGACGGACCGCAACTGCGGGAACTCAGCCGTCAGCGGCACGCCCTGATCAACGCGCTGTCCCGGCAGGCACGCCGGCTGGCCTCCCAGGCCGGACACCCGGTCGGCGAGGGCGTCCAACGCGAGGTCGAGACCATCCTGCACGCCGTACTCGCCGACCCGGATGCCGCCCGGCAGTGGGCCGGCGGACGCCTGGTCAAAGCCTTCGACCAGGCGGTCGGCTTTCCGGCGGCCGCCGACGGCGCGCGACCGCGTCCTCGCGAGCCCGCACCGGCCCGGACCACGAGAGACCGCGGCAGGGCCGGCGAAGAGCAGCGGCGACGGCTCGAGCAGGCCCGGCAGCAGGCCGAGGACGCCGAACGCGACCTCACCGCCCGCCAGGAGGAGGCCGCGGCAGCCGACCGGCAGGCGCAGGACACGCAGGCCCGCGCCGACGAACTCGAGCAGCGCCTGGCCGAGCTGGCCGATGAGATCAAGCGGCTGGAGAGCGAACACCATCAGGCCGAGTCGGCCGCCCGGAAGGCACGCGAGCAGGCCCGTGCCGCCGACCGGCAGGTCAGGGAAGCCCGCCGCAGCGCCGAATCCTCTGCCGCCCAGGTCAAGCGGCTGAGCGGGCCGGAGCGGGGGCGTACACGGGACGAGAGGCGAAAGGTGACGTGAGAGGTGATGGCGTGACCCGTCTGGAGCGGAGTGGTGACGCTGGGACCGGTCACCGTTCCGGTGGCCCTGTTCACGGCGACCGAGGACCACACGGTCCACTTCCACCAGCTGCAGCGCGGCACCTCCGACCGGATCCGCAACAAGCGCGTCAACGAGCGCACCGGCAAGGAGGCCGTCACCCGCGACATCGTCAAGGGCTACGACCTCGGCGGCGGCGACTATGTCGTCGTCGAACCGGCCGAGCTCGACGAGATCGCCCCCGGCAAGTCGAAGGTGATCGACATGGTCGGCTTCGTCGATCTGGCCGACATCGAGCCCGTGTACTTCGGCCGCACTTTCTACCTCGCCCCGCGGGGCAAGGACGACCTCAAGGTCTACGAACTCCTGCGCACCGCCCTCGAGCGGGCCGACAAGGCCGGCATCGCCACCTTCACCATGCACGGCAAGCAGTGCCTGACCGCCCTGCGTGCCCAGCGCGACGTCCTGGTCCTGCACACCATGCACGGGGCCGACGAAGTCCGCGAACCCGACGACGTGGCCGACCTGCTGCCGGACCGGCGCACCAAGACCACCAGCCAGGAGGTCAGGACCGCCCAGCAGCTCATCGACAGGCCAAGCGGTGCGGCGAGGAGGTCGTCAGCGAGGACGAGCCGCCGGACGCCACCAACGTCCTCGACCTCATGGACGCCCTGCAGAAGAGCGTCGAAGGGGCCCGCGCCAAGAACGCCGGTCGCGGTGACGCGGAGAAGTCCACCAGCTGACCGCGCGCCGGCGCGGCAAGCAGCAGGACGACGGCCTGGCCTCCCTGTCCAAGAGCGAGCCCTACCGGCGCGCATCCGATGCCGACATCGCAGGCCGGTCGAAAATGACGCGAGAGCAGCCGCTGATGGCGCTCAGGGACGCCTCCGCCGCGTGAAGGTTTCCTCCACGAAGCGACCTTGCCGGCCGAGTGGGGTGGTGACGTGACCCGACGCTCACTTCTGCTGGGCGAGCCAGTCGGCGAACCTGGTCTCGGCGATGTGTGCGTCCGGCCCCGGCAGCAGCGTGTTCTCCGTCAACTCCGCACCCCAGTACGTCGCTTGTGGGTCGGTGGCGACTCTGCGGGGGTCGTTGTGGGCGGCGAGGGCCATACGGATGAACTCCTCGAGCTGGAAAGCCTCGGGGCCCCCGACCTCCACCACACCGCCCACGGGGGCGCCGACGGCGGTACGGCTCACGGCCGCGGCCACGTCGTCGGAGACCATGGGCTGGATCTTGGCGTCGGGCACCCGCACGGTGTCGCCCTCGGTCATCCCGTCGGCGAGCCCCTTCCCGAACTCGAAGAACTGGGTGGCGTGAACGATGGAGCAGGGGATGCCCGACGCCTTGATCAGCTCTTCCTGGACCCGCTTGGCGCGGAAGTACCCGCTGCCCTGGAGGCGGTCGGTGCCGACCACGGACAGCGCCACGTGGTGCCCGACGCCCGCCTCGGACTCCGCCTTCAGCAGGTTGGCCGTGGAGGTACGGAAGAACACCATGACCGCCTCGTCCTCGAACGAGGGCGAGTTGGAGACGTCGACCACGACCGACGCGCCCTGGAGCACGTCGGCCAGCCCCTCGCCCGTCAGTGTGTTGACGCCGGTGCCGGGCGCGGCCGCGACCGCCTCGTGCCCGTGCTCGGCGAGCCTGGCGACCACCTTCGAGCCGATCAGCCCGGTCCCACCGATCACTACGACCTTCATGACGGAATTCCTCTCGGGTCTTGCCTGATCTCTGTACGAGGTGCCTGTACGAGACGCCTCCACCAGAGGAGACAGGGCAGAGCCTGCTTTTGTGACAGCTGCTCGTTCGGCGAGTCTTCCTGCGGTCGAGATCTCTTCCAGCAGGGCGGGAATCTCGTCGGTAACGGCCGGAATGTTCACCCGGAGAGCGTGCCGCCGCCGTTCAGGGATGCCACGTACGTCAGCCTGGCCAGAACGTGACCGTGGTCAGGAACGCCGTCGGCTCGCGGACGGCGGCGCGGTCGGTGTGCTGCCACCGCAGCCACGCCTCCTGCACTACGTCCTCCGCCACGCGGAGGACGTAGTCGGGGCTGCGCTGCGAGCCCACCCGTGGGAGTGCGTCACCGTCGGCGGTGGCCTGCGGCACTCGGACGATCAGGTTGAACTTCTGGAGCAGGTGATCAATTGACGCGCCGGGTTCGGGCGCGCACGCCGGGCCGGCATCAGGCGCCGCCGGCTTCCGGCTCACCCAGGGTGATCGCCCCGGAGGGGCAGACGCCGGCGGCCATCCGCGCGGCCGCGCGGTGGGCGGTCGTCGGCTCGGTGTGCAGCAGGAGCACGCGGCCGTCGTCGGGGTCCTGGTCGAAGACCTCGGGGGCGGTGAGGGCGCACATCCCGGCGCCGATGCAGCGCTCACGATCGATGCGCAGCTGCGTCGTCGTCATGGCTACCCCTTGTCCCAGGTGACCGGAAGGCTCTTCACCCCGTAGATGTCCGCTGCCTCCGGGCGCAGGACGACTTCCTCAGCCGGTACGGCCAGGCGCAGGGTGGGGAAGCGGTCGATCAGCGCGCGGAACGCGACCCGCATCTCGACGCGGGCCAACTGCTGCCCCAGGCACTGGTGGATGCCGTGGCTGAAGGCCACATGCCCGCCGACGTCCTGCCTTTGCAGGTCGAGCACGTGGGGGTCGGCGAAACGCTCGGGATCGCGGTTGGCGGTGTTGTACGACAGGACGACCGTCGTCCCCGCCTCGATGGTCTGGCCCCCCAGCTCGACATCCTCGAGGGCCGTCCTCATGAACGTCTTGGCGACGCTCAGATAGCGGAGCAGCTCCTCCACGGCCCCGTCCGTGAGCGCGGGGTCGGCGCGCAGCGCGGCCAGTTGGGCCGGGTTCTGCAGCAGCGCGAAGGTGCCGAGGGAGAGCATGTTCGCGGTGGTGTCGAATCCGGCGGCCAGCAGGATGAGGCTGATCCCCCGCAGCTCCTCGTCGGTCAGATCGCTGTCGGTGAGTTCGCTGAGCACGTCGTCAGTGGGGTTCGCCCGCTTGGCGGCCACCAGTTCGGCGAGGTACTCCTGGGTCGCCGTGTAGGCGGCCACCAGCTCCTCGTCGCTGGTCTCCCCTCCCATGAACGTGTCGATCTGCTCCTGGAAGGAATCCCTGTCCTGGTACGGCACCCCCAGCAGCTCGCAGATGACGATGGTGGGGATGGGCTTGGCGAACGCGGTCACCAGGTCCGTCGGCGGCCCCGCCTTCTCCATGGCGTCCAGGCAGTCGGCGGTGATCTGCTCGATGCGCTCGGTGAGCAGGCGCATCCGCCGTACCGTGAACTTGCCCACCAGCGGCTTGCGATAGCGCCCGTGCTGCGGCTCGTCCATGAGGAGGAACTCGCCGGGCGGCGCCGGAGGAACCTCGAAGTCGCCCACGTTCAGAAGCTCCTTGCGCGAGCTGAACCGCGAGTCGGCCAGCACGGACCTGACCAGGTCGTATCCGGTGATCAGCCAGCCAGGTCTGCCACCGACGTGGGTGAAGCGGCTGATGGGTCCGTGCCGACGGGCGTCGAGTAACTCGGCCGGCGGGTCGAAGGGGCAGCCGGACCGACGCGTCGTCGGAAGCGTCGTGACCGTATGGAGGGACTCGCTCATGGCTGTGCCTCATCTCGAGATATGACGTGTTTGGCGTTCACCGAAAGCTACGTTGCGTTCGGGATTACGTCAATCTCAATAGAGGGATAATCGCAGGTGAGCGGGTGTAAATTGATGCAATGACGCTGCCTCTGAATGCAACGTTGCGTTGCAATGAAGCGGCAAGGAAGACAGCCTCGATGTGAGGGCGGCCTCAGTCCCGCCCGGCCTGGAGCTCCGCCCACCGACTCGTCCCGCCCGCGTGCACATGTACGCCGCACCGGGTCGCCAGGGCGGTGACGATGTCGAGGCCGCGGCCGTGTTCGTCCGGGTCGAGGGCGGAAGCGGGCAGCCCCGTCGTCGTCGGCCCCATGTCGGTCACCTCGACGCGTACGGCTCCGCACCTGTCCACCTCGCTCCGCGAGAGGCTCAGCGTCGCCGGGGGCAGGGCGTGGACGATGGCGTTGGTCAGCAGCTCCGAGGCCACCAGCAGTACGTCTTCGGTGAGGTCCGCGGCCAGGTTCCAGTCGGCGAGGATCCGGCGTATGCGGTGACGTACGGCTGAGACCGCCCCTGGCGCGTGCGGCAGCGGAAAGACGTGTTCGGCTTCCCTGTGGGGCGCGGCGTCGAGCTGCGCTGTTGTCATGTTTCCTCCTCGGGGAAGCTCTGGGGGCGGCGGACCGGGCGTGGCTATGGCACGCTATGGAGGGAAATTCCGGCGGTCAATGAACATGGGTCGGCATTACCGAACGACAGTCCCAAAGCGGAAAAACTCGGACTACCATCGCTTCATGGCCGGCCCCGTCCAGTCCATAGAGCGAGCCGCGGCGATCCTGCGCCTACTCGCCGGCGGATCCCGTCGAATGGGGCTGGGCGAGGTGTCGTCGTCGCTGGGACTGGCCAAGGGCACCGCCCACGGAATCCTGCGCACCCTGCAACATGTGGACTTCGTGGAGCAGGACCCGGCGACCGGGAAATACCAGCTCGGGGCGGCTCTGCTGCACCTCGGCACCAGCTATCTCGACGTCAACGAACTGCGTTCGCGCTCCATCAACTGGGCCGACGCCCTGGCCGCCCGCAGCGGCGAGGCCGTACGCCTGGGCACGCCCCTGGAGGGCAGGGTGCTCGTCATCCACCATGTCTTCCGTCCTGACGACACCCTCCAGACCCTGGACGTCGGCGCTCTGCTGCCCCTGCACGCCTCCTCGCTCGGCAAGGTCCTGCTGGCCTTCGGCGCCACGCCCGTCGACGCCCTGCTGGAGGACGCACCGGAGGCGTACACCCGGCACACCCTGGTCCGCCCGGAGGAGATCAACCGGGCGCTGGCCGAGATACGAGAGCTCGGCTGGGGCGCCGAGGTGCAGGAAATGAGCATGGGCGAAGCCGGAGTCGCCGCTCCGATCCGGGGGCAGGGCGGTCTGGTGGTGGGCGCCATCGGGGTGTCCGGCGCCGTCGAGCGGATCTGCGACACCAAAGGCCGGCCTCAGCCGGCCCTGATCACCGTGCTGCGGGAGGCGGCACGTGCGATCTCCAGAGACCTGGGCGCGGCCCGCTGGTAGGTCCCCAGCACCTCCGCGACACATCGGAAGGCAGGGCCGATCATGGTTGAGCGGTATGTGATGTCCATCGACCAGGGCACCACTTCCACGCGATGCATCCTGTTCGACCACAGCGGACGGCTGGTGTCGGTCGCCCAGCGGGAGCACCAGCAGTACTTCCCCCGGCCGGGCTGGGTCGAGCACGACGCCGTCGAGATCTGGCGCAACCTCCAGCGCGTCGTACCCGAGGCACTGTCGAACGCCGGCATCGACGCGGGACAGATCTCGGCCATGGGGATCGCCAACCAGCGCGAGACGACGGTCCTGTGGGATCCGCGGTCCGGGACCCCGCTGGGCAGGGCCATCGTCTGGCAGGACACCCGCACCGCCCCGCTCGTCGACGAGCTGCGACAACAGCCCGGAGACGAGTTCTTCCTCGAACACTGCTGCCTGCCGCCTTCGACCTACTTCTCCGCACCCCGCATCCGCTGGCTGTTCGACCACGTCGACGGGCTGGAGCAGCGCGCAAGGGACGGTGAGGTGCTCTTCGGCACGATCGAGAGCTGGCTGATCTGGAACCTCACCGGTGGCACGGACGGCGGCCTGCACATCACCGACGCCACCAACGCAAGCCGCACGATGCTCATGGACATCCGCACACTGACCTGGGACGAAGCCCTGATGGACTTCTTCGGCGCACCCCGCTCGATGCTCCCGGAGATCAGGTCCTCGGCGGAACGCTACGGCGAGGCCCGCGCGCTCCTGCCAGGCGTGCCCATCACGGCCGCCCTCGGCGACCAGCAGGCGGCCCTGTTCGGACAGACCTGCTTCTCGCCCGGCGAGGCGAAGTGCACCTACGGAACCGGCAGCTTCCTGGTGATGAACACCGGCACCGACCTCGTCCGCTCCCAACACGGGCTGCTCACCACCGTCGCCTACAAGATCGCGGACCAGCCCACGGTCTACGCCCTGGAAGGCCCGATGGCCGTCACCGGCTCGCTCGTCCAGTGGTTCCGCGACCGGCTCGGCCTGATCCACAGCGCACCCGAGATCGAGACGCTGGCACGCACCGTCGAGGACAACGGCGGCTGCTACATCGTCCCCGCCTTCTCCGGTCTGTTCGCGCCCCACTGGCGCAGCGACGCCCGGGGCGTCATCGTCGGCCTCACCTCGTACATCACCAAGGGGCATCTGGCCCGGGCCGTCCTGGAGGCCACCGGCTGGCAGACCCGCGAGGTCGTCGACGCCATGAACGCCGACTCCGCGCTCGCCCTGAAGCAGCTCAAGGTCGACGGCGGCATGACCTCCGACCATCTGCTCATGCAGATCCTGGCCGACGTGCTCGACGTTCCCGTCGTACGGCCTCTCGTCCACGAGACGGTGTCGCTGGGCGCCGCCTACGCGGCGGGGCTCGCGTCCGGCTACTGGCCGGACCTGCAGGTCCTGCGCCGCAACTGGCACATGGCCGCGCAGTGGCTGCCGGACATGGACGCCGGACGGCGCGAAGGGGAGTACGCCAGCTGGAAGCGGGCCGTAGAGCGGTCCCTGGGGTGGATCCAGCCGCCGAAGCGGCCGTGACCTGCGGGTGTCAGGAGGGCGGGGGGCTGGTGCCGGTCCCGCTCGGTGGCGTTGTCGGGGTCGACGACGGGTCCGTGGGCGTGGGCGGCGATTCGGTCTCGCTCGGCGTGGGCGCAGGGGGAGTCGTGGTCGCCGGGGGTGTGCTCGGCGGCGTGGGCGTGGGCGTGGGCGTGGGCGTGGTCGGCGGCGGCGTGGGCGTCGTAGGGGCGGGAGTCGGCCGAGTGGGGGTCGTGGTGTGGCTCGGTGGAGTCGAGTGGCGCGGCCTGGCCTCGGCTTGCGGGCTGTGGGCCTGCGCGGGCAGTTGGAGACGGAAGTCGTCCACCGGTCGGCCTCTCAGCGCGGCGGACATGTACGCCGTCCAGATCCGGGTCGGGGAGGAGCCGCCGTTGACCCGGCTGATACCGGCGGCGTCACCGAGCGAGATGCGGGTGTGGTCCGTGGGCTTCTCGGCGAACATGGCGACCGATGTGGTCAGTTCGGGCGTGTAGCCGACGAACCATGCCGAGAGGTTGTTGTCCGTCGTACCCGTCTTGCCGGCGGCCGGCCGGCCGAGAGCGGTGGCCAGATAGCCGGTGCCCTCGGGGCTGACGACGCCCTTCAGTACCGAGGTGACCTGGTCGGCCGTGGCCCGCGAGAACGCCCGGGTGGCGTCCTGAGCGGGCAGGTCGTACGCCTTGTTGTCGCGGGTGAGCTGCTGCACCGCCCACGGCGCGATGTGCCGGCCGTGGTGGTCGAAGGTCGCGTACGCCCCGGCCATGTCGAGCGGACTGGGGGTGGCCACGCCGAGGGTCAGGGCGGGTGTGGCGCCCATGTCGGGCGTGTCGGCGGGGAGTCCGGCCGCGACGGCGGCCCTGCGGACACGGGCCAGACCGGCGTCGGCGCCCTCCTGCGCGTACACGGCGTTGACGGACTTCATCATCGCCGTACGAAGGCTGATCCGGCCGTAGTCGCGGTCGTCCTCGTTGGGCGGGCAGTAGTGGAATCCGCGGGGCAGGCCCTGCACGCAGTGGCGGCTGGTGCCGTCGTAGCGGGTTCCGGGAGTGATGGCACGGCCGTCCTGGGTGGTGGCGTGGTTTTGCAGTGCGGCCGCGAGGTCGAACGGCTTGAAGGTGGAGCCGACCTGGAGGTCGTGCCGGACGGCGTCGTTGTAGGGCCGGACGGCGTAGTCGGGTCCGCCGTAGGCGGCGACGATCCGTCCCGTCGACGGGTCCACGGACGCCGCGCCGACCCGGATGGACCTGGCCTTACGGGTGCCCGGCAGCTCCCGCAGGCCCGTCTTCACGGCGGCGACCAGCGCCTGCTGGTCCTTCTTCACGAAGGTGGTGGTGATCTGCCAGCCGCCCGAGCCGAGCGTGGCCTCGTCGACGATGTCGTTGTCGATCAGGTACGTGCGGGCGATGTCGATGAGGTACCCGGCCTGGCCGCCGACTCCGGGGGTGGGCCGGGGCGGCCTCGGGGCCGGGAAGGTCATTGCGGAGCGCCGGTCCTTGTCCAGGTAGCCGAGGTCGACCATGCCGTCCAGTACGTAGTTCCAGCGGGCGACGGCCGCGGCCCTGAGGGCCGGGGTCGCCGTGGAGACGTCGTAACTGCTCGGTGCCTTGAGCAGCGCGGCCAGGTAGGCGCTCTGAGGAACGCTCAGCCGTGAGGCGCGGATGCCGTAGTAGGCCTGGGCGGCGGCGCGGATGCCGTAGGCGTCGCGGCCGAAGTAACTGGTGTTCAGGTACCCGGCCATGACGGAGTCCTTGCTCTGCGTCTCGTTGACCTTGATCGCGATGATGGCCTCCCTGACCTTGCGGTCGAGGGTCTGCTCGCGGGTGAGGTAGTAGTTCCGCACGTACTGCTGGGTGATGGTGGAACCGCCCTGCAGCCCTCTGCCGGTGACGGTGCTCCAGGCCGCGCGCAGGATGCCACGGGGGTCCACGCCCTGGTTGGAGTAGAACGTACGGTCCTCCGCGGCGACCACGGCGTGCTGCATGCTGACGGAGATCTCCGACAGCGGCAGCGATTCGCGGTTGACCGCGCCGGTGCGGCCGATCTCCGTGCCGTCGGCGTAGTAGTAGACGTTGCTCTCGCTCAGCGCCGCCGCGTTGGGATCGGGGACCTGGACGATCACGTACAGCACGAAGAAGCCGGCGACCGCGAGCAGCAGCACGGTGAGCAGGCTGCTGACCACCATGCGCCAGGTGGGAAACATCCTGCGCCACCAGGGCATCGCCTCGCGTGCCGCCCTGCGCAGCAGCCGGGCGCGCCGACGCGTCTGCCGCGCACTGCGCAGTTGCCTGCGCCAGGCGGCGACCGGTCTGCCTGCGGACTCGCTGTCCCCCTTGTTCATACCCGCGCCGTTCTTCAGGCCGGCAGGGTCGGGGGGTGCGCCTCGGGGCGCGAACCGGACGCGGCGCGCCGCTCCGAAGTGCCGTAAATGCGACTAATCGAATAGCATTTTCCCCTTTGTGGCCGAACCATGCCTGGGACAGGGGCTTGCGAAGCGGCTGCCTGGCGGGGTGGTTCGGGTCCCCGACCGGCGCCCGGCGGGGCGAACGGCCTGACCGCCTGGAGGAGTTGACCGTCGCCCGGGCGAGAGACCATCCGGACCTGCCGCACCACCGGCCGCCCGCAGTACGAGGCGGCCACGGCCTGAACCACGGCCGCGGCCGCCTCGCGCTGCCTCAGGGAGCCATGGCCTCGCGGACGAGCGCCGTGTCCACGAACTGTTCGAAGCGGACGATCAGGCCGCCGCGTACGACGAAGTGGTGCGCCACACGGACGTCGATCGGCTTGCCGGTGGCCTTGTTGACGGCCGTGTAGCGGGCGAGGACGACCACGTTCTCGCCGTCGACGACGTAGGTGTCGTCGTGGGCGGTCCAGCCCTCCCAGTCCTGGCCGAGCTTCTCCATCACGTTCGAGGTGACGCCGTCGGGGGTGCGGTAGGTGCCGGCCAGTGGGAAGCCGGCCATCTCCGTCCACTCCACGTCGGGGGCGAGGGTGGCGCGCAGGGCGGCCAGGTCGCCGGCCGCGGAGGCCAGGTACTGGCGGCGTACGACGTCGGCCGGGGCGGTGGAGGTGGCGAACTCGGCCATGGTCAGCCCCACTTCATCTCGCCCTTGGCGACCTTCGCACCGATCTGGGCGGCGATCTGCATGCCGATGTCCGGGTAGCGCTTGATAAGGGCCTCGGTCAGGGCGGCGCCGTCGGCCGCCGTGTCGAGCTCCTCCTCGAAGGCGAGCAGGTAGGCGCGGGTGGCGGCGATGGCGGAGGCGTCGGCGGGCGCGTCCGGCAGGCGGTGGCCGGGGACGACCGACTGCGGGTCGAGGGCGGCCATTTCGTCGAGCAGGTCGATCCAGGCGGCGCGGTCGCCGGGGGTGGGGGTGTCGGCGACCCAGACGTGCTCCTGCTGGAAGAGCAGGACGCCGCCGAGCAGGGCGCGGTGCTCGGCCTGCCACAGGTAGTGGCGGTCGGGCAGTCCGGCCGGGCCGCCCTTGAGCTCGAAGCGGTGGCCCTCCAGGGTGAGGTCCCCGGTCAGCGGCTCGATGTCGACCAGGCGGGTGGGCAGGTTCGGGCCGAGCGCGGCCCAGGCCTTGAGCTTGCCCTCGTAGGAGTGCCGGATGTGCTCGATGACGATCGGGGTGGCGACGAACTCCGCCTCGGGGAAGGCGTCGGCGACGGCCTCGGCGCCGAAGTAGAAGTCCGGGTCGCCGTGGGAGATGAAGACCGTGGTGAGGGTCTTGCCGGAGTCGAGGATCTCGGCGACCAGGCGGTGGCCGTCGGCCCGGGTGAAACCGGCGTCCACCAGCAGCGCCTCGTTCTCGCCGGTGACGAGCGTGGCGGTCTTGTTCTTGCTGCCGGCGGGGAAGTCCAGGTCGAGGACCTTGAAGGACAGGGTGCTCATGGATGGCTCCTGGAGAGGAGTGGGCGGGGCGGGGACGGGGGCGATCAGGAGGCGTGCAGGGCGATGAGCTGCCGGTCGATCTCGTCGGCGTCGGCGCGGCCGTAGGCCACGGGGGTGACGTGGTCGTCGTCGACGGCGAGGAGGGTGGGGAAGCCGGTGACGCCGAGTTCGGCGGCCCGACGGAAGTCGGCCTCCGCGGCCTGCTGTGTCTCGGCGCCCTCGAAGGCGGCGACGACGGCTTCGGCGTCCAGCCCGGCCTTCTCGGCGACCTTCCGGTAGGTGGCCGGGTCGGAGAGGCTCAGGCCGTCGACGTAGAAGACATCCTGGAGGGCGGCGGCCAGTTCCGCCGCGCGGGTGGGAGCTGCCTGGCGCAGGGCGGCGACACCACGCGCGGCGGCCTCCGAGTCCATCACGAAGGAACCGTCCGCGATCAGCCGCTCGTAAGCCGTGCCGAACTCGGCGCCGGTCACCTCGGCGATCTTGGCGTTCGCGCCCTGGACGTAGCCGAACTCCCGGATCGGCACCCGGCGCGCCCCGGTGAACAGGCCACCGGAGACCACCTCGACCGGGAGGCCGGGGTGACGGGAGACGACCTCGAGCAGTGTTTCGGAGAACCCGTGCGACCAACCGCAATAGGCGTCGAAGACGTAGACCAGCTTCATCGAAGACCTCGGCAAGGAGAGGGTGCGCCCGCCGACTGCGAGCGTCTCGCCTGAGGAAACAGTAACTGACTCGTCAGATATTTCCCTATGTGTGTGACGCCGACCACATGGCCGCCGGGGCGGGCTCAGGCATCCCTCAGGGCAGGCGTGGCAGTACGTCCCGGGCCGAGTGGCTGAGGATGCGCAGGTCCTCGGCGAACCGTTCGTGGTCCTCGGCCGGCAGGGGGGCCAGGAAATAGCGGCGGATGTTCTCCACGTGCAGCCGGGAGGCCCGCACCGCGGTCTGCTCGCCCGATTCCGTGAGGCGCACCAGTCGGCCGCGCCGGTCGCCGGGATCCTCGGCGCGCTCCACGAGCCCGGCCGCCTCCATCCGGTCCACCAGGCGGGTGGCGCCGCCCGTGGTCAGCACCTGCTCCTGGGCGATGGCCCGCATCGACAGGCCCGGCTCGCCCGCCCGCCCCAGGATCAGCAGTACCTCGAACATGAGGTGGCTGATACCGCACTCCTCCTCAAGAGCGCGTCCCAGGATGTACTCCAGCCGGTTCGCCGCACCCTGCAGCCTTCCGAACGCCAGCACCAGCGGGTCGTTCGCCGCGTCTTTCGCCGACGAGATGTCCGCCTGCTCGCCCACGTCGCCACCGCCTGTCGGGTCTTCCACGGCTTCCATCCATTGATCATGCCGTGTCGGCGCGCCGGACGGGGAGGCAGGCCGTCGGCTGGTCGGGGCCTGAGGGTCGTCCGCCGGATCGATAGTTTAGAGATCACATACCAATTAGTTTGCGATGGGCGCGCAGATGGAAAGGCATGGAATTACTCGTCGCGATGATTCCGCTTACCTTTTCTCCAGGCCTGGACGCACCCGCGGCCTATACCGGTTCCAGGTCTGGGGATCGTTAGCATTCCGTGGCCGGGCGCGATCTCGGGTGACGGACCTCACATCCTTCTGCTGCCCGAGAGGTGACGGTCAAGGAGTTCCCGCCGGGAGGGGATGAATTGGGCACTTCGCACGCCGTGAGGGGCTGCGAAAGGGGACGCCAAATCCGACATTTCCGTCAATGTTCACCAATTTTTGGTGACCTAATAGTGAACATTCCATGAAGTGCCGCGTGTTTGCTCGCGGTGCCAATACGGCGGTGGGCGCCTCTTGTGCACCGTACCGCCGGGCCGTCGGTCGGCCGGGAATTCAGGGGTGTCTCCGGCAGGCCCCGAATTGCCCAACCTTTGCTTGACCGTCCTGCGTGAAAGGGCTTAAGAGTTAACCGCTTACCCTCGCCGGTCGTTCCGCTTCGTTCGGCATGGTGAGGTACAGGTCGACATCTGGGTGCGCGGCGAGGTTTGTGGGGCTGCACCACCAGAGTTTGGAGCGTCCATGTGCAATGTCTGTTCCCCCGCGATGCCCACCGTGGCTGACGGTCATCACCCGGCCGACGCGAGCTGGTCGATATGACCGCCCGCACGGCAGAGGCGAACCCGGTGAGGGAGCGGCGCGAGGTGATCACCGTGGCCGTGCACGCCGGCGACCCGGTCACCGGCGAGGGCGCCGTCGCCTGTCTGCGCGCCATGCCCGGGATCACCTTGCTCCCACCCGAGCGAAGATGCGAGGCCGACGTCCTGTTGGTGACGGTCCACGAGGCCACTGAGGAGGTCGTCTGCTGGATGGAACGTTCCGCCTCGGAATCGACCAACTCCGAGATGCGCATCGTGCTCGTCGCCGAGACCATCAGCGAGCACCATCTGATGCGGGCCGTCACCAGCGGCATGGTGAGCTTCGTGCCGCGCGAGGAGGCCAACCGGGACCGTGTGGTCAAGGCCATCCGGGACAGCAGCAGGGACCGGGCCGTCGTCCCCGAGAAGATGCTCGGATGGCTGCTCGAGCAGGTCCGGACGATCCAGCGCACCGTGCTGGCGCCGCAGGGCCTGACCGCCGGCGGTCTCCAGGAGCGGGAGGTCGAGGTCCTGAAGCTGCTCGCCGACGGCCTGGACACCGTGGAGATCGCGCAGCAGCTCAACTACTCCGAGCGGACCATCAAGAACATCGTCAGCGGCATGCTGACGCGGCTGAACCTGCGCAACCGCTCGCACGCGGTCGCCTATGCGATGCGCTGCGGGGCGCTGTGAGCTGTTGGGAGCGCTCCCGCGGGCCGGCCGGTGGAGGACGACGATGACGAACACGGTGGCGGTCAAGCGCGGATCGCGCGCGACCGGGCCCGAGATGCCCGAGGACGAGATCGAGCTCGCCGAGCCGCCTGTGCTCGGCGAGCCGGCGAGTGCCGACTTCGGGTCCGCCCTGGCCTTCCTGCCCATGGGGCTGGGCTCGGCGGTCATGGCCGTGGGGCTCTCCATGGGCCACGGTTCACCCACCACGTACATGATGTCCGGGATGATGGGCATCTCCATGATCGCCATGAGCCTGACCCAGCTCGGGCAGTCCGGCAAGGAACGCAAACGCCGGATGCGGGCCGAGCGTCGGGACTACCTTCGCTACCTCGCCCAACTGCGCAAGCAGGCCAGGGACGCGGCGGCCGAGCAGCGGGCCGCGGTCTGCTGGGACCACCCGGAACCCGAGGACCTGCGGTCCCTGGCCATGGGCCCCCGGCTGTGGGAGCGCCGCGCCAGCCACGACGACTTCGCCCGGGTCCGGGTCGGGGTCGGCTCACGGCGCGCCGCGCTGCGCTTCGTGCCCCCCGAGACCAAGCCCGTCGAGGACCTCGAACCCCTCACGGCGATCTCGCTGCGCAGGTTCATCAAGGCCCACCAGACGGTCGAGGGCATGGCCGTCCCCCTCTCGCTGCGCAGTTTCAGCAGCGTCGAGTTCGCGGGGGACGGCACCGCCGCTTACGGCACGGTCCGGGCGATCCTCTGCCAGTTGGCCGTCTTCCACTCGCCGGACGAACTGCGGATAGCCGTACTCACCGACGAACACAGGCGCGCGGACTGGGACTGGGTGAAGTGGCTGCCGCACAACGCCCACCCGCGCGAGGGTGACGCGGCCGGTGCGCTGCGGCTCGTCGCCACCGACCACGACGCCCTCATGGAGCTGCTCGGCCAGGACGTCAGCGACCGCCCCGACCACGACAAGTCGGAGGCACCCAGCGCGTCCGAGCCGTTCGTGGTGATCGTCGCCGCGGGGGAGCGCATCCCGCCCGGCTCCCGGCTGCTCGGCGCCGGGCTGCGGGGCGTCGTCCTGCTCGACCTGACCGGCGCCATGACCGGTGGCCCCAAGGTGCTGCGGCTGACGACCGAGAAGGGACGGGTGACGTTCCCCTCCGGTGACTCGACCGCGTCCGCGCGGGCCGACGAGCTGAGCCCGGCCGCGGCCGAGCGCCTGGCCAGATACCTGGCCCCGATGCGCACCAGCGGGATCGTGGACCTCGTCGACGAACCCTTCGAGAACGACTTCGACCTCACCGCCCTGCTCGGCATCCGCGACCCGCGGGCGTTCGACGTCACCGGTCAGTGGCGGCCGCGCACCCCGCAGCACGCCCGGCTGCGGGTGCCCCTCGGGGTGACCGAGGACGGCGAGGTCGTCGAGCTCGACTTCAAGGAGTCCGCCCAGAACGGCATGGGGCCGCACGGCCTGCTGATCGGCGCCACCGGGTCCGGCAAGAGCGAACTCCTGCGCACCCTGGTCCTCGGCCTGTGCGCGACCCACTCCTCCGAGATCCTCAATCTCGTCCTGGTCGACTTCAAGGGCGGCGCCACCTTCCTCAACATGGAGAAGCTGCCGCACACCTCCGCGGTCATCACCAACCTGGCCGACGAACTGCCGCTGGTCGACCGGATGCGCGACTCGCTCCAGGGCGAGGTGATCCGCCGCCAGGAACTGCTCCGCGAGGCCGGCTACGCCAACCTCTTCGACTACGAGAAGGCCCGGCTCGGCGGCGCCCGGCTCGCCCCGATGCCCTCGCTGCTCCTCATCGTCGACGAGTTCTCCGAACTGCTCTCCAGCAAGCCGGAGTTCATCGAGCTGTTCGTGATGATCGGACGCGTCGGGCGAAGCCTCGGCGTGCACCTGCTGCTCGCCTCGCAGCGCCTCGACGAAGGCAGCATCCACAAGGTCGCGGGCCATCTCTCCTACCGGATCGCCCTGCGCACCTTCTCCTCCATGGAGTCGCGCAGCGTGATCGGCATCACGGGAGCCTACGAGCTGCCCTCGGCGCCCGGCCACGGCTATCTCAAGATCGACACCACCAACCTGGTGCGGTTCAAGGCCGCCTACGTCTCCGGGCCCTGTCCGCAGGCGCTGACCCACACCTCCACGGGCGCCGGTCCCGGCGGACCGGCCGCCGAGATCGTCCCGTTCGGGCTGGAGCAGCGGCCGCCGCTGCCGGCCGGTCCGGACGCCGCCGGCCCGGCGTCCGGCGTACCGGAACCGGACGGAGCGGACCACGACGAGGAGCAGTCCGAGAACTCCGAGAGCCTGCTCGACATCATGATCGACCGGCTCACCGACGCAGGCCCGCCCGCCCGCCAGGTGTGGCTGCCGCCGCTGGACGAGTCGCCGAGCCTGGACCAGCTGCTGCCGGGCATCGTGCCCGACCCGGTGCGCGGGATGAGCGCCGGCGACCACCCGGCGCTCGGTGCCCTGAAAGTACCCCTCGGCCTGGTGGACCGGCCCTACGAGCAGGCACGCGAACTGCTCGTCGCCGACCTCTCCGGAGCCGACGGGCACGTCGGCATCGCGGGTGCCCCGCAGACCGGCAAGTCCACCTTGCTGCGCGGCCTGATCCTCTCCCTCGCCCTGACGCACACCCCGGAAGAGATCCAGTTCTACTGCCTGGACTTCGGCGGCGGCGGCCTCGTCTCCATCGCGGGCCTGCCGCACGTCGGCTCGGTGGCCACCCGCCTCGAACGCGACCGGGTGCTGCGCACCGTCGAGGAGATCACCCAGGTGCTGGAGATGCGCGAGGAGCTCTTCACCAGCATGGGCCTGGAGTCGATGTCCGCATACCGCGCGCTGCGCAGGAGCGGACAGATCGACGACCCGTACGGCGACGTCTTCTTCGTGGTCGACGGGTGGGCCACCCTCCGGCAGGACTTCGACGAGCTGGAGGACCGCGTCGCCGACCTGGCCGCCCGCGGGCTCTCCTTCGGCGTGCACGTGGTCGCCTCGGCGGTCCGCTGGTCGGAGATCCGTCCCAAACAACGCGACCTGATGGGCACCAAGCTGGAACTCCGCCTCGGCGACAGCATGGAGTCCGAGGTCGGCACACGTCAGGCCGCCGGAGTGCCCTCCCGCCCCGGGCGCGGCCTCACCAGCTCGGGCCACCACTTCCTGTCGGCGCTGCCCCGCCTCGACGGCTCGTCGGCCATCGAGGACCTCACCACCGCGACCAAGGCCGCCGCTGCGGAGATCGAGACGTTCTGGACCGGTCGCTCGGCACCAGGCGTCCGGCTGCTGCCCACCAGCCTTCCGGTCGACCAGCTGCCGCCCCCGGACGGAGACCTGCGCATCTGCCTGGGCTGGGACGAGAAGCGCCTGCAGCCCGTCTGGCACGACTTCGAGAAGGTGCCGCACCTGATGCTCTTCGGCGACGACGCCACCGGCAAGACCAACGCGCTGCGCCTGGCCGCCAAGGCGATCACCGCCCGCTACACCCCCGCCGAGGCACGCATCCTGCTGGCCGACCCCGGCCGGCAGCTCCTGCGGGACGTCCCCGAGGAGTACCGCGTCGGCTACGCCGTGGGCACCGAGGCCCTGGCGGAACTGGCGGGCAGCGCAGCGGTGTCGGTGAGCGGCCGGGTGCCCGGCCCCGACATCGCCCCCGAGCGGCTCGCGCAGCGCGACTGGTGGCAGGGGCCACGGCTGTTCATGCTCATCGACGACTACGACCTGTTCGCCACCGGCGGTGCCATGGACAACCCGATGTCGTCCATGGTGCCGCTGCTGTCCCAGGCGGCCAACATCGGACTGCACATCGTGGTCGCGCGCAGCACCTCCGGAGCGATGCGCGCCATGATGGACCCGCTGATGCGCCGGATGTGGGAACTGGGAACCCCGGCGCTGCTCTTCTCCTATCCCAAGGAGGAGGGCAAGTTCATCGGCGAGGCCAAGCCGCGCACACTGCCCCCCGGCCGCGCCCAGCTCGTCACCCGGCGCGGGGTCGGGCTGCTCCAGACCGGACTGGCGGCACCGTCATGAACCGGCCCTCCGCATGCCCCGTACCTCGTTCGCGGCGCCCGCGCACCGCATCAACCCTGAGGCACCCGCGCACCGCATCGGCCCTGCGCACCGCTTCCGCCTCGCGTCCCGCCCCGCTGTTTCCCCGTCCGTGCACCGCAGGAGAATCATGAGCACCGCCGCGTCGTCCCCCACCCGCACCGGGCCCTGGGGGACAGCAGACGTCTGCCGGCTGACCATCAGCGCGGCCAAGGGCCGTACCGACCTCGCGGTCCCCGTCTCCGCCACGGTGGGCAGCATCCTGCCCGTGGTGCTGCAGCGGGCCGTGAGCGAGGAGGACCGCGGCGACCGGTGGGCGCTCCAGCGGCTCGGTGAGGCCCCGCTCGACCTGGACGGCACCCCGGAGTCCCTCGGCCTGCGCGACGGTGACGTCCTGTACCTGCGGCCGAAGGACGACCTGCTGTCGGAGCTGCAGTTCGACGACGTGGCCGACGGGGTCGCCACCACGATCAACGCCCGAGGCGACCGATGGCGACCGGAGCTGACCCGGCTGCTCTGCCTCCTCCTTGCCTGTCTGACACTGGCGTCCCTCGCCGCCCTGGTCGTCGCCGCCCGCCCGCACCTGCTGACCGGGCTCACCTGCGGTGTGCTCGCCCTGGGACTGGTCGTCGGCTGTGCCGTGGTCACCAAGACGTTCCAGGACAGGGCCACAGGGACCATCACCGGTCTGGGTGCATGTCTGTTCGCCGCACTGGCCGGACTGTCCGTGGCGGCCGACCCGGCCGGGCTCCTGGTGCCGGGACGACTCGACGGGCTGGTCACCGCCGCGCTCACCGGAGTGGCGGCCGCCGCGGTCCTGGCCACCGGCAGGGTGCCGATCGCGGTGTTCGGCACCCTGCTCATGCTGGCCGGCACGATCGAGATCGGGTCGTTCCTGTCGATCGTCCTCGCCTGGGACGCCACGCGGGTCACCGCGGTTCTCGCGGCGGCGATGTTCGCCGTGTCCCCGGTCCTGCCGCGCCTTGCGCTGTTCGCGGCCGGACTGCGCGTGGTGGAACTCCCGCACAACTCCGAGGAGCTCCAGCAGGGCATCGACCCGCTGCCGGAGGCCCTGGTCACCCGCCGGGTCGCGGTCGCGGAGGGCTACCTCGGTGTCTACTCCCTCTCCGCGGCCGGTGTCTTCACGGTGGCCTTCGTCCTGCTGGTGCAGGTCCCGCACTGGCCGGGCCCGCTGTTCGCCGGCGTGTTCAGCGCGGCGCTGCTGCTGCGCGCACGCGGCGTGGGCAATGCCGTGCAGCGCATCGCACTGGTGGTCGCCGGCGCGCTGGGGGCGATCCTGGTCGTGCTGTCCTTCGCGCTCCATGCCTCCCCCGTGGCACGAGCCGCCGCCATGCTCGGGCTGTGCGCCGCCGCCGCGCTGCTGCTGACGGGTGCCCGGCGACTGCCCGGAGCGAGGCTGCGGCCCATCTGGGGGCGCCTCGGCGAGATCCTCGAGGGCCTGACAGCGCTCGCCCTCATACCGCTGCTGCTGCAGGTCCTGAACGCGTACGCGTACTTCCGCTCGCTGGCCGGCTGAGGAGGCTGCGGTGCAGAATCGACGCGATCACGTCCAGGCACACCGGTTCGCCGTCGGCCGGCTCGTGTCGGCACTGGTGGCCGGTGACCCCGGCCCGGTCGAGGTCCCCATGCGGCGCGGCAGCCTCGGTGTGCAGTTCGGCGCGCTGGTCGCGGCCCTGCTCGCCGCGGGCTTCGCCGTCTACGGCCTGATCAGCCCGAAGCAGAGCACGGCCTGGCGCAGTCCCGGGGCGATCGTCATCGAGCAGGAGACCGGCAACCGGTACCTCTACATCGACCAGCAGCTCTACCCCATGGCCAACTACGCCTCGGCGTTGCTGGCCGCCGGGAACGGCGGCAAGACCGTCTCCGTCGCACGGGAGTCCCTGGCGGATGTCCGGCGCGGCCCGCAGCTCGGCATCCTCGGCGCACCCGACGACGTGCCGGGCGCCGCCGACCTGCTCTCCGGAGACCGCGCGGTGTGCCTGCCGCCCGGCAGCGCACACACGCTGGTGGACCTCGCCCCCGCCGGCCGCGCCACTCCTGTCCCGGGCAACCGGCGGATCCTGCTCTCGGGACCGGATCACACCACGTACATCCTGTGGAACGGCCGGACGCTCACGCTGCGCTCCCGTGGCGAACTGGTCGCGCTCGGCCTGATGGCGCAGCCGACGGTCCCGGTCTCCGCGGCGTGGCTGGCCCAGGTGCCGTCCGGCGGGACGCTGAGCGCCCCGCACATCCCCGCGGCGGGCTCCCCGGGCCGGTCGGTCGCGGGCCGTTCCGCGAAGGTGGGACAGCTGTTCCAGACCACGGCCGCCGGCGCGCAGGAGATGTACGTCCTGCGCTCCGACGGTCTCGCCCCGGTCAACCGCACCGAGTTCGCCCTGCTCAGCGCCGTACCCGGCATGAGCGCGCCGCGGCAGGTGAGCGCGGCCGACATCGCGGCGGCCCCGCTCTCGCGGGATCGCTCCCTGCTGACCGCCGTGCCCGACCTCCTGTCGAGGCCGGCTTTCGATCCCGGCGACTCGGCCCTGTGCGTGCTGCAGCAGGCCGACAGCTCCAGCGGCGGCTCGGTCGTGACCGAGCCGGTCGCCGGTCCACGGCCCTCCGGTCTGTACGTGCCCCCGGCCAAGGGCCTGCTCGTCACGGCAGGGACGGCGCGGAAGACGACCGACTCGGCCTCGCGGATCTTCCTGATCACCGACACCGGCGAGAAGTACCCGCTCGCCGACAGCAACGCGCTCACGGCGCTCGGATACGGCCAGGCCAAGGTGCGGACCCTGCCCGGGCCACTGCTCGACCTGGCGCCCACCGGCCCGACGCTGGACACCAACAGGGCCAGGGCCGCCGTCACGGCCCGTGCCGGTTAGGGGGCGCGACATGGTGCAACTGGAGCGAGGGCCGAGCGACGTGAACCGTACGCCTCTGGAGTGCCGCAGCATCGGCGACGCGCTGCTGGTCCATCCCGAGGGGAAGCTCAACCCACAGGTGCGTGCCTTCGTCGGCGGACTGGCCCAGGACCCCGAGCACACCCTGGTCGTCGTCGACCTCCCGGAGGACCCGCCGGCCGAGGACTGGGAGTCGGTCGCCCGACTGCTCAGACGCCGAGGGCGGTCCTTCCGGCTGATCACGGGACGGCCGTGTCGCGCGAGCGCGCAGAAGGTCGGGCAACTCCTGGCCGACCGGCTCGAGCGGACCGTGCTCGCTCCGGACGGCTGGATGCTTCCCGCCCCCGGGGGCGTGCTCTTCGTCCCGGAGGATTCCGGTTCGGGCTGGCTGGGCTTCCACCCGAGCCACCCCTCCGCCTGGTCACGGCTCGTGTCGCACAAGCGCGTCGCGCGGGTCTCGCGCCGCTTTCCCGTGCCGGACTGGGACGAGGCCGTACCGCAGCGCTCCTTCGCGACCGGCGCGGACGCGACGGCCGAACCCCTGCCCGCCGGCATCTGGATCAGGCGATCGGACCAGCGGGAGGGCCATCAGGACGTCCACCGCAGGCGGCTGGCGGTCTGCCTGCTCAGCCAGTCCGACCGGCTCACCGTGGTACTGGGCTGCCCGGGCGGCCCGGACCTGTCGCTGAAGGACATCGAACGATTCTGGGGGTGCGTCGCGCCGGACGCCCGGCCGCTGGTGCGCTTCGCGCCCTACGGGCCGGTCGCCGTGCCGGAGGGCAGCGCACTCGGTCAGGTGCTGGCCGACCGGTTCGGCCATGAGATCACCGTCTACGCCGGACTGCCGACGCCCCCCGAGCCGGGTACGGACGGGCTCCGACCGCGCGTTCCGCTCGCCGACGGCACGCCCGGCCCGCCCGCCCTCGTGCGCGAGCTGGTCTACCGTCCCGCGGGTGCGACCGGTGGCGTCGCGCTGCCGCCCGAGCTGCGTGGCCGCCGTTCGCCGGTGGACGGACTGCCGGAGGTCTCCCCGGGCGTCTACCGGTACACGCCCGACGCCGTGCTGGAGGTGACCCAGAGCGGTCTGTGGCTGCGTCCACCGACAGCGACGGCCGACGCCCCGGCGGTGTACCGCGTACCCGCCGACCCGGCCCGCATGGTCATCCACTTCGACGCGGGCACCCGCGAGTCGGCGGAGCGGATGCGGGCGCTGGCCGAAGAGGTACGGCGAGGGCTCGATCCGGTGCTCGGCGAGCGCTGCCGGGTGCTGCCTGCCCCGAAGCACATCCCCGAGACGGACTCCGGCGGGGGCTCCATCGCGGGGTGGGGTGCGGGAGCGCCGTGGAGCGTGGGCGGGGTGCCAGGCGCGGGGCCGGTGCCGGTGGCTGCGGAACCGGGTTCTGCGGGCTCCGGCGGGTTCGCGGGGGCCGAGGTGCCTGCGGGCCCCGGGGGGCTCGGCTCGTCCTCGGGGGCTGCGGGTGGAACGGCGGCATCGGCGCGGGGGAGTGCGGCTGGTGGAGCCGGCTCTGGTGAGGCGAGTGCGGCTGGTGGGGCTGATCCGGCGCAGGGAGCGTCTGATCCTGCGCGAGGCCTGACCGGACCTGCGAGTGGGGGGCCCGGAGCCGGCGGTGGAGTTCCCGGAGGCGGCGGTGTGCTGCCTGCCCCCGATGTCGGCTCCGTACCGGAACACGCGACGGACGGGCCCGGGGCTGTCCCCGAGGAGGCGCCGGCTCCGATCCCTGACGTCGTAGGGGCGGAGCCGGCGCCCGGCGCGGCTGGGCCCCCGCTCACCGGTCCGGCGACGCAGGACACACGAACCGCGCAGGCGCCGCCGCCCCCACCGGCGCCCATCCGCCCGCGGACCCTCCGCCTGGAGTCCGCCCCGCCGTCCGGCCCCGCGCCTGCCGACTCGGCCGAGGGCCCTTCCGGCGGTCCGGCCGATCCTGCGTCCACCGGTGGAGCCGAGGTTCCGTCCGACGGGGTCGACGCTCCCGCCACCGTGGACCCCGAGCCCGCGACCCACCGGGCGCCGCGGACCTCGCCGCCACCCCCTGCGTCACCGGCACCGGCGTCATCCCCCGTACCTCCTGCGACGGCTGCTCCTGAGCCCAGCCCTTCGGGGAGGCCCGCACCCGCGCCGGCTGCCACGCCGGCCGCGCCGCCCAAGGCCGAGCGGTCCGCGGTCCGCGTGCAGCCCGTGCCGACCGCCGAAGCCTGCGCGGCCCTCCCGGAGCGTGGAATCGAGCAGGAGCGCGCCTGGTTGCGGCGGACCTTCCAGCAGCAGTACGACGCCGCCGCGAACCACGTGGCGCGGGTGCTGTCCGAGTCGCCCGGCCTGCGGGGCGGATCCCGGCAGTCGGCCGACGACGTGGTCACCGACCTGGTCGCGGTCCGGCTGTACCTGTCCGGCGGAACCGAGCGGATCGACGGCGCCGTGCGCAGCGCGGCCGTCGGCCCTCATGTGCCGCTGGCTCGCTGCGTGGCGTCAGGGCTGCGCCGACTGCCCTCCTACCGCGGTGCCACGATGCTGCGCACCACCCTGAGCGAGGCGGAGTGGCAGTGGTACGGCAAGCGCCGGGTCGTCACCGAGTGGGCGTTCTGCTCCGCGCTGACCACCGCGCATGCGGACCTGCCCGGCGACGTCGACGTCATGATCTGGTCGATGACCGCGCGCCGTACCGCGCTGCTCGACCCGACCGCCCCCGACCGGGTCTGCTACCTGCCCGGCACCAGTTTCAAGGTGCTCGGGGTGCGCGACGGGGAACGGCGCGTGCTGCTGCTGCGGGAGCTGACGGGGCCGGAGATCGGCCCGGAGGGGGACGTCGACCTCCGGCGCCTCCCGCTGGACGACATCGCCCTCACCCGGCTGGAGCAGGCCGCCACCGAGTGGCTGGACAGCAAACCCGCCGTACGGCTCCCGGCGACCGCCGTCGGCGCGCTGCGCCATCCACCGGGGCTGATCCTCACCGACCGAAGTGCCACACGGCGCGGCAGCGACACCGCACCACCGAGGAAGGGAACGACGCCATGACGAGGCAGGTCCTGCTGGTCTCCCGGGACCGACCCGGCGCCTACCAGTCCATCGGCGAGGCACTGCGGGCCGCCTCCGACGGCGCGCTGATCACCGTGGCCGCAGGGACGTACGAGGAAGCGCTGGTCATCACCCGCATGGTGACCATCGCCGCGGAGAGCGGCGCGGGCGAGGTGCTCATCCGGGTGGGCTCGGGAAGCGCCGTCGTCATCGACGCCGAGGCCGTGCACCTCTCCGGACTGACGATGTCCGGTGGGGACGACGACACGGCCGCCGTCGAGATCCGGCGCGGCGAGGCCGCACTCGACACCTGCCGGATCACCGGCGCCGGCTGGACGGCGATCCTGGCGTGGCACCAGGGAACACTGGTGGCACGGGACTGCCGGATCGACGAGGCACAGGGCGCCGGGATCGTGGTGACCTCGGCCGGTGGCAACACCGTCGAGCGGACCGTCGTGAAGGAGACCCGCTCGTCGTCCATCGTGGTTGCCGAGAGCGGGCGGCTGACGGTCCGGGAGAGCGTCGTCGACCGGGCCGCGGGCAACGGGATCTGCGTCAACGGACACGGGCGCGCGCAGATCAAGGACACGACGGTCACCGAGAGCGGCAAGCCGGCGCTGGTCGTCGAGCAGAACGGTGCGGCCGAGGTCTCGGGCCTCACCGTGACGGACAGCGTGAGCGTGGACGCGTACCTCACCGGCAAGGGCCGGATCACCCTCGCCGGATGCCGGTTCTCCGGGGCGGGTGCGGAGTCGGTACACATCGCCGGCGGTTCGAGTCCGCTGCTCAAGGAGTGCCATGTCGTCGCCCCCGGCCGCACCGCGGTCCGGATCACCGGGAAGTCGCGGCCCCGGCTGGAGAACTGCGAGATCACGCAGGCGTCGGTGGGCGTCGCCGTGGACGGCGGCAGCACGGCCGACCTGAGCCTGCTGTCCGTACGCGAGGCGGCCCAGGCCGCGGTGGTCGTCGCGGAGGGCTCCACCGCCGAACTGGAGCGGCTGACGGTGGCCGAGGGCGCCGGCGTCGGACTGCGGGTGGCGGGAGGTGCCAAGGTCGCCCTGCGGGACAGTGAGATCACCACCGACCGGGCGAACGCGGTCGAGCTGGCCGAGAAGGGGACCGGTACCTTCCAGGGGCTGCGCCTGCGCACCTCCGGCGGCTCCGGGATCTGCGTGACCGACGGCTCCGCCGAGGTGGTGTCCGCCAGGCTCCAGGGCTGCGAGATCCTCATCGGGACCGGCGCGACGCTCACCCTGCGCGACAGCGAGATCGCCGGCTCCGGGACCGACGCCGTGCGGGTGACCGGCGGGGGATCGGTCACGGCGATCGGGTGCCGGGTGCACAGTGCCCGCGGGCACGGCCTCAACATCCAGGCCAAGGCGCGGGCCGAGGTCAGCAACTGCACCATCTTCGACAACGCCGGGGACGGCGTCCGCACCAACACCGAGGAGACCGTCCTCGTCCGCGACTGCGAGGTGCGGGACAACGGCGGCCGGCAGGTGCACCAGCTCCGGGACAACCCGCGGTTCACGGCCGCCAACCTGACCGGCGGCGACCGGAAGAACAAGTCCGGGCCGAAGGGGAAGCAGCGTCCGGAGGGTGGCGCGCAGGAGCCGGGCGCGCCGGAGGCCGCGCAGCACACCGGCACCGGCCCGCTTGCCGAACTGGACGCGCTGGTCGGGCTGGAGAGCGTCAAACAGGAGGTCACCGGCCTCATCAACCTCAACAAGATGGCCCAGCGCCGGGAGGAGATGGGCCTGCCCATGCCCCCGATGAGCCGGCACCTGGTGTTCGCCGGCCCCCCGGGCACGGGCAAGACCACGGTGGCCCGGCTCTACGGCGCGGTCCTCGCCGAACTCGGCATCCTCAGCCAGGGCCACATCGTGGAGGTCGCGCGCGCCGACCTCGTCGCGCAGTACATCGGCGCCACGGCCATCAAGACCACGGAGGTCTTCACCAAGGCGATCGGCGGTGTGCTCTTCATCGACGAGGCCTACACCCTGACCAGCCAGGCCAAGGGAAGCGGCCCCGACTTCGGCCAGGAGGCCGTCGAGACCCTCATGAAGCTCATGGAGGACCACCGCGACGAGATCGTGGTCATCGTCGCCGGCTACTCCGAGCAGATGGACCAGTTCCTGTCCTCCAACCCCGGCATGGCGTCACGCTTCTCGCGGACCGTCGAGTTCCCCAACTACTCGGTGGACGAGCTGGTGACGATCGTCCGGGGCCTGTGCGGCAAGCACTACTACGAGCTCACCGACTCCGCGCTGGACGCCCTCACCTCCTATTTCGAGCGGATCCCGAAGGGCCCGACCTTCGGCAACGGCCGCGTGGCCCGCCAGCTGTTCGAGTCGATGATCAACCGGCAGGCATCCCGGCTGGCCACGCAACCACCCACGGCCGACTGCGAGTTCACGCGTCTGACGGCCGACGACGTGGAAACAGCGCCTGGAGCGGAGCCCGCCGCACCCCGCTCCGGGGGCACCCCGCAGCCGGCCCCGCGCAGCAGTCGGCGCCTGGCGAACCTGGTCGGACTTCAGACGGTCCGCACCTCGTTGCTCGAACGCCTCGCCGGGCTCGCGGAGTTGCACCGGAAGGGCCAGCCGGTCGCGGGGCTGATGAACCTGGTGTTCGCAGGCAAACAGGGCAGCGGTCGCAGTGCCGTGGCCGGACTGTACGCGCGATGCCTCGCCGAGCACGGCCTCCTGGCGACCGGCGCGGTGCACCGGCAGGCCCTCTCGGCGTTCCCGGCGCGCTGGCGGGAGCAGGCCGAGACATACGCCGCAGCCCTCTTCGACGAGGCCGCGGGCGGGCTGCTGCTGCTCGAACTGGACGAGGAGTTCCTGGCCCGCCCGGAGGCGGAGCGCAGCGCCGTGACGGGCGCCCTGCGCGCCGCCGCGGCGGCCAACGCCGAGGTCGCGCTGGTGCTCTGCGGTGAGGAGTCGCCCCTCGCCGATGCCCTGAACGCGCGCCCGGGCTCCGAACTGGCCACGTGTTTCGCCGAGTACCTGCCGTTCGCCGACTACTCCGGAGCGGAGCTGGCGGAACTCTCCCTGCGCTACCTGACCGTTCGCGGATTCACGGTCGAGGACCATGTGCGCGGCTCGCTCGCCGAGCACTTCACCGACTCGCCTCCGCCGGCCGGGGCGTACGGCGCGCACCGGTTCGCCGAACGCCTGGCCGCGGCCGAGTCTCCGGCGATCCGGCCGGCCCCGAGTGAGGACGCCGCCGGGCCCGTCGGCGCAGGTCAGGTGCCCGGGCAGGAGGGCAGCCCGGCTCTGGCGAGTGCGGGCGCGGGCGCCTGACGGGAGTCGTCGGGGCAACGATCGCTGGTGGACGGGGCAAGGGACGCCGAATGCCATTCCTTTCGCCCCCGGGCTCCGAGAAGGTATGAGCACAAGGTTCCACCAGGAACTCGAACCCCGAGCAGGAGGATTCCATGGCGGGCAACATGACACAGGTCGACCTTGCCGGACTCCGGAGTGCCATCAACGTCTTCTCGAATGGCGTCTCCAACTTCGACAGCCAGTACAGGTCGATGTCCCAGACGGTCAGCAACATTCAGTCCGTGTGGACCGGCCAGGCCTACCAGGCATTCGACCGGGCGCTGCAGAACTGGCTCGTCGACTTCAACAAGGTGATCCAGGTGCTCAACGGCATGGAGAACGCCCTGAGCCAGAACACCAGCGTGTTGGACCAGACGAACCAGGTGACCATCGAACGCGCCCAGCAGGCCGCTGCCGGAATCACCGCGCCGCGCCTTCCCGGGTTCTGAGAAACAGTCACATTCAAGAGTTTGCACGGAAAAGAAACAGGAGAAAGAAATGGCGGATTACAGCCTCCAGTTTGACGGCCTCGAGCAGGCGGTCACCCAGATGGGCACCATATCCCGGCAGATCAACGACTTCCTGCAGGAGCTGCAGACCGGCACGATGAAGTCCATCATCGAGTGGGAGAGCGGCGCGCGCGACCTGTTCGACCAGCAGCGCACCATCTGGGCGCAGGGTGCCGCCGACATGGCCACGCAGGCGGTCAACGCCCAGAACGCACTGAACCAGATCACCGGCCACTACGCCGATGGTGAGAGGTCCGGCGTCAACATCTGGAGCCGCTGATGCCGGACAACGGTTCCATCGACTGGGGCGACAACGGCGGCTCGTACGGCAAAGACAAGCCCGAGCCGTCCCCCAAGGAGTGGGATCCGACGACGTTCCACGCGCCGGACACCCGACCCGGACCGCGTCATTTCGACCCCACGCCACCGTCGGTTCCCGGCGGTTCGGCCGACGGAAGAAAGACCTCCGTCGACACGCCGTCCATGGAACTCTTCGCCGACAACATGGAGAAGCTGGCCGGGCCGGTGAAGGAGGCGTACGAAAAGCTCATGCAGCTTGAACGGGTCAATCCCGGCGCCTTCTACGACGGCTACGCACTCCGGCAGGTCACGTGCGGAGCCAACGGTGACTCGGGGCTCCAGGACAAATACCTCAAGATGCTCCACGATCTCGGCCAGGGTCTGGCAGACCTCAGCACCGGCATACGTCAGCTGAGCACCAAGTACAAGACCACCGAAGAAGAGGCCAAGATGACGGCCGAGGATCTGAACAATGCGATGCAGTCCGCACAGGGCGATTTCACCAAGATGGGCACTGGCGGATGAGAACAAGCCGTACGGCTGCCTCGGGCGGCGTCAGGTGCGTGTGTACCTGACGCCGCTATAGGCGTTGGCCCATACAAGCACGAACGGGAGCTTGGACGCCATGGGATGGAAACCCGACAGCAATAACTACAACACCGGCAACACCACCCAGGAGTCGGACACCTCCGGGATCTTCGGCAACAACGCCGTCATGGGGTCCACGAATGACTACGACACCTGGAACTGGAAACAGATCGAAGCGGTCATCGTCGGTGGTTCGAACCTTCCTTCCCAGCAGGACGCGCATCGGGCGGAGAGTGTGGTCTCCCCGCAGAGCCTCTATGACGCGGGTGACACCTTCCAGTTCGTGCAGGAAGTCCTGCAGATGGTCTCGCAGAACATCGTCGCGCAGGCCAACGCGCTGGCCGGCCACCAGGACGCCCCGTGGAAGGGCGCTGCGGCGGACTCCTTCATGACCATGATGCAGACCTTCTCCAAGCAGGTGGCGTCCGGCGCCAACGCGCTGTCCGGGGGCAGTATGGGCGCATCGGTCGCGCAGACCCTCGTCGATGCAGGCAACAACCTCGCGGTGGCCCAGGCGAACATCGCCACCATCGACCACTGGTACGCGCAGCAGGCGCTGAACCTCGGCGTCGAGCCGATGGACAACGGGCTCATTCCGGTCAGCAAGAAGCCCGAGATCGTCAAGATGATGACGGACGACATGCGCGGTGTGCTGCACTCGCTGGCCCGGCAGTATTCCGTCCAGACGCGCGCGCTCGGCCAGGTCTCCCCGGCGAACATCACGTCTCCGACCAGCGGTGCGAACCCCAATCTCACGCCGCCGGAGATCGCTCCGCTGCCGGATGTTCACCCCGGCGTCGCTCTCCCCCCCATCAACACGCCCTCCACGCCGACCATCCACTCGGTGCCCCCGTCCCCGGTATCCGTGCCTTCGCTGTCCCCGTCCCCGGGGTCCTCGCAGCCGGTATCCGTACCCCAGTTGTCCTCGTCCCCGATATCCGCGCCCATGGGGCCCTCGTCCCCGATATCCGTGCCCCCGTTGCCGTCCCCGACGCCCGTCTCCCTGGGGGGACCCGGAGGGACCGCGCTGCCGGGTGCGCCGAGTGCGTCGGGCTTGCCGGATACGTCGGGTGTTGGGGGCGGTACGCCGCTGAACTCGCCGGTGTTGGGGGCGCCGGCGATGGGGTTGCCGGGTGGCTCGCCCGTGACGTCGACCAAGTTGGCCTCGGCGCCGGTGCAGGACCCGCTGGGCGCTCCGGGTGGTGCGCCGGTCGATTCTCCGGTGCTGGGGTCGCCGCCGATGGGCTTGCCGGGTAGCTCGCCGGTGACATCGACCAAGTTGGCTTCGGCGCCGGTGAACTCGCCCCTGCCGGGGTCCATGCCGTCACCCACACCCTTCCCCGGGAAACTGGACCCCGCGATGCACGCGGCCCTCAACCCTGGCGCCGCGCCGGACGCGACGTTGCCGACGGCGCCCGCCATGAAGGGCATGCCCTCGTCACCGTCGGTCGGCTCTCCGTCGCCGATGCCGTCGGGTTTGCTGAAGGGCAGCAAGCTCGGGGGCGTGCTTCCCACCTCGCAGGGTGTCAATGCGGGTGGCGTGAGCGTGCCGGTCGGCGGCCTCGCCGGTATCAAGCCCGTCTCCCTCGGCTCCGTCCCGACCGCCGGTGGGGGGCTGTCGCCCACGTCGGGCTTGTCCGGCCCTGTGGCGATGTCCCTGCCGCCCATCTCGCCGAACCAGCGCAAGGGCGCTGCCGACGGGCGTACGTCGCCCGCACTCGGTTCTCCTGCGCCGATGCCGTCGGACCTGTTGAAGGGCGGCAAGGTCGGGAGCCTGCTGCCCAACCCGCAAGGGGTCAACGCGGGCGGAGTGAGCGTGCCGACCGGCAGCGGCCTCGCCGGTATCAAGCCCGTGTCCCTCACGTCACATGCGCCGACGAGCGGGTTGCCGGCGACCGGCGGCTCAGTGGGGATGGGGTCCCTGCCGGGTGGGTCGGCGCCGGCTGTTTCGCCGTTGCCGTCTGACTTGTTGGGTCATGGGGGTGCGGGCGGCGTCGGGTTGCGCGGTGCGGGTGTTGGTGCTGGTGGTGTGCTGTTGGGTGGGGTTCCTGGTCTGGGGTCTGTTCCGGAGGGGGCCGGTGCTGGCATGGGGGCGGGGATGCCGTTCATGCCGATGGCGCCGGGTGCTGGTGGTGCGCCGAAGGAGGAGCAGCGTTCGGATGCGTCCGGGCTGGTGGGGCGTGGTGTTGAGCCGTGGTCGGGCAGGGGCGCGGTGTCGGCGGTGGGGGGTGGGTTGTCGCCGACCGCGGGTGCTGTGGCGGGCGGGCCTGGGTTGGTGATGCCGGGTCAGGGTGCTGGGTCAGTGCCGAGTGGGTCGGTGGCGCCGTTGCCTGAGGGGTCGTTGCCCGCTGGATCCGTGTCGCATGTGTCGGTGCCCTCGGGGTCTTTGCCGCAGCCGTCTGTTGTTTCGCCGTTGCCGTCTGACTTGCTGGGTCATGGGGGTGCGGGCGGCGTCGGGTTGCGCGGTGCGGGTGTTGGTGCTGGTGGTGTGTCGTTGGGTGGGGTTCCTGGTCTGGGGCCTGTTCCGGAGGGGGCCGGTGCTGGCATGGGGGCGGGGATGCCGTTCATGCCGATGGCGCCGGGTGCTGGTGGTGCGCCGAAGGAGGAGCAGCGTTCGGATGCGTCCGGGCTGGTGGGGCGTGGTGTTGAGCCGTGGGCGGGTAAGGGCGCGGTGTCGGCGGTGGGGGGTGGGTTGTCGCCGACCGCGGGTGCTGTGGCGGGCGGGCCTGGGCTGGTGATGCCGGGCCAGGGCGCTGGATCGGTGCCGAGCGAGTCGGTGGCGCCGTTGCCTGAGGGGTCGTTGGTCCCCGGGTCTGTGTCCCATGTGTCGGTGCCGGGTGGGTCGCTGCCCTCCGGATCCGCGCCGCACGTGTCGGTGCCGGGCGGGTCTGTTTCTCCGTTGCCGTCCGACTTGTTGGGTCGTGGCGGTGTGGGTGGTGTCGGGGTCCACGGTGCTGGTGGTGTGTCGTTGGGTGGGGTTCCTGGTCTGGGATCTGTTCCGGAGGGGACTGGTGCTGGTGCTGGTGCTGGTGCTGGTGCTGGTGCGGGAATGCCGTTCATGCCGATGGCGCCGGGTGCTGGTGGTGCGCCGAAGGAGGAGCACCGTTCGGACGCTTCTGGACTGGTGGCGCGTGGTGTTGAGCCGTGGTCGGGTAGGGGTGCGGTGTCGCCGGTGACCGGTGACGTGTCGCCGAGCGCGGGTGCTGTGGCAGGCGGGCCTGGGTTGGTGATGCCGGGCCACGGCGCTGGATCGGTGCCGAGCGGGACGGCGGCGCCGTTGCCTGAGGGGTCGTTGGTCCCCGGGGCTGTACCGCACGCGTCGGCACCCGCTGGATCCGGGCCGGAGCCGGTGGCGCCGTTGCCCGAGGGGTCGTTGTCCTCCGGGTCCGTGTCGCATGTGTCGGTGCCGGGTGTGTCTTTGCCTTCCGGATCCGTGCCTCACTTGTCGGTGCCCTCTGGGTCTGTGCCGCACGTCTCTGCTTCCCCGTTGCCGTCTGACTTGTTGGGCCATGGTGGCGTGAGTGGTGCCGGTGTCGGGACTGGTGCTGGTGGTGTGTCCCTGGGTGGGGTTCCTGGGCTGGGGTCTGTTCCGGAGGGGGCCGGTACCGGTGTGGGTGCTGATGCTGATGCTGGTGCTGGTGCGGGAATGCCGTTCATGCCGATGGCGCCGGGTGCTGGTGGTGCGCCGAAGGAGGAGCAGCGTTCGGATGCGTCCGGGCTGGTGGGGCGTGGTGTTGAGCCGTGGGCTGGCAGGGGCGAGGTGCCGGCGGTGGAGGGTGAGTTGTCGCCGACCGCGGGTGCTGTGGCCGGCGGGCCTGGGTTGGTGATGCCGGGTCAGGGTGCTGGATCGGTGCCGAGCGGGTCGGTGGCACCGTTGCCTGAGGGGGCGTTGGCTTCGGGGTCTGTACCGCATGCGGCGGTGCCGGGTGCGTCATTGCCTGGCTCTGTGGCGCCGTTGCCCGAGGGGTCGTTGTCGCCCGGATCTGTGTCCCATGGGCCGGTGCCGGGTGGGTCGTTGCCTTCCGGAAGCGTGCCTCACTTGTCGGTGCCCTCTGGGTCGGTGTCACCCGCGGCTGTTTCGCCGTTGCCGTCTGACCTGTTGGGTCATGGTGGTGTGGGTGGTGCCGGTGTCGGGACTGGTGCTGGTGGTGTGTCGTTGGGTGGGGTTCCTGGGCTGGGGTCTGTTCCGGAGGGGGCGGGTGCCGGTGTGGGTACGGGTGCTGGTGCGGGGATGCCGTTCATGCCGATGGCGCCGGGTGCTGGTGGTGCGCCGAAGGAGGAGCAGCGTTCGGATGCGTCCGGTTTGGTGGCGCGTGGTGTTGAGCCGTGGTCGGGCAAGGGTGCGGTGTCGCCCATTGAGGGTGAGCTGTCGCCGACCGCGGGTGCCGGCGCCGGCGGGCCCGGGCTGGTGATGCCCGGCCAAGGCGCTGGCGGGGTGTCCAGCGGGTCTGTGGCGCCGTTGCCCGAGGGGGCGTTGGCCCCCGGGTCCGTGTCGCATGTGTCGGTGCCTGATGGGTCGCTGCCGGCCGGGGCTGTGCCGCACGAGTCGGCGTCCAGCGGGTCGGTGGCACCGCTGCCTGACGGGTCGTTGCCCGCCGGGTCTGTGCCGCATGTGCCGGTGCCCGCCGGGTCTGTGCCGGGGTCGGTGGTGCCGTTGCCCGAGGGGTCGCTCCCCGCTGGATCCGTACCGCACCTGTCGGTGCCGAGTGGGTCGGTGCCGCGCGCGTCTGTTTCCCCTGTGCCGGCCGACTCGCTGGGTCACGGCGGCGGTGGCGGGGTGCGCGGCATCGGCGCCGGCGGTGTGTCGTTGGGCGCGACTCCCGTCCCGGGGGCGGTGCCGGAGGGTGCTGGTGCGGGGATGCCGTTCATGCCGATGGCGCCGGGTGCTGGTGGTGCGCCGAAGGAGGAGCACCGTTCCGACGCCTCCGGACTGGTGGCGCGCGGGGTCGAGCCGTGGGCGGATGCGCACGGCGACGTACCCGGTGACGGCGAGGTCGCCCCGTCCGGAGGGGCGTCCGCGGGCGGTCCCGGACTGGTGCACCAGAGCACCGGTGCGACGGTGTCGCCGCATGCCGAGGTCGATGGTGTGACGCTCCCCGGCGCCACGGGCGTCGGCATGCCCGCGCCCAAGAAGAAGGACGAGCACGACGACGCGGTGCCCGTTCCCGCTCTGTTTCCTCTGCCCGGCACGCTGACCGGGGCCGCTCAGCCGACCCCGGCGACACCGCCGGTGCCACCGGTGTCCCCGGCGACCCAGGAGGACGGCGTGGACGAGCCCGCCGCGGTGCGTCCGGGGCTGCTGCCCACCGCCGCGCGCGTGGGGGTTGCCGGGGCGTCGGTGCCCCCCGAGGGCGAGACGGTCGCCGGTGCGCAGGAGGGTGCCGGGGAGGCCGGTCTCGGTGCGGCTGCGGCATCAGAGGAAGCGGCTGTGCCGACAGGAGGGGGCATGATGCCGCCGTACGGGATGCCCGGCGGGGCTTCCAAAGGCGGCGACGAGCGTTCGGACTCCTCGGGGCTGCTGGGGGACACCGAGAAGGGCTGGGCCGATCCCGGAACCGAGGACCTGCCGAGCGAGACACAGGGGGCTCCGGCCGGCGGGGCGATTCTCCGCGGTGCCGGGTCCGCGGCGTCGGACGAGCTTGCCGAGGACCGTGTCGCGAGAGTCCGCAGTGCCGAGACCGTGGAGGACACCAGCGCCTGGGAGGCCTCCGACCCCGCGATGCTGTGGGCGCTCGGCGGGCGCCGCAGCGAGGACGAGGAGGAGGAAGAGCTCCTGCCCAAGTACGTCCTCAGCGACGACGACGGGTGGAGCGACCAGGACGGCGCCGCGCCCGAGGCGGGCATGGGCGCCGACGAGGACGAGCAGCAGCACCAGCAGGACGACGAGGACACCGCTGCCCGGGATCCGGGGTGGAGCGACGAGGACGGCGCGGCCTTCGCCGCCGGGCTCGGCTTCCCGCAGGCCCCCGCCCCCGACAGCAGCTCCGCCGAGCCTGTCACCGCTCCGGCCCTGGCCACCTGGCGGCCCGACCGCTCCCAGGCCGCAGCCGCCGAACAGCCGCCGATGCCGGTCACGGCGTACGCCGGGATGCTGCTCAGCACCGCGGACGTGCCTGATGACGAGGAGGAGGACGAGCAGGAGGAGGAGACGGAGGAGGGCGGCGACGAGGCGAAGAGCGGCCACGGCATCGCCGACCTGCTGAGGCAGGGCGCCGACTCCTGGGGCGCCGTCCCCGACCAGGCCGACATGCTCGGCTGACCGTCCAGCGCCGCCCAAGGGTGCGGCGGAGCGTACCGGGACCTCCCGCCGTCTCCGCCGCACCTGGTCGTTGGGGCAGAGGTCGGTGTCCGCCGGGTCACCCATCGGCCCATCCGTTTCCGCGGCCCGGGAGAGCCATGTTTCCTGTCTTTCACGAACTCCGCGCGGAAGGCGCGGCCGGCGTCCCTGGCAGTACGGGGCGCGTGACGACAGGTGTGAGAGAGGAGCAACGTGCCGAGTAGTCCCTATGACCAGCACATCGAGGAACTGCTGGGCGCATACCGCAGGGAGCGGGCCCAGATCGGCGACCTGCAGCGCAGGATGCGTGAGGTCAAGGCGAGCGCGACGGCTCCCCGGCAGGCCCTCAAGGTCACGGTGAACTCGCAGGGCGAGGTGACCGCGATCGAGTTCCCCACCGGCGCCTACAAGCGCATGGCCCCTGCCGAGCTCTCGCAGATGCTCGTCTCGACCATCCAGAAGGCCCGGGCCACCGCCGTAGAGGCAGCGGCCGAGGTGCTGTCCGGTCACCTTCCCGCGGGGATGTCCGCTGTCGATCTTCTGCAGGGCAAGGCCGATTTCGGCGGATTGCTGCCGGAGACGCCGGCCATGGCGGAAGAGGTTCAGGAGTACGTCACCAACGGTCGCCCCGGCCGAGGCGCGAGCGGTCCGCGGATCGCACGGCCTCCGCTCGCCTGAGAACCCCGGGATCCCTGAAACCCGGGATCTCGGAGCCCTGGAGCCCCCGGAGCCCCTGGAATCCCCGGAATTTCCCCGTTGAGTCGACATGAGACAGGAGATCGCAGTGTCTTCCGACTACTTCGCTGTGGATCCCGACCGTCTGGCGAAGAACGCCCCTCAGGTGCGGGCCTTTTCCGACCAGATGAGGCAGGTCCTCAGCCAACTGGAGACGCGCATGAACGAGCTCGGCGACTGCTGGGGCGACGACCCGATGGGAAAGGCCTTCGCGGAGCAGTACGTCACCCCTCGCGACCAGATGGTCGAAGGGCTGCAGGGGATCGTCGAGGTGCTGGACAGCACGGCCGATGGTCTGGAGACCATGGCGAAGGGATTCCACCAGACCGAGGAGCAGGCCAAGGCGACGGCGCACGGCCTCCAGCGCGGCACCGACACGCACTCGGGCCCCGTCGGGGACGCGAAGCCGTCCGGTGGTTCGCACAGCCACGGCCCCGCGCGCTCCTGACGTGCCTCAGCAGTTCTCCGGTGGAAAGGCCCAGTAACGCATGAGCATCATGATTCCGCCGGAACTGCAGCCTTTCGCCAAGCTGACCGTCGGACAGGAGTTTCCGACCGGGAACGAGGACCACCTCGCGGAACTGGGCGCGGTGTGGAACGCCACGGCCCAGGAGCTGAACCAGCTGCTCGGTGAACTCAGTCCGGCGACCGCCGCGACGTTCGAGAGTCTGGCCGGGGCTCCGGCGGAGCAGTTCGGGCAGTTCGTCAACCAGTTGAGTTCGACGCTGCCCGTGATGGCCACGTCGGCTGCGCAGCTCGGGCAGATGGCGCAGGAGATCGCGCTGGAGATCGAGTACGCGAAGTACATGATCATCCTGCAGCTGGCGTGGATGGCCGCGGAGATCGCGTATCTGACGGCCACGGGATTCGGCGCGGCGGCGGTTCCGGCCGTGGTCACCATGGGCCGGTTCGCGGTCCAGACGATCCTGCGGGAGCTGTTCATCGCGGTCATCACGTCGATCGTGATGCAGGTCGGCATGGACGTCGCGGTGCAGGTCCTCCAGTTCCTGAAGGGCGACCGCACCCACTGGGACTGGAACGCCACCAAGAGCGCGGCGGAGATGGGGGCCCTCGGTGGGCTCGTAGGCGGTGGGATGGGGCAGCTCATGCGCCACCTGGCCCCCGGGTTCTCCAAGTCCTTGCTCGGCAACGCAGTCGAAGGCGCACTGGCCGGTCTCGGCACGGCCGAGGCGTCCAATCTCGTCTTCGGCGCCGGCCAGGACCTCGGGTTGGGCGCCGCGGCCGGGGCGCTGGGCGGGGCCATCACCCATGGCCACACCCTGCACGGCGAGAAGTCGGCGGAGCACATCGACGTGCCCACGGTCGACAAGTCGTTCGCGGAGGCGCTCAAGCACGGTCTGGAGAGCGAGGTCGAACCCGGCGCCCTCGAGCATCCGGTTTCGGTGTCCGACGAGGCTTCGGGACAGGTGCCCGGAGAGAGTCCGGGACAGGTGCCGGGGCAGAGCTTTGGGGAGGCGGCCGAGGAGCGCAGCTCGGGGGAGGCGTCCGAGGAGCACGCGACCGCGCCGGACCCCGGCACGGAGGAGCAGCTGGATCTGCCGGACGTTCCGAAGCCGTTCGACGCGTCCGCGATGCCGGACCCGTCGCCGCACACGGCCGGGCAGCGGCCCGCCGAGGAACACCTGGATCTGCCGGACGCACCGAAGCCGTTCGACGCGTCCGTGCTGCCGGACCCGTCGCCGCGCGCGCTGGTCACGGACCTTCCCTCCGCTCCGACCGGGAGGTCGGCTCCGCTCCTGCAGCAGGTGCGCGGCCGCGTCGACGAGCTCAGCACGATCGCGCGGACGGCCGGGCTGCCCGAGTCGCAGTGGCGGCCGCACGCCGACTCGGTGCGCGAGGCGGCCGGGTCGGGCGACTGGGCCGAGGCGGCCCGACGCCTGCACGCGTTCCGGACGACGGTCGAGCACGGAATCCTCGATCAGCGACTCACCGATTTCCGTACCCATGTGGAGGGCGGATTCTCCCGGCTGCGTGAGCTGGGGGTGGCGGAAGGCGCCTGGCGTGACCAGGTGGACGCCGTGGAGCGGGCGCAGCGGACGGGCAAGCCGGCCCTGCTGGACAGCGCGCTGAAGGAGTACACCGACTTCGTCGAGCGCCACCTTCCGGTCGAGGTGGTCTCGGAGAACGGCCCGCGCACCTTCGACCCGGCTGCGGAGCAGATCCGCCGGGAGATCGCCACGGTCGGCGACCCGACGGCGCGGGAGGCGCTGCAGAAGGACCTGGAGTGGCACCAGCAGATGCAGCAGCGTCTGGACCGGCTGGCTCAGTCCGACCCCGAGTCCGACATCATGCGGCGCCGGACGGTCGCGCTGGAGGATTCGGCGCGGTCGCCGGAGGAGGCGGCGCAGGCCCGGGAGGGGCTGCGGGAGTTCCAGGACCAGCGTTACCTGCAGCGGCGGATCGACGACGTGCGCCAGGGCGCGGCCGAGACCGAACTGGAGCGACGGCTGGACGCGCTGCGCGGCCGGGCGTTGCCGGACACCCGCGGGCAGGAGCTGCTGCAGCGGGTGCTGGAGGCGAACACGCCGGAGGAGCACGAGCAGGCGCTTCGTGACCTGGTCGCGCACAACCAGGTGGCGCCGCTGGAGCGGCGGCTCGACACCCTGCGCGACGGCCTGCTGCCCGCCGAGGACCCACAGCGCGAGCAACTCGTGCAGAAAGTGGCGGACGCCCGCACGCCCGAGGAGGCGCGCCAGGCACAGCAGGAGCTCAAGCAGTACACGGACCGTCAGATCCAGGAGCAGCAGCAGACCCTCGCCGAGCGCCTGCACACGCAGGAGGACTCCCGTACGCACGCGGCCGACGAGGACCTGCTGCGACGCCTCGACAGGATGAACGGCGGTACGCCACAGGACCCGCGCGAGGTCGAGCTGCGGCAGCGGCTCGACGCCGCGGCGAGCCCGCAGGAGCGATCCCGGATCATCCACGAACTGGGAGTGCACCAACAACAGGTGCTGCAGCAGCGGGTCGATGCCGCGACGACGCCGCAGGAGCGCAAGCAGGCGCTCGACGCGCAGGCGAGGTTCAACAACTCGACGCCGGTGGAGCGGCGGCTGGCCGAGCTGCGTACGGCGCTGAGCCCCGGCGGCGCGCCCGAGGCGGACGCCCATCGTGCGGCGCTCGTGCGGCAGGTGGAGAACGCCCGTACGCCGGAGGAGGCGCGCCAGGCGCAGCAGGAGCTCAAGCAGTACACGGACCGTCAGATCGAGGCGCAGACACGGCAGTTGGAGGAACGGCTGCGTCAGCAGGGCGGTGGCGGCGCGGGGCCGGCCGCCGCGGCGGCGCATGAGGACCTCATGCGGCGGTTCGAGGAACTGCGCGGCGACGGGTCGCACCAGGACCCGCGCGAGGCCGAGCTGATACGGCGGGTGGAGGCCGCGGGCAGCCCGCAGGAGGCGCGGACCGCCGAACAGCAGCTCTCGGGCTACCTCGCCGAGCGGGAGCAGCAGCGGCAGGTCGCCGAGCAGCAGCGGCTGGCGCAGGTGCGTGCCCACGAGGAGGAAGTCAGCCACCTGCGCGACCAGCTCACCCAGGAGCGCCGATCCGGTGCGCCGGAAGGGGTCGTACGGGAGACTCAACGGCAACTGGAGCAGGCCGAGCAGCGCCTGGCCACGGCACGGACCCCCGACGAGAACAGCGCCGCGCTGCGCCACGAACTCCAACAGCAGATCGAGCGCCCGGCGTCGGACTCCGACCGCCCCGCCGCCGGGTCCGGCCGCGGAGGGGGAACGGAGTCCCCTGGTACGGGTTCCGGCTCGGCTTCCGGCCCGGGCTCCGGGAGCCGCCTGGACCGGCTGATCCAGGACGACGTCTCCCGACGGGCCGAGCAGGAACTCGCGCGTACGCAGGAGGAGCAGCGGGTCCTGGGCCAGGAGCCCGGCGCGCATGTGTCGTTCACCTCGGACGAGCTCGATGGTCTGCCCGGTGTGCCGGTGCATGGTGTCAGGTTGGACGCCTCGCCGGGTGAGTTGGGTCCGGAGTCCGGTGAGCATGTGCCGTTCACTTCGGATGAGCTCGATGGTCTGCCCGGTGTGCCGGTGCATGGTGTCAGGTTGGACGCCTCGCCGGGTGCGCCGACCACCCGGACGGAGCCCTCGGCCGCCGGTCGGACCGACTCCCCGCCGGATGCGCAGGTCGGCCATGCCGGCAGGTCCGACGCCACGGTTCCGCAGGAGCCGCGCCAGGTCGGGGACGAGCCGCGCGTGCCGGTCTCCGACGAGGTGGCCGACCGGATCGCCCCCGAGATCGGGGGTCTTCCCGGCGCACCGGCCGGTCCCTCGGCGCGTTCGGCCGAGGCGCCGGCCGCCCAGGCGCACACCGAGACGTCCCCGCAGGCGCGGTCTCCCCGTGTCGAGGGGGCCGTACCTCGCCCCGGGTCCGAGGTCGCGCAGGCCCAGCGGCTCCGGCCGGCCGCCGACACGGACGCGCCGCCGGTGCCGGATTCCGTTTCGCGCGTCGACCGGGACACGGTGGCCGCGCGAGCTCCGAAGCTCGCGGATGTGGAGCACTGGCACAGGGCTCTCGCCGAACTGGAACACGACGGCCCGACGGCGGAGCCCGCCCACGACACCCCGCAGTCGTCGCAGGAGCACGACGGCGCGCCGACCGAGCCGGTCACCGGGCCCGAGCACACGTCGGCGCACACCGAGACACCCGCGGATGACCAAGCACAGCGGGACACGTCCGCCACCCCCACGCAGCGCACAGCGGAACCGACCACGCCCACCCCGCGGAGGTCGCCGGAACCGGCGCCGGTCCCCGTGTCGGAGCAGCCGGCGAACCGTGCGGAAGGGAGCCGGCAGGCCGACTCGGTGTCCCCGGAGCCGCAGACGAGTGCTCCGCAGGAGCGGTCGTCGCGGGTGGCTGACCCGGCGGTGACGGCGGCTGTGCACGAGGATCTCGCGCGGCGGTTCGAGGGCTTGCGTAACGACGACGTCCCGTCCACCGAGGAGCGGCCACCGCACACCACGGACGGATCCGGGCCGGTCATGGTGCCCTCCGGGATGCTGTCCACGCCTGCCGCTGCCCCGTCCACCCACAGCGTCGGTGATCCGGCCGCGCTGCCCGGGGCCGAGTGGGCAAGGGCCGCGACGCACGACGTGCAGGATCGGGCCGAGCGGTGGCAGGAGTTCCGCGACGAGCGGGACAGGGGCTATCACGACCGCTTCAGAATGGCGGAGCAGCGTACGTGGCACACCGGTGGTCTGGACGGCGACGTCGACACGGCCCTGGCCCGGTTCCGGGACGAGGACCTGTTCGGTGGTGCCTACCTGACCGACGACAGCACCGCGCTGCAGCAGGTGCGTGAAGCATTCCGGAAGGACGCCGAGGCTTCCTTCGAGGCGGGCTGGCACGAGGCCGGCGACCGGATGATGCCTCAGCACGTCTGGCAGGCCAGGCTCGAGAACCTGCGGTCGACCCTGTCCGAACGGCTGGCCGGGGCGAGCGAGGTGGAGCGGCAGACGGCGGCGTGGAACACGCACGTCGACGAGGCGCTCACACGGTTCCGGGACGAGGACCTGTTCGGCGGCGTCCATCTGGACGACCCGCAGGCGATGGCGGAGTTCCGCGCCGCGGAACGCTCCAGGGTCGGTGACACGGTGGCCACGGTGTGGGAGCTGTCCGCCGGGCGGTCGGCCGAATGGCGCGCCACGCGGCTGCGGTCCGCGCTGGACGAGCTGCGCTCCGGACTGGGCGAGCGGCTGCGGGAGGCGAGCGGGCTGCACCGCCTGCTGCGGCACGGCGAGCGGGAGTTCGACCGGGCCTTCGAGGCATGGCAGGAGGACCTCACGGACGGGGGGCAGCTCGGCGAGGAGGCCGTCGCACGCACCCGTCAGGAGTTCGCCCAGGACCTGCGCACCGCGTGGGAGCGGCTGGCCGACGCCCCGCAGCGCCAGAGCGCGTTCGACGAGATGGCGGCCGGCCTGCCGCAGCGGCTGGCGCACGCGCAGTTCCGCGAGGGGCAGCTGCAGCGGGCCCGGCAGGTCCTCGACGAGGCCTTCGGCAGGTTCGGGGACGACCTCGCGGGCGGCGGTCAGCTCAGTGAGCCGGCCAGGGAACGCCTCGCCGAGGAATGGACCAAGGCCGTGGAGTCCGCGCTGGACGAGCACTGGCTCGCCACGCCCGGCCACACCGACTTCCGCCGGGGGCCCACGGACGCACAGCCCTCAGAACCGGCCCCCGGTACCGCCCGGCCGGCCTGGGAGGAGAGGTTCGAGCGACTCACCGGCACACTCGCGCACCGGCTGGAGCACGAGGCCGCTCTGCGCGCCGTGTTGGAGCGGGCCGCCGAGGACTTCCACGGCATCGCCGGCCACCCCGAGAGCGGGACACACCGCTACGACGTCTCCGACGAGACCTTCAACGCGCTCGCCGACGACTTTCGCCGCGACACCGTCACCGCTCGCGACCGCATCTGGGGTGCGGAGGACCACGACACCGAGGCATGGCTGCGGCACGAGGCCGAGCACGAGAACACCTTCGGCACCGCGCTGGACGAAGCACAGACGGCGCGCCTGGCGGCCGTCGGCGACGACGCCGCACCCGACGCCACGGCCGCCATGGAACCCACGGCCGCCGCCGAACCCACGGCGGTCACGGAGCGACCCGCGGCCCGCCCCACCTCCGATCAACCCCAGTCCGCGGCCCGCGCCCCCGAGCAGCGGACCGCGCCCCACGACGTGCAGTCCCCCGTACCCGCCCCGGACGCGGCACAGCAGATGGTCTCCCGGCCCGGAGAACCGCGACCGCCCGCGATGCCGCAGCAGACCAAGACGGCTCCGCAGGCCAAGACGGCTCCGCACGCCGGCACAGCTCCCCGAACAGAGACTTCCGAGGGCGAGCGGCACAGTTCCGCCGCCGCTCAGGACGTGCGGGCGGACACGTCGGCTCGGGGACAGCAGGACATCGACTCCGACGCATCGCTGCGCCGCTTCGCCGAGGGCGAGTTCGGCAAGCTGAGCCGGCCGAGGGCACGTCAGCTCTGGGCCGAGGCGTCGCAGATCACCGCGCGGCACCTCCCGTTCCGTCTCACGGTCGACGAGGATGCCCGAGGCCTGCTGGAGCGCGCCCCCGAGCAGTACTGGGCCACCATGCGAGTGGCGCGGGTACTCCACCGGAACGAGGGCGCGGCGGACCGGGAGACCCGGGCCGAGGCCGCGGCCCGGGAGCTGGCCGAGCAGCGCGGCGTCGGTGCCGTGCGGGAGAGCCTGCGGGGCGGTGCTCCCGAGGCCGCGACCGCGGACCGGCCGCTCCGCCAGGCCGGGGACGCGCCCCGGACCGTCGAGTCCGGTACGCGGGGGGAGGCGTCCCAGGGCCGGGCGGCACTGCCGCTGCGGGGAGCCGGGGCGTTGTCGCAGCAGGGGGCGCGTATCACACGTTCTCCCGGTGACACGGCCTCCGGAGTCCCGGACCGGCTGGAGCTCCAGGGCGCCGACGGCTCGCGGCTGCCCGGTCATGCGGCGCGGCCCGGCCGGGACGGAGGCTTCGTCGTCACCGGCACGGCGGGAGAGCTGCACTTCACGGCGGACGGCGACTTCGCGCACCGGGACGTGTCGCTGCCCGGGACCGGCCACGTCGCACGGTTCGGCACACCGTCCGGCGTCGACACCGCACCGCACCTGCTGGACCGAAACGGTTCTCCGGTGCCGGGAGCGGACATCCGGCGCGCCGGTCACGGCGGTGTGGCGGTGACCCTCCCGGTGCCGGGGCAGGAGGAGACGCGGCTGCGCTGGGACTTCGACGAGGACGGAGCGCTGCGCGACCAGACGCTGATCGTGCCGGACCGGCTCGCGGCGGCCGTCGACCGCGCGCTGGACCTGTCGGGTCTGCGTCCGGAGGGCGTCGTATGGCGTGATTCCTACGAACCCCTGTGGCGCTATGACCTCCGGCCGCCGAAGGTCGTCTTCAAGCACGGCTTCGAGGCCAAGGGCACCGAGAGGGGCGACCTGGCGCAGTACGTCGTCGCGTGGGGCCCTTCGATGTTCGTCAGCACGTCGAAGGACGACAACTACACCCACCCCGCGAAATTCCGCTACGAGATCCACGCGCCGGGCGGCATCGACGTCAACGAGACACTGAAGGACCACCGGTTCGACGAACCGGGCGACGAGCTCGGTCATGAGCCGCGACGCGCGAAGCTCGGCAACCCGCACACGGAAGAGCACGAGATCGCGTTCCCCGGCGGCATCCGACCGCAGTTCATTAGGCGGGCGCAGCACATCAAGGACGCCCAGGGCAGCCACATCAGGGGCAGCTGGAAGTCCAACCCCGCGTTCGACCCGACCGCCGTCAACAGCGAGGTGAGCAGGCCGGTCACCACCCGGGAGGTCGAGCAGATCCTGGAGCGGGCGAGGGCCGCCACGGCCGCAGGGACGCAGGCGTCGGCGCCGGTGGAGGTGCCGGAGGAACTGCGGCGGTTCGCACAGCAGTTGGCCGAGATGACGATCTCGAAGTCCCACACCCTCTGGGACAGCGCCGTCTTCATCACCCGGACCCACAACCGGTTCGACACGGTGGTCGACGAGCCCCTGCCTCCTCTGGTCGGGCACCGCCTCATCGATCCGGCGCTGCTCGAGCGCGATCCCGAGCAGTACTGGCACACCATGCGGGTGGCGCAGGAGATCCACCTGCACGGCGGTCCCCGCCGGGGAACCGTCGAGGGTGTCAGGCTGGCCGAGAAGCTGGCCAGGGCCCGACGCGAGGGCGGCTCGGTCCAGGGCCTCCTGGACACCGGGGGACAGCGGCCTGCGCAGGCGCCGGCCGGAGCATCGGCCGTACGGAGCGAGGCCGGTCACGCGCCGCAGGAACTCGTGTTCCCGGCGGCGGATCCGATACGGCCCGAGCAGTGGCGGCACCGCCGGGCCGACGCGGCCGGCAGTGAGCTGTGGACGGAGCGCTTCGATCCCGAGCGGGGGAGGCCGGCCGGCGACGGCACACTGCCCGGCAGCAGCACCCTCATCCGGGCGTGGGTGCGCAGGGTCCAGGCCGAGGACGGCCGCTGGGTGCGGAACCTGAACCTGCATCTGCCGGTGCGGTTCGGCGAGGGCTTCCACCAGGACATGCTGATGCGGTTCGAGGCCCGCTGGCGGCAGGCGCTGGACGACCACTTCAACACCGGTCTACGGCTGCCCCGTTCCGGCGACCAGCTCCACATCGACCTCAACCTCAGCCACGTACCGGACCACCCCGAGGCGATCGAGCTCAGCATGTCGCCCGAGCCCGGCCGCTCCGACCAGCTGCGCTTCCGCCTGCACAGCGAGGACCCCGCGCTCGCCCCCGAGGAACTGGCGCGGCGACGGCAGCTCAACGACCTGCTGGGCCTGCACGAGTTCGGCCACTTCGTCGGCCTGCCGGACACCTACTACGCGCCGGACTCGGTCTTCCGCGACACCGCCGCGAAGTCCAGCCGCAGCGGCATCATGGCCGACGTCGTCGAAGCACCTTCCCCCGGCGTCCCGAAGGAATACCTGGCCGCCATCGAGAACGCCGTGGACTCCGGCCCGGTCGTGTACGACCACCCGCTGACGGACTCCTCGTCCACCAGCTCCTCGTCCACCAAGGCGCAGACGAAGACGAAGGGCGTCCGCCGGACCCCCGGGGACCCCGCGGAACACCGTCGGTTCGGGCGGTTCCGTGACGAGCTGAAGAGCCTGGTGGTCAGGCCCCACCCCGATCCCGAGCGGCTGCGGCAGAGCATCGGAGCGTTCCTGGACGGTGTCGCTCCGAAGCATCGGGCGGCCTGGGTCCACGAGACCCGGCAGCTGATCGACACCCTGCCCGACACCCAGTACACCGACGAGTCGGTCAACGCCGCCCACCGGGCTCTGAACACCTTCGACACCTACCGGAGCACCCTGGCCGTACCCGGCGCGCAGTACCTGAGCGCGAGCCGCGTCACGGCCCCCAGGGGAGCCGGCTTCGTCCACCGCGACATCCCCGAGGTCGTCGTCATCGACGGCGAACCGTATGCGACCGTCTATTCGACCGTGTACGGCGACGAACTGGGCGCTGACAGACCGCAGCACAAGGACGTCGGTCAGGACGCCAACGGAGTCGTCCAGATCCACACCGGAACCCCGAACCACGACCCCAAGGACCCCTCGGAGAGCGTCTTCTGGGTCAGCATCGGCCAGCCCCTGCGCCAGATCAAATGGATCGACAACTACAAGGCCAAAGGCGCGACCGAGCCGGTGATCCGGTCCTTCCTCGTGCCGCTCCGCGTCGCCAACGAGATCTCGCGTGGCGCGGTCACCGAGCACCAGGCCGGGAGGCTTGCGTACGGGCCCGGCGAGATCAGGGACGACCTCAACGTCGACAAGCCCTACGCGTCGAACCAGTTCGGGATCAGAGACCCCCGCTCCCTCGAACTGCTCCGCCGGACGGCGCTGCCCCGTTCGGTGCGCACGTACACGGACGGACCGACACAGGGCCGTCCCGACTCCTGGGGCGACGTACGGCCCCTCGGCGAACTCCGCGGCAGGCTCGGCGTCCCGAACGAGGGCATGCCCGGGCTCCCGGTCTTCACCGAGGGCGACGGCTTCGTCAGTCCCGTCACGAACGAGGCCATCGCGAGGACACTCCGGGAGATCGTCGCTGCCCATTACAACAACCCCGGGCTGCGCGAGCCCGGCGACAAGCACCTGTCGCGAAAGCAGGTGGAGGCGTACTTCGACCAGCACGCCCCCGAGCACCTCAAGAACGGCATCGACGACCGGGCCGGCAAGCGGGCGGCCGTCGACGCCTTCGTCCGCGACCACGTGAGTCCCTGGGCCTCTCAGGCGCGCATCGCGCAGACCCTCTACAAGGAGTACGAGCAGTTCCTCACCAGCAACCCGTCGGAGCGGCCGGTGGACTACCGCCTCACCGAGGTGCAGCCCACCCTGCGGGGACAGCGCAGGACCGCCGACCGGCAACTGGGCCGGGTCCACGGTGAGCTGATGGCCGAGCGGTTCGCGATCCGCTCCGGCTTCGAGGCCCTCGGCGAGCCCGCCGCGGCCGCGCTGACGGAGAACAACCCGCCGCGCGACGTCAAGATCGCGGTCAGCGAACTGAGCAGGCGCCGCACGGAGATACTCAACGACTACCGGTTCAAGGTCGGCGACAGCACCGTCCTCCCGGCCAGGAACGACGAGTACCGCGGCTTGGCCACCGACATGCGCGGCCGGATCACCAAGGGCCTCGGCGGCCGGCAGCCCGGCCCGGCGCTGACAAGGGTCCTCGACCTCCTGGCCCGGATCCAGGCGGGCGGCAAGGAGGAGACATTCGCCCCTACGTCGCTCCTCACCGACCCCGGCACGCTCGCCCTCGACCCGGTCTCCCGCCGCTCCGCCCTGGCGGACCACCCCGCCGCGGCCGCCCCGCCCACGCAGCGCTCCAGGCCCACGCCCATCCAGACCGACGCACGTCACTTCGACCGTGCGGCACAGCAGATGCCGGCGCCCGAGCCGGTCACCCGACACATCCTCTTCGACCGGGGATCGCACCGGCTGACCACCGATGCCATGCGTGCCATCGACGCCCTCGCCGCGACCACGGCCCAGGAGGGCATGACGGCCGCCGAGCGGGGACGGCCGCTGCCCGTCGTGTCGATCAGCGGTCACGGCAACGGCACCGTACTCGGGCGGCCCCACTACGGCCGGGCAGTCGAGCGAGGCCAGGACCGTGCCGACGCGGTGGCCGACGCCTTCACCGAAAGCCTGCGCAGGCACCTGACGCAGGCGGGGGCGCCCGCCGCACTGAACGCCGCCGACTTCCCCGTCGTCGTCACGTCCCGCGGCCGCGAGTACCCGGCCGGCACGAGCCCCGCGGACGGCGCGGTCGCCCTCCGCCGCGCGGTCATCACCCTCACCCACCCGCGGCCGACCCTGGCGGACCTCTTGGCGAGTTCGCCCCCGCGGAGGGCGGCGCAGCCGGCGGGGGACGGGGCGGTTCCGCAGGGAGAGCCCGGTGGGGTTGTTGCCGCTTCGGAGGCGGCGGTTGCGGAGGAAGTGCGTCCGCCGGAGCAGGCGTCCGCCGCCGAAGAGGCGATACGTCCCGAGGCGGTACGTCCGCCGGCCGAGGCGCGTCCGGCCGGGGAAGAGCCTGCGCCCGACGAGGTCCCTGCCAGTCACCGGGGGCCGAGTCTGGCGGACCTCCTGGCGAGTTCGCCCCCGCGGAGGGCGGCAACGGAGGCGGTCGTCACGGAAGAAGCGCCTCCGCCGGAGCCGAGTGCCGAGCAGGAAGTGGTGTCCGAGGTGCCCCTCGACGGGGTGGCTGCTGCCTCCGAGGAGCCGCGTACGCGGTGGTCGCTCCCCGGCGGGACGGCCTCGCGGTCCGTGCGTCGTGACAGCAGTGCCGACGAGGCCCGGCAGTCCCTCGACATGGTCGACCGTGCTGTCCTGGACGCCAGGTCCCGGCCGGCCGCGGCCGACGTGGATTCCGGTGACCACGCCCGGGCGGTCGAGCAGCGGGAAGCCGTCTACGACCAGCTTCTCCAGGACGCGGCCGAGGCGACGCGGAAGTGGCTCGACGCGTCCGAGCGGTCGCAGGGGGCGCACATCGACGGATTCACCGTCGCCTCGCTGGAGGACGACGGCATCGTCGCGGTGCATGACACGACCGGGCTGCGCTCCACCTTCGAACTGGTCGACGGCGGGCCGGTGTGGACCTCGCGCGAGTTCCGGCTGGTGGACGCGCCCGCGGAGCTGGCCTCCGTGAAGCTCGTGGTCCACCGCGAGTCCGCGCGGGACGGGTCGGATGCGCAGTGGAGCGATCTGGCGGGTGAGAGCGGGGAAGGGGCGAACGCGCGGTTCTACGCCGCATCCCCGACCGAGACGACCGGACTCGATGAGGGCGGGCTGGAGATCGTCGACGACGTCCACGGCCACCGCTACACGGTCGACGCCACCGGTGTCGTGATGGAGCGTCAGATCCGCGTCGAAGGCGGAGTGGGCCGTCTCCGGTACGACGCGATGCTCCCGGGCCGGGCCCCCGAGGTGCTGGAGGCGGACCGTACACCGTCGCAGGAATGGAGCGCGAGCCCGCCGGACGGCGGCGGCCGAGTGAAACTGGTGCGCTCCGATGCACCGGCCGACGCGATCGAGCACCTGGAAGTCGACGGTGTCACCGGCCGGCTGCTGACGGAGACCGTCGCGATCCGCGGCGGACGAGGAAAGGTCACCGGCTTCTGGGAGATCGACCACTGGCGCGCCCGGGCGGTGCGCCTGGACGAGATGGGGCGTTCCCTCACCACGGACGGCTCGTCGCACGCTGTGGTGCTCGCCGAGGAGGAGGGCGGTCTCCGTCTGCTGAGCGACGGAACCGACTCCACGCTGCTCTTCGAACGCCCGCCGCTGGGCGACGTCATGGCGGACGGCCGACGGCTCCCGGTCGGTCCCGGAGCGTTCGGCTTCCGCATCGGGCTTGCCGACGGCGACCGGCCGGTGCGCATCGACGCGCCCCTGGGGGAGCCGGAGGCACTGCGCCTGGTGGACCGGGACAGCGGTGAGCGGATCGACGTGCCGGTGCGGTTCTCCAGGGCGGACATCCTGACCGTGGAAGTCGGGGTGCCCGGCATGGCGAACGGCGCCAAGGCGCAGTACGACTTCACCCTCAGAGGCCGGCCGCGCTTCGAGAAACTGCCGCTGCTGGGCGGCGCCGACGCGGCCCTCGGTGACCTGCGGCTCGTCGTACGGCACACCTCCGGCGGGCCGCACCTCACACTGGACGGCCCCGAGGCCGCGCGGGAGCGGTTCGCCATCGGTCCGGCACCCGCCGACCTCGGACAGGACCCGGCGGTCGAGTTCACCGTCACCGACTCCCACCAGGGCGTACGCCACCACTACAGCCGCGGCGCACGACTGGTGGCGCGGGACGTACCGCTGTATCCGGGGGCGGTCGGCGAGCGCGTGCCGACCGGCCCGGCACCACTGTTCCTGCGGCTCGGCGAGAACCGGGAGCCGCAACTCGTCGGGCTCTCGGGGCCGTTGAGCGGCGACCTGGTGGTGACGACGCGGGATCTGGGCGGCGGCCGGACGGCGGTGATCCGCACGGACGGTGCGGGGCACGAGGAAGCCCGTCTCGTGGTCGACACCGGGACCGCGCGGGTGCTGCAGGAGACCGTCGCCGCGCCGCGCGAGCGCGGTGAACTGCACGGCTACACGCACTGGAAGCTCGACTTCCGGACCGGAACGGCCGTACGCCTGCGCGAGGGAGCCGCGGACGGCGGGAACGGCGAGTCCGTGGTCGGCCCGCTCGACCACGGCCTGATCGAGATCGCCGACGACGGCAGGCTCCGGGTGATCCGGCCGGGTGGCGAGGACGAGGGACGGCGGGTCCTGTTCGAGCGGCCCGGCACGAACGACAGCATCGCCTGGCTGCACTCCGAGGGCTTCGGCGCGCACACCCCCGCCAAGGCGGCCGCGGACGCCTCCGTGAGCCGTGCCGACCGGGAGCGGCTGGACTTCCAGCGCGAGGCCGAACGCTTCGAGCGCAGGCTCGGCGCCTACCTGGTGCAGCACCCCGAGGTGCGGCGGGCGGTCCGGAAGTTCGTCCAGGCGGCATGGGAACACGCGGACCCCGAGGACCGGGCGAAGTTCGCCACCCACCGCCGCGCCTCGGTCGGCGCCGTGGGTCCGGGCGAGGACCGGGCGGAGGAGGTCGTGCGCCACGGCAACATCCGTGAGCACATGGGCTTCCTCATGAACGGCAGCTACAACAACGTCATCCCGAAGGCCCTGGGCATCGACTTCGAGGACATCCGGCAGGGCAAGGACGCCGAGGAGCCCTGGGAGGACAAGCACCCCACCGTTTTGGAGCCGGCCCACGGCGGGTACCGGGAGACCGTCCCCCTGAGCGAGCGGGAGGCCGTCTGGTCGGACGGCGGGACGTCGTGGAAGAGCGGTGCCGAGAAGACCGGCATACGCCTGCTGCCCGTCGGGGACGACGGCGAGCCGGTGCCGTTCGACGACAAGGTGTTCGGTGCGGGGCTGCACGCGGGAGCGCAGCGCACCGGCGGGCTCGTCTCGTCCGGGATCTCCGGCACGACCCAGATCTTCTTGAAGGAGGCCTCTTCCGCCAACCGCGTCTGGAACGCGGACATCGACCTGAGATGGCTGCGGCTCGCCATCGTCGGCGACATGCTGTCGGCCGGTCACCACACGCTGCACGAGATTCTCGCGGGGGCCGACGCGTGGGCACGCAAGGCGGGCACCCGTCGTGCCCTGGGCTTCCGGTACCAGAACACCTGGGAGCGGTACCGTCACCTCGCCCCGCTGACGGAGCAGGAACTGCGGGATCACGTCACCCCGGAGGGGCTGTTCCCGGACGAACTGGTGCGCGGCCCCGGCATCGCGGCCTACGACCCGGTGGACGACGCCCGCCAGGCCCTCATCGACCACCTCGACGGACGGCGGCACAGCCGTTCGGGCCAGGACTTCACGATCACCACGGTGGACGACGGCCACGAAGTCGTCCACACCCCCACGGGCCTGGTCACCCGGTTCGCCGGCGAGCGGCACGAGGTCGTCCACCATGAGGCCGTTCCGGGCTTCGGACCCAGGGAACTACGCGGCCTCAAGGTGGCCGTCGACCGCGTACGGCAGGAGGACGGCCGCATCGACGTGCGGTACCGACTCCTCGGCGCCGCTGAGGAGGTGGACCGGTTCACCGTCCGTGAGGCTCCCCGTGACCTGCGGGAGAGCCGTCAGGCGGCGTTCAGCGTCCTGGAGCGGGACAGCGGCCGGTGGCTGCACTACCTGGCCGACGGCAGGGTGATCGCCAAGGACCAGGCGCTCGCCGACGGGCTCGGACATCTGCGGTTCGACATGGCCCGGCCGGGCGGGAAGCCCCGACTGCTGGACCGGACGGGCGATCCGTCGACGCTGCACCGGGTGGAGGACCTGGGCGGCGAGAGGGTGGCTCTGGTGCCCACGGCGTCCGGCACGTCGCCGCTGGAGCGGATCGTGGTCGACGCCCGGACCGGGCACCGCCTGGAGGAGACCGTCGCCGCGCCGGCCGGCCACGAACTCCCCGGCAGCCACTGGAAGTTCGACTTCCGGGCCGGCATCGCCCTGCGGGTCGCCGACGACGGCAGGACGGTCGCCTTCGCCGGTGGCCGGTTCGACCACGCCGTACTGGAGGTCGCCGACGGCGGCGACGTGCGGGTGGTGCTTCCGGGGCAGGACGGGGCGGCGCCCCGGGTGCTGTTCGAGCGGCCCGGCGTTACGGAGCAGCCGGCCGCCGAGTCGGCGGCGCGGGCCGTGCAGGAGCCGCCGGAGGCCGGTGCGGAGGTTGCCGGGTCTCGGTCGTCGAGGACGGACGTTGCGGCGGGCGAGGATTCCCCGGTGTCCTCGCTGCCGGAGCCGGTGGACGACGGGGACGGAGCGGGACAGGATCTGCCGCCGACCGCGACGGAGCCACCGGCGACCGAGGCACGACCGGAGCAACTCGCCGAGCAGGACACGGCCGGTGCCCTCGGCGACCAGTCGCGGCCAGAGCCGTCCGCCGGGCAGGACGTGGCCCGTGGCGCCACCGGGCAGGACGCGGCCGACTCGGCCACCGAGCAGCCGCGGACGGAGTCGTCCGCCGAGCAGGACACGGCCGGTGCCGCCGCGGGGCAGGACGTGGTCCGTGCCGCCACCGGGCAGGACATGGCCCACTTCGCCACCGAGCAGCCGCTACCGGAGCCGCCCGTCGAGCAGCACGTTTCGGACGGCGCCATGGGCATGACGCAGGCGGCGCCCGCTTCCACGCGACAGGCCGGCTCCGCGGAGCGGACCCTGACCCAGCTGTTCGCCCAGGCCGACCTGGCGGACGTGCTCGGCCGGAGCGACAACCCGCTCGACCCCGCCGAACTCGTGCGGCGGGCGCGGGCCGACCGGCCCAAGGTGACCGGTGAGATCGACGGCTTCGACGTGCGCACCGCTATCGTCCGGATGGTCGGACGCACCGCCGCCGACCACGCCACGTACGCCCTGATCGACAACGCCTTCTCGGACGAGCAGCTCAAGGAGCACTTCCACCGCTCCCTGGACGGCGGCTACAGCGTCGACCTCGGCGCCCGTGCGAACGGCGGACCCCAGGTGGTGGTGGAGGCCGTGGGCCTCGGCACCCCTCACGGCGTGGCATCGGCCGTCGACGACTTCGGATTCAGTCACACCCGCACCGTGGAGAACCGCGGCGCGTCGGTCACGCGCCAGCAGCCGGCCCTCGAGCCGCGGGCGGCCCGCGTTCCCCTGCCCTTCCTGCAGATCGCCGGAAAGATCGCCGGGTTGATCAACGCCCGGGACACCAGCCTGTCCACGAAGACCAAGCGCGACATGAAGACGGAGGTCGCCGAGACCGGGGTACCGGTCGCGCGGGCCGGCCACACGGTGACGTACCGCGTCTCCGTGCGCAAGCCCGGCCGCCGGCCCTGGAGCAGGGCCAGGATCCGGGAGGACGTCGTCCACGTGCCGGTGACGCTCGCCTGGCCCAAGCCGGCCGAACACACCGTCACGCTGCCCGACGAGGCGCAGGACGCCGGGCGGCGGCGCACCGAGGAGGTGCTGCACGCCGAGTTCGCGGGCGTCGGCCCCGGCGTCCTCCAGGCCGTGGAGGGCACGCTGGGCAGCACGTTCAGGGTGAACGACCCCGTGGCGCGGGAACTGCGTGCCTGGCTGGATCAGCTCCCAGGGCGTGCGCCGGAACTGTTCGGCGGTCAGGTGGTCCGCAAGTCCTTCCCGTTCAAGGGACGCCGGGGCAGGACCCAGGTCGCGGTGGCCGTCGCCAAGGACATCGTCGTACGGGAACTCCCGGAGGCGGAAGGCACGGTCACCCGGACCCACCGGATCAGCGAGGAGAGCACCTGGGGGCAGGGAGTGACCCGGCGCTGGGGCGGTGGCCTCACGCTGGGCGTGGGCAACACCGTCCACACGGCCGGCGTACTGGGTCCGGTCGTCCTGGGCTACAGCCTGACCAAGAGCGTCACCGACGTCACCGACACACGCGAACACACCGAAGCGGAGACGTACCAGGGACCGATCCACAAGCGTCAGGCGGAGTTCGCCCTGGTCGTCCGCGTGGGCGGTCACGACGGCGTGGCGCAGCGGGTGGACGGCGGTGTGGCGACGCTGTGGACGCGTGAGCGTGACGACGCGGTGCCGGCGGACGAGACCCGGAGCACGGTGTCCACGGACGCCACGACCGAGACCGCGGCCTTCGACGAAGCCCCTGCTGAAACCGCGGTCGAAGAACCCCCTGCTGTCCCGGAGCCGGCGGGGGCGAGCCGGTTCACCGTGGCGGACCGGCTGGACGCCGCCTACCGGCTCACGGACGCGACGGTGGAGGAGATCGCCGGCCGGGTTCTGCACCGTCTCGACGCGGAAGGGCTGCTGGACGCCGCTCGACTGCCGGACGTGGCGACCGAGTTCCGCGCCTTCCTGCGGGAGCACGCGCGGGAGGTGACACACAGCGGGGACGGCGTACGGTTCCCGTTGAGCGCATGGCGCAGCGGCGCCCCGGACGTCTTCGTCCGTGGCGTACTGCGGCCCGCGGACGGCCGGTACCTGGGCGACGGCGCGCAGGTGACGCTCAGCGGAACCGTCACCGCGAGCCATGCCCAGAACACCGCCGTCACCCGGCGGAAGGACGGTTCCGTCGGGGTGGCGGGCGCCGGGTCCATCGCCCCGACGCAGGAGGTCGAATACCTCGGGACCGGACTGGCCTACAAGGCCAACCAGGCCGTCACCCGCAAGGTGAGGCAGCGGCTGCGGGACGAACGGCCGCTGGGCGGCGGCACGGGAATCCATCGCTTCGACTTCCCGGCCGACTTCGAGATCCGGGTGGGTGGTCGCTGGTCGGCGCCGGGCGAGGTGGCGCGGTGGCGTGAGGCGGACGCAGCCGCCGGCTACGTGGGCGCGACGATTCCCGGCCGGGTCGAGGTGGCGGTGCCGGAGCGGACCGTGGTGCCGCTCGCGGAGCCGACGCAGGCGCCGGCCGAACCGTCCGCCCCGTTGTGGCGGGAAGGGGGCACACCGCGGCCCGTCCAGCGCGAGGGACATCTGCCCGCCGGTTACCGGCTGGACTCGCTCAAGCCGGTCCCGGGGCTGCAGAGCACGGTGGCCGGGATGCTGTCCGCACCCAGCGGAACGAGCTGGCGGGAGCTCTACCGCCGGCCGCTGCTGGGCAGTGCCCCGGCCGCGTTCGACCAGCACCAGGGCAAGAACTGGCTGGAGCGCACACCGGACGAGATCAACGAACGCAACGCCGCCCTGGACGTCCTGGAGAACTTCACCGGTCCGGCGGCCCGCATGGCCGGGTTCGAGCGGACCGTGGGATTCAAGGACACCGTCACCCTCAAGAGCCACAACCGGGCGGGACTCGCCGGCAACCGCGAGCTGCTCGCGCGCGTGGATCTGTCGGCCACGCTCGTCGACCCCCGGATCGTGGCGGTCGACGAGGAGCACACCTTCGGCGGTACGCGCTTCGGCCAGGTCGAGCAGACGTCGGACACCCAGCGAGGGTGGGCCGTCAAGGGCAAGCTCGCCGGCGGCGTGACGACCCCGCTCACCGACCTCCACACCTCCGTCGGCGCCGAGCTCGGCGGCTCACTGACCTACGCCGAGACACAGGGCACGTCCACCGCACATGCCGCTGAGGCCATGTCCGCCGACGAGTGGGTCGAACGCGGTTACCTGGTCACCTTCGACGTGACGTACGAGGTGCGCACGCGCAAGGACACGGCCTGGCAGGACCTCGCGACCATGGTCCACCGGACCCCGGCCGACGAGCGGTCGACCTGGGCACTGGTACCCGACGCGGCCACCCTGTGGGTACCCGCCCGGGAGATCCACCGCATCGGCGAGCTGACCGAGCAGGACATCGCCAGGCTGGTCGCCGACGACGCCGAGCGGTACCGCGCGGCAGCGGCCGAGACCGACGCGGACGCCGAACCGCAGCCCGCCGACAGCACACCGGCGGCACAACCGGCCGTGGACACGACGCTGGACGGACCTTCCGCGGTGGCCGGGACACCGGACATACCGGCGGTACGGGCGCCCGCGAACACGGGCCGGGGCAGCGGACGCGTCGAGCTGTACCGGCTGGAGGCCGGCGGAGAGCTGGTCCAGCAGATCGCCCGCCGGCTCGACCAGTGGTCGGTGGAGAACGGGCGGACGGCGTCGACGCGGGTGGCGAAGTTCGACCGCATCAACGACAGGCTGATCCACGACGTGCTGGGCCCGTCGCTGACCGCGTCCGGATTCGGCACGGTGATCGAGGAGATGCTGAACGGCGGGCGGCCGGTGTTCCTGGCGGGTGACACGCCCTTCGGCAAGGTGGAGCAGCTGGTGGTGCTGCGGGCCCGGCTCGGCGAGGGCCGTTACCACGCCACCCTCTCCCGCCACACCTCGAAGGACGGCCTGGAGACGACCGAGCGCACGACCGACACGGCTCAGTCAGGCCTGTCCGCTTCGTGGGGCGTGTATGCCATCGCCAATCCGGGCGTGGCGCACCGTCCTGCCTCCCTGCTCATGGCCGGAGTCGGCCACTCCCACTCATGGACCGCGAAGAGTGAGGTGACCAGGGAGCACACGGCGTCGGTCATCAGCTCCGAGTCCGGGGCCGCGTCCGCGCAGAGCTCCGCGTCCCGGTCGGGCTCCAGGTCCGGGTCCGGGGAAAGTGTGCAGTTCCTCCACGACCTGCTGGTGACGATGGACGTGTACCCGTACGCGGGTCCGGGGCACTACAGCAGGCATCTGCCGGACTGGATGCCCAAGTTGGGCGGCCGCTCGTTCGGCGGCTCGTGGAGCGCACAGTTCACACTTCCCGGTGCGGCGCGCTCCACGGTGCCCGCCGATGAGGTGCTGCCCCTGAGGGAGGAGACGGGCCCGTCGGTGGCGGCGGCGGTCCACGGCTCGCCGGCCGAGTGGCAGCGCGGTGCCGGGCCCGAGGCGGGCCTGCCCGCGAGGGCGCTGGTGCGCCCGTTCGACGCGCCCGGACTGCGCACGGTGCTGGACGAGCTGGCCTTCGGGGGCCGGGACGGGCGGCCGGTGCTGCGCCCTCGCGCGGGCTTCGAGTTGCAGGCACGCACGGGTGCCGTGCTGCTGCGGTCGAAGCTGTCGGACGCGATGTCGCCGCGGGGTCACGTCGTCGAGATCACGGGGGACGCACTGGCGCAGGTGACCGTCAAGGCCGACGTGGTGGCGCGGGAGGTGGTCCGGGCGATCCGCGAAGGCTCCCTGACCACCACCGCCTCCGACACCTCGAAGGCCGAGCCGAGCTGGACGAGCGCCGGAGAAGCGGGCCCCGCGTGGTACGCCGACCTCCGCGAACCGACGATCCACCTCGGGGACCACACCGCGGCGAACCGGCCCTTCGTGCTGGGTGACGACGCGTACAGCACCTGGCTGACGTACGAGGGAACGAAGTCGGTCACGAGCGAGACGACCCGCAAGGAGCCGAAGCCCGAGGGGGAGGGCGATGCCGAGCCCCGCTACCTGGTACGGCTGACCCCCCGGTGGACGGTCACTCCCGCCTATCGCGCCAAGAAGCTCCCCGCGCGGTGGCGGGAACCGATCACCACCGGGCCGGACGAGCCCATCCTGGTCGTGGTGGACCGGGAGGGCCTGGACCGACTGGGTCTGGCGGAACCGGGTGACGACCTCGCCCCGGGCCCCGGGGAGGTACGGGAGCCTCAGCGCAACGGGCGGACTCGTCGGCCGGTGCTGCCGACCGTGCCCGAGGAGTTCGAGGAACGTGATGAGCAGCCGCACACGCTCCCCGTCGACGCCCTCGCCCCGGCGGTGCGGGTCGCGGACGAGCCGCTGCACGGTGTCGCGCCGCTGGCCGGGTACCGGCTGCGGCGGACGGACACCGCGGCGACCGGCACCGTCGCGGCGTACTCGCGGCTGGAGTTGGTGGATGCCGCGGGTGAGGTGGTGCCCGACCGGACGGTGCTGCCGCGTGAGGGCGGCGGATTCGTCGTCCGGGGAGAGGAGGGCAACCTGTTCCTCGACTCCCGGGTCCGGTTCGAGTACCGGGAGCTGGAACTGCCGGGCGTCGACCACGTGGTGCGGTTGCGAGAGCCGGCCGGTATCGAGGGTCCGCTGGGGCTGCTGGACCGTGCGGGTGTTCCGGTCGAGAACGGGCGGCTGGCCCGGTTCCCGGACGGACTGACCGTCACGCTGCCACTCGCGGGCCGGTACGAGGGCGCGGTGGCGGAGTGGCGCTTCGACACCCGGGGTGTGCTGGTCCGCCAGAGGCTGCCGCAGGCCGGTGAGTCGTCCGGCAGCGGGATCTCGGGCCGTGGGAAGGCCCCGATGGGCGAGGCTGAGGCACCGTCGGCAGAGGCTTCGTCGGCCGTGGCATGGCAGGAGCAGCCCGCTGAGCCGCAGGCGTCCGCCGACGCCACGGAAGAGATGCGGGAGGAGTCCGGGCAGGCGGAGTCCCGCAGCGGACAGCGGGCGCGGTGGCGGCTGGGGCTGCCGCCCGTTCCCGAGCAACTGCCCGTGGTTCCCGGGTTCCGGCTGGTGGTGCCGTCCCCGGAGGCCGTCGCCCGGTACGAGCTGCTGGGTCTGCCGACGCTCCCGGAGTTGGTGGACGCGAACGGCAGGCCGATGCCCGGCTGGACGGTGGCGTCGCGGGCGGACGGCGGGTACACCGCGTCCGACGCGGCGGGAGAAGTGCGCTGGCAGTTCGGCGCGGACCGGCTGCCGCTGGCGCTGGAGGCGCGGTTGGCGGGGACGGAGGACTTCCTGCGGTTCGGCGTCGGCGAGGACGGTCCCGAACTGCGGGTGACGGGGGCGGACCACTACGAACTGGGAGAGGTGCGCGACGCGTCGGGGGAGCTGACCGAGGTCTGGGTCAGCGCTCCCGGGGACGCCCTGGGGTGGCGCTTCGACGGGAACGGCGTCCCCCGGGATGTCGAGGTGCCGCTTCGCGGCGAGGGCCTGCCCGAACACCTGGCGGGTGCGCTGATCCGCAGGCTCAGGGTCCCCGTCTCACCGAGCGCGCCCCACGGCTGGATCGCGGAGCTGGCCGCCGACGACCCGTTGGTCGTGGCGTCCCACGGCGTGCGGACGAGCTCGGACGGCTACGTGCTCATCGACCGGGTGACGGACGAGGAGTTCCGCTTCGACACGGACGGGGTCCTGGTACAGGCACGCCCCGGCCGGGAGGCACCGTGGCGGACCTGGCTGCGCCGACCGAACGAGGGGCTGCTCGCGAGGCGTGCGCCCGGGGTGCGGCCGCAGAACCACGTGGGCACGGTCGGCGTGGAGTACGACGGGAACCTGGCCCGGATCTTCGACGAGACGCTCCCCAAGGCACGGTGGTCCGGCCCGCGGAGTGAGCCGGTTCAGCTGCTGGTGCCGCTGATCTCGCCCGACGCCACGGCCTTCCTGCGGCGCTCGGGACTGGATCCGTCGGCTGACCCTGAGGGGCTCGCCGAGCTGCGGGCCGCGGCGCACGAGGCGCTGTGGTCGGCCGCGCGCCAGGCGCTGGAGGAGGCCGGACGGGACGTGGACGCGGCCGGGCTCTCCGTGAACGGGTTCACGGTGCTGCCCCCTCGCCCGGACGGGGTGCGGCCGGTCAGGCACGGGGCCACGGGCCTGGAGACCCTGTTCGGGCCCGGCGGTGAACTGGTCTCCCACCAGATCTACCTGCACGAGGCCCCCCGGGAGCTGTCGGGACAGCCGGTCCAGGTCACCCACACCCCGGACGGGGAGTACGGATTCGCATGGGCGGACGGCGCCCGGGTCGGCGCCCACCTCACCATCGACTGGGCGGGCGACGAGAACGGGACGAGCACGGATCCCCGCCGTCAGTTCGTCGTCGGGAACCAGCACACCGGAGACACGTTCTTCTTCGGCGCCGAAGGCACACCGACCGAGCCCCTCCCGGCAGCGCAGGAGGCGTCGTCCACGGCACCGGAGCCCGAGCAGCCGGCCGCACGGCCGCCGCACGCCGAAGTCCCCTGGTACATGGGCCAGTTCGGCATGGACGCGCACGGTGAGCTGAACGTGAGTGCCGTCGACCGCTGGGACGAGGCGCTGGTGCGGCAGTGGGCCAACAACATCGCGTACGCGGTGCGCCGTGACGGCGACAGCGCCGAGCTGGAGACCGGCATCCGCGAGGCCCTGCGCACGATCCTGCGCAGCGGGGCCGTGCCCGGGACGCTCGCGGCCGGCGAGCGCTCCGCCGCCGCGGAACGGGAGCGGGCGCTGGACTTCTGGGAGGCGGCCCTCCAGCGCGGCCGACTGGCCGGCGCGGGCGGTCATGTGGTGTGGGTACGGCCGGTGCTGCGCAACGTCGAGCCGCTGCCGCAGGAGGCGTCCCCGGTCGACGGGTACGCCCTCAACTGGGGCTCCCTGGCCACCACCCACAAGTCCGCCCGGGAGGGCGGCTGGTCCGGCGCGAGCTCCCTGCTGACGGCGATCTCCACCGGTTCGAGGGTCGTCTCGTCGGTGACACCGGCGCCGGTGCTGAGTGTCGAGGCGCACCGTACCGGCCAGACGCAGACGAACCGCACGGTGGTCTTCGACCGGAAGATCTGGATGCAGCAGAGCACCCCGTTCCGCGCGGGCCTGCAGCTGCGGATCTTCGTCGACGGCGAGGAACGCCGGCACGACCTGGTCGTCCCGGGCCGTCTCACCGTGCGGCTGCCCAAGTCGCTGACGGTGCCGGGTGCTCTGCGGCACGTGCCCCACGCCGGGCCCGTGCGCGACGCCGTACCACCAGATGCCGGACGCCATCGGGCGCGTACGATCCTCAACGCCATCGATCTGACACCGCTGGCCGCCGAGTTCGAGCGCCGGCTGCACAGCGCCGGGCTGCCCGCCGACGCCGTACGCGCACTGATGGAAACGACCCTCGTCCAGCTCAACGAGCGGTCCGCGATCAACCGCAGCCGGTTCCTGCTGGGCAACGAGCTGGTGACGGACCGGGTGTCCCTCTCCACCGGCCTCGGCCGGTCGTTCCAGGGCCATGTCGCGATCCGGGCGACGATCGAAGGCCTGGAGTACCTGGGCGACACCGTCAAGGTCCCCGTGCGCGAGGACTCCGCCGGCACGCTGGTCGTGCATCGCAAGGAGGGCGCGAAGAGCGGTGTTTCGCTGGGCGGCCGGGTCGCTGCGGGGCCGGCGGAGTTCCTCTCGCTCATCGGGGAGGTCCAGCGCGGCACCAGTCAGGGCCTGGCCGTGTCGACGGCGCTGCACACCGTCGTGCAGACCTCGGACGACCACGCGCGCTACCGCACCTCGCTGAACGTCTCCCTCGAAGTGCGTTCCACCACGCACCGGATCGAACCGCTCACCCGCGTCGTGCCGGCCGAACTCGGCGTCCCCAGCCATGAGGCCGCCGACTTCGAGCGCCGGGTGCTCGGTGCGGACGCCCCGCTGCTGCGGGAGCCTCAGCCCGGGCCTGCCGGTCCGGTGGAGACACGGCCGTATGTGCGGGCGCTGCTCGCCGAGGCGGCCGAACTGGGTGTCGGCCTGCCGGAGTCGGCGTTCCGGCGCCCGGAGCGGCTGGACGCGCCCCTGCCACAGCCGCACGAACGCGAACCCCTCGCCCTGGCGACACGACGAGGCCTGGGCTTCGGAACCCTCCTGGCCCTGCCCGGCGCCGAACTGGTCCACGACCAGATCCGCACCGTCATCGGCCGGACGCACCAGCAACTGGTCGGCCGCCGACTGAAGTTGACCGGCCACCTGCCCTTCGTCGAGCAGGTCCGCCCCCGGGTGGACTGGGCGGGCGCGGACCGGGAACTGCTCACCGCCTTCGGGCGGCCGTCCCTGGAGACCGACCTGGCGCAGCTGATGGCGGGCGTCGAGCACTCCGTGCGGCTGGGCGGCCGGACGTACCACGTGTCGGTGACCGCCCGGCTGCGGGAGCGCGTCGGCGGCGTCACCGGCGACGAGGGTCGGCCGATCTCGCTCAACGTCCGTTCCGGGCAGGGCGCCACGGTCAGCGGAGAGCGCAAGAACGGCTGGAAGCTGCGGGGCTTCCTGGGGGCCCGCGGCGATACCGAACTGACCGAGCTCCTGCGGCTGCGCCTCGGACAGGCGGGGCTGACCGGCAGCATCGGACGCGGCACCGAGCACCAGTTCTCCGGCGCGGCGAAGTCCACGCAGCGTGCCGACATGGGCGGCAAGGCCGACGAGCACGTCTACGACACCGTCTACGAGCTGTCCGTACGCACCGACGGCCACTCCGACCAGCAGTGGTGGATCGACCGGCCGGACGAGGTGGTGGCCCGGGTGGCCGTGCCTCACCTGCACGTGCCGTCGGAGAGGATCCCGGCGCGGCTGCTGGCCGAGGCCGGGCAGGTGCGGCCGCTCGAATCCCTGCCGGCCGCCGACCAGTCGGTGGACTTCACCAGCCACGGCTCCGCCGTCGTGTACCGGTCGTTCCTGGCCGCGCCCGAACTGGCGCATACGGCGGCGACCATGTACCAGCAGGCCAACGGACTCCCGGACGAATGGCAGGCGAACCCGGCGAACTGGCCGGCGGAGCTCAAGAAGCCGTTCGCGCCGAACGAACTGGTGGCACACTTCCCGTCCCTGACCACCGTCCAGGGGCGGCTGGTGGAGCTGCCCGACGGGCCGGACGGGTGGCACCAGGCCCTGCGAGTGCAGCTCGTCGCCGCCGAACCGGAGCATGTGCGGGCGCACACCGGGGCCGCCTTCCAGCTGTGGCAGAACACCAGCGGGACCGCCCACTACGAGCGCACCGCCGAGCGCACCCACAAGCTCGGCCTGGCGGGCCGCCTGGGTCCGTCCCTGCACTTCGGCCACGGCGAGGAGGACGGCGAAGCGTCGGCCGCGACCGGCGTGGAGCGGCTCACGACCGGCGAGCATCAGTCCTCGGCCCACCACTCCCCGCTGACCGGCGAGCTGCGCGCCACCTTCGGCGGCGGGCTCCAGTGGGGCTGGGAGAGCGGCCACGGCACGGCCGTCGGCCCGGTCGGCATCACCCGCGGCACCTACGGCGGCCCCAAGCACACCTACCGCGCCCACGCGGTGTTCCGGATCAGCCTGCACCGCTGGCGCCATCCCCGCCCGAGCGACGCACTGACCCGCAGCGCATCCGGCACGACCGGCGTCGAGCGGGTGCTGGAGGTCAGGCACGGCCTGGAGTTCGTGGTCCCCGAGCGGCGGATCTTCGACCTGGGTCTGCCGGTGCCGGACGGCGTGGCGCCCGTCCAACCGCAGCCGCCGACCGGTCACTTCGACCTGGCGCTGCTGCCCGGAGGCACCCATCCCGAGGTGCTGAAGGCCGAGGGCGTGCTGGAGACGATGAAGCAGTGGCTGACGCAGCAGGGTCTGCTGCGACCCGGCACCGACGGCCTCGGCCACCGGCCGAGCCTGCTGCTCAGCTCCATCGAGGCCTCCTACTCTCCCGCCGCCCTGCTCGACCAGTTCACCCTGCTCAACACCACCGGAGTCACACGGTGGCTGCCCGTCCCCTCGGCGTTCGGTGCCACCCGCTACCTGTGGACCAAGGTCACCGCCGAGACCCTGGAGCCGGTCTCGCAGCACGACCGGCCCGAACTGACCATGATGCTGCGGGGCAAGGCGATCACCGAGGAGACGACCAGCACGTCCCGCTCGACCGAGGTCGAGCTCCACGGCGAAGTGCAGGGTCGGATCGGCCGGGGGACACAGGGCGGCTTCCAGATCGCGGGCGGCTGGTCCGGTGAGGCGAGCACGGCCCACGAGCAGCACGAGGAGAACGTGGAGGTCTACTGGGGCCAGACCCGCAACCCGTCGGTCGAGTTCCGGCTGCGGCAGCGGTTCAGGGTCGAGATGGCCCTCACCCGACAACTGCCGGAGGTGCTCTCCGCCCCCGTCCGACTCCTCCACGGGGTCTCCCTCGCCGTCTCGACCCTGACGGGGCACAGGCGCTGGGCGGCGGCTGCCTCCCGGCCCCGGTCGTACCTCGCCCGGTTCCCGCAGCGGTCCGAGGACGGCACCCTCGACGGCTGGGTACGCGTCGTCGTACCCGAGCACCTCGTCCGGCCGGGGCAGGCGCCACGACCGACGCATCTCCAGGAGACCGCCCCGCCGGTGTGGCAGACCGGGCAACAGCCCCTGAACGACGCCCTGGTGGACCTGATGTCCGAGCACGGGCATCCCTGGGCGCTGCCCGCCGCGGCCGCGATCAACCGCTGGGCGGTACTGCCCGCGGCGCCGACCGCCACCCGCCCCCGGCCGGAGGCACCGCAGACCTGGCGGCCGGACCGCACCACGCTCCCCGGCATGCTGTACGACCACCTCACCAACGAGGTGCAGCTGCGACTCAGCCTGGAACGCCTGCTGCGGCACCGGTACCAGGTGAAGGTAGGCGGTGAGCAGGTGACCGCAGGTATCCGCATCACCCGCGTCACCGTCCTGCCCGCATCCGACGTGGAGATCCTCTCGCGTCACTTCGACCAGGGCCGCGAGACACAGGAGCACCTCCACGGCCGTACGAGCGCATGGTTCGCCGGGGCCGGCCCCGACCTCGGCGGAGACATCGACGGCCACTCGCTTCGGGACTCAGCGCCCCTGCGCCACGAGGGGGAGACGTCCGGGGAGCGGGCCGCGGAGGCCGAGGAGATCCTGGAGCGGAACCTCGCCAGTGTCCGGCCGTTCCGCTACTACAAGGCCGACGTGCGGGTCGTCCTCTCCGGCCCGCACGGAAAGCTGCTCGTCGACGTTCCCGACGGCCTGTACTTCATGCTCCCCCTCGACCTCGCGGACTCACCCGCCCTGGCGGAAGTCCTCGTCACCGAACCGGAGACGAACACCGCACACACGGACGACGACGCCGAGCCGACGTCCGGCACGGAGCGCACGACGGACCGCCTCGTCGAGGCGTTCCTGACCCGGGTGAACGGTGATGCCGCGCCCGGTCCTGCCCAGCCGCCCCTGGAATCGGCCGCCGGGAGCGAATCCGCCGCGCCGACGGACCAGTTGCCCGACGCGGAGACCGCAGAGGCCAGCGCGGAGAGGTTCCTCGCCCGCATCAACCGTGATCAACACACCGCCGACACCGGCAGCAGCCGTACCGACATGCCATGACGAAGGGAACAGAGCTCAGATGACAACAGGAGACCAGACCCCCGAGGAACCCGGCGGGACGGACGGTCCCGCCGGGCAGTCCCAGGCGCAGGTCGCGCTCGCCCCGGCGCCCACGGCAACGGACGCCGATACCGGCAACCGGGCCGCCGCGCCGACGGGCGCCGTATGGGATCAACCCCTGCCCTGGGCCGGTCCGCAGGACGACGGCCAGGACCAGAGCACCGCTCAGGCCACGTCGGCGGCCCCGGCGGCCGCAGTCCGTGACAAGAGCGAGCACACCGGCGACGACACCGAAGCCGGTGCGGAGGCTGCCGGTGAGGGGTCTTCGGTCGCCCTGTGGCAGGCGTCCGTCGCCGAGCAGCAGCGCGGTGCGCATGCCGCGCCGGTTCCCACGGGGGCCGTCGCCGGCCACGCCGTCTCGAAGTGGCTTCTGGGCGTCGCCGTCGCGGCCGCCGGTCTGCTCGCGGCGGTGGGGGTGGCCGACGGACTGGGGTCGCATGCGACCGCCGCGACGGCGAAGGAGAAGCCGGAGCCTCTGCTGGGCCCCGGCAAGGGCCTCGACGAGCCGGGCTCCCCGACCCGGACTCCGTCGACGCCTGCGAAGGGCCGCCTCGCGGCAGGGGCCGCAAAGGCGGCCGCGCCCCCCGCCGTGGGCCTGGCGGCCGCCCACACCCAGGACGGTGACACCTCTGCGCCGTCGCACAGCACCGCAGTCTCACCCCAGAAGGCAACGGCCAGGTCCTCGACGGCCGGGCAGAGCAGTTACCTCTCCGTACGGACCTCCGTGACGTCCCCGAACAACTACTGGAGCCAGAGCAACGTCAGCGTCACGACCATCAAGAAGCTCAGCGCACTGAAGGTCGTCCTGCACGTGGCCCAGACCGGTGGCGTGGCGAACACCGGCGTCTGGACGTCCCTCGGCGACAAGGTCACGGTGCACACCGGCAGGGCCTCGGACGGCGGAGCGGACTACGTCGTGACGCTCAACGCCGGCCTCACCCTCGACCCCGGAACATACGTCTTCCAGTTCCAGTACAACCACGACAAGGGCACCCGCGACACGGGCCACGACCTATGGGCCGTGGTGACCACGGCCGTCGGCGACAGCAAAGAGGTGTACGAGAACGGCCGTTACTGACGGCGGTGTGGAGCAATCCGGCGCGCAATCCGGTCCTTCACGAGCAGTCGACCACGTTGAGCTACTCCTCACCCTCTGGTTCGATGAGGACCCCGATGGGAGTCATACTGACGGTCGCGCCGATCCCGGCGGATGACACCGACAAGCCCGCAGCGCGCAACACCGCAGCCTGGTACGGAGCCCAAGGAGCAACCTCCGGTGATCGACGAACCCACCTTCCGGACTTTCGATCCGACTGGCGACCGAGGGCCCGGTGACCCCGCCGTGCAGCGCCTCGCCGGGGTTTCGGTACCGCGGAGGGTCGGCCCCTATTTCTCCACGCTCGACGGCGACTTGGTGGCGCTGGGCGCGTACGCCGCCGCAGCGGGACGCCGTGTAGCCCGCGCGGAGTGCGCCTCGTGGGCGCGGCTGGGCGGCGACGGCGGTTTCGAACTGTGCGCCGACCCGCGGGGCGCTGTCTGGGCGGTGCTGTTGGACTACGACGAGGAGCGGCGCTTCGTGAGCTCCTCCCCGCAGGCATTCGCCTCCTGCCTCGTGGAACTCGGTGACGCCCTGCGTGTCATCCTCACCACCGACCAACCCGCCGTGGCCTCCTCGGCGTTCGAGACTCTTCAGGAACGCCTGCAGGCCCGCGACCCGTCGGCCTTCGGCGACCGGGAGGACTGGTGGCCCCGGGTCCTGGACGACATCCGCGACACCGCGAGCGCGGAAAACTACGCGGCCTTCGAGTACGTCGACCCCGAACACGGCAAGCGGATCGTCACCCAGTCGGGCACGATCGCCGCCCACCCCGAAGAGCGGTTGTGGGACAGGCTGCGCGCCGCCGGTGTCGGTCCGGAGCAGGTCCTGCGCATCCACACCGACCTGCAGCCCTGCTTCATGCCGGGCCACTACTGCTCGATGTGGCTGGCCGAGGTCTTCCCGCACGTGGAGATGACGCACACCTTCTCCTACGGGGAGTCGGCCGACTCCCGCGCGGAGGGCATCCGCCTGCTCCGCGAGAACGCGGGCACGGCGGCGCAGCAGTGAGCCTCTCCCCGGTGTCCACGGGCCCGGACATCACGCAATGGCCGCCGCCCGACGGGGTCACCGCCACCCACGGCCCCGCCCTGCTCGAGTGGGCGGCCTGTGTCCCGCCGGAGAAATCCAGGCTCTGTCTGGTGCGTGGCGCACGAGGCAGCGGCAAGAGCCAGTTGCTGGCCTGGTTCCTCGCCGGCTCCGCGAGCCATCCGTCGACCACGGTCCACGCGACGGTCCTCGCCGAGGGGCTGTTCGCGGACGCCGTCGCCTGGGAGCTCGGGCGCCAACTCGGCTACGGGCCGCTCGCGCCGGAGCGGCTGCTGGAGCGCCTGGCGGTGGACCGAAGGCCGTTGTTCGTGCTGGTGGTGGATCTGCACCGATCCGGTCGTGGTCCGGCCGACCGCCCGGCGGCCGATCCGACGACCCTGGTCCGTGATCTTCTCGCGCCTCTTCTGGAGCTGCCGCAGACCCGCGCCGTCGTCGAGGTCGGCGACACCGCTTTCCTCGACGGCCTGACAGACGTCGGGATCGTCACGACCATCGACGTCGGCGACGAGCCGTTCACGGACGCCGGTGCGGCTGCGACCGCGGAGGACGACCTTCTGCTTCCCCGCACACCGGAGGGGCGCGTGCGGTGGGACGAGGCGTCCGGGACCGCCCGTGAACATGCCCTGGACCGGGCACTGGCCGCGCCCGAACCTGAGTCCGCCGTCGCGAGGCTCGTCAGCGACCCCGGATTCCTGGTCCACGGGTCGACCGTGTCCATCGCTGCGTGTCTGGCCGATGAGCGGATCCCCGCCCCGCGAGGTCTTCGGCAGACGTGGGAGCTGGCCGCGCCGCACCTCTCGGACGCGCAGTACGACACCACTGAGCGTGCGGCCGTACTCCACGCGGCAGCCCTGGAGTCCAGCCCCCTCCTCGCGCGCTACCTGCTGCCCCTCCTCGCAGACCACGCCTGGACGGCCGTCTGGGCCCGGCAGGACACGGCCGTGAGCGCCCTGGCCGCCGTCCCAGGCAAGTCGGGAACCATCCTGGTCGCCGATCCTTTGGGGAGCCTCTTCGAAATGGACGCCGGTTCCGGCAGGTACGGCGTCTCCATTCCGCAGACCGCAGCCGGTCTGCCCCGCCTCGACGGCATGGCCGCTTGGTCCGAGCACGGCGCACTTCTGCTCAGTGACACCGGCGCTCTTCACCGCACCGGTGAGGAGCCGGGTGGCGTCCTCGGCCGCATCGCGGCCCACCATGGCAGGGCCGCTCTCGCACATGCTGATCAGCGGCCCAGCGCCCTCGGACAGAGCCCTTGCGGCAAGGTCGTCGTGATCGGTGACGAGCAGGGAAGCGTCCATGTGTGGCGCCTTGAGGCCGGTGAGACCGTCCCCCTCTCACGTGTCCTGCACCCCGCTCCTGTCACCGCCGTCACCTGCTTGGCCCTTCCCGGCGAAGGGCAGACGCTGGTGATGAGCACGGCCTTGGACGGCACCGTCCGGCTCTGGAAGACCTCCGCAGACCCCATGCCCCGCCCCGTCGAGCAGCGGCCCGCCCTCGCCACGGCCATGACCGCCGAGCAGACTTCCGTCGGCCCTCTCCTCGCCGTCGCCTGGAACGACGCCTCACTTCACCTGTGGCATCTGCCTTCCGGCAGGGTTCGTGCCGTTCCGCTCCTCCTGCCGTGTTCCTCCCTCGCCTGCACCCCTGCGCCGGCTGTCGCGGACGAGCCGGCCCATTCCGCTTCCCGGCTCCGCCTCATGATCGGGGGCAGCGAGGGCTCCTACGCACTGAGTCTTGACGCGGCGCGGCTGTGGAGCCAACACTCTCCCGCAGCCTGATACGGCGTCAGTCTCGTGGGAGGGGAGTGGCTTTCATTGTCGAACCTTTGCCCCGCCATGGCGTCGAACCCTCGGATCCGCGCGAACCTGATGGAGTCTTGGCCGACTTGACGGGGGAGCAGGAAACTTGGCGATTGAACTACCCGAAGAAGTCGTCTCGTTGCTTCAGTTCATCGGCGTCAACTGGCCGAATGTGAACGAGGACAAGGTACGGGAGTTCGCTCAGCACGTACGCGACTTCGCCACGAAAGTGGACGAGACGCATCAGAACTCCACGGCCACCATCAAGCAGATGGCTGACGTGTACCAGGGCCCCTCCTACGACGCGCTGCTCGCCAAGTGGGCGCAGATGTCGAACGGCCACATGTCCGAGCTGCTGACCGCCTGCCACACCGTGGCGACCGCGCTGGACGTGGCTGCCGACGTCATCGTGGGCATGAAGGAGGCCGCCATTGCCGAACTCGTGGTCCTGGCTGCGTCGTTCGTGGCCGATCAGGCGGCCGCGGTTGCCACGCTAGGACTGGCGGAGGCCGCCGAGGCGCTGATCGTGGAGGCGGCGGAAAAGGCCGTGGACTACCTGGAGCAGCAGCTGGAGCAGTACATCATCGGCGCGGTCATCGAGGCCGCGGTCAACCCGCTGGTCGAGGTGGTCGGGCGGGCGGCGAGCGGCTTGATGTTCAAGACCACCGAGTCCGCGCTCGGCGTGACGGCCGGTGCCGGGGGAGCGGGGACCGGGTTCTCCGTCCATCCGGAGGAACTCCAGAACCGTGCCGAGCTGATGAAGACACACGCCGGCACGGTCGCCTCGCATGCGGAGGAGTTCAGAATTCGGGCCGCCGGGATGTCGTTCGAATGACCAACAAGATCACCGCGGCGCTGGAGGACGGCGCGAAAAAGCTGGGCAAGGCACTCGGTGAAGACGCCGGCAAATCCATCAAGGCCCTCTATCACGATACACACGCCCGCCTGAAGAAAGTCTCGCACAACTATCTCGAGGTGGACGCGAAGCATGCGGCCGAAATGGAGAAGCTTGCCAAGGGTGAGACGCCGGTCTACCACATGGCCGACGACGGGAGTATTCGCCGACTGCATCCCGGTGGTGGTCATTCCGAGCTCACGGCCGAAGACAAGGAGCGGCTGGGGCTCAACGAAGCCAACATAGGGCGCCCGAGGCTGGGAGAGCGGAATGCCCGGCTCAAAACGGACCAGGAGGGCAAGGACACTCCGCGGCCGCAGGTGTCGTCGCAACAGGTGACGGCGGGGAGTACCGATCTCTCCGTGGCCACCCAGCTCGCCCGCCACGCGGACCAGGGCTACGGCGGCCTGGACCGGAAGGGAGAATTCACCAGCAACAACTACGCCGCGGCCAGGGTGGACGGCGCGAACGGCAAGGGCGATTTCATACTGGTCGCACGCAGCAATGGGTACCGGCATTCGGAGCGCATGATAGGTACTCCGTTCCTGAGACAGGGGGAGGAAAACAGAATAACCCAGCTCTATACCGAGAGAGCGCCATGCGATACCGGGGTGAACTGCAGTGCCTGGATGGCGGAGAGATTACCGAACACTGCGGTCACGCACAGTTTCGGCGCGGGGAACGACGAGATGCAATTTTATCTCCCCGAACTGCAGGCCAGCAGATGATATATTTACGCTTCCGAGTGCCGTCAAAAAATGACAGGGAAAGAGTATGAATCGCCCGCCCGCCCTCACCCGTGAGATGCTGGAGACCGTTTTCGACCCGGCCGAACTGATTGTTGCCCCGGAAGAAAACCTCCCCGCTGTCGGCGACCCCGATGCCAGGGAGGTCCTGGGAACGCTGGGAATCCCGGTCTGGGACAACCCGTGGTTCGACATGGAGGACGGGATCGCGGAGCGGTTCGGGCGCGTCGAGGACTGGGACGAGAAGCTCGCCGACCGTTACTCCGTCGTCCCGGAGGGCGCGGGCAAGTGGATCGGGCTGGGCATGATCCCCTATGACGGCATCGCCTTCGACCCGGACACCGGCAAGGTCTACTGCCTGCCCGACGACTCCGAGACCTACCTCTGGAACAGCTCGCTCCGGTCCTTCGTGCACTTCCTGTACGTCCTTCAACAGGAACGCCCGCACTTCGACGCGGAATGGGAAAGCGAGATCGAGGTGCCGTACGACCCCGAGGCCGCGCAGGCCCGGGTCCGAAGCGCGATGATGTGCGTGGATCCCGCAGCCCTGGAGAACCCCGACTCCCGCTGGCATGGAATCCTCACGTACATCGTGGATCCCGAACACCATTTCCTCTGAGACCACTGGATCCGCGAGGCGCCGGCTGCTGAGGCAGGCAGGGCGGCCGGGCCCGCCCGTGAGGATGTCCGATCCCGCGTATGGCCGCAGAATTGGTGTCATACCCCGTTTGTTCGGGATCGGAGACAGTCATGAAGGATCTCAAGTTCGAGCAGAAGAGCTCGCTGTCACGCGTTGAGGCGGCCGACCAGCTGACTGCGCTTGCGGCTGCGCTGAGAGAAGGCGGGGATGCCGAACTGGAAATCGGTGCCGCGACGCTGAGCCTGCGGATTCCCGACGACCTTCGCAGCGAGGTGGAAGTCGAGATCGGCAACGGGGAGATGGAGCTGGAGATCGAGTTCAAGTGGCCGACCGCACCGACGCGGACAGCGTCGTCGAAGCCGGCCGCAGGCACAGAGACCGCCACGGAGAGGAAGAACGTTCCCGCCAGGCCCGGCCGGAGCGGCACGGGGACCAGTAGGGGCAAAAGCGCGAAGCGGTCCGTCACCAGAACGGCATGAGTCGTGCCCAGGACCCGGCGATGATGACGAGCGGTCGACGTATCATGCCGGTTCCGGGACGAAGGGATACAACTCGTCGGACCCGGCCTCCACGACGCCGTAGCTGCTTTCCGGCACCTCGTTCCAGGCGCCAGGCAGGTCGCCGAGAGGTTCGGACACGATGAGGCGCGTCTCGTCGGACACCTCCCGGAGGAAAGCCGCATCGGGGTGCAGCTTGCGCAGTGTGTCCACGCGGGTGCTGAAGAACAAGGTCCGGGAAGCGCCCTGGCTCGAGTAACGGAAGGCCCATACGCGTTCACCGTCGGTCACGCCGATCGTCATCTGCAGCGGGAACTCCACACCGTGGTCGCGGCCGCTGCGCTCCACCGCCCCCACCATCCGGGACACAGCGCCCGGCGGATCCTGATCCAGGCCGAAGGTGAGCGCCAGGTAGAACATCACCTCCGAGTCCGTCGTGCCTTCCATGTCGGAGTACAGCCCCGGGTCGACCAGCAGGGACAAGTCGCGACGCACGAGGTGGAAACCTGTGATGGCGCCGTTGTGCATCCACATCCAGCGGCCGTGCCGGAACGGGTGGCAGTTCGTCTGCTGCACCGCCGTTCCGGTCGTCGCCCGTATGTGGGCGAAGAACAACGGCGAGCGGACATGATCCGCGATCTCCCTCAGGTTGCGGTTGTTCCAGGCGGGGCCGACGTCCCTGAACAGGGCCGGGGTGTCGATGCTCTCCTGTGCGTACCATCCGACGCCGAAACCGTCGCCGTTCGTGGTCTCGACACCCAGTCTGGAGTGCAGGCTCTGATCGATCAGCGAGTGGGCCGGTTTGTAGAGGATGGTGTCGAGAAGGAGGGGTGTTCCCGAGTAAGCGAGCCATCGACACATGAGCGATCACCTGTTCCTGGCCGCACCTTCGGGAATGCCCTGAGGTTCCCGCTCGCGGCGCCCGGAGTCTTCCACGAGTCCGCCGGTCACCTGGCTGCACCGCCCCGCTGCTGCCCTCTCGGCTCGGCTCCAGCGCGCTGAGGATGCCGGGCGTCCCTCGCGCTGACGGCGACGCCGTGTCCGGTGATCGGGTGGCTCTTGTCCCGATCTCATTTTCGCCTTCCCCGCCGTGCGTCGCCATGCGGGTGCGGACCGGACGGCCACCGCCGGGTCATGGGAACGGAGGGTGCCGGTGGCGCCGCGCAACCGTGGGCGGCGCCACCGCGCCGTGCTCCGGGGTACCAGGGCGCCGTCGTGGGCGAGTTCGGCCGTGCGTGCTCAGTCGACGTCGGTGGTGGCGAGCCCGCGACCGACCACACGCGCGCGGAGCACTCCTTCGACATCGGCCTACGGGCCATGCTCACCGGCTTCGGTCACCTGCTCCGCGACGACTGACCCGCGCTTACCCGTCAGCGGGCCGAGGAACGGCCATCTCTCCGAGCAGGGACCAGTCGTCCTGCGGGATCGCCGCGTTGATGATGCGCGGGGTCTCGGCGAGGTAGGGCGGCAGCGTCTTCTGTGCGGTCCGGAAGTGCTCGGAACCGACGTGCTCGGCGCCCGCCTCGTCGTCGCGGAAGGCTTCCACGAGGACATACTCGGCCGGGTCGCCGACGCTGCGGGACCAGTCGAACCAGAGGCAGCCGGGTTCGGCGCGTGTCGCCCGGGTGAATGCGGCAGCGATCTCCGGCCACTCGTCCGCGTGCTCGGGCAGGACCCGGAACTTCGCCGTGATGAAGATCATCTCAGGGCTCCTCGGAGGGTGTGGTGGGCTGAACCGGCCGTGTTCTGCGCGGCCGTGCTCTTCGTGTGCATGGTCGCCTCCGGGGGCGTCGGCGCGCCGTGCTCGGAGGCTGCCCCGTCGTACGTCCTGTCCCCAGCGGCAGCCCCAGCCAGCCCCTTCAGCTCCCGCCATCCCCAGTGGGAACAGGGCAGGCCCGTGGGCGCGCCGTGGACCGGCCGCGTGAAGATGCACCGCTGCTGCTCGGCTTCTGTCGCCGAGATATCAGTCGCCGCCACCAAGGCTGCGGATCATCCGGCTCGACAGGTGCGTCCGGCAGCGCCGAAAAGGCGCCGGCCTTTGCGTGCCAGCCCCTGAACACGCCATGGAGCACTGGGTGGGGCTCGTGCGGCAGAGGGCCCCTCGATGAAGCCACTGTGCTCTCCTTCGCTTGCTCCGTTACCGTTAACGTGACCGCTAACGTGATTCTTGCCCAGGGGAGGAGAGTCCGTCAACGCCCGTTTCCGGACGGGCGAGGGCACGGCAGGCCGGTGAACCTGATTGACTTGGACACAGGGCGGCACAGGAACAGAAGTGAGTGGGCGGCGTGGCCGGACAGCGGGGAACGGAAGACCAGCGGGCGCGAGGCGTGAAAACCGTCAAGCGCGTCACGCTCCGCGACGTCGCCCAGGCGGCGGGCGTGTCCCATCAGACCGTCTCCCGCGCGATCAACGGCAAGGGGGAGATCGACCCGGCAACTCAGCAACGCGTGCTCGACGTCGCAAGGCAGTTGCGCTACCGGCCCAGCCGGTTCGGCCGGGGACTGGTCCGCCCGGACGTCGTATCCGTCGGGCTCATCGTCCCCGACGTGGTCAACCCCTTCTTCCCGGAGTTCGTGGCAGGAGTGATCGCGGCCGCGGACGAACGCGACTGGCAGGTGCTCGTGGCCAGCACCGAGAACGACCGGTCCCGGGAGCTGGCCCTGGTCCGCTCACTCGGTCAACAGGTCGACGCTCTTGTCGGCTACATCAGCCATCCCGACGCGCAGCTCGAGGCGTACGTGGGCAGCACGCCGCTGGTCCTGGTCGATCGTGGACTGGACTCGTCGCACCACGCGTTGGTCCACATCGACACCGCGACGGGAGTCCGGGCCGGGCTGCAGCACCTTATCGACCGTGGTCACCGCCGGATCGGCATGATCGACTGCGAGTGCCTGAGCGCCCCGCTGGTCCGGCACCGCACCTTCCTCGAAGTCGCCGGCGAACACGCGCTGCCGGTCGACGAAGACTGGATCGTCATGGCCGAGCAGTCCCCGGCCGGGGGTGCCGCCGGGTTCGAGGCGCTGTACGCCGCGCGCCCGGAGCTGACCGCCGTGGTCGCCTTCAACGACATGGTGGCGATCGGTGCGCTCCGGGCCGCCCGCCGGCTCGGCGTCCAAGTGCCGGACGACTGCGCACTGGTCGGCTACGACGGGCTGAGCGTCGTCGATCTCATCGACCCGCCGCTGACCACCGTCCACCTCGACAAGCGGCGGCTGGGTGAACTGGCCATCCACCAGGTCGACCAACTCCTCGCAGGCGAACTGCCACCCCCTATCGTCCTGACACCGAGCCTGAAAGTCCGCGGCACGACGTGACCGACCCAGGGCTGTGGGCGGAACTCCCCGGAAACGCCGGGCCCCGGTTCCGCCAGGCCTGGCGGAACCGGGACTGTGCTCACGGCGGCGGCGCCTGACTCAGCGCACCTCCCGCGCATACGGCGCCACGGCGATCCGGTCGATCAGCGGTGCGTAGCGGGAGCGCAGCAGCACCCCCGGGAAGGTGTCCGAGGCGTAGGTCGTGCCGTCGAAGTTCGGCAGTTCCTCGGAGCGGAAGGTGAGGGTGTTCCGGCCCTTGTCGAGGTGGACCGGGACAGTCAGTTCCCAGAAGTTGTCCTGGTGGAAGGTGTGCGGGAAGCTGACGCGCTGCAGGCCGGCGCCGTTGACGGTGATGTCGGCGTGGCGGGCCAGCGGGTCGGGGTTGTAGTGGGTGGCCTCGGACTGCTCCGGGTTCGAGTAGCGGATGCGCACCGCGTACAGGCCGGGTTTGTCCGCGGCGACCGTGAACGTCGCCGTGTTGCCGTTGCCCGGGTCGCCGCCGATCCCGGTGACCGCCGTACCGTCGGTCGCCAGGGGCAGCGAGGTCAGCGTGGCCGAGCCCGCGAGCTTGGCGTCCTGCGCCTCGTACGTCCGCACCTCGAGCGCGCCGGTGGTGGGCGTGACCGTCAGACGGTCGACGAAGGTGGCGGCCGAACCGCCGGTCACGGTCACCTTGTTGATGCCGCCCGAGAGGGAGACGGCGACCTTGTGCCCGGCCCTGGTCACGTGCAGGACTTCGTGCCCGTTGACCGACAGCCGTGCGTCCGCGCCGCCGAGGGTGCCGACGTCGAGGGTGGCCTCGCGGTCGGCGGGGGAGTAGACCCAGAACGTGGCCGTCTGGCCCTTCGCGAGCCGGGCCGCGCCCGAGCCCGTCGCGGGGGTTCCGGCCTGCTTCGGCAGGTCGTAGACGGGCTGCGCCCCGCCGCCCAGCCAGGCCAGCTCGCCCTCGTGCACCTCGGTGGCCGCCGACGGGTCCGGCAGGGACAGGGTGAGGCGGTCCACGATGGCGTCGCCCTTGGTGGCGCGCGTGCCGTCGAGGCTCTTCGCGGCGAGCGTCAGGGTGTGCCTGCCCTTGGTGAGCCGCACCTTGGTGTCCGTGTGGTCCCACACCACCCACTTGTAGCCGAGCGGCAGATACAACTCCTGCTCGCTGTCGGCCTGTCCGTCCACCCGCAGGAAGACGTTGGTGGGGCCCTGCTCCTTCACCTTGTCGAAGGTGTTGAGGGAGTTGGCGAAGACGCCCAGGTCGTACGTGCCGTCCTCGGGCACGTCCACCGTGAAGTCGAGCGTGACGTCCGAGCCGGTGCGCAGGCCGCCGACGTCGTAGCCGCCTGAGGTGTAGAACTTCGACACGTCGGCCGTCGAGCCCTCCGGGCCGTTCTTGGAGTAGCCGGACCCGGTGTGGGCGGCGTCCTCCGCCTCGTACGAGCCCTGCCAGCGCACGGACGCGGACTGCGTGCCCTTCGCCTTGCCGGCCGGGCTGAGGACGATCTCGTACGCCGAGGACTCCTTGAGCTTCGGCAGCGTGCCGTCGCCGAAGTCCACGACGGCCGTCCCGTCGTCACCGACCTTCAGGTTCGTCTCCGTCAGCAGCTTCGGGCCTGAGTTGTCGCCGATCTGGCCGCTCCAGTCGATCTCCCGCACCCAGGCGTGGACTTGACCTCCGAAGACCTTCTTGGGGATGCCCGCGAAGGTGATGTGGCCCTTGCCGGTCGAGCCGCCGAAGATCAGCCGGGCCTGCTTCTTCTTCTCGTCGAGCGTGGCCACGCCCTGCATGGTGTAGTTCTGGCCAGGGAACGGCGGGGTCACCTTCACGGTGTGCCCGCTCATCGAGGCGTACGAGTGCAGCAGCCACCACTGGCCGTTGCCGCGATTGGACTGCACCGCGGAGTCGGAGAGGTTGCCGTCGATGTTCCAGTAGGCGATGTCGGCGTCCACCTTGGACTCCTCGATCGCGGACACCCACTGGATCATCTGCCCGGGGACGGAGGTGTGGTAGTTGAAGGCGTACTCGTTGATGTTGACGGGGAGTCGGGTTCCTTCCCGCGAGGTTCCCTTGAACAGGTCCTTCTCCCATGCCCGGTACGTGGCCACGCTCTCGCGCACCGCCTCCGGGTGGCTCAGCTCGTGCCAGGTGATGACGTCCGGGAGCGTGCCGGCGGCCAGGGCGTGCGTGAGGAAGCCCTTCACCTGGTCGTACAGGATGCTGGTGTTGGGGCCCGCGATCCGGGCGTCCGGCATCTTGCCCTTGATGAGCTTGTAGGCGGAGTCCCAGGCGGCGAAGTAGTCCTTGGGGTCGCTGAGCCAGCTGACCTTGTCGTAACTCCACTCGCCCGTGCCGAACATGTTGCCCTCGGGCTCGTTGAACGGCACGAAGACGATGTTGTCCTGGTACCGCTTGGGCAATTGCAGCACCTGGTCGACCTGCCCCGCGATCTTCTCCTGGTAGAGCTTGAGCTTCTCCTCGGGGGTGGCTCCGGGCCACTCGTACGGGAAGCCGCGGTGGATGTCCGTCATGTAGATGTACACGTCGCCGTCGGTGGAGTCGGCCAGCGGTTTCACCACGTCCAGCGCGTCGGCGCCGGGGTGCTGCGGGCCGTCCTGTGCCTTGGTGGAGACGGTGCGCAGGCCCATGCCCTCGATGAGGTTGTTGGTGGGGACGCCCGGCCCGTACACGCCGTAGAGGGTGCCGGAGGCACCGCCGTGGAACGTCCCGGTGTCCGAGCCGAGGTCGACGGTCAGGGCTCCCTCGCGGACCACGGTGACGGTCGCCTTCACCGCGCGTCCGGCGGCGGTTCCGGCCACGGTGAACGTGCCCGGCTGCGCGTACTTCTCGGCCGGTACGGCGTCCCAGGTGACCGGCGTGTCGCGGTCGTAGCCGTCGGAGAAGGAGGAGCGGACGGCCGCGGGCAGGGAGGGGGCCGTCCCGGTCGTCGTACGGACCTCGAAGGACGTGTGCGAGAGCTGCTGGAGGGTGGGAAGGGTCCCGACCGTGCCGGCCACCTGTTCGGCGGTGAGCGCCGAGTGCCAGATCGTGAAGTCGTCGACCGCGCCCTTGAGCAGGGGGTCCGGGTAGAGGGACTTGCCGATGTAGCCGGCCGCGGTGGCCGAACTGTCCAGCAGGTCCTTGGCCTTGATGTTCGTCGCGGCGGAGGAGACCGCCACGCCGTCGAGGTAGGTGGTGACCCGCTGGGCGGCGGTGTCGAGGGTGACGGTGACGGTCCGCCAGCCGTCGGCGGGCAGCGGACCGTACCCGGAGACCTGTGCCTCCGCGCCCCCTCCGCCGGTGGTCACGGCGGTGCGCAGCACGCTGCCGTTGTACGGCGTCGTGAAGAGGTACTTGCTGGTGTCGGTGCCCAGATCGAAGATCCGCTGCCAGGCCGACTTGTCGCCGCTCCACTTCACACGGGCCGAGACCGTCAAGTCGCTTGCGTCACCGAGCACTTCGCGGGGGAGGCGGACGTACGCGCCGTCCGAGGTGGGCGCCCCGCCGGGCAGGGACAGCGCCTTGCCGCCGTCCGAGCCCGCGACGGACTGGGCGGTGGAGCCGTTGACGAGGGTCGCCGTCAGCCCGTTGCCGGAGCTGTCGGTGATCCGGCCGGAGGCGAGGTCGTCCTGGTCGAAGGTGTAGTGGGCGGCGGGCTGGGGCGTATCGGCTGCCTGCGCGGGGACGGCCGGTGCGGCCAGCAGGCCCGCACCGAGAGCCAGCACCATGGCGGCCGGGGTCCGGCGCCGGGCGGATCTGTCAGCGGATGGCATGGATTGCGTCCTCAATCCTCGGGAGTCTGCGTCGAACCGGTTCGACGCTGGGCGATGCGTGGCGTGGGGGCTCGGCTGGTCGGTCGGGGACGGGTCCCGTGCTTGTTGGGCGGCTCGGCACGGGCCCGCGGTCGTCGGAAGGATCACTTCATCGAACCGGTTCGGGAAACTAGCACCGGGAATCCTGGCCATCAATCCCCTCGACCAGAAGAAATCCGGACCTTCCGTCGGGTCCGCAAGTTTTCGTCTGAAGTGTTGACAGCCGTTGTGTCCGTTCCTACGGTCACTTCACGCGAACCGGTTCGACGACCGGATCCGCGCCGCAGTTCCCATCCCACCCTCGTGAACCGCTGGGTACTCTTTCCACCGAGAAATCGAACCGGTTCGAGTCAGGATTTCGATCAAGGAGCCGCCCGTGAACATCGGAGAGATCGCCCGCCGGGCCGGTGTCTCGCGGAGCACCGTCTCCTACGCACTGAGCGGCAAGCGCCCGGTCTCGGACGACACCCGCCGGAAGATCCAGCAGGTCATCGACGAGCTGGGCTACCGCCCGAACGCCAGCGCCCGTGCCCTCGCCAACGGCCGGACCAGCACCATCGGCCTTGTCTTCCCGCCCGCGGGCAACCACTACACCGGCATGCAGCTCGACTTCATCGGCAGCGTGGTGGAGGCCGCCGCGGCCTACGACTACGACGTACTGCTCTCACCCAGCGGCGTCGACAGCGACCGCTCGTTCCAGCGGCTGCTGGGGGAGCGGAGGGTCGACGGTGCGATCCTGATGGAGATCAGGCTCGAGGACGCCCGGGTCGACCACCTGGCCCAGCTGGGCTTCCCCTCCGTCGCCATCGGCCGCACCGCCCACCCGGAAACCGGCTGGTGGGTCGGCCTGGACCACACCACACTGGCCGCGGCGTGCGTCCACCACCTGGCGGATCTCGGCCACCGCCGGATCGCCTTCGTCAACCGCCCGGAGCAGCTGCTGCGGGCCGGGTACGAGTCCGCGCACCGCGGCCTGGACGGCTTCACCAAGGCCGCGGCCGAACGCGGGCTGACGGCCCGGACGTACTGCTGCGGGGACGACGCGGCAGCCGGCCAGGCCTGTCTGGAACAGATCCTGCACGACGACCCGGCCACCACCGGCCTGGTCACCCTGAACGAGGCCGCTCTCGGCGGTCTGTACCGGGGGCTCGCCCAGGCCGGCCGTCATGTGCCGCGCGACTTCTCCGTCACCGGGGTCGTCGCCAGCCGCTGGGCGGAGACGGTGACCCCGCAGCTCACCGCGGCCGACGTACCGGCCGAGGAGATGGGCCGGCGCGCCGTCGACCTGCTGGTGGAACGGCTCGACCATCCCGACGCCCCGCCCCGCCACCACCTCCTCGCACCGCCGATCTCCCTGCGGGCCAGCACCGGGCCCGTCACCGCGCCCTGACCGCACCCGCGTAGCACTCCTCAACTCACTTCACTTCACCGGCCGTTCGCACCGCCCGACAGCGTGCCGTCCGTCGTGCCCGCCTGTCCTCGCCCTGCCGGGACAGGCCCGTTCCAGCCATGCCTTCACCCACCCGTGCCCTCGGCACCCGCATGCCCAGAACAAAGGAACCCTCGCCATGAACAGCTCCTCCAGACAGCGCCGTCTGACCGCCGCGGCCGTGACCGCGCTCGCCGTGGCCGTCTCCGCCACCGCCTGCTCCTCCGGCTCGGGCAGCACCGACACCAAGGGCGCCGGCGGCGGCACGTACACGATCTGGGACCCGTACCCGCAGTTCGACAAGAGCTCGGACTGGGCGAAGCTGCTCGACCAGTGCGGAACCAAGGCCGGAGTGAAGGTCAAGCGGACCGCGTTCGACACCAGCGACCTGGGCAACAAGACGCTGCTGGCGGCCCAGCAGGGCAATTCCCCGGACGTCCTCATCGTCGACAACCCGGTGGTGTCCACCCTGGCCGAGGCGGGCGTGCTCACCACGACCGACGACAACAAGCTGGACACCTCGAAGGTCGACCCCAACCTGCTCGCGGCCGGCCAGTCCGGCGGCAAGACCTACGGCACGCCCATCGGCGCCAACACCCTGGCCCTCTACTACAACAAGGCGGTGCTGAAGAAGGCCGGCGTGGACGTCGCCTCGATCAAGGACTGGACGTCGCTGACGGCGGCGCTGGCGAAGGTCAAGCAGGCCGGCAAGAAGGGCATCACCTTCTCCGCGATCGGCACCGAGGAGGGCAGCTTCCAGTTCCTGCCCTGGTTCTGGGGATCCGGCGCCAAGCTCACCGAACTCGACTCCTCCCAGGCCGTGTCCGCGCTCTCCCTCTGGAAGGACTGGCTGAAGCAGGGCTACGCCCCCAACTCGGTGCTCAACAACACCCAGACCACCAGCTGGCAGGAGTTCGCCAGCGGCGACTACGCGTTCAGCGAGAACGGCACCTGGCAGCTCGCCAACGCCAAGAAGGCCGGCTTCGACTACGGCGTCCTGCCCATCCCCGCGGCCACGGGCGGCAACGCGGCGGCCCCGACCGGCGGCGAGTTCGTCACCGTCCCGGCCCAGAAGGACTCCGGCCGCTACGCCACCTCCCAGAAGCTGGTGACCTGCCTGACCAGCGGCGACAACCTCTACACCACCGACACCACGCTGTCCTACGTGGCCCCCACCAGCGAGGTCCAGGACAAGCAGGTGGCCGCGAACGCCGACCTGAAGCCGTGGGTCGCCGCGGTCAAGGCCGCCAAGGGCCGCACCAGCGACGACCTGGGCACCAAGTACCCCAAGATCTCCGAGCAGATGTGGAAGGCCGTCCAGTCCGCCCTCAGCGGCTCCAAGTCGCCCAAGGACGCGCTGAGTTCGGCGCAGTCCGCGGCCAAGTGACATGAGCCCGATGAAGCAGATGAAGCAGACGACCCGTCCGCCGGACCACCGGCCCGCGGTCCACCGGAACGGGGCGGCCCTCGCCGCCCCGCCCCCGGCCCGCTCCAGGAAGCGCCGCCGGCCCGCCTCCACGCTGGGGGTCCCCCCCGGCGGAGCCTGGGGGAGGGCCGCCTGGGGATTCCTCACCCCGGTGACCCTCTACCTCGCCCTCTTCTACGCCTATCCGCTCTACCGAAACATCGACCTCAGCCTGCGCAACTACACCGTCCGCTCCTTCGTCCAGGGCGACGCACCCTTCACCGGCCTCGCCAACTACCGCACCGTCTTCGACAACCCGACCTTCGCCCCGGCCCTGTTGCACACCGCGCTCTTCACCGCCGTCTGCCTGGTCTTCCAGTACGCCATCGGGCTCGCCCTCGCGGTCTTCTTCAACCAGCACTTCCGGCTCTCCGCGACCCTGCGCGCCCTGTTCCTCGTACCGTGGCTGCTGCCGCTGATCGTGTCGGCGTCCACCTGGTCGTGGATGCTCAACACGGACTCCGGCATCGTCAACGCCGCCCTCCACGCCCTGGGCATCGGGCCGGTCAACTGGCTGACCTCGCCGTCCTGGTCGCTGACCTCGGTGATCATCGCGAACATCTGGATCGGCGTCCCGTTCAACCTGGTCGTGCTCTACAGCGGTCTGCAGTCCATCCCGGCCGGCCTGTACGAGGCCGCCGCGCTGGACGGGGCGGGTGCCTGGCGCCGGTTCTGGAGCATCACCTTCCCGCTGCTGCGCCCGGTGTCCGCGATCACCCTGCTGCTGGGACTGGTCTACACGCTCAAGGTCTTCGACATCATCTGGATCATGACCAAGGGCGGCCCCGCCGACTCCTCCACCACCTTCGCCACCTGGTCCTACCAGCTCGGCTTCGGCAACCTCCTGCCGGCCTTCGGCCCGGGAGCGGCCGTCGGCAACCTGCTCGTGGTCGCCGCGCTCGTCTTCGGCCTGGTCTACGTCCGGGTGCAGAGAAAGCAGGCCCTGTCATGAGGCGCATCCGCAGGCGTACGTGGGTGAAGACCACGATCGGGGTCGCACTGACCGCGATCATGCTCTTCCCGGTGTACTGGATGCTCAACGTGTCCCTGACCCGCGACCAGGACATGCGCAAGAGCCCGCCGGACCTGCTGCCGCTGCACGGCACCCTGGCCGGCTACCGCACCGTCCTCGACGAGCAGTTGCCCTACCTCGGCACCAGCCTCGTCATCGGCCTGGGCACCGTCCTGCTGACCGTGCTGCTGTCCGCCCCCGCCGGCTACGCCCTGGCCAAACTGCGCCCGCGCGGCGGCGGCATTCTCAGCTTCGTGCTGCTGGCCGCGCAGATGATCCCCGGCATCATCATGGCGATGGGCTTCTACGCCATCTATCTCCAGCTCGGGCTGCTGCAGTCCGTTCCCGGCCTGATCGTCGCCGACTCCACCCTGGCCGTCCCGTTCGCGGTGCTGATCTTCACGGCGTTCATGTCCGGCATCCCCGGCGAACTGCTCCAGGCCGCGCAGATGGACGGGGCGCTGGCGCTGCGGACCTTCTGGTCCGTGGTGCTGCCGATGAGCCGCAACGCCGTCGTCACGGTGTCCCTGTTCGCCTTCCTGTGGTCCTGGTCCGACTTCGTCTTCGCCAGCACGCTGGTCAACGGCGGCGCCCATGAGCCGATCACCCTCGGCATCTACCACTACATCGGCAACAACAACCAGCAGTGGAACGCCATCATGGCCACCGCCGTCGTGGCCTCGCTGCCGGCCGCGGTGATTCTTGTTCTTGCCCAGCGGTACGTTGCGGCCGGCGTCACCGCCGGTGCGGTCAAGGACTAGACGTCCGCTCAAGTGCCGCTGCTGCTGCCGTCTCTTGTCTGCGGCTTCGTCATGGCTTGTCGCGCCCGCGCGGCGGTAGCCGCACATCAGACACAGTCCCGCGCCCCTTGGGGGCGGTGTCCTCACCCCGATCCGCACAGGCCCCCGTCGTTGCCCCCCTGCTTCAGAAACGAGTCACGCCACATGACCGCCGCACCGTCCGGCCCGGCCTTCTCCGTCCATGACATTCCGTTCAGTACCTATGGGTCCTGGTTCGACATCTCGCCCGTGATCGCGGAGAAGACGTACGCCGAGGACCTCCACCTCGTCTCGCACCAGAACGGTATGCACGGCGTCCTGCGCCTGGTTCCGCTGAACCCGACGACGAGCGGACGTGCCGAGACCCGCGTCGAGGCGACGCCGGGCTTGCTCAGCTGGATCGGCGAGAGCGGGCGCCTCGACCTCGCCTACGAGTCGCCGGACACCGTCCGTCTGCGGGGGAGCGGCCTGGGCATCGGGGTGTTCGCCGCCGCGCAGGCCCTGACCCCGTTCAGCGGGACGTACTTCTTCCACGATCCGGCGGCGGGCGCGCACGTCTTCACGTCGTACGAGACCGGACGCCGCTACCGCGTGACCGTGCTGGCAGGCACCCTCGCCGAGGCGGCCGGAGCCCAGGCCCTGGGCAGCGCCGACCGCGGGCTCGCCGTCACCGAGGAGGCCGGCGGCGGTTGGGAGATCGCGGTCGAGGAACTCGACACCGCCCGCCCCCCGTACGCGCCCTCGGCGGCCTTCGACGAGATCGTGGCGAGCGCACAGGGCGCGTTCGCGGACTTCGTCGACGCGGTGGCCCCCTGGCGCTCCTCCGCCACACCCGCCGCCGAACTTGCCGCCTACGTCGTCTGGTCGGCGACCGTACGGCCCACGGGGCTGGTCACCCGGCCCGCCGTGCTGATGTCCAAGCACTGGATGGACAAGGTGTGGAGCTGGGACCACTGCTTCAACGCCCTTGCCCTGGCGCCCGGTTGCCCCGAACTGTCCCTGGACCAGTTCGCCTTGCCCTTCGACCACCAGGACGACAGCGGGGCCCTGCCCGACTCGGTCACCCACTCCGAGGTTCTGTACAACTTCGTCAAGCCCCCCATCCACGGCTGGGCCTTCGGCCACCTGCGCCGTCGCCTGCCGGCACCTCCCGACCGTGCTCAACTGGCCCATTTCTACGGCCAGTTGGAGCGCTGGACGAACTTCTGGCTCACCGCACGACGAGCCCCCGGGGCCGAACTTCCCTACTACCAGCACGGCAACGACAGCGGCTGGGACAACGCCACCACCTTCGATCGGGAGCGGGTGGTCGTCACCGCCGATCTGGCCGCCTTCCTCGTTCTTCAGCTGCGTGAACTGGCCGATCTGGCCGATGAGTTGGGTGAGGCGGAGGCGGCGCGCCGTTGGACGGCCGTGGCCGAGGAGACACAGACGGCGCTGCTCGACCAGCTCTGGACCGGTGAACGGTTCGTCGCCCGGGGAGCCGCCGGCGGGGACACCTGGAGCAGCGCCAGCCTCCTCGACCTGATGCCGATCGTGCTGGGCGAGCACCTGCCCGGTGAGATCAGCAGCGCGCTGGCCGACCACATCAAGGCCCACCTCACCCCGTACGGCCTGGCCACCGAACTGACCACCTCGCCGCACTACCTCGCCGACGGCTACTGGCGCGGCCCGATCTGGGCCCCCGCCACCGTCCTGGTCGAGGACGGCCTGCGCCGTGCCGGCCACCACCGGCTGGCCGACGATGTCAGCGCCCGCTTCCGCGCCCTGTGCGAGACCCACGGGTTCGCCGAGAACTTCGACGCCCTCACCGGAACGGGCCTGCGCGACCGCGCCTACACCTGGACCGCCAGCAGCTACCTGCTGCTGGCCGAAGCACACGCACACCGGGGCAGCCGCTGACCGGCCGCCCTACGCGAGCTCCGGGGCCGTTCAGTCCCCGGTCCGTCCCCCCCCACCTTGTGAGGAGCCGCACAATGAAGTCGCTCTCCGAACCGCCCGGACGCGCCCCGCGCACCAGACGCCGAGTCATCTCGTCCGCGGCCGTCCTCCTGGCCACCCTGGCCGCGACCCTGATGCCCGCCGCTTCGTCACAGGCCGCCGACACCGGCGTCGCCGTCGACTTCTCCGTCGCCGGGGGAGCCCCCACCTACCGCGCTTCGGGCATGATCTACGGACTGACTCCCGACGGGTCGCTGCCGCCGGACCACTTCTTCAAGGACATCAAGTGGCACTTCGAGCGGGCCGGCGGCGCCCAGCTCAACGGTGGCGGCTACGCCACCAGCCTCGCTGACTACCAGACCCGCTGGAACGCCACCCTCGCCCAGTACAAGCGCACCAAGGCGCTCGGCGGCACGTTCGTCATCCTGCCGCACGACCTGTGGGGCGCCGACGGCACCACCAGCCAGGGCTTTCCCGGCGACAACGGCAACTGGACGCTGTTCGACAGCTTCGTCAACCAGCTCATCTCCGACGTCAAGGCCAACAACATGACGGTGGAGTGGGACCTGTGGAACGAGCCGGACCTCAGCGGCTTCTGGGGCCGGTCCCAGAGCCAGTACCTGCAGATGTGGTCCCGCTTCCACGCCGCCGTGCGGGCAAACCTCCCCGGGCAGCTCATCGTCGGCCCCAGCATCGCCAACCCGCCCAGCTCCTCCAACACCTGGTGGACCACCTACCTGAACTACGTCAAGGCCAACAACGTCGCCCCCGACATCTACAGCTGGCATGCCATCCCGCACGACCCCGTCCCGGCCGTCAGCAACGCCAACTCGACCATCGCGGCCGCGGGCCTGACCAACACCCGTCCGTACCAGATCAATGAATACGCCGGGCGTGAACAGCAGAACCCCGGTGGCGGCGGCTGGTTCATCAGCCGCCTGGAGCGGGCCGGCGCCGACGGCCTGCGCTCCAACTGGGGAGGGGGCCCCAGCCTGCACGACTACGCGGCCGGCCTGCTCACCAAGAACAGCTCCGGTCAGTACCTGCCGCTCGGCGAGTGGTTCCTGTACCGGTACTACGGCTCCCAGACCGGAAACATCGTGAACCTCACACCCGGTACGAACACCGACGGGCTGGCGACGAAGGACAACTCCGCGCGGAACGTGAAGATCCTGCTCGGGAGCAACGGCAACACGGGCAACGTCACGGTCAACCTCAACCGTCTCGACACCACCTCGGTCGTGGAGAACGGCCAGGTCCGCGCGATAGTCCAGCGCATACCGAACAACGGCGGCGGGGCCGTGACGGGCCCGGTGACGGTCTCCGACCAGATCCTCACCGTGAGCGGGAACTCCGCTTCGGTGAGCGTGCCGTGGACGGACGCCGCGGACGGCTACACGGTCACGCTGCTGCCGCCGTCGAACACGACCGTCTCCACCGTCGCGGTGGCCCAGCACAGTGGTCAGTGCCTGGACGACACCAACCTCTCCACCGCCGACGGCACGCAGTACCAGCAGTACTCCTGCGAGGGCGGCTACCAGCAGATGCTGGACTTCAAGCCGGTCGCCGGACGGGCGAACACCTACACCATCGTGAACGAGTACAGCGGCAAGTGCCTGGACGTCTCGGGCGCCTCCACGGCCGACGGTGCCGCCGTCATCCAGTGGACCTGCAGCGGCACCACGAACCAGATGTTCACCCTGAACCCGGTGACCGCGCTGGGCAACAGCAAGGACTACCAGCTGGTCGCGGTGCACAGCGGCAAGTGCGTCGACGTCAGCGGGGTCTCGACCACACCCGGCGCGGTGATCCACCAGTGGACCTGCGACCCGGCGAGCGCGCTGAACAACAAGAGGAACCAGATCTGGCGCCTCCAGGGCATGCGCTGACCTGTCCCCGGGCGGGGGCTCCCAGCGCGAAAGGGAGACCCGCCCGGGCCGACCGGTGACGTGGCGGACGGCCTTTGGCCCGCTGCCGGCGGGGCATCCCCGGGTCGGGCTGACCGATGAACCGTCCGCCGTGCCACAGCCCGCCGCAGACGGCCGGTTCCGGTCGGGGGGACCGCCGCCCACCTCCTCCTCAACGAAGCAACAACGCCCACCGGGACGGCCGCTGACGGCCCGTCTCCCCACAGCCCCGGGACCGTTCGGCCCCGGACCTCTCCCTCCCCGCTCACGCAGGAGCCGCACCATGAAATCGCCCTGGACACCTCCGAGGCCCGCCACCCGCACCGGACGCCGAGCCACCTCGGCCGTCGCCGTACTCCTGGCCGCGCTGGCCACGACCCTGGTGCCCGCCGGCCCGTCGCAGGCCGCGGACACCAGCGTCACCGTCGACTTCGCCACCGCCGGAGGCGCCCCGACCTACCGGGCGTCGGGCACCCTGTACGGGATGACTCCCGACGGCTCGCTGCCGCAGGACCACTTCTACAAGGACATCAAGTGGAAGTTCGAGCGGGCCGGCGGCGCCCAGCTCAACAGCGGCGGCTACGGCACCAGCCTCGCCGCCTACCAGACCCGCTGGAACGCCACCCTTGCCCAGTACAAGCGCACCAAGGCGCTCGGCGGCACGTTCGTCCTCCTGCCTCACGACCTGTGGGGCTCCGACAGCACCACGACCCAGCCCTTCCCCGGTGACAACGGCGACTGGACCCAGTTCGACAACTTCGTCAACCAGCTGTTCTCCGACGTCAAGGCCAACAACATGACGGTGGAGTGGGACCTCTGGAACGAGCCCAACGGCCAGGGATTCTGGCCCCGGCCGGAGACCCAGTACCTCCAGATGTGGTCCCGCTTCTACGCCGCCGTCCGCACCAACTTCCCCGGCCAGCTCATCGTCGGCCCCAGCTACTCCCAGAACCCCGAGAACAACACGTGGTGGCAGGCCTTCATGCCGTACGTCAAGGCCAACAACGCCGTCCCCGACATCTGGAGCTGGCACGCCGAGGACGGTGACCCCGTCGCCGACGCCCACGCCATGGACAGCCTGCTCTCCTCCTACGGCCTCACCAACCACCGGCCGTACCAGATCAACGAATACGCCAGGAAGGCCCTGCAGAGCCCCGGCGGCGGCGCCTGGTACATCAGCCGCCTGGAGCGGGCCGGTGCCGACGGCCTGCGCGGCAACTGGGGGTCGGGCACCGCACTGCACGACTACGAGGCCAACCTGCTCACCAAGAACAGCGCCGGCCAGTACCTGCCGCGCGGCGAGTGGTTCATGTACCGCTACTACGGCTCCCAGACGGGCACCATCGTCAACCTCGTGCCCGGCACCAACACCGACGGCTTCGCCACCAAGGACAACACCGCCAAGAACGCCAGGATCCTCATAGGCAGCAACGGCAACACCGGTAACGTCACGGTCAACCTCAACCGGCTGGACACCACCTCGGTCGTGGAGAACGGCCAAGTCCGAGCCGTCATCCAGCGCCTCCCCAACAGCAACGGCGTCGCCGGACCCAGCACCGTCTCCGACACCGACCTGACCGTCAGCAACAACGCCGCCTCGGTGACCCTCCCCTACACCAACGCCACGGACGGCTACACCATCACCCTGCTCCCGCCGTCCAACACCACCATCTCCACGGTCGCCCTCAGCGAGAACAGCGGCCAGTGCCTGGACGACACCAACCTCAGCACCGCCAACGGCACCCAGTACCAGCAGTACTACTGCGAGGGCGGCTACCAGCAGATGCTGGACTTCAAGCCGGTCGCCGGACGGGCGAACACCTACACGATCGTGAACGAGCACAGCGGCAAGTGCCTGGACGTCGCGAGTGCTTCCACCGCCGACGGCGCCGCCGTCATCCAGTACACCTGCAACGGCGCTACCAACCAGATGTTCACCCTCAACCCGGTCACCGCGCTCGGCATCAGCCAGGACTACCAGCTGGTCGCCGCACACAGCGGCAAATGCGTCGACGTCAGCAGTGTCTCGAAGACGGCAGGCGCGCTGATCCACCAGTGGCCCTGTGACCCCGCGAGCGCACTGAGCACCAAGAAGAACCAGATCTGGCGGCTCGTCGGCAAGAGCTGACGGTTCGTCTCAGACGTATGGGTGTGGCCGTTCGGTGTCGCTGCCGGACGGCCACACCTGCTGTGCGCTGCTGAGGGCTTCGAGGCCGGGTGTGCTGCCCACCACCGTGGAGTTCCCCGATGCTCCGAATGCCTGGACTCTCCCGTCGCTCGCCGTGCCCCTGCCCCACAAAGTGACCTCGCCCGGCACAGAGTGATCTCGCCACTTCCGTGCTCCCTCCCGACTCCTGAGGAAAAGGCGACGATGACCCGTTCGACCGTGGGCCCGCAGCCGGCTCGCCCCCGCCGTGTGCTGGCGCCCGTCGCCGTGGTCCTGTACCTGGTGGCCGCACTCCTGGTCGGCGGCGCGACACCCGCGGCCGCACTGACCAAGCCGGTCATCAACGGCCCCGTGTTCAACGATCCGCTGGGCACGCCGGCACAGCAGAAGGCGATCTTCACCCAGCTCGTCCGGCTGATCGACGCGACGCCCGCCGGTGCGACGATCCGCGGCTCGATGTACGAGTTCCAGGACCAGGAGGTCGCCGACGCGCTGCTCGCCGCCGACCAGCGTGGCGTCAACGTCAAGCTCATCGTCGACGAGTCGACCTACGAGGGCGCTGCGGGCGTCGCGTACGACAACCCGGTGTACCAGGCCCTCAAGGCCGGCCTCGGAAACAATGACGCCGCGCGCTCCTGGATCGTCGTCTGTGACGACAAGTTCGAGGACGACGACGGCGTGGACGACGTCGTGCGCGGCTGCCTGAGCGTCGCCCCGCCCGCGCCGGCGTACAACCACAACAAGTACTTCATCTTCTCGAGGATCGGGCCCTTCGACGACGGCACCAGCTACTCGAAGGTCGTCTTCCAGACCTCCTCGAACCTCTCCGACTGGTACAAGGTCGAGTCCTTCAACGACGCCGTGACCTTCGTGAACGCCGCCGTCTACGACGGCTACGCGTCCTACCACGAGAAGCAGCGCGCCGGGCGCTACCTCGCACGCGGCAACAACCACGTGTACTTCTCCACCCCGACCGGCTCGACCTACCGGGCCTTCTTCTTCCCGCGCGGTGACGCCTCGTACAACAACCCGGCCACCGACACCATCGTCAACGCCCTGAACGAGGTCAGCTGCGCCTACACCGGTACGGACGGGAAACGGCACCAGACCGACATCCGCATCGTGGTGCACGCCTTCTACGGCTCGCGCATCCAGGTCGCCGACAAGCTGGCCCAACTGCGCGGCCGGGGCTGCTGGATCGACATCATCTACGCCGAGAGCGACTCCAAGATCACCAACAGGCTGACGGCCGCCGGCATCCAGCACCGCAGGTGCCGCATCCCCAACGGCCCGGGAATCGACGTCCGTCCGCACAACAAGGAGATCCTGATCGACGGTGACTTCGGCGGCAGCATCACACCGCGCGTCTACACCGGCAGTGCCAATCTGGCCGGGTCGTCGCTGCGCTCGGCGGACGAGGCGATCGTGCGGATCGTCAGCGCGTCGTACCACGCCAAGTATCTGAGCACGTTCTACAAGATCCGCTCCGCGTGCGGCGGTTGACGGTTTCGTCACCTCCGCGGTGTCTGCTCGGACCGGAGCCCGGTAGCCGGCCCGGGACGCCGCCGGGGATCTGCTCGCCGAGCCAGAACGCGTACGAGCCCTTGAACAGGAAGACCGGTGCCGTCCACGCCCGATACGGACGGTTCGTCGGAGGTGTAGAGGCCGTACGTGTCGGTCGCCCGGGGAGCTGCATCAGCTCGGTCTCCGCCACCGTCGAAGAATGCGTTCCGACGGACGCCTACTCCCCGGCGATCTCCCCGAACCGGTCGAGCAGCGCGTCGAGGCCCGCGGCAAGGCCCTCCGGTCCGCCCGGCTCGGTGAGGGCGGGGGCCGCCTCGCGCAGCCCGGGCAGCTCCTGGGGCGGCATGCGATGCAGCCCGAGACGGAACGCCGGGTCCTGCTCGTCGGGGTTGTCCACCATCGGCCGCAGCTCCACGGACACATAGCCCAGCAGCCAGGCCGTGAAGGCCCGGAAGACGGCCGCCGTACCGGCCTCGTCGAGCCCGGCTCGCCCGAGCAGCGCGAGCACCCTCTCGTGGTCCTTGAGCACGGCGAGCGGCCGCTGTGCGAGCGGAACGGCGAGCATGCGGGTGGTGAGCAGCGGGACCGCCCGGGGGTGGGCGAGGCAGACGTCGTAGGTGGCGCGGGCGATGCGGTGGAGTTCGCCGCGCCACGACGGCGCCTCGGCCGCGGCATCCGTCTCGGCGGTGAGGCGTTCCTCGAGCTCCAGGTACAGCGCTTCGACCAGGCCGTCGAGAAGCGCGTCCTTGCTCGCCGCGTACCGGTAGAGCGCCATCGCCTCCACACCGAGCTCGGCGCCGAGGCGGCGCATGCTCAACGCCGAGAGGCCGTCACGGTCGACCAACTCCAGGGCGGCGGCAAGTACGCGATCCCGGCTGAGCCTGCCGTAACGGCCGCGGTCACTGGCGCGCCGCGCGGGTCCCGGTACGGGGGGCTTCACCATCGCCCTGCCTCCTCGTTTCGTGGATTGACTGCGGTCGCCACGCGCGTAGGATATACGTATACATCGTAAATATACGGTGTCCCGAAGGCCTGGTCCGTAAGAGCGGCATACGGCGAGGCGATGTCACCCGTGAACACCCCCATCGAGGACTACGCCCTCCTCAGCGACCTGGAAACCGCCGCCATGATCGGCCGGGACGGTTCCGTCGACTGGCTGTGTCTGCCCCGCTTCGACTCGCCCGCCTGTCTGGCCGCGCTGCTCGGCACGCCGGACAACGGATTCTGGCGGGTCGCCCCCCTTGGCGGCGCCCGGTGCACGCACCGGTCCTACCGGCCGGACACCCTGGTCCTGGACTCGTGCTGGGAGACCCCGTCGGGGGTTGTGCGGGTCACGGACTTCATGCCGCCGCGTGCGGGGGTGCCTTGTCTGGTCCGGGTGGTGGAGGGCCTCTCGGGCTCCGTGTCCATGCGCAGCGAGGTGCGGCTGCGCTTCCACCAGGGACGGGTCGTGCCCTGGGTCCGGGCCGTCGACCGGTGCGCGGTGGCGGTCGCCGGCCCGGATGCCGTCTGGCTCGGGGCGGATGGGGCAGTACGCGTGGCCGGGGACGGGGAAGCCACGGTGTACGACTTCACCGTCCTGGCCGGACGGCGGCTGGCGTTGACCCTCGTGTGGTCACCCTCGCACCTGCCCGAACCGCCCGCGCCGCTGTGTGCGCCCGCCGAGACACTGCTCAAGGAGACCAGCGACTTCTGGCGCCGCTGGGCTGCCCAGTGCCGCTACGACGGGCCGTGGCGGGACGCCGTGATGCGGTCCCTGATCACCCTCAAGGCCCTCACCTACGCCCCCACCGGTGGCATAGTGTCCGCGCCGACCACCTCCCTCCCCGGCTGCATCGGCGGCGAGCGCAACTGGGACTACCGGTACTGCTGGCTGCGCGATTCCACGTTCGCCCAGTCCTGCCTCCTGCACAGCGGCTACCGGGAGGAGGCGACGGCCTGGCTGGACTGGCTGGTGCGGGCCATCGCCGGCAACCCGTGCGATCTGCAGACCGTGTACGGCGTCGGCGGGCAGCGCCTGCTGCCCGAGACCGAGGCGCCGTGGCTGGCCGGCTACGAGGGTTCGCGGCCCGTCCGGTTCGGCAACTCCGCGGCGAACCAGTTCCAGCTGGACGTGTACGGCGAGGTCCTCGACACCTTCTGCCTGTCGCTGCGCGCCGGCATTCCGATGCCGGCCCATGTGTGGAATCTGGTGGAGGCGATGATGGGCTATCTGCAGCGGCACTGGCGCGAACCGGATCAGAGCCTGTGGCAAATGCGAGGCCCCCGGCGGCAGTTCGTGCACTCCAAGGTCATGGCCTGGGTGGCCGCCGACCGCGCCCTGCGGATGGGGGAGCTGCTCGGCCGCAACGGCTCCTCCGGCGAATGGCGCGCCATGCGGGACGAGGTGCACCGCCAGGTCTGCCAGGAGGGCTGGGATTCCAGGCAGTGCAGCTTTGTGCAGTCCTACGGCTCGTCGGCGCTGGACGCCTCGGTCCTGCTGATGCCCCGGCTCGGCTTCCTGCCCGCCCGCGACCAGCGGATGCGCGGCACCGTCCGCGCGATGCGGCGGCTCGATCTCGGGGGCTTCGTGCGGCGCTACGCGTCGGACGGCGACGGTGTCCATGCCGTGGACGGTGTGCACGGCTCGGAGGGCGCCTTCGTGTCGTGCTCCCTCTGGTACGCGGACGTCCTTGCCGCGACCGGCCACGTCGAACAGGCCCGAGATCTCTTCGAGCGGGTGCTCGCTGTGCGCAATGACGTCGGCCTGCTCTCGGAGCAGTGGGATCCCGACGCGGGCCGCCAACTGGGCAACGCGCCCAAGGCGTTGAGCCACATCGCCCTGGTGGAGACGGCGTTCGCCCTCAGGGCTTCGGATGCGGGCGCCGCTCGGCACCGGCGTACCCGTGCGGGTTGAGCCGCTGGAAGTGCCACGCGTCCCGGCATATGTCCGCAAGAGTCCGAGTGGGCCGCCAGCCCCAGGCGCGGTTGACGGCGCTCGCGTCGGCAACGAGTGTGGCGACGTCTCCGGGACGGCGGGGCACGACTTCGTACGGAATGGGCTTGGTGCTGGCCTCGGAGAAGGCCTCGACCAGGTCCAGGACCGAAATGCCCTGTCCCAGGCCGAGATTGAACACATGCATGCCGGGAGCGTCGGCGAGGTGGTCGAGCGCGATGCGGTGCGCCGCGACCGTGTCCATGACGTGGATGTAGTCGCGGACGGCGGTGCCGTCGGGGGTGGGGTAGTCGCCGCCGAACACCCGCAGCCGCTTGCTGTGGCCGAGGGCGACCCGCGCCACGTGCGGCATGAGGTGGCCGGGGGCGCCCCGCGGGTCCTCGCCGAGCAGCCCGCTGGGATGCGCGCCGGCCGGGTTGAAGTGGCGCAGGCACAGCACCGTGTACTCGGGGCGGCGGCGGCAGACATCGGCGAGGATCTGCTCGCAGGCATACTTCGAAGCCGCGTAGGGGTTGGCCGGCCTGGCCGGGGTCGATTCGTCGAGTGGGCCCGCGCCCGCGTCGCCGTAGACCGAGCACGAGGAGGCGAACACGAGCCGGCGGACTCCGTGCTCGTGCATCATGCGCAGCAGGGAGGTGGTGCCGCCCACGTTGGTGTCGTAGTACTCGACCGGCGACTCGACCGATCCGCTCACGGACTTGAGCGCGGCGAAGTGCATGACGGCGTCCACGGGATGCCGGTCGAAGACGGCCGACAGGGCGCGCCGGTCCCGTATGTCCAGTTCGTAGACGGCCCCGACGAACCGGCCCGCGATCCGCTCCACCCGGGCGAAGACATGGGGTGTGCTGTTCACGTAGTCGTCGACCACGATCACCTCGTAACCGTGGTCGAGGAGCTCGACGCAGGCGTGACTGCCGATGAACCCGGCGCCCCCGGTGACGAGGACGGTGGACGGAGCCCAGGAGGGTGCGACCCCCCGGTGGGCGGGCGCTCGCCGGTCCTTGTCCACGGTTCCTCGTCGAGCCTGAGGAGAGTGACGTCGTATGTTTACGGCGTATATTCAGACAGTGCGCTTCTCGGCCCCCGGGAGTCAAGAGCGCCGGTTCACGGCCTCACCAGCAACTGGAAGTCGAACGCGTACCGCGACGCCCGATAGATGTGCGTCCCGTACTCCACCGGCCGCCCGGTGTCGTCATAGGCCGTGCGCTGCATGGTGAGCAGTGCCGCTCCCTCTTCCTCCTCCAGGCGGGTGGCCTCGTCGGCGGTGGCGGAGCGGGCGCCGATGGTCTGGCGGGCGCTGTGCAGGGTGATGCCGGCGGTGCGCATCATCCGGTACAGGCCGGTCGACTCCAGGCGGGCGGAGTCGAGCTCCAGCAGGGTCGCGGGAAGGTAGTTGCACAGCAGGGCGACCGGCTGGCCGTGGGTGAGGCGCAGCCGCTCCAGGACGATCACCTCGCTGCCCTCCGCGATGCCGAGCGCGGCCGCCACGTCGGGGGACGCCGGCTCGCGCTCGTTGCGCACCACCTGCGTGGTGGGGCCCTGCCCGGCCGACTCCAGGTCGTCGTAGAGGCTGCTGAGCTCCAGCGGGCGCTTGACCTGGCTGTGCACCACCTGTGTGCCGACCCCTCGACGGCGCACCAGCAGCCCCTTGTCGACCAGGGACTGGATGGCCTGGCGGACGGTGGGTCTGGACAGGCCCAGGCGCGCCGAGAGGTCGATCTCGTTGCCCAGGAGGTTGCCCGGCGCGAGGGCTCCGTGCTCGATCGCCGCCTCCAGCTGCTGGGCCAGCTGGTAGTACAGCGGCACCGGACTGCCCCGGTCCAGGGCGAAGTCCAGCGAGTCGACAGCGGCCGTCGCGGCACGAGTGGTGCCGCCGGTCCTCGCCATGGGCGTACCTCCCTCTGAGTGCTGACGAAACGTCAGGAGTGGCTGGGGAAACCGAGGTTGATGCCCGCGTCGGCCGGGTCCGGCCAGCGCGTGGTGATCACCTTCCCCTGCGTGTAGAAGGCGATGCCGTCGCCTCCGTAGATGTGCAGATCGCCGAAGAGGGAGTCCTTCCAGCCGCCGAAGGAGTGGTGGCCGACGGGGACCGGGATCGGCACGTTCACGCCGACCATGCCCGCCTTGACCTCCAGCTGGAAGCGGCGGGCGGCGCCGCCGTCCCGGGTGAAGATCGCGGTGCCGTTGCCCCAGCGGGAGTCGTTGATCAGCTTGATGGCCTCGTCGTACGACTCCGCACGGACCACGGCGAGGACCGGGCCGAAGATCTCGTCCCGGTACGCGTCCGCCGTCAGCGGCACCTTGTCCAGCAGCGATACGCCGAGGAAGAAGCCGTCCGCGCACTCGGGGTGTCCCTCGACCGAGTAGCCGGTGCCGTCGACCACGACCTCCGCGCCCTGCTCGGCGGCCGACGACACGTACGACGCCACCTTGTCGCGGTGCTCGCGCGTGATCAGCGGGCCCATCTCGGACGTCGGGTCGTTGCCGGGGCCGATCTTCAGGCTCTTCGCCCGCTCGGCGATCCTGGCGACCAGCTCGTCGCCCGTGTCGCCGACCGCGACCACGACCGACACCGCCATGCAGCGCTCGCCCGCCGAGCCGTACGCCGCGTTGATCGCCTGGTCGGCCGCGAAGTCCAGGTCGGCGTCCGGCAGCACCAGCATGTGGTTCTTCGCGCCGCCCAGAGCCTGGACGCGCTTGCCGTGCTCGACCGCCTTGAGCTGGATGTACTTGGCGATCGGCGTCGAACCGACGAAGGAGACCGCCTCGACGTCCGGGTGCTCCAGCAGGCGGTCCACGGCCACCTTGTCGCCCTGCACGATGTTCAGGACGCCGTCCGGGAGCCCCGCCTCGGTGGCCAGTTCGGCCAGGCGGAAGGAGGCCGAGGGGTCCTTCTCGCTCGGCTTGAGCACGAAGGTGTTGCCGCACGCGATGGCCAGCGGGAACATCCACATCGGCACCATGGCCGGGAAGTTGAACGGCGTGATGCCCGCGACCACACCCAGCGGCTGACGGATCGAGGCGACGTCCACTCGGGTGGAGACCTGCGTCGACAGCTCGCCCTTCAGCTGAACGCTGATCCCGCAGGCCAGCTCGACGATCTCCATGCCGCGCGCGACCTCGCCGAGCGCGTCGGAGTGCACCTTGCCGTGCTCGGCGGTGATCAGCTCGGCGATCTCGTCGCGGTGCGCGTCGAGCAGCTCGCGGTACTTGAACAGGATCGCGGTGCGCTTGGCCAGCGAGGAGGAACCCCAGGTCTCGAAGGCGGCCCTGGCGGAGGCGACGGCGGTGTCCACCTCGTCGACGGTGGCGAATCCGACCTGCTTCTCCTGCGCGCCGGTCGCCGGGTTGTACACGGCGCCGTGGCGGCCCGAGGCGGACTCGACGGGCTTTCCGTCGATCCAGTGGGTGATGGTCTTCATGGTGCGGGGGCCTTTCACAAAGGGTTGTGCGGGGGAGGTCAGAGGTGGCGGCGCTGCCCGGCGACCTGCCGGTCGTACTCCTCGCGGGCGTGTACGGCGGCCTCGCGGGACGCGGTCGCGGCGACCGGCACGTCCCACCAGGCCTCGGCCGGGGGAGCGGTCGGGCCGGCGGTGTCGGTCTCGACGTAGACGCAGGTCGGGCGGGCGGAGGCGCGGGCCGCGGCGAGCGCCTCGCGCAGTTCGCGGACCGTCTTGGCACGCAGCACGTCCATGCCGAGGCTGCCCGCGTTGGCGGCGAGGTCCACGGGGAGCGGGGCGCCGGAGAAGGTGCCGTCGGCGGCCCGGTAGCGGTAGGCGGTGCCGAAGCGCTCGCCGCCGACCGACTCGGAGAGGCCGCCGATGGAGGCGTAGCCGTGGTTCTGGATCAGGACGAGGTTGACGGGCAGGCCCTCCTGGACGGCCGTGACGATCTCGGTCGGCATCATGAGGTACGTGCCGTCGCCGACCAGGGACCAGACCGGGGTGTCGGGGGCGGCCTGCTGGACTCCGATGCCGGCCGGGATCTCATAGCCCATGCAGGAGTAGCCGTACTCCAGGTGGTATTGGCGCCTGCTGCGGGCCCGCCAGAGCTTGTGCAGGTCGCCGGGGAGCGAACCGGCCGCGTTGATCACCACGTCGTCCTCGCCGACCACCGCGTCCAGGGCGCCGAGCACCTGGGTCTGCGTGGGTACGGCGTTCTCGTCGGCGGCGGTGAAAGCGGCGTCAACCACCTGCTCCCAGCTTTCCTTGCCGGCGCGGTACTCGGCCTCGTAAACCGAGTTCACACGATGACCGGCGAGAGCCTCCGTCAACGCTGTGAGCCCCGCACGCGCGTCGCAGACGACCGTCCGCGCCGCCAGCTTGTGAGCATCGAACGCGGCGATGTTGAGGTTGACGAACCGGACCTCCGGCCGCTGGAAGAGCGTGTGGGAGGCGGTGGTGAAGTCCGTGTAGCGCGTTCCGACACCGATGACCAGGTCGGCCGTCCGCGCGATGTCGTCGCAGACCGCCGTGCCGGTGTGGCCGATGCCGCCGAGGTCGGCAGGGTGGTCGTGGCGCAGCGAGCCCTTGCCTGCCTGGGTCGAGGCGACCGGGATACCGGTGGCGTCCACCAGCGCCTTGAGGGCCTCCTCGGCCTCACTGTGGTGGATGCCGCCGCCCGCGACGATCAGCGGACGCTCGGCGGCCCGGATCGCCGCCACCGCTTCCGCGAGCTCGTACGGGTCGGGCGCGGGCCGCCGTACGTGCCACACGCGTTCGGCGAAGAACTCCTCCGGCCAGTCGTACGCCTCGGCCTGCACGTCCTGGGGGAGCGCCAGAGTTACGGCACCGGTCTCGGCCGGGTCGGCGAGGACCCGCATGGCGTTGAGCGCGGAGGGGATCAGGGCCTCGGGGCGGGTGATGCGGTCGAAGTACCGTGACACCGGGCGCAGGGTGTCGTTGACCGACACATCCGCCTCGGTCGGGTGCTCCAGCTGCTGCAGCAGCGGGTCGGCGACCCGGGTGGCGAAGTAGTCGCCGGGCAGCAGCAGGACCGGCAGGCGGTTGATCGTCGCGAGCGCGGCGCCGGTGACCAGGTTCGTGGCGCCCGGGCCGATGGACGTCGTGACCGCCTGTGCGGACAGACGGTCGAGCTGGCGGGCGTAGCCGACGGCAGCGTGCACCATGGCCTGCTCGTTACGGCCCTGGTGGTACGGCATCGTGTCCTCGCCCGCCTCCAGGAGGGCCTGCCCGATCCCGGCAACGTTGCCATGGCCGAAGATGCCCCAGGTGCCCGCGATCAGCCGCCGGCGCACGCCGTCGCGCTCGGTGTACTGGACGGACAGGAACCGCACCAGGGCCTGGGCGACGGTCAGGCGGCGGGTGGTGGTGCTCATCAGGACTTCTCCGGTGCCGTGTAGAGGGGGAGGCGGGGGTCGACGGGCTGCTCGGGCCAGGTGGAGCGGACCCAGGCGTGATCGGGGTGGTCGCAGATCAGCCAGGCACGCTCGGGCTCCGGGCCCGCCATGACGTTGAGGTAGTACATGTGGTGGCCGGGCACGGCCATGGAGGGCCCGTGCCAGCCGTCGGGGATCAGTACGACATCGCCGCCGCGCACCTCGGCCAGCACATCTGTGTTGCGGCCCTGCCCGGAGGGGGAGACCCGCTGGTAGCCGAGGCCGGGGACGCCGTCGTGGTCGGCGAACTCGAAGTAGTAGATCTCCTCGAGGACGGACTCCTCGCCGGGCCGGTGCTCGTCGTGCTTGTGCGGCGGGAACGACGACCAGTTGCCGCCCGGCGTGATCACCTCGACCGCGATGAGCTTGTCGCACTCAAAACCCTGTCCATCAGCGCCTCCGGCGCGGGCGGCTGCCCCGAAGTTGTTGACCTGGCGGGAGGAGTTCCCGGTGCCGCGCAGTTCCACCGGCACCGAGGAGGCCGGTCCGTAGCGGGCGGGCAGCCGCCGGGTGCAGCGCGCGCCGGTGAGCGCGAACCGTCCGCCACCGGCGGACGTGATCGTCGTACGGGCGTCCCTCGGTACGTATGCGAAATCGCTGACGGCGCTGAACACACTGTCACGGCCGGTGAGTTCGAAGGTGTCGTGGCCGAAGTCGTCGGCCGCCGCGACCGTGCAGCCGCCGCTGAGCGGCAGCACGATCCACTCGCTGTCGCCGGTGTCGAAGGTGTGCGCGCCGCCCGGCGGGAGCTCCAGCACACGCAGGCTGGAGTAGCCCCAGCCGGCCTTCTCCGGGGTGACGTCCACGACGTAGGGGCCGCCGAGGGCCTTGCCGGCGGGCAGGTGGTAGGTCATACAGCACTCCTCCGACTCACAGCAGTCCTACGGCCGTGTCGACCGCCGTCTCCACACTGCCCTCCGCCGGGTAGAGCAGCGACCGACCGACGACCATGCCCTGCACGGTCGGCAGCCTGAGGGCCTTGCGCCAGCGCTCGTACGCGCCCTCCTGATCCTCGCCCACCTCGCCGCCGAGCAGCACGGTCGGCAAAGTGGAGGTCTCCAGCACCTCGCCCATGTCGTCCGGGTCGTCGGTGACGGGCAGCTTCAGCCAGGTGTAGGCGGAGGTGCCGCCCAGGCCCGCGGCGATCGCTATGGACTTCGTGACGGCCTCGGCGGACAGGTCGTTGCTGACCCGGCCGTCGATCCGGCGGGAGAGGAACGGCTCGACGAACAGCGGCAGCCGGTGCGCCGCCATGTCGTCGATCGCGCGGGCCGTGGACTCCAGCGTGGTGAGCGAACCCGGGTCGTCGTAGTCGATGCGCAGCAGCAGCTTGCCCGCGTCGAAGCGGAGCCGGGCGATGTCCTCGGCGCGGTGGCCGGTGAAGCGGTCGTCCATCTCGAAGACGGCGCCCGCCAGGCCCCCGCGGTTCATCGACCCCATGACGACCTTGTTCTCCAGCACCCCGAGCAGGAGGAGGTCCTCCAGGATGTCGGCGGTGGCCAGCACCCCGTCCACGCCCGGCCGCGACAGCGCGATGCACAGGCGCTCCAGCAGCTCGGCGCGGCCGGCCATGGCGAGCCGCCGGTCACCGACGCCGAGGGCGCCGCGGGCCGGGTGGTCGGCGGCCACGATCATCAGGCGGCCGCTGTCGCCGATGAGCGGGCGGCGCGCGCGCCGGGCGGCCGCCTCGGCGACGGCCTCGGGATGGCGGGCCCTGACCGAGACGAGGTCGGGGATGCTGAGGGACAAGGGGAAGCTCCGTTTCAGAGGGTGGCTCGCGCGAGGAGGTCCTCGACCTCGGCCTCGGTGGGCATCGCGGAGGAGCAGGCGAGACGGGAGGCGACGAGGGCGCCGGCCGCGTTGGCGTACCGCATGATTTCGGCCAACTCCCATCCGGCCAGCAGGCCGTGCACGAGGGAGCCGCCGAAGGCGTCGCCCGCGCCGAGACCGTTGGCCACCTCGACCGGCACCGGTGGTACCTCGGCGCTGGTGCCGTCGCGGTGCACCGCGAGGACCCCCTTGGGGCCCTGCTTGACGACCGCCAGTTCCACGCCCGCCTCCAGCAGCGCCTCGGCGCAGGCCCGCGGCTCGCGGACGCCGGTGGCGACCTCGCACTCGTCGAGGTTTCCGACCGCGACCGTGACGTGCCGCAGCGCCTCCGTGTAATAGGGGCGGGCCTCGTCCGGGTCCTTCCAGGCCGAGTCATTCAACAGCGTGGGGCGCCAGTCGAGGTCGAAGACCGTCGTACCCGCCTTGTCGCGCGCCTTGAGGGCGGCGAGCGTGGCGGAGCGGCTGGGCTCCTGGCTCAGACCGGTGCCGGTGATCCAGAAGACCCGGCTCGCGCGGATGGCGAAGTAGTCCAGTTCCTCTGAATGTATCTCCAGGTCAGGAGCCTTTGGCTGCCGGTAGAAGTACAGGGGGAAGTCATCAGGAGGGAAGATCTCGCAGAAGGTCACCGGTGTCGGGTACGCGGCGACGGGCGCCACCCAGCGGTCGTCGACGCCGAACTCCTTCAGTGCCTCGTGCAGATAGGCGCCGAAGGGGTCGTCCCCGGTGCGGGTGATCACCGCGGTGTTCCGGCCGAGCCGGGCGGCGGCCACCGCCACGTTGGAGGCCGAACCGCCGAGGAACTTGCCGAAGGTCTCGACCCGGGCCAGGGGTACCCCCGACTGCAGCGGGTAGAGATCGACTCCGATACGGCCCATAGTGATCAAGTCGAAGGACTGGTCTGACTCGGCCATGCGCGACACTCCTCGAGCTGGTCTGGGGATGCGGGTCCCAGAGGGCCTGCCGCCCCACAGGTGTAGGCCTCGGAAGGTGACGCTGTCAATAGTTTGTACTTACATTCGGACTAGCTCGTGAAATGATGTCTTAACAAAGTATTGACAGCGGGCGCGGCCAGGGGTTTGATCCCGTCCCAGGCCGACCGCCGCGTTTGCGGCAGACGACCCGGGCATGCCAAGATCCCGGGCCGCTGGATCATCGTGATCCCCTCTCCCTTTCCAACCGCAACGCACAGTGAGGTGCCAGGAAAGATGGACCGCTCTTCTCACCCCCGCTCCCGCAGAATCGCCCCCGTTGTCGCGGTGGCCGCGGCGGCTGCCCTGACCCTCGCCGGCTGCTCCAGCAGCTCCGGGGGCAAGAAGTCCGAGGAGGGTGGCGCCAACGCATCGGCCGGCAAGGCCACCACGCCCCGGATGACGGTCGCTCTGGTCACGCACCAGTCGCCCGGCGACACCTTCTGGGACATCGTCCGCAAGGGTGCCGAGGCCGCCGCGGCCAAGGACAACATCAAGCTGATCTATTCGGCCGACCCGAACGCGGGCAACCAGTCCAACCTGGTGCAGAACGCGATCGACCAGAAGGTCGACGGCATCGCCATCACCCTGGCCAAGCCGGACGCCCTCAAGGCCGTCGTCGGCAAGGCGAAGTCGGCCGACATACCCGTCGTGGGCCTCAACTCCGGTGTCAGCGACTGGAAGAAGCTCGGCCTGATGGAGTTCTTCGGCCAGGACGAGTCCGTGGCCGGCGAGGCGTTCGGCAAGAAGCTCAACGACCTCGGCGCCAAGCACACCGTCTGTGTCATCCAGGAGCAGGGCAACGTCGGCCTGACCCAGCGCTGCGACGGCGTGAAGAAGACCTTCTCCGGCAAGACGGACGTCCTCTACGTCAACGGCACCGACATGCCGTCGGTGAAGTCGACGATCACCGCGAAGCTGAAGCAGGACTCCTCCATCGACTACGTCACCGCCCTCGGCGCCCCGTACGCGCTGACCGCGGTGCAGTCGGTCTCGGACGCCGGTTCCAAGGCCAAGGTCGCCACCTTCGACCTCAACAAGGACCTGACGACCGCCATCAGCAAGGGCACGATCCAGTTCGCGGTGGACCAGCAGCCCTACCTCCAGGGCTACCTGGCGATCGACTCGCTGTGGCTGTACAAGAACAACGGCAACTACATGGGCGGCGGTGAGCAGCCGGTGCTGACCGGTCCTGCGTTCGTCGACAAGTCCAATGTCGAGGCGGTCTCGAAGTTTGCCGCCAACGGAACCCGGTGATGAGTATGACCCAGCACGCCGAGCCGGCGGTGACCTCACCGCCGGCCCCCGGCCCCCAGGAGACGGACGGGCGAACCGCTGAGCGGCCTCTGGTCGTGCGGCTGTTGGCCCGGCCCGAGGTGGGTGTCTTCCTCGGTGCCGTCGCGGTGTACGTGTTCTTCCTGATCTCGGCGCCGCCGGTGCGTGACGCCAGTTCGATGGCGAACATCCTCTACCAGTCCTCGACGCTGGGCATCGTGACGATCCCGGTGGCGCTGCTGATGATCGGCGGGGAGTTCGACCTGTCGGCGGGTGTCGGGGTGATCACCTCGGCGCTGACCGCGGCCATGATCAGCTACCAGCTCACCATGAACGTGTGGGTGGGCGTGATCGCCGCGCTGGTCGTGTCCTTGGCGATCGGCTTCTTCAACGGCTGGATGGTCGTCAAGACCGGCCTGCCCAGCTTCCTGGTCACGCTGGGCACCTTCCTGATCCTGCAGGGCGTCAACCTGGCGGTGACCAAGCTGGTCACCGGGAACGTCGCCACCGACGACATCAGCAACATGGACGGCTTCGACCAGGCCAGGAAGCTCTTCGCCTCCAGCTTCGACATCGGCGGCGTGCAGGTGAAGATCACCGTGTTCTGGTGGCTGCTGTTCGCGGCGCTGGCGACCTGGGTGCTGCTGCGCACCAAGTACGGCAACTGGACCTTCGCAGTGGGCGGTAACAAGGAGAGCGCGCGGGCCGTCGGTGTGCCCGTGGCGTTCACCAAGATCAGTCTGTTCATGCTGGTGGGCTTCGGTGCCTGGTTCGTGGGCATGCACCAGCTGTTCACCTTCAACACCGTGCAGTCCGGCGAGGGCGTCGGCATCGAGCTGATCTACATCTCCGGCGCGGTGATCGGCGGCTGCCTGCTGACCGGCGGCTACGGCTCGGCGATCGGCCCGGTCTTCGGCGCGTTCATGTTCGGCATGGTGCAGCAGGGCATCGTCTACGCCGGCTGGAACCCCGACTGGTTCAAGGCCTTCCTCGGCGTCATGCTCCTCGGGGCCGTCCTGATCAATCTGTGGGTCCAGCGCACCATGACCCGAAGGTGACATGCGATGACAGACAACACCAGCAAAACCCACGGGGCCGTCCTCCACGACACCCCGCCCGAGAACGAGGGCGGCGCGATCGTCGAGCTGCGCAACGCGGGCAAGGCGTACGGCAACGTCCGGGCCCTGCACGGGGTGAGCCTCAAGGTCCACCCCGGCCAGGTCACCTGCGTGCTCGGTGACAACGGCGCCGGCAAGTCCACCCTGATCAAAATCATCTCCGGGCTGCACCAGCACACCGAGGGCGAGTTCCTCGTCGACGGCGCCCCGGTCCGCTTCACCACCCCCCGCGACGCCCTCGACCGCGGTATTGCCACCGTCTACCAGGACCTGGCGACCGTGCCGCTGATGCCGGTGTGGCGCAACTTCTTCCTCGGCTCCGAGATGACCAAGGGCCCCTGGCCGATCCGGCGCCTGGACATCGAGAAGATGAAGAAGACCGCGGACCACGAGCTGCGGGAGATGGGCATCGTCCTGGACAACCTGGAACAGCCCATCGGCACCCTCTCCGGCGGCCAGCGCCAGTGCGTGGCCATCGCCCGCGCCGTCTACTTCGGCGCCCGCGTCCTCATCCTCGACGAGCCCACCGCCGCCCTCGGCGTCAAGCAGTCCGGCGTGGTGCTGAAGTACATCGCCGCGGCCCGAGAGCGCGGCCTGGGTGTCATCTTCATCACCCACAACCCGCACCACGCCTACATGGTCGGCGACCACTTCAGCGTGCTGCGCCTGGGCACCATGGAACTGTCCGCCGAACGCTCCCGGATCACCCTGGAAGAACTGACCAACCACATGGCCGGCGGCGCCGAACTCGCCGCGCTCAAGCACGAACTGTCCCAGGTCAGCGGCGTCGACGTCGAGGAACTCCCGGAGAAGGAAGACCTCACCGCACCCGTGGCGACAAGCCCGGAAGGAACCTCCTGACATGGCTGGTGCTCTGGACCGCATCCGGGTCGGATCGGCCCCCGACTCCTGGGGTGTCTGGTTCCCCGACGACCCCCAGCAGGTGCCCTGGGAACGCTTCCTCGACGAGGTCGCCGAGGCCGGCTACTCATGGATCGAGCTGGGCCCGTACGGCTATCTGCCGACCGACCCGGCCCGTCTCACCGACGAGATCGGCAAGCGAGACCTGAAGGTCTCGGCGGGCACGGTCTTCACCGGCCTGCACCGCGGCCCCTCCGTCTGGGAGTCCACCTGGGAGCACGTCAGCCAGGTCGCGGCGCTCACCCAGGCGATGGGCGCGAAGCATCTCGTCGTCATCCCGTCCTTCTGGCGGGACGACAAGACGGCCGAGATCCTGGAGCCGCCGGAGCTGACCGGCGAGCAGTGGGCGTACCTCACCAAGGGCATGGAGCGGCTCGGGCACGAGGTGAAGGAGGCGTACGGCCTCGACATCGTCGTGCACCCGCACGCCGACACCCACATCGACACCGAGGACCACGTCGAGCGCTTCCTCGACTCGACCGACTCCGAACTGGTCAACCTGTGCCTGGACACCGGGCACTACGCCTACTGCGGCGGCGACAGCGTCAAGCTGATCGAGACCTACGGCGAACGCATCGGCTATCTGCACCTCAAGCAGGTCGACCCGCAGATCCTCGCCGACGTGACTGCCAAGGGCACACCGTTCGGGCCTGCCGTGGCGCAGGGAGTGATGTGCGAACCGCCCGCCGGGGTCCCGGAGCTGGGGCCGGTGATGGAGGCCGCGCAGAAGCTCGGCGTGGAGCTGTTCGCCATCGTCGAGCAGGACATGTACCCGTGCGAGCCGGACAAGCCGCTGCCGATCGCGGTGCGCACCCGTAAGTTCCTGAGGTCCTGCGGCGCCTGACCTCCGAAGGGGGACGATCGACCATGGCTCGGCAAGGAACACTGCAGGTCGCGGTCGTCGGCACCGGCAAGATGGGTGCCGACCACGTCCGCCGTGTCCAGGAGGTCGTCAGCGGGGCCAGGGTGACCGCAGTCGTGGACGTCGATGCGGAACGCGCCAAGGACGTCGCGGCCCGCATCGACGGCTGCACCGCCTACTCCGACCCGGCCGCCGCCATGTCGGCAGCCGATGTCGACGCCGTGCTGATCGCCTCCCCGGGGCCCGCCCACGAGGCGGCCCTGCTGACGGCGTTCGAGCACGATCTGCCCGTGCTGTGCGAGAAGCCGCTCACCCCGGACGCGGCCTCCGCGCTGCGGGTGCTGGAAGCGGAGCAGAAGCTGGGCCGCCGCCGGGTCCAGGTCGGCTTCATGCGGCGCTACGACACCGAGTACATGAAGCTCAAGTCCCTCCTGAACACAGGACAGTTGGGGCGCCCCCTCATGCTGCACAACCGGCACCGCAATCTCGCCTCACCGCCCGGCTGGCGCAGCGAGATGCTCATCAACGACTCCGTCGTGCACGAGATGGACGTGACGCGCTGGCTGCTCGGCCAGGAGATCACTGCCGTCACCGTCCTGCGCCCCACCCCGTCCGCGAACGCCCCGGACGGGATACAGGACCCCCAGTTCGTCGTCTTCGAGACCGACGGCGGCGCGATCGTCGACGTCGAGATCTTCGTCAACTGCGGCTTCGGCTACCAGGTCCAGGCCGAGGTGGTCTGCGAACGCGGCACCGCCCGTATCGGCGACGGCCACGGCATGGTCACCAACATGGCCGGCCGCTGGGGCGGCACCATCACGCAGGACTACCTCCAGCGCTTCGCCGACGCCTACGACCGCGAGGTTCAGGCCTGGGTCGACGCCACCCGCCGCGGCGAGGTCGTCGGCCCGAGCGTGTGGGACGGTTACGCCGTCGCCGCGGTGTGCGAGGCGGGCGTGAAGGCGCTGGAGGAAGGCACCCGGGTGCCGGTGGAACTGGTGGAGAGGCCGGCGCTGTACGAGGTCACCCGATAGCCCGGCCGAACACCACCCGGTCCTCGCCGGGCCCGTTGTAGTCCTCCTCCACTCGGACCTCGAACCCGAGACTGCGGTGGAAGGCCACCGACCCCTTGTTGCCGAGGCTCGTGATGGCCTTCAGCCGGACCGCCCCCTGCCGCCGCGCGGCCTCGGTGAACGCGCCGTACAGCTCCCGCCCGAGACCGCTGCCGCGGGCGTCGTCCCGCGTCGCGATCAGATGCACGTATCCGGTACCGCCGGGCGTGACGAAGCCGATCAGATACCCGAGGATGCCGTCGTCGGAACGGGCGACCAGACAGGTCTCGCCGAACTCCTGCACCAGGGCCAGGAGATGCAGATCGCGCAGATCGCGCTCGCCCCAGTAGCGGGGGTGGTCGGCGAGGACCTGCTGGATGTCGGTGACGTGGGCGGGTTCGATGTGTGCGGCCATGGCGGCGATCATCGCAGAGCCATGGCCGTACCGCGGGTTCGCCCTACACCCGGCTCCGCGGCCGCGGTTCGAAGCCCGCCGCCCGGTAGCTCTCGTCGATCAGGGTCATCGTCGCCAGCGCGTCGTCCGCGTCCAGGGGCAGCGAAGTGGCCTCCCGTACTCGGGCCGCGAACGCCTCCAGTTGGTAGGTGTACGAGGACCGGGTGCCGAGTCGCTCCGTCCGCTCGCCGTCCGCGGTGCGGATCACGATCCGGTCGTCCATCTGGGGGAGGACGAAGTTCGGGGCCAGGGCCTCGCCGCGGCTGCCGATGATCCGGCAGCTCATCTCCAGCTTGTCGTACGCCATGTGGCAGCGCGCGGAGGCGGTGGCGCCGTTCGGGAAGGCCAGGTCGGCGTCGAGCCATTCGTCGACGCCGGGCGCGCCCGCGCGTTCCCCGCCGCGCGCGGAGACCAGACTCGGTGCGCCGCCCGCCCAGGGGGCCAGCATGCGTACGGCGTGCAGGCTGTAGCAGCCCAGGTCCATCACGGCGCCGCCGGCCAGCGGCAGCGACCAGCGCGGGTCGGAATCCCCCGGAGCCGGGATGGCGACCATGGTCTCCACCCGCTGCAGCTCGCCCAGTTCACCACTGGCCAGGAGCTCGTGCAGGCGGCGGGTGACCGGGTGGAAGAGGTAGTGGAAGGCCTCCATGAAGACCGTGCCGGCCTTGGCCGCGGCCTCCCACACCTCGGCTGCCTCCTCGGCGTTGCTCGCCGACGGCTTCTCGCTCAGGACGTGCTTGCCGGCCGCGAGGGCGGCCAGGTTCCATGGGCCGTGCAGGCCGTTGGCGAGCGGGTTGTAGACGACCTCGACCTCGGGGTCGGCGAGCAGGGCCGCGTAGGAGTCGGCGACCCGCTCCACGCCGTGCTCGGCGGCGAAGGCCTCGGCGCGGGAGCGGTCGCGGGCGGCCACCGCGACCAGGCGGTGGCCGGCGGTGCGGGCTGGGTCGATCAGGGCGCGTTCGGTGATCCGGGCGGCGCCCAGGACACCGATGCGCAGGGGTTCGCGGACCGGTTCGCTCATGAGGTCGTTTCCTTCTCTGTCCGTTCGTGCAGGGTCAGTGTGCCGCCGGCGGGCGGGAAATGGCGGCGGGCCAGGTCCTGGGCGTGGGCGATGGTGCATTCGATGAGCTCGAAGGCGGGCAGGCCGCCGACGTAGTAGGTGTGGTTGCGGCCCTGCAGGGCGTCCAGCCGGTTCAGGGCGCCGTCTGCGAGGTCTTCGCTGCCGAAGTGCGGCATGAACGCCCACTGGCGGTGGAGATGTGTCTTCTCCAGTCGCCCGCCGAGTTCCGCCACGTCGGCCTCCAGCAACGCGCTCACGTCCTCGGGGCGGCCGTAGGAGTAGAAGGTCCGCACCTCGCTGCCCGGGTAGCGGTGGTGGTACGAGACGCAGTGGCCGGTCGCCTCGCGGGTCGCGGTGTGGCGGTCGAGGAAGTAGAAGGCGTTCTCGGGCAGGCCGGAGGCGGTGGCGAGGGTGGTGTGGTAGGCGTTGCTGCGGATCCGCCCGGCGAGGTCGCGTTCCTCGGCGGTGGCGTCCAGGACGGGCAGGATGCGGTCCAGGGTGACGGCGAGCACCAGGTCGTCGGCCTCCACCGGGCCGGAGTCCGTGTGCACCCGCACCCCGCCCTCGTACCGCTCGACCGACTCCACGCGCGCCGCGCACCGCACGTCCTTCAGCTCCTCCGCGACCCGCTGCCACAGCGTGGCGAACCCGCCCGTGACGGTGAACGCGCCCGCGTGGCCCAGTAGTTCGGGACTTCGGGACAGCAGTCCGGTCATCTCGGCGTACTTGACGAAGTACAGCGCGGGCACCTGGTCGTCGAGATGGCCGTACCCGGCCGCGGTGTATCCCGTGCCGAACGACTCGGCCATGGACTCGAGGCCGTGCTCGGCCAGCCAGTGGGTGACCGGGGCGGCCAGGGCCCGCGCCGAGTGGGCGAGCCCGGGTGCGGCGATGCGCGGGAACTCCCGCTCGCGCAGCGCCCGGTAGCGCCGGAAGGCGCCGTCGCGCAGGAACGACATGGACTGGCGGGCCGCGGTGCGCCGCTCGACGTCGAGGACGCGGTAGCGGGTGGTGCGCTCCGTCTCCATGTCCAGTTCCGTCAGCAACTGTGCCGTCCGCTCGTACCGGTTGGTGCAGATGTGGCCGCCCAGATCGTGGGCCCGGCCGTCGACGTGGACGCTCTGGCACTTCCCCGCCACCGTCTCCTGCTCCTCCAGGACGGTCACCCGGTGTCCGGCGCGCTCCAGTTCACGGGCGGCCGCGAGGCCGCTGGGCCCGGCGCCGATGACCACCACGCGCCGATCGCTGTGTAACTGCCCGCCGGAGAGGGCGGGGTGACGGTTGTCGGCGTGGGGCCGGGATATCTCGCCGGTGCTCATGGTCGTTGCTCCTCGTCGGTCCGACGTGCGTGGATCTCATGGTGATACGGGGAGATCCAGCGGTCGTGACCGACGAGGGCAACGTGGCGATGCGCACACTCGTGCTCCGGGCGCCGGAGGCCGGGCCGGCGCCCGGAGCACGAGGGACTGGGCCGCTGCTCAGGCGGTGCGGACCTCGGCGATGGTCACCGGGCGGTGCTCGTGCAGCGACAGCGTGCACGCGTCGGCGATCCAGCCCGCCTCCAGGGCGTCCGCGATCGTGCAGGGAGAGGGGCGGGTACCGGCGACGACCTCGGTGAACGCGGTGAGTTCGGCGCGGTAGGCGGCGGTGAAGCGGTCCATGAAGAAGTCGTGCGGGGTGCCCGCCGGGAAGGTCACGCCGGGCTCGACGGAGCGCAGCGGCAGCTTGTCCTCCAGGCCCACCGCGATGGAGTCCGCAAAGCCGTGGATCTCCATGCGGACGTCGTAACCCCGGGCGTTGTGACGGGAGTTGGAGACCACCGCGATGGTGCCGTCGTCCAGGGTGAGGATCGCGCCGGTGGTGTCGGCGTCGCCCGCCTCCTTGATGTACTCGGCACCCCGGTTGCCGCCGACGGCGTACACCTCGACGACCTCGCGGCCGGTCACCCAGCGGATGATGTCGAAGTCGTGGACGGAGCAGTCGCGGAAGATGCCGCCCGAGGCGGCGATGTACGCGGCCGGCGGGGGTGCCGGGTCCAGCGTGGTCGACCGTACGGTGTGCAGCTTGCCCAGCTCGCCGCTCTGCACGGCGGCGCGCGCGGCGACGAAGCCCGCGTCGAAGCGGCGGTTGTAGCCGATCTGGATCGGCACGTCCTTGCCCTCGACGGCCTTGAGGACCTCGACGCCCTCGGCCATCGTCCTGGCCACGGGCTTCTCGCAGAAGACCGGGATGCCGGCCTCGACACCGCCCAGGATCAGCCCGGGGTGGGCGTCCGTCGCGGCCGCGACCACGATGCCGTCCACGCCGGCCGCCAGCAGGGCCTGGGGCGAGTCCACGACCTCGCCGCCGAACCGCTCCGCGGCGGACTTGGCGGCGTCCGTGAACGGGTCGGTCAGGACGAGCGACTCGACCACGTCGAGGCCGGAGAGGGTTTCGGCGTGGAAGGCGCCGATGCGGCCGAGGCCGAGGATTCCGATACGCATGAGCTCCGCTGCTTTCCTGTTTCTTGGTGTGTGGTTGCTGTCCACTGCCGGGGCTCCGCCCCGGGCCCCGATCGCCCTTCGGGCTCGTCCTCAAACGCCGGACGGGCTTGAAGTGTCAGTCCAGGCCGCCCAGCACGTTCTGGTCCCAGTCGATCACCGATCCGGTCACCACGCCCGACCGCTCCGACAGCAGGAAGACCACGAAGTCCGCGATCTCGTCCGGCTGGCCCAGCTTGCCCATCGGCAGCCTGGCGGCGGCCTCCTCACGCCAGTCGTCGCCGGCGCCGTGGAAGGCTTTCTGGGTGGCGTCCTCGCCCTCGGTGGCCGTCCAGCCGATGTTGAGGCCGTTGATCCGCACCCGGTCCCAGCGGTGCGCGTGCGCGGCGTTGCGGGTCAGGCCGACCAGGCCGGCCTTCGCGGCGACGTACGGGGCCAGGAACGGCTGCCCGCCGTGCGCCGAGGACGTGATGATGTTGACGATCGTGCCGGGCGCCCTGCGGGAGACCATGTCGGCGACGGCGGCCTGCATCGCGAAGAACGGCGCCTTGAGGTTGATCGCGATGTGTTGGTCGAACAGCTCGGGTGTGGTGTCGAGCAGCGTGCCCCGGGAGGTCAGGCCCGCCGAGTTGACCAGGCAGTCGATCCGCCCGTACACGGCGACCGCCTCGTCCACAGCGGCTTTCGCCTGTGCGGCGTCGGACAGGTCGGCGCGTACGAACATCGCCTTGCCGCCGGCCGCCGTCAGCTCGCTCACCAGTGCCTCGCCGGGTTCCGCGCGCCGGCCGGTGACGGCCACGACCGCGCCCTCACGCACGGCGGCGCGGGCGATCGCGGCACCGACGCCCTGGCTGCCGCCGTTGACGAGGACGACCTTGTCGTCGAGAAGTCCCATGATCTTCGCTGTCCCTTCGGCTCGCGTCAGCTGGTGCGGCGTTCGGCGCTTGCCCGCAGCTCGTCCCGCAGAACCCGCGGCAGCCGGCCCTCGCGCAGCGCCCGGCGTACCAGATCCCCCTGCGAGGGCGGGGCCAGGCCACAGGCCGGCGGATCGCTGTCGAGGTTGGTGGGGAAGGGGTAGCCCTCGGCGCTCGCGGCGATCACGTTCTCCAGCCAGGCCTCGTCCGCGCCGTCCGCCCTGCGCCGCAGCAGCACCGGGTAGACCGCGTTCGTCACCGCCTCCCGGTCCACGCTCTCCATGGCCCGGCCGAAGGCCGAGGACACCTGCAGCAGGTTGGCCATGCGCCGCACGTCCGTGGTGCGGTTGGTCCCGGCGGCGTGGAACAGCGCCGGGTTGAAGAAGGCGGCGTCGCCCTTGGCGAGCGGCAGCTGGACGTGGTGCTCCTTGAAGTACGCCTGGAACTCCGGCCGCCGCCACGCCAGATAGCCCGGCTCGTACGCCTGCGAGAACGGCAGGTACAGCGTCGGCCCCGACTCCACCGGCATGTCGCAGTGCGCGACGGCGCCCTGCAGGGTGAGCACGGGGGTGAGGCGGTGGACGTGCGCCGGATAGGCCGCGGCCCTCGCGTCGGAGAGGAAGCCGAGGTGGTAGTCGCGGTGCGCGGTCTGCGCGAGGCCGCCCGGGTTGACCACGTTGACCTGGGAGGTCACCTGGTAGCCGGGGCCGAGCCAGGCCTCGCAGACCAGAGCGAGAACCGGGTTGGCGTAGTAGTCGGCGAACGCCGCCGGGTCGTAGAGGGCCGCCTTCTCCAGCGCGTTCCACACCCGCTCGTTGGCGCCGGGCTTGGCGAAGTGGTCGCCGGCCGTCGTGCCCGCCGCGTACTGCTCGCGGATCAGCGCGTCGAACACCTCGGTGGCCCGGTCGACCACCGCGTGATCGGGGAACGCGCCCCGGAACACCGCCACGCCGGGCCCGTCCGTGAGGGCCCTGACGAGCTCCTCCTGGATCTCGCGGCGCCCGGCGGCGAGGACGCGCTCGGCGTCGTACAGCAGGACGTTCCGCTCCACCGACGAGGCGTGCGGGTAGTCGGCGGGGTCGGCCGTCCGCTCGACGAGGGCACGGAACGAGTCGAGGTCGCAGTCCTGCTCGGAGAGCCAGGCACGGTGGTGTACGGCGGTGAAGGACATCGGCGTCCTCTCGGTGACAGGGGCGACTCAGCCCTGTCATTCTTGTCAGTACAAACCCGTCGAACAACCAGCAGGCAGCCATCAAAAACCCCTCAAGCCGGCGAGAGGAGCCTGCGGTGGGCCATCCCTTCCCGATCCGGGAGATCGCACGTCAGGCGGGCCTGAGCGAGGCCACCGTCGACCGGGTCCTCAACGGCAGGGGCGGCGTCCGGGAGAGCACCGCGCGGGAGGTCCAGCAGGCCATCGCCGACCTGGACCGGCAGCGCACCCAGGTCCGGCTCGTCGGCCGCACCTTCATGATCGACATAGTGATGCAGACGCCGGAGCGGTTCTCCACCGCCGTGCGCGCCGCCCTGGAGGCGGAGCTGCCGTCCCTGCACCCGGCCGTCGTGCGCTCGCGCTTCCACTTCCGCGAGACCGGCCCGGTGGCGGAGCTGACGAGGACGCTGGACCGGATCGCCCGCCGCGGCTCGCAGGGCGTGATCCTCAAGGCCCCGGACGTGCCCGAGGTGACGGCTGCCGTCGGCCGCCTCGTGGCGGCCGGCATCCCCGTCGTCACCCTGGTCACCGACCTGCCCGCCACCGCCCGCCTCGCCTACGTCGGCATCGACAACCGGGCCGCCGGCGCGACCGCCGCGTACCTCATGGGCCAGTGGCTGGGCGAGCGCCCCGGCAATGTGCTCACCAGCCTCAGCAGCGGCTTCTTCCGCAACGAGGAGGAGCGCGAGATGGGCTTCCGCAGCGCCATGCGCAGCCGTCACCCCGACCGCACCCTGGTCGAGATCGCCGAGGGCCACGGCCTGGACGCCACCCAGTACGACCTGGTCCGCGCCGCCCTCGAACGCGACCCGGACATCCGCGCCGTCTACTCGATCGGCGGCGGCAACAACGCCACCCTGCGCGCCTTCGAGGACCTGGGCCGCGAGTGCGCGGTGTTCGTCGTGCACGACCTCGACCACGACAACACCCGGCTGCTGCGCGAGCACCGTCTGTCCGCCGTCCTCCACCACGACCTGCGCCAGGACATGCGCGAGGCCTGCCACACCGTGATGCGCGCCCACGGCGCCCTGCCGCCCGCGGGGCCTACGCTGCCGTCGGCGATCCAGGTGGTCACGCCGTACAACATGCCCCCGCAGGCGACGAACCGAGGAGCCGGGTGACGACGAGCAGCGAACACGTGGAGATCGAGGGCGTGCGCCTGCTCGCCACGCTCACCACGGGCGGCGAGCTGGGACTGCTGGCCCTGCACGGCAGCAACGAAGGCGGCACGGCCGAGTTGGCGCGGGCGGTGGCCGAGCGGTGCGGGGCCACCAGCCTGGTCTTCACCCAGCCGGGCGTGCCCGATCCGGTGCACATCCCCTCCCCGCGCATGGCGGTCGCACACTGCACGCTGCTGCGGGACTTCCTGTCCCGGGTGGCGCTCACGGTCTCCCTGCACGGCCACAACAGGACCGCGACGCCACGGGCCATCTTCCTCGGCGGCGGCAACCGGCGGGCGGCCCGTCTCGTCGCCGGCGGACTCGACGCCCTGCGGCCGGAGTTCACCCCGGTCACCGACCTCGACGAGATCCCCGTGAAGCTGCGCGGCCTGCACTCCAGGAACCCGGTGAACCTGACCCGCCGGGGCGGAGTCCAGGTGGAGCTCCCGCTCGCGGCCAGGACCCTGCGCAGGCGAGGGGCCCCGGGAGTGCCGGACACACCCCCGCGGCACGTCGTCGACGCCCTGGCCAAGGGCGTGGAGTCGCTGGCCTCCGCTATGCCCGAAGGCTGACCCAGGAGCCGCTCTCGACCGACCGCGCCATCGCCTCCAGTACGGCGGCGCTGTGCACCGCGTCCGGGAGCGTGGCCCCCTGCGGCTTGCCCTCCGCGATGGAGCGCAGAAAGCGGTGGGCCTCGATCACCTTCAGGTCGTCCATGCCCATGGCGTTCGCCGCGCCGGGCTGGAAGGCCGCGAACTCGCCGTCGCCCGGGCCGACGTACACCGTGCTGACCGGCTGGTCCTGGTAGCTCGTGCCGCGGCTGACGCCCAGCTCGTTCATGCGCCGGAAGTCCCAGAAGACCGCCCCGCGGGTGCCGTGCACCTCGAAGCCGTAGTTGTTCTGCTCGCCGACCGAGACCCGGCAGGCCTCCAGCACCCCGCGGGCGCCGGAGGCGAAGCGCAGCAGGCAGCTCACGTAGTCCTCGTTCTCGACGGGCCCGAGCTCGCCGCCGGTGGCGCGGGTGTGGCCGGCGGTGGCGCCGGTGGGCCGGGCCCGCTGGGGGATGAACACGGCCGTGTCGGCGGTCAGCGCCTCGATGTCGCCCAGCAGATACCGGGCGAGGTCCGCGCCGTGCGAGGCGAGGTCGCCCAGGACGCCGCTGCCGCCGCGCTCCTTCTCATAGCGCCAGGTCAGCGCGGACTCGGGGTGGGCGGCGTAGTCGCTGAAGAGGCGGACGCGGACATGGGTGACGGTGCCGATGGCGCCGGAGGCGATCAGTTCGCGGGCGGCCTCGACGGCGGGCGCGTTGCGGTAGTTGAAGCCGACGGCGCCCTGGACCCCTGCCGTGGCCACCGCGTCGGCGACCGCTCGGGCGTCCGCCGCGCTCAGGCCGACCGGCTTCTCGATCCAGATGTGCTTGCCGGCCTCCGCCATGGCGACGCCGATCTCCCGGTGCAGGAAGTTCGGCGCGGTGATGCTGACGGCCTGGATCCGCGGGTCCCCGACGACATCACGCCAGTCCCGGGTCGTCGAGGCGAACCCGAACTGCGCGGCCGCCTCCTCGGCCCGTCCGGGCACCTCCTCGGCGACCGTGATCAGCTGCGGGCGCAGTCCCAGCCGCGGGTAGTGGTGCAGGACGCGGGCGTACGCCTGGGTGTGCACCCGGCCCATCCAGCCGAACCCGACGACGGCGACACCGAGCGAATCCACCATGACAGCCCCTCTTTGGACCGGTCCACAATCTGTCCAGGCCACCCTGAAGCTCCCGCTCAGCAGCTGTCAACCCTCCCCGGACCCTTTGACAAGCCGCACCGGCCCATGGAACGGTCCAGGGCATGAAGCAGCCGACCATCCGCGACGTGGCCGAACAGGCCGGCGTGTCCAAGTCGCTGGTCTCGCTCGTGCTGCGCGGCTCCGAGCAGGTGCGGCCCGAGAAACGGGAGGCCGTGCTGCGGGCGGTGCGCGAACTCGGCTACCGGCCCAACGCCGCCGCGCGCAGCCTCAGCGAGCAGCGCACCCGCACGGTCGGCGTGCTCCTCAACGACCTGCGCAACCCCTGGTTCGTCGATCTGCTCGACGGCCTCAACTCACTGCTGCACGACAACGGACTGCGCATGCTCCTCGCGGACGCCCGCCTCAACCGCCGCACCGGCCAGGACCCCGCCGACCCGCTCCTCGACCTGCGGGTGGACGGCCTGGTCGTCGTCGGCACCCTGCCCGACCCGGCCGCCCTCGGCACGGCCGCCGAGCGGATCCCGGTCGTCGTCGCGGGCGCCCGCGAACCGGCCCCGGCGGGCGTGGACGTGGTGGCGGGCGACGACGAGCGGGGCGCCCGCCTGGTCACCGAGCACCTCATCGGCCTCGGCCACCGCCGCATCGCGCACATCGCGGGCTACGGCGCCGTCGGCGAACTGCGCCGCCGCAGCTTCGAGGCGACGATGCGGGCACACGGCCTCGCGGACCAGGCCCTGGTGGAGGCGGGTGACATGACCGAGGAGGGCGGCTACCGCAGCACCGTACGGCTGCTCAGCCGCCCGGACCGGCCCACCGCCCTCTTCGCCGTCAACGACATCGCCTCCGTCGGCGCCCTCTCGGCGGCCGAGGAACTGGGCCTGCGCGTCCCGCAGGACGTGTCCGTCGTCGGTTACGACAACACGAGCATCGCCCGCCTGCGCCACGTCTGGCTGACCACGGTCGACAACGGCAGCCACGAGGTCGGCCGCCGCGCCGCCCGCTGTCTCCTGGACCGATTCGAACACCCCGGGGGAGTCGGCCGACTGCACCTGACCGCACCGACGTTGGAGATCCGCGGCACGACGGCGGCCCCGCTCACACAGTGATGGCGTAGGCCTTCCGCAGCGTCTCGTGCACCGTCCACGTCGTACGGTCGCCCGCACGCAGGACGGCCATGTCCCCGGGCCCCACCGTCAGCGTCGGCCCGCCCTCGACCTCGATGGTCGCCGACCCGCTGATCACCACGAACAGCTCGTCCGCCTCCGTGTCGGTGACGACGCCGGGCGTGATCTGCCAGATCCCGCGGAGCTGACGGCCGTCCGCCGACTCCCACACCACCTTCCCGGTGACCTCCGGCCTCCCGGAGACGATCTGCTCCGGATCGAGTGGCTCGGGCTCGAGCTCGGCGTCGGGGATGTGAAGAACGAAACTGTGCGTCATGCGCCGACCCTAGCGAGACCGCCCTTCGCCCGTGCCTGGACACTGTGTGCGACATCGGCCCAGGTGGGGGACACTTCGTCGGGGCGCGACTGGCGGCCGGGCAGGTGCCGGGTGATCGTGGAGGACATGGCGCAGACAACCACGGCCGCCCCCGGGCAACGACAGCACGACACCCGCGAGGCCGTTCTCTTCGGCGGTGTCTACGGCGCCGTACTCGCCTGCTCCATGGTCGCGGCACTCAGCCAGTACGGCCACAGCTCCCGCGTCAGCCGACGCTACGACGCCATCTGGCTGCTGGTGACCGCGCTCGCCTCCGCCCTTGCCCACGGCTACGCCCACTACATCGCCGAGCGCGCACCGCAGCGCCGGTGGGACGCCCTGCGTGCCCTCGTCGACGAATGGCCCCTGGTCACGGCGGTGCTGCCGACCGTGGCGATCCTCGCGGGGGCGGGCTGGGGCTGGTGGCCGGCGGACGGGGTGGAGGATCCGGCGTTCGCCCTGAATATCGCACTGCTGTTCACTCTGGGGCTGGTCACCGCACGATGGTCGGGCCGCTCCTGGGCCGTCGCCCTGCGCACCGGCCTGGTCGACGCGCTGCTCGGCGTCGTCGTGGTCGTCGCGAACGCCGTCATCAAGTGACGGCCATCGGGGGCCGATTGCCCCCCGGACTGTCGTATGGTCATCCCTCGTGGGTACGGACATCGACGGTGTCATCGAGAGCCGCTCGCCCGACGGGCACTGGCGCTTCACGGCCGATCTGCTGGACTTCGATCCTCCCCGGGACTACGTCGCCTGGGAGTGTCTCTTCGGAGTGCGCGGTGCGGGGGACGTGGAACGTCCGCTCTTCGCCGCCCGCGGACTGCCGGACGGCATCTCCGACGCGGTACGTGAGGCGGGCATCGGCGAATACCAGCACGACCACACCTACGCCACCTGGACCGAGGTCGCGGCGGTCGACTGGGACGCCCCGCTCGCGCACGGCCCGGCCTGGAACTGGGCGGTGCGGTCCCTGCCGGACGGTGACGAACTCGTGCGGGTGACTCCGGGCCTGCGCTCGGCGGCCGCCGACACCTTCGGCGGGAACCTGCTGCTGGCGCCGCCGGAGTGGCCCCCCGGCGCCGAGGTGCGCCTGGACGACGTGGCGCACCGCCCCGTGATCCTCACGGCCCGGATGCTCGCCCCGCCGGACGAGGGATGCTGGGCACAGGTATGGAGCGCCATGCGGGACCTGGCGGCCAGGTACGGCGACGAGCACGTACGGCTCGTCGTCTGGTTCGGCTGACCCGCGCAGCGGTGAAGGGAGCCGACATGACCACCGATGCCACCGGCACCACGGTCACGGACGAGGCGGTGGGCAGCCTGCACGCCACCACCGACCCGCGCCTGCGCGAACTGCTCACCGGTCTGATCCGCCATCTCCACGCCTTCGCCCGTGAGACCCGGCTGACGCAGCAGGAGTGGGAGCGGGCGATCGGCTTCCTCACGGCGACCGGGCAGATGTGCACGGACACCCGGCAGGAGTTCATCCTCCTGTCGGACGTGCTCGGCCTGTCGATGCTCGTCGAGACGATCAACGGCGACCGGGCCGCCGGAGCCACCGAGTCGACGGTCCTCGGCCCCTTCCACATGACCGAGTCCCCGGCCCGCGAACCCGGCGCGAACATCGACCTGGTGGGCGGCGGCGAACCCTGCGTGGTCAGCGGCCGGGTCCTGTCCGGGGACGGAACGCCGCTGCCGGGCGCGCTCGTCGACGTCTGGCAGGCCGACGGGAACGGCTTCTACGACGTCCAGCGCCCGGACGTGCAGCCGCCCGGCAACGGGCGCGGGCTGTTCACCGCGGACGCGGAGGGCCGCTTCTGGTTCCGCACCTGCGTGCCGAGCCCGTACCCGATCCCCACCGACGGCCCGGTCGGCGACCTGCTGCGCGCGACCGCCCGCCACCCCTACCGGCCCGCGCACATCCACTTCATCGCCTCGGCCGAAGATCACGTACCGGTGACCACGCACATCTTCGTCGAGGGCAGTGACTACCTCGACTCCGACGCGGTGTTCGCCGTCAAGCCGAGCCTGGTCCAGGAGTTCACCCGAACGGATGACTCCGCCCTGGCGCGGGAGTTCGGCGTCCCGAACCCCTTCCGCCACGCCCGCTTCGACCTCGTACTGGAGCATGCGTGAAGCACCACCTCGACTTCTCCTACGAGTCCCGGCCCGTGCGGGTCGTCTTCCGGCCCGGGGCCGCCACGAGCGCGACCGCCGGCGAGGCCGCGGCGCTCGGCCTGCGGCGGCTGCTCGTGGTGTGCGGCAGCCACGGCGCCCGGACGGCACGCGCGGTCGCCGACTCGCTGGGGCCCGCCTGCGCGGGATTGCACGACGGAGCCCGGATGCACGTGCCCGTCGAGGTCGCCGACCGGGGTGTCGAGGCGGCCCGCGCGGCGGGCGCGGACGGCTGCGTGGCCGTCGGCGGCGGCTCCTCGATCGGCCTCGGCAAGGCGATCGCCCTGCGCACGGGCCTGCCGCTGATCGCCGTGCCCTCCACCTACTCCGGCTCGGAGATGACCCCGGTCTGGGGTCTGACCGAACACGGCGCCAAACGCACCGGCCGCGACCCCGTCGTCCTGCCCCGCAGCGTCGTCTACGACCCCGAACTCACCCTCTCCCTGCCGGTGCCGCTCTCCGTCACCAGCGGAATCAACGCGATCGCCCACGCCGTCGAGGCGCTGTACGCCCCCGACACCTCACCCCTGATCGCCCTGATGGCCCAGGAAGGCGTACGGGCCATGGCGGGCGCCCTGCCCGAGGTGGCCGCCGACCCGGAATCCCTGGAGGCCCGCAGCCGCGCCCTGTACGGCGCCTGGCTGTGCGGCTCCTGCCTCGGCGCCACCACCATGGGCCTGCACCACAAGCTGTGCCACGTCCTCGGCGGCGCCTTCGGCCTGCCCCACGCCGAGACCCACACGGTGGTCCTGCCGTACGCCCTCGCGTACAACGCGCCCGCGGCACCGGACGCGGCGGCCGCCGTCGCCCGCGCCCTCGACACGGACGACGCCCCGCACGCCCTGCGGGAGCTGGCCGGACGCCTCGGCGCACCCCGCTCCCTCGCCGAACTCGGCCTGAAGGAAGGCGACTTGGAGGTGGCGGCGGCCCAGACCGCGGGCCAGGCCTACGCCAACCCCCGCGAGGTCACGGCCGACGGGGCACTCACCGTGCTGCGGGCGGCGTACGAGGGCGCGGCACCGGAGTTCCCCGCCGCCTGACGCGGGAAGGCCGCCGCCCAGGATGACGCCGGCCAGGAGATCGAGCGGGCGCTGACGCGCCTCACACACCGACGTACTCCGCGCCTCTTGTCCCTCATGGAAGGCGCGTCGAACCATCGGCTGCGTGAAATCCGCCTGGAAGCAGGGAGGTTGATGGGCCTCGGTGATGTCGCGGACACCACCGTGCCCAAGCTCACCCTCCTCGCCCCACCCCGGGACGGCGGCGCGATCTCCACTCGAACCTTCATCCCGGTGCGCTGCCATACGTCGATCGGGGTGCTCGGCGCGGCCAGTGTGGCCGCCGGCCTGCGGATCGAGGGCGGGGTGGGCGCGCAGCTCGCACAGCTGGATACCGGCAGTGACCGCATCCGTATCGAACATCCCACCGGATTCCTGGACATCGAAAGCAGCCTCGCCACCGGTCCCGACGGTCAGCCCGCCGCCCGCCGCACCGCCGTCGTCCGTACGGCTCGCAAGATCTTCGACGGCACCGTCTTCCCACGCTCCGCCGGGACGGCACCGATGCCCCCGCACCCCGAAGGAGGTCACCGATGACCCCGCCGCTCGGCGACATCGCCCACATCGGCCACGCCCAGTTGTTCACCCCGGACCTGGACGCCAGTGTCGCCTTCTTCACCGACTACCTCGGCCTCACGGTCAACGGCCAGGAGGGCGACACGGTCTATCTGCGGACCTTCGACGACTACGAGCACCACAGCCTGGTCCTCACCGCCCGCGAACAGCCCGGCCTCGGCCGGCTCGCCCTGCGCACCTCCAGCGAGGAGGCCCTCCATCGCCGAATCAAGGCGATCGAGGGGGCGGGCGGCTCCGGCACGTGGGTCGAGGACGAACCCGGCCTCGGCAGGCTGTACTTGACGACCGATCCGGACGGCCACGAGCACGCCCTGTACTGGGAGAGCGAGCACTACCGGGCCCCCGCGGAGCTCAGGCCCGCACTCAAGAACCAGCCGCAGGCCAAGCCCAACCGGGGCGTCGGGGTGCGGCGACTGGACCACATCAACTTCCTCGCGGCCGACGTCCTGGGCAGCGCCGAGTTCCAACAACACGTGCTGGGGGCACGGCCGACCGAGCAGATCCGGCTCGACTCCGGGCGGATCGCGGCGCGTTGGCTGACGTACACGAACAAGTCGTACGACGTCGTCTACACCGAGGACTGGACCGGTTCCACCGGGCGGCTGCATCACATCGCCTTCGCGACCGACACCCGCGAGGACATCCTGCGCGCCGCCGATCTCGCCATCGACTCCGGCGTGTTCATCGAGACGGGCCCGCACAAGCACGCCATCCAGCAGACGTTCTTCCTGTACGTCTACGAGCCCGGCGGAAACCGCATCGAGCTGTGCAACCCGCTCACCCGTCTCGTCCTGGCCCCCGACTGGCCGCTGATCACCTGGACCGAGGAGGAGCGGAAGAAGGGGCAGGCCTGGGGGCTGAAGACCATCGAGTCGTTCCACACGCACGGGACGCCGCCGGTCACCTGAGAGGTCGGTCGCCCCGGCCCGAGCGGAGCCGCCGACCGCCGGGCTCGGCGTCCCCACGCCGATGGGCGTGCCGCCCCCGGCAGCCGCGCCACCGCCGTCGGCTGGACCTCCGGCACCCCGAGCAGCACCGGCCAGGAGCTGGTCACCGCCCGCTGACCAGCGGCCGTACCCCCGTGGCGGGGCAGGAGGACGGAGGTCGGCCGCCGCAGCGGATGCGGGGGCCGGCGTCCGGCGTCAGGCTCGGAATATGAGTGAGCAGTGGGATGTCCGCCGTGCGGGGCCGGAGCAGGCGCCGCACCGGGTGCTGATGATTCCGGGCGGGCTGTGTTCGACCGAGTTCTACGCGGACGTGATGGCCGAGCCGGCGCTGGCGGAACTGGGGCTGGTCGCCGTCACGATGCCCGGATTCGGCGGGACCACGGCGCCCGAGGACGTGACGATGGAGCACTACGCCCGGCTGATGGCGGACTTCGCCGCCGAATCGGGCTGCGATGTGGCCGTCGGGCACAGCCTCGGCGCGAACGTCGTGATCGAGATGGCGGCGGCGGGCCTGTTCCACGGGCCGCTGGTGCTGCTCTCTCCGGCCTTCTCGCGCAGCGACGAGGCGAAGTTCCTGGTCGTGATGGACATCCTCGGGCGGGTGCCCGGGCTCGGCATCGCGGCCTGGACCGGCATGCTGAAGATGCTGCCCAAGGCCATGAAACGCGAGATGCCCGCACACCGGGCGGAGGCGTTGGCGGCGGACTTGGCCCGGAACGACCCGGCCACCTGCCGCCGCATCGTGCGGCGCTACTACGCATACCTGGACCGGTATCCGACCCTGGTCCCACGGTTGTGCGAGGCCGCCGTCCCGGCCTGGGTGGTGCGCGGCGACCACGACGAGATCGGCGTGACGGACGTCGAGCGGCGTGGCCTGGAGGCCTGCCCGCAGGTCCGGATGGTCACCGTGCCCGACGCAGGGCACCTCGTACTGGTCGAGCAGCCCGCACGGGTCGCCGACGTGATCCTGGACGCGGCCGCCGCGATCCGCTGAAGCCCACCCGCACAGCTGTCGGTCGTCTCCCCCACTCTCGGCTTCGCTTGAGCGGGGGGACCGGCTTGAGCGGGGGAACCCCCATCGCGGCGGAGCCGCGTATCGATTCAACCCCCCTGCCCCTGTCGGGCGCTGCCGGAACCGCAGCGGACAGATGGACGGGACACTGGGACCATGCAGGACACACATACGGGGGCGGCGCGTCTGCGGGCCGTGCTGCGGGCGCCGTTCACGGCCCGGACCTGGGCCGAGGCCGCCTACTGTCTGGTCGGGTTTCCGATTGCCCTCGTCGGGTTCGTACTCGTGCTCGTTGTGCTTGCCCTCGGTACCGGGTTCACCGTCTCCCTCGTCGGTGCCGTGCTCGGGCTGGTGCTCGTCGTCGGCTCGACCGGGCTCGCCCGTGTCCTTGCTGCCGTGCATCGTCGCCTTGCGGCGGGGCTGCTGGGCGAGCGAGTGGCGGTGCCGCCCGCGCTGCGGCCCACGGGCAAGGCCTTCGCGCGGCTCGACGCGCGGTTGCGGGACGCCACCGGATGGCGCTCGGTGGCGTATGTGCTGGTCAAACTGCCCGTTGCCGCCTTGCAGTTGTATGCCGTGGGGTGGTGGCTGACCGGCCTGCTCGATCTGTCCGCTCCGCTGCGCTGGGCCGCCTTCGGGCAGCGTCCGCACCCCGGCGGGGAAGGCATCCCGACCATCACACCCGTCCCGGCCGGCGGCGGCGCCCCGCACAGCACCACCTTCGCGGGGACCTTCGTGGCCGCCGCGATCGGTGCGGTCACGCTGCTCGCGGCGCCGTGGGTCACCCGCGGCATCGTCGCCGTCGACCGCTGGCTGGTGCGTGCGCTGCTGGGGCCGGGTGAACTCGCCCAGCGCGTACGGAACTTGGAGGAGACCCGCGCCCTCGCCGTCGACGACTCCGCGGCCCTGCTGCGCCGGCTGGAGCGGGACCTGCACGACGGCGCGCAGGTGCGGCTCGTCGCGCTGGCCATGAGCCTCGACATGGCGAGGGAGGGGCTGGGCGCGGAGGGCGAACCGGTCGCCGACCCCGGGCGGCTGCGCCGGCTGATCGACAGCGCGCACACCAACGCCACCGAAGCCCTCAGCGAGCTGCGCGATCTGGCCCGCGGCATCCATCCGCCCGTACTGGACGACGGCCTGCCCGACGCACTCACCACGCTGGCCGCCCGCAGCACCGTACCTGTGGAGCTGGCCGTCGACGTCCCGCAGCGGCCCACACCGGCGATCGAGACCATCGCCTACTTCTGCGCCGCCGAACTGCTCACCAACGTCATCAAGCACAGCGGCGCCCGGCGGGCGGCCATGCGCGTCACCCAGGAGAAGGGCCTGCTGCGGCTGTGTGTGAGCGACGACGGGCGCGGAGGCGCGGCGCCCGGTGCGGGCAGTGGTCTGACGGGTCTGCTGCAACGGGTACGTACGGTCGACGGCACCCTGCACGTCAGCAGCCCGGAAGGCGGGCCGACGGCGGTGACGGTCGCCTTGCCGCTGCACGCGTGAGCGGGCGGCGCGAGATGAGGGAGCATTCCGGTATGCGTGTCGTGATCGCCGAGGACGCCGCCGTACTGCGGGAGTTGCTGGCCCAGATGCTCACCGAGCGCGGCCACGAGGTGTGCGCGGCCGTGGGCGACGCCGAAGGTCTGCGGGCGGCCGTCGCCGAGCACCGGCCGGACGTCGGCGTCGTCGACATCCGTATGCCGCCCAGCCACACGGATGAGGGCCTGCGCGCCGCCATCGACATCCGGCGGGAGCATCCCGGCACCGGGGTGCTGCTGTTCTCGCAGTACATCGAGACGAAGTACGCGACGAGACTGCTGGCCGAGGGTTCGGCCGGTGTCGGCTACCTGCTCAAGGACCGGGTCGCGAACGTGGCCGAGTTCACCGACGCACTGGCCCGCGTATCGGCTGGCGGGACCGCCCTCGACCCGGAGGTCGTCACGCAGCTCGCCGGCGCCGGCCGCCGGGGCGAGGACCTCGAAACACTGACGGCACGCGAGCGTGAGGTGCTGGCGCTGATGGCACAGGGCAGGTCGAACGCCGCGATCGCGCAGACTCTCGTGGTGTCGGCCGGCACGGTGGAGAAACATGTGGCCGCCGTCTTCGGCAAGCTGGGCCTCGCGGCCTCGGAGGACGCGAACCGGCGGGTGCTGGCGGTACTGCGCTACCTGGGAGCATGAGCGGCGGACGGGCGGAGAGGACTGCTGACCAGCAGAAACACCCAATCGCTCCTAGACTTGCAGCGGGAGCGAGCTCTCCAGTGGTGCGTCCTGGCGCGTCTGGTGCGGGAAGGCGGTGACGCTCCATGCCGTACGTCGCGGTGAGCGCGGTGAGCCACCCCGGGCTGCTGCGCGAGCGGAACGAGGACAGCCTCGTCGTCGGACCGTGGACCCTGTGCGCCACCGTGACCGAGAGCCCGCAGACGCTGGTCTTCCCCCTCGGGACGCCCCTGGTCGTCGCGGTCGCCGACGGGCTCGGCGGACATCCCGGCGGCGACGTGGCCAGCGCCCTGGTCGCCCGCAGGGTCGCGTCCATCGGCCCTGCCCTGGACGACGAGGACGCCGTCCGCGCCGCCCTGAACGCCTGCAACCGTGCCGTGTACCAGGCCGCGGCAGAGGGCAGCGAGCTCACCGCCATGGGAACGACGGTGGCCGGCATCGTCGTACGACCCGGCTCGCTGCTGATCTTCAACGTGGGCGACAGCCGGGTCCTCACCGCCTCCCGAGACGGCCTGCGCCAGCTGAGCACCGACGACAGCCCACCGCTCGCCCCCGGCCGGCGCACCACGTCCCTGGTCACCCAGTGCCTGGGCGGCAGCCCTGACTACCGGGCCATCAGCCCCCATGTGACGACGGCGCCCCTCTCACCCGGCGACCGCTACCTCGTCTGCACGGACGGCCTGACCGACCCGCTGACGACGGACGTCATCGAGGAGCTGCTCAGAGACCACGACGACGGCCGGGCTGCCTTCGAGCTGTGGAAGGCCGCGATCGCGGCGGGCGGGCCCGACAACATCACGCTGGCGGTCGTACGGGTTGCGGAGGTGCGATGATCCCGCTGCAGTTCATGATCTTCGCGGCCGGTCCCGCCTCTTTCCTCGGCGCCGGGGGCGCCGCCGGACGGGCGGACGCCGTATGCGGACGTGGACGGCGACCGCGTGCTGGACGAGGTGCGCCGGGGGCCGCTGGGCCGTGACCCCAAGGGCAGGCGGTGGCGGGCACCCGGCATCACCGTGCAGCACGGCACGTCGGCCCCTCGCCTCCCATGAGCACTGTCGGGCGGCCGACGGGGGAACGTTCAGTCATGCTGGAACAGGTGGCATCTCTTCCCGCGGCAAGGAGCACCGTATGCGCACGGACCCGGTCGGACGATTCCTGGCAGCCCTGGGCCCCGAGCAGCGCGAGGCCGTCGGCGCCAAGCCGCGCCAGGAGCAAGAGCGCCTGGCGGCGGCCTGGGAGCAGGAACTCCAAGCGGACGACGAACTCGACACCCTCGACGAACTGTCACCCCCGGCAGCAGAGGCCGAAGCGGCCCGCCGCGTCCTGCAGAGCGGGACTGGCTAGCCGCCGCCTGGCAGACGCCAGACGGCCACTCAGTCGAGACAGAACTCGTTGCCCTCGATGTCCTGCATCACGATGCACGACTCGTCGACACCATCGGCGCGCAGCAGACGCACGCGCGTCGCACCGAGCGCGACCAGTCGTGCGCACTCGGCCTCGAGGGTGGTGAGGCGCTCTTCGCCCACGAGGCCGGTACCGGCTCGCACACAGAGGTGCACGCGATTCTTGACGACCTTGTCCTCGGGGACGCGCTGGAAGTACATGCGCGGGCCGACCCCTGTGGGATCCATGCAGACAAACGACGCACCCTGACGCTCGGGCGGCAGCGAGCGGTCGAAATCGTCCCAAGTGGCGAACCCCTCGGGCGGCGGCGGTACGACGTACCCCAGAACCTCGCACCAGAAGCGAGCGACGCGCTCAGGTTCCGCACAGTCGAAGGTGACCTGGAACTGCTTGACCGATGACATCGGCGCACGATAGCAGGATGATCATCAGCTCGATTCCGTCGGGTCCGCGTGGCGGCGGAGGCCGGGTGAGAGAGCGTCAGGAGTTGCTCGTGGCACCGACGATGGCGGCGAAGATCCGGTCCTGGGGGGAGGTCGGCACATGGAAGAAGCCGTTGTTGCTGCCGAGCCGCAGTACCGCTGCCTCGTCCGCGACCGCCTTGACGTCTCCCAGGTTGTGACTGATGAGGATCACTCCGATGCCCTGCTCGCGGAGCTCCTCGACGAGGTCGAGGACGTGGCCGGCCTGTGCGATGCCGAGCGCCGCGGTGGGCTCGTCCAGGAGCACGGCCTTCGGTCGGCCGAGGAGCGCGCGGGAGATCGCGACGGACTGCCGCTGGCCCGCGGACAGTGAAGCCACCGGAGCACGCAGGTCGGGGACGCGGATGCCCAGTGTGTCGAGCTGCCCGCGCGCCTCCCTGCGCATCCCGCTGTCGTCCATCGACCGGAAGAGGCGGCCCCGCGCACCGGAGCACCGCCGCTCCCGGCCCAGGAAGAGGTTCGCGGCGACATCGAGCTCGTCGCACAGTGCCAGGTCCTGATAGACCGTCGCGATGCCCAGACGCTGGGCGATCCGGGGAGTCCTGATCTGGACGGCCCGCCCTTCCCACTCGATGACGCCCTTGTCGGGGGGATCCACCCCCGAGATGACCTTGATCAGAGTGGACTTGCCGGCACCGTTGTCACCCAGAAGGGCGACGACCTGGCCCTCGTGGACCTCCAGGTCCACGTCCTTGAGGGCCTGGACGGCGCCGAACCGCTTGGAGATCCCGTGCAGCGCGAGCAGCGGCGGCCCAGTCACGCGAACCTCACCTTCTCCGCGCGACCGCGGTGACGCCGCACGGCCCCGGGCTCCCTGTTCCGATCACCATCTTTCGTCCCTGTCCGGACGTATGCAATGCGGAACGCACGAACCCGTCCGAACGGCGCGTCCAGCCGCGCCCGCTCGAAGAGGAGACTGAAGCGACACAGTGCGATATGTATGAACAAACTGGGCACGTGGTGTAGATCGCGAGGCTTCCACAACGTCGGACCCGGCCGGAGGAGGGTGTCACCGATGGCACACCACTGCACCGTCCGCAGGCGCGGTCGGCCACGGAGTTCGCGAGCGGGGCCGACGCTCCTCCTGGTGGGAACGCTCCTGCTCGGCGCCGCGGCCTGTGGCGGACATCAGGCCTCCACGGGTGGCCAGGGAACGGGGAAGGTCACCATCGGTCTGGTGACCAAGACCGAGACCAATCCGTTCTTCGTGGCTCTGCGCGAGGCGGCCCAGGCTGCCGCGAAGAAGGACCACGCCGAGCTCATCGCCCTGTCCGGCAAGTTCGACGGCGACAACGAGGGCCAGGTCAACGCGGTGGAGAGCCTCATCGCCCGCCATGTGCGGGGCATCATGATCACACCGTCGAACACGACGGGGATCCTGGGTGCCATCGCCGAGGCCCGCCGGCAGGGCATCCTGGTGATCGCGCTGGACACCGCGACGGACCCGGAGAACGCGGCGGTGGCCACGTACGCGACCGACAACTTCCAGGCCGGACGCCTCCAGGGCGCCTATGTCAGGGCCGTGCTCGGCCACCGGGCCCCCAAGCTGTTCATGCTCGACGGCACGGAGGGGTCCACGGTGAGCCAGCAGCGCCACGACGGCTTCCTCAGCGGCTTCGGGATCAAGGACGACTCACCGGCGATCCGCGGACGGGCGATCACCAACGGCGACCGCAACCGAGGGCAGACCGCGATGGAGAACCTGCTGCAGCGCACGAGCGACGTGAACTCGGTCTACACCATCAACGAACCGGTGGCCGACGGCGCCTACACGGCCCTCGCGGCACGCGGTCTGGCCGGGCGGGTGACCGTCGGCTCCATCGACGGCGGATGCGCGGGCGTGCGCGACGTCAGGTCCGGCAAGTACGCGGCCACCGTCATGCAGTTCCCGGTCAGGATGGCCGACCTGGGCGTGGCCGCGGTCACCGACTTCGCACGGCACGGGAGGAAACCGTCCGGCTTCACGGACACCGGCACGCAACTCATCACCGACAAGCCGGTGCGGGGGCTGGCGTCCCGCGACACGGGCTGGGGACTCCGGCACTGCTGGGGGTGACCTCCGGGCGCCGCCCGGGCGAAGGGATCAGTAACGGATCATGAGATCTCCCGTGACCACCAGTGCCGCCGCCGACGGCGAGCCGGGCACCGCGCTGCGGGACGCGCTGCGGTACGCCCTGCGCACACCGATCGTCGGCCCCCTCGTGGCCCTGGCCGTCGCCGTACTGGTCTTCTCGCTCGTGACGGACACGTTCCTGACGCCCGAGAACCTCGCCCTGGTGCTGCAGCAGTCCATCGTGACCGGCACGCTGGCACTGGGCCAGACGCTGATCATCCTCACGGCGGGCATCGACCTCGCGAACGGGGCCATCGCGGTCCTCGGCACGCTCGTCATGGCCAAGCTCGTCTTCGAGGGGCACGGCCCCGCGGGGGCGCTGCTGCTCGGCCTGCTCACGGCCACCGTCCTCGGGCTGGTCAACGGCCTGCTCGTGGCGCGTCTGGGCCTGCCCCCCTTCATCGTGACGCTGGGCGCGCTGACCGTCATCTACGCCGTGGCCAGGCTCTACTCCGACTCCCGCAGTTACCCGGTCACCGACGATCTGCTCGTCTTCTGGGGCAACGGCGTCCATGTCGGCAGGGTCCTCGTCACCTGGGGGACGTTCCTGCTCGTGGGTCTGTACGCGTTCTTCTGGTACGGGCTCGCCAAGACGGCCTGGGGCCGGCACCTCTACGCCGTCGGCAACGCCCCCGAGTCCGCCCGCCTGACCGGCATCAACGTGCGGCGCACGGTCCTGTCGGTCTACGTCACGGCCGGCTTCCTCTACGGCATCGCCGCCTGGCAGGCCCTCGGCCGCATCCCCAACGCCGACCCGAACTCCTACCAGACGGCGAATCTGGAGAGCATCACGGCGGTCGTCATCGGCGGGACCAGCCTCTTCGGCGGCCGGGGAAGCGTCGCCGGCACGCTCATCGGGACACTCATCGTCACCGTGCTCCGCTCCGGCCTCACCCAGGCGGGCATCGACAGCCTCTACCAGGACGTCGCCACCGGGACCCTGGTCGTCGTCACGGTCGCCGTCGACAAGGTCCTGCGCAAAGGCTCCGCCCGCTGACGCCGGCGCGCCACCGTTCGGCGACCGGGCTCGAGGTCGTGTCGAGAACCTCGCGCCGGCTCCGTCCGAGGGGTGCCGGATTTCCGCACCGGAAAGGACCGTCCGCCATGGCGGTCCCCGATGACCTCGACTGCGCCTCCAAAGGCGGTGCCGACGACCATCCGGCGTGTCCCGATCGTCCTCTCGCCGCAGGACTGACCTGGCCCAGAAGCCGGAGGGAAGTCCTGCCGGCGGGGTGCTCCGGGAGTACGGCCAGGTACGCGGCGTGTGCCTCGACCAGCGCGGGCGGCCTGCACGCGCGGCCCAGTGAGCGACGGCGGCAGGCGCGGCCCCGCCGTCCGCCGTTGCGACGTGCCCGGCGGCACGACGCGGGCGCTGCAGCCGCCGCACCAGGGGCCCGTGCGGTTCGAGCCGGGGCGAGGTCCCTGATAACCGTTGGCCGGCCGTCATGCGGTTCTGTCAGGGTGGCGGGCGTGACGCGTCGCTTTCTTCCCGGTCTCGTGCTGGCCGAGCTGTTCCACAGGGAGGTCGTCGCCCCGGTCCTGGACACCGCGCTGCACGGCGTGGCGTACTCGGCGGCGCTGCTCGGTTACGGCTCCGAGGTGCAGGGTTTCGACACTGTGCGCTCCACCGACCACGCCTGGGGGCCGCGCCTGGAGGTGTTCCTCGCCGATGAGGACTTCCGGGCCCGGGCGCAGCACCTGGATGCGGAGCTCGACCGGCGGCTTCCGGAGGAGTTCCGCGGCTACCCGGTTCGGTTCTCCTTTCCGGACGGCGCCCCGGCCCGGCACTGGGTGCACGTCAGCGATCTGCGGGTCTTCTTCACCGAGCAGCTCGGCGCCGACCCGGCCCAGGGACTGTCGGCGCGCGAGTGGCTCATGACTCCGACGCAACTGCTGCGGGAACTGACCGGCGGCGCGGTCTTCCACGACGGCCTCGGCCTGCTCGAGTCCTACCGCGCCGCTCTGGCCTGGTACCCCGATGACGTGTGGCGCTATGTGCTGGCCTGCCAGTGGATGCGCCTGTCCCAGGAAGAACCGTTCGTCGGGCGGTGTGGAGAGGTGGGTGACGACCTGGGCTCCGCAGTGGTCGCCGCCCGGCAGGTCCGTGATCTGATGAAGCTGTGCCTGCTGATGCACCGGGTCTATCCGCCCTACAGCAAGTGGCTGGGCAGCGCGTTCGCCGCACTGCCCTGCGCCGCGGAACTCACCCCGCTCCTGGCGGGCGCGTTGGCGGCCCGCAGCTGGCAGGAACGCGAGCAGTACCTGTCACCGGCGTACGAGCGGGCCGCAGGCATGCACAACAGCCTCGGGCTGACCGAACCTCTCGACGTGAAGGTCCGCCACTTCCACACCAGGCCGTTCCTGGTCCTGGACGCCCACCGCTTCACCGATGCCCTGATCGCCTCGATCGGCGATCCCGCCCTGCGCGCACTGCCCCCGGTCGGTGCGATCGACCAGTACGTCGACAGCACCGACGTCACCGACCGGAACCACACCGACCGCCGTATCCGCTACATCGCCGGACCGGGTCTCTCCACCTGACCGCCGAGCGATCAGTGCCCGCGCCGCCCGTCATGCGGGCAACACCGCTCATGCCCGTGCCCGAGCTGCCCCACCGGCCGGCCGGCTGGCCCCGCCGTCTTCACCTCTGCCGCGCACGCCGCCCGTTGCGCGCTCTCGATCATGTCCTCGCTGTCGGACGCGGCGTTCGCCAGGCTGGTGCAGCACACCGCCAGCAGCAACGCACCCCCGACGAACGGCAGCGCCCGTCGTGGCGGAGGGGGCGCGAGCAGTGCGCGTACCCGCTGCGGTACGGCGCCCCCGGCCGCCGCCAGCATGGTCGCGCGGGGCGGGTGCGCCGCGGAGGCGAGGGCGGCGCGGCCGACCGAGCGTGCGACGATCCGCCGGTCGCCGACCTGTGCGGCGGCCTCCTCGTCGGCCCAGCGTTCCAGGATGAAACCGCCCGTCGCGGCGAGCGGGCGCAGCAGCGGGCTGACGGCCGCGGTGAGCCGCCACAGGGTCTGGAAGAGGTGGTGTCTGCCGCGCAGATGCGCCCGCTCATGGGCCAGCAGCGCCTCGCGTTCGCCGTCGCCGAGGCAGCGCAGCATGCCGCGGGAGACCACGATCCGCCCGGGTGCGCCGGGCAGGGCGAAGGCGGCCGGTGACGGGTCGTCCAGAACGGCCAGTTCGGTGTCGCCCGACAGCCGCCGGCACTCCCGGCGGGCCCAGTTCAGATGCCGCGCCTGGCGTACGGCGGCCACCCCGAGTCCGGCGCAGGAAGCGGCCAGGGCGAGGGCCGCGGCCGTCGCGACGGTGAGGTACACCGGGTCCTCGGCGCTCAGTGCCGACACCGACCAGCGGCCCTCCGCGGCGACCTCGGGGATGCGTGCGAACCCGGCGAACGCCAGCAGGGCCAGCGACCCCAGCCAGCCCAGCGCCGTCACCAGAGCGGCACAGGCCAGCGCCCAGGCCGCCGGACGCGGAGCCAGCCGCCGTGCCGGACCGGGGACGAGCACCGCGAGGACGACGGTGACCAGGAGGGGGACGTAGACGCTGATCCGCACCGGCTCACGGCTCCTTGCCGGCGCGGCCGGGGTCCTGCCCGCTGTCCTGGTCGGACAGCAGCCGGTGCAGCAACTGCTCGTCCTCCTCGGACAGTTCGGAGACGAAGCGGCTGAGCACCGCCTCGCGGTCGGAACCGTGCTCGAGGAGTGCGTGCATCTGATCGGCGGTGTGGGTGGCCTCGTCACGGGCGGGTGCGTAGGCGTAGCCGCGGCCTGCCCGGTGCCGGACGAGCATGCCCTTGTCGTACAGCCGCGACAGGATCGTCAGCACGGTCGTGTAGGCGAGATCGCCGGGCAGCCGGTCCCGGACCTGGCGTGCGGTCAGCGGCTCCTCGGCTCCCCACAGGGTGGCGAGCACCCCGCTCTCCAGCTCACCGCGCGCCCGCCTGCCGGATGCCTCGCCCTCCCGGTCGTGCACTGTTCACCTCACCGTCTTTCGTCGCTCGGTGGCACAGCCTATCCGCCCGTCCACTACGACATGTAGGACATGGGTCGGCCTCCCGGAACCGACCTTCGGGCCGACCTCCCAGGATTGCTACTACAACTTGTACGAGTTTACCTACTACATGTTGTAGAGTTTCGCCGCCTCACTCCACCTGCGGAGGAACCAGCTCATGCCCCACCTCGGAAGTACGGTGCATCTGCGCGCCCTTGCGGCCGCCGCCCTGAGAACGCGACCCGCGACGACGCCCCGCAGTACGGCACCGGCCGAACGCGTCGTGATCGTCTCCGCAAGCATCGGGGCGGGCCACGACGGTGCCGCGCGCGAGCTGCACCGCCGGCTCCAGGCGGCCGGTGTCCCCGTCGACCGGTACGACCTGCTCGACCTGCTGCCCGCCCGGATCGGCCGGGCCGTCCGTGACGGCTACCACCGGATGCTCGTCCGGGCGCCCTGGATCTACCAGCGCGTCTACGACAGCACCGAGCGCGCCGGTGGCGGCGGCCCGCTGGCCCGTGCCCTGCTGCGCACCGCCGAGGACCGGATGCTGCGTGCCCTCCCCGCGGACACCGGCGCCGTCGTGTCCACCTACCCCGGGGCCAGCCGGGTGCTGGGCAGGCTGCGGCTGGCCGGCCGGCTCGACGTGCCGGTGTTCACCTACCTCACCGACTTCTCGGTGCACCCGCTGTGGGTGGCCGACGGCGTGGACGTCCACCTCGCCGCCCACGCCGTGCCCGCCGCACAGGCCCGGGCCCTCGGCGCGCACGACGTCCGGGTGGCCGGACCGGTCGTGGACCCGCGCTTCCGGCCCGCGCGGACGGCCGAACGCGCCGCCGCCCGGGCCCGGTTCGGGCTGCCCGCCGCCGCCCCGCTCGCCCTGCTGGTCGCCGGTTCCTGGGGTGTCGGGCCGGTCCGGCAGATGGCCCTGGAGCTGCGGGACTGCGGCGCGGCCGTGCCGGTCGTGGTCTGCGGCCGCAACGAGGCGCTGGCCCGGCAGCTGCGGGAGGACGGCATCGAGCACGCCTACGGCTGGGTCGACGACATGCCCGGCCTGATGCGCGCCGCCGACGTGCTCGTCCAGAACGCCGGCGGACTGACCTCGCTGGAGGCCTTCGCCGCCGGCCTGCCCGTCGCCAGCTACCGCTGCATACCGGGCCATGGACCGGCCAACGCGGCCGCGCTGGACGAGGCGGGCGTCGCCGCCTGGATCCAGGACCGGGCTCAACTCAAGCCAGTCCTCTGCGATTTGATCGACGGCGCTCGCGGCCTGCTCCAACGCGAGGCAGGACTCGCTCTGTTCGCCGCAGCCGGCCGGGGCCCCGCGGACGCAATAGCCCGCTCCTGCGGCGCCCGCGCCCCGCTCGCCCTTGCCCGACCCGTCGGACGCGGAACGGGAGCCCGTGGAGCAGCCGGCCCTTCCGTCGGCGGCGGGACGGGAGCCGGTTCGGCCGTTGAGTCGTCCGGCGTGCGGACGACGGGTGCCGATCCGGCCGTTGTGTCGCCTGCTGCACGCGGGGACGGTCCGGGTGTCGGGCCTTCCGTCGTAGGTGAGACCGGGGCCCGTGCGGCCGACGGGCCTCGGACCCGTCCGGCCGTACGTCGTCTTGCCGCCACTGCCGCCGCAGCCTCCGCCGTCTGGGTGTGCGCAGTCGGCACCGCGGTCGCCACCACGGACACGGGCAAAGGTGTCATGCATGCCATCGGCCGCAGGCTCGACCTCGACGACCCGCCGCACGCGGGCGCTCACCACCCGGAGGGTCACCGCTCGTGAGTGCCACACGTCTGCTCCGTACGGCCGCCCGGGTCGCCGTTCCCGTACTCGCCGCCGCGCACGCGGCCCCGGTGCTGTCCACCTTCGGTCCGCTGCGCAACCGCGTCATGCCCCGCCTCGCCGGCCGGGGCCGCGCCGATCACGTCGCGCTGACCTTCGACGACGGGCCCGACCCGCTGTCCACCCCGTTCTTTCTGCGGGCCCTGGAGGAACGCAAGGTCACCGCCACCTTCTTCCTCCTCGGCTGCCAGGCGCGCCGCTCGCCCGGCCTGGTCCGCGAGATCGCCGCCGCCGGGCACGAGATCGGCATCCACGGCTGGCTCCACCGCCCGCTGCTGCTGCGCGGCCCGCGCGCCACGTACGACGATTTCGCCCGCGCCCGCGACACGGTCGGCGCCCTCACCGGCCGTACCCCGACGCTCTTCCGGCCGCCCTACGGCGTGATGTCCACCGGCGCCCACCTCGCCGCCCGCCGCCTCGGCCTCACCCCGGTGCTGTGGACGGCCTGGGGCGAGGACTGGACCGCACGTGCCACCCCGGACTCGGTCCACCGCACGGTCACCCGCGACCTGGACGGCGGCGGCACGATCCTGCTGCACGACTCCGACTGCACCTCGGCTCCCGGCGCCTGGCGCTCGGCCCTCGGCGCGCTGCCCCGCATCCTCGACACCTGTGAGGAGCGGGGCCTGTCGGTCGGGCCGCTGCGCGAACACGGGCGGTAGAGCGGGGGAGCGGCACCGGCGGCGTCAACGGACGGTGGTGCGCACCCCGTCCAGTGCGATCGCCATGACGCGATCGCGCTGGGCGTCGTCGTCGAAGGCGGTGGCCGTGATGCCGGCCACCATCCGCAGCAGGTCGACGAAGTCCATGTCCCCCCGCGCCTCGCCCGCAGCCTGGGCCCGCTCGAACAGTGGCCCGCCCGCCGCGTACATCGACTCCCGGCAGGCCTGGAAGATCTCGGACTCGTCGTTGAGGGCCTCACGGACGGCCCGCTTGGTCACCATGTACCCCGCGAACCGGCGCAGCCAGGCCGTCAGTGCCTCCCACGGCTCCAGCCCGGCGACCTCCTGCGCGACCCGGCACAGTTCGTTGACGTCGCTCGCGTAGACGCTCTCGAACAGATCCCGGCGGGTCGGAAAATTGCGGTAGAGCGTGCCGATGCCCACGCCCGCGCGACGCGCGATGTCCTCCAGGGAGGCATCGGAGCCGTGCTCCGCGAACGCCTCGCGGGCCGCGTCCAGCAGGGCGTCGTAGTTGCGGGCGGCGTCCTTACGGTGCGGCCGCCGGGACGCCACGATCTCGCCCACGGGGAACGTCACGGGTGCCTCCAGAGCTGGTTCGATACGGAGGATTACCTCCGGTACTTGAAGCGGAGGGGTGCCTCCGTTAGAGTGGAGGTACGCCTCCACTTTACCAGTGGAGGGTACGTCCACCACCTTTCCGCGACCGCTCACCGCGGCCGTCGGCGTGCCCGAACCCGCCCACCGGCGCTCCGGGTCCGCACGACCGTGGCCCGAGAACCTCGGCCGCACCCCGCTCGTTCGGAGAGGCCCTCCATGCCCCGCAAGTCCACCCGTCTCACCTTCGCGGTCCTCGCGACCGGCGCCGGTGTGTTCGCCATGCTGCAGTCGCTGATCGCGCCGGCCCTGCCGACCGTCCAGCACGCGCTGCACACCTCCCAGTCCACCGCGACCTGGGTGATGACGGCCTATCTGCTGTCCGCCTCCGTCTTCACCCCGATCCTCGGCCGCGTCGGCGATCTGATCGGCAAGAAGCGCACCCTGGTCACCGTTCTGTTCGTGGTGCTGCTCGGCTGTCTGCTCGCCGCGCTCGCCCCGAACATCGGCGTCCTGATCGTCGCCCGGGTCGTCCAGGGCGTCGGCGGCGCGCTCTTCCCGCTCTCCTTCGGCATCATCCGCGACGAGTTCGCCCCGTCCCAGGTCAGCGGCAGCATCAGCAACCTGTCCGCGGTGATCGCCGCGGGCGGCGGTGTCGGCATCGTCGCGGCCGGACCCATCGTGTCCGCGCTGGACTACCGCTGGCTGTTCTGGATCCCCGTCGCCGTCGTCGCGGTCACCGTGCTCATCGCCCTTCGCTACGTGCCCGAGTCGCCCAACCGGGCCGAGGGCAAGGTCAGTTGGCTGGGCGCCGGACTGCTCTCGGCCTGGCTGGTGGCCCTGCTGCTGCCGCTGAGCCAGGCGAGCAAGTGGGGCTGGGGCTCGGCCAAGGTGATCGGCTTGTTCGCCGCTGCCGTCGCCCTGCTCGCCCTGTGGCTGCTGTCCGAGGCCCGCTCCCGCACCCCGCTGATCGACCTGCGCGTGATGCGGCTGCCGGCCGTGTGGACCACCAACACCGCCGCCCTGCTCTTCGGTGCGGGGATGTACGCGCTGTGGTCCTTCCTGCCCGCGTTCGTCCAGACGCCCGCCGCCGCGGGGTACGGCTTCGGTGCGAGCGTTACCGCCTCCGGCCTGCTGATGCTGCCGATGCTGGTGGCGATGTTCCTCTCCGGCATCCTGAGCGGCCGTCTGGAACCGGTGGTGGGCGCGAAGTCCCTCCTGACCACCGGTGCCGCGCTCGGCGCCCTCGCCCTGGGCATGCTGGCCCTCTGGCACTCGGCGCAGTGGCAAGTCGCCCTGGTATCGGGCGTGTTCGGCCTCGGCATCGGACTGGCCTTCGCCTCCATGGCCAACCTGATCGTCGGCAGCGTCCCGGCCTCCCAGACCGGCGCCGCGACCGGTATGAACGCCAACATCCGCACCATCGGCGGTTCGATCGGCGCCGCCGTCACCAGTGTCCTCGTCACCGGCCGCCTCCAGCCCTCGGGGCTGCCGTACGCCTCCGGCTACACCCACGGCTTCGCCCTGCTGGCGGTGCTGTGCCTGGCCGCAGCTCTGGCGGCCCTGCTGGTCCCGACGGCGCGCACGGCCCGCCTCACCGGTCCGGCCCCCACCGCCGACCCGACACCCATCGAGCCGGAAGCCGCCGCATCCGGCACCCGCGCCTGACGCGGGGGGCCGGCCCGGACTGCCGGGTCGGCCACCGGGCCCGGCCCGAACACCGGTGTACGTACGGTAAGGTTGACCTGCGCGATTTTGCGGCTCACCGCGGAAAGCGCACCGGGACGTGGCGCAGCTTGGTAGCGCACTTGACTGGGGGTCAAGGGGTCGCAGGTTCAAATCCTGTCGTCCCGACTTTACGAAGTCGCAGATCAGGGGCCGTTTCAGAGGAGATCTGAAACGGCCCCTTGATCATTCTTGGGGACCGCTCGGGGACCAGTGCACTTTGAAGGGGCTGTGGTGCAGCTTGACCCGGTCAAGGTGCACCACAGATGGCAGGCCGGCGGCGTGGCTTGGGGCAGCGTGCGGCCCAGGGTGCTCCCAGCGGCGATGGGGCCCTGTGGAGTGTGTGCCTGGATGGTCTGCGTACTTCACAGCGCCGGGGGCCTCGACGTTGGTCGGTGGCGGAGCAGATCGTCGACGTCGACTGTCAAGTCGGTCTCGGGCATTGTGGCTTCAGGGGCCACGCGGAGGAGTGCGGCTCGGTCCAGCGTGAGACGGGGGAGCAAGTGTCGATTCCTGCTGATCAGCGCTGTCGGTCAGCCTTCCCCTGGTTCCGGATCCCTGGGTTCGAGGAGGCGTCGGATCTCGGCAGCGACGATCTTGTGCTGGTCGAAGTGGGGTCGGCGTTCGCCGTTCCCCGTGTCGGGGATGGCGCTGATGGCGACGAGGCTCATGGCGGACTCGTCGTCGAGCTGGCGCACGTGCCAGGGGCCCGGGCTGCCGCGGCGGCGAGCTCCTCCAGTCTCAATCCGTCCGGGGTCCAGTCCTGTCCCGCCGCCGACGTGGTGCCTTGGGCCCGGGGGTTCAACGATGCGCCGGCCGCGATCGTGCGGCGGCAGCCGGGTCGGTTCGGCGCCCTGGCCACGGTGGCTCCGCAGGACCCGGCCACCGGGATCGAACTCCCCCTCATCTGCCTGTCACCTTCTCCCGCACCCGCTCCGCCACCCCCGTCGCGAACTGCTTCGCCGCCGATGCGTCGGACAGGTGGGCAGGGGTCGCTGCTCGTTTCCCCTTCGCCGGGTGTTCCGCGAACAGGGCCACGGTGACGGACAGTTGGGGGTCCGACTCGGTGCGCCAGAGGGTGCGAGTGGTGGTGGCGCCGGAGCCCGCGGTGCCGGTGTAGCCGGTCATGCCCGTGGCGGCCGGATGGACGCCGACCGCGGGCAGGAGGTCGCGGGTCTCGCGGTGGGCCGTGTAGAGGGTGCGGCCGCCGCGGGTGATCCTCGTGACCGTGTACGGCTTCGCGTACGTCCCCTGTGCCGAAGCCGTCGCGTACGCCGAGGCCAACTGCAGCGGGGTCGGGGTCGGCGTCCTGACGAGGGAGGAGACCGCGGCCGCGCCGGGCTTGGTGGCGCGTAGCGGAGCGAGGGCGCTGCCCGCCTCCACCGCCCCGGCGACGGCGTCGTTGAAAGGCTGCCTGGCGTAGTTCGCGCCGCCGTAGAGGACGCGGATCGCGCCGTCGCCCGGGACCATCGCGACGACGGCCGTGTGCAGGCGTGTCCTCTTGGCGGCCGGCGGAGCCTGGACCACCTGCTGGGCGGTGTCGTCCTGTGCCTCGATGTCGAACGTCGTACGGACCGTGTAACCGCCCCGCGCCAACTGGTCCTGGGTGATGCCCAGCCGGGCGGCCGCCTCGGCCGACGCCGCGTCGATCAGGTACTGGCGCTGCCCGTCCGTGTCGCCCGGCGGATAGAACCGGAACGCCGGAAAGGCGGCCGACGCCCGCTCCTCGGCCGTGATCGCGCCCGCCGCGCGCATGCCGTCCAGGACCCACGCCCACCGCTTCTGCAACGTCGCCGTCACCTTCGCGTCCGCACCGACTCGTTCGTAGTACGACGGCAGGTTGATGATCGCCGCCAGGGCCGCGCCCTGGGAGAGGTCCAGGTCCTTCGCGTCGACGCCGAAGTAGTTGCGGGCCGCCGACTCGATGCCGGCCGCCCCCCGGCCGAAGTACACGGTGTTCAGGTACCCCTTGAGGATCACGTCCTTGGAGCGGGTGCGGTCCAGCTTGAGGGCGATCAGCGCCTCGCGCGCCTTGCGGGACAGCGACTGCTCGGGGGTGAGCAGCGCGTTCTTCACGTACTGCTGCGTGATCGTCGAGCCGCCCTGCCGTTCCGCGCCGCTGAGCGTGGACCAGGCGGCCCGCGCGATCGCGGTCGGTGAGACGCCCGAGTCCGTGCGGAAGGAGCGGTTCTCCGCCGCGATCACCGCGTCCTGCACCTCGCGCGGCACCTGGGACAGGGGCACGTCCTGCCGGTCCACCGGGCCGCGCCGGCCCAGATACTGCCCGCTCGCGTCCAGGAACACCGTGCTCTGGATGACCGTCTCCGGATGCGGGGCGGGGATGACCGTCAGCTGATAGGCGACGACGACCGCGGTGCACAGGGCCAGGAGGAGGACCAGTACGGCGATGAGCGCGCGCCGGATCCAGCGGGCGCGGCGGCGCCGGGTGCGGACGCGGAAGGTGACCCGGCGACGATGGCGTACGGGCTTCTCGTGGATCTCATGGGGTACGCCCGTCGTGCTGCTCACCGGGCCACCCCGCCCTGTGCCAGGACCGCGCCCCGTGCGTCGTGGATCGTCACCCGCGCATCCAGCAACTGGTGTCCGTCCTTGGGGAGTTCGCCGGTCGCGTACCACGCGCTCCAGCCGGGGCTGCCCGCGAGTGTCAGCAGTGTGCCGGACGTCGTGCCGAACGGTGTGCGCAAGGTCACGCGGGCCGCGGGCGTCTGCCCCCGGTAGGTGCCGGTCATGAGATAGCGGTTGCCCGTACCCACCACCGTCATGGTCACCGCGGCCCTGCCCCCGGCGCGTCCTGGGGGCGCCAGGACCAGCCCCGGCGCCGACGACCAGTGCTCTCCCTCCTTCGTCAGCCACAACTCCTCGTCGTGCAAGGGGCGTACGTGCTCGCCGGCCGCAACGACCCGTACCTTCGCCGCCCCGGCGGAGGGCGTCGGTGCTCCGGAGGCGGTCCTCGCGGTCACGCGCGGTACGACGACGTAGGTGATCCCCCCGAGCAGGAGAGCGACTGCCGTCAGCCACCGGACCCGCCGCCGCCTTCTCCACGCACGCCCCTCGCGCTCGATCCGCGCCAGCGGGAGCGGCGACGGCACCAGATCACGCACCTCGGCCGCGAACGCCTCGCTCAATTCGATGCGTCGCAGGTCGACTTGGCGTGCCTCGGTGCGGTTCATCGGCGAACCTCCGGGAGAGAGCGTGTACTCAGGGCGGCCAGTCCCCGCCGCGCGTACGACGTCACCGCGCCCTGCGAGCAGCCCAGCACCTCGGCGATCTCCGACTCGGCGAGTCCGTCGCCGTGGCGCAGCACGAGCACGACCCGCTGCCGGAAGGGCAGGTCCGCCAACGCACGCCCGAGCGCCGTGAGTCGGCGTCGGCCTCGGGGCGAACGGCGGCGGCCGTGCAGCCGTACCAAGGTCCGCCGCACATAGAAGTCGGCGTCGTCCCTCGGCACCCTCCGTCTGCGTGCGTACGTCTGAGCCAGCGCCGCCCGTGCCAGGTCGGCCGCCTCGTCCACGTCGCCGGTGAGGAGGCGAGCGGTGCGCAGGAGGCGGGGCCAGGCTTCGTTGGCGTAGGCCGTGAAGTCCCCACGGGGAGAGGGGGAATGGGAGGACTTGGCTCTGGTGCTGGTCATAATGATCCCCCTGCGGTGTGTTTCGATGTGCGACGTACGGGACCTGTACGCACGGCAGGGACCACCGGGTTGCAAGGGACGCCAGGGAAAATGACGGAGGATGAGTTCGACGCGTTCTACGCCGCCGCGTTCCCTCGGCTGACCGGCCAGCTCTATGCCTTCACCGGGGACCGCGGGGAGGCGCAGGACGTGGTCCAGGAGGCGTTCGTACGGGCCTGGGACCGGCGACGGGACTTCCTTGCCGACGGAGCGCCCGAGGCGTGGGTCAGGACGGTGGCGATGCGGCTCGCGGTGAGCCGGTGGCGGCGGGCGCGACGGTGGCTGGAACTGGTGCGCCGGACGCCGCCACCCGAGAGCACCCCCGGACCGGAGTCGCAGCACGCCCATCTCGCCGATCTCGTCGCCGCGCTGCGGCGGCTGCCCGAGGCGCAGCGCATGGCGGTCGTACTGCACCATCTGTGCGACCTGAGCGTCGAGCAGGTAGCCTCCGAGACCGGCGCGCCCGTGGGGACGGTCAAGGCCCGGCTGTCCCGTGGCCGGGTCGCGCTACAGCAGGAACTGGGCACCGAATACGCGGAGTTCGGGGAGAGGGAGGACGACCGTGTCCGATGACCTCACCGTCGGTCTGCGGGAACTCGCTGAGTCCGCCGAGCAGTTGCCCCCGTCCTCCGGCGCCGACGTCCGCCGCCTCGCCCAGCGGCGCAGGCGTCGGCGCCATACGATTGCGGCCCTCGGCGGGACGGCCGCCGTGGCGGCCGTGGCCCTGGCACTGGTGCTGAGCCTCGGCGGATCGGGCGCCGGACGACAGGACATGCCGGCCACACGCCCGACGAGCACGCTCATGCAGCAGCCGGCGCCCGACGCCGAGGTGGATCTCTCGTCGCGGCTTCTCAAGGCCGGCGGCCGGAGCATGCCCGTCTCGTCCGGCTTCGTACGCACCCCGACTCCGACCGGGCGGATGACCGTCGTCTCCAGGGTCGACGTCGCCATGGTGTCGGGAGCGGTGGTCGGCCGACCCGCCGACCTCCGGTACAACGTGCCCTGGGTGATCCGGCTCCGCGCGGACGACGGGAAGACGACAGCCGTCTTCGGCTTTTCCACCGACGAGACGGTGCCGGGTGTCTACGACATGACGTCCGGCTGGATCGGCCTGCGGACGGCCGACGCCAAGTGGCTCTACGACCGGTTGCGGACCGGGTCGGTGGTCGACATCGAGGGCCATGCACCGGCGGACCCCTGGGCCACACCCTCCGCATGACAGAGGCCGGAGCCACTCCAAGTGACTCCGGCCTCGGGGTCGTTCGGATCCCGCCTGTCACACGACTCCGGTTCGCGAAGCACTGGCCCCGGGCCCCATTGGCCACGATGCCGTGGCAGGACTCGAAGCCCTGCCCGGCCCCGGTTGACCGCGGCACGGACGGAAACAGCGCGCCGGATGTACCGGCGAACTGCCATGAACGACCGAAGATCATGCCCGTTTCGCCGTCGACCTCGCCCTGAAGGACGGGCTCGAAAAACTCTGCCGAGGCGATGCAACCTGGTCCACCGCCGGTTCGTATGGACAGTCGACCGACTCGTTCTTTGTCGACTTCCGAAAGGTAGAGAATCTCCGTGAAACAACTCGCCAAGCGGGCGGCTCTGGCCGCGACGACGACCCTGGCGCTGACGGTGTCACTGACTGCCCTCACCGCGACGGACGCGTCCGCGATCAATCAGGTCGACTGCGGCCGGAGTGACTTCGTACAGGTCACGTACCACCAGGCCGGCCACTCCGACTCCGACCTGTGCTTCGCAAACGCCGGAACCATCGCCCTGCCCGGCAACTCGTGGATCACCCGGATCTCGACCGGCAACAACCGCGTCCAGTGGTTCGGGGACGCAGCCTGGCAGCCCGCCGACGGGATCAACCAGTGGACCGTCATGACCTGGCCGAACCACCCCGGTGGTGTGAGCGCATCCTGGATCAGGATCCTCTGAACCGCCGGCAGTTGCCCCAAAGAGCAGGACGACTTCCAGGAGGCGGAGAATTTCCATGAAGCAGATCGGCAAGCGGGCGGCTCTGGCCGCGACGACGACCCTGGCACTGGCGGCCTCGCTGACCGCCGTCACGACGACGGACGCGTTCGCGATCAATACGGTGTCGTGCGGCCGTAGCGACTTCCTGCAGATCACGGTCCACACAACCGACTCCGGCGGACCCTACGACTGGTGTCTCGCCAACGCCGGAACGTGGGACATGACGGGTGCCAATATGTGGCTGCACCGGATCTCGACCGGCAACAACCGCGTCCAGTGGTACGGGGACGGAAGGTGGCAGCCGGCCACGCCGATCGACAGGAACACCGTCTACACCTTCCCGAACAACCCGGGCGGGGTCCGCATGGACCAGATCAGGATCCTGTGAACCACCGGTGGCAGGGACGGCGATCCTGTCCGATTGCCGTCCCTGCCACCCCAGACTGGTGGGAGGCGGCGTGACCATGCTCCATGGCAGGAGTTCAAGGTGAGGCAGGCCCCTCGATCACCCTGGCTGGGAACGCTCAGGGAGGTCCTGCGCAGGGTCCCGCTCCTCCTCGTGGGCGCGCACGGCAGGCCCCCCTGCGCCGAGTGCTCTGACGGCCGGAGAGGTGACCGCGGTGGTGATCATGGCCACCAGAACCAGCATGGTGAACATGGTCCCGGAGATCACCCCCAGATCGAGGCCGACGTTCAGGACGATGAGCTCGGTCAGCCCCCGACAGTTCAGCAGAGCGCCGAGAACGAGGGAATCCCGCCACGGCATGCCGCTCAGGCGTGCGGCGCCCCCGCCGCCACCCCACTTGCCCACCATCGCGACGACGAGCACCGCACTCAACCACAACCACTGCCGCGGATCGGCGGCGAGCAGCCCGACGTCCGTGTGCAGACCTGTCGTCACGAAGAACAGCGGGAGCAACAGGGGTTCGGTGACCGAGCGCAGCCGCGTCGCAGCCCGCTCGACCACAACTGTTCGGCGCGGCACGACGAGACCGAAGAGGAAGGCGCCGAAGATGGCATGCACCCCTATGGCGTCGGTGGCCAGGGCAGACAGACACAGTCCGCTGAACAGCAGCACCAGAACGAGACCGTCATGGCTCTCTCCTCCCACGGTGAACCGCCTGAGCCGGCTCGCCCGGGCGAGTGCGGGACGAACCACCCGCAGCATGACCCCGAAGTAGCCCACCAGCAGGGCCAGGGTGCTCAGGAACGCGAGTGACGTGCCGCCCGTCGTGGCCGCGACCACCACGGCGAGGAGACACCATGCCATGACGTCGTTCGCGGCGGCGCAGGTCATGGCCAAGCTGCCCAGCCGTGTGTGGTAGAGCCCGTCGTCGATGAGAATGCGGGCCAGTACGGGAAAGGCCGTGACGCTCAGGGCGACGGCGACGAAGAGGACGAAGGCGCCCTCGCTGACGCCGTGGGGTGCCAGTGAGCCATACATGACCAGCGCCAGCAGCGCTCCCAGCAGCAGGGGCACGAGGATGCTGCACTGGCTTATGACGACGGCAGCGCGCCCGTTCCCTCGAAGGTGACCCAGATCCAGTTCCAGGCCGACGAAGAACATGAAGGCGAGCAGCCCCAACTGTCCGAGTGCATCGATGTGGTCGATGACACCCTGAGGGAAGAGGTATGCGCTGCCCTCGGGCCAGAGTCGGCCCAGGAGTGAGGGCCCCAGCAGGACACCGACGGCGATCTCTCCCACGACGGGTGGCTGCCTGAAGCGCCGCAACACCGCGGCCCCGGCACGGCATGCCAGGATCACCACGGGCAAGGAGACCAGAAGACGGGTTGTCTGTTCGGCGTTGGACACAAGTTCTCCTCGTGGTCTGAGCCAACCTGGCCCGTTCAGTTCATGGGGGAGAAGACCGCACGTGCCCACACCGGCCGGCCGTCGAGGGACGGCGAGGTGACGGGCACCGGGTGCGGGGTCAACTCGCCCGAATGGTCGAAGAGTCGGTCCTGGTAGAAGCCGGTCAGGTACGGCGCCCCGGAGGTGCCTCCCGAGCCCATCGCGTCCTTGGGCAGGTAGCGATGGGCGAGCCCGAGGTGCAGTCGGCGCCACGCATACAGTGCCTCGTCGAGATCACGCGCCGCGGTCAGCACCAGGGCGGCGTCATCGGAGTCTTTGGGAAGTTCGTGCAGGAGGGAGCGCAGCGGTCGGAAGCGGTCGTTGAGGTGGAAGAGCAGGAAGGCGTTCTCGGGGACCCCTTCAAGTGCTTCCACCTTGAGAGGGTGGACGCCCAGAAGGTGAACATGCAGTGCCTGCGAGGAGGTCATCTGCACCGCGCTCGCGTCTCCGGTCTCCTTGCGGAAGCCGAGGAAGTTCTCCACCGACATGGTTCGGCGTAACACCCGCATCACGTCCAGTTGGAGGGACGCGAGGGCGGCGGCGCGTTCCAGACACATCCCGGCCTCTCGGAGCCTTCCCGCCTCCAGCCATGTCTTGGCTCCGAGCGTTCGGGCCAGAATGCCGGACGTCGTCACCTCTGTCAGGTGGATGACCCGGAGGAACGCGTTCTCGTCGTGATGCTGGGTCTGGGGCAGGTTCACCAGGTACTCAAGGGTGTCACTGCGCCCCGCGTCTCCGACGTAGTCGTGCCAGCGAGCGGGAGGAACCGTGTGAGGTCGCGGCAGGGCCGGCCAGTCGGCGGTCTCCTGTTGCAGCCGTTCGAGGCGCTCGAGGCGCTCGCTCATCGCGTCCGGCGCGAGGGGGCGTTGCCACCCCCACGTCACCTCCGTGCCGTTCGACGTGCGTTGTTCGTACTCCAGCCAGGAACGGACGAGGAACCGCAGCGTCTGTCGGCAGCGATACTCGATGGACGCGTCGCTGGAACCGCGTCGGGTGCCGAGTACCTGATTGAGGAGGCGCACGTTCGCGTAGGGCTGGTAGCGCTTGCCCCGGGGGCCGCTCACCGCGTTCAGCAAGCCCGCGCCGCTCGCTGAGCCCGAAGGATCGGCGAGCTTCCACTCGCTCTGCAGAGCCAGTTCGGCGAAGCGGAGCACCCGCAGCTCCTGACGGTCGAACACAGTGTCGGACTCGTGGAGTGCGTCGCGTAGGTCCAGATAGAGTTCCGCCATCCGGTTGCGCAGTTCGGGATCCAGGTGGTGCCTTCCCACCGCGCGTGTCGTGGAGACGTACTCCGCCACATCGAAGTCGAGAACAGCACGGACAACCGACGGTGCCTTCATAAGGACTCCAGGAGTAAGAAGGTGGCGTTCCAAAGGTCCTGGCGGGGGCCGTCGACGGACGTCAGCAAGATCCTGCTCGGTCCCCTCCGGCCGCGCGCTGCCTAGAGGTCACAGAGCAGACTCACCAACTGGTCGCACTCCAAGGTCACTGCGAGCCCTCCCGCGCGGAGCAGCTGACGGGCATCCTGGTGCCGCGTCCGGGTGTCCGCCGTTCCAGGAAGTGTCACCGCCGCGGGGACAGCGGTCGGGTCCGTCGAGGGCAGGGAGAACGAGTTCGCGGTCGCCAGAGGCAGCTCGCTGGATCCGAGCAGCCGATTCAGGGCGGAGGCGGTGTGACGGGCCGCAGCCACCAAGGAAGGGGGGATGCCGAAGGTGTCCGTAGCGCCCACCGCCAGGAGTTCGGCGACCGCGGGCGCCTGCTCGTCGGGCGGCGCGGAGGGCCGATCGTCCGCCGATCGCCGCCACAGCTCTCGCACGATGGCGGTGAGCTCCGGGAGGCGACGCACCTCACGTGGCGTGTAGAAGGTGGTCTGTTGCGGCAAGTACCCCATGTTCAGCAGGGACTGGACCAGTTCGACCTCGTTGGCGCTCGCTGTGGGCCCGGCTCCGACGGACACGAACACCGATCCGATGCGGGCCTGCTGCCAGTCAAGGGCAACCGAAACGACGTCAGGCCGCGGATCGCGGTCGGACACATGGATGAGGACTCGGCGTTCATGCGCGGGTGGCAGGGGCCCGTCCCAGACGGAACGGACCGAGCCGTACGCCCTCATGTGAGGTCGACGCTTTCGACGCGAGGAGTTCCGCCGGCCTCGTCGAGCAGTGCGGAGACACCGTGCACCGCTCTGTCGAAGCGTTCGGGACTCAGACCGGGTGCGTCGAAGACCAGGAACACCAGTCGCTCGGTTCTGCGCGTGACTCCGGTACGGGCGTCGGGCCCCTGGAACACCGAGGCGAAGATGCCGGTGTCGTCCCGGAGGACCGGCTCGTCGGCACGACACGTCACCGTGGACCGGAAGCCCGCGAACGTGTCCCCCGCTGCGGCGAACTCCACCCGCATCGGGCCGCGGACCGCGTCGAAGTCCTGCACGCCCATCAGTACTCCGTGGGACAACTCGCAGTGCAGCAGCGCGCGCACGGGGGCGGGGCCACGCAGGGGGCGCCCGTCGGGGACGAGTTCGAGCTGGCCGGACAGGGGACTGGTGTGGCCGTTGTGGGCGAACCAGTCCGCGTAGCACTTCGCGTTCTCGTGGGCGTACTCGGCCGCCTTGGCGAGATCATCCTGATGATCCGCGACGGCGGTCTCCAGACGCTTCATGTCGGGGGCCGCCACGACGACCGCCACTCGATCGAAACCCGTGTGGGCAGGGGGTCGTGGTCGCCGCCCGAGCAAGGTCGGCACCGAGGGCCCCAGGCCAGGCTGGGTCATGGAACATACTCCTCAAGCAGGCTTGGACGAGTTGCTGAGTAACGCGATAAGCCCGTGGGGCGCGCGACAGCAAGGGAAGTCCGTCCGATCCCGGCGCACCCGAGCACTTCACAGCCGGCATGCGAGGGGCATACGCCAGCGGCAACTGTGTACCTTACTCCGGTGCAACTCGTAGTACAGCAAGCGCCTTGCAGACCGGGACGATCCTCGAAGCGTTTCGGCCAAACTCTGACGCAATGACAGCGAATCTTGTGCGGCCTCACCACGCTTATGTACAGTCCACGAACTGTACGGCGCTCGAACGATGTGCGTGGCACCGGCAAGGATCCCTGCACAAGGGGCCCCGAGTGATCCGCGATATCCGCGCCGTGGCGAACCCGACCAGGACGCAGCAGTACTGAATGGGGGGGGTTGATGCCCGGAGGAAGCTCGGCATCGACTAGCGTTTCAGCCGTTTCTCCGCGCGCTGGTGCCGACCTTATGAGTGGCTTTCCCACCGGTGTCGCCGTGATCACCACCCGCTGCCCTGTATCAAGACAGCCTTACGGCTTGACCTGCTCTTCCCTCGTCAGTGTCACCTTGGAGCCACCCACGCTGCTGGTGTCCGTGAAGAGCGAGAGTCCCGTGCTCGGCGCGATTCATCGAAGTCGCGCATTCGCCGTCAACCTGCTTCACAAGAACGGCGAGCGAGCAGCAAGGATATTCTCCACCCCGGTCCCTGACCGATTCGGCCAAATCAACTGGGAACCTTCAGGGGTGTCCGGGATTCCGTGGCTGGTGGACGACTCCTTCGCTCTGGCGGAATGCGCACTGACGGAGACCCATGAAGTCGGCGACCACGTCCTGACTCTGGGACGTATCACTCGTATAGAAGGCACGTTGAAGGGTTCGCCGTTGCTTTACGGGCTGCGCACGTTCGCCTCTTGGCCGGGCCACGCAGGCTGAACGATCATTTGCGGGCGTTACGCCCGACCATCCGACTCTTTCATGTCCACTCATTGGCGATGGGAAAGCAGATGGAAGACCACAGGATACGAAGCGTCGTCATTCTCGGCGGCGGAACGGCCGGTTGGATGACCGCCGCGTACCTCGGCAAAGCGCTGCAGGGCACGGCGAGCATCACCGTCCTGGAAGCGCCCTCCATACCCAAGATCGGTGTGGGTGAAGCCACCATCCCGCTGCTGCAGAACGCCTTCTTCAACTACCTCGGCATCCCCGAAGACGAGTGGATGCGCGAGTGCAATGCCGCCTTCAAGACAGCCGTCAAGTTCATCAACTGGCGCACGCCCGGCCCCGCACAGGCCGACGGCCGACCCCACGAGGGGCGCAGCGACCACTTCTACCATCCGTTCGGGCTGCTCCCGAACCACGACGGTGTCCCGCTGTCCCACTACTGGTACCGCAAGCGTGCCCTGGGCGAGACCGACCTTCCGTTCGACTACGCCTGCTTCAAGGAGCCGGCCATGATGGACGCGAAGAGGGCGCCCAGGTGGGCCGACGGCGGCCCCGCCACCCGTTACGCCTGGCACTTCGACGCCCACCTCGTCGCCGACTACCTGCGTCGTTACGCGACCGGCAAGCAGGGCGTCGTCCATGTGCAGGACGAGATGACGGAGGTCCTCAAGGACGAGCGCGGTTTCCTCACCGAACTGCGGACCAAGAACGGACACTCCCTGCCCGGGGACCTGTTCATCGACTGCTCCGGCTTCCGTGGCCTGCTGATCAACCAAGCCATGGAGGAGCCGTTCATCGACATGAGCGACCACCTGCTGTGCGACAGCGCGGTCGCCACTTCGGTCCCGCACGACGACGAGAAGAACGGCATCGAGCCCTACACCTCGGCCATCGCGATGGAGTCCGGGTGGACGTGGAAGATCCCGCTGCTCGGCCGCTTCGGAAGCGGCTATGTGTTCTCGAGCCGGTTCGCGGACCATGACCGTGCCGCGGAGGACCTGTGCCGCCTGTGGGGGCTGGATCCGGACACCGCGCAGATCAACCGCATTCGCTTCCGGGTGGGGCGCAACCGTCGCGCCTGGGTGCGCAACTGCGTCAGCGTCGGCTTGGCGTCCTGCTTCCTGGAGCCGCTGGAGTCGACGGGCATCCACTTCACGTACGGAGCCATCTACCAGTTGGTCAAGCACTTCCCCGACCGACGGTTCGACCAGGCCCTCGTCGACGGCTTCAACCGCGAGATCGAGTTCATGTTCGACGACACGCGTGACTTCATCCAGGCGCACTTCTACTTCTCGCCGCGCAACGACACGGAGTTCTGGCGCGCGAACAAGGAGCTGAAGCTCACCGACAACATCCTGGAGAAGGTCGAGGCGTACAAGGCCGGCCTGCCCATCAACCAGCCGTACACCACCGCCGAGACCTACTACGGCGACCCTGGGGCGGAGTTCCGAAACTTCTGGACCAACGGCAGCTACTACAGCATATTCGCCGGCCTCGGACTCATGCCCGATCACACCCTGCCGATCCTGGAACACCGGCCCGAGTCCGTCGCCGGGGCCGAGCAGCTGTTCGACGCGATCCGCGAGGAGCAGCAACTGCACGCCGAGGGGCTCGGTGACAACTACCGGTACCTGCGGTCCCTCCACGGGGCGGAGTAGTACCCGAAAGCGTCGAGCTCAACTGCCATCCGCCCCACGCCACGACAAGAGGGGAAGCACGGCCGTGTACGAATCGCTGGTGCCGGTGACGCACCACTTCTACCCGCTGCAGCGGCACACCGACCCGGAGGTCGCCCCGTTCTCCGACTTCCTGCGTGTCCTCGACAGCCCCAAGCCGGAGGCCACGGACAATCTGCTCTACCTGCACATTCCCTACTGTGAGAAACGGTGCACCTTCTGCCCCTTCCATGTGCGCGTCAAGCGTGACGTCTCCGTGTACGAGCGCTACGTGGTCGCGCTGCTACGGGAGATCGAGATGCTGGGGCGCCTTCCGTACGTGCAGGACATGACCTTCCGCGCGGTGTACTTCGGCGGAGGGTCCCCCTCCCTGCTCACCGTCCAGCAGATCGAGCGACTGTACGAAGCGCTGCGCCGAAATTTCGCCATCGAGGCCGACGCCGAATGGACCTTCGAGGGGGAGCCGGCCGGGTTGTGCAACCCGGAACTGCTGGAGCTGCTCGCCTCGCAGGGCACCAAGCGGCTCAGCTACGGCATCCAGACGTTCGACGAGCCGCTGCGGATGACGATGAACATCGCCGCGACGGTGCAGGATGCCCTCACTGCCAACGAGCGCGCGAAGAAGCTCGGCTTCGAGGACATCAACGTCGACATGATGTACTACATGCCTGGCCAGACACTGGCCGCGGTGGAGCGCGACCTGAAGGAACTCGGCAACTGCGGGTTCGACAGCGTCGACTACTACTACATGTCCTACTACGCCATGCCGAAGAGTACGTTCCTCGGCATGGAGAAGGGCACGTACCCGCGCAGGCCGCCCGCGGAGATGCGCCCCCAGATGGGGCGGCTCGTGCAGCGTCGCATGAAAGAACTCGGCTACCACCACGTCACGGACCACGTGTACGCCAAGAATCCCCGGGGCTCGGAGTACTACCGCCTGCTGTGGGGCGGCGGGTTCGGTGAGCACCGCGCCGAGACCTTGGCCGTCGGCGCCTCGGCCCGTGGCTACCTGAACGGATACAGCTACGCCAACACGCTCGCCCCCGACCCGTACGTGGAGCAGATCGAAGAGGGCAAGCTGCCGGTGAACAAGGTGTCGGCGCTCCTTGAGGACCCCCGCAATCGGGGCATGGTGTTCTTCCCCAAGTTCTTCCGCACGGCGCTGGACCGCATCCCCGACGACGCCCGGACCCGCGTCTTCCTCGACAACCTCGTGGAACAGGGATACGCGTTCATCGGCGACGGCGAACTGCGGCTCACGGACAAGGGCAAGGAATGGATCCCGAACATCACCGTGGACCTCTTCGAGGACCCGCAACGGGAGATCCACGACAGCTGGGTCGAGGAACTCGAGTCGCACTATTCGAATCGCGTCACCCTGTGACCTCCGCCGCGTGAACGGAAAGTGGAGTATGGCCAGGCGAATCATGGTGGTCGGTGTCCCGTGGAGCAGCCACGAACTCGCGCCGGCGGCACGGGACGCCGAGCGGTTGGGTGCTCGGCTGCATGTGGTCGACACACCGGACACACTGAGTTCTCTCGGTGACGACCCGTCGTACGAGCGAGTCCCGGTCCCCGTGCTCGACGAGTCCGAACTCGTCGCGGCAGCGGACAGGATCGGGCCCGACTGCATCGTGTCGATCACCGAGCTGACCATGGAGCTCGCCGCCCGGGTGCGCACGGCCGTAGGGCACCCCGGCACGGCCGCCGACACCGAACTGACCGTCGCCGACAAGTTCCGCACCCGGGCCGTGCTGCAGAAACACGGCTTGACGCGGGTCGACCACTGGGAGACGACGCTCGACGAGGTCGCCGACCTCGTCGCGGCCATCGACCTGCCGGTCGTCGTCAAGCCCCGTCAACTGACGGGCAGCGCCGGCGTCCGGCTGGTCGCCTCACCCGCGGATGTGGCGCGGCTGATCGAGCAGTACCAGCGGGACACGGCACAGAGTTTCGACCGTCACCGGTTGCTCGTCGAAAGCTACGTGCCCGGCGTCGAGATCAGTGTGGAGGGCCTCGTCGTCGACGGGGAGCTGCACGTGTTCGCCCTGACCGACAAGGTGAACACCGGGTCCCCCCACTATGTGGAGGTGGGTCACCTCATGCCCAGTGCGCACAGCGCGCAGTGGGAGCCGCGGGTACGTGACTACCTGCAGCGCTGTGTCACGGCCCTCGGCGTGGTGACCTCTCCGGTGCATGCGGAACTGAAGGTGAGCGACGACGCTGTCGAAGTCATCGAACTGCACACCCGCTACGGCGGCGACGACATCGTGCGGCTCCTGGAGAAGAGCCGCGGAGTGCGGCCCTTCGAGGCCTACTTCGACGCGATGCTCAACGGGACGCGGCCTGCGCCGGGCGCCGAGGGCCATGACGCCGTCTGGGGTGTCGGATTCTTCAGCGCTCCTGTCGGATCGGCCTTCCGCTGGGCCTCGTACGATTTCCCGCACCCCGAGGCAGTCGTACAGCTGGAGGTCGACGCGACCGCCGAACCCAAGCTGTGCGCCTACGAAGGCGTGCGTCTGATGTACTGGCGCGCCGGGCGTGCCCTGTTCTCCGCCCCCGCTCACCGTGCCGTGCAGGAGAACATCGACTTCATGTTGGCGCAGTCGCCGCGAGCCGACGAAGCGGGTACCAGGGGGGCGTCGGGCTCATGAGCAGCAACGAACCGGCCCTGCGGGTCCCGGACGCTGCCTGGGACACGTCGTTCGCCCAGCTCAGCACCGCGCTGCCCGAACGCTTCGCAGCGCACCACGCGGGCTACCGCCGCATCAGGCCCGCCTTCACGCCCCTGGTTGTCTCCCCCGTAGCGGCGCGAGACATGTGGGAGACGACGCGCACCTGCTTGGCACGGCTCCGGACCCGGGCGTCTCGGGCTCTTGCCGACGGCTGCGGCAGCACGCTCGACGGTCTGGGGTATCCCCCTGACGAGGCAGCATGGCTGGCGTCGATCCACACGCCGACGTCACTGGACATCGCCGGGTGCTTCGCCCGGGCCGACTTCGTCCTGGGCCCCGACGGGCCGCGCCTGGTCGAGATCAACGTAGGCCCGACCGTCGGCGGTATCGGCATCCTCGACCGGTACGCCGACGTCGTGGACGACCTGCCGGGTGCCGCCGATCTGTTCCGCGCGACGTCCCCCGCCGTGCGTCTGCCCAGGCCGGCCCAGCCATGGGGGCGCGCCCTCCGACGTCTCGCCGACGCGCCGCCGGGCGGGTCCCGCCCCCGGATGGTCCTGGCCGTCACCGACGAAGAGGCCGACATCCCCATCCCTCATGACGCCGCCCACTACCTGACCGCCGAGGGCTTCGAGGCGAGGGTGGCCCGCACCTCCGACATCGCCTTCGACGGCTCCCGCGCCGCGGTCGGCGGACAACGCGTCGACCTCGTCTACGGCTGCTTCACCTACGACGAGGTCATCACGCCCCGGTACCGAGCCTTCGTCGACAAGGCCCTCGCCTGCCACGCGCGGGGCGGACCGGTCTACGTGGCGCCACCCGTTTTCAGCCTGCTCGGCAACAAGGCGATGCTGGCGTTGGAGGACGGCGAGCACGGGGCTGACGGGCTCCGGGGCGTGGCAGCCACGCGCCTGGTCACTCCGGCCGCCCTTTCCTGGGCACGCGCCGAACGCGAGCGCCTCGTGCTCAAGCCCGCCATCGGATACGGCGGCCGGGGCGTGGTCATCGGGCGTGCCGTGTCAGCCGACGAGTGGGACGCACGACTCGGCGCCGCGCTGGCCCGCCCTCACGTCCTGCAGGACTACGTGCCTTCCGGCAGCCTCGATCTTCCCGTGCCCCACGGACGTGCTCCCTTCGAAGTGGGCATCGGCTGTCTCTCCGTGGACGGTCACTTCGCCGGTTTCCTCGCCCGTGGCGTACCCGCCGGAACCGGTGGTGTCGCCAACGTCCATCAGGGCGCGTTCTTCGCGCCCGCGGCCTGTGCATGGCTCGACGGCCGCACCCCGGCCGCGCTCGCTGTGTCGGGAAGCGAAGGACAATGACGGTTCGACGCACACGCGTCCTCGTGCTGCACTCCTCTGCCGCACTGAGGTTGCTGCATTCCCTGCTCACCGCGGCGGACGAGGTCGTACTGCTCGTCCCCGCCGCCCCGGGGTCGATGCCGGCACCACCACCGGCCCTCGCCGGTCGAGTCGAAGTGCACACCTACTGCAGCCCCTTCGAGGCCGTGACGCTCGCGCGGAAGCTGCACCGAGACGCCCCTTTGGACGCCGCCTTCTCCGTGTGGGAAGGCGCCGTGGAGACCGCCGCGCTCATCACCGAGGCGCTGGGGCTGCCCGGCTGCACACCGGATGCCGCGCGCGCCGCACGAGACAAGTCGCTCGCCTCCGCCTGCTTCCGGCGCGCCGGCGTCCCCCACCCCCGCAGCTGGACCTTCGACGCCACAGCGCCGGGCGCCGGCGTGGATGTGCTGGGGAGTTGCGTCGACGGTCGGATGGTGGTCAAGATCCCCCGGTCCACCAACAGTCAGTCGGTCATGCTCGTCCGCACGCGAACCGAACTCGAAGCAGCCATGTCCGTCATCCGTCAGCTCTACCGCGCCGAGGCATCGGACAACAGGCTCGCCGGCCTCTACGCACGCACGGACGACACGGCGATGGTCCTCGCCCAGGAGTACGTCAGCGGTGCCGAACTCAACATCGATCTGCTGCTGTCCGAGAACGGTCACGCCGTACTCGGCGTCTTCGAGAAGCACCCGGCGGCCGGTCCCACCTTCGGCGAGGTGCACAGCGTCCATCCTGTCTCCCTTTCGCCGGCCGACGTCGGCCGTGCCGTGGATGTCGCGGTGCGGGCCGCACGAGCCCTGGGCGCGACCAGGGGAGCGGCGCACGTCGAACTCCGCGTCGGGGACCACGGACCGGTCGTCATCGAGGGCGCGCTGCGACCCGGGGGGTTCCTCACCCCACTCGCAGTGGAGCGTCTGACCGGCATGGACCCGCTGGCAGCCCTGGTACGGCTCATGGTCGAGGGCACCCTGCCGGAGGTGCCCCCGGTGCCCGCCGACCGGGCCTGTCTGTACGGCGCGGTCAATGTGGAGCGCCCGGGCCGCGTCGTCCGCATCACGGGCGAGGAAGCGGCTCGTGAACTGCCCGGAGTTCTCCTCCTGGACGTCGTCAAGAAGCCGGGAGACATCCTCGTCACCCTTCCGGAAGGCACCGACTACCACATAGCGGCCTTCCTCGTGGAGGGCGAGAGCCGGTCCGTGGTGGAGGCCACCGCCGAGCGGATCAGAGGAGTGCTCAAGGCGGAACTGGAGGAGGTCGCATGACGTACCTGGCGCTCGTGGGCGTGCCCCGCACGGCGTACACGCTGCACGAAGCGGTGGTGCAGGCACGGTTGCGCGGCCTCGATGTGGTGCTCGTCGACCAGGCGGCGGGTCTCGCTGCCGTTCCCGGCACGCTTCCGGTGTCCCGGCTGATCGAGGCCGCCGACATGACACCGGACCACGTGACCGACGCGGTGGCCCCGGTGGGCCCGGAACTTGTCCTGTCCTTCTCGGAGCTGCATCTCGGCCTCGCCGCACGCGTTCGGGAACGACTGGACCTGCCCGGTGAGCCGAGCGCGGTGGAGGACCTGATACGGGACAAGGGCGCCACCCGTCAAAGACTCGTCGACCATGGGCTGTCCACCGTGCGGTCCGCCGTGACGACGCTGGCGGACCTGGCCCGTACCGCGGAGACCTTCCCTGTGCCGTTCGTCGTGAAGCCGGTCGACATGACCGGCAGCATCGGCGTACGCGCTGTACGGGATCACGCAGAGGTCTCGTCCTACCGGGACCTCTTCGACGATCCGCACGCGGAGCAGGACCGGGGACGTCGCCTGCTGCTGGAGGAGTTCCTCCCCGGCACCGAGTACAGCGTGGAGGGCATCTGCCTGGCGGGGACCTTCCACCTGCTCGCCGTGACGCAGAAGGAGACCAGCGGCTTTCCCTCCTTCTACGAGACCGGGCATGTGCTGCCCGCCCGCGCTCAGCGGGACGACCCCCGCTTCTCGTCCTACGTCCAGGACGTCGTGAGCGCCCTCGGGATCGGCACCGCCCCGATTCACGCCGAGGTCAAGGTGACGGACGAGACCATCGACCTCATCGAGATCCACACGCGCTTCGGCGGGGACTTCATCCCCCTCCTCATGGAACGAGCCCTGGACATCGCGGTGTTCGGCCAGTTCTACGACGCGCTGCTGTCGGGGCAGGTGCCCCGGCCACCCGCGGTCCCGCGCAGGATCGCGGGGGTCCGCTTCCTCGGCCGGCCCGCCGACGGCATGGGACGACGTCTGCCCGTTCTGCCTGCCGGCGTCCAGGCGGAGGTCGTCCTCACCGGACCCGACAGCCGAGAGCCTGACGCGCTCGACAACATCAGACTCCCCCACCGGCGCCACGGACACGTTCTCTTCACGGCACCGGATCACGGGTCCGCGGAGAAGTTCCTCATGGAAGACGATTGGCAGGCAAGTCGGTGATTCTTGAACTCGTGACGTTCCGCACCCACGACGGGGTGCTGGAGCAGCAATTCGACGAGGCCGTCCGGGCCGTGGACGGTTTCCTGGCGGAGCAGCCCGGCTTCCTGTCCCGGCAGGTACTGACCGTCGAGGCCGACGGCAGCCGCGTCGATCTGGTGTGGTGGGAGGACCTGGCCGCCGCTCGGGCCGCCGCCGAAGCGATCCGAACGGATCCGCGAGCGGCCTCCTTCATGTCGTGCCTCGATCCGGATTCGGTGCGGATGTCCCATGCCCGGCTCACACACGCGCGGCCGGAGCAACTCCCGTGGTGACGAAGGCGATGACGGACCGTCCGGAGAGCGGCGCACCGGCCGGACGGGTCGTCGGCTTCCTGCGCTCACACTTCGGAGGGCTGCCGCCCATCTACTGGGCGGTCTGGTCGGGCATTCTCGTCAGCCGGGCCGGGACCATGGTGGTCCCCTTCCTCACCCTCTACCTCACCGACCAGCGCGACATGTCGGTGACCTGGGCCGGCGCCGTCGTCACCGCACTCGGCCTGGGCAGTACCTGCTCCCAGTTGGTCGGGGGGTTCCTGAGCGATCTGTGGGGACGCCGGGCGACCTTCGCCACCGGCCCTGTCGCCGCGGGTGCGGCCCTGCTGACCCTCGGTTACGTCCGTGGCCTGGTGCCCATCCTCGCCACTGCCTTCCTCGCGGGTCTGTGCCTCCAGCTCTACCAGCCCGCCTCCGGGGCCATCGTCGCCGACGCCGTGCCCAAGGAGGAGCGGCCCCGCGCCTACGGTCTTCTGTACTGGGCGATCAACGTCGGGTTCTCCGTCGCTTCCGTGCTCGGCGGTGTGCTGGCCCAGCGCGGCTTCCTGTGGCTCTTCTGGATCGACGCCGTCACCTGCGTGCTGTTCGGTCTGTTCATCTGGTGGCGCCTTCCGGCCGACGAGGCACGTCCCGCGCAGAGCGCGCGACAGCCTTCGGGCAGCTATCGAGAGGTCCTGCGGGACCGCGTCATGGTCGCCTATGTGCTGCTGCTCGTGCTGCACGCGTCCGTACAGTTCCAGGTCGGCTCCACCCTGCCGCTCGCCATGGTGGACAGCGGACTGACGCCCGCCGACTACGGGTTCGCCGTCGCCGTGAACGGCGTGCTCGTCGTGCTCGTACAGCCCCTGCTCATCAAGTGGCTCAGCCGGAAGGACCACAGCGCGGTCATCGCCTGCGGTGTCCTGCTGATGGGCACCGGATTCGGCTTGGGGGCCTGGGTCTCCAGCCTCGCCGGTTACGCCGTCACCGTGGTGATCTGGACGGCTGGTGAGATCGCCATTGCGGCCGTCGTACAGACCATCGTCGCCGACCTCTCACCCGGGCATCTGCGCGGACGCTACAACGGCCTCTTCGGCGCGGCCTACGCGCTGGCCGCCGTGGTCGCCCCGGCCGGAGGCACGCAGCTGTACGCCCACGCGGGACCCACGGCGCTGTGGGGGACCTGCTTCGGCGTCTGCGTCCTGGTGGCCGCCGGGCAGTGGGCGGTCGGGCGAGCCATCCGTGAACGCAGTGCACTGCGAGCCGATGACGCGACCCGTGCGAAGGAGCCGCTCGACCATGACTGACCGGGGAGCACGCAGCGACGCCGGAGGACTCGACCGGTCGCTCGGCAGTCGCCAGATCACCATGCTGGCCGTCGGCGGCGCCCTGGGCACCGGCCTCTTCCTCGGCTCGTCGCTGGCCATGTCCATGGCGGGTCCGTCCGTGACGGTCCTCTATCTCGTCGGAGCGTTGTGCGCCATTGCGCTGGCCTACGCCCTGGCCGAGATGACCTCCGCGCACCCGGAGGCCGGAGGCTTCGGCCGGCTCGCCGACCGGTACCTCGGGCCGCTGGCCGGCTATGTGCAGAGATGGTGCTACTGGGGTTGCCTGGTCGTCACCATCGGAGGCGAGATCGTGGCCGCCGGCATCTACCTCCGCTTCTGGTGGCCCGATCTTCCGCTGTGGGTACCGGTGGCGATCTTCACTGTGTTCATCACCGTGGTGAACTGCGCGGCGGTGTCCGTGTTCGGAGAGGTCGAATACTGGTTCGCCCTCATCAAGGTGCTTGCGGTCGTCCTGTTCATCGGCTTCGGCGTGACCTTCATCTTCTTCGGCGCGGGCGAGCATCCGGCAGCAGGTCTGGGGGGCTGGACGGAGCACGGCGGCTTCGCTCCGAACGGCCTCAAGGGGATGCTGCTCGCGCTGACCGTCACCACGCTCGCCTACGGCGGCACCGAGGCCGTGGCCATGACAGCAGCCGAGTCGAAGAACCCCGGTCGGGACGTGCCCCGGGCCGCGCGGGGGGCCGTACTGCGTCTGTTGCTGTTCTACGTCCTGGGTACCGCCGTGATCGTGTCGATCATGCCCTGGACCGAGACCGTGAACGTCTCCGGTGTGCAGCAGAGCCCCTTCGTCCGCCTCTTCAGCCTCGTCGGCGTCCCCGCAGCCGCCGACATCATGAACGCCGTGGTGCTGACGGCCGCGTTGTCCGCCGCCAACATCAACCTGTACGTGGCCTCCCGCATGATGCACTCCCTCTCGTTGAGCGGCTACGCGCCTCGCGCTCTCGGGCGCACCAGCGACCGCAAGATCCCTGTGCCTGCCGTGCTGGCCTCCGCGGCTGGACTGATAGCCGCCTCCATCGTGTCCGCCGTGTCACCGGACACCGCGTTCCCCGTGCTCCTCGGCGCAGCGCTGTTCACCGGCATGGTGACCTGGCTGCTCATCTTCGCCACGCATCTCGCGTTCAGGCGTGCCGGAACCGAGGATCCGACGCGGACCCCCACGGTTCGGCTGCCGGGAGCACCGATCACGACGGCACTGGCCATGACCTTCACCTTCCTTGTCCTGGTGTTGACCGGTTTCGTGGACGCCTTCTCGCCGGCCTGGCAGGCAGGCGTGCCCTTCATCGCCATGGTGGCCCTGTCCTACGTGCTGGTGACGCACCGGCGGCAACGCGTGGCGGTGACCGAACACCGGTCCGGGACCGGGACCGCGGACTCCGCTTCCGCCGCGACGTCGGGCCGCATGTGACATGACCTCTGTCATGCCCAGCGACCAAGAGGCCCCTGACCGGCCGCCTGTCACCACCTGAGGTCGACCGGCCCGGAGCTCCCTCACCAAGGCGCGCACGACAGCCGACCCGGCCAGTTCGGCCGTGCGGCCCACCAGCTGCACGACGTCAAGAGGAGCCCCCTGCACACGTCATGCACCCTGACCAAGGCTGGTATGTCGTCCCGCTGATGCGTTTGTGTGACACATGATGCAAGCCCTGTGCGCGGTCGGCGCGGGGCAGGGCTTTGTCGACGGTGTCGCGGGCAGGCGACGGGCCAGTCGCGCGGATCAGTGGTTGCTGACGGCGGCCTTGTACAGGTCGGCCGCCTGGCTGCCCAGTGTCACGCTGTAGGACACGTCGTCCGTGTCGCCGCCCTGGTCGTAGCCGCCGAGGACGCCGACGACCTGGCCGACGTCGTTGATCCAGGGGCTGCCGCTGGTGCCCTGGGTGAAGGCGGGGCAGTCGATGCGCTGCTGGGTGCTGCTGTACGCGGTCGGCTTGTTGGTGCAGCTGATGGGCGTCTCGCGGGAGTCGGGGTAGCCGACGACGGTCACGGCGGTGGCGCCGGTGGCCGTGCCGGGCGTGAACCGGTTGGCCCCGACGACGTCCTCGATCGCCCTGCCGTCCTGATCGTCGACGGTGGCGAAGGCCAGATCGCTGTCCTCGTCCTGGTCCTTGGTCCAACCGTCGGGCAGATAGCGCTGCCCCAGCTTCCACACCCCGTACGGCGCGTGCCCGTCCCGGTAGCCCGGCACGAACACCAGGTCGGTACTGGCGTCGCTGACGCAGTGCGCGGCGGTGACGACGAGATCGCGCCGGGGGCTGTGCACCACCGAGGCCGTGCACAGGTGTCCGCCGGTCAGGTCGTCGGCCCGGTCCGCGCCGAACAGTGCGCCGATCCGCGCCGACGCACGATCGGCGACGACGTCGACGGTGGCCCCCAAGGCCTGGGTCGGCGGTCGTGCCTGCCCCGCTCTTCCGCCGGACGACGGGACCTCCGACGCCCGCCCCGAGGGCCTGTGCTCGACCTCCGCGGCGGACACGGACGAGGCCAGGGTGAACATCATCACGACGCCGAGCAACGCGTGACGCGAGGTGACCATGATGCGTGAGATGCGCTCCATCAGTGATCACTCTGTCTCACGAAGGTGAGGGCGGGCGTTTGACTTGGCTGAGAATTTCTTGTGAAACCCTTACGGACGCCGGACTTCGTAAGTTCACCAGGTGTTAGTTCCTGTGCGGCGTGTCGGATGTCGGCGCGCAGTCGTAGACACGGAACGTCTGGTGGGGCATGGGCGTGCAGTGGTCGCGCACCCAGTGCGCGGCGGCGCGGCCCGGTCTGGTCGGCGCGCCGCCGAGGACGACGTAACGCAGCCGGCCGGTGGCGATCAGACTGCGGAACTCGGCGTTCGTGGGCGTGGGGGCGGCGCCGGTGAAGCCGCCCATCGGGAGCACCTTGGCGCCCGCGAAGAGGATGTACGGGGAGGCCGAGCGCCAGCTGGTCGTGGCGAAGACGAAGGCGGCATGGCCCTGGCGGGCCTGCATGGAGGCCAGGAAGCGCCGCTGCTCGCGGGTGAGTGCCGTCCGGTAGTCGTACCTGACCGTGTTCTCGTGCGGCTTCCTCGCACGGGGCGGGCTGCCGCCCGGGGCCCGGTCGTGCCGGTGGTCGTGCCAGGTCGAGACCGGTCCGGCCGCGCCCATGCCCGAGTGGCCGTACTTCGGGTCCAGGACCGTTGACGCCCAGGCGGCGGACGGCAGCAGCATGCCCACGAGGACTGCCCCCACGCCCAGTACCGCGATCCGGGAGGGCGCCCGCCCGCCGGTGGTGCGCGACAGCACGAGCAGCAGCAGCCCTCCGCTCCCCGCGACCATCGCGGCGGGTGCCAGCCAGGGCAGGAACGAGTACCGCGTAGCGATGAACGCCGACCACACCATGGTGCTGACCGCCGCCGTCGGCAGTGCCCACGACCGGGTCCGGTCTCCGCGCCGCCAGGCCCGCCAGAACTGCACCATGCCGCCACCGAACAGCGCGGCGAGCGGGACCGCCACCACTCCCATGTAGTAGGTGTGGGCGCCGACCGCGCCGGCACTGAAGACCAGGAAGTACGTGGCCAGCCACACGCCCCACAGCAGGAAGCCCGCCCGCAGCGGATCCGTACGGTGCCTGCCGCGCAGCCAGACCAGGCCGCACACCACGGACAGCGCGGCCACCGGATAGAGCCAGCCGACCTGGGAGGCGAGCGAAGGGCCGAACATCTTGGCCCACAGGGCGGCGGGCTGTCCCTCCGCGCCGGAGTGTGCCGGCGCGGTGCCGGCCATGGTCGTGGCAGCGACGCTGCCGGTGGCCTTGGCGCTGATGCCGAGACTGGCGAAACGGCTGAGGAAGTTGTATCCGACGACCTGGCTGAACGCCGAGTTGTCGGTCGTGCCGTCGATGAACGGGCGGTCCTGGGCCGGGGTCAGGGCCACCAGGACCATCCAGGAGGCCGACGCCGCGACGCAGACCGCTGCGGCCGTCGCCAGGTGGGCCAGCCGGCGGCGCAGCGTCGCCGGGGCCGACACCAGGTAGAGCAGGCCGAGTGCCAAAAGCACCGCCCAGGCCTCCAGCATCTTGGCCTGGAAGCCGAGGCCGACCCACAGCCCGGCCATGAGCAGCGGACGCAGCCGGGCCTCACGGGCGGCGCGCAGCGTGGCGTTCGCGGCCAGCAGGACGCACAGGGTGAACGCGGGGTCCTCGACCTCCGTACGGAACAATCCCGCGACCGCGGGAGTCAGTGCGAAGGCGCCGGCGGCGAGCAGTCCCGCGCTCTCGCCCGCCCACCGGCGCACGGCGCGGTGCAGCACGGCGACACTGAGGACGCCCTCGATGACCTGCGGCAGTGTCAGTGCCCACGGATGGAAGCCGAAGATCCGCGCGGACAGGGCCTGCGGCCAGAGGAAACCCGGGAGCTTGTCGATGGTGATCGTGTTGCCCGGGTCGAACGAGCCGAAGAGGAAGCCCTTCCAGCTCTCCGTCATGCTGCGCGCGGTCTCGGAGTAGAACGAGTGGTAGGTGCTGTGCTGGATGTCCCAGGTGAACAGCACCGTCGCCACCAGCATGATCGCCCACCAGGCCGGTCTGGCGTCGAACCCCTTCCCGCGCGCAGGCGGAGGGCCACCCGTGCGCTGGACCGGCCTGATGAGTTCTGAGGTGGTGACCCCCATGGACGAACCTTCCCGAACGCGCGTCAGCCGTACGACGTGCAAGAGGGCGAGGACACTGCCAGGGATGCCTGGGATCGGTTCACATTCAGGTGAGAATCAGGTGTACGAGGCGCCGAAGGGTCACAGCCGGACGATGACGAGGGCGATGTCGTCGTGGGCGCCTCCTGCTACGCCGAGGTGGGCCAGGAGGGTGTCGGCCAGGCGGTCCGGGCCGAGGGTGCGGTGCAGGCGCAGGACCTCGACCAGGCGGGCGATTCCCTTCTCGATGTCCTCGCCGCGTTGTTCGATCAGGCCGTCGGTGTACAGCACCAGGGTGGCTCCGGGTTCGTAGGCCTGGCCGGCCTGTGGGCGGGGCACGTGCTGGGGCCGGGCTCCCAGGGGCGGGTCGGTGGCCTTGTCCAGCAGGTCGCAGGTGCCGTCCGGGTGCATCAGGACCGGCGGCGGGTGTCCCGCGTTGCTGTAGATGATCAACTGGCTGCGGGGGTCGACGAGTGCCTTCACGGCGGTGGTGTTCAGCGCGCCGTCGACGGACCGTGCGTAGAGGCCCAGCACCTCCAGAGCCCGGGCGGGTGACTCCAGTGCGCGGATCGCGGCACTGAGCGCACTGCGCAGCATGCCCATCACGGCGGCTGCTTCCAGGCCGTGGCCGACGACGTCGCCGACCGCCACCGCGAACCGGCTGTCGGACAGGTTGACCATGTCGTACCAGTCGCCGCACACGTTCAGTGACCCGGTCGCGGGCAGATAGCGCACCGCGACGTCCGAATGCCGGGCCAGGTCGGGCACCTGGAGCATGGCCTCCTGCAGGGTGAGGGCCACCTGCCGTTCGCGGGTGTGGGCCAGCCGCAGTTCCTCGTTCAGCCGCTGCAGCTCACGGGCGCGCGCGTACAGCTCCGCCTCCAGCGCGTCGCGCTTGGTCAGCTGTTGTACGGGCGGCTGGTTGCCGGCCACGCGGGCCTGGACGAAGGCGGTGACGTCCTCCACGCGGTGAATGATCCACTGCACCTTCCCGTCCGGGGTGAGGACCGGCGTGTTGATCGGCGACCACCAGCGCTCCTCGAACCCTCCGGGCTCGTCCATGACCGGGATGTCGTACTTCTGCAGCGCCATGGTGTCCGGCTTCCGCAGGGCCAGCACCCGGTGCAGGGAGGCGCTGAGGTTGCGCACGCCGTCCGCGTCGGGGTCGGCGGGGTTGTCGGGGAACGCCTCGAAGATGTGCTTGCCGAGCAGTTCCTCACGGATGCGGCCGGTCGCGTCGAGGTATGCCTGGTTGACCTCCGCGATGACCAGATCCGGGTCCAGCACCAGATAGGGGCTCGGCGTGGCGGCGAACAACGCCGCGTAGTCCATGTCCGGCAACGCAACCACCTCCGGCCGCCCCTCTCCCTCACGCTACGGTCCCTCGGGCCCGTGCGCGCGGGTGAGGACGACGGGCCGCCCGGCGCGGCGCGTAAAGCCGCGCGACTGATGAAGGGGTGGTTGCGCGTGTGAATATCCGCACAGGCCGTCCGTGGACCGTCCGTGCCAGGGAGGCCGAAATACGACCTGTCGGTGCTGCTGTTGCCACGTTCGGGGATTCCGGACCGGAAATCGGGCTACCCGCCCGGCGGTGCAGGCCTGGGCCTCGTCCTTGCGGTGGCTTCGAGCTGGGGCGGACTCTCGCACGCCCCGGGCCGCGAGGACGACCCCGCGCGGGGATGTCGTACCAGGGGAGGGTGCGATTCCTCGCGCCCGCCGGCGGGGGGGGGCCCGCGGCCCCCCCCCCCCCCCCCCCCCCCCCCCCCCGCGCCCCCCCCCCCGGGGGGGCGGGGGGGGGCGGGGGGGGTGTTTTTATTGACGCACGCGGCGGGGGGGGGGGGGGGGGGGGGGGCCCCCCCCCCGGGGGCGCCCCCGCCCCCCCCCCCCCCCCCCCCCCCCCCCCCGCCCGCCCTTGCTGCCACCGAGCCGAGGATTGCCGGCCGGCTCTGGTGCTCAGGACCCGCCGCGCTCGCGAGGGGTCTTCTGGCCCGCTTCGATGGCCACCGGAAAGGCGGTTTTCGGCCGGGGCAGCGGGCAGGTGGCCAGGTCGGTGTAGGCGCGGACCAGGTTCGTGGCGCGGTCGAAGTCCAGGACGACGGTGCCGTCGGCGGCGGGCGGTTCGAGGGCCAGGGAGCCGGCGCGTGCTCGCGCCACCCGAGCAGCACCCTCGGTCGCGCCTGCGACGGCGAAGTGTTTGCGGCCGGGCGGCCCCTCAGGGGTGGTGACAAGCCGAGCGGTGACGACCTGCCGGCGTGGGGCGTGCACATGCTGAGCCCTGGCGCGTGCGTCAAAGGCAAGGAGAGATGCGTCCCGAAGGGGCGGGGAAGTTCCCGGTGTCCGCAATGCAAGACCTGTCCGAGAAGTGGTTGACCAACCTGGTGGACCTCTGCTGAACTCCCGTTCCATGAACCCGCGCGTGGACCTGACCCGGCGGCGCCACATCGATCTGGCGCACGTCTCCAGCGCGTTTTGTTGTCGCTGACTCGGTAAGTGGTCCCCGGCGGCATCCGGTGATGCCGTCCTGCGGGATCTTCGTATCCGCGTCCTGAGCGACTCTTCTCCGGCCTCACCTCACGTCTGTCCTTCCCGGCTGAGGGAGAAGTGTCTGCGGGCGCAGTGTGCCGTCCCGTGACCGTCGGCTGACGCCGCCTCGTGGCCGCACCGACTGCCAAGTCCTCGTTCGACCGCCTCGAACCGGTCGTTGACTGCCGCTCTTCACCCCTCAGTACCCAGCGGTGCGCCCGCTTCCTCCGAGAAGGGCTTCCTCATGCCTGTGTCCCTCCGTAAGCTCACCGACCGCGTCCGCACGGTCACCGAAGACGTGCCGGCGGTGGCGCCATGACCGAAATCCGTGTCCCGGCCGCGGCGCTCGCCAGGCCTGCCCCCGCCGCCGAGACGACCGGCGCGCGGCAACGCGAGGTGTTCCTGCCGCGTGACGCCCGCCGCCGGACGCCGCTCACCACACTGCGCGAGCGGCTGCGCTGGCCGCTGGGCATCTACACCACCCCGGTCGCGATCCTCATCGTCTGGGAGGTCCTCGCCCGCGCCGGAGTGCTCGCCAAGACCTATGCTCCGGCGCCTACCTCGATCGTGAAGGCCGCCGCCGATCTGTGGCAACAGGGCGTCCTCGGGCCGGACTTGGCCATCTCGCTGCAGCGGGCCGGCATCGGACTCGCGATCGGTCTGACGGTGGGCATCGTCACCGGCGTGCTCGGCGGGCTGCTGCGCAGCGGTGAGTTCCTGTTCAACGGCGTCGTGCAGGTGCTCAACACGATCCCCCTCCTCGCGGTGCTGCCGCTGATGATCGTGTGGTTCGGCATCGACGAGCTCACCAAGGTGCTGCTGATCTCCTTCGGGGCCGGCGTCCCGATGTATCTCAACCTGTTCGCCGCGATCCGGGGCGTCGACCAGCGGCTGATCGAGATGGCGCGCACGACGGGCGCGGGCCGCCGGCGGCTGGTGACGCGGGTGCTGGTGCCGGGAGCACTGCCCGGGTTCCTGGTGGGCCTGCGGTTCTCCCTGGCGTACAGCGTCCTGGGCCTCGTCGCCGCCGAAACCGTCAACGCGGACAAGGGACTTGGCTTCCTCATCACCCAGGGGCAGACGTATCTGCAGACCAACCAGGTCTTCGTGGGGCTGGTGATCTACTCGCTCCTCGGTCTGCTCGCCGATCAGTTCGTCCGGGCTCTCGAGCGGGTGCTGCTGCGGTGGCGACCCAGTTATGAGGCGTCATGAGCAGCACAGTCGCGACCGAGCCGCGTCGGCAGACCGGGGTCGTCGTCGAGCAGGTGGTCCGTCAGTTCGGTGACCGGGTGGTGCTCGACCACCTCGATCTCACCGTCGGGGACGAGGAGTTGGTGATTCTGCTCGGCCCCTCGGGCTGCGGCAAGAGCACCCTGCTGCGGCTGCTCGCCGGACTCGACCGGCCCGACGCGGGCCGGGTGGAGGTCCCGGCGCGGCGTGCGATCGTCTTCCAGGCCGACCGGCTGCTGCCGTGGCAGCGCGTCCTGCGCAACGTCACGCTCGGCCTGCGCGGACGCCACGCGGAACAACGCGCCCGCGACGTGCTCGCCGAGGTCGGTCTCGCGGGCCGGGAGAAGGCCTGGCCCAAGGAGCTCTCCGGCGGCGAGGCCCAGCGGGTGTCCCTCGCGCGGGCCCTGGTCTCGGAGCCCGAACTCGTGCTGCTCGACGAGCCGTTCGCGGCCCTCGACGCCATCACCCGGCTGCGCATGCACGACCTCGTACGGGCCCTGCGCACCAAGCACCACGCCGCCATGCTGCTCGTCACCCACGACGTCGACGAGGCCATCGCCCTGGCGGACCGCATCGTCGTCATGAGCAGCGGCCGCATCGGCACCTCGCACGAGGTCCGGCTCTCCGCCGCGGACCGCGAAGCGAGCGTCGCCCGCGAGGAACTGCGCGCCCGGCTCCTGGAAGACCTCGGCCTCGCAGTCCGGCACTGAACCACCCCCAACACCCTCACCCAGCACAGAAAGCACACGACATCCCATGCGTTCCACACGTAAGAGAACCAGCACAGTCATCGGCGCCGTCGGCACGCTCGCCCTGGCGGGCACCCTCGTCGCCTGCGGCTCGTCGTCGGACACCGCGGCACCGCTGAAGAACGCCGTCGACGCGAGCGACGCCAAGCACCCCGAGTGGAGCAAGTACACCTTCACCATCGGAGACAACGGCGGTGACGGCAGCGAGGAACTCGCCAAGATCACCGGCGTCTTCGACAACGCGTCGTACAAGGTGAAGTTCGCCCGCTTCACCTACGGCCCGCCGCTGGTCCAGGCGGCCGCCTCCGGCGACATCGACCTCGGCAGCGTCGGCGACGTCCCGCCGATCACCGGGGCCGCGAAGGAGTACGGCTTCAAGGTCGTCGCCGTCAACCGCTCCCTCACGCCCACCCAGTCCAGCGAGAACATCATCGTGCCCAAGGGCTCCCAGCTGAAGACGCTGGGGGACCTCAAGGGCAAGAAGATCGCCGTCCCGCAGGGCAGTTCGGCCCACGGCCTGGCCCTGAACGCCCTCAAGAGCGTCGGCCTCACCCCCAAGGACGTGCACCTGGTCTTCCTCGACCCGGCGGCCGGCGCCACCGCCTTCAACACCGGCAAGGTGGACGCCTGGTCGATCTGGAACCCCCAGTCGGCGATCGCGGTCAAGAACGGCGCCCGCATCCTGGCGAAGGGCCTCCCGCCCATCGACCAGACCAGCAGCTACTACGTCGCCAGCGAGAAGTCGCTGAGCGACAGGACCAAGCGGGCCGCCCTCGCGGACGTACTCAAGCGACTGGCCCACGAGTTCGCCTGGGCGATCAAGCACGAGGACAAGTACGCGGAGGCCGTCTCCAAGGAGGAGGGCATCCCCCTCGCCGACGCCAAGGCGTCCCTGAAGGCCTTCGAGACCAGGGTGACCCCGGTGGAGAAGTCGGACATCGCGGCCGAGCAGAAGCTCGCCGACGCCTTCCTGGAGGCGGGCCAGATCACCAAGACGGTCGACGTCGCGTCCATCACCGACAACCTCCTCCCGGCCGACTACGACAGCTCGAAGCTGAAGGTCACCTCATGAGCGCGAGACGGCGGCTCCATCTCAACGCCTTCCTCATGGAGGCGGGCCATCACGAGGCGGCATGGCGCCTGCCGCACAGCAACCCGCGGGCGGACTTCGACCTGCGGCACTGGATCGAGCTGGCGCAGCTGGCCGAGAGCGCCAAGTTCGACTCCCTGTTCCTGGCCGACGGCCCGGCCCTCCTCGGCACCGGGGAGTTCCGCCCGCCGGGCCAGCTCGAACCGCTGACCCTGCTGACCGCGCTGTCCCAGGCGACCAGCAGGATCGGCCTCATCGCGACCGTGTCGTCGACGTACAACGAGCCGTACAACCTCGCGCGCCGGCTCGCCTCCGTCGACCACGTCAGCGGCGGCCGCGCCGGCTGGAACATCGTCACCTCGGCGGGAGCCGACGAGGCCGCCAACTTCGGCCTCGACACCCGCCCCGACCACGCTGAACGCTACGCCCGCGCCGACGAGTTCCTGAAGGTCGCCAAGGCGCTGTGGGACAGCTGGGAGGCGGAGGCCGTCGTCGCGGACCGGTCCACGGGACGCTACGCCGACCCGGAGCGCCTGCACCGGCTCGGCCATGAGGGCAGGTACTTCAAGGTGGCAGGACCGCTCAACGTCGAGCGCCCGCCGCAGGGCTACCCGCTGCTCGTCCAGGCCGGCTCCTCCGAGGACGGCAAGGACTTCGCGGCGCGTCACGCCGAAGCCATCTTCACCGCGCATACGACGTACGAGCGCGCGGCCGCCTTCTACGCCGACATCAAGGCCCGCACCCGGGCCGCGGGGCGCGACCCGGACGGTGTGATCGTCCTGCCCGGCATCGTCCCGTACATCGGGTCGACCGAGGCGGAAGCCCGGGCGCTGGCCCGGCAGTTCGACGAGCTGCGCGTCCCGGAGTACGGGCTGCGCCAGCTGGCCGCCGTGTTCGAGACCGAGCCGTCGGTCTTCGAACTCGACGAGCCGCTGCCGGACTTCATCCTCGCGAGGCCGAAGCTGGAAGGCTCACAGAGCCGTTCCGACCTGATCATCGACCTCGCGGTGCGCGAGCGGCTGACGGTCCGGCAGATCATCTCCCGGCTCGGCGGCGGACGCGGCCACTTCGAGTTCGTCGGCACGCCCGAGCAGATCGCCGACACGATCATCGCCTGGTTCGAGGGCGGCGCGGCGGACGGGTTCAACATCATGGCGCCCGCCCTGCCGTCAGGTCTCGCGGCCTTCGTCGAACACGTCCTGCCGATCCTGCGCGGCAAGGGATTGTTCCGCGAGGAGTACGAGGGCACGACGCTGCGCGAGCACTACGGGCTGCCGGTCCCGGCGAACCAGTTCCATGCCTGACCGGCCCTCCACGGGCGACCCGCTCGTGACTCCCGCCGCTGCCGCATCCCGCAGCGGCGGGAGTCCGCCGGAGCGAGACCCTTCGTGGAGGTGGTTCTACCTGCCGTATCCGGCAGCGGTGATGTTGGCCTGCACCGCGTTCTCGGTGGAGTCCGAGGGATAGCCGGAGGTCATGACGCCTTCGTAGAAGGTGCCGGCGGAGCCGTGGCTGTTGTCGCCGCCGATGCCGAGGATGATGGCGCCCTCCTTCTTCATCGGGTTGTAGCCGGCGACGTTGGGACGCACCCCGTTGTAGAAGGTGGACAGGGAGCCGGACTGGGCGTTGCCGCCGCGGATGGCCCAGCGGTTGGCCCCGCCTTTGATGACCGCGGTGAGATAACGGTGACTGATCGAGGGGTCGCCCGCGTTGTAGTGCTGGTTGACACCGGAGAACAGGCCGTTTTCCAGGTCGGCCATGATCCAGGGGCCGTTGCCGCTGCCGTAGCCCCACACCTTGATGTTGCCGAAGTAGATGGCCTCCATGGTGCCGTTGCCGTTGTCCCGGCTGTTGGTCTCGGCGTTGCCGTAGTCGAAGCAGCAGCCGCCGTTGTAGTGCGTGCCGTCCAGGACCGCGTACATGCCTTCGGCCTGGTCGCCCTTGGCGACACCGTTGGTGCTGTTGTTGCGGTATCCGGTGCCGGGCGCCACGTACACGCCGTACGCCTTGTGCCCGGCGACCGTGATGGGCGCGGCGGTCGCGTTGGCGAGGTTGTCGTAGCCGCCCGCGGCGGGGCCGGAGAAGCCGCCGGGGGGTGCCTGGGTGAGGCGGTTGCCCCGGCCGGACTGGTCGTAGATGACGGTGATCAGACAGCTGGTGCCGGCGCAGAACGAGTCCTGCGCGGCGGCGTTGGCGACCCCGCCCGCGCTGAGGACGCCGATGTCCCGGGTGGCGTTGTCGGAGGCGCGGCGCACCTGGTACAGGGGCCCGTTGTAGGAGGCGTACAGGGCGCGGGTCGTGCTGTGTGCGGCAACGCAGGGGGTGCCGCCGGCGGCGTAGAGGTCGCAGGGCTGCGAGGTGGCCGCGGGTGCGGCTGGTGCGGCGGCGGTGAGCAGGCCGACGCCGAGCGCGGCGGCGGCGCCGCCGGCGAGCAGCGCGTGCCGCAGGGGACGTAACCGTGGACGGGAGGACATGAGCGGCTCCTTCGGTGGTGGGGGGTGCGGTCTCGCTCAGTGCCGGGTCGAGCCTGCCGTCCGGAGTATCGAACGACGATCGGCACTTCGGACCCTGAGGATGATAGGAACCCCGCCATAAACGTCAATGCCTGCCGCGTGATTCGCTGACGTACCGCGGCCGCTCAGCGGTCGAGGCGGGCGAGGCGCGGGTCGGCGATCTGGAGCTGGAAGGTGACGATCGGCAGGCCATGACCGTCGGGGGCCGCCGTGGACGGGCTGTGCGTGTCGCGGCCAGGGCGGGTCCGTCCGCTCCCCGCCCCACGATTGACGGACACTGGATGTCATGACGCGCAAGCCCGGCCCACCGTCCCGCCGCGCCGTGCTCCTGGGTGCGACCGGCACTCTCGCCGGTGTGGCGGCCTGCTCCGGCGGCTCCTCGCACACCGCGCCGTCGCAGTCCGGCACCGCCCGTTCCGGTGCGGCATCGGCCGCTTCCGGATCCGCTGCGGCGTTCCCTCCCATCTCGCAGGCCGCCGCCCTGCCGCACACCACGCCGTGGCGTCCGACCTCGGCCGAGGTCACGCCGGCAGCCAAACTCCGCGCCGTTCAGGTCGTCGAGGCGATCGGGGCGTGGCCGGAGGGCAAGGGGGGTGCGGCCGCGGCCAGGGCGCGGGTGGCCGCGCTCCGGCTGCCCACCGGCCTTGTCGACGAGGCCGGTCCGCTGCTGCCGGACGCGGACGCGGCCGTGCTGCAGGTGGTCGACGCCCAGTACGGCGGCATCCTCACCGACTCCGCGAGCGTGCTCGTCGTATGCCGTCAGTGGACCCGCCGCGGCGGCAGCGTGCGCGCCGGCGGCACGACGGTCGACGTACGGCTGACCCGGGCGGCCTCCGGCTGGACGGTGACCGCCCTGCACCCGGCTCGGCCGGGAGCCGCCGCGTCGGCGCTGCCCGCTCGCGTCCGCGCGGTGCTGTCCGACTCCCGCATCGAACTGCCGCCCGCCGCGCAGGCCGATCTGCGCAGCGGGCGCGTACACGACAGCGTGCCGGCGGCGATGCTGCGTCTGGCGGGCACCTACCGGATGTACGTCAGCGTGGTCCGCTCGGGTCACCCCCTCGACGTCTTCGGCACCGGTCGCCCCAGCGACCATCCGCGCGGGCGGGCCTTCGACGTGTGGCAGATCGACGGTCACGCGGTGGTCGATCCGGGCACGCCCCGCACTCTGATCGAGCGCTTCATGCGGGACGCGGCAGCGGCCGGTTCCTACAACGTCGGGGGACCCGTCCTGTTGTCCGGCGGCGGGGCCGCCAACCAGTTCTTCAGCGACAACACCCACCACGACCACGTACACATCGGCTTCGACCACTGACCTTCCCGCAGAGCCCCCGCTGACGCTCCGGTCGCCGCCGCCGTGCACACCCACATCGCCACCGTCAGACACGTCGAACTGCTCAATTGGCAGACCCAGCAGGACGTTTGAGCCGACCGGCTGCCGCCGTACGGCTCGCGAGTGACACATGGGGCGAAGGCCCCATCGGCCCAAAAAACGCTTGGACGCCGTGGGTGTCGTCGCGGGACACTCCCATCCCGCCGGACAACCACACGGGATCGGAATGGGATTACCTCAAGCAAGCAAGGTGCCCCCGCGCAGGGGCTCCGTGCTCCTCGCACTTCGTTACTACGGACGGGAGCTGGGTCGGCTACGGGCCTGGGCCGTGCCCGGCATGCTGCTCCCGGCACTCGGCAACATCGGGATCAACTACATCGCGCCACTGGTCGTCGCGAAGCTCGTCGGCCGGATCGCCGGGGACACCGGTATCGGCATCGGCTCGACGCTGCCGTACGTCCTCGCCTTCGCCGGTGCCCTGCTGCTGGCGGAGGTGCTGTGGCGGATCGGTCTGCACTGCCTGAACCGCCTCGACGCCCTCGGCATCGAGCACCTGTACGTGCTCGGCATGGACGAGCTGTTCGCCAAGGACGCCGCCTTCTTCCACGACAACTTCGCCGGAGCCCTCACCAAGAGGGTGCTGAGTTTCGCCTCCCGCTTCGAGGAGTTCGCCGACACGCTGACCTTCAACATCATGGGCAGCCTCGTACCGCTGCTGTTCGGGTCGGTGGTGCTGTGGCGCTACGACCCGCTGCTCGTCGTCGGGCTGTTGGTGATGATCGCGGTGACGGCGCTGTGCGTGGCGCCGCTCATCCGGCGCCGCCAGCGGCTCGTCGACCAGCGGGAGGAGGCGATCGCCCGGGTGTCGGGGCATGTCGCCGACAGCCTGATGAACATGGACACGGTCCGGGCGTTCGCCGCGGAGCGCCGCGAGGCCGCCGAGCACCGCACCCGCGTGGCCCACTCCCGGCGGCTCACCCTGAGGTCGTGGGACTACGGCAACCTGCGCATCGACACGCTGGTCGCGCCGATGTCCGTACTGACCAATGTGCTGGGCCTGCTGCTCGCGGTCGCGCTCGGCGGGGGCGAGCACGGGGTGGAGGCGATCGTGGTCGCCTTCACCTACTACAGCAGCGCCACGAAGATCATGTTCGATTTCAACCAGATCTACCGCCGCCTGGAGAGCTCGATGACGGAGGCCGCACAGTTCACCGAGCTGCTGCTGGTCCCGCCGACCGTGCTCGACCCGGCGTCGCCGGAGCCACTGCTGCCGGGGCCCGCCGACGTCCGCTTCGAGCGGGTGACCTTCGCCCACGGAGGCGGGGAGCCGCTCTTCCGGGGCCTCGACCTGGCCGTGTCCAGCGGCACGAAGATCGGCCTCGTCGGCCGCTCGGGCGGCGGCAAGACCACGCTGTCCCGGCTGCTGCTGCGGATGATGGACATCGACGGCGGCCGGATCCTGGTCGGAGGACAGGACATCAGCCGGATGCGCCAGGCCGACCTGCGCGGACTGATCGCCTATGTGCCGCAGGACCCGGCGATGTTCCACCGCACGCTGAAGGAGAACATCGCCTTCGCCCGGCCGGACGCCACCGACGCCGAGATCCGCCGCGCGGCCGAGGCGGCACACGTCACGGAGTTCGCCGACGTGCTGCCGGACGGCTTCGACACCATGGTGGGCGAGCGCGGAATCAAGCTGTCCGGCGGACAGCGCCAGCGCGTCGCCCTGGCCCGGGCGATCCTGCGGGACGCGCCGATCCTGCTGCTCGACGAGGCGACCAGCGCCCTGGACTCCGAGAGCGAGGTCCTGGTCCAGGAGGCGCTGTGGCGGCTCATGGAGGGGCGGACGGCGCTCGTGGTGGCGCACCGGCTGAGCACGGTCGCCGGCATGGACCGGCTCGTCGTCCTCGACCGCGGACGGATCGTCGAGCAGGGCACGCACCAGGAACTGCTCGCGGCCCAGGGCGCCTACGCGAAGCTGTGGCAGCACCAGTCGGGCGGGTTCCTCGACGACAGTGCCGTGGACGACAGCGCCACCCCGGACAGCGCAATGGAAGGCAGCGCAATGGAAGGCAGCGCCGTGGAAGACACTGCCCTGGATGACAGTCCCGCCCGCGCCGACCTGCACTGACCGGCGGATCACGCCCGTCTCGGGGCCTCTCCGCCCTGCTCTTCCCGCTCGTCGTGCCGGTGGGGAAGCGTGGGGCGGAGGTCTCCGGTGGCCATCCTGGCCACCATGTCGGCGAGCTGCCCGCAGGCCCGGGCGATCTCCTGCTGGGTCTGGTTCCGCTCGCTGACGACCGCCGCGAGCAGCAGCGCGGTGAGCGCGGCGGAGCCGTTGAACGCCTGCAGCGTGATCATGTTGGTGAGCAGGTCGTGACCGTGGAACGGGCCCGATCCCCGGGCGGCCGCGATGATCGCGAAGGTCGACACGGCCAGCGCGCAGGGCGCGGCTCCCGCCAGCTGGAAGCGGAAGGCCGCCCAGATCAGCAGCGGGATGCCGAGGAACAGCAGCGAGGCGCGGCTGGTCTCCAGGAAACCGACGCCGACCGTGGCGGCCACCAGCAGCAGCCCCTCCACCCAGCGGGACGGCGGCGCGTCCTTCGGCCGGTGCGCCGAGGACAGGACGAGCAGGACCGGCGTCACCACCAGGACGCCCATCGCGTCACCGGTCCACCAGACCGACCACGTCGGCCAGAAGTCGCCCGGGCCGAGCACTCCGGCGAGGGCCAGGGTCGCGCTGCCGGTCGTGGAGCTGACCAGCATGCCGGTGAACGCGCCGAGAAAGATCAGGGCCAGGGCGTCCCGCAGCCGGTCCATGGCGTTGCGGAAGCCCGCGCGGCGCAGCAGCTCGTAGGAGCAGACGGGCGCGAGGGTGTTGCCCGCCACGATGGCGAGCACGGCCGGCAGAGACGGCCCCAGCGACACGTTGACCAGGAACGCGCCGAGGGCGATCCCGGGCCACACCCGCCGGCCGCGCAGGAGCAGGCTCGCCACCGCGATACCGCTGGGCGGCCACAGCGGGGTGACCTGACTGCGCACCAGCTGCTGGAGCAGCCCCACCTTGGCCGAGCCGAAGTACAGCGCGGCAATGACACAGATCTCCAGGGCGGCCGAGCCGCTGTGCCGGAGCCGTTCATGCCGCGCGAAAGCCATCGGGCGACCTCCGTGTCGACATCGGCCCGAACCCCATCATCCGCCGGATCCCGCGGTTCCTCCACGGCGCCGGGCTCACGGCTCGGCGGTGCCGGTCAGGCGGGCAGGGCGCGCAGGGCGAGGATGGCCATGTCGTCGTGACCGTCGCTGGGGTGGTGATCGGCCAGTGTCTGCACGAACAACGGCAGGGGCAGGCCGGCGTGGGCTGCGGCGAGTTCGGTGAGTTCGGTGAGGCTCTCGTCGATGGGGTGGTCGGGATGTTCGACCAGACCGTCGGTGAAGAAGACCACGGTGGCGGCTGGGGGCAGGACGCGGGAGTGGTCGGGCCGATCCTGCGCGGTGTCGACGCCGAGCGGCAGCCCGGGCTCGACGAGCAGGTATTCCGCCCGGCCGTCAGGGGTGATCAGCAGGGGCGGGACGTGTCCCGCGCTGCTCCAGCGCAGCCGCCAGCCCGGTCCCTCCGGTTCGATGCGGGCCAGGAGGGTGGTCGTGACGGGGTTGTTCGTGAGGGCCTCCAGGGTCCGGTCGAGCTGGGCGAGGATCGCGCCGGGCGAATTGCGCTGGTCGAACAGCAGCGCGCGCAGCATGTTGCGGGTGGAGGCCATGGCGGCCGCGGCCTGCAGATCGTGGCCGACCACGTCGCCGATGACGACGGCCACCACGTCGTCGGGCAGGGGAATGGCGTCGTACCAGTCCCCGCCGAGCTGGCTGGGCTCGGTGGCGGGCCGGTAGATGGCGGCGGCGGTGAACGGCCCCAGATCGGGCAGGGTGGGCAGCAGAAGCCGCTGGAACTGCTCGGCTCCGACCCGGATCCGTTCGAAGAGGCGGACGTTCTCGATCGCGATGCCGGCGGCGCCGGCCAGGGCGACGACGACGTTCTCGTCCTGCACGTCGAAGGGCTGCCCGTCGAGCCGCTCGGACAGGTAGAGGTCGCCGTAGATCTCACCGCGCACGCTGATGGCGACGCCGAGCAGGGTGTGCAGGCGCGGATGGTGGGGCGGGAACCCGGCGGAGGAGGGATGGGCCGGGATGTCGTCGACCCGCAGCGGCTCGGGGTAGCGGATCAGGTGGCCGAGGACGCCCAGACCCCGGGGCAGACCGGTCTCGGCGAGAGCGTTGCGTTCCTGCTCGGACAGACCGGCCGAGATGAACTGCTCCAGGCCCTCCTTGGACTCGTTCAGGACGCCCAGTGCCCCGTAGCGGGCGCCGACCAGGTCCATGGCGGTGGTCACGATGCGGTGCAGCACCGCGGGCAGTTCCACCTCGCGGCTGATGGCCATCACCGCGTCCAGCAGGCCCTGCAGCCGGTCCATGGTGGACAGCAGGGCGCGCAGCTGCTCGTCGATCCGGCCCACCTCGGAACGCAGACGCAGCTGCAGGTCGCGAAGGTCCGGTTGCCTGGGCTGTCTCCCTTCCCTGTCTCCCGTCATGGCTGCCTCCTGAGCCGGTCCCACCACCAGCGTCGCACGGCCGACCAGGGCGAACGGCAATTCCTTCACCGGCGGCGCGGTCCGTGAACCGGCCGTTTCGCTCGCCGGCACCGCGTGGGTGCCCACGGCGCGGCCCGCGGCGATGGCCATCAGCCACTCGTCGGTGTGGGGGACCTCCAGGGCGGCGGCGAGTGCGGGGCGGCCGTGTCGGCGAAGGACCGCAGGGGGCTCTTGAACAGCGGGTCCAGGACGATCGTGGCGGCGGCCACGACCAGGATCGCCGGCCCGGCGTGCGGGATCTGGATCCGGTCGGGGTCGTCGCAGACGTGTGCGTGGGCGATCGCGGCCGTCCTGATCTCTTCGAGGTACTCGGGCTGGAGCGTGCTCGACGTCTCGGTGATCACCACGAGGTCCGGGTTGAGCACGTCGAGCAGCAGCCCCGTCGCCCGGCCCACCGCCTGCGCGCGCTCCCGCAGCAACGCGTCGGCCCGCCCGTCGCCGGCCGCCGCCGCGTCCGCCAGCAGACCGATGTGCGCGTCGGGGACGATGCCCCGCTCCACCGCGCGCCGGGTCAGCCGGGTGTCGGAGACGGTCGCCTCCAGACAGCCGGTACGGCCGCACGGGCAGGCCACCCGACTGCCCGGCGCCGGCAGATGCGCCACATCCCCCGCGCCCGAACGCGGCCCGCTGTGCACCACGCCGGCGATCGACAGGGCGGCGTCCACCACGTTGCCCACGAAGAGGTGCAGCAGGGAGCGCCGTGCCTCGGGCCGGCCGAACAGCAGCTCCGACTGCGCGACGGCGCGTGCATGGTTGTCCACCCGCACGGGCAGCCCGGTGTGCCGCCGCAGCTCGGCCGCCAGCGGGCGCTGGTGCCAGCCGAGCGCGTCGTGCCGTACGACCGTGCCCGTCTCCGGGGCCACCCAGCCGCCGATCGCCGCGCCCGCCCCGAGGACCCTCGCGCCGGCCGGGGTGCGCTCGGCGATGAAACGGGCCAGCGCGCGGCCCAGGTGGTCCGGGAGGTCGGCGGCCGGAATCCCGTCGTGCCGGAGCTGCCGGCGGGCCACGACCGTGCCGCGCAGATCCGTCAGCCCGAAGTCCGCGCCGGGCACCCCGATGTGCACGCCCGCGACCAGCGGCCCACCCGCACTGCCGGTCCGCAGGTCCACCGGGATCTGCGGCCTGCCCACCCCGCTCGCCGCGACCAGCTCCGGCACCTCGCACAGCAGGCCGAGGCGGGCCAGGTCGGCGCACTGCCGGGAGACGGCCGCCGGGCTCAGCCCGGACAGCCGGGCTATGCCGCTGCGGGCCACCGGACCGTGGTCGAGCACGGCCCGCAGCACCGACGCGGCATTCGCCTCCCGACGGCCGTCGCCCGAGGTGCGCGCGGCAGGGGGAACAGTCGTCGACATGGCAGGCCTTCTCGGTCTCGCGGTTTCCGGTCTGAGGGACAGAGTCCAACATGCCGTGTCCCCGGCCGGTTTGGCGACCGCCGGTGGCCGGGACCGCGGCCGGCATGGCGGGCGTGTTGCAGGGTCGTGAAACGGACCGGGGGAGTGTTGACCGGCGTGCGGCGGGCCGCCCAAGCTCGTTGAGGAACACCAACTCCCCTGTCGTTCTTCACCATGCGGGCTTCCACCTGCCCTGATTTCCTTCCGCTCAGGAAGCAACCAATCGCCGTCACCTCGCGAAGGGCCCTTCCATGACTTCCACCGCACCCGCCGCGACCCTGACCGTCGAGAAGGTCGGCGGCCGCATCGGCGCCGTCGTCTCCGGTGTCCGCCTCGGCGGCGACCTCCCCGAGCCCGTCGTCGCGGCGATCCGTGCCGCGATCCTGGAGCACAAGGTCGTCTTCTTCCGCGACCAGCACCATCTCGACGCCGACAGCCACGAGGCGTTCGGCCGGCTCCTCGGCGAGCCCGTCGCCCACCCCACCGTCCCCTCCGTCGACGGCAAGTACGCCTTCGGCGTCGACAACGACCACGGCGGCCGCGCCAACCAGTGGCACTCCGACGTGACGTTCGTGCCCGCCTACCCCGCCTTCTCGATCCTGCGCGCCGAGGTCGTCCCGCCGTACGGCGGCAACACCCTGTGGGGCAACACGGCCGCCGCGTACGCCGAACTCCCCGACGCACTCAAGCTGTTGGCGGACAACCTGCGGGCCGAGCACACCAACGACTACGACTACGCCGAGGCGCGCCCCGAAGCCCGCGCCGACGAACTGGACCAGCACCGCAAGGTGTTCACCTCCACCAAGTTCCGCACCGACCACCCGGTGGTCCGCGTGCACCCGGAGACCGGCGAACGCACCCTGGTGCTGGGCAGCTTCGTCAAGCGGCTGGTCGGCCTGCGCGGCCCCGACTCGCGGGCGGTCATCGGCGTCCTCCAGTCGCACGTCGAGCGCCCGGAGAACACCGTCCGCTGGCAGTGGCGCTCCGGCGACGTCGCCGTCTGGGACAACCGGGCCACCCAGCACTACGGCGTCGACGACTCCGGCGACCACACGCGCACCCTGCGCCGCGTCACCATCGACGGCGATGTGCCGGTGGGCGTGGACGGCCGCCGCTCGGTGCTCCTGGAACCGACGTCGGTGCCGGAGCCGACGTACGGGATCGCCTCCGGCGCGTCCACGGACGGCAAGGTCGCCGAGGAGGGCGTCAACGTGCCCGCATGACGTCCAAGGCGGCCAGCGCCACATGCAGTTCGGTGCGCTGTTCGCCCGCTTCCAGGTCGCAGTCCAGCAGCCGCTCGATGGTGCGCAGGCGCTGGTAGACGGTCTCCCGGGACAGGTTGCCGCGGCGGGCCGCGGTGGTCTTGTTGCCGGCCGCGTCGAGGTAGTGGCGCACAGTGGCCAGCAGATCCGTGCCGTGCCGGGTGTCGTGCTCGACGAGTCGGCCGAGCTGTCGTTCGGCGTAGTCCTGGACGCGGATGTCCTCGCGCAGTGCGTACAGCAGGCGGCGCAGGCCGATGTCGGACAGTTCGTGGAAGGAACGGCCTTCGGGCAGGGGCAGTCCGGGCAGGGCCGCCTCCGCCGCGCGGCCGGCCTCGCGGAACGAGCGGGCGGCGTCGGCGAGTCGGTCGACCTCGGAGCCGACGCCCACCACCGCCCGCGGGTCGAGGGCGAGCGCGGTGCGGCTCAGCCGTTCGACCGTGGGCCGCCACGGCCGGGCGGCGCGCAGGGCGAGAAGGATGCCGAGCCGGCCAGCGGCCAGGACACCGACGAGCGCGGGCACCCCCGCGGACCGCAGCTCCTCGGACAGCCTGCCCTCCGCCGCGTCGTCCACGCGCGTGTCCACCAGTACGGCGAGAAAGCCGCAGTCCTCGGCGGGCAGGCCCAGCGCGGCGAAGCGGGCGCGGGCGTCCTCGGGGGAGTGGTGGCGCTGTTCGGCCAGTTCGCGCAGGGCGCTGCGATGCGCGGTGCGCTCCCAGGGGGTGGCGTGGATGAGCCGGGCGACGGTCAGGGCCATCGCCGTCCGCTCCAGCACGGTGACGTCCTCGTCCCGGAACTCCCCCCTGCGGTCAGGGCCCGGGAGCATCACGGCCCGGCCCCAGCGCTCGCCCTGGTACTCCACCGGCGCGACGAGCCAGCCCTCGCCGCCGCACACCTCGGTGCGCTCGCGGGACGGCACGCCACGGGAGCGCTGCTCCCAGCCGGTGAGCGCCTCGGCCACCGTGCTGCCGGAGGGTTCGCAGATCAGCGCCTGGTGCACCAGGTTCTCCAGCACGACGGTACGGCCGCTCATCTCGGCCGCCGCGCGCACCACGTCCCCGGGCCCCGCGCCGCGCAGCGTCAGCGCGGTGAACGCCTCGTGGATGCGCTGGGTCCGGCGCATCGCGTCCGTCTGGTTGCCCAGCAGGAGGGCATGGACGACCTGGGTGACCTCCAGGAAGTTGACGTCCGCCGCGAGCGTGACGAGGGGCAGACCGCGGGCCCGGCAGGCGTCGACGAGAACCCCGGGCGGACGGTGGTAGCGCCGTACCAGCTCGATGACCAAAGCTGCCGCCCCGACGTCGGCGAGTTCGTCCACGTACCGGCGCACTCCGGCCGGCTGCTCGGGCAGGGGCATGCCGGTGGTCAGGACGAGTTCGCCGCCCTTGAGGAAGGACGCCGGGTCGGTCAGTTCGGTGATGTGGACCCAGCGGACGGGCCGGTCGAGGCGGTCCACACCGGTGACGACCTGCGGCTGCCCCGCGGCCAGCACGGGCAGGGCCAACGCGTCGGCGACGGTCAGCGGACGGCTCGCCGGGTCGGCGTTCTCACGCATGGGGCCTCGTCTCGGGCATCGGGACGGCCTGCCCGGACACTGTGACAAGCGGTGCTGACCTGCGCAAGACGCCCCTGACGCGCGTCCCGGCGCCCCGCGTCGGCGCAGTGCCGGGCAGCGCGGCTGACAGACCGTCCGAACACCGTGTTCACGCTGGACAGTTCAGGCGTTGCGGCCGACCGCGGGCCGCCGGGACGCTCGAAGGACGGGAGCAGCCGACACCGCACGGCCCAGGAGACGAACATGACCGCACTGTCGCCGCACCTTCGCCAGGCCACCCCCGTCGTGGCGGCCCGGGGCGAGGGCGTCCACCTCTACGGCGAGGACGGCCGCCGCTACCTCGACTTCACCGCCGGCATCGGCGTCACCAGCACCGGCCACTGTCACCCCAGGGTCGTGGCGGCCGCCCAGGAACAGGTCGGCACCCTCATCCACGGCCAGTACACGACGGTCCTGCACGAGCCGCTGCGCCGCCTGGTCGACAAGCTCGGCGAGGTCCTGCCGGCCGGCCTGGACAGCCTGTTCTTCACCAACTCCGGCAGCGAGGCCGTCGAGGCCGCCCTGCGGCTGGCCCGCCAGGCCACGGGCCGCCCCAACGTCCTGGTCTGCCACGGCGGCTTCCACGGCCGTACCGTCGCCGCAGCCTCCATGACCACCTCCGGCACCCGCTTCCGCTCCGGGTTCTCGCCGCTGATGAGCGGAGTGGTCGTCACGCCCTTCCCGACCGCTTTCCGCTACGGCTGGGACGAGGACACCGCCACCCGATTCGCCCTGAAGGAACTCGACTACACCCTCCAGACCATCTCCTCGCCCGCCGACACCGCCGCGGTCGTCGTCGAACCGGTGCTCGGCGAGGGCGGCTACGTGCCCGCCACCCGCGCCTTCCTGGAAGGCCTGCGCGAACGCGCCGACCGCCACGGCTTCCTGCTCGTCCTCGACGAGGTGCAGACCGGCGTCGGCCGCACCGGCCGCTTCTGGGGGCATGACCACTTCGGGGTCGCCCCGGACATCCTGGTCACCGCGAAGGGCCTGGCCAGCGGCTTCCCACTGTCCGGGATCGCGGCCTCCGAGGAACTGATGAGCAAGGCGTGGCCCGGCTCGCAGGGCGGCACCTACGGCGCCAACGCCGTTGCCTGCGCGGCGGCTTGCGCCACACTCGACGTCGTACGCGACGAGAAACTCGTGGAGAACGCCGAGGCGATGGGCAAGCGGCTGCGCACCGGCCTGGAGGCGGTCGCCGAGCGCACCCCGGCCATCGGCGACGTACGCGGCCTCGGCCTGATGCTCGCCTCCGAGTTCGTCACCGAGGACGGCAGCCCCGACCCCGACACCGCCGCCCGCGTACAGCGGGCCGCCGTCGACGAGGGCCTGCTCCTGCTGCTGTGCGGAGCCTGGAACCAGGTCGTACGGATGATTCCCGCCCTTGTCATCGACGAGACGGCTGTGGACGAGGGGCTCCGGGCGTGGGCCACCGCGGTCGAGGCCGGTACATCGGGGTCCTCCGCCACCCGATGACGGACGCCTCAAGCGGCCTCGGCGAAGGCCGTGGCGGTTCGGCAGCGGCGCCCCAAAGGGGCGCGGGGCTGTCTCCATGTGCGGCTCCGCCGCGATGGGGGTCCCCCGCTCGAGCGAAGCCGAGAGTGGGGGAGCGACCAGCCCCGACGGTGCCGCAGACGATCGACGGCACATCAGGGCCCTGCGGTGCAGCCGCGATTCCGCACAACCGGCGGAGCGCCCCGCCGCCGGACGACCAGGAGAGACCTCATGACCGACACCCCCACGCAGCTCTTCATCGGCGGCGCCTGGCTCGACGCCTCGGACGGCGCCACCATGCCCGTCGACGACCCCGCGACCGGTGAGATCCTCTGTCACGTCGCCGACGCGGGCCCCAAGGACGCACGGCTCGCGGAGGACGCCGCCGTCAACGCCCAGCAGGAATGGGCCCGCACGGCACCCAGGGCCCGCAGCGAGATCCTGCGCCGCGCGCACGAGATCCTCCTCGCCCGCACCGACGAACTCGCCCACCTGATGACCTCCGAGATGGGCAAACCGCTGGCGGAGGCACGGGGCGAAGTGGCCTACGCCGCCGAGTTCTTCCGCTGGTTCTCGGAGGAGGCGGTCCGCGTCGACGGCGGCTACGGCACCCTCCCCGACGGCAAGGGCCGCATGCTGCTCTCCCGCCGCCCCGTCGGCCCCTGCCTGCTGATCACCCCGTGGAACTTCCCCCTCGCGATGGGCACCCGAAAGATCGGCCCGGCGATCGCGGCCGGCTGCACGATGGTCCTCAAGCCGGCCCCGCAAACCCCCCTGTCCAGCCTCGCGTTGGCCGCCGTCCTGAAGGAGGCGGGCCTGCCGGACGGCGTCCTGAACGTCGTCACCACCTCCCGCGCGGGCGAGGTGTGCGAACCGCTCCTGCGCGGCGGCCGGATCCGCAAGCTGTCCTTCACGGGGTCCACGGCCGTCGGCCGGCTGCTGCTCGCCCAGTGCGCCGACACCGTCGTACGGACGTCGATGGAGCTGGGCGGCAACGCGCCGTTCATCGTCTTCGACGACGCCGACCTCCAGGTGGCCGTGGACGGCGCGATGGTCGCCAAGATGCGCAACATGGGCGAGGCGTGCACGGCCGCGAACCGCTTCTTCGTCCACCGCGCGGTGGCCGAGGAGTTCGCACGGCGCCTCGCCGCACGCATGGGCGCCCTCGTCGTCGGCCCCGGCACCCGGGACGGCGTCGACGTCGGCCCCCTGATCGACGCGGCGGGCCGGGCCAAGGTCGAGGAACTGGTCGCCGACGCGGTCGACCGCGGCGCCACGGTGCTCGTCGGCGGCCGTACCCCCGAGGGACCGGGCTGCTTCTACCCGCCGACGGTCCTCACCGACGTCGCCCCAGGAAGCCGTCTGATGGACACGGAGATCTTCGGTCCGGTCGCCGCGATCCTCACCTTCGACGACGAGGACGAGGTGGTGAGCCGCGCCAACGACACCTCCTGGGGCCTGGTCGGCTACCTCTTCACCGAGGGCCTGGACCGGGCGCTTCGGGTCAGCGAACGCCTGGAGGTGGGCATGGTCGGCCTCAACACCGGCCTGGTGTCCAACCCGGCGGCCCCGTTCGGCGGCGTCAAGCAGTCGGGGCTGGGCCGGGAGGGCGGCCGCGTCGGTATCGAGGAGTTCCTGGAGTACCAGTACCTGGCGATCCCGGTGAGGTGACCACCCCCGTGGGGAGCGCGGAGAGGCAGGCCGGCCAAGAGGAGAGATCACTACTCTGTCCGTGTGCTGTCATACGACGAACTGACGCCACCCGAGCGTGAGTTGTGGGACGCGTTCCCCGAAGGGCGCCGCGTGGATCTGCGGTCCGGCGTGGCCGAGGACGACCGTGTGGCGGGCGGCGGGCAGTGGGGGCCCGGGCGGACCGTCCGGGCCGAAGTGATCGTCGCGCTGCTGCTCGGCGCGCACTCCGTGCAGCCCGGCGCGGTGGGCGCCCTGGCGCTCGCGGGCGCGCGGATAACCGGCCGGATCAACCTGGCCGGTGCGCGGATCGATCACCCTCTCTGGATCGAGGACTGCTGGTTCGAGCAGGACGTCAGCTTCTTCGGGGCCGAGACCCGCACCGTCGCGCTCACCCGCAGCCGGGTGCCCGGCCTCGAAGCCGGGTCGGCGCGCATCGAGGGACGTCTCGACCTGCTGGGGTCGACCGTGGAGGCCGGCCCGGTGTCCGCCTTCCACCGGGAGCTCAGCGCCCTGTCCCTCACCCACGCGCACGTGACCGGCGGAGTGAACCTCAACAAGGCCCGGCTGCTCGCACCCGAGGGGTGGGCCCTGTCGGCCGGTGGCCTGGTCACGGACGGAGGTGTCTTCTGCGGGGGCGGATTCGTCGCCCACGGTGAAGTCCGGCTGCTGGGCGCGCAGTTGCCGGGCGGACTGTTCATGCAGGGCGCACGGCTGGAGCGCCCCGGACCGCGCGGGGTCGCCCTCGCCCTGGACAACGCCGTCGCCTCGACGCTCGAGTTCTCCCGGGGCTTCACCGCCAACGGAACCGTGCGTCTGCGCGGTACCCGGGTCTCGGACAACGTGACCTTCCAGGGAGCCGTCCTGAACGGGCCTCCCGGCGGCGACGGCCCGGCCCTGCTGTGCGCGCTAACGGGCCTCCCGGCGGCGACGGCCCGGCCCTGCTGTGCGCGCTCATGCAGGCCGTCGACTTCGACCTCACCCTCGCCCGCCCGCCGTCCCAGGCGGTGGACCTGCGGGGCGCGCAGGTGTCGTACCTCCACGACAACGAGCACAGCTGGCCGGCCACGGTGGAGCTGGACGGCTTCGTCTACGGCTCCATCAGGGTGGCCGTGGCGGGCGAGCGGCGGGAGGCGGTGGGCCGGCCGGACTCCGTGGCACACCGCATACGGTGGATACGGCGCAGCCCCGGCTACAGCCCCCAGCCGTACGAGCAGCTGGCGAGCTGGTACCGCACGGCCGGCCACGACGACGACGCCCGCCGGGTGCTGCTCGCCAAGCAGCGGCACCGGCGCCGCACGCTGCGGCCGGCGGCCCGTGCCTGGGGGCAGTTGCTGGACGCGACCGTCGGCTACGGCTACCGCCCCTGGCTGGCGGGTGTCTGGCTGTTCGTGCTGACCCTGCTGGGCACCCTGACGTTCGGCGCTCACCGTCCCACACGGGTGCAGGCGGGTGAGGGGCCACCGTTCCAGCCCCTCGTCTACACGCTCGACCTGTTGATCCCGATCGGCGGTCTGGGCCAGCGCACCACCTGGTACTGGACGAGCGGCACCCTCCAGTGGCTGGCCTATCTGCTGATCGCCTTCGGCTGGGTGCTGACGACGGCCGTCATCGCGGGTGTGAGCCGAGCCCTGCAGAAGAACTAGGCGAGGGAGCAGCGTCCACCGCGCTGTCCGTATTGCGGGACGGCCCTCTTGACGTGGCTCCGAGCCGGACCGACACTCCAGAGGAGAATCCTAGTGAATAGGTAGGGAAACGCATGGGGCGCCTTGAGCCGGTCACCGTCCGAGTGATCCGTCCGCCTCTCCTCACCTCCCGCCGTCACATCGATCTGCAGCGTGTCTGCAGTGCGATCAGCCCCCGGGGCTGAGTCCGCCCGACGTCGCTTCCGCCGCGCGTACGTCCGCGCCCTCTCCCGGGGAGTTCCATGTCCATCACACCGCTGGCCGCCCACACCTCCGTCCGGTCCGCGCCCGCCTTCCGCGGCCGGATCGGCAGCGACGCCCGCAGCGGCCACTACGCCGTACCGGGCCGCTACCGCCTCCATCTGTCGACCGCGTGTCCCGACGGCCTGCGCATCGCCGTCCTCCACAGCCTGCTCGGCCTGGACACCGTCTGTCCGGCGACCTTCCTGCCCGCCGTCCCCGACACCCCCGAAGGCAGCCACTGCGCCCTGCGCCCGCTGTACGAGGCGAGCGCGCACCACTACACCGGCCCGGCACTCGCGCCCGTGCTCAGCGACGACTGGTCCGGGCGGATCGTCAGCACACACGCCCCGGACATCATGCGCGACCTCGCCCGCCGCTTCGGCGGCGACCGCCCCTCGCCCTACCCGTGCGGCGCGGAGTCGGAGATCGAGGCCGTGGAGCGGATGTGCGCGCAGGGCATCGAGGACGCCGCGCAGCGCGCCGGATCGGCCGGCGGTGAGGAGTCGGAGCGCGCGGCGGCGCTGGAGACGCTGCTCGAAACGCTCGGTGCACTGGAGCGGTGGCTGGTCGGGCGGACGTACATGATCCGCGACGAAATCACCGCCGCGGACATCGAGTTGTGGGTCGCACTGGTGCAACTCGACACCGTGCACCGCAATCACCTGGACGCCGGTGCCGTCCAGCGGATCGCCGGCCATCCCACCCTGTGGGCCTACGCCCGCCGGCTGGCCGCCCACCCGGCCTTCGGCGCCCATCTCGACCTGGACGGCATCGCCCGCCGCCACCACGCCCGTTGCCAGGGCCTGGAGGCCGCCGGAGCCGCTGTCCAGATCCTGGACTGGGCGGCCCATGCATCCGACCGAAACGGGACAGGCTCGCAGGTCAACGGGAATTGAGTCGTTCCACACAGTGGACCGGCGTTGACATTCCTTCGGGCAATTGTTTTAACTACGAACCAGAACGGTCATGAGTGTCAGCGACAAGCCCTGGCTAGCTGACCGGCAACCCTCGCTCCGCGGTGGGGTGCCCCAGGTGACGACCGGACCGGATGACGTTTCGGTAAGCGCGAGGCCCACAGGGGCCGGAACAGTGATGGTGACGCCATGTACGCAGCTCCCAGGACGGTCGCACGCCGCCCTCAGGGCTGCGTACAGCCGTACGCGAACCTGCTGAACCTGTTCGCCGCCGACCGCGCCGTCGATCTGCTCCGTGTGAACAGCGCACTGTGTACCGCGCCGGGCTGTGCCCGCTGCCGGGGCTGACACCTCCCCGCAGCCCCCGCACTCCCTGACGAACACCGCCCCGCGGTGTGTCGTTGTCCTCCCCGCCCCCCGGTGCCCCTGCACACCCGTGCGCTGAGCAAGCCGCTTCGGCGCACGGCTGCCGTGGCAAGTGGGGTGTCCGACTCCGCCGGAGCCCACCATGAGTGAACCCCCTGGCGCGACCGTCGCCCTCGCCGACGCGCCGCCCGCCGACGAACAGCCAAAGCCCCTCGCCGCACAGCGAGTTCTGCCGCTGCGCAGGCCGGGACGCTGGATCGCCACCGCCGTCGTCCTGGTCCTCGCGGCCCAGTTCGTGCACGGACTGACGACCAACCCGTTCTACCAGTGGGACCGCTTCGGCTACTGGTTCCTGCGGCCGAACATCCTCGACGGCCTGGTCATCACCCTCGAAGTCGCCGCCTACAGCGCGGTGTTGGGCCTGGCCGGCGGTATCGTCCTCGCCCTGGCCCGGCTCTCGAAGAGCCCGGTGCTGAGAGCCGTCAGCTGGACCTACATCTGGGCGCTGCGCTCCATACCGCTCATCGTGGTGCTGCTCTTCCTCTACAACTTCAGCGCCCTGTACAAGACGTTGAGCGTCGGCGTCCCCTTCGGACCCGCCTTCTTCTCCTTCGACGAGTCCAAGCTCGCCAGCGACATGGTCGTCGCCGTCATCGGCCTCAGCCTCAACGAGGCGGCCTACGCGGCCGAGGTGGTCCGCGGCGGCATCCTCTCCGTCGACCAGGGCCAGCACGAGGCGGCGGCGGCCCTGGGTCTGCCGAAGAGCTACCAGTTCACGAAGATCGTCTTCCCGCAGGCGCTGCGCTCGATCACCCCGAACTACGTCAACCAGCTCATCGGCCTGATCAAGAGCACCTCGCTGGTCTTCTACGTCTCGCTGCTCGACCTGTTCGGCACCGCGCAGTCCATGGGTTCCACCTACCCCGGCGACATCGTGCCGCTGCTGCTGGTCTCCACCGTCTGGTACCTGATCCTGACCAGCGTCGTCTCCGTCATCCAGTTCTATGTCGAGCGGTACTACGCCCGGGGCGCCACCCGCTCCCTGCCGCCGACGCCGTTGCAGAAGCTCCGCACCGGTCTCACCGACCTGCGAGCCCGTATCCGCAGGGAGGCCGCCGTATGAGCGCGAAGACCCTCGAGCCCCTGGCCGACGTGGAGGCCGCCACCGTCGAGGTGCACGACGTGCACAAGTGGTACGGCGCCCACCGCGTGCTCAACGGCATCGACCTGACGGTACGGCCGGGCGAGGTGACCGTCATCCTCGGCCCGTCCGGCTCCGGCAAGTCCACCCTGTTGCGGGTCATCAACCACCTGGAGAAGCCGGAGATCGGCCACGTCAGCATCAACGGCGAACTGATCGGCGTGAAACGGCACGGCGACCGGCTGAAGGAGCTGAGCGAGCGGGCCATCCTCACCCAGCGCGGCCGGATCGGTTTCGTCTTCCAGAACTTCAACCTCTTCCCGCATCTGACGGTCCTGGACAACGTGGCCGCCGCTCCGGTCGCCACCGGCAGGCTCAGCAAGCCCGAAGCGCAGGAACTGGCCCGCGAGTTGCTCGGCCGGGTCGGTCTCGCCGACAAGACCGGCGCCTACCCGCGCCAGCTCTCCGGCGGCCAGCAGCAGCGCGTCGCCATCGCCCGCGCCCTCGCCCTGCGCCCCGGCGTCATCCTCTTCGACGAGCCCACCTCCGCCCTCGACCCCGAACTCGTCGGAGAGGTCCTGGCCGTCATCAAGGACCTGGCGACCAGCGGGACGACTCTTGTCATCGTCACCCACGAGATCGGCTTCGCCCGCGAGATCGCCGACCGGGTCGTCTTCATCGACGGCGGACGGATCGTCGAACAGGGCCCGCCCTCCGAGATCCTCGACAAGCCGCAGCACGAGCGCACCAGGGACTTCCTCAGCAAGGTCCTCTGACCCCGGAACACGCCCGGCGCGCCCCACGACTTCCCCCCACGCCACCCTCCTCATCACCCTCCTGAACGACAAGGAACGGCCATGTCTGTCCACTTCACCCGACGCAGCCTGATACGCGGCATCACCGCGGCGACCGCGGTCGCCACTCTCGCCACCGGGCTCGCCGCCTGCGGTGGGAACAGCGACGCGGCCACCACGACCGGCGCCGCAGGCGGGACCGTGACCGTCGGACAGCTCTCCAACGGCGCCGCCAAGCAGACCGGCCTCAAGGTCTCCGAGGTGAAGTCGATCAGCGCGGAACTGCCCAAGTCCGTCAAGAGCAGCGGCAAGCTGGAGATCGGCGTCGGCGCCCTGCCCGCCGGTTTCGCGCCGCTGGCCTACGTCGGCAGCGACCAGAAGACCCTCACCGGCGCCGAGCCCGACTTCGGCCGCCTGGTCGCCGCAGTCCTCGGCCTCAAGCCCGAGCTGAAGAACTTCACGTGGGAGAACCTCTTCGTCGGCATCGACAGCGGCAAGGTGAACGTGGCCTTCTCGAACGTCACCGACACCGAGGAGCGCAAGAAGAAGTACGAGTTCGCCTCCTACCGCAAGGACAACCTCGGCTTCGAGGTGCTCAAGTCCAGCAAGTGGAACTTCGACGGCAACTACGAGAACCTCGCCGGCAAGACCGTCTCCGTCGGCGCCGGCACCAACCAGGAGAAGATCCTCCTGGAGTGGAAGAAGAAGCTGGAGGGCGAGGGCAAGAAGCTCACCGTCAAGTACTACCCGGACCGCAACGGCACCTACCTCGCCCTGAACAGCGGCAAGATCGACTCCTTCTTCGGCCCCAACCCCGGCATCGCGTACCACATCACCCAGTCCGCGAGCACGCCCAACCCGACGCGCAACGCGGGCACCTACTCCGGCGCAGGCGCCTCGCTGCAGGGCCTGATCGCCGCCACCGCGAAGAAGGACAGCGGCCTGGCCAAGCCGCTCGCCGACGCCATCAACTACCTGATCAAGAACGGCCAGTACGCCAAGTGGCTGGCCGCCTGGAACCTCTCCAACGAGGCCGTCGCCAAGTCCGAGGTCAACCCGCCCGGCCTGCCGCTCGACAACTCCTGACCGCCACCGACAGGGGACCCCGCCGCCCCGCGGCGGGGTCCCCGCCCAGGCCCCCTCGGAGACCGCCCCACGATGTCCGCCACCAGCATCGAAGCCACCTCCTCGCACCTTCTGGACAACCCCGCCTGGGCGGCCCTCACCGGCCCGCACGCGCACTTCGCCGAACGCGTAGGCCGCGCCGCCCGCTACCGGCAGGACGTGGCCCCCTTCTACGCCATCACCGACACCGGCGACCCGCGGGCCTGGGCCGACCTGGCCACCCTCGTCGGCCCCGCCGGCACCGCCTCGGTGCGTGGAGTGACCGAGGCGCCGGCCGGCTGGGAGATCCTGCGCACGGGACAGGGCGTCCAGCTCGTGGACACCGGCCTGCGCGCCGAGCCCGATCCCGAAGCCGTTCGGCTCGGCGCCGACGACGTACCCGAGATCCTCGACCTGGTCGCCCGCACCCAACCGGGCCCCTATCTGCCCCGCACCGTCGAAATGGGCACCTACCTCGGCATCCGCCACCGCGGCCGGCTGATCGCCCTGGCCGGCGAACGCCTCCACCCGCCCGGCTGGACCGAGATCAGCGCCGTGTGCACCGACCCCGCCCATCGCGGCCGGGGCCTGGCCACCCGCCTGGTCCGCGCGGTCGCAGCGGGCATCAAGGAGCGCGGCGAGCGCCCCTTCCTGCACGCCAGGGCCACCAACGCCGACGCCATCCGGCTCTACGAGTCGATCGGCTTCACCCTGCGCCGCCGTACCGTCTTCTCGCTGGTACGGCCGACCGCAGCCGCCGCCCTGGAAGAAACGGCATAGCCGTGGCGTTGTCCTTGTCGAAGGCTGACTGTTCGTGCGTTCGGGCGGAGGTGTGGGACGTGACACGTGTACTCCGCGTCCGTGCCCACAACCCGCGCCACCGCATCCGCCTGCACTCCCGGCCCCACATCGACCTCCAGCGCGTGGCCGGCGCCCTCTGTTGCTCCTGACCGGTTTCTCCCGCCGCCGTGTGCCCCGATCCCGCGGGCCGGCGATCTCGTACGGACCTCCAGGAAGGCACCCCTCGTGTCCTCAACTCCCGCTTCTCATCTGCACCTTGCCGTCGCCCTCGAGGGCACCGGCTGGCACCCCGCCTCCTGGCGCGAGCAAGTGGCCCGCCCTCGGGACCTGTTCACCGCCGGATACTGGTCCGACCAGGTCGCCGAGGCCGAGCGCGGACTGCTCGACTTCGTCACCCTCGAAGACGGCCTGGGCCTGCAGTCCTCGCGCTACGGCGAGCCGGACGGCCGCACCGACGAGGTCCGCGGCCGCCTCGACGCCGTACTGATCGCGTCCCGTATCGCCCCCCTCAGCCGGCACATCGGCCTGGTGCCGACCGTGATCGCCACCCACACGGAGCCGTTCCACATCTCCAAGGCGATCGCCACCCTCGACTACGTCAGCACCGGCCGCGCCGGGCTGCGGGTGCAGATCACCGCCCGCCCGCACGAGGCCGACCACTTCGGCCGCCGCACCTTCCCGCCCATCGACCTGGCCGAACTCCAGAGCCCTGCCGGGCAGGAGCGGCTCACCGAGCTCTTCGACGAGGCCGCCGACTATGTCGAGGTCGTGCGCCGGCTCTGGGACAGCTGGGAGGACGACGCGGAGATCCGGGACGTCGCCACCGGCCGCTTCATCGACCGGGACAAGCTGCACTACATCGACTTCGAGGGCAGGCACTTCAGCGTCAAGGGCCCCTCCATCACCCCGCGCCCGCCGCAGGGCCAGCCGCTCGTCACCTCTCTCGGACACCAGACCGTCCCGTACCGGCTGATCGCCCGCCAGACCGACGTCGGCTACGTCACCCCGCACGACACCGGCCAGGCCCGCGCGATCGTCGCGGAGATCCGCGCCGAGCAGGAGGCCGCCGGGCGTGCCGGTGAACTCCTGCACGTCTTCGGTGACTTGGTGGTCTTCCTCGACGACGACCAGACCGCCGCCGAGGACCGCCGCGCCCGCCTCGACGCCCTCGCGGCCGAGCCGTACACCAGCGACGCACGCATCTTCGCCGGCACCCCCGCCCAACTCGCCGATCTGCTGCAGGAGTTCGCCGAGGCAGGGCTGACCGGGTTCCGGCTGCGGCCCGCCGTCGCCGGACACGACCTGCCCGCCATCAGCCGCGGCCTGGTCCCCGAACTCCAGCGCCGCGGCGCCTTCCGCACCGCCTACGAGGCCGACACCCTGCGCGGCCTGCTGGGTCTCGCCCGCCCCGCCAACCGCTACGCCGCCGCGACCGCCTGAGCCGGAAGGACCGTACCGACATGAGCAAGCCGCTGAAGCAGATCCATCTGGCCGCACACTTCCCGGGCGTCAACAACACCACCGTGTGGAGCGACCCGAAGGCCGGCAGCCACATCGAGTTCAGCTCCTTCGTCCACTTCGCGCAGACCGCCGAACGGGCGAAGTTCGACTTCCTCTTTCTCGCCGAGGGCCTCAGGCTGCGCGAACAGGGCGGGAAGATCTACGACCTGGACGTCGTCGGCCGACCCGACACCTTCACCGTCCTGGCCGCGCTCGCCGCCGTCACCGAACACCTGGGCCTGACCGGCACCATCAACTCCACCTTCAACGAGCCCTACGAGGTGGCCCGCCAGTTCGCCAGCCTCGATCATCTCTCCGGCGGCCGCTCCGCCTGGAACGTGGTCACCTCCTGGGACGCCTTCACCGGCGAGAACTTCCGCCGCGGCGGCTTCCTCCCGCAGGACGAGCGCTACTCCCGCGCCAAGGAGTTCCTCACCACCGCGCACGAACTCTTCGACTCCTGGCGCGGCGACGAGATCATCGCCGACCAGGCCACCGGCGTCTTCCTGAGCGACGCGAAGGCCGGCTCCTTCGTCCACTCCGGCCAGCACTTCGACATCCACGGCCAGTTCAACGTGCCGCGCTCCCCGCAGGGCCGCCCGGTCATCTTCCAGGCGGGCGACTCCGACGAGGGCCGCGAGTTCGCCGCCTCCTCCGCCGACGCGATCTTCAGCCGGTACGCCACCCTGGAGGCGGGCCAGAGCTTCTACAAGGACGTCAAGAGCCGCCTCGCCAAGTACGGCCGCCGCGCCGACCAGTTGCTGATCCTGCCCGCCGCGAGCTTCATCCTCGGCGACACCGACGAGGAGGCGGAGGAACTGGCCAAGGTGGTGCGCCGCCAGCAGGTCAGCGGGGCCACCGCCATCAAGCACCTGGAGTTCGTCTGGAACCGGGACCTGTCCTCCTACGACCCGGAGGGCCCGCTGCCCGACATCGACCCGGACGTCAGCGACAACCACATCTCCAAGGGCCGCGCCCAGGTGCGCATGTACCGCGACCCGCTGGCCACCGCCCGCGAGTGGCGCGAGCTGGCCGCCGCCAACAACTGGTCCATCCGTGACCTCGTCATCGAGACCGGCAACCGCCAGAACTTCATCGGCTCCCCGGCCACCGTCGCCAGGACCATCAACGACTTCGTGCAGGCCGACGCCAGCGACGGCTTCATCCTCGTCCCGCACATCACCCCCAGCGGCCTCGACGTCTTCGCCGACAAGGTCGTGCCGCTGCTCCAGGAACAGGGCGTGTTCCGCACGGAGTACGAGGGCCCGACCCTCCGCCACCACCTGGGCCTCGCGCACCCGGACGAGGCGTCGGACGAGCGGGTGGCCTCGTGAAGTTCCTCGCGATCACGCTGATCGTCCACCGCCCGGACCCGGTCACCGGGGTGCAGAAGTCCACCCACGACCGGTTCCGGGAGGTGCTCGACAACGCCCTGCTCGCCGAGGAGCTGGGCTTCGACGGCTTCGGAGTGGGGGAGCGGCACGAGCGGCCGTTCATCTCCTCCTCGCCGCCGGTCGTGCTGAGCCACATCGCCGCGCTGACCAAGCGCATCCGCCTGTTCACCGCGGTGACGACCCTCAGCCTCCTGGACCCGGTCCGCGCCTACGAGGACTACGCCACCCTCGACCACCTCTCGAACGGCCGGCTCGACCTGATCATCGGCAAGGGCAACGGCGCCGCCCAGCGCGACCTGTTCCACGTCACGCCCGAGGACCAGTGGGACCGCAACGCCGAGAGCTACGAGGTGTTCCGGCAGATCTGGCGCCAGGACAAGGTCACCGCGGCGACCCGCTTCCGCCCCGAGCTGGAGGAGGCGGAGGTCTGGCCGCGCCCGTACCAGCAGCCCGTCCGGGTCTGGCACGGCAGCGCGACCAGCAAGGAGTCGGTCGACCTCGCCGCCCGCTACGGCGACCCGCTGTTCTCGGCCAACGTCACCAACCCCATCGAGCCGTACGCCGAGTTGATCCGCCACTACCGCGAGCGCTGGGAGCACTACGGCCACGACCCGGCACGGATCGCCGTCGGCGCGGGCACGGCGGGCATCTACGTCGCTCCCACGACCCAGGAGGCGCTGGCCGCGTACCGGCCGGTCTTCGAGTCCAATCTGGCGTTCTTCAAGAAGGCCGGTCTGCCGGTCGTCTTCGAGACCCTGGAGGACTTCGTCGAGCGCAGCTCCGCCCTGATCGGCAGCCCGCAGCAGGTCATCGACAAGGTGCACCGCTACCACGAGCAGTTCGGGCACACGGTGGTCCACCTCCACGCGGACGCGAGCGGACTCACCGACACCCAGCACCGCGACTCGCTGGAGCTGTTCCACTCGGCGGTGGCTCCGACCCTGCGCAAGGCCATCCCGGACCCGCCCTTCGAGTGGGGCCCGGTGCTGCCGGGAGCACCGACCAGTGAGGAGCCGGCCCATGTCTGACATTCCCCTCGGCGTTCTCGACCTGGTGCCGATCTCCTCCGGTTCGACGGCCGCCGACGCCCTGCGCAACTCCATCGACCTGGCCCAGCAGGCCGAACGCCTCGGTTACGCCCGCTACTGGTTCGCCGAACACCATCTCAACCCGGGCGTCGCGGGCACGTCCCCCGCCGTCGTCCTGGCCCTGACGGCTTCCGCCACCTCCACCATCCGCCTGGGCTCGGGAGCCGTACAGCTCGGCCATCGCACAGCCCTGTCCACGGTGGAGGAGTTCGGCCTGATCGACGCCCTGCACCCCGGACGCTTCGATCTGGGCCTGGGTCGCTCGGGCGGCCGCCCGCCGGGCGAGAAGGCGACCGGGCCGACGACCACCCCGGTCGTCGACGGCCGCGCCCCGAACGGCCTGCTCATCCCGCCCCGCTTCTCCTTCGAGCGCCTCCTCGGCTCACCCCGGATCGCGCTGCAACGCAGGCTGCTCCTGCTCCCGAACGCCGAATCGCAGGACTACGCCGAGCAGATCGACGACATCCTCGCCCTGCTGGCCGGCACCTACCGCTCCCCGGAGGGCGTCGAGGCGCACGCCGTGCCGGGCGAGGGCGCCGAGGTCGAGCTGTGGATCCTCGGCAGCAGCGGCGGCCAGAGTGCTGAGGTCGCCGGCGCGCGCGGCCTGCGGTTCGCCGCCAACTACCACGTCAGCCCGGCCACGGTCCTGGAGGCGGTGGACGGCTACCGATCGTTCTTCCAGCCGTCCGACGTCCTCGACAAGCCGTACGTCAGCGTGTCCGCGGACGTCGTGGTCGCCGAGGACGACGAGACGGCACGCGAACTCGCGACCGGCTACGGCCCGTGGGTGCGCAGCATCCGCACGGCCGAGGGCGCGATCGAGTTCCCGACACCAGAGGAGGCACGCGCCCACCCCTGGACCGACGAGGACCGCGCCCTCGTCCAGGACCGCCTCGACACCCAGTTCGTCGGCTCCCCGGCACGGGTGGCCGACCAGCTGGAGCAGCTCCAACAGGCCACGGGCGCCGACGAGTTGCTCATCACGACGATCACTCACGACCATGCGGACCGGGTGCGGTCGTACGAGCTGCTGGCCGAGGAGTGGAAGCGGCGGTGAGACTCGACAGCCCGAACCGGTCGGGGCGAGCTTCATACGGGTGTGGCGGTCCGCCGCCTGTGCCGCAGCTCCGGTAGTGCTCGGCGGTGTGACCGTCGTCCAGGAGAGGTGGCGGACGGTGTCCCGGAGCCCGGAGCCCGGAGCCCGGAGCCCGGAGCCCGGAGCCCGGAGCCCGGAAACCGGAAACCGGTTCCGGGCTCGGCTGGATGTGCCCCGCGACGACGGCCTGCGTGCCGTCGTCGGTCCCGCCGCTCCCGCATGCGCCCCGAAAATGATCGCTCCGGCGGTCTCGGTAAGAGCTCGGCATGAGCTCGGTATGACGGAGGGTGATCGCCGGACCCGGCGCGGGCCGGCCGGTCGAGTGCGGCGTAAAGTGCCTGGCCGGGTCCGGTCGGGTGGCCCGACATGCCGTGGAGGGAGCGCGCGATGGCCAGTCCGCCGGAACTCACCATGGGGCGGCTGCTGTCCTCATGGCAACCGGACGTGCCCGCGCTGCTGCTCGTCCTGCTGCTGGGCGCCTTCTACGGCTGGGGCGTACTGCGGCTGCGGCGCCGGGGCGAGCGCTGGCCCGTATCCCGCATCGCCGCCTTCGCGGTGCTCGGCCTCGGCACCCTCGTCGTGGCGACCATGTCGGCCCTCGCCGTCTACGACCGTGTGCTGTTCTGGCCGGCCGCGGTGCAGAACATCCTGCTCGACCTCGTCGCACCGCTGGGCCTTGCGCTGGGCGACCCCCTGCGGCTGGCCGTGCGCGCCCTTCCCGAAGGAGCCGCCGAGCGCGTCCAACGGGCCATGACCGGCCGCCTGGTACGCCTGCTCACCTTCCCGCTGGTCAGCACGGCCCTGGTGCTGGCGACCGAACTGACCGTGTACTTCACCCCGTACTTCGAGACGGCCCTGCGCCACGGCTGGCTGCACCAGCTGATGTATCTGCACCTGCTCCTGGCCGGCTGCCTGTTCGTGGTGCCGGTGCTCACCCGCGAGGAGGCGCTGCCCGCCTGGTGCACCCATCCCGTGCGGGCGGCGCTGGTGTTCCTCGACGGCATCGTCGACGCCGTCCCCGGCATCGTGGTCATGACGCACGGCACGCTGATCGCCGGCGCCTGGTATCTGCACCACGCCCCGCCCTGGTCGCCGGACGTACAGCATGACCAGCAGCTCGGCGGCGGCGCGATGGTCGGCATCGCCGAGCTGGTGGCCCTGCCCTTCCTGCTCGCCATCCTGGTCCAGTGGGCCCGCACCGAACGCGCGACGACGGCCGCACTGGACCGCCGCCTGGCGACGGAACTGATCCCGGCGGCGCCGACGGAGGGGCAGACCGAGTCGCCCGATCTCGTACGCCCGTGGTGGGAGACCGAGAACAGCGAGATCGCCCGCCGCATCCGGCAGCAGTGAGCACCGTGCCGGCCCGCCGCTGATCCATGGCACAGTCCTCGCTGTGGAGCCGAGAGCGAGGGCGGTGTCGTGAGGGAAGCAGCGAAGGACTTACCGGGCCTGTGGCGGCAGCGGGATTTCATGCTGCTGTGGAGTGGCCAGACGGTCAGTGAGATGGGGTCGGCGGTCACCGAGGTCGCTCTGCCGCTGCTCGCGGTCGTCGCGCTCAAGGCGAGCACGTTCCAGGTCGGACTGCTGACCGCGGCCACCACCCTGGCCTTCGCGGTGATCGCGCTCCCGGCGGGTGCCATGGTGGACGGCGCCGCCAAGCGCTCCATCATGATCGTCTGCAACCTTCTCCGTCTGGTGATCATCGGCTCGGTTCCGGTGGCGGCGGCGTTCGGTGTCCTGACGCTGGCGCAGCTGTACGTGGTCGCGGTGGCGGCCGGTGTGTGCTCGGTGTTCTTCGACGTCTCGTACCAGAGCCATGTGCCGTCACTCGTCCGCCCCGAACACCTGATGAGCGCCAACGGCAAGCTGGGGACCACCCAGGCGTTCGCCCAGCTCGGGGGACCGGGCCTGGGCGGCGGGCTGGTCGGGGTGTTCGGCGCCGCGGGGGCGATGACGGCCGACGCCCTCTCCTACGTGGTCTCGGTCCTGTCGCTCCTCGGGATCAGGACCCGGGAGGAGCCGCCGCCGGCGCGACCGGCGGACGAGACGCTGCGGCACCGGATCGCCGAGGGCCTGAAGTTCGTGTTCGGGCACGCCATCCTGCGCAGGGTCGTGGCGTGCACGGCCACCGCGAACCTGTTCGGCGGCATGAGTTCGGCGCTGGCGATGGTGTTCCTCGTCCGGGTGCTGCACGTGCGCCCCGCGCTGACCGGGCTGATCATGGCGGGTGCGGCCATCGGCGGGATCGCCGGGGGAGCGTTGGCCGGCCGGCTCGCCGGGAAGGTCGGCTCGGCGCGCATCATCTGGGTGTCGATGCTGGTCTGCAGCGCGCCGCAGGTCATGGCGGCGGCGGCCTGGCAGGGCTGGGGAGTGCTGCTGTTCCCGCTGGGCTGGGGCGTCGCGTACTTCTCCGGGATGGTCTACAACATCGCCCAGATCAGCTACCGGCAGTCGGTGACACCGCCGGAGCTGATGGGCCGGATGAACGCGGCCGTGCGCTGGGTGGTGTGGGGCACGCTGCCGCTCGGCGGCGTCCTCGGCGGGGCGCTGGGCACCCTGATCGGGGTGCGGCCCGCACTCTGGCTGGCCTTCGTCGGTTCGTGGGCGGCCGGCTGGTTCGTGTTCTTCTCCCCGCTCCGCCGCATGCGCGATGTTCCGCAGCCCGCGTCGGCGTCCGCCCCCTTGCTTACGAGCTGAGGGCGATCGCCCTCACCAGCACGGCCAGCGACTCCTCGGGCGCCGCTCCCGCGGTGTCCACGACGATGCGTTCGCGGTTCCACGGCTCGTACTCCCTGGCAGTGACCTCTGCCCAGTCGGGCAGCGGCAGATCGGGGATGTCCACCGACCGTGATGCCACGCGCCGCCGGTGCTCCGCCGGATCCGAGCAGATCACCTCCACCTCGGCGCAGGCGACACCCGCCCGCACCGCCGCGTCCCGCCAGGCGTCCCGGGTGACCGCCAGTGGATTCACCGACTCCGCGATCACCGAGAACCCCTGCCGCAGATGCTCCTCGGCCAGCGCGTACCCGACGACGTAACCGGCCGGACCCACCGGATGCCGCGCCGTCCCGGAGCGGACCAGCGCCTGCTCGATGGTGTCCACCCGCACATGCACCGCGCCGGTCCGCGCGGCCAGGAGCCGCGCAAGGGTGGTCTTTCCGGTGGCGGGCAGGCCGCCGATCACCACGAGCATGCGGTCATCCTGGCACTACGCCGTCGACGACCACGACGGCGTCTACCGCAAGGTCATCGGCGTGGAGCCGCTGCGGCCCGCCCCCTGAGCGTCCCCCGGCGCCGGCCGGCCACCGGTGGGAGTGGAGAAGACGCCCTGGCCGGGCGCCAGGATCCCGCACGGGTCGTACGTGCGCTTCGCCGACTCGAACCGCGCCCAGGCCGGACCGAAGTGGGTGCGCCAGTCCGCGTGGGTGAAGGGGATGCTGCCGACCGGGTACTGCGTGCCGCCGGCCGCCGCGGTGGCCTCGTAGGCGTGGCGGTTGGCGGCGAGGAGGCGGTCGACGGTGGCGGTGTCGTCCGGCGGGGCGGCGCGCAGCACCGCGAAGAGGTACGGGACGGGATCGTCGGGGGTGCGCAGCAGGGGCGTGGTGAGGCGCTCGCGCAGGAGCGGGTAGACGAGGACGACGCCGGGGCCCAGGTCGGTCGTGGTGAGCGCGTCCAGCACGTCGGCGGTGAGGGCGGCCGCGGACCGTCCGGGGAGCAGGAGGTTGAGCCAGGGATGGGCGTACGTCCACAGGCCGGCCTCCTTGAGCTCTTCGACGCCGGGGGCGACCCGGTCGAGGAAGTCGTAGTAGGGGAGGTCGGCCTGCTCCACGCCGGACGGGTTGTGGCGCAGGCCGCGCAGCAGGACCGTGTCGTCGGGTGCGGGACCGACGGGCGGGCCGTAGGCCACGGCCTCCAGGGTGTATGCGCGGAAGGCTCCGTCGGCGTCCGCCGAGACCTGGCCCTCGACGTAGTCGAAACGGCCCTCCCGGACCAGGGTGCGCTGATCGTCGAGGAAGGTCTGCAGGTCGTCGTAGGGCAGCAGGTAGTGCCGTACGGTCCGCGGCGCGGGCAGCAGGCGCAGGGTGGCGCCGACGACGACCGCGCACTGGCCGAGGCCGGCCAGGACGGCGTGGAAGAGGTCGGGGTGACGGGTGGGGGAGCAGTGCACCAACTCGCCCGCCCCGGTGACGACTTGGAGCTCGCTGACGTTGTCGACCTGGGCGCCGTGCCGGTGGGTCTGGCCGCCCAGACCGCCCACGGACAGGGTGCCGCCGACGGAGAGTTCGAGGTAGTCGGTGAAGACGGGCGGGGTGCGGCCGTGCGCGAGGGTGGCCCTGGCGACCTCGCTCCACCTGGCGCCCGCGCCGACGGTGACCGTCGTGCCGTCCGGGGTGAGAGGGCCGATGTCCGCGAGGGTGGCGGTCTCGACGACCAGGCCGCCCTGGACCTGCGCCTGGCCGTGGGTGGCATGCCCCTGGCCGCGCGGTGCGAGGGGCAGGCGGTGCGTGTTGCAGAAGCGGACCATGGCGACGACGTCATGGACCGAGCCCGGGTGCAGGACGGCAAGGGGACGGTGGTGCACGATGTGGCCGAAGTCCTCGGAGGCGGCGGCGAGTGACGCCTCGTCGATGACGAGTGTCCCGTCGAGCGGGGGGATCCCCGCCAGGCCCGGGCCGGACTCGGATCCGCTCACAGCCCAGGTCCGGGCGGCGGGGTCGAAGCCGACCACCGCCGCACCGGAGACCGTGAGTCCGCGCAGCAGGGCACGTCGTGACGGTGTGTGGGACATGGGCACAACCACCTCGCACGCAACGGGAACGATCAACTCCCCGTCATCCTAGGAGGGTTGGTCCGGTCGCGGTGGTGTGCCGTGCGGTCCGCGAGGGAGCGGATCAGGTCATTCGTCGGTGGCGAGCGAGGCGCGGGTCGGCTTGCCCAGGGCCCAGAACAGCACGCCCAGGAGCATGAACCCGGCGAGCGGGACGGCCTCCGTCAGCAGGTACTTCCAGCGCTCGGCGTGACTCCAGCCGTCCGGCGCGTAGGCGGATCCGAACCAGTGGTCACCGAGCCCGGGGGCGACCAGCTGCACGCTGGCGAACAGGATGAGCACGGTGAGGACGACGCTGATGATGCCGGGGATGGGCGCCTTGTACGGGCGGGGGACGTCCGGGGCCTTGCGGCGCAGTACCGCGAGCGCCGGGAAGATGCCCAGGTAGCTGACGAGCGTGGTGGAGACGGCGAGGCCGAGGACCGCGCCGAAGAGCTTGGCCGCGCTGCCGTGGGTCAGTTCGTGGGCCAGCACCAGGACGACGGTGGAGACCAGGCCGCTGAGGATGTTGACCCGCACCGGGGTGCCGAAGCGGCTGGAGATGACGCCGAGGAAGCGGGGCGCGGCGCCGTCGTAGCCGGAGACGGCGAGGGCGCGGTCGGAGCCCATGACCCAGGTGACGCCGGACGACAGCACCGTCAGGATGAACATGATCGCGGCGATGTCCCCGAGCAGGCTGCCGACGCCGCTGAGCGTGGCCGTGCCGTCGGCGGCGACGTGCCCGCCGTAGACGGTGAAGACCTGCCGGATCGCGTCGAGGAACCCGCCGAGACCGGTGACGGCCTTGACCGGCAGGACCAGCAGGATGCCGAAGATCGGCAGTGCGTACAGCGCGACGGACAGGGCGGCGCTGCGGAAGATGGCGAAGGGCACGTCCTTCTGGGCGTCGGTCATCTCGTCGCCTGCGGTGTTGGGCAGTTCGAAGCCGACGTAGTTGAACATCAGGACCGGCACCAGACCGACGAAGCCCGCGTACGTCGGCGAGAAGTCACCGGCCCCGAAGCCGTGCAGGCCGTGCTTGATCCCGTAGATCACGACGGTGACGGTGAACAGGCCGAGCAGGACGAAACGGCTCCAGGCGCCGATGGTGGGAATCCACTTGCCCACGTCGAAGGAGAGGATCGCGGCGAGTACGCCCACCCAGACGAACACCAGGGTGAAGACGTAGAAGGCCGGCGTGCTCAGGTCCTTGCCGTCGTTGAAGAAGGTGGTGAAGGCCGTGACGGCGGCGACGGAGAGCGTGCCGCCCAGCCACACCGGGTTGGTGATCCAGTAGAGGAAGTTGTTGACGGCCCCGGCGAGGCGCCCGAAGGCCCGGCTGGTCCAGATGTAGGGACCGCCCTCGTCGGGGAACGCGGCCCCGAGCTCCGCGGTCAGCAGCGCGGAGGGCACGAAGAACACGAGAGCCAGCACGATCAGCCAGGTGAACGCCTCGGCACCCTTCGAGGCCACCGTGCCGATGGTGTCCACGCCGACGATGGTGCACAGGAGGAAGAAGAGAATGTCGAAGCGGCCGAAGTGCTTACGCAGCTTCTGCCGCTCCGTCCGGGCCGTTTCCGGCTCGGACGCGATCTGGCCAACGGTCACGGGAACTCCTGCGTGCGCGCGGGGTATGGGTGCGATTCGGCCAATGATCGGCGTCGCCGCACAACCGCACAAGCGTTCCTGTACAAGTCTTGACCATCGCCGGGGACGCCCTACTGCACCGGAAACCCAGCCGAAACATCCGACCCGGCGGGCACGGGGCGCGTGGCTACGGCAGCGCCGTCGGAGCGGGCCTCCAGTGCCCGCAGTACGGCCACCATGTCCTCGCCTCCGTGGCCCTGCGCGACCGTTTCCCCGAACAGGATATGGCAGACGTCGAGCAGAGGGGAGGCGAGACCGGCCTTGCGGGCGGCCTCTGCGATCAGCCGGTTGTTCTTCAGGACGTCGGCGGCCGACGCCTGGACGGCGAAGTCACGGTCCAGCAGTTTGGGCGCCTTCATCCGGGAGACGGCGCTGGCCATCGGGCCCGCGTCCAGGACATCCCGCAGCAGCCGCGGGTCGAGTCCGTGCCGGTCGGCGAAGTGGAACGCCTCGGTCAGCCCGGTGACCAGCGTGATCAGGAACAGGTTGACCGAGAACTTCATCAGCAGCGCGCCCGGCACGGGGCCGCAGCGGAACGTCTCCCCGCACATGGGTGCCAGCAGGGGCCGTACGGCCGCCACGGCGTCGTCGTCCCCCGCCAGCATCGCCACCAGCTGCCCCTGCTCCGCCGGGACGCGGGACCCGGAGACCGGGGCCTCCACGTAACGCCCGCCCGCACCGTGGACGGCCTCCCGCAGGCCGGCCGAGTACTCCGGCGTGGTCGTGCCCATGTGGACGACGGTGTGCCCGGCGACCCGCGGGGCGAAATCCGGGGTGCCGCGCCCCAGGACCGCGTCGACGGCGCTCTCGTCGGCCAGCATCAGGATCACGGTCTGCGCCCGGTCGAAGACCTCGGCGGGGCCGGCGGCGATCTCGGCTCCGGCGGCCCGCAGGGGTTCGCACCGGGCCGGGGTGCGGTTGAAGACGACCAGAGGTGTCCCGGCGCGGGCGAGGTTGAGCGCCATGGGCCGGCCCATGACCCCGAGGCCGACGAAACCCACGTACACGATGGACCACCGTCCTGGCTGATACCGATCGGGCCGACGCGGAGGCGACTGCCCTCGCCCCGGCTATGACGGCGGTCATAGTAGCCCGCACTATGACGGCGGTCATAGAGTGCGGAGGAGTCGTCGATGCTTGGAGTGGTGGGAGGAGACCGAGGATGACGGCGGCACAGGCGCCGCGGCGTGGACCGCGGGAGCGGATGGTCTTCGGTGCGGCCCAGCTCATCCGGCGCGACGGGGTCGCCTCCACGGGGATGCGGGAGGTCGCCGCATACGCGCAGGCGCCACGCGGTTCCCTCCAGCACTACTTCCCCGGCGGCAAGGAGCAGCTCGTCAACGAGGCGGTCGGCTGGGCCGGGAGATACGCCGGCAACCGCATCGACCGGTTCCTCGCCGCGCTGCCCACGCCGACGCCCGGCGGGCTGTTCGCCGAGATGGTGCGCCAGTGGACCGACGAGTACGAGACCGCCGGATTCGCGGGCGGCTGCCCGGTGGCCGCCGCGACCGTGGACTGCGCCGAGTCCACCGCGTCGACCCGGGAGGCCGCGGCCGCCGCATTCGGCACCTGGACCGGCTCGGTCGCCCGGGCCCTGACGGACATGGGCGTACCCGAAGACCGGGCCGGGACGCTGGCCACGCTCATGATCGGAGCCCTGGAGGGGGCGATCCTCATCGCCCGAACCGAGCGGAACGTCCGCGCCCTGACGAGCGTGGCCCGGGAACTGGGCCCCCTCCTCGACGCGGCGGTGGTCAAGGACGGCGCCTGACCCCCTGCCCGGCTCACTCCTCCCAGTCGAGCTGATGCTCAGGGGTCCCCACCGACCGCCCGTACGCGATCGCTTCGGCGCGTCCCGCCGCATCGCCGCGCCGGTACCTGCTGATCCGATATGCGGCTGCCGCCGCGTGGCCTTTCCGGCGAAGACGACCACGCGCTCGTCCCCCACGGTGAAGTCCGCGTACCAGCCGTTCTCCGGCTCCAGCGCTTCGGCGAGCGCCTGCGCGAGTCCGCTCACGTCGTCGCTGTCGGTCTCCCACTCGACGAGTGTCCACAGCCGGGGCTGGGCGGGGCTGGCGCTTGCCGACAGGTCGAGCCGGGTGACGTTGCGCAGACGCAGTCCAGGGGGCTGGAAGACCGCTCCGGGCCGCAGGCTCTCGCCGATGACGTATCCCGTGATGTGTGATCGACTCATGACTGGACGTTATCGGCCGCCACTGACATTCGGCGCTGCGAGACCGGAACGGCCGCTGACCGTGGCGACCCCGGACATGGGTCGGGGAACGGTTTCCCTCCCCCGAAGGCAACCGTTCCCCGACCCTCCCCCGGCGCCGGACTGTGGACCGGCTGACCGCGTGGGTGCGGATCTGTGCTGTCACCAGCACATGACCGCTGTTTCCCCCGGTCCCCACGCGGAGTACAGACGTACTCGGACGAAGTAGCGACGGCCCTTGACGAGCCGGGCCTTGAGGGTGGCGTTGTGCGGTGCTCCGCCGTCGTCCCGGCCGGCGAGATATCGGGGCTCCCCGTCCCGCTCCTCGAAGACCACGAGGACGCAGTCGCTCGCGCCGAAGCTGCCGATGGTGTACTCGCGGGTCTCCGGCGGGTCGACGGTGAAGTCGGCCTGCTCGCCGGGGCCGAGGCCCAGCGGCGCCGAGCGGAAGGGCACCAGCGCAGGCGGCCGCGGCACATCGGCCGGCGGGTACCAGCGCAGCACGAACTCCTTGTCGGCCGGCGAGAGCGTGCCGGGCGGGTTCAGGCCGCCGCGGAACTGCTCCGGCTCCAGGATCAGCCCGTCCGGGAACGGGTACTCCATGATCGACTGCGGATCCCAGACGGAGCCGTTGACCTCGTCCGGGTCGAGCTTGCGCAGGATGTTGAAGTACGTCCTGTCCCGGCTCCAGAAGTTCGGCGGGCCCGCCAGATCGGCGTAGACGGCCTCGTCGTCCCAGTGGATGCCGGCGAACGGGCTCTGGTGCTCGTGCAGCATGCCGAGCGCGTGCCCGATCTCGTGCAGGGCCGTCCCGCGCTCCCCGGGCGCGGTCAGGTCCCAGCCGAAGTTCATGGTCCGTTCGTTCTTCCCGGCCCGCAGGCAGTCCTTGCCCACCATCGACCAGGAGCCGTCACCGAGCTGGAACCCGATGCGCAGCTCGGCCTCCGAGCGGTCGCCGACCTCGACGAAGGACACGCCGATGCCGAGGCCCTGCCACTCCTGGAAGCACTCGCGCACCACGTCCCGCTGTTCCTTGGCGCCGGCCCACGACACCCGGCGGGACCGCCCGGTTCCCGGTACGGGAATGACCGACCCGTCGGTGTCGCCGTCGAAGAACCAGTAGTGCAGCACGGTGCCGTTGACCCACATCGACCGTCCGCCGATGAGCGCACTGAGCCGCTCGGCGGTCAGCCCCGGTGTGAAAGCGGGGGCCGACTGCTGCGCGAGGGAGCAGTAGCGTCCGGTCATGCGCACAGGTTGCCGTGGGCAGCGTCACGGGCGCCTGAGTCGAGGGCTACTCAAGTCACCCTGTATCAGGGGTGAGTACTCGCGCTCATACTCCCGTGACGACTTTCGAACGCGACGCGAAGGCCCTTGAACTGCCCTGGCAGTTCACCGGACGTGAGGACGAGCTCGAGCTGATCCGCCGCTCCCTGACCGCAGGCCGGCACGGCATCGTGGTGACCGGGCCGGCCGGCAGCGGCAAGACCCGCCTGGTCACCGAGGCCGTACGGGGCAGCGACCGCACCCGTGCGGCCGGGACACCCGAGACCCGGCACATCCCCTTCGCCGCGTTCGCCCATCTGCTGCCCGAGGCGGTCTCCCTGCACCGGGCGGTCCAACTCCTGTCCGGCGTACGGCTGCTGGTGGTCGACGACGCGCACCTGCTCGACGACGCCTCGGCCGCCCTCGTGCACCAGCTGGCCGTGCACGGCCGCACCCGGCTGATCGTCGTCGCCGCCGACGGCGGCCCGTACCCCGGCGCGATCTCCCGGCTGTGGACCGGCGAACTGCTGCCGCGCCTCACCCTGGAGCCCCTGCCCCGCGAGGACACCGAACAGCTCCTGGCGGCGGGCGTCGGCGGCAGCCTGGAGCCGCTCACCCTGAACCGCCTTCACCACCTGTGCCAGGGAGACCTGAGGCTGCTGCGCGAACTGGTGGACGCGGTGCGCGAGCAGGGCCTGTTGACCCGCCTCCTGCCGGACACGGACGAATGGGCGTGGCGGGGCCCGGTGCCGGTGACGACGACCGTCCGCCAGCGCACCGCCGAGCTCCTCGAACGCCCCGGCCCCGCCGAGCGGGACACCCTCGAACGCCTCGCCTTCGCAGAGCCCCTGCCCCTGCACATGGACGACCTCGACCTGCGGATCCTGGAAAACCTCGAGGGCGAGGGCCTGATCCGCGTCGACGACCAGGGCACCGTCCGCCTCGCCCACCCGCTGCACGGCCCGGTGCTACGTGCCGCGGCCGGCAGGCTCCGGGCGAGGCGGCTGGCCCGCACACCGGCCCAGTGCGCCGCGGCCCTCACCGCCGAGTCGGACGCGCTGACCCGCCGGATCGAGCAGGCGGACGTATGGCCGCTGCCGACGCCCGTGGGGGAGTGGCTCGCGCAGGAGGGCGCACCGGTGCCCGCCGGGTACGCGGCCGTCCGGGCGAGGTTCTCGCGGCTTCGGGGGGAGCTGCGGGAGGCGGCGGCTTGGGCGCGGGAGGGGCTGCGGGACGCGTTGGGGGACGCGTCCTGCCGCACCGAACTCGCCCTGGCCGCCGCCCAGTCGGGAGACGCGGCGGCCGCCCAGGAGGCCGCCGCGGGCTGCCCGCACCTGGACGAGCCGACCGCATGGCTGATCGCGGCCCGCGGGGACGTGGAAGGGGCGCTCGCGGCGATCGGCGACGCCACCGACGGCATGGTGCAGCGGTACGGCGACGGCAGCGACCGTATGGCTGCCGGCTCCGACAGCGCGTTCGCCCTCTACGACGCCGTACGCCTCGGAGCCCCCGAGAAGGTCGCCGAACGCCTCCCGGCCGACGGCGTGTTCGCCAGGCATGCCGAGGCGCTGGCCCGTGGGGACGGCCCCGCGCTGGACCGGGCCGCGGAGGCGCTGGAGGGGCGCGGGTTCCTGCTGTTCGCGGCCGAGGCGCACGCGCAGGCCGTACGCGCGCACCGCGACCCGCGCGCCGCGCGCACCTCACGCACGCGTGCCGTCGCCCTGGCCCGCCGCTGCCAGGGCGCCCGTACACCCGCCCTGTCCGGGCTGGTCCTGGGCGAACTGACCGCCCGCCAGCGGCAGATCGTCACCCTGGCGGCGGCGGGCCTGAGCAACCGGCAGATCGCGGAACAGCTGACGCTGTCCATCCGCACCGTCGGCAACCACCTCTACAGCGCCTACGCCCGGCTCGGTGCCAGCGACCGGGGTGCGCTGCCGTGGCTCGTGGAGCTGCCGGACGCGCAGCCGGCCTGAGCCGCGCCCTAGAACCGGCGGTCTGACCCCCAGTATTCGGGGGAGGGGTCAGGCCGCCGACCGCTGCCCGGAGCGCCGGGCGTGTCCCGGCACGCGCATTTCCAGCGCCACGCGTTCGAGCTGTACGTGCACTTGATCGGCGTGCCGCCCGCGGGCGCGGCCGTCACGGTCGCCGTGATGGTCGTCGCGGGCTTGACCTCCGCATCGAGTGGCCGTCGGTTCGCCGTTCGCGGGGGAGGCGATGAGCACGCCTGCGAAGAGCAGGCCCGCGCCGCCGAGCCACGCGCGCCTGCGTTTGCGCAGCGGCCGGACAACCGGTGAGCTTGGCGCAGGCGAACACTCCCCAGGCGGAACCTCATCAGCAGTCCCCGGCGAAGCGGACAACCGGCGATTCGCCCGTGCCGTCAGGGAGATGCGGGCCCCTGCGAGTTCAGGCCGCCCCGAACGCCGTGAACGCCCACCCCGTGGCCTGGTGCAGCGCGTCCCCCGGCAGCGAGGCGCGCGCGTCGCGCAGGGCCTCGGCCAGGGACAGGCCCGCGCTCAGGCCCTTGTGCAGGGCGAGCATCAACGGCACCACGGCGTGGTCGTTGACGGGTGCGCTGCTGGCCACCACTCCCGCCGTGCCGAGCGGCAGCAGGGCGGTGACCAGGCCGAGGAGTTCGTCCGCGCCGACCGAGGCGAGGCGGGCGGTGTCGCAGCTGGACAGGATGATCCGGTACGGGCTGCGGTCCAATCGTTCGAAGTCGTGCACGATGAGCGGGCCGTCGGCCATCCGCAGCGCGGAGAACAGGGGGCTGTCGGCGCGGAAGGTGCCGTGCGCGGCGATGTGGGCGAGCGCGGCGCCGTCGAGTTCCTCCAGGACGCGCGGCACACGCGCGTCCTCATGTTCCAGGAGGGTCGGTCTGCCGTAGCGGTCGGCGAGTTCGGGCACTTCCGCGCCGCCGGTGGCGAGCCCCGGCCCGCGCACCAGGACATGGCGGCCGCCGGGCGGCGGCTCTGTCTCGTGGGCGCGCAGCCAGCTGCTCGCCGACGGCGACACGCTCAGCACCCGTTCCCGCAGCGACGGCAGCAGCGCCCACGGCACGCGGTGCAGCCGGCCGGGCGGTACGACCACCACCGGGCCCGAGCCCAGGTGGGCGGCGGCCGGGCCGAGCAGCAGCTCCTCCAGGCGGCGGCCCATCGCCTCGACCACCGGAAGCCGCGCCTCCGCGCCCGGGTGGGCCAGCCTGCGCAGCCCGGCCTGCACGTGCTCGGCCTCGGTCTCGGCATCGGCGAGCAGCCCTGCCTCGAACCGCCGCACCCGCCCCTGCCCGCACAGCAGCACCTGGACCCGCCCGTCGAGCACGGCGAGCTCCACCAGCCGCACCTCGCCCAGCCGTTCCAGCAGACGGCCGACGTCGAAACGGTCCCCGTCGCCGGGCGCGTCGCCGCGCATGTGCAGCGTCCGGGAGCGGATCTCCCGCTCCAGACGCCGCTGTTCACGCTCCAGGGCGGGGATCGGGCGGCCGTCGCTGCGGGCCTCCTCCGCGCGGGCGGCGATCTCCCGGAACGCGGTCAGGTTGCCGAGCAGGGCCGGGTCGGCGGGCGGCCGGGTGGGCGGGGTGGACAGGACGGTGGCACGCCAGCGTTCGCTCCACATCAGCAGCCGGCGCGGGCTGCCCGAGTCGAGGCTGGCCTGCTGGGCCAACGCGGCCAGCTCCGCCCCCTGTTCGGTGGCACGGGCCCGCAGTTCGGAGGCGCCCAGCGTCATCCGGTGGTCGTCGAGCACGTCGAGGCCGCGCCGGCACGCCTCCAGGACACCCCGGCCGGAACCCGCGGCCCGCGCGCGCAGCGCCTGCGCGGCCCAGCCGGTCATCCGCGCCAGCGGCGGCCCGCTGTGCCGGCTGCGGGCGGCGACGGCCAGATGCCGCTCCGCGTCAGCCGTCCAGCCCAGCGAGAGCGCGATCCGGCCCGCCAGCAGCGAGGCCTCCGGGGCGGCCGGCGCGCCGAAGGAAGCGAGCCGTTCGGCCACCGCCGCCGCGTCCGCGACCAGACGTCCCGAGCGGCGCCCGGCGGCCACCCGCGCCTCGATCAGCACCAGCCGGGCATGCGTCTCCCACCAGCTGCGCCGCTGCCCGGCGAACAGCCGCACGGCCAGCGCCGCGCGCGCGATCGCGGTGTGCGGATCACCCGCCAGACGCGCCGCGCGGGCCGCGACCAGCAGCAGCTCCGCCTTGCGGGTGGACTGCCCGCCGATGCCGTCGAGCGCCCCTGTGGCGGTGTCCGCCTCGGCGAGCGCCTCCGGGGCGAGCCCGGCGGCCATCAGCACCTCGCAGCGCCGGATGTAGAGCATGAACGACGGGGTGCCGAGCTTGGCGTAGCGCTCCTCGGCCTCGTCCAGCAGCCGCAGCGCGAGGGGGATGTCACCCGACCGGAACGCGGCAAGGCCCCGGCTCTCCACCACGTCCGCCTTGTCGTGCTCCTGGCCGGTGGTGTCCCACTGCGCGTGCGCGGCCGTGAAGTCCGCCTCCGCCCGGTCCACCGCGCCGAGCGCCAGATGCACCGTGGCCCGCAGGGTCAGCGCCCGCGCCGTCCAGATGACGTCGTCCGCCTGCCGCAGCACCGGAATCGCCTTGCGTACGTCCTCCAGCGCCTCCCGGTGCCGGCCCAGCACCCAGGAGGCGTAGGCCCGCCGGAACAGGACCCGCGCGCGGGTGTGCCCGCTGCTCACCGCGACACCCCGCTCCAGCGCCTCCAGACCCTGCCGGGTGCGGCCGGAGTGCACCAGCGCCACGCCGAGGGTGGCCAGGATGTCGCCCTCCCGGTCGGGTGCCTGGGCACGCGCGGCCAGATCGCGGGCACGGCGCAGATGGTGCAGCGCGATCCGCAGGTCGCCCCAGTCCCGCTGCCAGATGCCGATCACCTGGTGCGCGACGGAGGCACGCCACGGCGTGGGATCGGAGTCCAGTACGCCCTGCGCCCGCGCCCGGGCCTCGCCCGGGTCGGCGAACACCATCGGCAGCAGTTCGAGAACCGAGTCGCTTCCCGCTGTCACTCAAAGGATGGTAGTGGCCGTGGGTTGCGCCCCACACCGGTTTGGCGCTGTATCAATGGACGGCTCCGCGACTCTGTCTGACGACAGTCGCCTCTAGGGGGAGGACACGCCATGGCACCTCAGCGATTCCACGAACAGTTCGACCAGATCCAGCGTTCGATGCCGGACGTCTCCCTGGCCATGGGACCCGACGACGCGGCGGAGTTCATCTACGAGAAGGGCGTGGTCCTGGCCCGCGACGGTGAGGATGCGCGGCTCGTCGAGGACACCGTACGCACCCACTTCACCGAGGCGACCGGACTGACCGCCGACCATGTGCGGCGGGCCGGCCCGGAGACCAACCGCTCGGGCATCACCCGTATCCAGGTCGGCGACCCCGGCCACGGCGACCGGCGCGGCGACCGGGCGGTCGCGCACGCCCTGCGGGCCATGCGCGAGCACGAGGCACGCGCCGAGCGCCGGCTGGTCAGCCGCAACCACGTGGTGTCGATCGCGGTCAACTCCTGCCCCGGCGACGAGCCCGTGCCCGCCCCGCTCACCCAGGGCACCAACCCGGCCGCCGCCGAGGCCGGTTACGACGCGGACACCGCCGTCGGCGTCCTGGTCATCGACAACGGCCTCACCCACGACCACGGCACGGTTCCGCTGCTCGCCCACGTCCAGGGCGACCTGCACGGCACCGAGACCGACGCCCAGGGCGACCTGCTGCAGTACGTCGGCCACGGCACGTTCATCGCGGGCCTGCTGGCGGCCGTCGCACCCAACACGAACATCACCGTGCGCAACACCCTCAACGACGCCGGCGCGATCCTGGAGGACCAGTTCGGGCAGCGGCTCTTCGACGCCGTCGACGAGCACGGCTGGCCGGATGTCATCAGCCTCTCCGCCGGCACCGCCAACGGCCGCGACGACGGCCTGCTCGGCGTGCGGAGCTTCATGGACGAACTGCGCCGGCGGCGCACCCTGCTGGTCACGGCCGCCGGCAACAACTCCAGCGCGTCGAAGTTCTGGCCCGCCGCCTACGCCGATCTGCCCGACTACGAGGACGCCGTGCTCTCGGTCGGAGCGCTGCGCAGCGACGGCGAGTTCGGCGCCTGCTTCTCCAACTACGGCTCCTGGGTGAAGGCCTACGCTCCCGGAGAGCGGCTGACCAGCACGCTGACCGGCTTCGACGCGCCCGTGCCGTACGTCTACCAGCACTCCACCTACGACGCGTGCCGGTACCACTTCACCTACGCGTGCACCTGCCAGTACCCGCGGCACACCGGCGTGCTGAGCACGGCGGGAACCCCCACCGCCGGCAAGGCGGACCAGGTGATGTTCGAGGGCTACGCACACTGGAGCGGCACCTCGTTCGCCACCCCGGTCGCCGCGGGCATGGTCGTCGCCTACATGACCGCCAACAAGCTGGGTGATGCGCGTGCCGCCCGCAGGAAGCTCCTCGCGGAGACCGGGGCGTACGCGGAGGTGCGCGGGGCGCATGTGCCGGCGCTGCGCCCGCCGACGTGGCGCCCCACGCCCGTCACGCAGCTGGCACCTCCCGCATGAGGTCCGGAACGGTCCCCTCCACGGCGTACGATGACTTGCCGTACACGAGGGGTGGGGCCGTGGACCGAGCAGATGTCGGCGCGTTGGTCCAGTCCGCCGTCGACGGCGACGCGGCGGCCTGGAAGGCGCTCGTGGAGGGCCTGAGCCCACTGGTGTGGTCCGTGGTGCGCGCGCACCGGCTCTCGGACGCCGACGCACACGAGGTGTACCAGACGGTGTGGTTCCGATTCGCCCAGCATCTGGGGCGCATCCGCGAACCCGACAAGGCCGGGTCGTGGCTGGCCAGTACGGCGCGCCACGAGTCCCTGAAGGTCCTCAAGGGCTTGAGGCGGCTGACCCCGACGGACGATCCGCAACTGCTGGACCGGGTCAGTGAGGACCGTACGCCCGAGCAGTCGTTCCTCGACCTGGAGGAGGCGGCCGCCGAGACCGAGCGCATCCGGCACCTGTGGCAGGAGTTCGAGGAACTCGGCGATCGCTGCAGGCAGTTGCTGCGCGTCCTCATGGCCTCGCCGCCGCCCAGCTACCAGGAGGTGTCCGCGGCGCTGGGTATCGCCGTGGGCAGCATCGGACCGCTCCGCCAGCGCTGTCTGCGGCGCCTGCGGGCACGACTGGAAGCACGGGGAGCGGCGTGACCGACATGAACAACGCCAACAACAACGCCAACCACAACGACGACATCAACGACCTGGGCGACATCGACGGGGTCAACGGCATCGACGGCATCGACGAGGTGGCGTACGACCTGGTGGAGGAGGAGCTCCGCAGGGCCGCCGCCATCCTGGACCCGGTTCCGGCCCAGCTGCGGCAGATCGCCGTCGAGGCCTTCGCGCTGCACGACCTCGACGCCCGCATCGCCGAGCTGACCTTCGACTCCGTGGTGGACGCCATCCCCGTCAGGGGAGCGACGGACGTGCCGCGGATGCTCACGTTCCACGCGGGCGGGGTGACCGTCGACGTCGAACTGACCGCACAGGGGCTGATGGGACAGGTGCTGCCGCCGCAGACGGCCGGCATCGAGGTGCTCAGCGGCCCGCAGGCCGGCTCGCCGCTGACCACCGACGACATGGGGCGCTTCACCTACGGCGAACCTCCCGCCGGCCCGTTCGCGCTGCGGCTGCGGACCGGCGAGGGAGTGCTCGTCACGGACTGGGTGACGGTCTGACGCGGGGCCCTGCCCTCACCAGGTGACGGGCAGGGTCTGCGGCCCGCGGATCATGGTCTTGCGGCGCCAGACGACCTGGTCGGCGGGGACCGCGAGCCGCAGGCCCGGCAGCCGTTCCAGCACCGTGTCGACGAGGAGTTCGGTCTGCAGACGGGCGAGCACGGCGCCGGTGCAGTAGTGCACGCCGTTTCCGAACGCCACATGCGGATTGGGGTCGCGGTCCGGGTCGATCCGGTCCGGGTCGGGGAAGACGTCCGGGTCGCGGTTGGCGGCCAGGTAGGAGACGTACACCGGGTCACCGGCACTGATGCGGTGGCCGTGCAGCTCGACGTCCTCCAGGGCGATGCGGGCCAGACCGACCGAGGTACGGTGCGGGATGTAGCGCAGCAGCTCGTCCAGCACCCGCCCGCGCGCCTGCGGCTGCCGCATGCGCTGCATCAACTCCGGCCGGGTGAGCAGCAGGAACAGCATCTGCCCGCAGTTGTGGGTGACGGCCTCGCCGCCGATCTGCAGCGGCCCGGCGAGGCCCACGGCCTCCTCCTCGCTGATCTCGCCCCGGCCGACGGCGGCGCCGAGCAGCGCGTACACGTCCTCGTCCGTGCTGTGCGCCCGGGCCCGGATGGTGTCGGTGATCCAGCCGTACATGCCGTTCTTGGCGCGGTCGGCGGCCGCGGACCCGCCGGAGGTGGAGATGATCTGCCGGGTCCAGGCATGCACCTGCTCCCGGTCCTCGGCGGGCACCCCCATCACCTCGCTGACCAGGGTGATCGGGAAGGGCTCGAGGACCCGCTCGACGAGGTCGGCCGGCGGCCCGTCCCGCACGACCCCGTCGAGCAGTCCGTCGAGGATCTGCTGCGCGCGGGGCCGCAGCCGCTTCATCGCGCCCACGGTGAAGGCGCCGGCGACCGGTTTGCGCAGCCGGTTGTGGTCGGGCTGGTCGGCCCAGGCGAGCGAGCCCGGCCGGGGCGCGAAGTTGGGGGCGAGCCGGGTCACCTGACGGCGGGTGACCTCCGTGCGGCTGAACCGCGGATCGTTGGTGATCAGCTTCACGTCCTCGTAGCGGGTGGCCAGCCACGCCCAGCCCTCGCCGTGCGGCAGCCGGATGCGGGTGAGCGGGCCCTCGCGCATGAGGTCCGCGAGCACCGGGTCGAACTCCGTCCCGGCCAGGTCGTGCGCGGGCCACTCCCGTACCGGGGGCGGGACCTGCTCCGTCAGCGTGGTGGTCTCCTCAGTCATGCCCTCCACCCTCACCTCGGCCCGGACGCCTGTCGCGCGGGAGTGCTCCAGCCGGAGGGCGGGAGCCCTGCCTCAGCCGGTCACGGCGTCGACGAGCGCGGCCAGCGCCCGCGCCGGCCGGGTCAGCCCGGGGCCGGCGGGCCCGCCCGGCTCGGTCATGTAGGTGTCCCGGCGGAGCTCCACCATCAGGGCGCTCACCCGCGGGTCCTTCCCGTAGAACTCCAGCGGCACATACGCCCCGCTGAACGGGCTGTCGAGTCCTGTCTCCCCGCACGCCGCGAACGCCTCGCGCGCCGCCGCCTGCAGCCCCGGCGGTGTGTGGAAGGAGTCGGTGCCCAGACAGACGGGCGGCCGCGGTCCCTCGCCATGCAGCTCATAGGGCAGCGGCGCGCTCGGGTAGGAGTGGACGTCGACGATCACGGCCCGCCCGGTGGCGGCCAGCCGGTCGGCCACCGCCTCCGTCATGGCCTGGGCGTACGGCCGGAAGTACCGTTCGATCAGCGGCGCGGGGTCGGTGTCGTCGGCCCGCAGCGCCTCCCGGTGCGTGGTGCGCGTGTACACGGCGCCCATCCCGACGGCGAGCATCTCCTCCCGCTCGTCGGGAAACCGCTCCGGATCGACCACCAGCCGCGAGAGCCGGTTCACGAACCGCCAGGGAGCGACCCCGGCCAGGTCGGCCGCCGCCGCGGCGATCTCCGCCGTGTGCGCGTCGGTGATGTGGTCCAACTCCCGCTCCAGCGCGGGCCCGTCCAGCACGATGCCCGCCCGCACCTCGGCCGGAATCTCCCGCGCCGAGTGCGGCACATGAAGGAGGACGGGGGAGTGGGGCGCGCCGGGCAGCAGCGCGTAGGACGGTGCCGGCACGGAGGGGTTCATCAGCGCCGCCCGCCGAACTCCCAGGCGTGGACCTCGACGTCCGCGTAACGCTCCGCGGTGAGGACGGCACGGGCCCGGTCCGGGTCGGGAGCCCGCAGCAGCGCAGCGGTACCGAGCCAGGCGACGCCGTCGTCCGACAACAGCGGACCGTACGCGATCAACTCGTCACGGTCGGCGGGCACCTCGAGGTCGGCCGCCGGGCCGGAACCGAGGCCGAGCACGAGGTAGCGATTGCCGCCGTTCGCGCCCCCGGGAAACTCCCACATGGTGCGGCCCAGCAGATTCCGCCACCGCCGCACCAGCACGTCCCGGTACACCCCGGCCTGGTGGTTGGGCTCGTCGAAGGCGAACGCACGGGCGGCCGCGGCGTCGGGCAGGCCGACGATGTGCACACTCCCGGAAGGCGTCTCGCCGTCGTCGGCGAAGGTCGGGCCCCGGGCGATCAGCTCCGCCGCGTACCGGTCCATGTAGGACCAGTGCTCCTCCACCAACTCCCCGCGCAGGCCGAGGGATCCGGTTCGATCACGGTGGTAACAGAAGAACTCCATGGTCACAGCCTGCCAGCTCCCGCCAGGAGTCGCCGCGTGATATCCGTACGCCCCGAGGGCTTACGGTGTGGACCGCCTTCGTTCGACGAGAACCGGTGGGGGAGCAGCATGCGCATCACCAACCAGCAGGTCATCGAGCACGCCTTTCTGGAAGTGCTGTACGAGGACGACTACTTTCCCGACCGGGTACTGGACCGCGGCAAGGCGATCCTGCTGGGCCTGTGCGAGCGCATCGAGGCCGAGCGGCCCGCAGACCTCGCCGCGCTCTATGCCCTGACGCAGGCGGCCACGGAGGAGTTCAACCTCCTGGAGGCCGCGTTCGACGCCGCAGGCAGTGAGATCGAGACCGTGGCACGGGAGGAGATCGGCGGCGACTTCTGGTTCATCGCCCAGGCCTACGGCTTCGAGGACGCGGACGCGGAGGAGCTGATCGCCACCCGGGAGTGGTGAGCCGTGGGCGGGGTGACGCAGCCACGGGCCGTTGTCAGTGCCGTCGCCTACTGTCGGATCATGACCGTCCACGAGCTCTCGCGCACCGACGCCCGCCGTATCGCCGTACGCGCCCAACTCCTGGACGCCGTACGGCCGGACGGGCTGCTCGACGTGGTGCGTGGGCTGACCCTGTTGCAGATCGACCCGACCGCCGCCGTCGCGCCCAACGCCGACCTGGTGGCGTGGAGCCGACTCGGATCGCCGTACGCACCAGGACAGTTGAGCGCGGCACGGGAGAGTCGCACGCTGCTGGAGCTGCAGGCGATGATCCGGCCCGCCGAGGATCTCGCGCTGTACCGCGCCGAGATGGCCGAATGGCCCGAGCGGGGCACGCCCTCCTCGTGGCGTGAGCATCACCGGTCATGGGTGGCGGCCAACGACGCCTGCCGCCGGGACATCCTCGACCGGCTCGGCGCCGAAGGGCCACTGCCCTCCCGTGCCCTCCCGGACACCTGCGCCACACCGTGGAAGTCGAGCGGCTGGACCGACAACCGCAATGTCACCAAGCTCCTGGAGCTGATGGTGCAGCGCGGTGAGGTCGCCGTAGCCGGGCGCAGCGGCGGTGACCGGCTGTGGGACCTGGCCGGCCGGGTCTACCCCGACCTCCCGCCGGTCCCGGTGGAGGAAGCGCTGCGCATCCGCGACGAGCGGCGGCTGCGCGCCCTCGGCATCGCCCGCGCCCGCGGGCCGGAGTGCCCGGTGGAGCCGGCGGACGTGGGCGAGGCGGGTGAGCCCGCCGTCGTGGAGGGGGTGCGGGGCAGGTGGCGGGTGGACCCCGATCAGTTGGGCCTGCCCTTCGAGGGGCGGGCGGCACTGCTGTCGCCCTTCGACCGTCTCGTCCACGACCGCAGACGCACCGCCGAGCTGTTCGAGTACGAATACCAGCTGGAGATGTACAAGCCCGCCGCCAAGCGCCGCTGGGGCTACTTCGCGCTGCCGGTCCTGTACGGGGACCGGCTGGTCGGGAAACTCGATGCCACCGCGGACCGCAGGGCCGGAGTGCTGCGGGTCGGCGCCGTCCATGAGGACGTCCCGTTCACCCCGGCCATGGCGGCGGAGATAGGCCGGGAGATCGAGGACCTGGCCCGCTGGCTCGAGCTGGAGCTCGTACTGCCCTGAACGAGTCACTGCTCGACCGGTGAGGAGCCGACCGGCCTGTCGTCAGCCGGCGCCGCTGACTCCCGACGCCACGAAACGCCGGTGCAGCGGTGAGAACGCGGACTCCGGCCCGCCGGTGATGCCGGCCTCCTTGACGGCGGGTGCCGGCACGGCCGGCGAAGAACCGCTCGACGTCGGACTGGGTGTTCCCCCGTCGGTGACGTGCAGGGCGTCCCCGTCGAACGCGGGACGGCGGTCACCTCCCGTGGCAGGCCGTTCGTGACACGGCTCCGCCCCGGCCGGGCAGTGTGCCGGCCGGGGCGGAGTCAGGAACGGGCCGTCGAGGCCCGGTGCGTCAGCTCAGGGACGCCAGCGCCTCGTTCCAGGTGGCCGAGGGGCGCATGACCGCGGCGGCCTTGGCCGGGTCGGGCTGGTAGTAGCCGCCGATGTCGGCAGGCTTGCCCTGGACGGCGAGCAGCTCGTCGACGATCTTCTGCTCATTGGCGGTGAGCGTCTCGGCGAGCGGGGCGAAGGCCTTCGCCAGGTCCGCGTCCTCGGTCTGCGCGGCCAGCTCCTGCGCCCAGTACAGGGACAGGTAGAAGTGGCTGCCGCGGTTGTCGATGCCGCCGACGCGACGGGTCGGGGACTTGTCCTCGTTGAGGAAGGTCGCCGTGGCGCGGTCGAGGGTGTCGGCCAGGACCTTGGCGCGGGTGTTGCCGGTGGCCGTGGCGTACTGCTCAAGGGACGGCACCAGCGCGAAGAACTCGCCCAGCGAGTCCCAGCGCAGGTAGTTCTCCTTGACCAGCTGCTGGACGTGCTTCGGCGCGGAGCCGCCGGCGCCCGTCTCGAACAGGCCGCCGCCCGCCATCAGCGGGACGACCGACAGCATCTTGGCGCTGGTGCCCAGCTCCAGGATGGGGAAGAGGTCGGTGAGGTAGTCGCGCAGCACGTTGCCGGTCACCGAGATGGTGTTCTCACCGCGGCGGATGCGCTCGATGGACAGCTTGGTCGCCTCGACCGGGGCGAGGATCCGGATGTCCAGGCCCTCGGTGTCGTGCTCCGGCAGGTACTGCTTGACCTTCTCGATGATCACGGCGTCGTGGCCGCGGGTCTCGTCCAGCCAGAACACCGCCGGGTCGCCGGTGGCGCGGGCGCGGGTGACGGCCAGCTTCACCCAGTCGCGGATCGGCGCGTCCTTGGTCTGGCAGGCGCGGAAGATGTCGCCGACCGCGACCGGCTGCTCCAGGACGACATGGCCGGCCTGGTCGACCAGACGGACCGTGCCGGCCTTCTTGATCTCGAAGGTCTTGTCGTGGGAGCCGTACTCCTCGGCCTTCTGCGCCATCAGACCGACGTTCGGCACCGAGCCCATGGTGGCGGGGTCGTAGGCGCCGTTGGCGCGGCAGTCGTCGATGACGGCCTGGTAGACGCCGGAGTAGGAGGAGTCCGGCAGCACCGCGAGGGTGTCGGCCTCCTGGCCGTCCGGGCCCCACATGTGGCCGGAGGTGCGGATCATGGCCGGCATCGAGGCGTCGACGATGACGTCGGACGGCACGTGCAGGTTGGTGATGCCCTTGTCGGAGTCGACCATCGCGAGGGCCGGGCCCTCGGCGAGCTCGGCGTCGAAGGAGGCCTTGATCTCGGCGCCCTCCGGCAGGCCCTCCAGACCCTTGTAGATGCCGCCCAGACCGTCGTTCGGGGACAGGCCGGCCGCGGCGAGGGTCTCGCCGTACTTGGCGAAGGTCTTCGGGAAGAAGGCGCGCACCACGTGACCGAAGACGATCGGGTCGGAGACCTTCATCATCGTGGCCTTGAGGTGCACGGAGAACAGCACGCCCTCGGCCTTGGCGCGGGCGACCTGCGCGGCCAGGAACTCGTTGAGCGCGGCGGCGCGCATCACGGAGGCGTCGACGACCTCGCCCGCGAGCACCGGTACGGACTCGCGCAGCACCGTGGTGGTGCCGTCCTCGCCGAGCAGTTCGATGCGCAGCGTGCCGGCCTCGGAGATCACCGTGGACTTCTCGGTGGAGCGGAAGTCGTTCTCGCCCATGGTCGCGACGTTGGTCTTGGACTCGGGGGTCCAGGCGCCCATGCGGTGCGGGTGGGTCTTGGCGTAGTTCTTGACCGAGGCGGGGGCGCGGCGGTCGGAGTTGCCCTCACGCAGCACCGGGTTCACGGCGGAGCCCTTGACCTTGTCGTAGCGGGCCTGGATCTCCCGCTCCTCGTCGGTCTTGGGGTCGTCCGGGTAGTTCGGCAGCGCGTAGCCCTGGCCCTGCAGCTCGGCGATCGCGGCCTTCAGCTGCGGGATCGAGGCCGAGATGTTCGGCAGCTTGATGATGTTGGCCTCGGGCGTCTTGGCCAGCTCGCCCAGCTCGTGGAGGGCGTCCGGGATCCGCTGGTCCTCGGTCAGGTACTCCGGGAACAGGGCGATGATGCGCCCGGCCAGCGAGATGTCACGGGTCTCCACAGCGACACCCGCCTGCGAGGCGTACGCCTGGACCACCGGCAGGAAGGAATACGTCGCCAGGGCCGGGGCCTCGTCAGTGTGCGTATAGAAGATGGTCGAGTCAGTCACCGGGTGCTCCGCTCCACGTCTGCAACATTGCTCGACATCAAGATATCTCCTGATCGAGGTCGGCTCGACAGGGGTCCGGCCACACGTCCCACACTCCGGAACCGATCTGCGCTCCCGCCGTGCAACCAAAGCGGCCGATCTTGGGTCCTGGAAGGAGATCGTGCATCTGTTCGTCGACGGCCGGAGCTGACCTCCCGGCCGCCAGAGCGAAAGCTGACCATGAGATATCGCAGCAGAGTGACGGCCCCCGCGGCCGCCCTGATCGGCACGGCCGCGGCACTGACCGTGGGGGGTACGGCGTCCGCCGCACCGAACGGCAGGCGCACGCCGAAGGACGACGGCACGCCGGGCCCCGAGACCCTCGGCGACTCCGTCTTCCCGGCCCTCGGCAACGACGGCTACCGCGCCTTGGCCTATCACCTCGACTTCTCCTACGACCCGACGACCAAGCTCGTCGACGCCACCGCCGTCCTGAGGATCAGCACCACCCAGGCGCTCAGCCGCTTCTCCCTGGACGCCCTCGGCCTGGACATACGCTCCGTCCGCGTCGGCGGCCGCACCGCCGCCTTCGAGCAGGCGGACGAGAAGCTGCGGATCACGCCCGACCGCCCGCTGCCCGCCGGGGCCCGGACGACGGTGTGCGTCGAGTACGGCGCGGACCCGAGCCGCACCCTCGCGCACACCGCCTGGGTCGTCACCCCGGACGGCTTCGCGATCTGCCCGCAGCCGAACTCGGCGCACACCGTCTTCCCGTGCAACGACCACCCGTCGGACAAGGCGGACTTCACCTTCCGCGTCACCGTCCCGGCCGGTCTGCGGGGTGTCGCGAACGGTCTGCTCACCGGCACCGAGACCCTCGCCGACGGCCGCACCGCGTACTCGTACCGCTCCAGTGAGCAGATGGCCACCGAACTGGTCCAGATCACCGTCGGCGACTACGTCGTCAAGGACCGGCAGGGCCCGCACGGGCTGCCGCTGCGGGACGTCGTGCCCACCGCCCGGGCCGCCGCCCTGGAACCGGCGCTGGCGCTCACCCCCGGGCTGGTCGACTGGCTGGAGCAGCGGCTCGGGGCGTTCCCCTTCGAGACGTACGGGCTGCTGCCCTGCAACTCCGACAACCCGAACGCCTTCGACTTCACCGGCCTGGAGACGCAGACCCTCACCCTGTACAAGCCGAACTTCCTGCTCCAGGAGGAGAAGAAGATCGGCTCGCACATGATGCACGAGCTGGTCCACTCCTGGTTCGGCAACCTCGTCAGCCCCGCCAACTGGGCCGACCTGTGGCTGAACGAGGGCCACGCCGACTACTACGGCCTGTTGTACCGCTACGAGCGCGGCTGGACGGACTCGCTCGGCTACAGCACGTTCGAGGACCGCATGAAGTACACCTACGGCGTCGGCGACCAGTGGCGCCACGACTCGGGGCCGGTCGCGGCCCCGAACGCGGTGAACCTCTTCGACAGCCAGCGCTACACCGGCGGCGTCCTGGTCCTCTACGCGCTGCGCCAGGTCGTCGGCGAGGACGTCTTCCACGCCATCGAGCGGTGCTTCCTGGACCGGTACCGGGGCTCCTCGGTGACGACGGACGACTACATCGCCGTCGCCTCGGAGGTCTCGGGGCAGGATCTGTCCGGATTCCTCAAGGACTGGCTCTACGGTACGAAGACGCCGCGGATGCCCGGCCACCCGGACTGGACGGTCAAGCCGGTGAGCTCCGCGCTCGCCTCCCCGCACAGCCGCCGGGGCGGGCACTGGCACGAGAACTCCGCGACGCTCTGACCTCGTCGACCCTTGAGGTTCTCAGTCGAGGCGGGCGGCGGACACGTCGCCCGCCTCGACGACCGTCCCCTGCGGGCCGCGCTGCTGCGGGATGGTCACGGACCCCTGCTGCAGCGCCACCGTCCGCGCGGGGGCCGGGATACGGATGCCCTCCTCGCGGTAGCGCTTGTGCAGCGCCTTGATGAACTCGTGCTTGATCCGGAACTGGTCGCTGAACTCGCCCACGCCCAGGATGACGGTGAAGCCGATCCGGGAGTCGCCGAAGGTGTGGAAGCGGATCGCCGGCTCGTGGTCCGGGACCGCTCCCTCGACCCCGGTCATCACCTCGGCGATGACGTCCATGGTCACACGCTCGACGTGCTCCAGATCGCTGTCGTAGGCGACACCGACCTGGACGAGGATCGTCAACTTCTGCTCGGGGCGCATGAAGTTGGTCATGTTGGCCTTCGCCAGCTCCCCGTTGGGGATGACGACCAGGTTGTTGGAGAGAGCGCGCACGGTCGTCTGACGCCAGTTGATGTCCTCGACATAGCCCTCCTCGCCGCTGCTCAGCCGGATGTAGTCGCCGGGCTGCACGGTCTTCGAGGCCAGGATGTGGATGCCCGCGAAGAGGTTGGCGAGGGTGTCCTGCAGCGCCAGCGCGACGGCCAGACCGCCCACGCCCAGCGCGGTGAGCATCGGAGCGATCGAGATGCCCAGCGTCTGCAGCACCACCAGGAAACCGATCGCCAGGACCAGCACCCGGGTGATGTTCACGAAGATCGTGGCCGACCGGGCGACCCCGGAGCGGGACGTGGTGACCGCCCGCACCAGACCGGCGATCACCCGGGCCGCCGTCACCGTGACGACGAAGATGAGCACCACCGTCAGCACCTGGTTGACGTGGTTCTGGACCGTCCTGGTCAGCGGCAGCGCCGCCCCCGCGGAGGCCGCGCCGCCCACGATCGCAGCCCACGGCACCACCGTGCGCAGCGCGTCGACGATGACGTCGTCGCCGCTCCAGCGGGTGCGGTCGGCGTGCTTGCCCAGCCAGCGCAGCAGCATGCGCAGCAGGAATGCGGCCAACAGGCCCGCCGCCAGCGCGACTGAGGCGATGACCAGGTCGTCCACGGTGAGCGCTCGGTTCACCGGCTACCTCCAAGTTCGGGATGTGCAGCCGCTCATCCTGCCCTATTCCGCACAGGAGTTCGTACCTGGTGGCCGGTCGGACGGTGCGGTTTCGGACGGCGCCCTGCACCAGGGACGGGACGCTCGAGGTCACCGTCACACGTCCGTGAACGACCCGCCCCGCCCGGCCCCGGCCGCGAACCGGGCCACCCCCTCCAGGCCCTCCGCCAACACCCCTGTCCCGTACCGGAGTTCGGCCCGCATCGCCGTCGACTCGTCCAGCCCGTCCTGCTCCAGCACCGACGCCCGGTCGCCCCGCAGACAGGCCTGCGGGAAGCGGGCGATCCCGGCGGCCAGGGTCTCCGCCGCGGTGCGTGCCGTGCCGGTGGGGACGAGGCGGTTGGCGAGGCCGATCTCGTAGGCCTCGCCTGCCGGTACCGCCCGCCCGGTGAGGATCATGTCCAGTGCGCGGCTCTGCCCGATCAGCCGGGGCAGCCGTACCGTGCCGCCGTCGATCAGCGGGACGCCCCAGCGGCGGCAGAACACGCCGAAGACGGCGTCCTCCTCGGCGACCCGCAGATCGCACCAGAGTGCCAGCTCGAGCCCGCCGGCCACGGCGTGCCCCGCGACCGCGGCGATCACCGGCTTCGACAGCCTGAGCCGCGTCGGCCCCATCGGGCCGTCGCCGTCCTCCGCGACCCGGTTGCCGCGGTCGGTGCCGAGCGCCTTGAGGTCGGCGCCCGCGCAGAACGTGCCGCCCTCGCCCCACAGCACCGCCACCCGCGCCTCGTCGTCGGCCTCGAACTCCCGGAAGGCGGCGACGAGTTCGGCGGCCGTCGGACCGTCCACCGCGTTGCGGACCTCGGGGCGGGAGAGCACGACGGTGGTGACGTGTCCCTGGCGTTCGGTACGGACCGGCATGCTGGGCCTCTTTCTCCGACAGTGCCGGTGCGGGCGGCCACCGGCGGGGCGATCGTGCAACGGCTGTGCGAGGCTGGATCACCGTACAGAGGGAGTGTTGCTGATGGCAGCTGCACATGCGGGCGCGCCACCGGTCGCCGTCGTGACCGGCGCCAACCGCGGTATCGGACACGAGGTCGTACGGCAGCTCGCCGCCCGCGGCCACCACGTGGTGCTCGGCTCGCGCGACCTCGCCAAGGGACGCGCCGCCGCCGCGCGCATCGATCCGGGCGGGGAGCGGGTGAGTGCGGTGCAGCTCGATGTCTCCGACGCCGCGAGCGTGGCGGCCATGGCCGACCGGGTGGGTGACGACCTGGGGCGCGTGGACGTGGTCGTCAACAACGCGGCGATCCTGTACGACACCTGGGCGCAGGCCCGGTCGGCCGATCTCGATGAGGTCCAACGGGCCCTGGACACCAATCTGTTCGGGGCCTGGCGGGTCACCCAGGCGCTGCTGCCGCTGCTGCAGCGCAGCCCGCACCCGCGGGTGGTGATGGTGAGCAGCGAGGGCGGTTCGCTGCAGTCGATGAGCGGTGGCACCCCTGCCTACAGCGTCTCCAAGGCCGCGCTCAACGCCCTGACCTGCCTGCTGGCCGGTGAGTTGCGCCGGCATCGCATCCTGGTCAACGCGATCTGCCCCGGCTGGGTCGCCACCGACATGGGTGGCCATGGCGGACGTCCCGTCGCCGAAGGTGCCGCCGGGATCGTGTGGGCGGCGACGCTGCCCGACAACGGGCCGACCGGGGGCTTCTTCCGGGACGGGAAGCCGATTCCCTGGTGAGGGGCCGAGGACCTGCTCAGATCACCTTCAGCCGTACCAGCGCGCCCAGCGTCAGCGCGCCCGGCAGCAGCGGCAGCCACACCGTGATGATCCGGTAGGCGAGCACGACCGCGGTCGCGACGGCCGCGGGGCCGCCCGCGGCCACCAGCGCCACGACCAGCGCCGCCTCCACCGAGCCGAGCCCGCCCGGCGTCGGCACCAGCGCGACCGCGACCGTCGCCGCCAGATAGGCGACCGCCATGTGCACGGGCGGCACCGGCAGCCCCAGCGAAAGACCGACCAGGACCAGCCCGGCCGCCTGCAGCGCGGGGAAGGCGAGCGAGCCGCCCCACAGCGCGAGCGCGCGGGACGGGCGGGTGTGCACCGAGCGCAGTTCGCACAGCGCCGTGCGCAGGAAGGACAGCGCGGCCGTCCGCACCCGGCGGACGAGCAGCAGGAGCCCCACGGCCAGGACCGCGACCGCGCAGACCGTGAGCAGCAGCGGACCCACGGAGCGTTCGGGCAGCAGATGGTCGAACCGCAGCGCATCGGGGAAGACGAGCAGCAGCCCGATCAAGAGGCCCAGCCGGGTGACCGACTCCGCCAGCAGATACAGGGCGAGCGCGGCCGAGGAGCGGGCGAGCGGAATCCCGCAGACGGTCATGAACCGCAGGTTGACCGCGCCCGCGCCGAGGCCCGTCGGCAGCAGGTGGTTGGCCGAGCCCGCCGCGAACTGGGTGGCGAGCAGGCGCCGCTTGGGCAGCCGGTCGACGACCGCGCCCTGCCGGGTGACGGCGGCCGCCACCCAGGTCAGACAGGTGGCGCCGGCTGCCGCCAGCAGCCAGGGCCACTCGGCGGCCCGCAGATGACCGAAGCCCTCGACGAGCACGGAGCGGTGCTGCACGGCCACGACGGACACGAGCAGCAGCGGCAGCAGGCACAGGATCTGCCGGAGCACGCGGGCCGGGACGCGTCGGGGGAATCGTCCTTGGGGGAGTGGCCCTTGGGGAAGGTGTACCGCAGTCACATCCGGGGAGGGTTTCCAGGCCGTGCCAACGGCGGGTTGCGGAAGCGGGGACAGCGGCTGAAGCGGGGACAGCGGCTTGCGTACGGACATGGGGTCCTTCGTGGGGGACGTCAGGAAAACATTGACCTCAATGTTGCTTGAGGTTCTACGGTCTCCCTCATGAGCATGGAGACCACCGCCTGGATGCAGTTGCACAGTGTCATGAATGCCGAGCAGGAGCGGCGCCCTCTGGCGCGCGCCACGCTGCGCCGTATCGCCGCCTTCGCCCGCCCGCACCGTGCCCGCATGGCGCAGTTCGTGGTGCTCGGGGTGGTGACCGCGCTGCTCGCCGTCGCAACGCCCGTGCTGGCCGGGCGTGTCGTGAACGCGATCGTGTCGGGCCGCGACGAGGGCACGGTCGTACGCCTGGCCCTGCTCATCGCGCTCATCGCGGTCGCGGAGGCGGCCCTCGGCATCCTCGGCAGGAGGCTTTCGGCGACGCTCGGAGAGGGACTCATCCTCGATCTGCGCACGGCTGTGTTCGATCATGTGCAGCGGATGCCGGTCGCGTTCTTCACACGCACACGTACGGGAGCGCTGGTCTCCCGACTCAACAACGACGTGATCGGCGCGCAGCGCGCGTTCAGCAACACACTGTCGGGAGTGGTCAGCAACCTGGTCACGCTGCTGCTCACCCTCGCCGTCATGCTGACGCTGTCCTGGCAGATCACCCTGCTCGCGCTGGTGCTGCTGCCGGTGTTCGTGATTCCCGCCCGCCGCATGGGCAGCCGTATGGCCCGGATGCAGCGGGAGGCGGCGACGCTCAACGCGGCGATGGGCACGCGGATGACCGAGCGGTTCTCCGCCCCGGGCGCCACGCTCGTCAAGCTCTTCGGGCGGCCGGAGGAGGAGTCGGTGGAGTTCGCGGCCCGCGCCCGCCGGGTCGCGGAGATCGGCGTGCGCACCGCGACCGCCCAGTCGGTGTTCATCACCGCCCTGACCCTGGTCTCCTCCCTGGCCCTCGCCCTGGTCTACGGTCTCGGCGGCTGGTTCGCGCTGCGCGGCAGCCTGGAGCCGGGCGCGGTCGTGTCGCTGGCGCTGCTGCTGACCCGTATGTACGCGCCGCTGACCGCGCTCGCCGGGGCGCGCGTCGAGGTGATGAGCGCGCTGGTCAGCTTCGAGCGCGTTTTCGAGGTGCTCGACCTGAGGCCCCTGATCGAGGAGAAACCGGACGCGCACACCGTGCCCGACGGTCCGGTCTCCGTCGAGTTCGACGACGTCCGCTTCGCCTACCCGTCCGCCGACAAGGTCTCCCTGGCCTCCCTGGAGGAGGTGGCGAGCCTGGACACCCGGGGCGGCGCCGAGGTCCTGCACGGCATCTCCTTCCGCGCCGAACCGGGCCAGACCGTCGCGCTCGTCGGATCGTCCGGTGCGGGCAAGTCGACGATCGCCGCACTGCTTCCGCGGCTGTACGACGTCGACGGGGGCGCCGTACGCGTCGGCGGCAGCGATGTCCGCGACCTGACCGCGGCCTCCCTGCGCGCCACCCTCGGCATGGTCACCCAGGACGGCCACCTCTTCCACGACACGGTCCGCGCCAATCTCCTGCTGGCCGCCCCCACCGCCACCGAGGCCGAACTGTGGGACGCCCTGCGCCGCTCCCGCCTCGACGATCTCGTACGGTCCCTGCCCGACGGTCTCGACACGGTCGTCGGCGAGCGCGGCTACCGTCTCTCCGGCGGTGAACGCCAGCGCATGACCATCGCCCGGCTGCTGCTGGCCCGCCAGCGCGTGGTCATCCTCGACGAGGCCACCGCCCACCTCGACAACACCTCCGAGGCCGCGGTCCAGGAGGCACTGGCCGAGGCGCTGGAGGGCCGTACCGCGGTCGTGATCGCCCACCGGCTGTCCACCGTGCGGGCGGCGGACGTGATCCTGGTGATCGAGGGCGGGCTGATCGTGGAACGGGGGACGCACGAGGAGCTGCTGGTGGCCGGCGGGCGGTACGCGGAGCTGTACCGGACGCAGTTCGAGGAGCGGGCGGCGCAGGAGACCGGGATCGCCGCCGCAGGGGAGGCGGTGGCGTAGGAGACGCGTCGACCCCGAGGGGCGGTGCCACCGCCCCTCGGGGTTCCGTCGGCCTACGGGACCAGCAGGTCCGTCCTACGGGGCCAGCGCGTCCTTCTTCCGGCCCACCCGCTCGCGGGCCAGCGCGAAGACCACCACGCCGAGGGCCACCAGGGTGGACAGGACCACCTGGTCGCGTCCGCCGCCGTCGGCCGTGTCGGTGAGCATGTAGCCCAGGACGAAGGTGATCAGGGCGATGGTGGCCCAGGTCAGGTAGGGGTAGAGCCACATCCTGACGACGAGCTTCTCCGGCGTCTCCCGTTCGATGATCCTGCGCATCCGCAGCTGCGAGAAGCAGATCACCAGCCATACGAACAGGGCGATCGCACCGGAGGAGTTGAGCAGGAACTGGAAGACGGTGTCCGGCCACAGGTAGTTGAAGGCGACCGCCACGAAGCCGAAGACCACCGAGGCCAGGATGGCCGCCTGCGGCACACCGCGCCCGGTGGTGCGGCCGAAGGAGGCGGGGGCGTCACTGCGCCGGGCCAGTGAGAACGCCATGCGCGAGGCCGTGTACAGGCCCGAGTTGAGACAGGACAGCACGGACGTCAGCACGATGGCGTTCATGATCTGGCTCGCGTGCGGGATGCCGATGGAGCTCAGCGCGGCGACGTAGGAGCCGTCCTTGAGGATGGCCGGGTCGTCCCAGCGCAGCAGCGACACCACGATCAGGATCGAGCCCAGGTAGAACACCGCGATCCGCCAGATCACGCTGTTGGTGGCCTTGGTGACCGCGCCCTGCGGGTCCGCGGACTCGCCGGCCGCGAGCGTGACGATCTCGCTGCCCATGAACGAGAAGACCACCATCAGCACGCCGGTGAGGATCGCTCCCGGCCCGTGCGGCAGAAAGCCGCCGTGTGCGGTCAGGTTGGAGAAGCCGGAGGCCGGGTGGTCGGAGCCGGGCAGCAGACCGAAGATCGCCAGACCGCCCACCACGATGAACGCGGCGATGGCGACCACCTTGATGCCGGCGAACCAGAACTCGAACTCGCCGTAGGAGCTGACCGAGGCCAGGTTCGAGGCGGTCAGCACGACCATGACGATCAGCGCCCAGCCCCACTGCGGGACCGCCGGTATCCAGCCGGCCAGGATCTTCGCGCCCGCGGTCGCCTCCACCGCGAGCACCACGACCCAGAAGAACCAGTACAGCCAGCCGATGGTGAACCCGGCCCAGCGCCCCAGCGCACGGTCGGCGTACGCGGAGAACGAGCCCGAGGTCGGGTTGGCCGCGGCCATCTCGCCCAGCATCCGCATCACGAGGACGACGAGGACACCGACGAGGGCGTAGGAGATGAGGATGCCGGGGCCTGCGGCGGCGATGCCGGAGCCGGAGCCGACGAACAGGCCGGCGCCGATCACACCGCCGATGGCGATCATCGACAGATGGCGGTTCTTCAGGCCGGCCTTGAGGCCGGGCTCGGAGGGCGGACTCTGGGTGAGCGTTGAGGTCATCACACATCCATGAGGGGAGCGGGGACGGTGACCGGGAAATTAGTTCAGTACGATCCAAAAGAACAGTCTTGTTTAACTGTTCACCATGCTCTATTTTCCGAGCATGCATCCGAGCGCGCACAGGACCCTGCTCCGCCGCCCGCCGTAACCCCCGCTCAGCAGGCCGTTAAGGTGACGTCGTGGTGAATGCAGCGGGCAAGTTCGGGCCCTACGGCCAGCCGGCACCGGCGTCGGTCGCCGGTGTGCACGACGCCCGAGTGCTGCCCGGCCGCGGCCAGACCGGCGCGGAACTCGTCCGCTCCCGGATCGCCCTGCAGGTGCGCCTGACCTCCGTCTCGCCCGGAGACCGGCTGCCCGACGCGGGCGTCCTGGCCGAGGAGCTGGGCATCGGGGAGATCACCGTGCGGCGCGCACTGGAGGCCATGTGCCAGGACGGCCTGCTCGACCGCCGGCGCGGCCGGACCGGCGGCACCTTCGTCGCCCAGGGCTGGGACACGATCGTCCCCGCGCTGCACGACGAGGGCGAGGCGGCCTCGCTGAGCGCCTTCCACCTGCTCCTGGAGTGCGGCCTCGTGGCCCACGCCGCGGGAGAGGTCCCGGCCGGCCGATTCGACGGCCTGCAGGTGCTGGTCGACGAGATGGACCTGACCGAAGACCCCGGACATCTGCTGATGCTGGAGACCCGCTTCCACCTCGACCTCGCCGAGGCACTCGGCGGCGCAGGCGTCCGGGAACTGACCGCCGACCTCCTCGGCAGGCTCTGCCTGGTCCAGCCCGCCCCGGACCTCGCGGCCGTACGGGCACGCAACCGCTGCCACGCCGACCTGCTCGCCGAACTCGGCCGCGGCGCGCTGGACCCGGCCGTACAGGCAGTGAAGGCACACCAGCACACCCATCCCGGCTGACGTCCCCCCGCGCACCGCTCGCACCTCCGCACTGGATCAGAAGGAGCCGCCGCCATGCCCGACCCCAAAGCCGTCGGCCCGCCGCCGACGCCGGGCGCCGTCGGCGGCACGCCCCAGCGGCTGCGCGGCGGCGTGCTCGGCATGGCCGACATCGCCGCCGCCACCATGGCCAACGTCGGTCCGGCCATGAGCTTCTTCTTCGGCTTCGCCTTCCTGTCCACCACCGCCGGCGTGGCGTCCCCGCTGACCATCCTGGCCGCGGGCGTCGCGGTCGCCCTGCTGGGCAACACGCTCGCCCAGTTCTCCCGCGCGCACCCCTCCGCGGGCAGCTTCATCACCTTCGTGGGCAAGACCTTCGGACCGGTCAGCGCCGTGACCACGGCCCTGCTGGCCGTACTCGGCTACATCATCGCGATGGCCTCCGTCATCGCGATCTCCGGCGGCTTCGTGCAGATCACCCTGCACCACTACACCGGCGTCGACCTGCCCTGGATCATCTGGACACTGCTGCTGACCGGCCTTTCGGTGGTGCTGATGCTGCGCGGGGTGGTGGTCTCCACCAAGTGGGCCGGCTACTTCTTCGGCGTCGAGATGCTGGTGCTCGTCGTGGTCTCGGTCGCGGCGCTCGTCGAACACCGCGGCAACCTCTCCGCCGCGCCCTTCCTGCCCGGGCACATCCACCACGGCCTCAGGGGCCTGGCGGCGGGCTTCCCCCTTGCGGTCTACCTCTTCATCGGCTGGGAGAACTCCGCGGCCCTGGCCGAGGAGACGGAGAATCCCCGGCGCAACGTCGGCCGCGCCGTGTTCTCCTCCATCGGCATCATGACCGTGAGCTACATCCTCTTCTCCTACGCCACGGTCACCGGCTTCGACTACGACGTCGCCCGCCTCGGCGAGGCGCGCATCCCCTTCATCGAGGTCGCCCACCACACCCTGGGCGCACTGGCCTTCCTCGCCTACCTCGGCGGTCTGACCTCCACCCTCGGCGTGCTGATCGCCGGCATCAACTCCCAGGCCCGCCTGGTGTTCAACGCCGGACGCGAGGGACTGCTGCCGTCGTTCTTCGGCTACGTCCACCCCACCCGCCGTACGCCCAACAACGCGATCGTCACCTTCGCCGCCATCTCCCTGCTGATCATCGGCGGCTGGGGCCTGGGCCATCTGCTCGGCGCCGACGGCGGCCCGATGAACCCCGTCGTCTTCTTCACCGAGTCCTCCAGCCTGGGCGCCATCCTGATCCTGCTGGTGTACCTCGCTTCCAACATCGCGCTGCCGCTGTACTACCGCCGCTACCGGCCACAGGAGTTCCGCACCGGCCGCCACCTGGTGCTGCCCGCCCTCGGCGCGCTCGCCATCCTGGTCCCGCTGTACTACCTGGCCAAGCCCGGCCAGCCCGCGCCGTACAACTGGTTCCCCGTCGCGGCGCTGGCCGCCCTGCTGCTGTCCGTCGGTTACGCGACCCTGCTGGTCCGCCGCGATCCGGGCCTGGCCGAACGGGTCGGCTCGGTCGTCGCCGACGCCGAGTGAGGGTGTCCCCGGCCCTGTCCTGACGCCTCCGACCGTCCGCACCGGGCCCGCCCGACTCCTGTCCCATCTCTGTACGGGCGCCCGGTGTCCGGGATACCGTCACGTCACCACCATCGTCTGAAACGATTCAATCCCGTCTGCTCAGGGAGGCGCAGTGACGTCGAACGGCACACCGGAGAACGACATCCCCAGACGCACCGTGATGGCCGGAGCCGGCGCGATCGGGCTGACGGCGGCCCTCGCCTCCGCCGGGCTCCCCTCGGCGGCGGCGCTCCCCGCCGAGGGGGGAGCCGCCCCTGCCGCCGACGAGACGGCCCGCCGCGCCAAGGGCTGGCAGCGCTACGTCCAGGCGCCGTCCTCGCGCACCGTCCGGCCCGTCCGGACCGTCACGACCAGCGGCGACGTCGACAACGCCGAGGCGCTGCTCCAGCCCGGAGGGGCCACCACCGTCCTGCGGCGCCCCCGCCCCGCGGCCGCACCCCACTGGCCCGACGGCACCACGGCCGAGGCCTCCTCGACCCACGCCGGCAACAACGGCAATGACGGTCAGCCCCGCACCTACGACGCCGCCAACGCCATCGACGGCAACCCGGACACGTTCTGGAACGACGACACGATCGGCGCGTTCCCCGACACCCTCACCATCCTCCTGCCGCAGGCCGTCCGGCTTCCCGGCATCACACTCGTCTCCAACAGCGACGGCGTGCCCACCGCGTTCACCGTCGAGGTGGGGCGCGATGGTGCGTGGCAGACCGCCGCCACGATCGTGGACAACGATGTCATCCAGAAGGCCGTGCCCTTCGCCTCGCCGGTCACGGCCGACCGCGTCCGCATCACCGTCACGGCCGTGCAGGACACCCCGCGCGGAGCCTTCACCCGTATCAACGAGGTCTGGCCCGCTCCCGTCGAGCCGATCGCCGTGCCGAGCGTCACCGTGGACTTCGGCAAGGTCGTGGTCGGGTATCCACGGATCAGGTTCACCTCGGCCTCCGAGAACTCCCCGGGCGTGCGGCTGGCGTTCTCCGAGACCCGACAGTTCCTCACCGACCGCTCGGACTTCACCCGCTCCGACCAGGCGGGCGGCGCCGGACAGGGCACGGACCAGTTCGCCGTCCCGGCAGGCGGCGCCGGCTGGACCGACCACAAGGGCTTCCAGTCCGCTGACAAGGTCTTCGCGGACGGGCTGCACGGCTTCCGCTACCTCAGGATCGCCCTCGACGCCCTGCCCGCGGACGCGCCCGCCGCGCAGCCGTGGGGCGAGGTCGACATCGACTCGGTGTCCCTGCAGTTCACCGGCTACCTGGGCACGCCCGGCACCTACCGCGGCTGGTTCCTGTGCTCCGACGACGACTTGAACCGCTACTGGTACGGGGCGTCGTACACCAACGAACTGGTCACCGACACCTTCCGCCAGGACGACGTCGACCCGCGCGGCGCCTGGAGCGCCACCCTGGAGGGCAAACTGGTCCTGCACGACGGCGCCAAACGCGACCGCGACCCCTACGTCGGCGACCTCGCGGTCTCCGCGCGCACCCTGTACCTGACCCACGACGACACCGCCGAGGCGGTTCGCAACGTGCTGGCCGACCTCGCCGCACACCAGCGCGACGACGGCTGGATCCCGCCCGCCTCCATCTCGGACTACAGCCTGCCCCTCTTCGACTATCCGCTGTACTGGGTCACCTGCGGCTGGGACTACGTCCTCTACACCGGCGACAGCTCCTACGCCGCCCAGCACCACCCGAACCTGGTCAAGGTCCTGGACACCTGGTACCCCGGCGTCACGGACGACGCGGGCCTGCTGAGCAAAGGGCTCAACGGCACCGGCGGATACGGCGACTACGCCTTCCTGGGGCGCACCGGCCAGGTCACCTACTACAACGCCCTGTACGTGCAGGCCCTGCGGGCCGGGGCTCAGCTGGCTCGTCTGCTGGGCTGCGGGGTCGATGCCGAGCGCTGGAGTGCCAGAGCGGACAAGGTCGCCCAGGCCGTCAACGCGGTGATGTGGGATGCGGAAGCGGGGGCTTATCTGGACTCCGCGACCGGCCCGGCGCGCCATGCGCAGGACGGCAACGCGCTCGCCGTCGTCACCGGCATCGCCGACGCCGACCGCGCCGCATCGGCACTGGCCCACCTCGACGCCACGACGCGGCGGCCGTACGGCAACGCCTTCATGGACAACGACACCCTCTTCGACCAGGCCTCCCAGCGCGTCTACGCCTTCACCTCCTACCCCGAGATCGAGGCGCGCTTCCTGACCGGCCGGGCCGCGTCCGCGCTCGACCAGATCCGGCGCACCTACGGCTGGATGGACAGGAACGACCCCGGCATCACCCACTGGGAAGGCATCGGCCCGGGCGGCTCCCTGTACGAGGGCGCCTACACGAGCATGGCCCACGGCTGGTCCACGGGCGTCCTGCCGGCCCTGACCCACCACCTGCTGGGAGCCCGCCCGACCTCGCCGGGTTACGCCACCTGGGAGATACGCCCGCAGCCCGGCGACGTCGACTGGGCGACAGGCCAACTGCCCACGCCACAGGGACCGTTGCGCGTCGAATGGAACAACAGCGATCAGGCCTTCCGCCTCACCGTCCACGCACCGGCACACACGCGGGGCTCGATCTCCTTCCCCGGCGATGCCCACCGGCAGAGCGTGCGCACCGACCGCCGGACACTGTGGGACGGGCGCCGGGCGTCGACGCGGGGCGTGCAGGTGACCGAGGGGCTGGTCACCGTGTCGGACCTCGGGCCGGGCAGCCACAGTTTCGTCTGCGAGCGGCAGCGCTAGGCCCTGTTGTTCGGATCAGGTCGGCGGTAGGGACCGGCGCCGTGCGGTCCGTCGGGCGGCGTCTCCCGCTGCAGCAGTCCGGCGCGCAGTTCGAGCGGGGTCAGGTCGTGCCATCGGCGTACCGCACGTCGCAGCGCGCTCACGTCGGCGAAGCCCGCCTGGCGGGTGATGTCACGGAGCGTCAGTTCCGGGCGGCGCAGGAGCTGTTCGACCTGCTCGCGACGGACTCCGTCGACGATCGCCTCGTACGTGGTGCCGCAGTCGGCCAGGCGGCGGCGCAGGGTGCGTTCGCTGGACGCGTGTCTGCGGGCCTGTTCGGTGAAGGAGGGGACGGCCGGAAGGCTCTGCGCGATGGAGATCTCCAGCACCTCCAGCAGGTCCTGCTGGTCGCGCCGTGAGGCCGTCTCCTTCTCCAGTACCTCCAGCACTGAGGCGTAGGTGATGGGGTCCCGGCCCGGCATGGCCGCACGGGCCCACCGGGCCGGGAACACCATGCGGTTGCCGGCGGCGTCGAAGCGCAGGGGGCAGCGGAACAGGTCGTCGAACGGGCGGGTGTCGCGCGGGGCGGGAAAGGCGAACTCGACCGTCTGCGGGGCGAACGCGGCGCCGATGCTCAGCCGGGTGAGGGTGACGACGCTGGAGTACGCCTCCTCGGTGAGGAAGACGGCGACCGTCGGATCCAGCGCGGGGTCCGGCAGATCGGCGCGCAGCACATAGCCGGCGTCCTCCCAACGGGCCGACCACACCGTCATCGCCCCGGACAGGTTCTGAAAGCGGACCCCGGTCTCGATGGCGTCCTGAAGAGTGTCGGCGGCCATCATGGCCAGGCCGATCAGCCCCCACGCGGTGAGGTGCTGCGCCGCGCCCACCCGCAGCCCCAGATGCTCGTCGCCGGTCAGGCGCACCGCCTGGCGGATGACGTCGCTGCCCTGCCGGTAGGAGACCCGCAGCGCGGCGGAGCCCATCACCGCCGGGTCCAGCCCCACGCGGGTCAGCAGCGGCTGCAGGTCGACGCCGGACTCGCCGGCGACCCGTCCGAGGTAGCGCAGGATGTTCGGCGCGATGGTCGCCGAGGTGCTGCGGTTCGTTCCCGGAGAGGTGACCGGGGCGGGAGCATCGGGCATCGCGTCCCCTCTCACCAGGGCGTTTCTCGCCTCACTGTAAGCAGCCGGGCCCCGCCTGTCGCGGGGGTGGCCGCCGGGGCCCCCTTTTCGGCCTCCGGCGCGCTGCACACGGGCTTTTCGCCATCCCTACCTTTTGCGGAACCCGCCCGATGTGCGCTCTCGCGCCGGCGCAACGAACGAAGGCTCACCATGACCGCACCCGTTCAGACCCCGGCCCGGCGACGATCCGTGCGCCGCAGCCCTCATGCGGCGGCCCGAGGGGCCGTGGCGACGGTGTTCGCCGCCCAGGGAGCGGCGGTGGCCGCGGTGTCCACCACGGTGCCCGCCGTCAAGGAGCGTCTCGCGCTCTCCCCGCTGACGATGACCGTGCTCGTCGTGACCGTCGCGCTCAGCGCGGGCGTCGGCAGCTTCGCCGGACTGGCCGTGATCCGGCGGGTCGGGCTGGTCGCCGCGATGCGCGCCGCCGTCCTGGCGACCGCCGCGGCCCTGCTGCTGATCGGCTGGGCTCCCAGCCAGGCCGTGGCCGCCGTGTCCTACGCACTGTTCGGCATGGCCCTGGGCTGCATCGACGTGTCGGCGAACACGAGGGCCGCGGTCGTCGAACGCCACTACGGCCGGAGCATCTTCGCCTCCTTCTACGCCGCCTGGAGCGCGGCCGGAATCGCGGCCGCGCTGCTGACCGCGGGCACCGCTCACCTCGGCTGGCCCGCCGAGCACACCCTGACCGCACAGGCAGGCCTCGTCGCGGCCCTCGCCCTGACCGTCCGCGCGCACGAGCTTCCCACCCACTCACCCCTCGCCCCGTCCGCCCATGAGGAGCCCCGGGGAGAGTCCGTCGCGCTCGGCCGCGAACTGTGGGTCACACTCGCCCCGTTCGGCCTGGTCCTCCTGGTCGCCTATGTCATCGACTCCACGGTCTCGTCGTGGTCGACCCTGTACCTCCACCAGACCCTGGACACCGCCCTGTCCCTCGCACCCCTGGCCTATGCGGCCTACCAGGTGGGCACCGTCACGGGGCGGACCTGCGCCGACCGTCTCGTACGCACCCTGGGCCCGGTGGCGGTGATCCGTGCCGCCACCGTGCTCACCGCCGCCGCCCTGGCCGGACTGGCGGCCGCCCCCGCCTGGCCGTACGCCGTCCTGGCCGCCGCGTGCACCGGGCTCGGGGTCTCCGCACTCGTGCCCCTGTGCCTCGCCTCCGCCGGACGCCTGCGACCGGGGGCGACCGAGGCGGTCCTGGCCCGAATGAACGTCTTCAACTACACGGGCGTGCTCGCGGGCGGGGCCGCCAGCGGGATCCTCGGCTCCACGGGCCACTTCCGCCTCGCCTACGCGATACCGGCCGCACTCGTCCTCGCGCTCCTGGCGACCGCCCGGTCTTTCGCATGGCCGCCCAGGCCCCCTCTCTGACCGCAGGGACCATTTCCCGCTGAACTGCAGATGAATAAGTTTCCTTCAACCCCTCAACCCCTCAACCCCACGACCTTCAGGCCTTCGGGCCTTCAACTCTTCAGTCCTTCAGGAATGGGCTTGCGAACCGATAGAAAAGGGATCCCCTCATGGGAAAAATCCAGTACGACACCTGCGTGATCGGAGCGGGACCTGCCGGGCTCGCGGTCGCCAGAGCCCTGACGGAGCGGAACCTGCCGTACACGCATCTTGAGCGGCACACAGGCCCGGGTGGCATCTGGGACATCGACAACCCCGGCAGCCCGATGTACGAGTCGGCTCATTTCATTTCCAGCAAAACCCTCTCGGGCTTCGGGGGATTTCCGATGCCCGACGAATTCGCCGACTATCCGCCGCACCGGCAGATCCTCTCGTATCTGACGTCCTTCGCCGACGCCTACGAACTGACGGAGCGCATCCAGTTCGGCGTCGAGGTCGAAAGCGTGGACAAGGACGCCGACGGCACCTGGACGGTCACCCGGACCGACGGACGGCAGTCCGTGCACGGCCAGGTCGTGGTGTGTACGGGGTCCCAGTGGCACCCCAACGTCCCTGAACTGCCCGGCCACTTCACCGGGGAGATCCGCCACACGGTCGGCTACCGCAGCGCGGAGGAGCTGCGCGGCAAGCGGGTTCTCGTCGTGGGCGCCGGGAACTCCGGCTGCGACATCGCGTGCGACGCGGCCCGCAGCGCGGACCGCGCGGTGATCAGCATGCGCCGCGGCTACTGGTTCATCCCCAAGCACCTCTTCGGCCGGCCCGTGGACACCATCGCCAACGACGGGCCGCACCTGCCGATGTGGCTGGCGCAGCGGGTCTTCGGCACCCTCCTGCGGATCATCAACGGCGACCCGACGCGCCTGGGCCTGCAGAAGCCGGACCACAAACTGTTCGAGACCCACCCCACGATCAACTCGATGCTGATCCACCACCTGCAGCACGGCGACATCACCGCCAGGCCGGGGATCGCCCGCACCGAGGGCAGTACGGTCCACTTCACGGACGGCACCCGCGACGACTTCGACCTGATCCTGCTGGCCACCGGTTACGTCCACCAAGTGCCGGTCGCGCAGAAGTACTTCGGCGACGAGCAGCACCCCGACCTGTACCTGTCGTCGTTCTCCCGCGAGCACCAGGGCCTGTTCGGAGTGGGCTTCGTCGAGACCAACTCCGGTGCGTACCGGCTCTTCGACACCCAGGCGCAGATGATCGCCGGGCACATCGACGACGTGGCGCAGGGGCTGCCGAACGCGGAGCGGTTCGCGGGCATGATCCGTACCGACCACCCGGACCTGTCCGGCGGCCTCACGTTCGTCGACTCGCCCCGGCATACCGGCTACGTCGACAGCGGAGCCTTCGTGAAGCATCTCGCCAAGGTCGCCGCCGAGATGGGCTGGCGCACCGAGGGCCTGCCGCCGCGCGTGCGGTCCCTGCGGGGCGTGGAGGCGGTCTCGTGAGCGGCTTCGACTTCCGTGACAAGGTCATGCTGGTGACCGGCGGCGCAGGCGGGATCGGCAGCGCGATGTGCCGCCGCTTCGCCACCTCCGGCGCCCGCTGCGTGGTCGTCGACATCGACGAGGCCCGCGCGAAGCGCGTCGCCGCCGAGCTTCCCGGCGCCGGCCACACCGCTCTCGGCTGCGACCTCACCGACCGTGCCCAGGTGGAGCTCCTCTTCGACCAGGTCGCCGACGTGTACGGCCGCCTCGACGTCCTCGTCAACAACGTGGGAATGACCAACGCCGAACGCTTCGACGTACGCAGCGTCGAGAGCATCGAGCAGGAGATCACCCTCAACCTGACCTCGCCGCTGGTCACCACCCGGATCGCGATCCCACTGCTGCGGGCCTCCCAGGACGCCCGCGTGGTCACCACCGTCTCCCTCGGCGGGATCTTCCCGTTGGGCGAGACCCCGATCTACACGGCCTCGAAGTTCGGGCTGCGCGGGGCGATGCTGGCCCTCGGGCTCGACCTGAGGAGCAAGGGCATCCTGGCAGGGTCGGTGCTGCCGTCGGCGACCGACACCCGGATGCTGCGCCAGGAAGCCGTGGACGGCGGGAACTCCATGCAGTTCCAGGACCCGCCGCAGCAGCCCGCCGACGTCGTCGCGGCCGTGGTGTCCCTGCTCGACAAGCCGCGTCTGGAGGCCTACCCCCGGACCGGCGAGTCCCGCCTGGTCCGGTTCGCGATGCTGGCGCCCAACCTGCTGCCGAAGGTGTTCCCGCTGTTCCGGCAGAGAGGGGAGCGCGGGATGGCCCGCTACCTGGAGGAGCTGCGCCGCCGGGGGCTGGCCCGGCAGACGGACGGACGCTGGGAACTGGTGGAGGAGAAATGACCGCAGTGGAGCGCCCCGCCACGCTGGTGATCGTCAACCCGGCGACCGGGGAACCGATCACCACCGTGCCGGCCACCAGTGCCGAAGACGTCACCAAGGCCGCCGAGCGGGCCGAACAGGTCTTCGTATCCGGTGTCTGGTCCGGACGGCCGGTCCGGGAGCGCAGCGCGGTGCTGCTGCGACTGGCCGACCTGATGGAACGCGACACCGGGATCCTGGCCCGGCTGGACAGCGAGGACGCGGGAAAGCCGATCACGGAATGCCTGACCGGCGACGTACCGGGCGCGATCGAGTCGATCCGCTGGTTCGCCGAAGCGGCCGACAAGGTGTTCGGCAGAATCGCCCCCGGCGGACCGGACGGCCTCGGCCTGATGACCCGGGAGCCGGTCGGGGTGGTCGCGGCGATCCTGCCCTGGAACTACCCGCTGGCCATGACCGCCTGGAAGGTCGGTCCCGCCCTCGCCGCGGGCAACTGCCTGCTGCTCAAGCCCGCCGAGACGACCCCGCGCTCGGCCCTGCACCTGGCCCGACTCGCCGCCGAGGCGGGCCTGCCCGAGGGGGTCCTCACGGTCCTGCCGGGCCATGGCTCCGTCACCGGCACCGCCCTGGCCCGCAACCCCGTCGTGGGCGCCCTCTCCTTCACCGGCTCCACCAGCACCGGCCGCCGCATCCTCAAGGACGCGGCCGACACCAACTTCAAACGCGTCTCGCTGGAGATGGGCGGCAAGAGCCCCCAGGTACTGATGGCCGACGCACTCTCCTACGGTGACGAACTCATCGACCACATGACCGAGGCCGCGTTCCTGACCATGGGACAGAACTGCACGGCCGGTTCCCGCGTCCTGGTGCACCACAGCATCGCCGACGTGGTTCTCGACCGCTTCACAACCGCCGCGAAACGCCTGGTCATCGGCGACCCGGCGGACCCTCGCACGCAACTGGGCCCACTCATCGACCGGACGGCCTTCGACCGGGTCGCGACGGCGGTGGAAGCCGCCCGGGCCGGCGGAGCCCGTATCCACACCGGAGGCCTGCCGCACGGCCTGCCCCAGCGCGGCGCCTACTACCCGCCCACGGTGATCACCCAGGCCCCCGAAGGCAGCGACGTCCTCACCAAGGAACTGTTCGGTCCCGTGGTCACCGTCCAGACCTTCACCTCCGAGGACGAGGCGCTGCACCTGGCGAACGCCACCGAGTACGGCCTCGCCGCCTCGGTGTGGACCCGCGACCTCGACACCGCCCTGCGACTGGCACACGGCATCCAGGCCGGCGTGGTCTCCGTCAACGCCTACAGCGAGGGCGACATCACCACACCCTTCGGCGGCTGGAAACAGTCCGGATTCGGCGGCGCGGAGAAATCGACCAACGCCTTCGACCAGTGGACCCGCGAGAAGACGGTCTGGATCCGCACCCGCTGACCCCACTGAGGCCGCGTCGGGCAGTCCACGCCTCGCCGTGTCGATGCCGGCTCAGGTGGAGTCAGTCACCGTACGTGTGGAAACCGCGGCCGCTCTTGCGGCCGAGGTGGCCCGCGGCGACCATGCGGCGCAGGAGGGCGGGGGGCGCGTACAGCGGCTCCTTGAACTCCTCGTACATGGACTCGGCCACCGCCTGTGCGGTGTCGAGGCCGATGAGGTCGAGCAGGCGCAAGGGGCCCATGGGGTGGGCGCAGCCGAGTTCCATGCCCCGGTCGATGTCTTCCGGCCGCGCGGAGCCCGACTCCACCATCCGTACCGCGCTCAGAAGGTAGGGCACCAGAAGGGCGTTGACGACGAAACCGGAGCGGTCGGGCGCCTGGATGGCCTGTTTGCCCAACTGCCCGGCCAGGTCGCGGGTGCGCCGCACGGTGTCCGTGCCGGTGACGAGAGCGGGTATGAGCTCGACCAACTGCTGTACGGGTACAGGGTTGAAGAAGTGCATGCCGATGACCTGCGCGGGCCGCTCGGTGACCACGGCGAGATCGACGACGGGGATCGAGGAGGTGTTGGTGGCCAGGACTGCCGCAGGGTCCTCGACCGTCTTGTCCAGGGTGCGCAGGATGTCGGCCTTGATGTCGCGGTTCTCGGCGACGGCCTCGATGACGAACTGACGGTCTGCCATGTCGCTGAGGTCATGGGTGAAGGAAAGCCTGGCGAGGGCCTGGTCTCGCTGCTCCTCGCTGAGCTTGCCGCGCCGTACGCCTCGGTCCAGGGAGGAGGTGAGTCGGCGGCGGCCTGCCTCGATCGCGTCGGGCGTGGCCTCGGCCACACGGACGTCGATGCCGCTGCGGGCGGCGACTTCGGCGATGCCGGAGCCCATGAGGCCGCAGCCGACGACGCCGAGCCGGGTGACGGGATCCATCCGGGGTCCTCTCTGATGAGTCGCTGGGTGTGGTGTGCGGGGCTGGTTCAGACGTTGCGGCGGTACTGGCCGCCGACCTCGAAGAAGGCCTCGGTGATCTGCTGAAGCGAGCAGACGCGGGCGGCGTCCATGAGGACGGTGAAGACGTTGCCCCCGTTCACCGCCGCCTCCTTGAGGGCGGCCAGGGCAGCGTGGGCTCGCTCTTGGTGGCGGGCCTGGAAGCCCCGGACCCGCTCCAGCTGGGACTGCTTCTCCTCCTCGGTGGCGCGGGCGAGTTCGAGGACGGCGGGCTCGGTGGTGTCGGCGTGCGGGTTGCGGAAGGTGTTGACGCCGATGAGGGGCAGGGTGCCGTCGTGCTTGCGCTGCTCGTAGAGCATCGACTCGTCCTGGATGCGGCCGCGTTGGTAGCCGGTCTCCATGGCGCCGAGCACACCACCGCGTTCGCTGATCCGCTCGAACTCCTGCAGGACGGCCTCCTCCACCAGGTCGGTGAGTTCGTCGATGATGAACGAGCCCTGCAGGGGGTTCTCGTTCATCGCCAGGCCCCACTCACGGTTGATGATCAGCTGGATGGCCAGGGCCCGCCGCACGGATTCCTCGGTGGGGGTGGTCACCGCTTCGTCGTAGGCGTTGGTGTGCAGGCTGTTGCAGTTGTCGTAGATCGCGATGAGCGCCTGGAGCGTGGTGCGGATGTCGTTGAAGTCCATCTCCTGGGCGTGCAGGGACCGGCCCGAGGTCTGGACGTGGTACTTCAGCTTCTGGGAGCGGTCGTTCGCGCCGTACTTCTCCTTCATCGCCACCGCCCAGATCCGGCGGGCGACGCGGCCGAGCACCGAGTACTCGGGGTCCATGCCGTTGGAGAAGAAGAACGACAGGTTGGGGGCGAAGTCGTCGATGTGCATGCCCCTCGCGAGGTAGGCCTCGACATAGGTGAAGCCGTTGGCCAGGGTGAAGGCGAGCTGGCTGATGGGGTTGGCGCCGGCCTCGGCGATGTGGTAGCCGGAGATGGACACCGAGTAGAAGTTGCGGACCTGGTGGGCGATGAACCACTCCTGGATGTCCGCCATCATCCGCAGGCTGAACTCGGTGGAGAACAGGCAGGTGTTCTGGCCCTGGTCCTCCTTGAGGATGTCCGCCTGCACCGTGCCGCGCACGGTGGCGAGCGCGTGGGCGCGCAGTTCGGCCGCCTCCTCGGGCGAAGGGGCCCGGCCCTCCGCGGCGCGGAACTTCTCGATCTGCTGGTCGATCGCGGTGTGGAGGAAGAACGCCAGGATGGTCGGCGCGGGTCCGTTGATGGTCATGGAGACCGAGGTCGTCGGCGCGGTGAGGTCGAAGCCGTCGTAGAGCGCCTTCATGTCCTCCACGGTGGCCACCGAGACGCCGGAGGTGCCGACCTTGCCGTAGATGTCGGGGCGTTCGCCGGGGTCGCGGCCGTAGAGGGTGACGGAGTCGAAGGCGGTGGACAGCCGGGTGGCCGGTTGGCCCTCGGAGAGCAGTTTGAAGCGCCGGTTGGTGCGGAAGGGATCGCCCTCGCCCGCGAACATCCGCGCCGGGTCCTCGCCGTCGCGTTTGAAGGGGAACACCCCGGCGGTGAAGGGGAAGTGGCCAGGCAGGTTCTCCCGGCGCCAGAACCGGACCAGCTCTCCGTGGTCGGTGAAGCGGGGCAGGGCGACGCGGGGGATCTTGTTGCCGGACAGGGACTCGCGGGTCAGCTTGGTGCGGATCTCCCGGTCTCGGATCTTCACGACCTGCTCGTCGCCGGAGTAGGAGGCGACGACAGCGGGCCAGTCGTCGAGCTGCTCCCTGACGTCGAGCGGGAGCCGCCTGCGGGCGTCCTCGAGCAGCGCCTGGACGTTTCCGGCGTCGGAGCCCGCCTCGACGAGCTCGCCCTTGACCGCCTCCAGGCGCTGCACCCGCCGGGCTGCCTCGGCAAGCCGCCCGGTCTCGGCGTGGTAGGCACGGACGGTGTCGGTGATCTCGGCGAGGTAGCGCACCCGGTCCGCGGGAACCACCTGCCGGATGCGGGAGGAGTGGCGCACCTCGACAGGTGCCAGCGCGCCCTCGGCCAGCGGCAGCCCCTTCTCGGCCAGGGCGGTTCGCAGATGCTGATAGAGCGCGGTGACACCGTCGTCGTTGAAGGTCGCCGCCGAGGTGCCGTACACCGGCATGTCCTCGGGCCGCTTGCCGAACGCCTCGCGATTGCGGACCAGTTGGCGGCCCACGTCGCGCAGCGCGTCCTCGGCGCCGCGCCGCTCGAACTTGTTGATCGCCACGACGTCGGCGAAGTCGAGCATGTCGATCTTCTCCAGCTGTGAGGCGGCGCCGAACTCCGGCGTCATCACATACAGCGAGGTGTCGACGAACGGCACGATCGCCGCGTCACCCTGCCCGATGCCCGGTGTCTCCACGATCACCAGGTCGAACCCGGCGGCCTTCACCACGTCGATCACATCGGACAGGTGCTCGGGCAGCTCGCGACTGCCGCGGGTGGCCAGGCTCCGGAAGAACACCCGGTCCCCGTCCAGGGAGTTCATCCGGATCCGGTCACCCAGCAGGGCGCCGCCGCCACGGCGGCGCGTCGGGTCGACCGCGATCACCGCGATCCGCAGCTTTTCCTGCTGGTCGACTCGGAAGCGGCGCACCAGTTCGTCGGTCAGCGAGGACTTGCCCGAGCCGCCGGTGCCGGTGATGCCGAGCACCGGTACGACCCGGGCCGCGGCGGCACGCAGCCGCTCCAGGAATCCCGTGGGCAGCTTGCCGAGTTCGGCTCCGGTGATGGCGCGGGCGATCGCGAACCGGTCACCGGCGAGCACGGCGGCCGCATCGGCCGGCCCGCCGTCCCAGAGGTCGAAGTCGCAGTCCCGCACCACCGAGTTGACCATCCCGGCGAGGCCCATCCGCTGCCCGTCCTCCGGGGAGAAGACGGTCACCCCGCTCTCGCGCAGCCTGGCGATCTCGTCGGGCACGATGACACCGCCTCCGCCGCCCACCACCCGGACGTGCTCCGCTCCCCGTGAGCGCAGTGACTCGACCAGGTACTCGAAGTACTCGACATGCCCGCCCTGGTAGGAGGAGACCGCCACGCCGTGCGCGTCCTCCTCCAGCGCCGCGTCCACGACCTCCCGCACCGACCGGTTGTGTCCGAGGTGGATCACCTCGGCGCCCTGGGACTGGAAGATGCGCCGCATGATGTTGATCGAGGCGTCGTGCCCGTCGAACAGAGCTGAGGCGGTGACCAGTCGGACGGGGTGCACGGGTCGATGCAGAGCGCTCATGGGGGCCTTCCCGGGCAGGGCGGGGTGGTGCGGGACACATAAATACTAGGACGTCCTAGTAAATTGCTGGAGGTGACCGCCGTCACAGATCGAGGACCAGGCGAGGTCCGCACGAGCGGGACACGCAGATGAGCATGGTGTCGCCGGTGGCCCGCTCGTCCTCGGTCAGCAGTGAATCGCGGTGGTCGGGCCTGCCGTCGAGTACCTCGGTCTCGCAGGTACCGCACGTGCCTTCCCGGCAGGAGGAGTCGACCATGACGCCGGCCGCCTCCACGATTTCGAGCACCGAACGGTCCGGGGGCACGGTGAGGGTGAGCCCGGAACGGGCCAGCTCCAGCTCGAAGGTCCCGGTCGGACCGGGTGCGGTCGTCCGGGTCGGCGCGAACCGTTCGACGCCCAGGGTGCCGGGCGGCCAGCTCGCGCACAGCTCCTGCACCGCCCGCAGCAGGGGTTCGGGACCGCAGGCGTGCACCAGGGTGTCCTCCCGGGGCTCGCCGAGGTGGGCGGCGAGGTCCAGCAGGCCGTACTCGTCCTGCGGGCGGATGAGCACCCGGTCCCCGTGCGCGGCGAGGCGGTCCAGGAACGCCATGGAGGCGCGGGTGCGGCCGCCGTACAGCAGACGCCAGTCGGCACCCGCGGCCTCGGCGGCCTCGACCATGGGAAGGATGGGCGTGATGCCGACACCGCCGGCGATGAACAGCTGGCGCGCGGCGGGCCGCAGCGGGAAGTTGTTCCGCGGTCCGCGGACGCGCACGGTGGCGCCTTCGCGCAGCTGGTCGTGGACGTACGCGGAGCCGCCGCGGCCCTGCGGCTCGCGCAGCACGGCGATCTGCCAGGCCGCCCGTTCGGCCGGGCGTCCGCACAGGGAGTACTGACGGATCAGCTCGCCGTCGTCACCGTCCAGGAGTACGTCGATGTGGGCACCCGGCGTCCAGGAGGGGAGCGGACCGCCGTCGGGGCGGCGCAGGGTGAGGCAGACCACGCCGTCGGCGGCGAGGGTGCGGGCGGCCACCGTGAGGACTGTCGGGGCCGTGGGGAGTGGCTCGTTCATGGTGGTTCAGCTCCGCATCTCAAGCCTGCGTCGGTACCTGCAGCAACAGCGCGTCGCCCTGGCCGCCGCCCCCGCACAGGGCCGCCGCTCCGTTGCCGCCTCCGCGCCGCCGCAGTTCGGCGGCGAGAGTCAGCACAAGGCGGGCTCCGGTCATGCCGACCGGGTGCCCGAGCGCGATCGCCCCGCCGTTGACGTTCACCTTGTCCAGGGGGATGTCCAGCTCCTGTACACACGCCAGGGCCACTCCCGCGAACGCCTCGTTGATCTCGAACAGGTCGAGGTCGGCGGCCTTCAGTCGGCCGTCCCGGGACAGGGCGTCGCGGACGGCGCCGGCCGGCTGGACGAGGAGCGAGGGATCGGGTCCCGCGACCGTGCCGTAGGCGCCGATCTCGGCGAGCGGCGTCAGGCCCTCCCGTCGGGCGCGCTGCGCGCTCATCACGACGACGGCCGCGGCGCCGTCGGACAGCTGTGACGAGTTGCCCGCGGTGATGGTGCCCGCGCCGGAGAAGGCCGGCTTCAGGCGCCCGAGGCCCTCGGCGGTGCTTCCCGGCCGGACGCCCTCGTCGGACTCCACCACCGTCTCGCCCCCGCGTCCGGCCACGGTGAGGGGGGCGATCTCCTCGGACAGCGCACCCGACGCCTGGGCGTGGGCGGCCCTTTGATGGGACCGTGCGCTGTACTCGTCCTGTTCCTCCCGGGTCAGGGCGAACGGCTGCTGGTAGCGCTCGGTGGCCGCGCCCATGGAGACGCCGTCGAAGGCGCAGACGAGGGCGTCGCGGTCGAGGGCGTCCTCCACGGCCGCCGAACCGAACTTCCAGCCGGTGCGAGCCCCCCGCAGCAGATGCGGGGCGCCCGACATGGACTCCATGCCACCGGCGACGACCACCTCGTGACGGCCGGAGGCGATCATGAGGTCGGCCAGGGCGATGGCGTGCAGACCGGACAGACAGAGCTTGTTGACGGTGCTCGCGGGGACGGAGAACGGAATGCCGGCCCGGATCGCGGCCTGCCGGGCCGAGTTGGGGCCGGCCCCGGCCTGCACGACATGTCCCATGACGACGGCCTGCACGGCCGCCGGGTCCAGATGTGCGGCGGCCAGGGCCGCGCCGATGGCATGGGCGCCGAGGTCGACCGCGGACAGAGTGCTCAGGGCGCCCATCAGCTTGCCGATGGGCGTCCTGGCTCCGGCGACGATGACGGATCCGGGCATGACCGGGACCTCCTGGGTGTGGGGCGGGGTCAGGCGACCGCGTCGACGGCACGTTCGGCGATCATGTGGGCCGTCTCGTTCACCGAGTGCAGAACGATCCGGCCGCCGGGCATGCGCCGCACCCGGCTGACGGACGTGTAGCCGGGGTGGAACCAGAACATGGTGGGCAGGCCGAGCACCGTCGCCAGATAGGTGTTGGTGATGCCGCCGTGGCACACGGCCGCGACCCGCTCACCGGGGTGGGCGTCCAGCATCGTGTCCATCGCGCGCACCGCCCGGGCCCGGAACGCGTCCCAGTTCAGATCGGGCACGAAGTCCTCGTACCGTCCCTCGGCGAGCGCCACCGACCGGGGGTCGTCCGCGTCGATCTGCTCCGGTGGTGTGTAGGGATGCGAGACGTCGGTGTCCCACTCGCGCAGATCGTCCAGCACGGTCGCGGTCATGCCGGTGAGCCGTTCCAGGGGTGCCACCGTCTGGCGGGCCCGCTGGAACGGGCTGGTGTACAGGGCGTCGATGTCCTCGTGCACGAGCCAGGCGGCGAGGCGCTCGGCCTGCGCGATGCCCTCCGGCGACAACCCGGGGTCGTACACGCCGGCCCGGGGGAGGCCGTGCCGGATGAGGAGCAGTTCGGTCATGGGTGGTCCCATCTATGGTTCTTCGTGCTAGCCGGCGATGGTGCGCTCGGAGTGCCAGTAGGAGCGGCGCATCGCGCGTTTGTCGAGCTTGCCCATGGCGTTGCGTACGAGTTCCGGGACGAACTCGTAGGACCTGGGGCACTTGTAGGCGGCCAGCCGCTCGCGGCAGAACCGGTCCAGTTCATCGGCCGAGGGCTCGTCCGCCGCCACGATCAGCGCCCGCAGGGATTCGCCGAAGTCCGGGTCGGGCACTCCGATGACCGCGACCTCGGCGACCGCCGGGTGCTGCCGCAGTACGGCCTCGCTCTCGGCCGGGTAGAGGTTGACCCCGCCGGAGACCACGACGTCCGCGGCCCGGTCGGTGATGAAGATGTAGCCGTCCGCGTCGACATAGCCGATGTCGCCGAGCGTGAAGACACCGGGAGAGAGATAGGCGGACTTGGTCTTCTCCGGATCCGCGTGGTAGCGGACGCCCTGGTCGTCCGGCGCGCGGAAGGCCAGCAGCCCAGGTTCGCCGGGCGGCAGTCGCCGGCCGTCCTCATCGGTGACCAGCACCTCGAACGGGGGCCGGACGCGCCCGACCGAGCCCGGGTGCGCCAGCCACTCGGCGCTGCTGATGCGGGCCACGGTTCCCGCTTCGCTGGCGCCGTACGACTCGGTCAGTACCGGCCCGAACCAGTCGATCATGGCTCGCTTCACGTCCGGTGGACACGCGGAGCCGGTGTGGGAGACCTGCCGAAGGCTGGAGACGTCGTACTGGGCGCGGAGCTCTTCCGGGAGCGCGAGCAGCCGCTGGAAGTGGGTGGGCACCATCACCGTCGAGGCGACCTGCCACCTCTGCACCCTGCTGAGGAACGTCTCCGCGTCGAATCTGCCGAGGACGACCACCGGCTGACCGGCCGCCAGGTGCCGCAGCGAGGTCAGCGGTGCGTTGTGCTGCAGGGGGCCGCACACCAGATGCGGTCCCGGAGGGAAACCGGGCCGGGCGGACATCGCGGCGAGGTAGGCGGAGGCGTCGGCGACCGGGCCGCTCACCCAGCGCACCTCGGTGCCGCGCGCCCGTCCGGTGGTTCCCGAGGTGTAGACGAGCGGAGGCCGGGCGGGCCGGTCCGTGGGGAGGGTGCTTGCGGCGGGTGCGGCCGCCAGCCACACGTCCCAGTCGAAGGCGTGTCCGATCGCCGCGGTTCCGTGCAGCACCAACGGCAGGCCCAGTTCCCGGGCCGCGTCGAGGGCGGCACCCGCGCCGGCGGGTCCGGCGATGATCCCGGTGACGCCCGCGTCGATGATCTGGTCGACGAGTTCCCTCGACGTGAGGTGCCGGGACGTGGCCACGGTCCCGACCCCGGCCCGCAGACCGGCCAGATGGGCCACCAGTGTCGGGATCGCGTTGTCGCCGAGGACGGCGATCCGGTCGTCGGGGCCGGGTGCCAACTCCAGCAGCCGTGCCGCCGCCCGTGCCACCTGGTCGACGAGCCCGGACCAGGACAGCACCTCCAGGTCGTCCACCAGGGCGGGTTCATCGGGTGTCTCCTGGGCGCGACGGTCGAGTGGCAGCAGCGACATGGCTCCTCCGGCGGCTCCTCGGTCCTCTCCCGATCCAAGGGGAGAGGAGATGCGGAGACTGTAGCGTTTATCAAGAAAGTACGGAACACTCTGATCCCAGATGGAGCCATTACCGCATGCTCCAGCGGCGAGGTGGACGCAAGTCCCGCTCACCGTTACTGCATCTTCCGTCTGGTAACTGCCCGAGGAGGAGCCGTGTCCCAAACCGATCCGGACACATGGCGCACACAGGTTCGGCGGTGGCTGGCCACCGTGCTCGAACCGGCGCGGGCGCCGGAGTCCGCCCAAGAGGCCGCCGAGCTCGCCGTGTTCCACAATCTCCCGGAGGACGAGGAACGCCTGCTGCTGGAGCGCTGCCGTCGCTACCAGCGGGCCCGCTTCGACGCCGGCTACCAGTCGCTGACCCTTCCCGTGGACAAGGGGGGCGCGGGCCTGACCGCCGCCCACGCGGCGGCCTTCGCCCAGGAGGAGTCCGCCTTCGAGGTGCCGCCGTCCACCGAGCTGATCAGCGTCACCGTGCGGCTGGTCGCGATGGCCGTCTCCCTGTTCGGTACGGCCGAGCAGCGCCATCACCACGCACGCGCGTTCCTGCGCACCGACCTCCTGGCCTGCCAGCTCTTCAGCGAGCCCGGTGCGGGATCCGACCTGGCGGCCCTGCGCACCCGCGCTCGCCAGGTCGACGGGGGAGACTGGGTGATCGACGGTCAGAAGGTGTGGACCTCGGGCGCCCAGTTCGCCGACTACGGCCTGCTGCTCGCCCGCACCGACCCGGACGTCGTCAAGCAGGCCGGCATCACCGCCTTCCTGGTCCCGATGGACGCCCCTGGCGTGGAGGTGCGCCCGATCCGTCAGATGAGTGGCGGCGCCTCCTTCAACGAGGTCTTCCTGAGCGACGTACGCGTCCCGGACCGGCTCCGGATCGGGAACCCGGGCCAGGGCTGGGAGGTCGCCACCACCACCCTCGCCTTCGAGCGGACCGCCTCCGGCAGCGGCAACCGCCGCAAGGGCGGCACGTTCTCGGACGTTCTCGCCCTCGCCCGCTCCCTCGGCCGCACCGCGGACCCGCTGGTCCGCCAGAGCCTCGCCGACCTGTACGTACGTGCCGCCCTGCGAGCCGCAACGGTCGACCGCGTCGCCAGGACGAGCGCCGCCGGCGGCCGGCCGGGCCCGGAGGCGTCGTTGACCAAACTGATGGCCTCCGACCTGCTCACCCGCACGGGACAGGTCGCCGGCGAGCTGATGGGAGCGCGGATCAGCGCCGACACCGGGGAACCGGGCACCTTCGCCTGGACCCAGCATCTCCTCGGCGCCCCCGGCTACCGACTGGCCGGAGGCACCGATCAGATCCAGCGCAACCTGATCGGCGAGCGGGTGCTGAAGCTGCCGCCGGAGCCGCGGACGGACCGGGCTCCGTTCTCGCAACTGCCCGGTAAGTGAAGGGCCTTCTCCCGGCAGCTGAGTGACCGGGACCGTTTCGGCAATCACAAAGGAGTGACATCGATGGATCTGGGACTGACAGGCGCGAAGGCGCTGGTGACCGGGGCCAGCCGGGGCATCGGCCGGGCGATCGCCGCCACCCTGGCGGCCGAGGGCTGCGCGCTGGCGCTGTGCGCCCGGGGCGAGGAAGGGCTGGCCAAGGCAGCCGCCGAACTGCGGGCCGAGGGGGCCACCGTGTTCGCGGAACCGGTCGACGTCACCGACCCGGCCGCCCTCGCACGCTTCGTGGAGCGCTCGGCCGGTGAACTCGGCGGCCTGGACCTGCTGGTGTCCAATGTGTCGGCGGGCAATGTCAAGGGCCCCGAGTCGTGGGAAGCCAGCCTCCGGGGCGACCTGATCCCGTTCGCGGGACTCGTCGAGGCGGCCCTGCCGTACCTGGAGGTCTCCGACCGGGCCGCCGTCGTGGCCATCGGTACCACCAACGCCTCCGACACCGCGCGTCCGGCCGGGGCGAACTCGTACTCCGCGCTCAAGGCGGCCGTCGTCCAGCACGCCTCGGCTCTCGCGCATGCCCTCGCGCCGAAGGGGATCCGCGTCAACACCGTCTCGCCCGGCCCGGTCGACTTCCCCGGCGGCGCCTGGGAGACCATCCGCACCAGCCGTCCCGAGGTGTACGAGGAGGTACTCGCCAAGCTGCCGATCGGCCGCTACGGCACCGCCGAGGACGTGGCCGCGGCAGTGGCGTTCCTGCTCGGGCGGACCGGCTCCTTCTGCGTCGGGGTGAACCTCGTGGTGGACGGCGGGCTGCTCACCCGCGTCCAGTACTGAGCCGTGGCGGGCCCGGCCGGCCGCCTGGACGCCGTGCTGGTGTGCGGCGGCCGGTGGCACGACTTCGACCACGCGCGGCTGCGGCTGCTGGAACTCCTCGGTGAGCACCCGAGAGTGCGCACCACCGTCCACCAGGACTACGACTGCATGGACGCCCTCGAGCGGGCCGACCTGCTCGTCACCTACACCTGCGACGTCCGGCCCCGCCCGGCGCAGCGGGCCGCGCTCGCCCGGGTGGTCGAGCGGGGCGGGCGCTGGCTCGCCCTGCACGGCACCAACGCGGTGATCGAGCCGTCGACACACGGCGGCGCGCGGGAGTTCACGACGCCACGCCTCCTCGGGGAACTGGCTCAGGTGCTCGGCAGCCAGTTCCTGGCCCACCCGCCGATCGAGCCGTACGAGGTGCGCGTCACCGATCCCGGCCATCCGCTGGTCGCCGGGATCGGCCCGTTCACGGTCACCGACGAGCTGTATGTGTGCGAGCTGCACGGGGAGTTGGAGGTGCTGCTGCACGCCGAGTACACGGGGCCGTGCCGCGGTTTCGCCGAGGGCGACACGGCGGCACTCGACGCTGCGCCCCGACCGGTGCTGTACCTGAAGCGGCACGGTCTCGGCGAGGTCTGCTACTTCACCCTCGGTCACTGCAGGGGCCGTTACGACATGCAGGACCTGGGCGTGGACGACACCGGGCGCGTGGACCGCGGCCCCTGGGAGACCCCGGAGTTCCTGGCGGTCCTGCGGCGTTGCGTGGAGCGGACGGTGGCCGGCCGGAGTCCGGCACAGCAGCGGGCCGGCACCTGAGTCGGACTCGGGCGCCGGCCCTGCGCGGGGGCGGCTCACGCGTGTGGCAGTACTACCGCGCGGCCCTTGATGTCACCGGCGTGCAGACGTTCGTAGGCCGCCGGCGCCTCGTCGAGGGTGAAGGTCTCGACGTGTGAGGAGACCAGACCCTGTCGCGCCAGTTCGACCACCTCCATGAGTTCCCGGCGACTGCCCCAGTAGGGGAAGGAGGCGGAGACCTCGAAGGGCAGGCCGCCGCCGAAGCCGACGGCCAGGGTGCCTCCGCCGAGGCCGACGATCGTCACATCGCCCTCGACGGCCACCGCGGCCGCGGCCACGGCGAGCGTCGGCTCGGCGCCCACGAAGTCCAGCACCACTTCCGCTCCGATCCCGCCGGTGAGCTCCCCCACCCGTGCGGCCGCCGCGTCGTCGGAGAGCAGCGTCTCGTGGGCGCCCACGGTATGGGCGAGTTCCAGCTTCTCCTTGCTCACGTCGAGGGCGACCACCGTGGCCGGTGTCAGAGCCCGGAGCAGCTGCACGGCCAGATGACCCAGGCCGCCGACTCCTATCACCACCGCCGTGCTGCCCGGGACCAGTTTGGGCAGTGACCTCCTGATGGCGTGATAGGGAGTCAGCCCCGCGTCGGTGAGCGGGGCGGCCCGTACCGGGTCCAGTCCGTTCAACGGCACCAGATGGCGGGGCGAGTCCACCACCATGTACTCGGCGAGCGCACCGGGAGAGCCGAGTCCCGGCGGCAGGATGCCGAGCCCCGCGGCATGCGGGCAGCAGTTCTCCTTCCCCACGGCGCACTTGGGGCACTGTCCGCAGCCCCAGGGTCCGTACACCGCCACTTCGTCGCCCTCCGCCACCGCGGTGACACCGCTGCCCACGGCCGCGACGGTGCCGACGCCCTCATGGCCGAGCGTCATCGGCAGAGGGTAGGGGAACCGCTCCTCGGGCCACCCCATGACGGCGAGGTCGGAGTGGCACAGCCCCGCGGCGGTCACCTTCAACAGCACCTGTCCCGGCCCCGGTTGAGGCGCGGGAACCTCGACGACCTCGGGGGCGTGTCCGACCCTCCGGTACTGCACAGCCTTCATTCTCCGGTCTCCTTGTCGATGGTGGGCAGGGCACCGTCCACCGAGGAAGCCTCGGAGCCGACACGCGCGTGGCTTCCCCTCCGGCGGCGCAGAACGGCGGGCAGGGTGAGTCGGCCACCCGTGAGGACCAGCGCCACGATGAGGACGGAGCCGGCGAACAGGCTCGCGGCCCACTGCGCGCTGGTGGCGAGGCCCAGTCCTGTGATTCCGGTCCCGAGCAGGAGGACCGCGAGCACGGTGCCCCAGGCGTTGAATCGGCCCGCGCGCAACTGGGTCGCCCCGACGAAGGCGGCGGCGTAGGCCGACAGCAGATAGGGGGTGCCCGCGGTCGGCGATCCGGATCCGACCGAGGACGCGAAGACGACGCCGGCGAAACCGGAGAGCAGCGCGGAGGCCACCAGCGTCAGAAAGCGCAGCCGGTCGGTGCGCACGCCCTGCAGTCGGGCGGCGTCGGCGTTGAAGCCGGTCGCGTACAACCGGCGTCCGGTGGCGGTGTGTTCCAGCAGGAACCAGATGGTCAGCGCGGCCAGCAGCAGATACAGCACCGGCAGGGTGATGCCGCCCGCGTCGAGTTGGGCGATGCTCGCGAACGGTTTGGCGAGCAGTTGCACACCGGTGATGGAGCTGTCGTTGGTGACCATCGTGATCAGCGACTGGATCAGCGCGCCGGTGGCCAGGGTGGCGATGAACGAGTCGACGCGCAGGACCACGACCACGATGCCGTTGACGACTCCCACCAGCAGGGCGGCCGTCATCGCCAGGGCGACCGCCGCGCCGGGCCCGAGTCCGGCGGAGACCAGGAAGCGGGCGGTCAGCACACTGGTGAGCGACATGGTGTAGGCGACCGAGAGATCGAAGACGCGTGCAGCGAGGGGCGGTACGACGCTCAGGGCCACCAGGCCGGCCACCGCGTTGCCGTTCAGCACCTGCTTCACCGTGATGACCGTCGGGAACGTGTCCGGCGCCCAGACCGAGAAGATCACGACGATGACCAGCCACACGTACACGGCGCCGATGTTCCGGAACGACAGGGCGGCCGCCGCTCGTCGGACCGGTGTCCCCCGGAGGAACGGCGCGGACCTCTGTGCTGCGGACGGCGCCACCGCCCGGGTCGGGGTCGATGTCATCTCACTCGGTTCCTTCCATGGCGTGCACGAGCGCGCGTTCCGTGATGTCCCGGCCGCTGATCTCCCGTGCGATCCGGCCGTCCCGTACCACCAGGACGCGGGTGCACAGCGCGAGCAGGTCCTCGGTGTCGGAGGAGCACACGATGACGCCCATGCCCTCCTCTGCTTGCCGCTGTATCAGGTCGTACAGCTGCAGGCGGGTGGCGATGTCCACGCCCGCCGTGGGTTCGCACAGCGCCAGCACGGGCGGCTGCTGGGCCAGACAGCGGGCCATGACGACCTTCTGCTGGTTGCCGCCGCTCAGGGTGGTGATCCGGGCGCCGGGGCCGGCCGTGCGCACCCCGACCCGTCGGATCCAGTCCTCCGTCAGGGCGGACTCGCGGCGCCGGTGCAGCCGCCCGACCCGGGCACGCAGTCGGTGCAGGAGCGGGAGGGTGAGGTTCTCGCCGACCGAGAAGTCGCCGATGACTCCCTCGACCGCCCGGTCGGCCGGGACCAGGGGCAGGCCCAGGGCATCGGCGTCACGCGCCGGGGTCCATCGCTCGGAGCGCTCCGGCAGCCGCAGCCGGCCGCTCACCGGTCCGGTGTGCGCGCCGCACACCACGTACGGCACGATCTCGTGACCGGATCCGACCAGACCGGTGATGCCCAGGCGCTCGCCCCGCGCCAGGTCGAGGTCGACTCCCCGCAGTGGCCCGGCCCGCAGATCGCGGACCTCCAGTACGGAATGGGTGGGACGGGAGGAGGGCGCCGGACGGTGGTCCGGGTCGGTGGCGGTGTGCGTCTCCTCGCCCGCCATCAGTTCCGCCAGTGAGCGCGGGGTGAGTTCGGCGACCGGGCGGATGGCGATGCGGCGTCCGCCGCGGATGACCGTGACGCGGTCGGCGAGCGCGAAGATCTCGTCCATGCGGTGCGAGACGTACAGGACGCCGGCGCCGGCGTCACGGATCTCCCGCACGATGTCGAAGAGACGGGCCACCTCGCCGGGCGGAAGCACGGCGGTGGGTTCGTCGAGCACCAGGACACCGCGGCCGCCCTCCCAGCCCTGCAGCGCGGCGGCGATGGCCACCACCGTGCGCTGAACGGGGGTTGCCTTCGCCAGGGGACGGTGTACGTCGATGTCGACACCGAAGCGTTCGACGAGGGCGGTCGTCCGCCTCGACATCTCGGGCCAGTCGATGTTGCCCAGGGCGGTGCGGGCGAAGCCGTGACTGAGGGCGAGGTTGTCGATGGCGCTCAACTCGCCCACCAGCCCGAGTTCCTGGTGGACGAAACGGAGCCGGTCGTGGCGGGCGGTGGTGGCGTGGCCGAGGTCGAAGGGCTCGCCGTCGAGTTCCGCCACCGCACCTGGCTCCGCGTGGTGGTAGCCGGCGAGAATCTTGATCAGGGTGGACTTGCCGGAGCCGTTGGGTCCGATGAGGGCGTGGATCTCGCCGGGTGCGACCTCGAGGTCCACGTCGGTCAGTGCCTGGGTGGCGCCGAAGTTCTTCGACAGAGCGGCTACCCGCAGGATCGGCGGCTGCGTTCGCGGCGCTCCACCGTCCTTGTACCGCGGTATTTTTGACGGGATGTCAGTCACGGCTGGTCCTCCGTCCGAGGGCGGGGAAAGAACCGCCGCCGGCCCGGGCCGGCGGCGGTCGGCCAGGTCAACTCAGGCCCCAGAGCGCCTTGAACTGCTGCTGGTAGGTCTCGACGATCGGGAAGTCGCCGGCGGCGGAGGGCAGGTTGTCCTTGGTGACGAGCATGTTGGGCAGTGCGGCCTGCTGGTCCACGGCCATGGACTGGCCGGTGAAGTGCCGGGCCAGCGCGTCGGCCTGGAGCCAGGCGGTCTCGTGGGAGTTGAGGGCCATCGCGCCGTCGGTCAGGCCGCTCTGGATGTACTGGTAGTTCTGCGCGTCACCGACGTTGACGACGATGTGCTTGCCGGTGATGCCGGCGGTCTTCAGCGCGGCGGGCACGCCCACGTTGAGCAGGCCCAGGGAGAAGACGACATGGGTCACCTTCGGGTGTGAACGGAGATAGGACACCACGCGGTCCGGCATGTCCTTGCCGACCGAGGTGATCGGCACGTCGACGTTGTCCAGCGCGCAACCCGCGCACCACTGCTTGTAGTTGGCCGCGAAGGAGTCCTTGACGGGCTTGAGGATCGTGTAGGCTGGCAGGTCGAAGTACACGGTGTCCGCCTTGGCGCCGCTGTTCGACACCACCCACGCGGCGAGCATCCGGCCCTGGACACCGACGTCCTTGGGGCCGTTCTTCAGCAGGGAGATGCCGTCGCCCACCACGTCGTCGGCGTTCGACTGGACGACCGGGACGCCGGTCGCCTTCAGCTGCGCCAGCTGCTTGCTGTAGACCGCGCGCGGGAAACCGGAGGCGATGACGGCGTCCGGCTTGTCGCGCACGGCCTGCTCGTAGGCCGCCTGTACGGATTCCGGTGTGCCCTGGGTGGCGATCTGCTTGACCGTCCAGCCGAGTTGTCCCGCGGCCTGGGTGAAGAAGTCGGCGAGGTCCTTGCAGGACTGGACGCCGCAGAGGATGAAGTCGATCTTCTTGCCCTTGGGGATGGGCTTGCCGACGGGCTGGGTGACGGAGATCGCGGTCGGGCGCTGCGCGTAGGTCTTCAGAGCCGTGCGGGCCGCCGCGAGGCCGGGGGAGCCGGGTGCCGCGGCCTGCGAGGCGCCGGCGGCCGGTGTGGTGCCGCTCCCACAGGCCGTCAGGGTGAGCAGGGCGGTGGCGGGGACGATCGCGGTGAGGGCGCGGCGGACCGCGCGACCGGGTGTGGAACTCATCGTTGAGACTCCCGTGGTGGGGCGCCTGGGCTGCCGCGACCCGCGGCGCGGGGCGGAACGGCACGCAACAGGTATGAGGGGTGCGTCATTCGCCGGCGTGGGGTACGGCGCGGGCCGCCTGGGTGAGATCCGGGGGCGCTGGCACCGGGCCGGACCAAGACCGTCCCGGATCGAAGAAACTTATGAGGCACTACAGCCTCAAGTGGGTCGGAGTGTGACACGCCACAGCGGGCTTGGGGAGAGGGGACGTCGAGAAATTTCTGCGCCCTCTGGCACATTCCGCGCTGACCTCGGGAGACGTGGTGTTCATCTGCGGTCGAGAGTGTTGCTCCGCACCGCACCTCGTAACTACACTCACTCTAAAGTTTCTGCCGGAGGAGAGATGATGGACGAAACGTCGGAGCTGGGTACCGCGCGGTGCCCCGGGCCCAGCGTCCAGGACTACCTCGACCAGGACAGCCGCCCCGTTCCCCCCGCCCTGAGGTACGAGCGCAACGACTACCTCGGCAGTGAGGACATCGACACCGCCCGCTTCACCTCCCGCGAGTGGGCCGAACGCGAGGTGCGGCAGGTCTGGCGGCGCGTCTGGCAGTTCGCCTGCCTGGAGAGCGAGATTCCCGACGTCGGCGACCACGAGGTGTACGAGATCGGCGACGACTCCCTCATCGTCGTCCGCACGGCCCCCGGCGAGATCCGCGCCTTCGTCAACGTCTGCCTGCACCGCGGACGCAAACTGCGCACCGGCGGCGGCAACGTCACGGAGTTCCGCTGCTCGTTCCACGGGTTCGCCTGGAACCTGGACGGCACGATGCAGACCCCGCCCTGCGCCTGGGACTTCCCGCACGTCACCCCGGAGAAGTTCGCACTTCCCGAGGCTCAAGTGGCCACCTGGCGCGGCTTCGTCTTCATCAACATGGACCCGTACGCCGAGTCCTTCGACAGCTACCGCGGCACCTTCGACGACTACTACATCTGGCCGCTGGAGAAGCGCTACAAATCGCTGCACATCGGCAAGGTGCTGCCCTGCAACTGGAAGATCGCCCAGGACGCGTTCATCGAGTCCTTCCATGTGATCGCCACGCATCCGCAGATGCTGCCGTGGCTCGCCGACGCCAACTCGCAGTACGACGTCATGGCGGACCAGCCGAACTGGAACCGGATGATCAACATCCAGGGCGCGCCCAGCCCGCACGTGGCGGACTCGGTCACGGAGGAGGACGTCCTGGAGACCTTCTACGACTCGCGCGCCTTCTATGCCGCCGCCCAGGGCCGTGACCTGGTGAGGCAGGAGGGCGACGAACTGCCGGCGATCCCTCCCGGCGGCACCGCCCGCCAGGTCCTCGCCGAGCGGATGCGCGCGCAACTGGCGGCCACCTCGCGGCAGGACTTCTCACAGACCCCCGACACCGAACTGCTGGACGCCATCAACTACTTGCTGTTCCCCAACTTCAACCCCTGGGGCGGCGCCAAGTCGAACATCATCTACCGGTTCCGGCCCAACGGCCTCGACCCCGACTCCTGCACCGCCGAGATCATCTTCATGTCGTCCCCCAAGGAGCCCGGCGAGATGCCGCCTCCGGCGAAGATCCGCTGGGTACCGGAGGACATGCTCTTCGCCGACATCCCCGAACTCGGTGTGCTCGGCCCCGTCTTCGACCAGGACTGCGAGAACCTGCCCTACGTCCAGCAGGGCCTGAAGGCGATGCGCAAGCCGGGCATCACCCTGGCCAACTACCAGGAGAGCCGCATCCGCCACTTCAACCGGACTCTCGACCAGTGGATGGACAAGTGACCCACCGGGTGGCGGTCAGACCCTCCGGCGTCGAGCTCGAAGTCCTCGACGGCGAGGACCTGTTCACCGCCGCCCAACGACTCGGCTACCGCTGGCCCACCGTCTGCGGAGGCAAGGGCACCTGCCGCACCTGCTTCGTCCAGGTCGAGGAGGGCGCCGAGAACTGTTCCCCCGTGGGCCCGCTGGAGCGCGAGGGCATCGAGTCCCTGCGCCGGCCGGTGGACGGCTCGACCCGGCTCGCCTGCCGGCTCCTGGTCGAGGGCCCGGTGACCGTGACCAAGAGCGGCGTGCGCCGCCGAGTGCAGGAGTGAGGCCCCCATGTCCAAGCAAGTGATCCACCCGCTGACCGGGCACGTGTACCGGCTCACCGAGGACGGACTGGTCGAGGTGACCGACCCCGGGACCGGGGCACAGGGCGTCTTCGACTTCCAGGCCCGGTGGCAGTCGGGCGAACTGCGCCACGCCGACCTCCAGATGGCCGGCTGGGTCGGCCGTCTCGCCCAGCGGCGCAGCAGCCGGCAGCCCGAGGACTGAGCCCGTGGAGCCCCGTACCACCCGGGTGGTCTGTCTGGTGCGCCGGCCTGACGGAGAACCGCTCCCCGGTGACTTCGCCGTCGAGGAACGCCCGCTGCCGCTCCTGGGGGAGGGGCAACTGCTGGTGCGCAACCTCTACATGAGCGTCGACCCGTCCATGCGCGGGCGTCTGGAGACCACCGAGAAGCACTACACGCACAACTTCGCCCCGGGCTCGCCCCTCGACGGCCGCGCCCTCGGTGTCGTGGAGGAGAGCCGCAGCGCCTCGGTGCCGCCCGGCACGTACGTGCGTCATCAGTTCGGGTGGCGGGAGCGGGCGGTGCTCGAGGTGGCGGACACCGACGGCGCCGGTCGCATCGACCCCACAGTTGCCCCGCTGCCCACCTGGTTGGGCCTCCTCGGCCAGACCGGGTTCACCGCGTACGTGGGCCTGACCCGGATCGCGCAGCTGCGTCCGGGCGACACCGTCCTCGTGTCGGCGGCGGCGGGCGCCGTCGGCAGCGCCGCCGGCCAGTTCGCGCGCCTGCTGGGCGCGGACCGCGTCATCGGGACCGCCGGAGGGCCGGACAAGTGCGCCTTGCTGGTGAAGGAGTTCGGCTATGACGCGGCCGCGGACTACCGGGCCGAGCCGGTGCGCGACGCGCTGGCCCGGCTGGCCCCCGACGGCGTCGACGTGTACTTCGACAACGTCGGCGGTGAGCAGCTCGCCGCCGCGCTGCACGCGCTGCGCGCCGGTGGCCGGGTCGCCCTGTGCGGCATGATGTCGCAGTTCGGCGGCGACCGACGGCCCGCGGACCTCAACCAGTTGATCCAGGCGGTCCTCAAGCGGCTGACGCTGCGCGGTTTCATCGTCCGCGACCACGACGACCTGCGGCCGGAGTTCGAGCAGCGGGTCGCGGGCTGGCTCGCCGAGGGCCGGATCACCGCGCGCGAGACGGTCGTGGACGGCCTGGAGAACGCCGCGGGGGCGCTGCTGTCCCTGCTCGGCGGGGGCAACGTCGGCAAGATGCTGGTGCGGTTGGCCGATTGATGCGCGCAGACGGAAACGGCGCCCCCGGCGGGGGCGCCGTTTCAGCGCATGGGGTGTGAGGCGGCGACGGTATGGGTCGTCAGGGAGACTCCCACCCGGGTCAGCCCCGCCACGGCCGCCCGGAAATCCTTCATGTGCTCGGTGGTGAAGTGCTCGTCGAGGGCCTGCCGGGAGGCCCAGTGCTCGTACACCCGGACACGCCGCACGTCGGTGGGATCGGCGGTCATGGCGTAGTCCAGGCAGCCGGGTTCCTCCTCGCGGGTGCGCCGGCCCAGCTCGGCGAGGGCCTTCACCATCGTGTCGCGGTCGCCGGGTTCGTAGTCCATCCAGCCGGCGACGATGATTTCCTCAGCCACGGGGTTCCTTTCGCGATGGCCGGTCGTGCCCGCGGGCCCGTCGCCCCGGTGCAGAGGAGGCGGCGGGCCCGCGGTGTTCTCCGGTGCCGACCGGCGCCGGGACGCTGTCCACGGTGACCGTGCCCGCGGTGCCGTCGACCGTGATCACCATGCCGTCCCGCAGCCGCGCCGTCCCGCCCTCGACGGAGATCACGGCCGGGATGCCCAGTTCGCGGCAGACCACCACGGCATGGCTGTTGAGCGCGCCCACATCCACGACGGCCGCTCCGGCGACCAGGAACAGCGGGGTCCAGGCCGCGTCCGTGATGGGCGCGACCAGCACCTCGCCGGGCTCCAGCGCCTCGCACGAGGCCGGGTCGGTGACCACCCGCACCCTTCCGGTGTACGTGCCGTGGCTGCCGCCCACCCCACCGAGCACATCCCCCTCGACGGCCGCCGGGGTCCGCTCCTCGGTGCGTCGCGGCCAGGTGTCGATCTCGGTGTGCGCGTCGTCGGCGACGAAGAACGGCGGTTCCAGCTCGTGCAGTTGCGCGTACTCCTCCAGCCGGCGGGCGATCACGGGGCCGAAGGACTCCGGGGCGTCGACATAGTCGTCGAGCTCGGTGTCCAGCAGCATCATCACGTCCTCCGGACGGGCGAAGAGCCCCGCCTCGACGCCGCGGCGACCGAGTTCACGTACGGCCATGCGGATCTCGTTGACGACAGTGACGCAGTTCGCCTTGGTGCGCTCGCGGGCCGGTATCCACACCTGCGAGGCGTGCAGGCCGGCGTCGAACATCGGCTGCGCGTCCTCGGGCAGCGCGGCCCGGATCTCGAGCGCCGTCCGCTCACGCCCCTCCGTCAGCCGAGCCCGTCGGGCGGCCGGGGAGTCGTCGTCGGGGCTGTGCCGGATCCGGTCGACCAGGGCCAGCGCCTGGACGGGCGCCGCCTCCCAGGACAGCGCGTGGATGTCCCACTCGTTGGGGCCGCGGTCGCCTGACTCCGCGAGGAACTCCTCGATGGAGTCACGGAACGCCTTCACGTCCCCACTCGCCCCGTCGAGCGCCTGCCCCACCGCGGCCGGGCCCTGGTCGAACAGAGCGCTCAGCTCGGCCGAGGCCGCCACCTGGCGGGACAGTGTCCACAACCCGGTCGAAGGGGAGGCCGAGTCGACGTCGCCGAGACCGCCGATCAGGTCGAGCATGGCGTCGGGGCGGTTCACGCTCGCGCACAGCGGGCCGAGGATCGCCGGTCCGACGGACGCGGGCAGCGACGACTCGACGTGCCGCTGGAAGGTCGTCTCCACCTCGTCCAGCAACGACCGTGCCCGCGCCACCAGTTCGGCGTCGGACAGCTGCGTCAGGTCGGGTCGCGAGCGACGCAGGGCGCGCAGCCGTTCCCGGTCGGCGTCGGCCTCGGGGAAGCCGGCCTGGCCGAGCATCCGCTGCAGCGTCGCGCCCGCCTTGGCGGTCAGCTCCTCGTCGTGGTCGTCCGGGTGCGCGACGTACACCGGCGTGTCGGAGCGCTGACCGACGAAGGCCGTGTCGATCTGGTCCGCCGTCTGGCCCATGCGGATGCCGAACAGCCGCATGTGGGACAGGTTGAGGTAGAAGTGGCCGCCGAACATGCCGACGAACGGCGGTCGGGGGCCGGCCACCTCCTCCTCGCGGTAGATGCCGAACCCGACGAATCCGCGACGCCAGCCCTTCAGGCCCCGCCCCCAGACCAGGGTCCAGCCGAGCGGGCTGGCGGGGTCCGGCAGGGTCTCGCCCGCATTGGCCCGGGTGTAGTGCGGCAGCCGCTCACTGCGCTGCCAGTCCGTGATCCAGCTCTTCATGACCGAGGTCTCCCGCTGTCCGTACCCGTGCCTGCCCGTGCCCGTCCCGCGCCTACCACTGCGCCGTTCCGCCGTCCACGCTGATCAGCGTGCCGGTGATACCCGCCCCTGCGTCGCTCACGAGCAGCGAGGCGACGGCCGCGATCTGCTCCACCGTGGTGATCTTCTTGGTGGCGGCGTGCTCGGCGAAGCGGCTCAGCCACTCCTCGTAGCTGATGCCCTCGGCCTCGGCTGCGGCCGGTCCCGCGGCACGCATCAGGTCGGTGTCGACGGCGCCGGGACAGATGGCGTTGCAGGTGATGCCCTGCGTGCCGTACTCGAAGGCGGTCGCCTTGGTGAGTCCGTGGATGGCGTGCTTGTTGGTGATGTAGTGGCTGATCGCCGGCTTGTTCGCCTGCTTGCCCTCGACGGACGAGATGTTGATGATGCGGCCCCAGCCACCCGCGAGCATCTTCGGCAGTGCCCGCCGTGTGCCGTAGAAGTAGGCGTTGAGGTTGAAGGCGAGGGCGTGGTTCCAGGCCTCGTCGCTGAGCTCGTGGACGGGGGCGAAGCCCTGGGTGCCCCCGGCGTTGTTGACCCAGATGTCGAGTCGGCCGAAGCGCTCGGCCGCGAAGTCGGCGAGGCCCTCGACGTCCTCCTGGACGCCCGCGTCGCAGGGGTGGAAGACGGCCCGGTCCCCGGCGCCCATCTCCTCCAGGGCCTGCTTGCCCTTGACCTCGCTGCGGCCGCTGACGACGACCGTGGCGCCGTCGGCCAGGAAGGCCTCGGCGATGGCGCGGCCGATGCTGCGCGTGCTGCCCGTGATCACCGCGACACGTCCGTCGAGACTGCCCGTAGCCACCATGGTGTTCTCCCGCGAGTGTTGTTGGTACGTCACCTGGCGGCTCTGGTGTCCAGGTGCTGGTGAATGGTGCGGTGGAAGTGGTGGAGCCCGGGCTCGTTGCGTCCGAAGACGAAGTCGGTCCCGTCGAGGGCCGCAAGGCCCTGCTGGACTCCGTAGGTGGTCGCGTAGTCCTCGTCGCGGACCACCTCGTGGAACCACGCGCCGAACCGGTCGGCGGCCTGGCGCTCCTCCTCGGTGACCGCCGGTTCCCGCAGCAGGATGATCTGCTGGGTCACCGACTCGGTCGCCGTGCGGGGGAGCACCAGGGAGACGGCGATCTTCTGGCGCCAGCCGCCGGCGATCGCCAGGCCCGGGAAGAGCCAGTAGATGGGCCCGACGCAGTCCCCGGGGTCGCGCTGGGCCGGGGGCAGTTCGGCTGCCTGCGCGATGGGCCGCAGGGCCGGTGCGACGCGCTGGTGGGGGCCCCAGGTGTCGTGGGCCATCATGTTCGAGAGGTTCGTCTCGAACACGGTCTTCGGGTGCAGTGAGGCGAAGTGGTAGGTCTCCAGATACCCGTCGAGGGTGACCTTCCAGTTGGGACTGGTCAGCTCGCTCGTGGAGTAGTGGTGGCACTCCGCGAGCCGGAGGCCCTCCAGCAGGGGCTGCAGATCGCCGAGCCAGTCGTCCAGGTCGTGCTCGGCTGCCGGGTCCAGCGAGACGAAGACGATCCCCGCGCGCTCCCCGGCCGGGAGCCTGACGAGGCTGCGGCCTTCGCGCGGAACCTCCCCGAAGGTCTTCTCGGCGTACACGCCCCGCAGTTCCCCGGCCAGGTCGTACGACCAGGAGTGGTACGGGCAGGTGAGCCGCCTCGACACTCCGCAGCCGGGTTCGAGGAGCTTGGCCCCCCGGTGCCGGCAGGCGTTGATCATCGCGTGCACGGCGCCCTGCCGGTCACGGGTGATCAGCACGGGGATGCCGAGCACGTCGATCGCCTTGTAGGTGTTCGGCCCGGGAAGCTCGCAGGACATCGCGAGCGGCAACGGGACGCTGCGGTGGACGGCGTCCATCTCCCGCTGCCAGCGGTCGGCGTCGAGGTAGTTGGCCACGGGTTCCGTCCACTGGCCGTCCGTCTCGTGCGTGGTGTTGTCGCGGTAGTGCGTCAGCACACGCTCGACGAGTTCGGCGGCCTCCTGGCGCATCGTCACGGATGCGGCGTCGGTGGACCGGTCCTGGCTGATCCACGACGAGTATTCGGGGGCCGAGGGAGCCGGGGCCGGCGAACTGCTCTCGGCGTCCGTCTCCCGAATCTGCGGCGAACTGGTCTGGACCACGATGTCCTCACAATCCTCCCAGCCGCGAGCCGGTGACCGGCTTCGGAAAGCGACGGCTGGGTTGTGTCCGAAACTGCAACAGGACTTAGTGTGCTCTGTCAATAGAAAGTGCCGAAGTCTCCGCTCGGTGTCCCGTGGGGGTGGGTGTGATGGTCATGACTCGGCCGTTCGAAGTGGGCGTGGTGGTGCGGGACCTGGAGCTGATGGAGCGCTTCTACTGCGAGATCCTCGGCTGCCGCGCCGAGCGCCGCTCACGCGTGCCGGAGTCCGTCGCGGGCCCCGCCGGGCTCGGCGGCGAGCTCGTGGTGGTGTGGCTGCGGGTGCCCTCGGGGGGCTGCGTGAAGTTGATCCTTCCCCGGTCGGCGCCGGTGCCGGCCCGTGTGACGCCCTGGTCGGCCGGGCGTGCGGGGCTGTCGTATCTCACCTTCCATCTCGACGACATGGACCCGGTGGTGGCGGCGCTGACGGCCGCGGGTGCGAGGCCGCTGTCGGACCCCGTCGTGGTCCCGGCGCACGGCCGGCGGATCAGCTTCTGGGCGGACCCCGAGGGCAACGTCGTGGAGTTGGTCGACGAACGGGGCCACGACTCCGGTGCGAGGCATAGTAATTAGAGACTCTGTTCAGTAAGGTGCCCGAAGCTGGTTACTGTAGACCGGCATAAGTAAGTCCGATTGCTCGGCAACTTCCCTCGGGCGAAGGGACGGACGATGGCTCAACGAGCGTCGACGGCGTCGAAAAAACCCACGCAGGTCAGCACGCAGGTCATCAGGGACCTGCACGAGCGCATGGTGCGCATCCGGCTCTTCGAGACCGAGGCGGGAAAGCTCATGGAGGCGGGCAAACTGCCCGGCTTCCTGCATCTCTATGTCGGCCAGGAAGCCGTCGCCGCCGGCGTGATGGCGGCCCTGCGCGACGACGACCAGATCACCTCCACCCACCGCGGGCACGGGCATGCCGTGGCCAAGGGCGTGGGCTTCCGCGAGATGTACGCCGAGCTGTACGGCCGGGTCACCGGCGCATGCCTCGGCCGCGGCGGGAGCATGCACATCAACGACCTCACCCGCGGCATGCTGGGCGCCAACGGCATCGTCGGGGCGGGCGTCCCGATCGCCGTGGGCGCCGCCTTCGCCGCCCGTTACAAGGGCGAGGACAGCGTCGCCGTGACCTTCTTCGGCGACGGCGCCACCAACATCGGCGCCTTCCACGAGGGCGCCAACATGGCCGCGATCCTCGGCCTGCCCGTGGTCTTCGTCTGCGAGAACAACGGCTACGCCGAATTCACCCCGCAGTCCGGACACATGCTCCTCACCGACGTCGCCGACCGGGCGGCCGCCTACGGCATGCCCAGCGTGATCGTCGACGGCATGGACGCCGTCGCCGTCCACCGTGCCGCCGCCGAGGCCGTCGCACGCGCCCGGTCCGGTGCGGGCCCGATGATGATCGAGGCCAAGACCTACCGCTACTTCGACCACCAGGGCGTCAAGGGCCTGCGTCATCCGTACCGCTCGGACGACGAGGTCACCGAGTGGAAGGCCCGAGACCCCATCGACCTGATCGAGGGCCGGGCGGTCGCCGACGGCACCGCGACGCGTGCCGAGCTGGACGAGGTATGGCGGCGCACGCGCGACGAGATCGCCGAGGCCATCGCCTACGCCGAGGCCAGTCCGCTGCCCGACCCCGCCGACCTGCTGCTCAACGTCTACTCGGGATGACCGCCATGACCACCACCACCGAAGCGCCGGCCGTCGCCACGCGGAAACTCACCTACGTCAAGGCCTTCAACGAGGGTCTCGCGCAGGCCATGCGCGAGGACGAGAACGTCTTCGTCGCAGGCGAGGACGTGGCCGGATACGGCGGAGTGTTCCGCATGTTCGACAACCTGCTCGACGAGTTCGGCCCCCGCCGCATGATCGACACCCCGATCTCCGAAGCCGCCCTGGTCGGCCTGGGCGTGGGAGCCGCCGCCCGGGGGCTGCGCCCCGTCGTCGACCTGATGTTCATGGATTTCATCGGCGTCTGCCTCGACCAGATCGTCAACCAGGCGGCGAAGATGAAGTACATGTTCGGCGGCGCGGTGTCCGTGCCGCTCACCATCACCACCGCCTCCGGGGCGGGCCTCGGCGCCGCGGCCCAGCACAGCCAGAGCCTGGAGGCCTGGCTGGCCCATGTGCCCGGCCTCAAGGTGGTGATGCCGTGCGACGCGTACACCGCCAAGGGACTGACCGTCTCGGCCATCCGGGACGACAACCCGGTCGTCGTCATGCTCAACAAGGTCCTGCTCGGCACCACGAGCGAGGTGCCCGAGGAGATCTACGGCATCCCGCTCGGCCGGGCACACACCGCGCGGCACGGCTCCGACGTCACCGTGATAGCCCTCGGCCGCATGGTGGGGGAGGCCCTCGCGGCGGCCGACGAACTCGCGGCCGAGGGCGTGGAGATCGAAGTGATCGACCCCCGCACCGTGCAGCCGCTGGACACCGAGACGATGTTCGCCTCCGTCCGCCGCACCAACCGGGTGCTCGTGGTGCACGAGGCCGTCACCTTCGGCGGGATCGGGGCGGAGATCGCCGCCCAGATCCAGGACGCCGTCTTCGACTACCTGGACGCGCCGGTCCTGCGCATCGGCGCCCCTTTCTCCCCGGTGCCCTTCTCTCCGGTCCTGGAGAAGGCGTACGTGCCCGATCGCGCCCGCATCGCCCAGGGCTGCCGGCGCCTCCTCGAAAGGTCGTGACCGACATGGCGGTCGAGGTTCTGCTGCCGAAGATCGGCCTGACCATGCAGGAAGGCACCATCGACGAATGGCTGGTGCCCGTCGGCGCGGCCGTGGCAGAGGGTGACGCGCTGCTGCGGCTGGCCACGGACAAGGTCGACGTGGACGTCGAGGCGGAGGCCGGGGGACTGTTCCACCCGGTGGTCCCGGCGGGCGCCACCGTCCCGGCCGGGGCCCTCATCGGCTGGCTGCTGGCCGAGGGCGAGCAGCCACCGGAAGCGGCGGGTGCGCCGACGCCCGGCTCGAATACGGCCGTCGTGGCTGCCCTCAGCGATGGCGGTGCGACCCCGCGCGCCGACGGAGCCGCCGCAGCGCCCTCCGTCAACGGCACCGGTGACCGGCTGCTGTCCTCGCCGAACGCCCGGCGGGTCGCCGCGGCCGCCGACGTCGACCTCACCGCCGTACACGGCACCGGGCCGGGCGGTCGGATCGTCTCGGAGGACGTGGAGGACTTCCTCGCGGCCCTCCCCGGCGATCTCGGCGCACCGTTCCCGGCGGACGGCGCCCCCTTCTCGCCGCTGGTCCGCAAGCTGGCGAAGGAGCGGGGCATCGACCTCTCCGCTGTGAACGGCACCGGACCCGGCGGCCGGATCCGCCGGTCCGATCTCGACGCAGCCGCCCCGCCGCCTCTTCGCCGCGACGCGGCCCCCCGGCCCGGCGACGTCCTCCCGCTCACCGGAATGCGCGGCACCATCGCCCGCAGGATGCACGCCAGCCTTCAGGAGATGGCACAGCTGACGCACGGCTACGAGGTCCGGATGGATGCCGTGGTGTCCCTGCGAGACCGGCTCAAGGAGGAGTGGGCCGACAGCGAACTGCCGGTGCCTGGCATCAACGACTTCCTGCTCAAGGCCGCCGCCCTGGCCCTGCGCGAGCACCCGCTGCTCAACGCGACAGTGCGGGAGGACGGTATCCATCTGCTCGACGGCATCCACCTGGGCTTCGCGGTCGCCGTCCCGGGCGGTCTCATGGTCCCCGTGATCGAGGATGCGGGGGCGCTGCCGCTGCCCGAGATCGCCCGCCGGTCGAGGTCCCTGGCCCAGGCGGCACGGGAGGGGCGGATCTCCCCCACGCAGATGGAAGGGGCCACCTTCACCGTCACCTCGCTCGGCGGATACGGCGTCGACTTCTTCACGCCCGTGATCAACCCCGGCAATGTGGCGATCCTCGGCGTGGGCAGGCTCAGGGACGGTGTGGAGTGGGTGGACGAGCGGCCCCTGCGGACACGGGTGCTCACCCTGAGCCTCACCTTCGACCACCGCGCCGTCGACGGGGCACCGGCCGCCGAATTTCTGCGCACGGTCGGTGAGTTGCTGCGCAAGCCCCTCCGCCTGTTGGTCTGATCCGAGCCCTAGGTGGCCGGGTCGGCGATCCGCTGCGCGAGATCGCCGACCTCGCGGACGAAGGAGCGGTGTCCCAGCGACCGGTAGACGTCGTCGCCCCGGACCTGCGAGATCGCCGCGGTCTCCAGCAGCGCCAGCAGGCCCAGGCCGATCACCGCCGCCTCCGCGTCGGAGACGGACTCTCGGGCCTTGCGGATCAGGCCCACCAGCTCGTTCAGCAACTGGGTGCGGCTCTCCTGGCGTAGGGCCTCCGCTTCCTGGCTCATACCGGCCGACGAGACGAAGAACACGGTGGCGGCGGACCGGTGCTCGCCCAGCCAGGCCAGCAGCGCGTTGACCGCCGCCCCCACGTCCGCACCGGGCTCATGGGCCTGGGTCAGGGCCTCCAACTGCTCGCGCAGCGCGACGGCGAACGCCCGCATCGCCTCCGCCAGGACCTGGTCCTTGGAGGAGAAGTGGTAGTACACCGCGGCCGAGGTCATCTCCGCGCGAGCGGCGATGTCGGCCACCGTCACCTCGTCCGGCGGCTGCGTGGCGAACAACTCCGTGGCCGCCTCGATCACCCACTGCTTGCGCGACGGACGGTGGGCGGCGCGGGTTCCGGATGTCGTCATGGTGTCAAGTATGCCGTGATCTCGGTGCTCCAGATGCAGGCAGACAGCAGGAATTATGCGGACGGGTGGTTGGAGTTACTGGATAGAATCGTCAGTACCCAGGGACCGAGGACGCGGGGTTCACGGCAGTCGGCAGGGAGCATCATGGCCACCACGAAGAACGGCAAGCAGCCCGCCCACCGACCCTCGCGGCGGCAGCACATCATCGCCGCCGCCGTGCGGGTCTTCGGCCGCAACGGATTCGCGGAGACCAGCATTCAGGACATCGCGGACGAGGCCGAGGTGGTCCCCACGGCCGTCTACTACCACTTCGACGGCAAGGAGGAGCTGCTCGAACTCGCCATGCGCCGGGTGTTCGACCAGCTGAACGAGGTGGTGGAGGCGGCCCGGCCGGCGTCCGAGCCCGGTGATGCGGAGGGTCTGGTCCGGGTCATCGACGCCGTGTGGGACTGGGTGGAGCAGAACCCGGACGAGGCCCGTCTCTACCAGGTCCAGGTCGCCTCCGCCAGCGGCAACGTCAAGGTGCTGCGGGACGAGTTCGAGCAGCGCCACATCCAGCGCGGTTACGACTATCTGCCCGAGGGCACCACACGCAGCCCCAGGGCGGCCAAGGCCCGGCACGCGACCCAGGCGCTCGCGGTCCGTACGTTGATCAGTACGACCATGCTCGTCACGGCGCTGCGGGCGGAGGGGGGACCGCTCTCCCGACTGCCCTCCCAGTCCGTACTGGAAGCGGTCAGGGCGCTGGCACTGCGCATCGTGGCCGCCGAGCAGAAGCCGGCGGAGCGGGCCGGGTCAGACACCTGAGGCGGGTCACCAGGGCGCTTCTGTCGCCGTGCCGCACGGCTTGCGCACCGCCTTCACACCATCAGGACCGAGCACGCGCTGATCCCGGGCGCCCCGTACACATGGGTGAAACCCACTCGGGGAGCGCCGGGCACCTGCACACCGGGCGCGCGGCCCTGCAGCTGCCGTACCACCTCGTGGAACTGACGCAGCCCCGAGGCGCCGACGGGCTCCCCTCCCGCCAGACAGCCGCCGTCGGTGTTGACCGGTATCCGGCCCGTGGGATCGGTGGCCCCGGTGGCCAGCAGTTCCTCCTGCTCGCCGTGACCGCACAGCCCCGTCTCCGCCAGGTGGATCAGCTCCGAGCCGCTGTCGGTGTCCTGCAACTGCGCGACCTGTACGTCCGTCGGCCGCACCCCCGCCCTGCGGAAGGCCGCCTCCGCGGCGTCGACGCTCGGGCTGTGGTGAGGTCCCGGCGGCAGCCAGGGCGAGAACACCTCGAACGAACCGAACCGCCGGGTCCGGAAGGCCAGCGACGCCAGCCGGACCGGCCGTTCGCACAGATCGAACGCACGGTCGCCGAGTGCGAGCACCAGCGCCGCCGCTCCCTGCCCGGGCGAACAGAACATGTACTGGGTGAGCGGGGGGCTGACCTCGGCGGAGTCCAGGATCTCCCGCTCCGTCAGCGGCTTGCGCCGCCAGGCCAGGGGGTGCTGCGAGCCATTGCGGAAGGCTCGCGCGGCGACCATCGCCAGTGCCCGCTCCGACACTCCGTGCTCGTACAGGTACCGCTGGGTCTTCAGTGCGAAGAACTGGGTCGTGAGCATCATGCCCGTCTCGGCGTACCAGTCGCCCAGGCCGTAGCGGGCCGCGGAGACGTGGAGTGCGCCCCGCTCGTGCTTGTCGAACCCCACCGCCAGTCCCAGAGAGGCCTCGCCCGCCCGCAGTGCGTTGGCCACCGTGAGCACGGTGGACGCACCGGTCGCGCAGCCGTTCTGCACGTTGACGAACGGCACTCCGGTCAGGCCCAGACGGCCCACCAGGGTGTCGGGCTTGCCGGACACATCGGAGCCGCCGACGGCGTAGCCGATGTCCTCCCAGGCGACGCCGGCGTCGGTCAGCGCCGCGCGTATCGCACGCTCGGCCATGTCCATTCCGGTGACACTCTCGTCGCGGCCGAAGGGATGCATCCCGCATCCGACCACGTACACATCGTCGGGCCGGCTCATCGCTCCCCGTCCCGCTCCGGGCGAAACCCGAAGGTCACCACGTCGGTTCCGTCCTCGTCCCGGTACACGGGCACCGTGGTGAGCCGGACCGGCAGACCGATCCGGATCTGCGCGCGGGGCACCGCCAGCCGCGCTTCGACCAGAACCTCACCGAGGTCCACATAGCCGACGTGGTAGGGCCGGTGGCCGCCGGACGGCGCCCGGTACGGCGGCTTCGGCCCGAACGCCTGGAGCGTCCATGACCACACGCGCCCGCTCACCGGCAGCACCCGCACCGACATCGCCCCGTCCGGACACCTGGGGCACGAGTCCTGGTGAGGGAAGACGACGGTGCCGCAGCCGGAGCAGCATGCGCCCAGGAGACGCGGTGGATCCTCGCCGTCGAACTCCCGGTTGCCCCGGTTCTCGAACAACGACTCGTCGATGAGCCTGATGGGCACGCTCCGGCCCTCCTTTCCACGTCACCAGCCCAGCAGCCCGGCCAGCCGTTCCCGATGGTGTGCGGCGCCGCCCAGCAGCACCGCGTCGGACTGGGCGCGCCGGAAGTACAGGTGGGCGTCGTGCTCCCAGGTGAAGCCCATCCCGCCGTGGAGGTGCACGCACTCGGCGGCGACGGAGACGAACGCCTCGCCGCACCACGCCTGGGCCACCGCCGCCGCCTCGGCCAGCGCCCGAGGCGAGGCGTCCGTCCGGAGCGCGCGCACCACGGCCGACCGTGCGGCCTCGACCTGGAGCAGCATGTCGGCACAGGCGTGCTTGACCGCCTGGAAGCTGCCGATCGCCCTGCCGAACTGGGTACGGTCGCGCACATGGGCCACCGTCATGTCCAAGGCGGCCTGCGCTCCGCCCAGTTGCTCGGCGGCCAGAGCCACCAGGGCCACGTCCAGGGCGTGAGAGACGATGTCCGCCCCCTCGCCGCCGACGGTCAGCGGCCGGGCGAGCGCACCGGAGAAGGTGACCACCGCCTGGCCCCGGCTGAGGTCCAAGGTGGGCACCCGGCGCACCGTGACCCCGGGCACGTGCGGGTCGGCCAGAAAGAGGTCCACGCCGTCGGTCCCGGCCGCTGCCACCACCAGCGCCTCGGCGTCGGCGCCGTCGAGAACGAACGGCGCGGTGCCGTCCAGCAGGGGGACGCCGCCCTGCCAGGAGACGGCCACCGGCACGGCGTCGGCCCGCCACGTCCCGTCGGGCGCGGCCACCGCCAGGGCGTGCACGGTGCCTCCGGCCAGCTCGGCCAGCGCCCTGTCGGCCGTACCGCAGCCGGCCAGCACCTGCCCGGCCAGCACGGTGGAGGACAGCAGCGGCACCGGTGCCAGTGTTCTGCCCAACTCCTCGCAGACGGCGGCGATCTCGACGAGGCCGCCGATGCCTCCCGCCGATTCGGGCAGGCCGAGGGCCGCGAGACCCACCTGCCGGCCGAGGGTGTCCCACAAGCCGGCGTCGATGCCGGGGGCCTCCTCGGACAGCCGGCGCACCGCGGCGGTGCCGCCCGAATCCGCGCACACCGAGCGCACGGTCTCGCGCAGGTCCTCCAGCTCGGTGTCCGACAGGGCCGTGCCGCCGGTCATGGTGCTCGTCATCGCGCACTCCCGCTCTCGTCGCGCCGTTCGTCGTTGTCGACGTACCGCCGTCGGCGCAGGGCGCTGTGCGCGGCTGCCATCCGCGCCACCGGCACGCGGTGCGCGGAACAGGAGACGTAGTCGAGACCGAGGTCGTCGCAGAAGGCGATCGACTCGGGGTCCCCACCGTGTTCACCGCACACGCCCAGCTTGATGCCGGGTCGTACGCTCCGTGCCCGCTCGGCCGCCAGGCCGACCAGGGCGCCCACCCCGTGCGGGTCGAGCCGGGCGAACGGGCTGGCGGTCAGGAACCCGCGTTCCTGGTACGAGGCGAGCACCTGCCGTTCGACGTCGTCCCGGGAGAAGCCGTAGGTGAGCTGGGTGAGGTCGTTGGTGCCGAAGGAGAAGAACTCGGCGTGCTCGGCGAGTTCGCCGGCCAGCAGGGCGGCCCGCGGGGTCTCGATCATCGTGCCGAGCCGGTACGGGACCTCCACCCCGGTGCGGGAGGCGACGGCGTCGGCGGCACCGCGTACGTACGCGGCCGCGGCCGCCAGTTCCTGCGGCAGGCTGACGAGCGGGATCATCACCTCCAGCTCCGGCCGGACACCGGTGGCGGCGACCTCGGCCCAGGCGGTGAAGAGCGCCTCGGCCTGCGCCGGGTAGAGCCTCTCGTGCAGCAGCGCCAGCCGCACACCGCGCAGCCCGAGCATCGGGTTCGCCTCGCGCAGCGCGGCGGCCCGCTGCTCCTCGCCGGCGTCCAGGGCCTGCCCGGGGGCGGGCAGGAACTCGTGCAGCGGGGCGTCCAGCAGGCGCACGGTGACCGGGCGGTTCCCGACCGCGGCCAGCAGCGCGAGGAAGTCCTCGTGCTGGGCGCGCTCCAGTGCCGGCAGCGCCTCGTCGCGGGCGGTCGGGTCGGCGGCCAGGAGCACCCGGCGGATCAGCGGCAGCCGGTCGCCCAGGAACTGGTGTTCCGTACGGCACAACCCGACACCCTCCGCGCCCAGGGCGAGAGCCGTGTCCACCTCGGCCGCGGTGTCGGCGTTGACCCGCACCCCCAGTCGGCGCACATCGTCCGCCCACTCCAGCAAGGTGGAGAGTTCAGCCGGCGGTCCGGCCACACTGACGCTCAGCGTCCCCGCGTACACGGCGCCGGTACGGCCGTCCAGTGAGACCGGGTCGCCCTCACGCACCACCCGGTCCCCGAAGCGGACCGTCCCCGCGGCCAGGTCCACGCGCAGCCCCTCGGCGCCGCACACCGCGGGCTTGCCGGCGCCCCGTGCCACCACGGCGGCATGCGAGGCGATACCGCCACTGCCGGTCAGCACGGCGGCGGAGGCCAGCATCCCGGGGACGTCCGCCGGGGTCGTCTCGGCGGCCACGAGCACGACGCGAGTGCCGTCCGCGGCCAGTTCGAGGGCACGTTCACTGGACAGCACGACCGCTCCGGTCGCCGCCCCAGGGGACGCGGGCAGCCCCTTGACCAGGAGCTCCTCCCCGCCGGTCAGCCGTAGTCGGGGATGCAGCAGTTCCTGCACCTGCGCGGGCGTGACACGCCGTACGGCCTCCTCGCGGCCGAGCGCCCCGTCCCGGGCCAGGTCCGCGGCCAGACACACCGACGCCCGCAGCGGCGGGCGGGCCTGCGCCGAGGCGGCGAGCAGGGAGATCTCGTCGTCGCGTACCTCGAAGTCGACCGACACCGGCGCGCGCAGATGGCGCTCCAGGGTGAGCAGCGAGTGCTCAAGGAGGGCGGTGCCGCCCGCGAGCCGGTCCAGCGGCTCACCGGTGTGCGGCGGCGGGGCGCTGCGGCGCACCCCCCGGAAGAAGGAGCCCTGGGGGGAGAGGCGCCCGGTCTCGGGGTCACGGCTGACCGCCGTACCGTAGCCCGAGTGGTCCGCCGGGCCGATCCGCAGGGCCTGCACATGCAGGGCGAGGGCCAGGTCGGCGGGGAGCCGCTGGGCGCGGCGGGACCTTCTCGCACGCGGCGAGTCCCACCGGGCGAGGAGGGCACGGGCGGCCAGCGCGAGCTGCTGCGCCGGGTCGTCGGGGAAGGGCCGGGAGCCGTGTTCCGCGGCCAGGGAGAGGAGCACCTCCACCCGTGCCCGGGGCGCGGGCGTGTCCAGGAGGGCGTCGTCGAGCAGCGCGCCGGGCACGTCGAGGGCGTACTCGGCGATCATGCGAACGGTGGTGGCCCACACCTCGTACAGTGCGTCCGCCCGCCCGATGACGGCGCACAGGTCGTCGGCACGGGCGGGAGTGACGCCGAGACAGGCCAGGTCGGGCGGCAGTCCGGCGATCTCGGTCGGTGCGCTCGCCGACAGGCGCAGCAGCAGCGGTCGGGCCGCCTCCCCGATGCGCCGCCCCGAGAGCTGTTCGACCAGGTGCACGGCGGCTTCGGCGGTGTCGGGTTCGCACAGCGAAGCGGCGGCGCCCGCGGGCACGGTGAGCCCCGGCACGACCGGCAGGCCGAGGGCCACCAGCCGGTCCATCGCCGCGCCGTGCGCGCCGAGTTCGTCGGAGCCGAGGCCCCGGGTCCGTCCCTGTCCGTAGGGCACCAGGATCCGTCCGTGGGTCCCCCAGGGCGCCCCGGACTGTGCGAGCGGGCCCGCCTCGCGGTCGGTGACGCTCAACCCCGGCTCCTTGCGACCAGTTCCTCTTCTCGGGCCTCGTCCTCGGCCCTGCTGATTCCCAGCACGAGCAGCAGCTCCTGGTGCAGCCGCATCCACACGGTGTGGTACGAGTCGCACAGCGGCGAGGCCAGCCATGCAGGCTCGCCGTCGTCGAAGCGGTCGAGGGCCTCCTCCAGGGCCGTCAGGTACTGCCCGCTGCCCGTGAGTACCCGGTCGAGCCGGCGCAGCACGGGCCGGATGGCCTCGTGCACGTCTTCCAGTGCCTCGCGCACCTCGGCGTCGTAGGCATCGTCGGAGTGGTCGTTGGCGGTGCCGTCGGGACGGCACTGCCATGCCGTGCACACCTCGCGGATCTTGCGGTTGACCGGCAGGAACGCCTCGTACGCCGCCGTGATCCGTGCCTCCTGCTCGGAGCCCGCGGGTACCCGCAGGACCTGCGCCGCGGCGGTTTTGGCGCGCTCGGTCGGCAGCACCACGGGCCCTTTCACCATCGCCAGCCCGGCGTCGACCAGCGGACGGTGCTCGGACTCCGGCCGGCCACGCCACATGCCACGCAGAACGAGGTCGACGACGGCTTCGGTGAGGGGCTCGTCGGACGCGTCCGGAAGGTCCACGGCAGCAGATTGCATCGCCACACCTTTTCCCCGGTTCTGTGGTACCGGTTCCTCGGTTCTGTGTTGCCCGGAGGTTACGCCCCGGCGGGCCCGTTAGTGAAGAGGGACTCAAGAAACACTTTCCGATTCCCTGGCCCCGGCCCGGCTGTCGCCCGCCTTCGGGCGGCTGCCCGCGGCGAGGAACGACGCCATGCGGTCCTGTGCCTCCCGGCCGTCCGCCAGGGTGGCGATCAGCCGAGCCTCCTCGGCGAGGTGGCGGCGCAGTTCGGCGCTCGAGCCGGCGCGCAGCAGGCCCTTGGCGGCCCGCAGCGCGTCACCGGCCCCGGCAGCGAGATCGGCCGCGGTCCGATGCGCCGCGTCGTCCAGTTCGTCCTCGTCCACCGACCGGGAGACCAGGCCCCACCGTTCGGCGTCGTCGCCGGTCAGGACCCGGTTGGTGAGGATCAGGTCCGCCGCCCTGCGGGGGCCCACCAGGCGCGGCAGGAACCATGACGCCCCGCAGTCCGGTGTGAGTCCGATCGCCGTGTACGCCAGCCGGAACCGCGCGGACCGGGCCGCCAGGACGATGTCCCCCACCAGTGCGAGGCCGATCCCGCCGCCCGCGGCCGCGCCGCGCACGGCGGTCACCAACGGCACCGGCAGTCCGTGCAGGACCTGTATCGCGTCGTGCGCGGCGCTCGCCACGGCGTGCACGTAGGCGCCGGTCTGTGCACCGCGGCCGGTGAATGCGCGCAGGTCACCGCCCACGCAGAAGCTGCCGCCCGTCGATCGCAGCAGGACCGCGCCGCCCGGGTCCGCGGCCACCTCGACGGCCCTGTCCCGCAGCGCCTCGGCCGTCCTCAGGTCCAGGGAGTTGCCCCGACCGGGATCGTCCAGCCTCAGCTCCACGACTCCGTCCGGACGGCGGACGATCCGGACCGGCTCGGTGCTCACGGGGAGGCTCATGACGTTTCTCCTGTCGTCTTCCCGTCGCCGGGTGCTTCCCGGCAAGATACTGAAGACGCTATACAGTTTCTAGGATGCGACGGGCGCCGATGCCCGTACGCCCGTCGGCGGGAGGTCCCGTGCCCATCCAGTTCGATGTCGACCCGACTGTCGCTCAACTCACCGCCTCCACCGCCGAGTTCGTGCGCGAGGTGGTCATTCCGGCCGAGCGCGAGTGCGGTGGGTCCGTGCACGACGCCCCTGAGGCACTGCGGGAGACCCTGCAGAAAGCGGCCCGGGACGCGGGTGTGTTCGCTCCGCACGTACCGACGCGGTGGGGCGGACACGGGCTCGACCTGCGAGGACAGGCAGTGGTGTTCGAAGCGGCGGGCTACTCGCTGCTCGGACCGCTGGCGCTGAACTGCGCGGCCCCGGACGAGGGCAACATGCACCTGCTGGAGAAGGTGGCCACCGAAGACCAGAAGCAGAGGTATCTGCGCCCGCTCGCCGCCGGCGCGACACGGTCCTGCTTCGCCATGACCGAACCGGCTCCGGGAGCGGGTGCCGATCCCCGCTCCCTGCGGACCACCGCGAGCCGGGTGTCCGGCGGCTGGCGCATCGACGGGCGCAAGTGGTTCATCACAGGTGCCCAGGGAGCCGACTTCGCCATCGTCATGGCCCGGACCTCCGGCAGCCCCGGCGACCCGGGGGGTGCCACCATGTTCCTGGTCGACGCGGGCACCTCCGGCATGCGCATCGTCCGCAACATCGAGACCCTGGACGAGTCGCTCTTCGCCGGGCACGGCGAGATCGTCTTCGAGGGGTGCGTGGTGGGGGAGGAGCAGGTGCTCGGGGCGGTGGACCGCGGCTTCGAAGGCGCCCAGGTCCGGCTCGGTCCCGCCCGGCTGACCCACTGCATGCGCTGGCTGGGAGCCGCCCGGCGCGCTCAGGACGTCGCGCTGGAGCGGGCGGGCAGCCGGATGGCGTTCGGCTCGGCGCTGGGAGATCTCGGCATGGTCCAGCAGATGCTGGCCGACTCCGAGATCGACATCGAGGCCTGCCGCGCCCTGATCCTGCGTACCGCCTGGGAGCTGGACACCGGCTCCGCCGCCGCTTCGCAGCTCACCTCGGTATCCAAGACCTTCGTGGCGGAGGCGGTGAACCGGGTGGTCGACCGGGCGGTGCAGATCTGCGGAGCGCTCGGCATCTCGGCCGCCGACGCCCCGCTGGCCCGTCTCTTCAGGGAGGTGCGGCCGTTCCGGATCTACGACGGGCCGTCGGAGACGCACCGTTTCGCCATAGCGCGCCGCGCGGTGCGGCCCTATCGTCAGCCGCGCCCGGACCCCGCGGACGGTTGATCGCCCCGCAGTCGGCACAGCCCGCCTGGTGCGAGTCGACAGCCGCCAAGCGAGCGGGGCGACGCCGGTCCCCAGAGTCGAGCCCCGTCGAACGGGCCAGAGGGGTTCGTTGCGCGGGACATGCCGCTGTCCATGGCGCTCGGGGTCAACGTCGGCTCACAAACCGGCATCATCGAACTGGTCGAGGTCGAACTGGTCGAGAAGGAAGTCGACCGGTGCGAGGCCCGAGGCGGCGGATTCGCCGTCGTGAAGAAGCTGCTCCGTCCAGATGACCTTGCCGCGGGTCGTGTACCGCGTTCCCCATCGCTGCGCGAACTGCGCCACCAGGAAGAGCCCCCGCCCGCCTTCGTCCGTGGTCGCCGCCCGCCGCAGGCGCGGCGAGGTACCGCTGCCGTCCGAGACCTCGCAGATCAGACGCCGCCCGTGCAACAGCCGCACGCCGACCGGCGGCGAGCCGTACCGGATCGCGTTCGTGACCAACTCGCTGACGATCAGCTCCGTGGCGAATCCGGTCTCCTCCAGCCCCCACTCCAGCAGCGTCTCCCTGCAGCGCGCCCGCACCGAGGGAACCAACGCCGGATCGGGCGGCACGTCCCACTCGGCCACGCGCGAGCGCGGGAACATCCGGGTACGTGCCGTCAGCAGCGCGATGTCGTCGGAGGGGTGTGACGGCTTCAGCGCGTCGATCACCGCCTGACACATCTCCTCCGGAGTGCGCTTTCCGGAACCGCCCAAAGCCCGGCGCAGCCTCTCCATCCCGACGTCGAAGTCGTGGGTGCGGTTCTCCACCAGCCCGTCGGTGTACAGCACCAGTTGTGAACCCTCCGGCAGGGACACCTCTGCGCTCTCGAAGGGGTAGCCGCCCAGACCGAGGGGTGCCGAGACCGGCACACCAACGCAGGTGACCGTCCCGTCCGGGCGCACCACCACCGGTTCCGGGTGTCCCGCACGGGCCATGGTGCAGGTCCCCGCCACCGGGTCGTAGACCGCGTACAGACAGGTCGCTCCGGTCACCCCCTCCCCTTCGTGGCCATCCGCGGCAGCACCCCTGTTCGTCTCGTTGTCCATGCGCACGACCAGGTCGTCCAGGTTCCCGAGCACCTCGTCCACGGGCAGGTCCAGGGTGGAGAAGTTGTGCACAGCGGTGCGCAGCCGACCCATCGTCACCGCCGCGTGCAGCCCGTGACCGACGACGTCACCCATCACCAGGGCCACGCGCGCGCCCGGAAGCGGGATGACGTCGAACCAGTCCCCGCCCACCCCCTCCTCCGAGGGCAGATACCGCCAGGCCACCTCCAGCGCGTCCTGCTCCGGCTGTCCACGCGGCAGCAGACTGCGCTGCAGCGCCACCGCCATCGCGTGCTCCCGGGTGAACCTCCGGGCGTTGTCGATGGCTACCGCCGCCCGTACGGCCAGTTCCTCCGCGAAGGTGAGATCCTCCGGCTCGAACGCGGGGGAATCCGCCGTCCGGTAGAAGTTCGCCACGCCCAGCGGTACGTTCCGCGCCTGCAGCGGCACGGCCACCAGCGACCGCAGCCCGCCCTCCAGAGCCTTCCGGGAGCGCTCCGGGTCCTGTTCCCGCCAGCCTTGTGACCGGCGCAGGTCCCTCTCCAGCATCCCCCGCCCCTCCTGCAGCGTCCGCATCTGCGGGGTATGGGGCGAGAACGCGATCACTTCGTCCAGCGGATACACCGGTATCATCCGCTGTTCGCCGCCGATCGCCGCCCGGCGCAGATGCCGCCAGCCCTCCGCCGTCGGCTCCCACCCCCGCAGCACCGCGTCGAGCAGATCCACCGTCACGAGGTCGGCGAACTGCGGCGCCGCCACGTCGGCCAACTCCTGGGCCGTATGCCTCACATCCAGCGTCGTCCCGATCGCCACCCCGGCCTCGTACAGCAGCTTCAGCCGCTCCCGCGCGACCTCGGCCCGACCCGAGACCTCCGCCAGCTCCGTGGTGTCCCGGAGGGTCACCACGCTGCCTCCCCGGTCCCCCTGCGGGTACGTCGGCCGTTTGTTCACCGCCAGCAGTCGGTCCCCCGCGCGACGCACCTCGTCGGTGACCTCCTCCCGCGACGACAGCAGGCTCATGACCGGCTCCGACAGTCCCAGCTCCCGCACCGAGCGCCCCCGCACGTCAGCCGGCAGTCCGAGAAGCCGCTTCGCCTCGTCGTTCGCCAACAGCAGCCGTTCGTCGACGCCCGTGATCAGCACCCCTTCCCGCACCGCGTGCAGGACCGCGTCGTGGTGCTCGTACAGCTGTGCCAGCTCCACCGGAGCCAGGCCGTAGGTCTGCCGCCGCAGCCGCCGGGACACCAGCGTCGTTCCCGTCACGGCCAGCGCCAGCGCGACCGCGCCGCCGGCCAGGATGATCGGCAGCTGCGGCAACCACAGCCCCGCCACGTTCTTGACCGTGATTCCGGCGGAGACCAGGCCGACCACCTTGCCGCGCGAGTCGGTCACCGGGACCACCGCCTGCACGTCCGTCCCCCGGCCCGCGGGCAGAGGCGGCCCACCGGCCTGCTCGACAACGGTACGGCCCTTCAGCGCCGGTGCGATGTCGCCGACGAACTTCTTCCCGATCTCCCGCGGATAGGGGTACGTGTAGCGAATCCCCTTCGTGCTCACGACGACGACGAAATCCATGCCTGTGCGCTTGCGCGCCGCCTCGGCCCGCGGCTGGAGCACCGCTGAGGGGTCCCGGCTCCGCAGCGCCGCGGCCACGCCAGGGGCACTCGCGAACGAATGGGCCGCGATGACCGACTCCCGTCGTCCCTGCTGCAGAGCGTAACTCGCCGCTTGGAGCACCATGCCCAGCACCGCGGCCACCACCAGCAGGACCACGATGACGACCTGGAGGAGGAACACCTGACCGGCCGCACTGCGCAGGATCCGGGAAGCGCGCCCCTTGCGCGAGCGTCCGACGGGCGGATGACGTTCCGGGCCCAGAGGGCGTCCGGAGAATGCCTCCATACACCCTTGATAGCACCACTGCGGGCAAGCCGACGCTGATCAAATCCGTCGCGCGGCAGGCGGGACGTTGCGGACACGGCCTGGCGCGGTCGCCTGCTCGCCGGGAGCAGACGTAGTCGTGACACGGCTTCCAGCCACCTACGCGGAGCGCTCTGGAGTCCCGGGGCGCCTACAGCGGACGGCGACGGCCGCGATGTCGTCATCGAGCCTTCCGCCGCTGTAACGGAGTAGGTCCCGGTGAAGCCGGTCCAGCAGCTCACGGGGCGTCGCCGGACCGAGCTGCCGCATCCACTCCGGTAGCGGGAAGAACGTGCCGGCCCGGTCCCGGGTCTCCGTCACGCCGTCGGTGTAGAGCAGCATCTGGTCGCCTGAGGCGAAGGCGACGGTGTCGACGTTGTAGTCGTCCCCGAGGAGGGTCGCGAGGTTGAGGGGCGGTGAGGGGACGGTGGGCTCAAGGACGCGGATCTCGCCGTTGCGCATCACCAGTGGCGGAGGATGGCCACAATTGAGGATTTTGACGTGTCCGCCGACACTGGGGATCTCGGCGATCAGAGCAGTGGCGAAGCGCTCAGGCTGATCCGGGTCAAGGATGGCGACGCTGTAGCGCCTCATGCTCGTCTCCAGCCGATGGATGACGCCCCTCAGGTCGGGCTGGTCGTACGCGTTCTCCCTGAAGCAGTTGATCACCGCCGAGGCGGCTCCCACGGCCGGCAGCCCTTTGCCGCGCACGTCACCGATGAGCAGCCGAACCCCGTACGGCGTGTCGGCCACCTCGTAGAAGTCGCCTCCGATCCGGGCCTGCTCCTGAGCCGCCAGATACAGCGACTCGACATCGAGACTTTGGACACGGTGCGGCAGCGGGCGCAGCAACACCTGCTGCGCTGCGTCGGCGACGAGCCGGACCTGGAAGAGCGTTTCCTCTCGTTGGAGCCGAAGATGACTCGTATATGCGGCCGTCAAAGTGACCGCGACGATCGCAGCCGCCGTGTAGGGCGTTCCGAGATCGGAGTACACGAGGCTCAGCCCGATCATGGTCAGCAGGCAGAACGCCCCCAGCGCGATCGTCGGGAGCACGGGCCACATCGCAGCGGCCAGGGCGGGTGCGGCAGGCAGGAGACGGCTGAAGGCGATCTCCCTGGGAGTGGCGAAGGCCAGGCCGGTGATGAGGGCGGTGAGAATCACGGGGGACAGCAGGACGATCTCGCGTCGGGCATCGGATGAAGGGCGGTGGCGCCGGGGTCGTCCTGTCCTGATCACAAAAATCATCTTAATGGGGCATAACGGGCTTCGTTCGTGAGAGCATCGGCGCCCATGCGTGCCGAGGTGAAGCTCGCGCCTCTCCGGGCCGAGCCTCCCTCTCTTCGAGGGCGAACGTGGTCTGGGGCCACGGCCGTTGGCGCGAACCACAGGTCATGGCCTTCATGTCCGGGAGGGGCGGCACAGTAGGCGGTGGCCGACGTGGTCGGACGGCTGCGGGATGACCGCACGGATAAAACGCCAGGGGCGGCGCAAGAACGCCGGTGTGACTGCCCGGAGTTTGTCGGTCACTCTCAGCTGTCCTCGGACGGGCCGTCATCCGCATGCTGGGATAAACTGGGGCGAAACTGTGTGCGCCCGCTGTCCCCTCGCGGCTCGGCCGCCCGACGGTGCGGCACGGTGGCACCCGCTCGGTCAGCGGGAAGTCCACGCCAACAGCCCCAGGGGACGGTCGCCTTCCCGTAGGTCCGTTCTCCCGTAGGTCGGTTTTCATGGACCTCAACACCATCACCGAAGTAATCCGGCAGCCGTCCGACCAGCCAGGCATGGACTGGCACGAGGGCGACGCCTGGCTCGCAGGCGGAACATGGCTCTATTCCACGGAGCAGCCGGACCTGCGACGGCTGATCGACCTGACGGCGTTGCGTTGGGAGCCTCTTGTTCCGACGGACGAGGGTCTGGAGATCAGCGCCACCTGCACCATTCGCGACCTGTACGCCTTTCCATGGCCTCAGACCTGGACCGCCGGAATTCTCTTCCGGAAGAGCTGCGAGGCATTCCTGTCCTCGTTCAAGGTCTGGAACGCGGCGACCGTCGGCGGCAACATCTGCATGTCCTTGCCCGCCGGCCCGATGATCACGTTGACGGTCGCGCTCGAGGCGCGGTACGAGCTGTGGGCGCCCGACGGCTCCGTACGCTTCGTCGACGCCCTCGATTTCGTCACGGGCGACCACCGCAACATTCTCGCCCCCGGGGAGATCCTCCGGCGCATCACCATTCCGGAGTACGCGCTGCGCAAACGCACCGCGCACCGTCGCTTCACGCTGACCCGGCTCGGCCGCTCGACGGTGTTCCTCGTCGGCACGCAACGTCCGGGAGCCAATGACCTGCTGCTCACCGTCACCGCCGGCACCACACGGCCGGTCCGCATCGCCTTCGTGTCCGTGCCCGATGCCCGAACCCTGCGGCAGAGCATCGACGCCGTGCCTGCCGACGTCTGGTTCGCCGATCCCAACGGGACCCCTGACCACCGTCTGCACCTGTCACGGCACTTCGCCGAAGAGATCCGCCGCGAACTCACGGCTGGGGACCTGCCATGACCTACATCGTGAACGGCCGCAGATTCGACCGGGAACCGGCCCCGGGCCAGTGTCTGCGCACGTTCCTGCGCGCACTCGGCCACTTCGGCGTCAAGAAGGGGTGTGACGCCGGCGACTGCGGCGCCTGCACGGTGTGGCTGGACGGGGTACCGGTACACAGCTGCATCACCCCCGCCTTCCGTGCGGACGGCCGTGAGGTGACCACGATCGAGGGCCTTGGGCGACCAGGCGCCCTGCATCCCATGCAGCGGCAGTTCGAGGACGCCCCGGGGTTCCAGTGCGGTTTCTGCACCGCAGGGATGATCATGACGTCGGCGACCTTCACCGAGGACCAGAAGGCAGACCTGCCACGGGCGTTGAAGGGTAACCTCTGCCGCTGTACCGGATACCGGGCGATCGAGGACGCCGTGAAGGGCGTCGGTGCGGTGGAGACGGCAGCACCGGGCAAGGCCGTCGGGACGAGCGTCGGCGCGCCCGCGGGCCATGACGTGGTGACCGGTCACGCCGAGTTCACCATGGACACGCGCATCGACGGCATGCTGCACCTCAAGGTGCTGCACTCGCCCCACGCCCACGCCCGGATCCTCTCGATCGACAAGAGCGCCGCCCTCGCGGTGCCCGGCGTGCATCGGGTCTACACCTGGGAGGACGTACCCCGCAGACGCTTCACCTCGGCGATCCACACCGACCACCTGGTCGACCCGGACGACACCTACATCCTCGACGACACGGTCCGCTTCGCCGGTCAGCGCGTCGCCGCGGTCCTGGCCGACACGATCGGGGCGGCGGAGGAGGGCTGCCGGCGGCTCGCGGTCGAGTACGAGGTGCTGCCGGCGGTGTTCGACCCGGAGGCGGCGATGGCCGACGGCGCACCCCAGCTGCACGGCTCCCACGATCCGTTCGTCCGCGACCCCGGCCACAACATCCTGGTCGAACTCCACTCGCACATCGGTGACGTCGATGCGGGGTTCGCCGCGGCCGACGTGATCCACGAAGGCACGTACTTCTCACCGCGGGTGCAGCACGCGCATCTGGAGACCCATGGTTCGATCGCCTGGATGGAGGACGGTCGGCTGAACGTCCGCACCAGTTCCCAGTCACCGTCGATCGCGAAAGTCAAGCTGGAGTACCTGTTCGCGCTGCGCCCGGACCAGGTGAGGGTGTTCTGCAAGCGCGTCGGCGGCGGATTCGGCGGCAAGCAGGAGGTGATCGCGGAGGACCTGGTCGCGCTCGCCACCCTGGACACCGGACGGCCCACCTGTTTCGAGTACACCCGTGAGGAGGAGTTCACCACGGCCTCGCCGCGGCATCCGATGAGCCTGACGGTCAAGCTCGGCGCGAAGGCCGACGGAACGCTCACCGCCTTCCAGGTACGCAACGTGTCGAACACCGGCGCCTACGGGAACCACGGCGGCGAAACGCTGTACGCAGGCGGAGCCGCCGTCATGCTCTACCGCTGCCCCAACAAGAAGTACGACGCGTACTCCGTCTACACGAACACCGTGCCGAGCGGGGCGCTGCGCGGTTACGGCATGACGCAGCCGGCGTTCGCCGTGGAGTCGGCCATGGACGAACTGGCCCGCGCCCTGCACATCGACCCGCTCGAACTGCGCCGGCGCAACATCGTGCGGCCGGGTGAGCCCCTGCTCGCGATGCACGAGGGCCCCGACGACGTGATCTTCACCGAGGACGGCCTCGCGCGGTGCATCGACCTGGTGGGCGACGCACTGGCTCGCACGGCCGACCAGCCGCCCCCCGGCCCGGAGTGGCTCGTCGGAGCCGGCGTCGCGAGTTCCCTGCACGAGACCGCGCCCCCGACGGACCACCTCTCCGAGGCATGGGTCACGCTGGGCGACGATCTCATCTACGAACTGGCCGTCGGTACCCCGGAGTTCGGGGAGGGAACCTCCACGGCCCATGTCCAGATCGCAGCCAACCAGCTGGGCACGACACCGTCACGGATCCGTCTGGTGCAGTCCGACACCGACCGCACGGGATTCGACACCGGTGCCTTCGCGAGCGCGGGCCTCTTCGTGGCGGGCAATGCGGTCCTGCGGGCGGCCAATGGCGTGCGCGACCGCATTCTGCAATTCGCCGCCGCGCACACGGGCATCCATGTCGTGATGTGCACGATGGACGACGACGGTGTCGTCTGCGGGGACCGGCGGGTGTCGCTGGCCGAACTCGTCGCGCTGGCCCGGAGACGTGGCATCCGCTTCACCGCCGCCCGCAAGGCATACGGCTCACCCCGGAGCGTCACCTCCAACACGCAGGGGTTCCGGGTCGCCGTGCACCGCGTGACGGGTGAGATACGGATCCTGTACAGCGTGCAGGCGGCCGACGCCGGGGTGATCATCAACCCGGCGCAGGTCCGGGGACAGGTGGAGGGCGGTGTCGCCCAGGGAATCGGCTTCGTGCTGACCGAGAACCATCAGGTCGACGGCAACGGCGTCATGCTCAACCCGAACCTCCGGAACTACCGCATCCCCACCTACGCCGACATCCCCCGTACCGAGGTCCTCCTGGTGGGCTCGGCGGATTCGGTCGGGCCACTGCGGGCGAAGGGGATGGCGGAGTGCTGCATCAACCCAGTGGCCCCCGCGCTCGCGAACGCGGTGCATGACGCCACGGGTGTCCGCTACCGTGCGCTGCCGCTGACTCCGGAACGCATTTACGGCCGGCTCCCTGCGGAGCAGTCGGTGTCGACAGGTTGAGCCACCATGAACACCGAGAAGAACGTAGCCGCCGCGGCGACGGCGATCATCGGCCAGAAGGTCCTGCCCGGGATGGAGCGGGAGTTCGAGTCATGGCAGGAGGATCTCAACGCCGCGGCCGCCTACTACCCCGGTTTCCTCGGCGCCGAGATCTCCCCGCCGACGGCGCTGCAGTCCGATTGGGTCGTCGTGTACCGGTTCGACTCGGTGGCGCATCTGCAGGCGTGGATCAACAGCGCGACCAGGCAGACGTATCTCGACGTCGGCGCCAAGTACTTCGACGGTCCGGCGACCCAGCAGGTGGTCAGCAGCGGCACCCAGTCACTGGATCCGCTGGTCACCGTGGTGGTCACTCACCGCGTCTCCCCGAACCAGGTCGACGACTTCCTCGCCTGGCAGCACCACATGGTCGAGGAGGAGAGCAAGTTCGAGGGGTTTCGCGGGACCGAGCTCTTCCGCCCCATCGAGGGGCTTCAGGCGGAATGGACCACGCTGTACCGCTACGACAGCGCGGAACACCTCGACGCCTGGCTGACGTCGCCCGAGCGGCAGAGGATCCTGGCCGAGGGCGAGAAGTTCAGCGACTTCCAACTGCACACGATCGACAACTCGTTCGGCAGTTGGTTCGCCTTCGAGGGCAACGGCAAGGAGGCACCGTCGCCACCCTCCGAGACCAGGACCTCCCTCGCGGTCTGGGTCGGCCTGTACCCGACTGTCGTGCTGCTGACGCTTGCTCTGTCCCCGCTGCACATGCCGCTCTGGATCGGCCTGCTCGTGGGCAACCTGCTGTCGAGCTTCCTCATGAGCTTCCTGACGATGCCCTACTACGTGAACCCGCTGCTCGGGCGATGGCTGCGGCCGGCACCGGACGAACCGGCCAGGGCCAACCTCCGTGGTCTCGGTAGGGTCGCGGTGGCGATGGCCTTCTGGGTCGTCGTCTTCTACCTCGTCACGGTCCGGTTCTGGACGCTGCCCTGACCGGCGACTTCGGCAGCCTGCCGTCCTGAAGCCGAGCGGTTCTTCACGCGGAGCGATGTTCCTCACAATCCTCGACCGGCGTGTCCCGGTGTAGAGTCGACACCGCCCTTGACCTGCACAAAGCAGGCAGGGAGCCGTCTTACAGGAGTCCCAATGCTGCGTACTCTGTTCAAGTCCAAGATCCACCGCGCCACCGTCACCCAGGCCGACCTGCACTACGTGGGATCGGTGACCATCGACGCCGATCTCCTCGACGCCGCCGACCTGCTGCCCGGTGAGCTCGTGCACATCGTCGACATCACCAACGGCGCCCGCCTGGAGACGTACGTCATCGAGGGTGAGCGCGGCTCCGGAGTGATCGGGATCAACGGGGCAGCCGCCCATCTCGTCCACCCCGGCGACCTGGTGATCATCATCAGCTACGCTCAGGTGACCGACGCCGAGGCGCGGGCGCTGGTGCCCCGCGTCGTGCATGTGGACCGCGACAACCGCATCGTGGCCCTGGGCGCCGACCCGTCCGAGCCGGTACCGGGCTCGGACCAGGAGCGCAGCCCGCAGGCAGTACCGGCCTGATCCACACTCGGACCCCTGGAACCAGGAGCGTGCCCATGAGCGACATCGAGATCCGCGACGACCGGGCGGCGGGCCGCCTGGAAGCCATCGGCGACGGTACGGACGGTGAAGTCGTCGGCCACATCGAGTACTTCGTCCTCGAATCTCCCGGGCGCGCCCTCGTCCCCGTCCACACGATCGTGGAACCGGCCCACGAGGGGAAGGGCATCGCGGGCTCGCTGGCACGGGAGCTGTACGCCATCGCGGGGCGCGAGGGCGCCGTCGTCGCCCCGCTGTGCCCGTACGTCATCAAGTGGGCCGAACGCCACCCCGACGAGGCCCCCGCCGCCGACCCGGAGCTGCTGCGGGCGGCGAAGGAGTGGCTGGTGGCGCACCCCGGTCGCTTCTGAGCCCGCCCGTATCCCTTCTCACAAAGGCCTGCCGCCCGCATGCTCGCCCTCCTGCACACCTCGTCCGCGCACATCCCCGTGTTCGAGGCCCTGCGGGACGAGGATCACGAGGGCCTGGAACTGCGGCACTTCGTCGACGAGGAACTGCTGGCCCGGGCCCGCCGTGAGGGGCCCGAGGCGGTGGCGGACGAGGTGCGGGCCGTGCTGGACAAGGCGGTGGGGGAAGGCGCGCAGGCCGTCCTGTGCACCTGCTCGACCATCGGTGCCGTCGCGGAGGCGGCCACCCCCGGTGTGCCGGTGCTGCGCAGCGACCGTCCGATGGCGGCCGCCGCGGTGGCCGCGGGTTCGCGGATCGTCGTGCTCGCCAGCGTGCAGAGCACCTTCGGGCCGACGGTGTCCCTGATCGAGGAGGAGGCCCGTCGCGCCGGACGTCCCGTGGAGGTGCGGACGCGGCTCGTCGAGGGTGCCTGGGACCGCTTCGCGGCGGGCGACGGCGAGGGCTGCGCCCGGCTCGTGGCGGCCGCGGCCGACGCGGTCACCGGCGCCGACGCGATCGTCCTCGCCCAGGGCTCCATGGCCCCGGCCCAGCAGCTGACGACCACGTTGGTCCCGGTGCTGTCCAGCCCGCGTCCCGGCCTCGCGGCGGCCGCGCGGGCGGTGCGCGCCGGGTAGGCCCACCTGGACGGCGTGCCGTCCCGCGGGCGGGTGAGTGCGAAGGCGGACGTCGGGTACGCGGGGCAGTAGTCCAGAGCCCACGTCGACCGACTGGCCGGAGGACACCATGACCGATCCGCACCCCGATCCCGTACCACCGGGTCCCACGCCTGGTCCGGGCCCCCAGCCCCCGGACCCGTACCCGTCGCCGGTCCCCAACCCCCAGCCACCGCCCGGCCCCGAGCCCACACCCCCGGCACCACCCGGGCCGGAACCCACACCGCCCTCACCCCCGGACCCGACACCGTCCCCGTCGCCGATCCCGCCGGGACCGGAACCGGTGCCGAACCCGGAGCCGGGTCCTCCGCTGACCTGAACCCGGCGACCGGCGTACGGCTGCTGCGGCACCGTCTCGCACCACCGCCGACAGGGGCTCGACCGCAGCGGTCGGCGAGGCGGGGCAGACGAAGGCGGCGGACGGCCGCCAGGGCCGCCCGCCGCCTCGCACACCGAACCGCTACGCGTCGACCTCCGACCGGTCCCCGCCCCACAGCGTGTGGAACGAGCCGTCCCGGTCCGTGCGCCGGTACGTGTGCGCGCCGAAGAAGTCACGCTGGCCCTGCGTCAGCGCGGCCGGCAGCCGCTCCGCGCGCAGGGCGTCGTAGTAGGCGAGGGCCGCGGCGAAGCCGGGGGTCGGGACGCCCTGGCGGGTGGCGGCGACGATGACCTCGCGCCAGTCGTCCTGGGCGTCCGCGATCTCCCGCGCGAACGTCTCGTCGGACAGCAGGCTCGGCAGGTCGGCCCGGGTGTCGTACGCGGAGCGGATGCGGTCCAGGAAGGCCGCGCGGATGATGCAGCCGCCGCGCCAGATCGCGGAGACCGCGCCCAGGTCGATGTCCCAGTCGTACTCCTCGCGGGCGGCAGCGATCTCGTGGAAGCCCTGCGTGTACGACACGATCTTCGAGGCGTAGAGGGCCTGCTCCACGCGGTCCGCGAACGCCCCCGCCTCCGCCTCGGACAGGGGGGAGGCCTTCGGGCCCGCCAGCCCGCGGGAGGCCTCGCGCAGCGCCGCGTGACCCGACAGGGAGCGGGCGAAGACCGCCTCCGCGATGCCTGACACCGGTACGCCCAGGTCGAGGGCGATCTGGACGGTCCAGCGGCCGGTGCCCTTCTGCTCGGCCTGGTCCACCACCACGTCCACGAACGGCTTGCCGGTCGCCGCGTCCACGTGGGACAGCACCTCGGCGGTGATCTCGATCAGGTAGGAGTCCAGGCGGCCCGTGTTCCAGGTGCGGAAGATCTCCGCGATCTGCGCGGGGGAGTATCCGGCCACATCGCGCAGCAGCTGGTACGCCTCGCCGATCAGCTGCATGTCGGCGTACTCGATGCCGTTGTGGACCATCTTCACGAAGTGCCCGGCGCCGTCGGGGCCGACATGGGTCACGCAGGGCGCGCCGTCCTTCGCCTTCGCGGAGATCTTCTCCAGCATCGGGCCGAGCGAGTCGTACGACTCCTTCGGGCCGCCCGGCATGATGCTCGGCCCGTTGAGCGCGCCCTCCTCACCGCCGGAGACGCCCATGCCGACGAAGTGGATGCCCTGCTCGCGCAGTTCGCGCTCCCGGCGGCGGGTGTCCGCGAAGTGCGCGTTGCCACCGTCGATGATCATGTCGCCGGGCTCGAGGAGCGGGGCGAACTCCTGGATCACCGCGTCGGTCGGGTCGCCCGCCTTGACCATGATGACCAGGCGCCGCGGCCGCTCCAGCGCCGCCACGAACTCCTTGGCGGTCTCCGCGGCGATGAAGTCGCCCTCGTGCCCGAACTCCTCGACCAGGGCGTTCGTACGCGCCACTGTGCGGTTGTGCAAGGCGACCGTGTAGCCGTTGCGCGCGAAGTTACGGGCGAGATTGCGGCCCATGACCGCGAGTCCCGTGACGCCGATCTGGGCTGAGTTGCTCATTCGGTTGGCTCCTAAAGGATCCGGTATCGGTGGTGCCGGTCGTGCACGTCAGTATCGCTCCGACGACCATCCTGACGTGCCGGTACGCCGTGCGCATGTCCGGGGTCGACGACTTTTCGCAGGCAGATACGCACGACGGGCCCCGGCCGCCTCAGCCGTTGCGCAACTGGCGTGCATCCCTGGTTGTTCGAGGGACAGGGCGGCCGATTGCTGTCTTGTCATGGCCTGTTCGGGGCGCTTACTTTTGGCCCTTCTGGCATATGTCGAGGGGGATCTTCATGGCCGTACGCGGCCGGCACCGCCGGTATCAGCCGAACAGGATCAACCGCGCCTCACTCACCGTCACGGTCGGCGGCGCCGGCATGGCGATCCCGCTGATCGGCACCGGCACCGCCCATGCGGCCGACGTGTCCACCTGGAACAAGGTCGCCGCCTGCGAGTCGACGAACAACTGGAGCATCAACACCGGCAACGGTTTCTACGGCGGGCTGCAGTTCACCCAGTCCACCTGGGAGTCCTACGGCGGCGGGAAGTACGCGCGGCGCGCCGACCTGGCCACCAAGGACCAGCAGATCGCCGTGGCGGAGAAGGTCCTGGAGGGGCAGGGGCCGCGTGCCTGGCCGGTGTGTTCGCAGCAGGCGGGACTGACGCGGGGTGGCGGCAGCCCGGACGTCCACCCGGCCTCCGCCGCGAAGAAGACCCCCGTGAAGACTGCCGTCGAGGACGTGAAGCCGCAGTCCACGCCCCAGTCCCGGGCCGGTACGGCCGAGATGTACACCGTGGTCCGCGGTGACTCCCTCTCCCGTATCGCCGAGACCGAGCACGTCCGGGGCGGCTGGCAGCGGCTGTACTCCGCGAACCGGAAGACCATCGGTGCCGACCCCGACCTGATCCTTCCGGGGCAGCGGCTGAACCTGCGGGCGAAGGCCCCCGCCACGCACCACGCCCACTCCAAGCCCTCGGCGGAGAAGGCCTCTTCGGCCACCAAGCAGACCACCGAGGAGAAGGCCACCACCGGCCACTCCCTCGTCGCCCCGGTCAGCGGCCCGATCGGCACCCCGTACCACGTGGCCGGGTCCTCCTGGTCGAAGGGCTACCACACCGGCGTCGACTTCCCCGTGCCCACCGGCACGACCGTGAAGGCGGTCGCCGCGGGCCGGGTCGTCTCCGCCGGCTGGGGCGGCTCCTACGGCTACCAGGTGGTGATCCGGCACGCCGACGGCCGCTACAGCCAGTACGCCCACCTCTCGGCGATCTCCGTGAAGGCCGGGCAGGGCGTGGGCGGCGGGCAGCGCATAGGGCGCTCCGGGTCGACGGGCAACGCAACGGGCCCGCATCTGCACTTCGAGGTGCGGACGGGGCCCGGATTCGGTACCGACATCGACCCTCTCGCGTATCTCAGGGCCGGTGGCGTCAGGATTTGACGTGTTCCCGGTGCCGGTCGACGTCCGGCGACGGGACGTACGAGCCGCCGTAGAGGGGGCCGTAGAAGCGGTAGCGGGCCGGGTCCGGGGGCCGTTCGTCGTCGTAGGCCACCGCGAGGACGGTGGGGCCGACCTGCGCGGGGACGAGGATCTCCGCGCGCAGGTCGGCCACCGGCTGCTCGGGGATCGCGGCGAGCAGGCCCTTGACGGACTCCTCGACGGATTCCGGGACCGGCGCGGCGGCGGCCTCGGCCGGCTGCGGCGCGGACTCGGCGGTGGTGCGGGCCAGGCGCTCCGTCGTCAGCAGGATCAGGCCGCCGGCCGCGACCACTCCGCAGCTCAGGGCGAGCGCGGTGCCCGTGCTGCCGTAGCGGAAGGTTTCGCCGAACATCGTGATGCCGACCGCGGCCGCCACCACCGGGTTCACCACGGTCAGCGTGGCCAGCGGCGCCGCGAGTCCGGCACCGCGGTAGGAGGCCTGGGAGAGCAGCATGCCGGCCGTGGCGAAGACGCCGATCACGGCCAGGGCGGGGATGTCGCCCGCGGAGACGCCGGCGGTCCAGTCGACCGCGACGGTCTTCGTGAACACCGAGGACATGCCGAAGGCGATGCCGGACGCGGTCGCCAGCAGCATGCTGCGGACCGCCGGGTGCCGGTGGGCGGCCCGGCCCGCGATCATCAGGGCCACCACGACGCCGCCGGAGACCACGGCGACGGCGATCCGCTGGGCCGTGTCCAGGGACTGCGCGTCGGAGGAGCCGACCAGCGCCAGCAGACCGGCGAGGCCCGCGGTCGCCATGATCGCGCCCCGCCAGGCGGTCGCCCCGGCCTTGCGGCCCACGAAGAGAGCCGCCATCGGCAGCGCGAACACGATGGTCAGCGCGCCCAGCGGCTGCACCAGGCTCAGCGGGCCGTAGGCCAGCGCCACCACGTGCAGCAGTCCACCAAGGCCGTTGAGCGCCACCGCGGCCCACCAGGTCGGCCGGCGCAGCGGCGCGTACTCCTGAACGGGCGAGGACACCGCCACGTACTCCTGCACGATCGCCCCGCCGGCGTAGGCGACGGCGGAGACGAGCGAGAGGAGGACGGACAACGCGAGGGCACTCATGAGTTGCTCCTCTGCGTGTGGCGGGGGCGCGGAGCCCTGCGCGGCGAACGGTCGGCCTTCATACCGAACACGATGCCGTGTCGATCTGTTCCCGTCGTCGTCCCAGAGCACGCAATGGGTCCTACTGCCGATGGAGTACGAACCGGGCGCCGTCCTCCCCAGGGTGGGCGACACGGGGTGGACACCCCCCAGTGGGAACCCCTAGGGACCTTGGTACTACTGCTCTTCGTGGAGCTCGATCAGGATCTTGCCGCCCTCGGACCGCTCGGCGGCTTTTTCGCACTGCGGACGGGCGGAGCGCCAGGCACGCCACTGCCGACGCTCGCCGACGCGTACGAGAACCGGTCTTCCGATGTGTGCGGAAACGCTCTTGCTCTCCGGGTTGAAAAGGTCGCCCATGCCATCCGTGCCCCGGAGTTGCGGATCGCGGCCTCGGTGGCCCAGCAGGGGCTGGCGGCCCGGCTGTGGTCGGTGACGCTCGGCTGCGCGGCGCTGTACGGCCGCGTGCCCGACCTGGATCCGGGGCTGCTGCACTGGAACCCCGACGCCTCCGCCCCCGACGACCTGTGGCTGACCCGGGTCCGTCCGCTGCCCGCGGAGCCCGAGACCCTCGCGGACGTCGTCCTGCACGGCCATCTCGCCCCGCTGGCGACGGCGCTGCGGGCCCACCACCGGATCGCCCCCGGCCTGCTGTGGGGCAACGCGGCCTCAGCGCTGGCGGGAGCCGCCCGGCAACTGGACCGGTGGGCGGGCCTGCACGGCCGTACCGAGGCCGCCGCCCGCACCCGCACCCTCGCCGGGGAACTCCTCGCTCACCCCCTCCTGTCGGACGCCGGCACCCTCACCGGCACCGCCTTCCGGCGCCGCAGCTGCTGCCTCTATTACCGTGTGCCCGGCGGGGGCGTGTGTGGTGACTGTTGCTTCACACGACCGCCGCGCTCTTCCGCGCGCGGCGCATCTGGGTGACCATGAGGGAACCGGTCGCCGAGAGCTGGGGGTTGCGGGTGCGAGTCGGACTGCTGACCCGGGAGTACCCGCCGGATGTGTACGGCGGCGCCGGCGTCCATGTCGAGTTCCTCGCCCGGGAGTTGAACTCCCTGGTCGACCTCGAGGTGCACTGCTGGGGCGAGGGCCGCGGGGTGGGTGTCGTACGCCACCGCCCCTGGGCCGCCCTGGACACCGCCAACGACGCGCTGCGCACCTTCTCCGTGGACCTCGCGATGGCCGCCGGCCTCGAAGGCCGCGAACTGGTGCACTCCCACACCTGGTACGCCAACCTCGCCGGCCACTTCGGCAAGCTGCTGTACGGCATACCGCATGTGATGACCGCGCACTCGCTGGAGCCGCTGCGTCCCTGGAAGGCCGAGCAACTCGGCGGCGGCTACGCCCTCTCCGGCTGGGCCGAGCGCACCGCGATCGAGAGCGCCGACGCCGTGATCGCCGTCTCCGGCGCCATGCGCGAGGACATCCTCACCTGCTATCCGGCCCTGGACCCGGCCAGGGTGCAGGTCGTGCACAACGGCATCGACACCACGCTGTACCGGCCCGACCACGGCACCGACGTGCTCGACCGCATCGGCCTGGACACCGACCGTCCGTACATCCTGTTCGTCGGCCGCATCACCCGCCAGAAGGGTGTGCCCCATCTGCTGCGGGCGGTGCGGGACATCGACCCGGGCGTGCAGGTCGTGCTGTGTGCCGGGGCGCCCGACACACCGGAGATCGACCGGGAGTTCCGCGACCTCTACCAGGAGCTCAGCCGTGTCCGCGAGCACGTGCACTGGATTCCGCAGATGCTGCCGCGCCCCGAGGTGATCCAACTCCTCACGCACGCCGCCGCGTTCGTCTGCCCGTCGGTGTACGAACCTCTCGGGATCGTCAACCTGGAGGCGATGGCCTGCGGGACACCCGTGGTGGCCTCCCGGGTCGGCGGCATCCCCGAGGTCGTGGACGACGGCAAGACCGGCCTGCTCGTCGACGTGGACGACGACTTCGAGGCGGGCCTCGCACGGGCGCTGGACGAGCTGATCGGCGATCCGGAGGCTGCCCGGCGGATGGGCGAGGCCGGCCGGGAGCGTGCGGTGGGGGAGTTCGGCTGGGATGCCGTCGCCCGCCGTACGGTCCGTCTTTACGAGGAAATCCTCAAACAGGAATAGAACGGCCGGGTTCCTCGAACAGGCTTACTGCGCGCTGCTCAGGGGCAGGCATGGATCAACCACGGTGAGGGGAGCGGCCATGCGTCGTGGCGGACCTTCGGTGCTCGGGATCGTACTGGCGGGCGGAGAAGGCAAACGCCTCATGCCCCTGACTGCGGACCGCGCGAAACCAGCGGTCACCTTCGGCGGTACGTACCGCCTCGTCGACTTCGTCCTGTCCAACCTCGTCAACGGCGACATCCTGCGCATCTGCGTGCTCACGCAGTACAAGTCGCACTCGCTGGACCGGCACATCACCACCACCTGGCGGATGTCGAGCCTGCTCGGCAACTACGTCACCCCGGTCCCGGCCCAGCAGCGGCTCGGCCCGCGCTGGTACCTGGGCAGCGCCGACGCGCTGCTGCAGTCGCTGAACCTGGTGCACGACGAAGGGCCCGAGTACGTCGTGGTCTTCGGCGCCGACCACGTCTACCGCATGGACCCGCGGCAGATGCTCGCCCAGCACATCGAGAGCGGCGCGGGCGTCACGGTCGCGGGCATCCGCGTGCCGCGCGCGGAGTCCTCGCAGTTCGGTGTGATCACCCCGGGCTCGGACGGCCTGACCGTCGAGCGCTTCCTGGAGAAGCCCGTCGACCCGCCCGGCCTCGCGGACGACCCGGAGACGGTCTTCGCCTCCATGGGCAACTACATCTTCACCACCAAGGCACTGATCGAGGCGCTGCAGCGGGACGCCGACGACGAGAACTCCGTGCACGACATGGGCGGCTCGATCCTGCCCGCGCTCACCGAGCGCGGCGAGGCCCAGCTGTACGACTTCAGCGCCAACCACGTGCCCGGCGAGACCAACCGTGACCGGGGCTACTGGCGCGACGTCGGCACCCTGGACGCGTACTACGACGCCCATATGGACCTGATCGCCGAGCGGCCCGCCTTCAACCTGTACAACAGGCAGTGGCCCATCTACACCCACTCCAACCAGCTCTCCCCGGCCCGTTTCAACGCGGGCGGCATGGCCAGCGAGTCCATCATCAGCGCGGGCTGCCTCATCCGCGGCCAGGTCACCCGCTCCATCCTGTCGCCCGGCGTCAGGGTCGACCCGGGCGCCGTGGTCCAGGGCTCGGTGCTGCACGACAACGTCCACATAGGGCGGGGCGCGGTCGTGCGCGGGGCGGTGCTGGACAAGAACGTCGAGGTACCGCCGGGCGCGACGATCGGCGTCAACCCGGAGCGGGACGCGGAGCTGTACACCGTCTCCAAGGGCGGGGTGATCGCGCTCGGCAAGGGACAGCTGGTCACATAGGCGCAGCTCGACCTCGGGGGTGATCCGCAGATACCCGCTGCCGGGCTCGGTGTGGACGGGCGCATGGCCGGGCGGGGCGTAGAACGCGTCGCCCGGACGGTGCACCTCGGTGCGGCTTGTCATGTCCCTGGACGGAATCCGGAATCCGTGTTGTCATGCCAACTGCTGTCCATGACAACGTTGTTATGGGAGGTTCCGTGCACTTCCGACGCCTCAGAGACAGACTCGCCTTACTGCTCGCAGCGGCCCTCGGTGCCGCCGGACTCGCCGCCGCCCCCACCGTGAACGCCGCCGCCGACGACCCCGTGGAGATCCACGGCCTGAAGGGCGAGTACTACACCCAGTCCGCCCCCGGCGCCTTCGACTTCGACCGGCTCAAGGCCACCGGATTCGACCCGAACCTCGACTTCGACGACCTCGAGCCGCGCCTCGCCTTCACCACCGGGCAGTCGGACGACGTCAGCGTCCGCTGGACCGGAAAGATCGTCCCGGAGAGGACCGGCCCCCACACCTTCTCGATCACCGGCGACAACGGCTTCCGGCTGTGGATCGACGGGAAGCTCGTCATCGACCACTGGGTGGACGACTGGGACCGCGAACAGACCGGTGAGCCCGTCGAGTTGACGGCGGGCAGGGCCTACGACATCAAGGTCGAGTACTTCGAGCACTACGGCGGCTCCAACCTCCACCTGCGCTGGACCCGGCCCGGCGGCAGCAAGGAGCCCGTCCCGCAGTCGGCGTTCCGCCTCCCCGACGGATGGGCCTACGACGGTGCCACCGCCGCCACGGTCAACGGCACCGGCCGCACCCTCAGGCTCGACTTCCCCCAGCGCCTCGCCGCACCCCCGGCCGGCTTCACCGACCACCTCGAAGCGGTGATCGGCGGCGCCAAGTGGCCCCTGGAAGCCGCCCAGGTGGACCCCGCCGACCCGAGGGCGCTGCTCGTCGACCTGAAGGAACCCGTCGTCGGCAACAAGACCGGCACCGCACGCGGTACCGCCGACGTCCGCTACGACGGAGACGGCGGCCTCGCCACCGCTGACGGCAACGTTGTCAAGGAGTTCTGGAGCAGCGGCCCCAACCGCTCCACGTACGAGCTCCGCACGCGATGGGCCGATCAGGTGGGCCCGGACAACGCCCTCCCCGCATACCCGCGCCCGCAGCTGACCCGCCCCGCCTGGCTGAGCCTCAACGGCCGCTGGCAGTTCGCCGCCGCCACGGCCGGGGAGAAGCCGCCCGTCGGCAGGACCCTCGCCGAACGCATCCTCGTGCCGTACCCCGTGGAGTCCCAGCTCTCCGGCCTCGAACGGCACGAGGACCGCATGTGGTACCGCCGCACCTTCACCGTGCCCGCCGACTGGAAGATCGGCTCCGGCAAACGGCTGCGGCTCAACTTCGGCGCGGTCGACTGGCTGGCCGAGGTGTATGTCAACGGCACCGAGGTGGTCCGACACCAGGGCGGATACGACAAGTTCAGTGCCGACATCACCGACGCCCTCAAGCCCGGCCGCACCCAGGAACTGATCGTCGGCGTCTACGACCCCACCGACGCCGCCACCGGCGAGAACCCTCCGCTCGGCAAGCAGCGCCTGGACCCCGGCGGCATCTGGTACACGCCCACCTCGGGCATCTGGCAGACGGTGTGGATGGAGCCGGTGGCGACCGATCACGTCGACACCCTCAAGCTCACTCCCGACGTCGCCAGGAGCCAACTCACCATGGAGCCAAAGGGAGTTCGCGACGGCCTCCCGATCACAGCGACCGCGTACGACGGACGGCGCAAGGTCGCCACGGCCCGCGGCCGCACCGGCGCCCCGCTCACCCTGACCCTCCACGACCCGCACCTGTGGTCGCCCGACGACCCGTTCCTCTACGACCTGAAGGTCACTGTCGGCGCCGACCGGGTCGGCAGCTACTTCGGGATGCGCTCCGTCGCGGTGGAGAAGGTCAACGGCGTCCCGCGCACCCTCCTCAACGGCAGACCGGTCTTCATGATGGCCACCCTCGACCAGGGCTTCTGGCCCGACGGCCTGTACACCGCACCGACCGACGACGCCCTCGCGTACGACCTGAAGATCCACAAACGGCTGGGCTTCAACGCGGTGCGGGGGCACATCAAGGTCGAGCCCGACCGCTGGTTCTACTGGGCCGACCGGCTGGGCCTCCTGGTGTGGCAGGACATGCCCGCGATGACGGCCGGAGTGAACCCGAGCGCCGAGGCCCGCGCGGAGTACGAGCGCGAGATGAAGCAGATGATCGACGAGCACATCAGCAGCCCGTCGATCGTCATGTGGGTCACCTTCAACGAGGGCTGGGGGCAGTACGACGAGGCCCGCGTCGCCGACCAGGCGAAGGCCTGGGACCCCACCCGCCTGGTCAACTCCATGTCCGGGCTCAACCTCGGGGCCGACGGCGGCACCGGCGACATCATGGACGAGCACGGCTACCCCAGCCCCGCCCTGCCGCCCCACCCCGACGGCCGACGCGCCCTGGTCACCGGCGAGTACGGCGGCCTCGGCCTCGCGGTGCCCGGACATGCCTGGTCCGTGCAGCAGTCGTACGTCGACGTCGACCCGGCGGCCTACACCGACGACTACCTGACCAAGCTCGCCGAGGTGCACGCCCTGGCCTGCAAGGGGAGCAACGGCGCGGTCTACACCCAGATCTCCGACGTCGAGGGCGAGCTCAACGGCCTGCTGACGTACGACCGCAAGGTACTCAAACCGGACGTCCAGCGTGTGCGCACGGCCCAGCAGGCCCTGATCCGCGACGCTTCCCAGGCGACTCCCGCAGGCTGCCCGACCCCCTGAACCCCGGAGGACTTCCGACATGAGATGGACCCGGCGCCTGCGTCTGTGCACGGCAGGTGCGCTGGCGGCGTCCGCGCTGTTCGCCGCACCCGCCACCGCACAGGCCACCGAGCCGAACGGCGGTCGACTCACCGATCTGGTCAACCCGTTCATCGGAACCGAGAACGAGGGCAACACCTATCCCGGCGCCGCCGTGCCCTTCGGCATGGTGCAGCTCTCGCCGGACACCGGCCACAACACCGGCTACGACTACTCCCAGAACCACATCCGCGGATTCTCCCTGGTCCATCTGTCGGGCGTCGGCTGCGGGCTCGGCGGGGATCTGCCCGTACTGCCGACCACGGGTGACGTCACGCAGACGGACTACGCCAAGTACGCCGCCGAGTTCAGCCACGACGACGAGGCCGCGAGCCCCGGCTACTACCGGGTCGGTCTGAAGACCGGCATCGAGGCCGAACTCTCCGCCACCGCGCGCACCGGCGTGCAGCGCTACACCTTCCCGGCCACCGACAAGGCGAACGTCCTCCTCGACGCGGCCCAGTCGCTGCACACCACCGTCTCCACCGAGGTCGAGATCCTGGACAGCCGCACCGTGCGCACCGCCATCACCGGCCGCGGCTTCTGCCAGGACACCAAGCCGTACACCGTCTACACGATCACCCGCTTCGACCGTCCCTTCACCGCGTACGGCACCTGGGACGGCTCGACCGTGACCGCGGGTTCGAAGACCGGCCGCGGCGGCGCGTACGTCCGCTTCGACACCACCAAGGACCGCACGGTCGAGGCGACCACCGCCCTGTCCTACGTGGACGCGCACGGCGCCGCGGTCAACCTCGGCGCGGAGGGCGGCCGTTCCTTCGAGGCCGTACGCCACGCGGCGCAGCGGGCGTGGGAGGACCGCCTGGACGACGTACGGGTGAAGGGCGGCGAGGACAGCCTGCGCCGGACCTTCTACTCGGCGCTGCACCGGTCCTTCCTGGCCCCGAACATCGGCAGCGACGCCGACGGCCGCTACACCGGCTGGGACCAGAGGATCCACCGCACCGACGGCTTCACCTACTACCAGAACTGGTCCCTGTGGGACACCTACCGCACCCAGTCCCAGCTGCTGTCCCTGCTCGCGCCCCGCGAGGCCCGCGACATGGCGATCTCGGTGATCAAGATCTCCGAGGAGAGCGGCTGGCTGCCCAAGTGGGGCTACGGCACCGTCGAGACGAACATCATGACCGGCGACCCGGTCACCCCGTTCCTCACCAACGCCTACCAGCAGGGCCTGCTCAAGGGGGCCGGAGGATACGCAGAACGGGCCTACCGGGCGCTGAAGCAGAACGCCGACGGCGTGCCGCCCGCCGACTCGCCGGCGGTGGGCCGGGAGGCCGACAAGGAGTACATCGCGGAGGGCTTCGCGCCGTACATCAAGGGCCGCCCGCATGTGAAGCCGGGCGACTCGGACTACGACCACGGCGCCTCGGCGACCCTGGAGTACGCCCTGTCGGACGCGATGCTCGCCCAGATGGCCCGCGGTCTCGGGCACCCGGCGGACGCCGACCGGTATGCCGCCCGCGCGCAGAGCTACCGCCACCTCTTCGACCCCTCGACCGGCTTCTTCCGCGCCCGTGACTCCTCCGGCGCCTTCACCGGGCCGACCGACCCTGCGCAGAGCGAGGGCTTCCACGAGGGCACGTCCTGGCAGTACCAGTGGCTGGTACCGCAGGACCTGCCCGGCATGGTCTCCCTGATCGGCGGCGAGCAGGCCGCGAACAACCGGCTCGACTCCTTCTTCGCCTACGACCGGCTGCTGGCCGACCCCGCGAAGACCGCCCGCGAGGTGTGGGTCAACGGCCCGTACGACTACTACAACGCCGACAAGTACAACCCGCAGAACGAGCCCGACCTCATCGCGCCCTACACCTACCTCTCGACCGGCGAGCCATGGAAGACGACCGACGTCGTGCACGCGGCGCTGACCCTGTTCACGGACGCGCCGACCGGCATGACCGGCAACGACGACCTCGGCACGATGTCCGCCTGGAACGTGCTGTCGTCGATCGGGATCTTCCCGGTGCAGCCCGGCTACGACACCTGGGGGCTGTCCACACCCGTGTTCGACCGGGTCGACCTGACGCTGGACCGCCGCTACTTCCCGCGCGGCGCCCTGACGATCACCGCGCCCGGCACCTCCGCCGCCGAGCGGTACATCCAGTCGGCCCGCACGGACGGGGTCGCCTACGACCGCACCTACCTGACGACCGGTTCCCTGCGCTCCCTGCGCGCGCTCGACTTCACGGTCGGCTCGCGCCCGTCTGAGTGGGGAACATCGGCGCAGTCGGCACCACCCGCGCTGAAGTGACCTCAGGTGTCTCTTGAGTCCCGCCTCTGACGGAGGGGCGGGACTTAATCTGCTGTTAACTGTGCGTAGCTTGATCGTACTTGACCGTAATCGCTTGGGGGAGGTTGACTGCTGGCTCACCCGTCGTCGACGCGAGGCAAGCCATTGACTTCTGACCTGCTCGCTCCTCTCGACCTGGCGTTCTGGAACATCGAGTCCGCCGAACACCCCATGCACCTCGGCGCGCTGGGGATCTTCTCGGCGCACTCGCCCACCGCGGGCGCCCATGCCGCCGACCTGCTCGCCGCGCGGGCCGCGGCCGTACCCGGGCTGCGGATGCGCATCCGGGACATATGGCAGCCGTCCCCGCTGCGGCCGCTGACCTTCGGCAGCGCCACCCGTGAGCCCGACCCCGGCTTCGATCCGCTGCACCATGTGCGGCTGCACGCGCCGACCGCGGACTTCCACGCCGAGGCCGGCCGGCTCATGGAGCGGTCACTGGAGCGCGGCCGGCCGCCGTGGGAGGCGCATGTGCTGCCGGGGGAGGACGGCGTGTCCTTCGCGGTGCTGTTCAAGTTCCACCACGCCCTGGCCGACGGTCTGCGGGCGCTGACTCTGGCCGCCGCCATCCTGGACCCGATGGACATGCCGGAGCGCAAGCCGCGCCCCGCGGAGGCGAGGCCGGGTCTGCTGCCCGACGTGCGCAAGCTGCCCGGGCTGGTCCGGGGCACCCTGTCCGACGTGGGGCGCGCCCTCGACATCGGCGCCTCGCTCGCCGTGTCCAGCCTGGGGGTACGCTCCTCGCCCGCGTTCACCGCCGAGGCCACCGGCACCCGCCGCACCGCCGGCGTGGTCCTCGACCTCGACGACGTGCACCGCGTGCGCAAGGCCCAGGGCGGCACCGTCAACGACGTCCTGATCGCCCTCGTCGCGGGCGCCCTGCGGCGCTGGCTCGACGAACGCGGCGACGGCAGCGACGGGGTCCGGCCGCGCGCCCTGATCCCCGTCTCCAAGCGTCGCCCGCGCACCGCCAGCCCACAGGGCAACCGGCTCTCCGGCTACGTGATACGGCTTCCCGTCGACGACCCCGACCCGCTAGGCCGCCTCGACACGGTCCGCTCCGCCATGGACCGCAACAAGGACGCCGGCCCCAACCGGGGCGCGGGCGCCGTCGCCCTGCTCGCCGACCATGTGCCCGCGCTCGGCCACCGGCTCGGCGGACCGCTGGTCAGCCAGGCCGCCCGGCTCTGGTTCGACATCCTGGTCACCAGCGTGCCGCTGCCCAGCCTCGGCCTGAAGCTCGGCGGCAACCCGGTCACGCAGGTCTTCCCGTTCGCGCCGCTGGCCCGCGGACAGTCCCTGGCGGTGGCCGTCTCCACCTACCGCGGACACGTCCACTACGGCCTCGTCGCCGACGCCCGGGCCGTACCGGACCTGGACCGGCTGGCCGCCGCCCTCACCGAGGAGGTCGAGACGCTCATCACCGCCTGCGGCTCCTGACCCTCCTTGTCGGGCTTGCGGATTTTGGAGGACCGGCCCGGCGCTCCGTACAATTCCCCGTTCGAAAGCGGACGCGGTCGGAGCGCCGCGCGGGTGATCAGGGAAGCGGCAGCGCGATGACGGTGACAGACGAAGGCTCGGCGATCACGGACGAGGTCGTGTACGAGCCCGGTGACGAGGTCGTGTACGGCCCCGGCATCGACCCGGAGCGGCTCGCCGTCTGCCTCAGCGTCCTGGAGGAACTCGACAAGCTGGAGGTCGACCACCCCGACGCGATCGCCGTGCGCCGGGCCACCGCGGGCATCTACCGCACGGTCAAGCAGCGCCGCCGCCAGGAGCGCCGGGCCGCCAAGACCGCCCACGACAAGGCGGTCACGGAGGCCACCGCGACCGGCTCCGCCCAGCGCATCGACGACGAGACCGAGGGCATCCTGCCGTCGTCGGCGACGGAGCAGGGCAAGATCGCGGGGATACTCCAGCGCCCCCGCTCCTGCTACACCTGCAAGACCCGGTACGTGGAAGTCGACTACTTCTACCACCAGCTCTGTCCCGACTGCGCCCGCCTCAACCGCGGCAAGCGCGACGCCCGCGCCGACCTCACCGGCAAGCGTGCCCTGCTCACCGGCGGCCGCGCCAAGATCGGCATGTACATCGCGCTCAGGCTGCTGCGCGACGGCGCGCACACCACCATCACCACGCGCTTCCCCAAGGACGCCATCCGCCGCTTCAAGGCCATGGACGACTCCGCGGACTGGATGCACCGCCTGGAGGTCGTCGGCATCGACCTGCGCGACCCGGCGCAGGCCGTGGCCCTAGCCGACCAGGTCGCCGAGGCGGGCCCGCTCGACATCCTCGTCAACAACGCGACGCAGACCGTGCGCCGCCTGCCCTCCGCCTACGCCGCCCTGGTCGACGGCGAGAGCGCGCCGCTGCCCGCCGGGGAGCTGCCCGCCCACCACGTCATCGGCGCCTTCAACTCCGGCGCGGTCGACGGCCTCGCCGCCCTGCCCCTCGGCACCAGCGGCCTCGACGCCCAGCAGGTCGCCGACCTCGCCCTGGTCGCCGGCAACGCCAGCGTCGCCCGGCACCTCGACGGCACCGCCATCGACGCCGGTGGACTGGTCCCCGACGTCGTGGACACCAACACCTGGGTGCAGACCATCGAGCAGATCTCGCCGGTCGAGCTCCTCGAGACCCAGCTGTGCAACTACACGGCGCCGTTCATCCTGATCAGCAAGCTGCGCCCGGTCATGGCGGACGCCGCGAGGAAGGCGGCCAGCGGACGCGCGTACGTCGTGAACGTCTCCGCGATGGAGGGTGTCTTCGGCCGCGGCTACAAGGGCGCCGGTCACCCCAACACCAACGCCGCCAAGGCCGCCATGAACATGGTCACCCGGACCAGCGGCCAGGAGATGTTCCAGACCGACGGCATCCTGATGACCTCCGTCGACACCGGCTGGATCACCGACGAGCGCCCCCACTACGACAAGCTGCGCCTGGCCGAGGAGGGCTTCCACGCCCCGCTCGACCTGGTCGACGGGGCCGCACGGGTCTACGATCCGATTGTGCGCGGCGAGCAGGGCGAGGACCTGTACGGCGTCTTCCTGAAGGACTACGCGCCCGGCAAGTGGTGAGCCACCGGCCCCGACGTGTGGCCCGGCGCCCCTGGGGAACCCGGACCCTGGTGATTACCGCGCCAGGGAGTGACCATGAGCAGTCCACACAGCATTGATCCGCGAGCACAGAACGACCCGCGCAACCGCTATCCGACCGACGAACAGTTCTACGGCAGCGACCGCCCCGACCATGCCGTACTGCCGGAGGACCGGCCGCGCGGCGGCGGGGGCGGGAGTTCGGTGAAGCACCGCGGCACGTGGGCCACGGTCGCGCTCGTCGCCGGCATCATCCTGCTGGTCCTCCTGGGGATCGCACTGTTCCCGTGAGGGAGCCACAGCCATGACCACCGTCATGAGCGAGGTGGTGCGTATGAGCGAAGACGGTCGTGGACGGCGTACTCCCGCGCGGAGTGCGCCGTCCTGACGCGTGTGCCGCCGTCCACCAGCAGATCCGCGCCGGTGATCCACTGTGCGGCGTCCGAGGCCAGCCACACCACGGCCCGGGCGACGTCCTCCGGCTCACCGATGCGCCCCAGCGGCAGCCCGGCGGCCAGCTGCGTCTCGCCCGGCTCCCACACGAACCGCGCCATCTGGGTGCGCACAAGGCCGGGGGAGACCGAGTTGACCCGCACCTTCGGCGCCAGCTCACCGGCGAGCTGCTGCGTCAGATGCAGCAGGGCCGCCTTGCTGGTGCCGTACGCGCCGACGTTCGGCCCGACATGCCCGGCGCCCTCCGTGCAGACGTTCACGACCGAGCCGCCGTGCTCGCGCATCCAGGCCCGCCACGCCCACTGCACCAGCCTGAGCGGCGCCTCGACGTTCACGGCGAAGGCCTCCCGCCAGGTTCCGGGATCGGCGTCCATGAGCGGTCCGTACGGCTGGTTCGTCGCCGCGTTGTTGACCACGACGTCGATCCGGCCGAACGCGCGCAGGGCCCGCTCCGTGACCTCCCGCAGATGATCCGGATCCGCGACGCTGCCGCTCACCCCGATGCCGCCCAGCTCCTCGGCCGTGGAGCGCACCTCGTCCGCGTCCCGCGCGGTCACGCACACCAGCACCCCCGCCGCGGCCAGCTGCCCGGCGACGGCCCGTCCGATCCCGCGGGTCGCCCCGGTGACGACGGCGGCCCTGCCCTCGAGCCCGTATCCGTCGAATGCGTGCCCCTTGCGTGCGTACGACGACGTCATCGCCGTACCGTCTCATGACGGGCCGTCAGTCGACAGCCCCAAGACGGGAGTTGCGGGCCGCGACCAGCTCCAGCACCGTGCGCCAGTCCTCCAGCACCCCCGCGTCGAAGCCGGCGCTGCGGCCCTCCTCGTCCGCCTGGCGCAGGCACTGCAGATCGTCGTCGGCGGGCAGCTCGCCGCGATGCTGCTCGCGCACCAGCCGGGCGACCCGCTCGCCCAGCAGGCCCCGCACCGCGTCGGCCGCGCACTGTGGGTGGCCACTCTCGTCGCCCGGCCGCAGCAGCGGGCCGATCGCATGGACCAGGCCCGCGACCTGGAGCTCCTTGTCGGCGGGGCGGCGGCGCCGCAGCAGCGCTGCGGTCTGCAGCGCGTGCTGGTGCAGATCGACCCGGCGACTTCGCAGGCCCGGGGCGTCCCACGAGCCCCGGCAGGCGTACAGCAGATCCATCAGCTCCTCGACACTGCGCAGCTCCATGCGCCAGTCCTTCCGCCGGACAAGCCGTTGCCGTCCCGCCAGCAGATCATGGCCGCCTTGCGATTCGGCCAACGGGACTTGAACTGCGTGGCCGGTCCACCGCGCTCGGTGACCTCACGGCACCGGGGAGGCGTCCGTGGTGTCGGGAAGGCGCTGTCCCGTCAGGGCGGAGAAGCAGTGCACGGCGTCCGCGCGGACCGTCACCCGTAAGGGGCCCGGCGCGGTACGTGGCGCGTCCTGGGAGGCGGACGACATGGCCGCCCCTCTCGCCGGACCAGGCTTCGTAGGGGGCTTGAAGTGCGTGGCCGGTCCGCCGCGCTCGGTGACCTCACGACACCGGGGAGGCGTCCGTGGTGTCGGGAAGACGCTGTCCCGTCAGGGCGGAGAAGCAGTGCACGGCGTCCGCGCGGACCGTCACCCGCAAGGCGGCCCCGGCGTCGTATGTGGGGCGTCCCGGGAGGCGGACGACGAGGCGGGCGAGCCCCTCGCCGGACCATGCCGTCGTATGGAGGTAGACGACGGCGCCGGTGTCCTCGACCCTCTCCACCACGAGATCCAGTCCCGGGGTCTCCCGGTCCTCGGGCGAGAGGAACTCGAACTGCTCCGGCCGGACCCCGAGGACGATCTCGTCGGTGCCCCCGGCCGCGGCCGCGCGCAAGGTGCCGCGGGGCAGCGGCACGTCGAGGGCGCCGAACCGGGCCCCGGCCGAGGACAGCGGAAGCCGGAAGAGGTTCATCGCGGGCGAGCCGATGAAACCGGCCACGAACGTGTTGGCCGGGTGCGCGTACACCTCCTTCGGGGTGCCCACCTGCTGCAGCACACCGTCCTTGAGCACGGCCAGGCGATCGCCGACGGCCATCGCCTCGGCCTGGTCGTGGGTGACGTACACCGTGGTGGTGCCGAGATGGTGCTGCAGCCGCACGATCTGCATACGGGTCTGCGCCCGCAGCCGGGCGTCGAGATTGGACAAGGGCTCGTCCATCAGATAGACCCGCGGATCCCGCACGAGCAGCCGCCCCGTCGCAACCCGCTGCCGCTCGCCGCCCGCCAGTGACCTGGGCCGACGGCCCAGGAACTGTTCGAGGTCGAGGACGGAGGCGGCGTGGTCGACGCGCTGCCGGGCGTGCCCCCGGGACATGCGGGCGATCTTCAGGGCGAAGCCGATGTTGTCGGCAGCCGACAAATGCGGGAACAGGGCGTAGTCCTGGAACACCATCGCGATGTCGCGGTCCCTGGGCGGAAGATGGGTCACGTCCCGGACGCCGATGAGGATCGAACCCGAGTCGACGTCCTCGAGCCCGGCGAGCATGCGCAGGCAGGTCGACTTTCCACAACCGGAAGGGCCGAGCAGGACCATGAACTCACCGTCCCCGATCTCGAGGTCGAGCGAGTCCACGGCCGGCCGGTCCATCGACGGGAAGCGCCGGGTGGCCCGGTCGAAGGTGACAGACGCCATGGCAGCCCCTCCCGGACAGGTCTCTCGCACCCAGCATGGAACGGGTGTTGCCCCTTCGGGAGGGCTGTCTACCGAACGAGTGACAGGAGAGGGGTTTGAAACCGGACGACTTATGACAGTAACCCCAAGTTTTCAGCCCCATAGAGCGGATGCCCGCTCATTTGGTTAATCTGGAGTAGACGGGCAGCACCACCGGGTCCAACCCACACCCACGTCCGTCCCGGGGCAAGCCGGCAGACAACGGCCTGTTCTGACACGAGTTGCCGGCGCCACCGCGTCCGAACTGCTTTCGACTCACACCCGAGCGGGCGTCAGGCGCTGGACCGCAAAGTGACCGGCACGCCCCGAGGGTGACCCGACACATAAGGAGTGCGCGGTGACACCGGAGAAGACGAATCGCGAACAGCGCCCCAAGGAACGCACGGAGCGCCCCGGCCGACGGTCGGACGAACTCGGCAGCCTGGAAGTGTGGGCCCACGCGGCCCCCATCCGCCTGGCAGGCTACGAGGACGACCTCGCCGAGCCCCACATCCTGCCCAGCGTGGACTGACCCGGCAGGACCTTCGCGATCGCCGGCTGCATGGGCGTGCGAGACTCACGCCCATGCAGATCAGAGAAGCCGCGGCCGAGGACTGGCCGCGGATCTGGCCTTTCTGGCATCGAATCGTCGCCGCAGGAGAGACCTACACCTGGGACCCGGACACCTCCGAGGAGGCGGCCCGGGCCCTGTGGATGAGCCCGGCCAAGCGTGTCTACGTCGTCGAGGACGAGGACGGCGCCGTCGTCGGCTCGGCCTTCGTCACCCCCAATTACGGCGGCCCCGCGGCCCACATCGCCAACGCCGGTTTCATGGTCGACCCCGACCGGGCGGGCCGCGGCATCGGCCGCGCCCTCGCCGAACACGTCCTGGCCGCCGCCAGGTCCGCGGGCTACCGCGCGATGGTCTTCAACGCCGTCGTCGAGACGAACCCGGCCGTGCAGCTGTGGACGTCCCTGGGCTTCGAGATCCTGGGCACGGTCCCGGAGGCGTACGAGCATCCGCGCTACGGGCGGCGGGTGGGACTGCATGTGATGTACCGGGCGCTGTAGGGCCTGGCTAGTCCTTGCGCCCCGTCACGGCCACGGTCACCCCGAGGCCGATCATGGTGAGGCCGCCGACGCCGCCGACCATGGAGAGCCGGCGCGGGGAGCGGGCGAACCAGCCGCGGGCGGTGGACGCGATCAGTCCCCACACGCTGTCGGAAGCCAGCGCGATCACATTGAAGACCAGGCCGAGCAGCAGCATCTGCACGGTGACATGTCCGCTGTCGCGGTCCACGAACTGCGGCAGTACGGCCGCGAAGAACACGATGGTCTTCGGGTTGGTGACACCGACCGCGAATCCCTCCCAGAAGGTGCGCAGTCCGCTGTGCGCGGGCACTTCGCCGCCCGTGAACGCGGCCCGCAGCGACCCGCGTTCACGCCACGCCTTCACTCCGAGGTGGATCAGGTAGAGCGCGCCGGCGAGCTTGAGCACGGTGAGGACGAGGACCGAGCGTTCCACGACGGACCCGATGCCGAACGCCACCGCGACGACCAGCAGATAGGCGCCGAGCGTGTTGCCCGCGACGGTGGTCAGCGCGGCCCGGCGCCCCTGCGCGAGGGCCCGTCCGATCACGAACAGCACACTGGGCCCGGGTATCACGATCAGCAGGAAGGACAGCGCCGCGAAGGCGAGCAGACGGTCGGTGGACATCATGCGATCCATGCAAGCACGGGCAGAGGCCGCTCTTCAGCCCCATTTTCCCGGCCGCCACCGCCCCGACGGCTTGGAAGATCCTTTGCGGGTGCCGCCCCATGGGCTCAGTCGATGCAGAACTCGTTGCCCTCGATGTCCAGCATCGGGATGCACGAGTCGTTGCCGTCGTACAGCGTTTGCACGTGTACTGCGCCGAGCGGGACCAGCCGTGCGCATTCGGCCTCAAGTGCGGCGAGGCGTTCCTCCCCCACGAGTCCGGTGCCGACCCGCACATCAAGATGCACCCGGTTCTTGGCAGCCTTCCCCTCGGGGACGCGCTGGAAGTAGAGGCGGGGGCCGACACCTGAGGGATCTATGCAGGCGAACCATGAATCCTGCTGCTCAGGTGGCTGCGAACGCTTGAAATCATCCCAAGTGGCAAACCCCTCGGGTGGCGGCGGTACGACATATCCCAACACCTCGCACCAGAAACGAGCGAGACGCTCGGGCTCTGCGCAGTCAAAGGTGACTTGGAACTTCTTGATCGCTGACATCGGGGCACCGTACCAAGGGCACTTGGGGCTCTGCCGCTCATTACCGCTCTCGTCAGTCCAGCGTTGCCGTCCGCTGCCACGGATGCAGCTTCTCCAGTTGCTGCGCCACCTCCAGCAGCATCGCCTCCGAGCCCGGGCGGCCCACCAGCTGGATCGCGCAGGGGGCGCCGGAGGGCAGGGTGCCGAAGGGGACGGACATGGCGGGCCAGCCGGTGAGGTTCCACGGCGGGGTCAGGGGCGAGTAGTTGGTGTTGGCGAGGACGTTGGCCAGCCAGCCCCGCTCGTGCCAGGCCACGGACCTGGGGGAGCGGCGGGCCAGCGCGGGGGTGAGCAGGACGTCGTACTCGGCGAAGAACGGCTCCATGCGGCGGCGCAGTCGCTCCCGGCTGTCGCCGTCGCGGACGCTGCTCAGGAAGCGGCGGCCGATGGCGGCGTGCACACGGGTGCGCCGGTTGAGCAGGCGCGGGTCCAGGCCCTGGGCGTCCACCGCCGTGCCCGCGGTCCAGTGGGCGAGGGACATCGTGCTCATGGAGAGCGGGTAGGGCGGGTCGGCGCGGCGGACCTGGTGGCCTGCCTTGATCAGGACGCCGGCCGCGTCGCGGGCCGCGGTCGTGTACGGCGTGCTGATGGTGACGCCTGCCAGGGGGCTGCGCAGCGAGACGGCGATCTTGCGCATGGCGGGTTCGGACGGCGGTGCCGTCTCGGTGTCCGCCAGCACCGCCAGCATCAGGCGGGCGTCCTCGACCGTCGTGGCGAGCGGACCGTTCTCGGACATGCCGAACCAGTCGCCGTCGCTGATGCCCGCCGGGACGACCCCGTGGCCCGGCTTGATGGTGACCAGGCCGCAGTTGGCGGCCGGGATGCGCAGTGAGCCCATGCCGTCGTTGCCGAGGGCGATCGGCACCAGGCCGGCGGCGACCGCGGCCGCACTGCCTCCCGAGGAACCGCCCGCCGTGCGGGTCGGGTCCCAGGGGTTGCGGGCGGTCCCGTGGACGCCCTCGGTGGTGCCGAAGACGCACAGCTCGGGCACGTTCGTCAGCCCGACGACCACCGCACCGGCCGCCCGCAGCCGGGCCACCGTGATGTGATCGTCGGTGGCGGGCGTGTCCGGCGTCGCGGCGGAGCCCACGCGGTTGGACTCGCCGCGCACGGCCAAGTTGTCCTTGACCGCCACCGGCACACCGGCCAGCGGCAGTTCGGCCAGATCGTCACGGGAGGCCAGCTCGTCGGCCTCGGCGAGCGCCGCCTCGGCGCGCACCACCCGGAAGGCCCCGACCCGGCCGTCCAGCTGCTCGATCCGCTCCAGGTGCTCGGCCACCACCTCACGGGGCGTGGCCCGCTTCTCGCGTACGGCGGCGGCGATCTCGGCGGCGGTTCGGCCGACCCAGCTGGTCACGGGCACTCCTCGGGGTGCGGTGCAGGCAACTACTCATGAGTACGCAGAGCACTCTGCCCGGCCGCGGCCTCCGCGTCGAGAGCACTCGCTCTTGGACATTCGGGCGGCTCTTCTTGGACTTTTTGCGGGGCGCCGGTCAGCTGTGGCACCTGCCCCCGCAGGTCATCCGATCAATGGGTCAACTTCAGCCCGCTCACTTCCCATTGGCAGGCCTCCGGACCCACCCCATCATCAGACCTCGGATGAATCGGGAGCCGCTCATGAGTATGAGTCCCCGTCCCAAGACGTCAGGTCCTGACGGCCGCCGCCGGAGTCGCCGCCGCAGCCGCCCTGCCCCTCACCACCGCGCCCGAGGCGCACGCCGCCGAAACGGCCGACGACCCCGGCCGCATCCTCCGGCTGGGTCCCCGCCCCCGACCCCGTCGAGCTGGTCCGCAAGGCCTCCCTGGTGCGCCCCACCGCACGGCAGATCGCCTGGCAGGCCCTGGAGCAGACCGCCTTCCTACACTTTCGTGCTCTACCCGTCCCGTTACACCAACCACACCGTGGCATCGAGCAGTTGGCGCGGCGGCCGCGGCCAGGGCCGCATCCCGCCCGGCAAGGTCGAGGACTACGACTGGGACAGCTGGTACACCCTGGTCCGCACGCTCGCCTCGGAGGCGGGCGATCGCCGTCAATCCATCCGCGTGGAGAGCTTCGTGGTGGAGGCGTACCGCGCCGGGGACTGGGCGGAGGTGACCCGGGCCGGAAGGATCGGCGCGAGCCGCATCCTGCTCCTGTCGGCGCCGGTACGGGCCAGGCGGTGGCGGCTGCGGGTGACAGGGGCGCGGGACGCCGTACGGTTCGCGCTGTACCGCTCACGGGTCTGAGGCCGTGTGGTCATCCCCCGGGCGCCACGACCGAGGTTCAGGACTGGGAGCGGCGGTGCCGACGGATTCGCCAGACCACAAGGGCCACGACGACGATTGCGGCAAAGGCCAGGGCGACGCTCCGCCCGACCAGGCTCTCGGCGCGTTCGTAGGCTGCGCCCGCCGCATAGCCGAGCAGGGCGTTGCCGACACCCCAGACCAGGCCGCCGACGGCGTTGTAGAGCAGGAAGCGGCGGTACCGCATGTTCGAGGCGCCCGCCAGCGCCGGGACGAGGGAGCGGAAGAGGGCGACGAAGCGGCCGACGAAGACCGCCGCCGGACCACGCCGGCGGATCAGGTCGCGCGCCTTCTCCACCCGATCGGCCCGTCGGCGCAGGGGCCCGCGGGACAGGAGCGGCGGTCCGGCGCGCCGGCCGATCTCGTAGCCCACGCTGTCCCCGGCGATGGCCGCGAGGACGACGGCGAGCGTCAGCCAGACCAGCTCCACGTTGCCCCGCCGGGCCAGCACACCGCCGACGATCACCGCGGTCTCGCCCGGCAGGACGAAACCGAAGAACAGCGCGTCCTCGGCGAACACCAGGGCCGTGATCACGAGGTAGACCACGGGCCCGGACAGGTCGGCGAGCCAGTCGACAAGAGCGTGCATCTGCCGACCCCCTTCTCTGCCGGGTACGAGTACCCGGCAGCGGCGGCCTAGCCCGCGGCCGTTGTGGACCGGCCCGCGGTCCGGCTTGGAGCGGACGGGCGGCTCTCCCGCACGGTCGTGCGCAGGCCCACCTTGCCCCTGGTACGGGCCTTCCCGGGAGGCCTGCGGATCGATGTGGATGCCCTGCGGATCGAACTCACGCGCGAAGCGGAGGGTGTCCTGGTCGCGGCGCGGCGGGCTCAGGTCTCCTTGAGGACCTGTTCGAGGAAGGGCACCGAGTCCACGGCCGGCGAGGCCACCAGGCTGAGGCGGTCCATGACCGCCAGGTAGTGGTCGAGCTCCTCCGGCTTGTCCAGGTACAGGGCGCTGGAGAGCTGCTCGAGGTAGACGACGTCCGGCAGGTCCGGGACGGGGAAGCGCAGCACGGTGATCGGTCCGCCGGCCGCCGCGTGACCGCCGACGTGGAAGGGCAGCACCTGGAGCGTCACGTTCGGCCAGGAAGCCGCCTCGATCAGGTGCTGGAGCTGGGCGCGCATCACCTCGGCCCCGCCGAGCGGGCGGCGCAGTGCCGCCTCGTCCACCACGACCCACAACCTCGGCGCGTCCGGCCGGGAGAGCAGTTCCTGCCGGGTCATGCGCAGCTCGACGCGGCGGGCGATCGTGTCCGGGGAGGTGATGGGGTGGCCGAGCCGGATGACGGCCTCGGCGTACTCCGGGGTCTGCAACAGGCCCGGGATGAACTGGACTTCGTAGGTCCGGATGAGGGAGGCGGCCTCCTCCAGGCCCAGGTGCTGCTCGAACCAGCTCGGGTACGCGTCTCCGTACGCCCGCCACCAGCCGGGCTCGTTGGCCCGCCGCACCGAGTCGAGGAACTCCTGGCGTACGTCGGGGTCCTGGACGCCGTACAGCGTGAGCAGGTCGGCGATGTCGCGCTGTTTGAAGCCGACGCGGCCCAGCTCCATGCGGCACAGCTTGGCGTCCGAGGCGCGTATGGCCGCAGCCGCCGTGTCCCGGCTGATGTCGAGGGATTCGCGCAGGCGGCGCAGGCGCGTGCCCAGCATGATGCGCTGCACGGTCGGCCCGCCGCGCCGGGGGCTCAGGACGTCGGCCTCGGAGGGAGCGGGTTCTCGCTGAACTGCCGTCATGGTCATCCCCTCGCCGCCGCACCGGCCGTGTCTGCATGTGTTCGGGACTCAACCAAGGAGGGTAGCACCGAGGCGTCGTACGACTGCGGTGCGTGAAGTGGCCGGAGGGCGCCGACCAGTGGCCTCCGCCCTCCGGCCGTCCGCGGGTGTGCCCGACCTCAGCCGGCGGGGAGTAGGCCGTCGAAGTCGCCGTCCTTCACACCGCGGACGAAGGCGGAGATCTCGGCACTGGTGTAGACGAGCGCCGGACCCTGGGGGTGGCGGGAGTTGCGGACGGCGACGCTCCCGTCCGGGAGGGCGGCGAGCTCGACGCAGTTGCCCTCGGGGTTGCTGTGGTGGCTCTTGCGCCAGACCGCCCCTGCCAGCTCGGTGGCAGGCATGCCGTTGCTCACGTGCTGCATCTGAACCTCTTTGAGATGAAGTCGCGTTGAGTGGACTCGTGGTCGGCGCTGCAATTGCATCCTCAATTGCATCCACGGGTGATGTGCGGGACGATAGCGTCCGGTGCCCGCCGCTCGCAAGATCATCTGCAATTGCAGGGGTAATTGCCGATGCACTTGCGTACGGACTGCCGGGCGTAGCACGATACTTCGCACAGGTGTAGCGCTCGGTTGTTCTCTCCGCAGGGGTACCAGGGGTCGCGATGTCCGCAGAGCAAGTCGCAGAACCGGTCAACCCCCTGCGTATCGAGGCGGCTTGGCAGTGGCTGTGCCAGGCCGTGGACCACATCGGCCGGCCCGGGCCCGGGCTCAGCTTTCCCCTCGCGCCGAGCTCCGCGGACGGCCCCGGCCCCGCCGACTGCTCGGTCCTCGTCGTACCGCCGATCGCCCAATCCGCCCACGTCGCCCGCGACTTCACGCGGACGACGCTCGTCGAACGGGCCACGCAAGAACGCGTCGAGGACGTGGCGGTCACTGTCTCGGAGTTTCTGAGCAACGCCCTGCGCTACGGCCAGGCAGCCGACGGCGAGGCGGAGTTGCAGCCGGCGCTGTGGCTCGCGTACTGGGACCGCTTGTCCTGCGCCGTGTGCGCGGTCACCGACGAGAGCGACCTGATCCCCGTCGCCGTGCAGGCCGACGACCTCGCGGAGTCGGGGCGGGGACTGCAGGTCGTCTCCGTCCTGAGCGACGCATGGGGATGGAATCCGCGGGCCGCCGGCGGAAAGCTGGTCTGGGCCCTGTTCCGGCTCTGACGCCGCTGTCGGTTCGGCCGTCGCACCGGCTGGCCAGGCACCGGAAGGCGGAGTACACCGATAGGACCAGAGCCGAGGAGGTGCGGTCTTGTGGGTGAGGTACAGGTGTCGGCGCAGGACGGCGAGGTGCGGGTGGGGCTCGGCGACGACCTCGTGGTGCGGCTGGCCGAGAACGCCACCACCGGCTACCGGTGGCACGTCGAGGGCATCGAGGGCGGGCTGGAGGTGGCGGCCAGCGACTATGCGCCGCCGGGAGAGCTCGCCCCGGGCGCCGGCGGCACCCGGGTGCTGCGGCTGCGGCCGACCAAGGCCGGCCAGGGGCGGCTGGAGCTCGCGCTCAGGCAGCCGTGGGGTGAGGACGTGGCCGGCCGGTACGCGCTGCGCGTCACCGTCGAGTGACGCGCGAGGGGCCGCGCCCGGCACGCTCGGACGCGGCCCCTCGCCGGGCAGGGCTACAGCAGATAGATCTCGTGGACCAGCCCGTCCGCCTCCTCACGGAAGGAGATCGGCCGGCCCGTCTGGCGGGCCTGGGAGGCCAGCGTCGTCAGCGCGGTGAACGCCCAGTCGCTGCCGTTGAAGATCTTCTTCCAGGCGCCGCCCTTGACGTGCAGGAAGGCGTTGCGGGTCTGGTTGATCGACCACATCGCGTCGACGATCGCGTTCTGCGTCCACGTGCCCGTGACCGCCGTGGCGGCCTGCGCCGCTGCGAACGCCTGCAGGTCGCCGCGGAGTTCGGGCGTGATCGTCGGCCGGGCCTCGCCGGACGCCGTCTGCTCGAACCGCGCGACCATCACATCACTGGCCGGCTTGCCGGGCGCGGTGAGCGCGCTGCCGTTGAGGCCGATGTCCACGCCCGGCGGCAGCAGTACGGGCCGCCCGGCCTCGTCCTGCTCGGCCGCGGAGCGGACCGCCTGCGTCGTGGGCGGCTGCTGCTGGGGCTGCTTGGGGCCGCTGCTTTGCGGGCTCATGTCGTGCTCTCCTCTCCCTGGTTGCCCGGTCTCACCAGGCGTAGATCTGCTGGACGCTGCCGTTGTCCTCGTACAGGCCGACCTTGGCGCCGTTCGCCTTGGACGCGGCCAGTTCGGCGAGCATCGCCGCGTCGGTCGCGCCGACGGAGCCGTTGAGGTTCAGCCAGCCGCGCAGCTCGCCGTACGCCCACACATTGGCGTCGGCCTCGTTGCTCCACAGCGCGAGGATGCGCTGGTCGGGCAGCCAGTTGTGGATGAGCGTGCCGAGCGCCGCCACGTTGTGCCAGGTCTCGATGCCGCACTCGCCGTAACCGATGCGGAAGAAGCCCTGCTCGCCCCAGCCCGGACCCCAGCTGTTCTTGCCGATCCAGCACTGCTGCGCGTCGTCGTAGCCGACGAGCGTGACGCAGTGGCCGCCCGCGAGGTCACCGGTGCGGTGCCGGTAGACGCCGCTCGAGTAGCTGAAGAAGTCCTGGTAGACCAGGAAACAGGCGGTGATGGAGCCGTAGCGGGCGATGTTCTCCTTCATCGCCGCCGGGTTGTTGGTGACGGACTGCCAGGAGCGGATCTTCACCAGGCGGTTGGGCCAGTCCGCGTTGAGCTTGGAGGCGTCCTGGTCGCCCGCCGTGTACGGGAAGTACTCCTCGATGGTGATGCCGTTGTCGCGCGCCTGGTCGGCCAGCGGCTCCGGGAACCAGCCGGTGGAGCAGGTGCGGCCGGCCTGGCGGCCGTAGTAGTAGAACGCCTGCGCCTCGGACAGATCGACCGGCAGATAGGGCGCGCCGTAGCTGAAGCGCGTGACGTGCTCCATCATGCCCACGGTGCCGAAGGCCACGCAGGAACCGCACGAACCCTGGTTCTTGACGGGCGTCGTGTAGTTCACGCCGCCGATGTTGCGCAGGTCGAACGCGGCGGGCGCGCCCACCGAGTCGGCGGTGGCGGACACGGCGGCCGCGATGTTGCTCTGCTTCGCGCTCTCGATCGCGGAGCGGTCACCGGACTCGACGGGGACGCCGAGGCGCACCACGCGCTGCTCCTCGGTGAGCGCCGTCATGCTGGTCGTGGTCATGTGCCACGGATTGCCCGCCTGGTCGAGTACCGACCTGAGGTGGTCGAGGTCCAACGGGTCGTTGACAGGCATGAGGAACACTCCTTCGTGCTCGGGGCGTGTCGGTGCCCCTGCGGCCGCCGCACGGCGGGCAGGGCAGGGCGGAGCGCGACCGAACCCGGACGGGGCGGGGCGCGTCCGTCACGCCGTGCGGGCACACGTCGCCGCACGGCGGGAAACGCTGGAGACGGTGGCACCTGTGAAACGGCGGGGCGGACGGCGCTGCACGCCGACTCCCGCCTGGAGAGAGATCACATTCTCTGAGAGGCTTTCACAGCCGTACCCCCGTAGTTGAGCGACAGCGGCAACCCCCGGTGCTCCGCGGCTGTCGAGAGGCAGCTAAGCAGAGAACCAGGGGGTCGGGAATACGACGGAATGCGGGTACCACAAGGGAGAGACACCGCTCCTCTTGCGGACGGGCGCTTGTGCGGGGTCAGGGTGCGGGGTCAGGGGCCTTCCCCGTCGATCCCGACGGCCCCGCGCGCCACCCCGGTGCTGTCCCGCACGATCACCCGGGGCACCGGCACCCGCACCGTCCGCGCGGGTCCGCCGTCCACCAGCGCGGTCAGCTCCCTGGCCGCCGTACGCCCGAACTCCACGCTGTCGCGGGACAGGGCGGACAGCCAGGGCTTGACCATGCGGCACAGGGCGGAGTCCTCCCAGGCCAGCACCGACACGTCGGCAGGTACGGAGAAGCCGAGTTCGGTCGCGGTGGCCACGCCCGCGACGGCCATCACGTCGTTGTCGTAGATCAGGGCGGTCGGGGGAGCGGGACGTCCGAGGACCCGGCGGGTGACGGCCGCGCCCGCCGCGTCCGAGTAGTCGGTGGTGACGGACTCCACCTCCCCCAGCCCCCGGCGTTCCGCCTCGGCGCGCAGGGTGCGGATACGGCGCTCGGTGTGGGCGAGGCCCGGAAGGCCCGCGATGTGCACGATCCGGCGGTGGCCCAGCGCGTACAGCTCGTCCACCACCGAGGCCATCGCACCCGCGTCGTCCGCCCACACCGTGGACAGGCCCGGGTGGCGTTCGTCGGGGGCGCCGCCGATCACCACGGCGGGCAGGCCGAGTTCGTCGAGCAGGTCGGGCCGCGGGTCGTCGGTGCGCGGGTCGACGACCAGGACGCCGTCCACGCGGTGCTCGGCCCACCAGCGCCGGTAGACCGCGCACTCGTCGGCGACGTCCTCCACCACCTGGAAGAGGAGGCCGAGATGACGCTCCGCCAGCACCTCCTGTATGCCCGAGACCAGCTGGAGGAAGAACGAGTCCACGCCGAGCGTGTCCGCGGGGCGGGCGAGCACGAAGCCGACCGTGGCCGCGCCCTCCCCGGACAGCTGGCGGGCCGCGGTGCTGGGCCGCCAGCCCAGCTGCTCGGCGACACGGCGCACCCGGTCGCGGGTGACCTCGGAGACTCCGGGCCGGCCGTTGAGCGCGAAGGAGACCGCGCTCTCGGAGACACCGGCGCGCTGCGCGATGTCCTTCATCGTCGGTCGGCGGGCCGGGGAACGCTTGGCCGGCACGTTGCTCCCCATTTCTTCCGGGTCGGTAGCTAATGCGCTTGAGTGCAAGAACCCTAAAGCGCATTAGTGATGACTGGCAAGTTTCCGGCAACACGTCTCTGACCTGTACTAATGCCGCCTGAATTTCTTTAGCTGGGATCAGTCCATTGACTTTCACCGAGAGCCGCGGGCATGGTCGCTGGCGTCCCAGCCGCCGACGCCGCCAAGGGAGCCGTGTCACCGTGCCCACATCCCGCAGAACCTTCGCCGCCCTCGCCGTCTCCGCCCTTCTCCTGCCGCTGAGCGCCTGCGGCTCCGGGAGCGACGGCGGGGGCTCGGGCGACGCCTCGGGCAAGATCGAGGGCGACATCACCTTCCAGACCTGGAACCTGCGCGCCAACTTCAAGGACTACTTCGACGGCGTGATCGCCGACTTCGAGAAGAAGCACCCGGGCACCCATGTGAAGTGGGTCGACCAGCCCGCCGAGGGCTACGCCGACAAGATCAGCGCCGATGCGGCCGGCGGCACCCTGCCCGACGTCGTCAACGTCTCCCCGGACCTCGTCGCCCCGCTCGCCAAGGCCGGACTCGCCCTCGACCTCGACAAGGTCGCCGCGAAGTACAGGAAGGAGTACCTGGCGGGCGCCTGGGCCAGCCACCGGATACCGGGCATGACCGGCACGTACGCCTTCCCCTGGTACCTCAACACCGGCCCGCTGTTCTACAACAAGTCCCTGTTCAAGAAGACCGGACTTGACCCCGACCAGCCGCCGAAGACGTACGACGACCTCTTCGCGGACGCCCTGGAACTGGCGAGGAAGAGCGACGGCAAGGTCGCCACCCTCGCCAACGTCCCCACCATCGAGGACTTCGGCCGCTACGGCGTCGAGCTCATGAACAAGCAGGGCACCGCCTTCACCTTCAACGACGCCAAGGGCGTCCAACTCCTGGCCAAATACAAGGAGTTGTACGACGCGAAGGCCCTCGACCCGCAGGCGCTGACCGCCACGCCCGAGTCGTCCGGCAAGAAGTTCCTCACCGAGGCCGTCGCCATGAACCCCGGCAGCGCCCTCGACCTCGGCAACTTCAAGAAGCAGGCTCCCAACCTGTACAAGAACATCGGCATCACCGACCAGATCACCAGCACCGGCCACGTCAACATGTATGTGATGGGCGTGATGGTCAACTCCAGGACCAGGCACACGGCCGCCTCGGTCGCCTTCGCGCACTGGGTCACCGACGCCGAGCACCAGATGTCCTTCGCCGAGAAGGTCGCCATCTTCCCCAGCACCGCCGGCTCACTGGACGATCCGTACTTCACCAAGGAGGACGGCACCGACGAGACCCGGGTGCGCATCGCGGCCGCCAAGTCGCTGAAGAACGCGGTCAACTACACGCCCGTCCTGTTCAGTGAGCAGATGAAGACGGCGCTGCGCAACGAGGTCGCCAAGGCCCTGCAGGGCAAGGAGAGCCCCAAGACGGCCCTCGACAACGCTGTCAGGGCCTGCAACACCCTCCTCCAGCAGCAGGGCTAGCGCGCGATGGCCACATCTGCCGTATCCAGGGGGCGACGCGTCAGGCGCCAACTGCCCACCAGTCCCTGGCTGTTCGCCGCGCCGGGGCTGCTGATCGCCGGCGCGTTCATCCTGTACCCGTTCGTCTCCACGCTGGTCAACGCCTTCACCGACCGCCGCACCCTGATCCCGGGCCGGTTCGTGGGTCTCGCCAACTTCCGCGAACTGCTGCACGACGACATGTTCTGGATCGGTCTGCGCAACAGCACGCTGTACGTGCTGGGCGTCGTCCCCGCGCTCGTCGTCCTGCCCCTGCTGCTCGCGCTGCTGGTGCAGAAGAACATCCCCGGCATCACCTTCTTCCGGTCCGCCTTCTACACCCCGGTCGTCGCCTCGATCGTCGTCGTCGGGCTGATCTGGGTGTGGCTGCTCGACGAACGCGGTCTGATCAACTCCCTGTTGGAGACCATCGGGGTCGCGCGGGTCGGCTTCCTCAGCGACCAGTGGCTGCTCCTGCTGAGCGCCATGGCCGTCACGGTCTGGAAGGGCCTCGGCTACTACATGATCATTTATCTGGCGGCGCTGGCCGATGTGCCACGCGAACTCCACGAGGCCGCCGCCGTCGACGGCGCGGGCGCGGTCCGCCGCTTCCTCACCGTCACCGTGCCCGCCGTCCGCTCCACCATGGTTCTGGTCGGCGCGCTCTCCTCGGTCGCCGCCTTCAAGGTGTTCTCCGAGGTGTACCTGATGGCGGGCCCGAGCGGCGGACCGGCGGGCGAGGACACCACCCTCGTCATGCTCGTCCAGCGCACCGGCACCGGCCTCACCGGCCGCGTCGGCTACGCCTCCGCCCTCTCGGTCGTCGTCTTCGTCGTCACCGTCGCCCTGATGCTGCTCGTGCTGCGCACCGACCGGAAGGAGGACGGATGAGCGTCGTCGAGAAGGTACGACCCGTGGAGGCGCCGGCTCCCGTACGAGAGCCCCGCGTGCACGTCACCGACGAGCACGGCCGCCGCATCCGGGCCTGGGAACTCGTCCTGCGCTATGTGCTGTTGCTCGCCGTACTCGCCCTGACCGTCGGCCCGTTCCTGTGGCAGCTGTCCACCTCGCTCAAGGGGCCCACCGAGGACATCTACAGCTCCCCGCCGACCTTCCTGCCGGGCCACCCCACCCTGCACAACTACGAGCGGGTCGCCGACACCATCCCCGTCTGGGACTACGCGTTCAACTCCCTCAAGGTGGCCACCGCCAACGTCGTCACCAACTGCGTCGGATCGGCCCTGGCCGGCTACGCGCTGGCCCGGCTGCGCTACCGCGGCCGCCGGGTGGCCACCCTCGCCTTCATCCTCGCGATGCTCGTACCGGTGGAGGGCGTCGTCATCGCCCAGTTCACCACCATGCGGGAGCTGGGCCTCAACAACACCCTGGTCGGCGTGGTGCTGCCAGGTTGCATCGGAGCCATGAACGTGCTGCTGATGCGCAACGCCTTCCTCAACCTGCCGTACGAGATCGAGGAGGCGGCCTATGTCGACGGCGCCAACGTCTGGCAGCGGTTCCTGCGCATCGCGCTGCCCGCGGTGAAGGGCACGATCGCCGTCGTCGCGATCTTCTCCTTCATGGGCGCCTGGGACGACTTCCTGTGGCCGCTGATCGTGCTGAGCGACCCCTCCAAGTTCACGCTGACCATCGGCCTCAACTATCTGCACGGCACCTTCGCAGGCGACGAACGGCTCGTCGCCGCGGGCACGGTCATCGCCGTGGCACCGCTGATCGCCCTCTTCGCCTGTCTGCAGCGGTACTTCTTCCGCGGGGTCGGCGAGGGTGCCGTCAAGGGCTGATCGCCGCCATCGAGTTCAAGGACTTCCGCATGCCTGCTGCCGTGCGCTTCGGCGTCAACTACACCCCCAGCGAAGGGTGGTTCCACCACTGGCTCGACTTCGACCTCGACTCCGTACGGGCCGACCTCGACTCCATCGCCGCGCTCGGCCTCGACCACATCCGGGTCTTCCCGCTGTGGCCGTACTTCCAGCCCAACCGGAGCCTGATCCGGCCGCGGGCGGTCGAGCAGCTCGTCGCCTTGGCGGACGCGGCGGGCGAGCGCGGGCTCGACATCAACGTGGACGGTCTGCAAGGGCACCTGAGCAGCTTCGACTTCCTGCCCGCCTGGACCCGCACCTGGCACCGGCGGAACCTGTTCACCGACCCGGACGTGCTCGACGGCCAGGCCGCCTATCTGCGCGCCCTCGCCGCCGCCCTCGCCGACCGGCCGAACTTCCTCGGCATGACCCTCGGCAACGAGGTCAACCAGTTCTCGGGGGGACCGCATCCCGATCCGGACCGAGCCACCTCCGACGAGATCGACGCGTGGCTCGCGCGCATGCTCGCCGCCTGCGAGCAGGGCGCCCCCGGCAAGCTGCATCTGCACGCCGAGTACGACGCCACCTGGTACCAGGACGACATGCCCTTCACCCCGGCCCAGGCCGCCCGCCACGGCGCCGTCACCGCCGTACACTCCTGGGTCTTCAACGGCACGGCCCAGCGGCACGGCCGTACGTCCGTCCCCACGGAACACCATGCTGCGTATCTCGTCGAACTGAGCAAGGCCTGGGCCGAGGACCCGCACCGCCCCGTCTGGCTCCAGGAAGTCGGCGCACCCGCGCCCCTCATCCCGCCCCAGCACGCCGCCGCCTTCACCGCGGCCACGGTCGCCCATGCCCTGGACTGCCCCGACCTGTGGGGCATCACCTGGTGGTGCTCGCACGACGTGTCCCGGAGCCTCGCGGACTTCCCCGAACTCGAATACGGGCTGGGCCTGTTGACGAACGACCGGAAGCCCAAGGACACGGCACACGCGCTGGCGCAGACGGCAGCACGCGAACATGCGCCTCCCGCATCCCGCACCACCGCGCTGGTCGTCCCCGCCGACCCGGCCACGCGCTCGCTCTGCGCCCCCGGCGGTCCGGTCTTCGACGCCTTCTTCCGGCTGACCGCCGACGGTGCCCGACCCACGACCGTCCTGGACACCCGTGCGGACGACAAGGACCACCTCACCGCACGCGGCATCACCGAAGTCGTCACTCCCGGACAGGTACTCCGCACCCCACAAGGAGGAACCAGCTCGTGAACCCCACCAGACGCACCGTCCTGCTCGCCGGCGCCGCGGCCGCCCTGGTGCCGCCGCTGCCGGCCTCCGCCGCGCCGAAGGCCGCCACCGCGACCCCGCCGTACGCCTCCTACTGGTACCCGGACTCCCTGCCCTCCGGCACCCCGGGCACCGGCATCACCTGGCGCAGCCTGAAGGCCTGGCGCGCCGCCGACGACACCGACCTCGCCTTCAACACCGCGTCCGTGCCGCTGGCTCCCCGCTTCACCCCGACGCCGGCGAACGCCACCGCCCGATCCGGACAGGCCCGCATCCAGTCGCTGGTGTCCTTCGGACCGACCTCCGGCAACCCCTCACAGGGGTCGGCGACCGCCGACTACTACACGCTCACGCACTGGGCGTACATGGACGAGCTGGTGTTCTGGGGCGGCTCCTCCGGTGAAGGGCTGATCCTCGCCCCGAACGCACCGATCGTGGACGCCGCCCACCGGCACGGCGTCCCGGTGCTCGGCACCATCTTCCTGCCGCCCACCGCGTACGGCGGGCAGTTGCAGTGGACACGGGACCTGGTGCAGAAGGACTCCTCCGGGCACTACCCCCTCGCCGCTCAACTCGTTGCCGTCGCGGCGGCCTACGGGTTCGACGGGTGGTTCGTCAACGCCGAGACCGGTGGCGGGAATGCCGCGCTCGGCGCCGACATGCTCGGCTTCGTCACGGAGCTTAAGTCGCTGGCCGCCGCCCGTGGGCAGCGGGTGACCTGGTACGACGCGATGACCGTGAACGGCACGGTGAGCTGGCAGGGGGCGCTCGACAGCCAGAACCAGGCGTTCTTCCAGGCCGCCGACGACATGTTCGTCGACTTCCGGTGGAGTGCGGGCACGTTGGCGTCGTCCGGGCAGAGGGCGCAGCAACTCGGGCGTAGCCGCTATGAGTTGTGGGCGGGTGTCGATGTCGAGTCCAACGGGTCGAACACGAGCGTGAGCTGGGACGCCATCGTGCCTTCGACCAAGGCCCACGTCACCTCGATCGGCTTCTACCGGCCCGAATGGACGCGCAACCACCTGCCCGCCTCCCGGACCCCGGCAGACTTCCACGCCGCCGACGACCGGTTCTGGACCGGTCGTTCACTCGATCCGTCGCAGCCCGACGCCTCCGACCCGTGGCGGGCGCCGGCGGTGTCGGTCGCGGACCGGTCCACGGTGTCGGCCGTGCCGTTCGCGAGCGTGTTCAACACGGGGCACGGGCTGCGGTGGTACGAGGACGGGGCGGTCACCTCGGACACGCCGTGGAACCACCTGGGGCTGCAGGACCGGCTGCCCTCGCGGCGGTGGGTGGTGCGGACGGAGGGGGAGCGGCCTGCTGTGTCGTTCGACTTCGCGGAGGCGTGGCGTGGCGGCAGCAGTGTGCTGGTGGACGGTGAACTGGACGAACCCGCGACCGTGGAGTTGTATGCGACACGGCTGCCGATCACCGTTGACACGGTTGTCGAGCTGACGCACCGGATCGACGCGGGGGCTGTGAACGTCGAGCTCGCCGTGGCGACCGCCGAGCCGAGCGCTCCGGGTGTGACACCGCCGTACAGCTATCTGCCTGTGAACTCGGTCAACAGGAGGCAGGGCGCGGCTGTGAAGTCGGTCAACGGCTGGCAGACCGTGACCGTGCCGCTCACAGGCCTTTCCGGAACGCTCCATGCGATCGCCGTACGGCTCACCGCCACCGACGGCCCGGTGCGGTGGCGGCTCGGCGGGCTTGCGGTGCGCGACACCGTCGACACGCCCGCCGCCCCCTCCGGGCTGCGGATCACCGCGGCCTCCGGCGGCGACCTGCGCCTGGCCTGGAACCCGCCCCCGGGCGCGGTACGCCACTACACGCTGCACCGCCTCCTGCCCGACGGCACCCGGCGCTTTCTCGGGGCCACCGGCCAGCACGCCTACTTCATCAGCGGCCTGCAGCCCGAACAGGGAGAGCAGGCGGCCCGGTTGGAGCTGCGCGCAGTAGGGGAGCTGTACACCACGTCGGCCCCCGTCACCGTGACCCACACCTGGTAACCATCCGCCACCGGAAGCACCGGCAGACCTACGGAGCACCCCGCATGCATGACGACCGCAGCCTGGTCGAAGCCCGTCTCAAGCGCGTCCTCGACGAGCGCATCCGCCCCGCCGTGTACCCCGAGTCCGTACCGCTGGAGGTGGCGGTGTGGCACGCCCCCGGCGAGCCGGTGCCGGTGGCCGAGGGGCTGGCGGCCGAGCCCGAGCCGATCGCGGTCGGCGCCCGGTGGGGTGCTCCGTGGGGCACCAGCTGGTTCCGCGTCACGGGGACCGTCCCCGAGGCCTGGGCCGGCAGGACCGTCGAGGCGATCCTCGACCTCGGCTTCGACGAGAACATGCCCGGATTCCAGTGCGAGGGCCTGGTATACCGGCCCGACGGCACCCCGGTGAAGGGCCTCAACCCGCGCAACCAGTGGGTGCGGATCGGCGCCCCGGTCGAGGGCGGCGAGGAGGTGCGCCTGCACGTCGAGGCGGCCTCCAACCCCGTCATCCTCGACTACCACCCGTTCCTGCCCACTCAGCTGGGTGACAAGGAGACGGCGGGCAGCGAACCGCAGTACACCCTCACCCGTATGGACCTCGCCGTGTTCGACGAGACGGTGTGGCAGTTGGTGATCGACCTGGAGGTGCTCGGCGAGCTGATGGCCGAGCTGCCCGTGGAGTCGGCGCGCCGCTGGGAGATCCTGCGCGCGGTGGAGCGGTCACTCGACGCGATCGACCTGCAGGACGTCAACGGCACGGCGGGTGAGGCCCGTTCACGCCTGGCCGAGGTCCTGTCCGCACCCGCCACCCCTTCCGCCCACCGCATCAGCGCGGTCGGACACGCGCACATCGACTCGGCGTGGCTGTGGCCGCTGCGCGAGACGGTCCGCAAGGTCGCCCGTACGACCTCCAACATGACCGCGCTGCTCGACGACGAACCCGACTTCGTGTTCGCCATGTCGCAGGCCCAGCAATGGGCGTGGGTGAAGGAGCACCGGCCCGAGGTGTGGGCGCGGGTGAAGAAGGCGGTGGCCGACGGACGGTTCGTGCCGGCCGGCGGGATGTGGGTGGAGTCGGACACCAACATGCCCGGCTCGGAGGCGATGGCCCGCCAGTTCGTGCACGGCAAGCGGTTCTTCCTCGACGAGTTCGGCATCGAGAACGAAGAGGCCTGGCTGCCCGACACCTTCGGTTTCGCGGCCGGACTCCCGCAGATCATCAGGGCCGCCGGTTCCAAGTGGCTGCTGACGCAGAAGATCTCCTGGTCGCAGACGAACAAGTTCCCGCACCACACCTTCCGCTGGGAGGGCATCGACGGCACCCGCATCTTCACGCACTTCCCGCCCGTGGACACCTACAACTGCTCCATGAAGGGCAGCGAGATCGCCCACGCGGCAGGCAACTTCAAGGACAAGGGAGTCGCCCGGCACTCCCTCGCCCCGACCGGCTGGGGCGACGGAGGCGGCGGCACCACCCGCGAGATGGTCGCGAAGGCGGCGCGGCTGCGGGACCTGGAGGGCTCGGCGCGGGTCGTGTGGGAGACCCCGCAGGAGTTCTTCGAGAAGGCCGAGGCCGAGTACCCCGAACCGCCCGTCTGGGTCGGCGAGCTCTACCTCGAACTCCACCGCGCCACCCTCACCAGCCAGGCGAAGACCAAGCAGGGCAACCGGCGCAGCGAACACCTCCTGCGGGAGGCCGAACTCTGGGCCGCGACGGCCGCCGTACGCACCGGATTCCCTTATCCGTACGAGGAGTTGGACCGCGTCTGGAAGACGGTGCTGCTGCACCAGTTCCACGACATCCTGCCGGGGTCGTCGATCGCGTGGGTGCACCGGGAGGCGCGGGCGACGTACGAGCGCGTGGCGGCCGAACTGGACGCCATCGTCACTGCGGCCCAACGCGCCCTGGCCGGTGAGGGATCGACGCCGCTCGTCTTCAACTCGGCGCCGCACGCCCGGCACGGGGTCCCGGCGGGCGGTGCGGGCACGGCGGTCGCGGAGGGCAGGACAGGCCTGGCTGCGCGCCCGGCCGGCGGATTCGTCCTCGACAACGGGCTGCTGCGCTGCGAGATCGACGCGCAGGGCCTCGTCGTATCGGCCTACGACCTCGCAGCCGACCGGGAGACGGTCGCTCCGGGGCGTGCCGCGAACCTCCTGCAGCTCCATCCCGACTTCCCGAACATGTGGGACGCCTGGGACGTGGACGAGTTCTACCGCAACACGGTCACCGATCTCACGGACGTGGACGAGGTGGTCGCCGGTGAGGACGGCGCGTCGGTGCGGATCGTCCGGTCCTTCGGTGCCTCGCACGTCACGCAGGTGCTGTCGCTGCCACCGGGGGAGCGGCGGCTGGTGCTGGACACGGAGGTGGACTGGCACGAGACGGAGAAGTTCCTCAAGCTCGCCTTCCCGCTCGACGTGCACGCGGAGCGGTATGCGTCGGAGACCCAGTTCGGGCACGTCCACCGGCCCACGCACACCAACACCTCCTGGGAAGCCGCCAAGTTCGAGGCCTGCAACCACCGCTTCGTGCACTTCGAGGAGCCCGGCTGGGGTGTCGCCGTCGTCAACGACTCGACGTACGGCCATGACGTGACCCGCACGGTCCGCACCGACGGCGACCGCGGTACGACCACCACGGTCCGGGTGTCGCTGCTGCGTGCCCCGCGCTTCCCGGACCCGGAGACCGACCAGGGCGTCCACCGCTTCCGGCATGCGCTGGTGCCGGGGGCCGGGATCGCGGACGCGGTACGCGAAGGGTGGCGGATCAATGTGCGGGAGGGGCGGCTCAACGGGGCAGCCGAGGTCGCCCCGTTGGTGAGCGTCGATCACGAGGCGGTCGTGGTCACCGCGGTCAAGCTGGCCGACGACGGCAGCGGCGACGTGGTGGTCCGTTTCCACGAGGCCCACGGCGGACGCGCCCGGGCCACGCTCACGGCCGGATTCGAGGTGGCGGGCGTGACGGAGACGGATCTGCTGGAACGCCCGGTGCCCGAGGCGGCGATCGAGCGACGGGAGGGGGACCGGGTCGGTGTGCGGCTGCGCCCCTTCCAGCTGGTGACCTTGCGGTTCCGGCGGGCCTGAGGCGGACCGAAGACGGGATCGGTGCGGTGCCGGCCGGGTTGGCGCCCGGCCGGCCTTTCCTCCGCGCGCGTGTGGCCCCGATGATGTGCCGATGAGACGAAGCACGGTCACCGACCCGGACTGGTCCGCGCAGCCGGACCCGGTACTGGCCCTCGCGCGGCAGGACCTGGCGTTCTACGGGCGCACCCGCGACCGGGCCAGACGGCTGCACCACGCCACGGAACTGGGCGCCCTCGCCTCCACCTCGGCGACGGTCGTGGCGGCCGGGCTGCACGCCCCGGCCTGGCTGACCGCGCTGATCGCGGGCGGCGCCGTCTTCTTCACCGGCCTGCGGCAGCTGTACAACCCCGGCGCACGCTGGATCGCCGGCGGGCAGTCCCACGAGGCCCTGCGACGAGCCGTCGACCGTTATCTGCTGCTGCCGCCCGCGGAACGCGATGCGGCGGCGCGGGCCGCCCTGCAGACAGTGATCGAGGAGGTGGGCAGCAGCGAGCTGCGGGAGTGGGCCGAGACGCAGGCGCAGCGCGCCAACGCCTCGCTGCCCGCGGCGAGCGGCTGAACGCGGCAGCTTGCGCGCACTCGGGGGACCGGTGGAGGTCAGACCGCCAGTGCGGGGATCACCTCGGCGGCAATGCGTTCCGCGAGGGCGGTGGGGTCGCCGATCGGTGTGAACAGGACGAGGCCCGCGCCGGCGTCGATCACCTCCCGGACGGCGGCCACGCAGTCCTCCGGAGTGCCGGCGATCGCGGCGGCCTCGATGCGGGGAATGCGCCGGCCGTAGACGCGGGCCAGACCGGCGTTGACCCGCTCACGGGCGAGCTCTGCGTCCGCGTCGATGTCGATGTAGACCCGTTTCGCGATCGAGAAGTCCGTCCTGCCCGCCTTGGCCGCCGCCTCGGTGACGAACGCGACCTGCTCCCTGAACGCGGCCGTGGTCGACGACCCCGCGCCGAAGAAGCCGTTGCCCAGCCGCACCGCACGCCGAAGCGCCGACTCGCTCGAACCGCCGAACCACAGCGGAGGATGCGGCTTCTGGAGCGGCTTCGGTTCCAACGCGGCGTCCTCCAGCTGCCAGAACTCGCCGTCGAAGGTGACGCTCGGCTGCGTCCACAGGGCTTTGGTGAGGGCGATGCCCTCGGTGAACCGGGCCAAGTACCGGGCCTTGTCCATGCCGAACGCGGCGAACGGCCGGTCAGGGCCGCCGGAGCCGACCCCCACCTCCAGTCGGCCGCCGCTCATCTGGTCGATGGTCGCCAGCGCCTTGGCGAAGTGCACGGGCTGGTGCAGGGTGCTGACGAACACGGTGGTGCCCAGCCGTAGCCGGGTCGTGCACGCGGCGGCGTAGGTCATGGCCTCCATGGGCGAGAGCACCGACCCGGTCCCCAACGGCGAGTCCTGCGCCCATGCGCTGTGGTATCCGAGGTCCTCGGCCTTCGCGAAGTATGCGCGGAAGGCTCCCGGATCGAACTGTCCGTCTCGATAGAACTGAGGGATGGAGATGGCAAATCGCATGACTCCAACGTATCGACGACCGGAGCCGAACGCGGCCCGTCCGGCAGGACGCCGTCAGGACGGCGAGGCCGACGTTCGCGCCTGACCTCCGAGCTGCGCCCGCAGCCACTCCTCCACCTCGCCGACATGCGCGGCCGCCGCCGCCCGTGCCGCCTCCGGGTCGTGGGCCACCAGCGCCCGGTAGATGGCCGCGTGCTCCCGCCGGGTGCGGGCGAAGGCGCCCTCCTCCTGATAGCCGCGCCAGACGCGGGCGCGGAAGGTGCGGGAGGACAGGCCCTCCAGGATGGCCGCCATGGTGTCGTTGCCCGCGGCGGCCGCGATCTCGCGGTGGAAGGCGAGGTCGTGGGCGAGGATCACCTCCGGGTCGTCGGTGGCGTTCATCGCCGTGAGGTGTTTCTCGACCTCGGCCAGCTGGTCAGGGGTGATGCGGGCGGCCGCCAGTGCGGTCGCCGTCGACTCCAGGATGCGGCGCACCTCCAGGAGCTCCACCAGCCGCGGACCCCGGGACAGATCGGCGACCACCCCGAACGTCTCCAGCAGGTCGCCGGCCTCCAGCTGGGTGACGTAGATGCCGGAGCCGTGCCGGGCCTCCAGCACGCCGAGCACCGTGAGCGCGCGGATCGCCTCGCGCATCGAGCTGCGGGAGATGCCCAGCTGGGCGGCGAGATCGCGTTCGGTGGGCAGCCGCTGGCCGGGCTCCAGACGGCCCTCGCCGATCATCGCCTTGATCCGCTCGATGGCGCGCTGCGTCACCGTGCCCTTCTGCGGGGCGGTCTCGTCCACGCCGTTCCTCCTGTCACCCGGTGCGCCGCAGTCTAATCGCGGAGGTGGTCCGACCAATACCGCCGGAAGCCGCGAAAATCTGGTGTCGGAGGGTGTTGTTCCGGGGAAGTGGTCTGATAAATATGCGGGCATCTGCTCGAACACCCTCAACGAGGAGCCGCCAGATGCCCGGCAGGACAGTGGGGAAGCGGAACAGGTTTCGAACGGTCGGTGTGATGGCCGTGGCCGCGGGCGCCTCGCTCGCGCTCGCCGCGTGCGGCAGCACCAAGGACACCGGCGGATCCGGCAGCGCCGGAGGCGGCGGCACCGGCAAGGTCGGGGTGATCCTGCCCCTGCTCACCTCGCCGTTCTGGCAGTCGTACAACGACTACGTGCCGAAGATGGCGACGTCCGAAGGCGTCGACGCGCTCAAGACGGTCAATTCCAACAGCGACCCCTCACAGCAGATCACCGACATCAGCAACCAGCTCAACCAGGGTGTGAAGGGCCTGGTCGTCGCTCCGCTGGACAGCGCCGCCATCGAGGCCGGCCTCGACCAGGCCGACCGCAAGGGCGTGCCGGTCGTCGCGGTCGACGTCGCGCCCGACAAGGGCAAGGTCGCCATGGTCGTACGCGCCGACAACGTCGCCTACGGCACCAAGGCCTGCGACTACCTCGGGCAGCATGTCACCAGCGGCAAGGTCGTGCAGATCATGGGCGATCTCGCCTCGGTCAACGGCCGCGACCGCTCCCAGGCCTTCCGTGACTGCGTGAAGAAGAAGTACCCGAAGCTCAAGGTGCTTGAGATCCCGGCCAAGTGGGAGTCCGACACGGCCGCCTCCCAGTTGGGCACCCTGCTCAACGCCAACCCCGACATCAAGGGCATCTACCTGCAAGCGGGAGGCGTCTACCTGGCGCCGACCCTGCAGACCCTCAAGGCCAAGGGCCTGCTGAAGAAGGCCGGCTCCGCGGGCCACATCACCATCGTCTCCAACGACGGCATCCCGCAGGAGTTCGACGCCATCCGCAGGGGCGAGATCGACGCGACCGTCTCCCAGCCCGCCGACGCCTACGCCAAGTACGGCATGTACTACATCAAGGCGGCGATGGAGGGGAAGACCTTCAAGCCCGGCCCGACCGACCACGACTCGACCATCGTCAAGCTGCCCAGCGGCATCCTCGAGGACCAGCTGCCCGCCCCGCTGGTGACGAAGGACAACGTGGACGACCCCAAGCTGTGGGGGAACACGGTCAAGTGAGCGCCCAGGACAGCCCGCCCGTTCCCCTCGTCGAGGCGCGGGGCATCGTGAAGCGCTACGGCCCCACCACCGCCCTCGCGGACGGCCGCCTCACCGTGCTGGCCGGCGAGTCCCACGCCCTCGTCGGCCGCAACGGCGCCGGAAAGTCGACCCTGGTCAACGTCCTCACCGGACTCCAGGCGCCCGACGAGGGCACGGTCCGCTTCGACGGTGAACCCGCACCTCCGCTCGCCGACCGGGACGCCTGGCGCCGCAAGGTGGCCTGCGTCTACCAACACCCCACGGTCGTGCCCGAGTTGACGGTTGCCGAGAACCTCTTCATCAACCGGCAGCCGTTGCAGCGTGGCTTCATCAGCTGGCGCCGGCTGAAGAGCGAGGCGGCCGCCCTCCTCGACACCTGGGACGTGCGCGTCGACCCGGACGCCCGCACGGCCGACCTCAAGGTCGAGGACCGCCAGATGGTGGAGATCGCCCGGGCGCTCAGCTTCGGTGCCCGCTTCATCGTCCTCGACGAGCCGACCGCCCAGCTGGACAAGCGCGAGATCGAGCGGCTCTTCAGCCGCATGCGCGCGCTCCAGGACTCCGGAGTCACGTTCCTGTTCATCTCGCACCACCTCCAGGAGGTGTACGAGGTCTGCCAGACCGTCACCGTGCTGCGCGACGCCCGCTGGATCACCACGGCCCCCGTCGCTGACCTGCCCAGGGCGGCGCTGATCGAGGCCATGGCGGGGGAGTCCATCGAGGTGATCGCCGAACAGGCCGTACAGGAAAGGCTCGTCGACGAGCACGCGCCCGTTCTGCTGGAGGCCCGCGGGCTCACCTCGGACGCGTACGAGGACGTCGACCTGACCGTGCGGCGCGGCGAGGTCGTCGGACTCGCCGGATCCAGCGCCAGCGGCAAGATCGAGCTGGCGGAGGCCATCGCGGGCCTGCGTGAACCCATCGGTGGAAGCGCCCGACTGGACGGTGAGCGGCTGCGGTTCGGCTCGGTGCGGGCCGCACTGAAGGCCGGGGTCGGCTGTGTCCCGCGCGACCGGCACGACCAGGGCCTGGTCGCCGGGATGACCATCGGCGACAACGCCACCATGAGCGTCCTGGACCGGCTCGGCCGCTTCGGCTTCATCGGCACCGACCGCAGACGCGGCTTCGCCACCGAGCTGATCGACCGCCTCGACATCCACACCGAGGGCCCCGAGCAGCCCGTCGCCGACCTGTCCGGCGGCAACGCGCAGAAGGTCGTCATGGCCCGCGCCCTCGCCTCCGACCCGCGGCTGCTCGTCCTGATCAACCCCACCGCGGGCGTCGACGTGAAGTCCAAGGAGTCACTGCTGGCCCGCGTGGACAGCGCCCGCGAGGACGGCACCGCGGTCCTGGTCGTCTCCGACGAACTCGACGACCTGCGCCGCTGCGACCGCGTCCTCGTCCTCTTCCACGGCCGCGTCGTCGCCGAACACCCGGCAGGCTGGCGCGACCATGAGCTGATCGCCTCCATCGAAGGAGTGGACCATGGCTGACACCAAGGCTCCGCCGGTGAAGCCGGTGAGCATGCCCGACGCCCGGGCGGCGAGGGCGGTCCTGCTGCGCCGCGCCCGCGAACTCGCCCTGGTACCCGCGCTGCTGCTGCTGCTTCTGCTCGGCGCCCTCCTGAACGACTCCTTCTTCACCGAGGCCACCCTGATCTCCATCCTGGCCTCGTCGGCGTCGCTGGCGATGGTCGTGCTGGCCGAGTCGCTGGTCCTCATCACCGGCAAGTTCGACCTGTCGCTGGAGTCGGTGGTCGGCATCGCGCCGGCGGTGGCGGCGCTGCTGGTGCTGCCGGCCGCCGAGGCCGGCTGGGGCACCGAACTCCCCGCCGGACTGGCCCTGTTGGCCATCCCCCTGGTGGGCGCGGCCATCGGTGCCTTCAACGGCATCCTGGTGGTGAAGGTGAAGCTCAACGCGTTCATCGTCACCCTCGCCATGCTGATCATCCTGCGCGGGCTGCTGGTCGGTGCCACCAAGGGCAAGACGCTGTTCGGGATGCCCGACTCGTTCTTCTCGCCGGCCACCACCACGTTCCTGCGCATCCCGATCTCCGTGTGGGTGGCCGCCGCGGCCTTCGCCATCGCCGGGCTGGTGCTCAAGTACCACCGGGTGGGCCGCTCGCTGTACGCGATCGGCGGCAACCTGGAGGCGGCCCGCGCCGCCGGCATCCGCGTCGACCGGGTCCGGCTCGGCGTCTATGTCGTCGCCGGTGTCCTCGCCTCGATCGGCGGTCTGATGTACACCGGCTACGTCGGTGCCATCGGCGCCAACCAGGGCCAGAACATGATCTTCACGGTGTTCGCCGCCGCCGTGATCGGCGGGATCAGCCTCGACGGCGGCAAGGGCACCATGTTCGGCGCCCTGACCGGCGTACTCCTGCTGGGTGTGGTCAAGACCATGCTGACCATGGCCCAGGTGCCGTCGTTCTGGATCGACGCCATCTACGGCGGAATCATCCTGCTCGCGCTCATCCTCGCCCGCCTCACCACGGGCCGCGCCCAGGACTGACCCCCGCCCCCTGCCCCCGACCGAAAGGCCCTCCGTGTCCCCGACGCCCGGCCCCTCCTGCCGCATCACCGCGGTCGACACCTACGACATCCGGTTCCCGACCTCGCGCGAGCTCGACGGCTCCGACGCGATGAACCCGGACCCCGACTACTCGGCCGCGTACGTGGTGCTGCGCACCGACGGCGAGGACGAGCCGGAGGGGCACGGCTTCACCTTCACCATCGGGCGTGGCAACGAGGTCCAGGTCGCCGCGATCCACGCGCTGCGCCACCACGTGGTGGGACGGTCCGTCGACGAGGTGTGTGCCGACCCGGGAGCCGTCTACCGCGACCTGATCGGCGACAGCCAGCTGCGCTGGCTGGGACCCGAGAAGGGCGTGATGCACATGGCGATCGGCGCGGTCGTCAACGCCGTGTGGGACCTGGCGGCCAAGCGCGCCGACAAGCCCCTGTGGCGGCTGCTCGCCGAGGCCGATCCCCAGTGGCTGGTCGCCCAGATCGACTTCCGGTACCTCACGGACGCGCTCACCCCCGAGGAGGCGCTGGAGATCCTGCGCCGGGGCCGCGCGGGCTCCGCGGAGCGCACCGGCCGGCTGCTGGAGCGCGGCTACCCCGCCTACACCACCTCCGCGGGCTGGCTCGGCTACAGCGACGAGAAGCTCACCCGGCTCGCCGCCCAGGCGGTCGCCGACGGGTTCACCCAGATCAAGCTGAAGGTGGGGGCGGACCTCGACGACGACGTACGGCGCTGCCGGGTCGCCCGCTCGGTCGTCGGCCCCGGCATCCGCATGGCCATCGACGCCAACCAGCGCTGGGGCGTCGACGAGGCGATCCGCTGGACCGAGGCCCTCGCCGAGTTCGACCCGTACTGGATCGAGGAGCCCACCAGCCCCGACGACGTCCTCGGCCACGCGGCCATCCGCACCGCGGTGGCGCCCGTCAAGGTGGCGACCGGCGAGCACGTCCAGAACCGGATCGTCTTCAAACAGCTCCTGCAGGCCGGTGCCATCGACGTCCTCCAGATCGACGCGGCCCGCGTCGGCGGCGTCAACGAGAACCTCGCGATCCTGCTGCTCGCGGCCAAGTTCGGGGTGCCGATGTGCCCGCACGCGGGCGGCGTCGGCCTGTGCGAACTCGTCCAGCACCTGTCGATGTTCGACTACGTGGCGGTCTCCGGCACCACCGAGGACCGGGTCATCGAGTACGTCGACCATCTGCACGACCACTTCCTCGATCCGGTGGTGATCCGCGAGGGTCACTACACGGCACCCGCCGCGCCGGGCTTCTCGGCGGCCATGCGCCCGGAGTCCATCGCGCGGTACACCTTCCCCGGCGGCACCTTCTGGGCCGCCGACCTCGACGAGAAGAAAGAAGGACGGGCGGCATGAACGACTTCGAGGGGCTGAAGGCCCTGGTCACGGGCGGGGCCTCCGGCATCGGCCGGGCGACGGCGGAACTCCTCGCCGCCCGCGGCGCCCAGGTCGCCGTCCTCGACCTCGACCCGGCCTCGGTCGACAAGCCGCTGCTCGGCTTCCGGGCCGACGTCAGCGACGACGCGTCCGTACGGGAGGCGGTGGCGGCCGCGGTCGCCGAGCTCGGCGGCCTCGACATCGTGATCAACAATGCGGGCGTGGGCGCGCAGGGCACCATCGAGGACAACGACGACGCCGACTGGCACCGCGTCCTCGACGTCAACGTGGTGGGCATGGTCCGCGTCTCCCGCGCTGCCCTGCCCCATCTGCGCCGCTCGCAGCACGCGGCGATCGTCAACACGTGCTCCATCGGCGCCACCGCGGGCCTGCCGCAGCGCGCCCTGTACTGCGCGAGCAAGGGCGCGGTGTACTCGCTGACCCTCGCCATGGCCGCCGACCACGTCCGTGAGGGCATCCGCGTCAACTGCGTCAACCCCGGTACGGCGGACACCCCGTGGGTCGGCCGCCTGCTGGACGCGGCCGACGACCCCGTCGCCGAGCGCGCCGCCCTGGAGGCCCGCCAGCCCACAGGCCGCCTCGTCTCCGCGGCCGAAGTCGCGGGCGCCATCGCCTACCTGGCGAGCCCCCTGTCCGGCGCCACCACCGGCACCTCACTCGCCGTGGACGGCGGCATGCAGGGCCTGCGTCTGAGGCCGGTGGGCCAGTGAACCGGCTCGGCAACAGCGCCGTCGAGGTCAGCGCCCTGGCCTTCGGCGGCGCCGTCATCGGCAACCTCTACACCGAGGTCAGCGAGGAACAGGCGCACGAGGCGGTGGCCGCCGCCTGGCAGCAGGGCATCCGCTACTTCGACACGGCCCCGCACTACGGCCTCGGCCTGTCCGAACGCCGCCTCGGCGCCGCCCTGCGCGAACACCCCCGTAGCGCCTACACGATCTCCACCAAGGTCGGCCGCCGCCTCGAGCCCTCCGACGAGGGCGGCGACGACCTCGCCAACGGATTCGCCGTGCCCGCCACCCACCGCCGCGTGTGGGACTTCAGCGCCGACGGCGTACGCCGCAGCATCGAGGCCAGCCTGGAACGGCTCGGCCTGGACCACGTCGACGTCGTCTACCTCCACGACCCCGACGACCACGCCGAGCAGGCCTTTCACGAGGGCTACCCGGCGCTGGAGAAGCTGCGCTCGGAGGGTGTCGTGGGCGCCATCGGCGCGGGCATGAACCAGGCCGGGATGCTCACCCGGTTCGTCCGCGACACCGACGTCGACGTCGTCCTGTGTGCCGGCCGCTACACGCTCCTGGAGCAGCCGGCGCTCACCGGACTCCTCCCCGCGGCGCGGGAACGCGGCACGTCGGTGGTCATCGGCGGCGCCTTCAACTCCGGTCTGCTCGCCGACCCCAAGCCGGGAGCGACGTACAACTACGCGGCCGCTCCGACACAGTTGCTGGACCGTGCCCTGCACCTGAAGGCGGTCGCCGACCGGCACGGCACCACGGTGCGCGCCGCCGCCCTCGCCTTCTGCGCCGCCCATCCGGCGGTCGCGAGCGTCCTCGTGGGTGCTCGCTCGGCGGCGGAGGTCCGCGACTGTGCCGAGCAGTTCGCCACGCCCCCTTCGGCCGCCTTCTGGCAGCAGTTGCGCGCCGAAGGGCTCCTGCCGCCCGAGGCCCCCGTACCCGTCGAGGAAGCCTCATGAGAGTCGCCCTGCACACCAAGGTCCGCGCGGACCGCATCGCCGAGTACGAGGCCGCGCACCGCGAGGTCCCGACGGAACTCACGGACGCGATCCGCGCGGCCGGCGCCACCTCCTGGACGATCTGGCGCAGCCGCACCGACCTCTTCCACGTCCTGGAGTGCGAGGACTACGCCCGTCTCCTCGCCGAACTGGAGAAACTCCCGGTCAACATCGCCTGGCAGGCCCGCATGGCGCAGTTGCTGGACGTCGTGCACGACTACTCCGACGAGGGCGCGGCCGCCGGTCTGCCCGTGGTCTGGGAGTTGCCATGACGGTGGACGCCCACCACCACGTGTGGGACCTCTCCGTCCGCGACCAGGAGTGGATTCCCGAACTCAGCCCGCTGCGCCGGGACTTCACCCTAGCCGACCTCATCCCAGAGGCGCAGGCGGCCGGAGTCGACCGCACGGTCCTCGTCCAGACGATCACGGTGCCGGAGGAGACCCCGGAGTTCCTGGCCCTGGCCGCCGCCCACGACCTGATCGCGGGTGTGGTCGGCTGGACCGACCTCACCCGCCCGGACATCACCGACGAGCTCGCCCGCCTGCGCGAACTACCCGGCGGACACTACCTCAAGGGCATCCGCCACCAGGTCCAGGGCGAACCCGACCCCGGGTGGCTGCTGCGCCCGGACGTACGCAGAGGCCTGGCGGCCGTGGCCGACGCGGGCCTGGTCTACGACCTCGTCGTCCTCCCGCACCAACTGCCGGCCTGCACCAAGGCGGCCGACGCCCTCCCCCAACTCACCTTCGTCCTCGACCACTTGGGCAAGCCGCCCATCGACTCCGGCGCCCTGAAACCCTGGGCGACCGAGCTCCACGCCCTCGCCGCCCTGCCCAACACGGCCGCCAAACTCTCCGGCCTGGTCACCGAGGCCGCCCCCGGCTCATGGACCGTCGACGGACTCCGCCCGTACACCGACACCGCCCTGGAGGCCTTCGGCCCCGCCCGCCTGATGTTCGGCTCGGACTGGCCGGTGTGCACGGATAGGGCGACGTACGGCGAAGTCCTGTCCGCCACACAGGAGTTGACAGCCGACCTCGACGCGGCCGCCCGGGCGGACGTCTTCCACGCCACGGCCACCCGCGTCTACGGTCTTTGACACCCCTGGAACTGGCCGCACGGCACGGAGATTTACGTCTTTTCTGGCACCCCTCGCGCGCTTTACGGCCCCCGGTCGTGAGCTTGGCTTCCTTCCCCGGCACCGGGGAAACGGGGACGGTCTGTACAGCGTGTCCTACCAGGGGTGCGCCGTGCGGGCGTACAGCTACAACGGCGACGGGGTGTACGGGGCGACCCGCGCGAACGGAGCCGGTGTGCACGGCGTCTCCGCAGCGGGGCCGCGGTCTAGGGCCAGGACACGGGTGGCGGTACCGGCGTCTGGGGCGGCGGGACGAGCGGCGTCATCGGCCGTGACCTCACCCAGTACGGCATCGGGGTCGAGGGTGACGCGCTCGGCGAGGGCGGTATCGGCGCCACGTCGGCGAACGCTGGCGGCATCGGCGTGTACGCCACCGCGCCGAACCCCGGATCGACCGCGCTGCAGGTCCGTGGCTCCGCGGTCTTCAGCTCCGGGGGGCACGTCACGGTCCCGGCGGGCAGTGACCGCATCACCGTGACGGGGCCGACCCTCGGGCCGGCGAGCATGGTCCTTCGCCACCTGCCGGAGCCCATCGGCCCCGGCGAGACCCGCTCCGCGCCCGAGCCCGTGTCCACGCCCGCCGAGGAGCCGGACGGACCCGGCGCGTAGCGCGTGGCGCCGCAGGTCAGCTCCGCTGAGCGACCCCCGCCAGCCGGGTGGGCGGCAGATACTCCCGCACATACGTCCGCTCCCAGCAGGCCCCCGTCTCCCGAAGCTGCCGCCAGCTCGTGTACTCGTAGCGGAAGAGGCGGGCCCGGACGTAGCGGGGCGGGGCGTCGGGCGGGAACGGGGAACGCCGCAGCAGGCGGAGTGTGTCGCGGTCGTTCTCCAGGAGCCGTTCCACCAGGGCGCCGAACCAGGCGCCGGCGTACGAGGGCGAGAGCGCGGCGAACCACATCAGCCAGTCCAGACGCAGATGGTAGGGCGCGAACTGGCGCGGCCAGTGCCGTGGATCGCCAGGCTTGCCCTTGAACTCGTACTCCCGCCAGTCCGAGTGCTCGTGCGGCACGGCATCGTCCGTGCCCTCGACGACCACCTCGTAGCGGATCCGGCTGACGCTGCCGAACGCGCCGTAGGTGTTGACCAGGTGGAGGGGGTCGAAGGAGCGGTTCATGATCTGACGGCGGGAGATCATGTTCGTGACCGGGTGGTAGCTGAGCCCGAGGAGCAGCGCGGCGACCGCGAGGACCACGACCTCGTACCAGAGCGGGGCGCCGGGCGCGGCGGACGGCGGACCGGCCGGGAGCTTCAGGGCGGAGACGGCGAGGACGATGGTGATCCAGTTCAGCCAGGCGAAGTTGCCCGACAGGACCAGCCACAGCTGGGTGACGATCATCAGCGAGGCGGCCGCCGTGGCGACCGGCTGAGGGGTGAACAGCAGCACGGGGACGACGAGTTGGGTGATGTGGTTGGCGGCCACCTCGACGCGGTGCAGGGGCCGGGGGAGGTGGTGGAAGAACCAGCTCAGGGGGCCCGGCATCGGCTGGGTCTCATGGTGGTAGTACAGACAGGTCAGCTTCCGCCAGCACGCGTCGCCGCGCATCTTGATCAGGCCCGCGCCGAACTCCACCCGGAACAGGATCCAGCGCAGCAGGAAGAGGACCACGACCGGCGGTGCCACCTCGTCGTTGCCGAGGAAGACCGCCAGGAAGCCCACCTCCAGCAGCAGCGACTCCCAGCCGAAGGCGTACCAGGTCTGGCCGACGTTGACGATCGAGAGGTACAGCGCCCAGGGGACCAGCCACAGCAACATGCCTGCCCAGAGCGGGAGCCGGGAGTCCAGTCCCGCGATCAGCGCCGCCGAGACCGCGCAGCCCGTCCAGGCGCAGGCCGCGAAGAAGCGGTCCGAGTAGTGGAGTTGGAACAGGCTGGGGGCCTGCCGGAAGCGCACCCGGGCGACGAAGCGGGGGACCGGCAGCATGCCCCGCTCGCCGATCAGCGCACGGAACTGCAGGGCCGCCGCCAGGAACGCCACGAGGTACAGCCCGGCCAGAGCCCGCTGGAAGACCAGCCGGCTCCACCAGTACTCGGGTGCGATGAACCACTCCACGGCCGTGCCCTCCTCACTCCATTGTCGCGCCGAACCCCACGTCACTCTCCGTGTGTCCATCTTCCGCTTGCGTAACCCGAGTGAGTGACGCAGACAATAGTGACGAATTGTCTTGAGCGAGGCGGGAGGAAGCGGTGCGGACAGTCACCAGAACCTTCGCCATGGCCTGCGCGCTCGCGGTGCTCCTGGTCGGCGGCTGCGGCGGCCAGGACGCGGACTCGAGCCAAGAGGTCCTTCCGGCCGCCACGCCCGGCGCCACCGGCCGGATGAGCCCCGAGTCCGTGCCGGGCACCCCCGGCCTCCCCGACGGCCGCGGACCCAGCCCCGGCGACACCACCAGCCGCAGCATCTTCGACAGCCCCACGGGCATTTTCGACGGCTGAGCACCGATGGTGACCGCAGAGCCGGGAATTCCTCGGCGCATCCCGGTCGAAGAATCGCGTGAACCCTGGCAAGGTGGGCCCATGGTTGATCGGGGCGTGAGCGCCCTGTCTCTCCCGGACGACTGGCCCGCCCACCCGGATCCGATCCTGGCGCTCAACCGCATGGGCAGCTTCGACTGGGACCTGGACACCGGTCTGTTCCACATGGACGCCCAGGCCCACGAGGTCTTCGACCTGCGCCCCGACGAATACGACGACCACCCCGAGACGCTCGGCGTCCGGGTCCCCAGGGCGGAGGCATACCGGATCGACGGCCTGGTCGCCCAGGCCCTGAAGGACGGCAGCGAGAACTACGGCACCTACTTCCGCATCCGCTGCCGCGACGGCACCCTGCGCTGGACCCACACCCAGGGCTACATACGGCGCGACGAGACGGGCCGTCCGCGCCGGATCATCGGCATCGTCCGGGACGCGACCCAGGAGCTGAGCGAGAGCCGGGACCGCCGCGAGCACGCCGCCGAGGACGCGGCGCGGCGCGAGCAGACCAACGTCGTCCAGCTCACCACGGCCGCCCTCGCGCACGCCCGCACCGTCCAGGACGTCATCGACGTCCTCAAGGACACCCATGGTCTCACCCACCTCGGTGCCACCAGCCTGGTCGTGGGCCTGGTGGAGGCCGGCCGTATCCGGCTGGTGGCGGAGGGCCCCGCAGGCAGCTTCGTCCCCGGCACCGACCTCACCCGCATCGACGAGCCGTACCCGATGAGCGAGGTCGTACGGACCCTCACGCCCCGCTTCATCGAGTCGCCGCAGGAGTTCGCCGAGCGCTACCCCGTGCTGTGGCCGCACCTCACCGGCCTGGACATCACGGCGGCCGCCTACCTCCCGCTGATCGTCCAGGCCCGGCCGATCGGCGCCATGGGCCTGCTCTACAGCGACCGGCGCGGCTTCTCGCCCGAGGAGCGCAACGTCCTGCTCGCCCTCGGCAGCAGCATCGCGCAGAGCATGCAGCGCGCCATGTTCTACGAGCAGGAGAAGGACCTCGCCACCGGTCTTCAGCAGGCGATGCTGCCGCGGACCATCCCCAGCGTCCGAGGCGCCGACGTCGCCGTCCGCTACCGCTCCGGTTCCACCGCGGGCTCCCTGGGCCGGGACATCGGCGGCGACTGGTACGACCTGATCCCGCTGCCCGGCGGCCGGGTCGGCGCCGTCATCGGCGACGTCCAGGGCCATGACACGCACGCGGCCGCCGTCATGGGCCAGCTGCGCATCGTGCTGCGCGCCTACGCCGCCGAGGGACACACGCCCGCCACCGTGATGGCCCGTGCCTCCGTCTTCCTCCACGAACTCGATACCGATCGCTTCGCGACCTGCCTGTACGCGGAGGCCGACCTGGCCACCGGAGTGGTCCAGGTGGTCCGGGCCGGCCACATCGACCCGCTGATCCGGGACGCCGACGGCAGCTGCCGCCGTGTCTCCCTGCCGGGTGGACTGCCGCTCGGTCTGTCCGCCGAGTTCGGTCGCCTCGAGTACCCGGTCGGCACCCTCGAACTCGACCCCGGAAACACCCTCCTGCTGTGCACCGACGGCCTGGTCGAACAGCCCGGCGCCGACCTCGACGACGGCATGCGCACCCTCACCGCCCTCATCACCAGCGGCCCGGACGACGTACGGGATCTCGCGGACTGTCTCATCTCCGTGGCCGAGGAACGCGACGGCGACGACGACGTGGCCCTGCTCCTGCTGCGCCGCCGCGGCCTGGAGGCCCAGCGGTCCGGCGGCCGGCTCCAGCAGCACGTGGCCCCCGGCGACCCCGAGGCCCTCACCGAGGCCCGGCACATGATCAGGGCCACGGTGCGCGCGTGGGGCGCCAAGGAGCGCGCCGACGAGATCGAGCTGGTCGCCGACGAAATGATCACCAACGCGCTGATGCACACCGAGGGATCCGCGATCGTCACCCTGCGGGTCCTCGGCGGCAGCGAGCGGCGGCTGCGCGTCGAGGTCGAGGACTCCTCCAGCGCCCTGCCGCGCCGCCGTGATGCGGGGGAGTCGGGGGTGTCCGGGCGGGGCCTGCTCCTGGTCGACCTGCTCACCGACGTGTGGGGGGTGGAGGCGCGCGGCGGCGGCAAGTGCGTGTGGTGCGAGTTCCTGGTCCCCGAAGGCGACTGGACCGAAGGCGACTGAACCCACCGCGGCAGCTCCCGCCCGCCACTGTCGGTGCCGGGTGGCACTCTGGACGTATGCCGGAACTCCCCGAGGTCGAAGCGCTCAAGGACTTCCTCACCGAGCACCTGGTCGGTCGCGAGATCGTGCGGGTGCTGCCCGTCGCGATCAGCGTCCTCAAGACGTACGACCCGCCCCTCACCGCCGTCGAGGGCCGTGAGGTCACCGCCGTGCACCGGCGTGGCAAGTTCCTCGACCTGGAGACGGACGGCGGCCCGCACTTCGTCACCCACCTGGCCCGCGCGGGCTGGCTGCACTGGAAGGACCGGCTCCCGGACGGCCCGCCCCGCCCCGGCAAGGGCCCTCTCGCGCTGCGGGTGGCCCTGGAGACCGGCGAGGGCTTCGACCTCACCGAGGCGGGCACCCAGAAACGCCTCGCCGTCTACGTCGTCCACGACCCCCAGGAGATCCCGGGCGTCGCACGCCTGGGCCCCGACCCGCTCGCCGACGACTTCGACGAAAGCCGTCTCGCGGCTCTCCTCGGATCCGAGCGCCGCCAGCTCAAGGGCGCCCTGCGCGACCAGAGCCTGATCGCCGGCGTGGGCAACGCCTACAGCGACGAGATCCTGCACGCGGCGAAGATGTCCCCCTTCAAACTGGCCGCGACCCTCACCCCCGAGGACACCGCCCGGCTCTACAAGGCCCTGCGGACCACCCTCACCGAGGCGGTCGAGCGCTCGCGGGGCGTGGCGGCCGGCCGTCTGAAGGCGGAGAAGAAGAGCGGTCTGCGCGTCCACGGCCGCACCGGAGAGCCCTGCCCGGTGTGCGGCGACATCATCCGCGAGGTCTCCTTCAGCGACTCCTCGCTCCAGTACTGCCCGACCTGCCAGACGGGCGGCAAACCGCTCGCGGACCGGAGGATGTCGCGGCTGCTGAAGTAGCCGCGCGGGTCAGCCGGCCGGTCCCTTGCGGCCCTTCGTCCTGTCCTTGCCGTGCTTGTCCTTCCCGCCGTGCTGCGGGCCTTTGTGGTCCTTCGGCGGAGTCGGCTTGGCGGACGGCGGCGCGGTGCGGGCCCCGGCGGTCCCGCCCGCGGGCGATGAGGCTACGGCCGTCGGGTGCGAGGAAGGTGCACGAGTCGCTGCCGGCCTCGGCGAGACGGTCGAGGCAGGGCGGTCGCCGTCGGAGTTCAGCGCGGCCCCCAGGGCCGTCGCCGCGGCGAACAGGGCGACGGCCACGCCACCCAGCAGGGCCTTGGAGGCCTGCCTTCGGCGGTTGTGGGGACGGGAATGCGGTGCGGGGGCGCCGGTCTGGAGCGCTCGTGGAGACGTGACGGCCGGCGGTGTGGGGCTGAGCGCTTTACTGTCCGGCTCCACCGGGTCCAGCGGCTGCGTAGGTTCCGCCGATGCGGCCGCGTCCACTTCCCATTCCCGCGCGCCCAGCCACTCGGCCGCCTCCTCCGCGCTCGGCCGCTGCGCGGGGTCCTTGGCCAGCAGGCGCAGCACGTAGTCGGACAGCGGCCGGGGTATGCCGGCGCTCAACCGGTGGGGCGGCGGCGGGGCGGTGCCGACGTGCTGCTGCACCACGGCGAGCGAGGTCGCGCCGCCGAACGGCGGGCGGCCGGTGAGCAGTTCGTACAGCACGCAGCCGAGCGAGTAGACGTCGGAGGCGGGCTGAGCGGACCGCCCCAGGGCCCGCTCGGGAGCAAGGTAGTCGGCGGTGCCGAGGATCTTGCCGGGGGCGGTCGCGGTGCCGGCGCTCTCGTCGGTGAAGCGGGCGATGCCGAAATCCGTGATCTTCACGGTGCGGTCGGCGGTCAGCATGACGTTGGCGGGCTTGATGTCCCGGTGGATCACTCCCTGGCGGTGCGCGGCGGACAGCCCCTGCGCCACCTGCGCGGCGATGGCGGTGGCTTCCCGTGCTGTCAGGCTGCCGCGCCGGGACCTCTCCCGGGCCAGGGTCCGGCCCTCCACGAGTTCCATCACCAGATGGAGCCGGCCGTGATCGGAGCCGAAGTCGTACACGCCCACCACATGCGGATGGTTGAGACGGGCCGTGGTCTGCGCCTCCATGCGGAACCGCTCGATGTCGGCGGTGTCCTCCGCCTTCAGCAGCTTGATCGCCACCGGACGGTCCAGGACCCGGTCGGCCGCGCGCCACACCTCGCCCATCGCGCCGCTGCCCAGCAGTTCCTCCAGCTGATAGCGGTCCGCCAGCAGCACGTGCACACCCATCCCGGATTCCGACATCACCACTGCCTACAGCGCAGCGTCGGACGGGGGTGTCACACCGGGCGGTGAGGCACTGCCGCGGTGGCGCTAGTGGGACTGGAGTGTGACGAGATGCTCCCCGTCCGCGGTGCGGAGCTCGTAGCGGGCGATCTCGCCGGTGTGCATGGAGGAGCTGCCCTGCATCGTGATCGGGCGGGCGTCGTGGCTGGGAACGGTCCAGCTGGTCAGGATCTGCTCGGAGCCGTCGCGGCCGATGGCGACCAGACGACAGGGGCGCGGGCCCGCGCCGTCCTTCACCTCGAGTTTGATCTGGCTGCCCGAATACTCGTCCTGGGTGGTCACCTGGGCCCATACGCCCGACTTCGCGTCGGTCGCCGCGATCCGCACCGTGTCGGTGGTGCCGCCGCCGGCCATCGTCATCGCGATTCCCGGCCCGGCCACCCCGATCGCCAGGGACGCGGCCACGGCGTACAGGAAGCGCCGCCGGCCGGCCCGGTGCCGGGCCGCCACCGCGCCGAGCAGCCGGTCGAGCAACTGCGGGCCGGGCTTGGTCATGGGGCTCACGAACCGTGGCGTCGCCCGGCGGTACAGCATCATCTGCCGGGTGATGGGCCCGAATTCGGTCACGTGAGCGGCGCAGCGCGCGCACTCCATGAGGTGGTCCTCGAAGCGGAAGGCGTCCGCCTCGTCCAGCACGCCGAGCGCGTACGCGGCGACGTCGCGATGCCTCTCCTGGGACCTCATGCCGAATCCTCGTGCCGTTGGGTGCGGGTGGGGTTACTCCTTGCTCCCACAGGTACGCACCAGACAGTCGAATCACTCAGGGCATACGGAGAATCGCAAACCCTGGGATTCGGAGCCGTCCGGCCCGCGGATTGGTCCGAATCAAAACGAGTCTAAAAAAGGTGGATGGCGAGGTGGCCCAGGGGCAGGCCCAGTTGCCACGCCTTCGTCCACACCTTCGGACCCTCGTCCTCGCCGACCACCGCCGCGCCGCCCGGCACCGCGTTCAGATCGGGTGCGAGCAGCTCGGTCTCCTCCAGCCAGCGCCAGGCCGCCCGGGCCAGTTCCACGTCGGGGGCGGGGCCGCCGGATTCGGCCGCCTGGGCGGCCAGCTTCGCCATCCGCTCGCGCACCCAGTCCTGCCACGGCTGGTCGTACGCCGTCAGCGACAGCCAGGTCTCCAGCTGGGAGACCACCCGGATCCCCGGGAGTTCGCCGTCCGTGTCCGAGAGAAAGACGGTCAGCGCCAGGGCGTCGCGCCCGGCGCGGAACTCGAAGGACGTCGGCGGCATCAGATCGCCCGTCCGCAGCAGCTCGTCGGCGATGTACTCGGCGTACAGCCAGGCCATCGGGACGACCAGCTCACCGCCGCCGGTGCCGTCCGTGCTCTCTTGACCTCTGTGCAGCATCCCTTCCTGCCTTCCTCCGGTGCGTGCGCGTCGCCCGACTCCGGGCCCCGGTCGCGGGGCCCCGAGCCCCCAGTCCGGAACACGGATGAGGACAGCTGATTGCTCAACCGGGGTCCTCAGCAAGGCGCTTTACGGAGGTTTGACTCAGCCGTCGGTTTCACCGCAGGTCGGCCGCATATCCGGGAAGCACCCGGCGCAGGGCGCGCAGCGCGTAGTACGCGCGGGACTTCACCGTACCGGGAGGAATTCCGAGGGTTTCGGCGGCTTCCGCAACACTCGCCCCCTGGAAATACACGAGCACCAGGACTTCACGGTGCTCCGGAGTGAGTGTCTTCACAGCCTCGCGGACATCGAGTGCGGCTGCGGCCCGCTCGGCGTGGTCGCCGATCACCCGCGCGTTCTCCAGGACCGCGTCCCCGACCTCGGGCGGCCGTGCCTGGCGGGCCCGCCGCGCGTCGATGGCGAGCCGCCGTCCCACGGTCATCAGCCAGGGCCGTACGGAGTCGAAGTCGTCGGCGCGCAGTGCCTCGGGATGCTGCCAGGCGCGCACCAGGGTCTCCTGCACCAGGTCCTCGGCGCGCTGCCGGTCGCCGTCGCACAGGCGGAGCAGCAGCGCGAAGAGGGGGCGGCCGTGCTCGCGCTGCAGCGCGGCGAGCTCGTGCTCGGCGGTCGTCGCGTTCGTGAGGGTGGTTCCGGCCGTCATGGCCGTATGGCACCGCAGGGTGCCGCCCCGGGACAGGGCCCGTGCCGGGATCTGCGACGGACGGTCGATCGCGTCGACGAACGGTACGACGAACGGTTCCATGCGCCCGCGAACGGTCCGGCGCACCCCGCGAGCGGCCCGGCGCGCCCGTTCGCGGGCACCGGACGGGTTAATCGGGGTGGCGCGGTTGTTTGGCCGCGCACTCAGGTTCGTACCTATTTATACGTAAATGTGACAACAGTTGGGGTGAGCTGATGATTGCACGGAGACGAAAGGTTGCCCTGGCCCTGATGGCCGTTCTGACCGCGGGCGCGGCCTGCCAGGCCCAGCATCGGCAGGCGGCCACCCGTACCGGAGACCCGGGGGCCCCGGCGGCGTCCGCCGCCCGTACCTTCACGCTGGTCGCCTCCGGCGACATCATCCCGCACAGCTCGATCATCGACCGCGCCCGCTTCGACGGCGGCGGCGCCGGTTACGACTTCCGGCCGATGTTCTCCGGCATCAAACCCGTCGTCTCCCGCGCCGATCTGGCGCTGTGTCACATGGACACCGTCTACGGCGCGAACGGCCACTACTCGGGCCGCTCCCTGTTCACGTCCCCGCCCGAGATCGCCCGGGGGCTGGCCGCCACCGGTTACGACGGCTGCTCCACCGCCTCCGACCACAGCCTCGACGACGGCGCCGACGGCGTCCGCCGTACCCTCGACGCCCTGGACGGCGCGGGCGTACGGCATGCCGGTTCGGCCCGCACCGAGGCCGAGGCGCGCACCGTCACCATCCTGCGCGCGGGACCCGCGAGGGTCGCCCACCTCGCCTACACCTTCGACACCAACGGCATCCCGCTGCCCCAGGGCGCGCCATGGGCCGTCAGTCTCCTGAACGGGAACAGGATCATCGAGGACGCGCGGGCGGCCCGGCGGGCCGGCGCGGACGTGGTCGTCGTCTCCGTGTACTGGGGCACCGAATGGCAGGACGCGCCCGACCAGCAGCAGCTCGCCCTGGCCCGGCAGCTGACGGCCTCCCGCACCGGCGGCCGCCCCGACGTCGACCTCGTCCTCGGCACCCGCGCCCATGTCCCGCAGGCGTACGAGAAGGTCAACGGCACCTGGGTCGTCTACGGCCTGGGCGACCAGATCGCCGGAGAGATGTCCAACAGGTCGGGCGCCCAGGACCCGCGCGGCAACGAGTCCACCCTGGGTCGCTTCACCTTCACCCGTCCGGCCCGGGCGGGCGGCCGCTGGGAGGTCGCCAAGGCGGAGTTCGTCCCGCTGATGTTCGACGTCGACGCGGGGCGCGCGGTGAACCTCAACCAGGCCATCGCCCAGGGCGCCGAGGTGAAGGCCGTGCGCGACGCGATCCGCACCGTGGTGCTGAGCAGGGGTGCGGCGAAGGACGGGCTGACGATGGGGCAGTAGGTCAGTCCACGTCCACGTGGTCCAAGGTCTTCAGCATCTCCCTCAACACCCGCACGGTCGCCCGCAGTTCGGCATCCGTCAGATCGCCGCCGACCTGCCGGTTGAGATGGTGCTCACGGCCCAGGATGGCGGCGATGGTCGCCCGGCCCTCCTCCGTGATCCGGATCAGGGACGAGCGTTGGTGCGCGGGGTTGGGGACGGCCTCGACCCACCCCTGGGCCGCCGCGTCGTTGACCATGCGCTGCACGAACTGCCGGCTCAGCGCCAGGACCCGGCCCATCTGAGGCACCGTCATGGGGTCGTGCTGCCGCAGCAGGTCGAGGACGGCGCGGATGCCGACGGAGACCCCCTCGACCGCCTCGCCCTGCTCGACCTTGCGCACGGCGCGCCGGTACAGCGGGCCGACCAGGTCGAACACCTCGGTCAGGCGGTGGCCCAGCTCGTCGGGGGTGAGGGGCTTGTCGATGTCGTTCACCCGGCCATCATGACATCCCGGTTGTCAAATCCCTCCGAAGATGACACCTTGGTTGTCATGAATGGTGCTTCGGACGTTCGCCTCTTCCCGTCTTCCGACGGTGACCTCGCCTATCTCGACACCGGCTCCGGTGATCTCGTCGTGCTCCTCCACTCCGGATACGTCGACCACTGCGTCTGGGACGACCAGATACCGGCCCTGGCCGCCGGGTACCGTGTGATCGCCCCGGACGTTCGCGGCCACGGATCCTCCGCCAACGCCACCGAGCCCTTCCGCTGGGCCGACGACCTCGCCGCCCTGCTCCGCCACCTCGACGCGGGCCCCGCCGTCCTAGTCGGCCTGTCCATGGGCGGCGTGATCGCCACCGACACCGTGCTGGAGCACCCCGAGCTCGTGCGCGCGGTGGTCACCTGCGGCGCGGCGACCGGCGACTTCCAGTACACGGACGACTGGACCCGTCAGATCCAGGCCGAGTACGCCCGCACCCTGGGCGCCGGCGACGTCGAGGGCTGGCTCGATGCGTTCGTGCGTGTCGTGCCCGGCCCGTACCGCCGTGCCGAGGACGTGGACCCGGGCATCGCGCGCCGCCTGCGGGAGATGGCCTTCCACACCATCTCCAAGCACACGCCCGGCGAGAAGGACTGGCACGTGCGCGTGACCGACTCCTGGTCCCGCCTGCCGAAGATCGACGTCCCGGTGCTCACCGTCAACGGCACCCTGGAGCCCCCCGAGCTGCTGGAGGCGGCCGAACGCCTCGCGCGTACCGTCCCCGACGGGCGTGCCCAGACCGTCGAAGACACCGCCCACTACCTGAACATGGAGAAGCCGGAGGTCTTCAACGACATCCTGCTGGAGTTCCTCCGCGCCCTCTAGGAGCGGCCGCTCGACGAGGGGGACGGGCTCGGAGAGGCGGACACCGGCGGATAACTCGGGTGCAACGAGGCAGAAAGCGGAGCCAGGCCACTGCACAGCGAGGCCGGAAACGCCGGCGCCCTGCGCTGCACGACCCGGCAGCCTCCCGCCGCCCCCTCGACGATCGGCACCCAGGCGGACTTCTCGGCCCTGAAGAACCAGCGGTCACCGAGCCGGGACGAGCAGCCGGGCGCCGAGTCGTCGCCGCAGGCCGGTCCGGTCCGCCAGGAGAAGTCCATCACCAGCCACTTGCCGTCGCACTCCTGCGAGTCCCGGTAGGTGTGTTCGGGTGCGTCGACCGCCATCAGCGCCTGGTCGTAGGAGGCGTCCGTACAGCCCGTCGCCGGCGGGGTGCAGCCCAGCTTCCCGCACAGCCGCAACGCCGGCGCCTTCGCGCCGCCGGCGGTGAACTGCACATAGTCGTCGACGACCACTTCCCGGCTGCCCAGGGCGACGGGCAGCCTGACCCGCGCCGTGGCCGACCGCTCCTTGTCGCAGCCGGACCTCCGGTCCCCCGACGGCGAGGAGAAGGTGAGCTGCACCCGCACGAGGTCCTTCTGCACGGGGTCGGTGAGCACCGCCTTGAAGTCCCGCACACACGGGCGCGCACCGCTGGGCACCTGCGCGTCGAACAGCACAGTACGGCCGCCGTCGGCCAGGCGGGCCCCGGTGACCTCCGAGGGCTCGAAAACTGTCCACGGGATCGGACCGGTCGCCGACGGCGACGCCCGCGGGCCGGCCACCTGCGTCCCGCACCCGCCGAGCAGCAGCACGGCCACCACACAGAGCACGGCGCCCACGACCGCCCCGCGCCCGTCACGTCTTCCAGCTGATCCCATCAGCGCTCAATTCCCCCGTGTCGCAGCCGTGTTGTCCGGGCCGACGCAGAACTCTAGCCGTGTCTCTCACGACATGGGTTCCTCGCTGTCAGGCCCGGCCGGCGCAGGACATGAGGCGATCGGCGAGCGCGATGACGCGGTCGCGCAGTTCAGCGGGACGCTCGATGACGAACGGCCGGTCGAGTGCGGCGAGTACCGGAGGCAACCAGTCGAGCCGCTCCGCCCGCAGTTCGACACGCAGCCAGCCCTCGGCTGCCGGGTCCTGGCCGGCCGCGGGCTCATGTTCCTCCACGCTCGCGACGCCCGCGGGGAGGTGCGCGCGGATCTGCTCAACGGTCCCCTGGATCCGCAAGGTCACCTCATGCCGGTACTCGGCCGCGGCGAATCCTGACAACAGACGCTGTGCCGGACCGGGGCCCACGGGCGCTTCGAACGAGCCGGGCAGGGTCCTTGCGTCCGCGATGCGATCGAGCCGGAAGGTCCGGTCCTCGCCGATCCGGGCGTCCTTGCCCGTGACGTACCACCGGCCCGCATGCGCGACGATCCCGTACGCGTGCAGAGTGCGTTCGCTGCGCCGTCCGTCGCGGTCGGTGTAGCGGATCGAGACCGGCCGGCGGTGGCGCACCGCATCGGCGACCGTGAGCAGGAGCCCGGCGTCCGGGTGGTCCAACTCGCCGGGCCGGTCCGTGAAGGCGAGAGCTTCCAGAAGGGCGTCGAGCCTGCGGGCGATGTGCTGGGGCAGCACCCGCCGGATCTTCGCCGATGCCGTCTCGTTCGCCGTGCGCTCCGCCGTCGTCAGGCCCGCCCGGCGGCCGGCGACCAGGCCGAGCAGCACGGCCAGTGCCTCGTCGTCGCTGAGCATGAGCGGAGGCAAGCGGTACCCGGGAGCCAGCCGGTACCCGCCGTAGCGGCCGCGCACCGACTCCACGGGCACATCCAGGTCGATCAGCTGGTCCACATACCGCCGCACGGTGCGCCCTTCGACGCCGAGACGGTCGGCGAGCTCGGCCACGGTCCGGGTGCCGCCCGACTGCAGCAGCTCCAGGAGTGTCAGCACGCGGCCGGTGGGTCGAGGCATGTCCGCAGCCTAACGCGAATACAGGACCGATTCTGTCCCCTATTTCTCCTAGCCTGCGACATGCACGCCCGCTTCGCTTCCAGCACGGCCAAGGAGATTCCCATGGACTTCGTCTCGATCCGCATCATCACCGGCGACGTGGCACGCCTCGTCGACTTCTACGAGCGAGTCACCGGGGCGCGGGCGACGTGGGCCACCGAGGACTTCGCCGAACTCAGGACCGCGGGCGCCACCCTCGCGATCGCCGGCACCCGCACCGTCCCGCTGTTCGCCCCGGGCTCCGCCCGCCCGGCGGACAACCACAGCGTGATCACCGAGTTCCTCGTCGACGACGTGGACCGCGTCCACCGGAACCTGACCGGCTTCGTCACCGACTTCGTCAACGAGCCCACCACGATGCCCTGGGGCAACCGGTCGCTGCTGTTCCGCGACCCGGACGGCAACCTCGTCAACTTCTTCACCCCCGTCACCCCGCAGGCCGTCGAAAAATTCGCACGCTGACGCCATGCACGGCCCGGCCCGCGCTCGCCGTACAGCTCACCTTCGATGGCTTTCGTGCAACCAAGGCCCCGGGCCGCCACATCTCGCGGCGTGACGCAGCTCACCCGGAAAGGATGACAGGGCGTTGTCGCGGACGGCTGCGAGGGTCGGCGTCATGACCATCACAGACGAGGACTGCCTCGCCGAGACCCTGGCCTTCAACGAGCAGTTCGAGGCTGCTGCCGCAAGCCGTCCGGCCCGCGGGCAGGCGCCCGACGCAACCGTGCTGGCGCTGCTGCGGCGCAACCGGCTGGGCGGCAACACCCCGCCGGTGCGACTGCCGCAGGGCCGGGACCGGGTCGTTGCGGGCGGGGTCGGGGTGCGGGTGTTCGTGCCGGACCAGGTCGACGGCGTATATCTGCACCTGCACGGGGGCGGCTGGGCGTTCGGCTCCGCCGGCGGGCAGGACGAGAGGCTGTGGCGGCTTGCCGTGCAGGCGCGGCTGGCGGTGGTGAGCGTGGAGTACCGGCTGGCGCCGGAGCACCCGTTCCCCGCCGGACCCGACGACTGCGAAGCGGCCGCCCGGTGGTTGGTGGAGCACGCCGCAGCCGAGTTCGGCACCGGACGGCTGCTGATCGGCGGCGAATCGGCCGGCGCCCACCTGAGCGTCGTCACCCTGCTGCGCCTGCGCGACCGGCACCACATCACCGGCGCGTTCCGGGCGGCCCAGCTGCTCTTCGGACCGTACGACCTGTCGATGACACCGAGCCAGCGGTCGTTCGGCTCGAAGCCGCTGCTGAGCAACACCGAATCCCTGTCCGGCAGTTATGAGCTGTTCACCCCGGGCATGGGGGCGGAGCAGCGCCGCGACCCGGACATCTCGCCGCTCTTCGCCGACCTGACCGGTCTGCCGCCCGCCCGGATCGTCGTGGGCACCGAGGATCCACTGCTGGACGACTCGCTGTTTCTGGCCCAGCGGTGGCAGGCGGCGGGTGCGCCCGTTCAACTCGGCGTCGTCGCCGGTGCGATGCACGGATTCACCCTGTTCCCCCTGACCGTCACCGAGCGGGAACAGCGGCGTGAGCGGGAGTTCCTGACCACGGCGGGACGGTAGCGTCGGCCCCATGAACCGCACTGCCCGGCTCTATGCGCTGGTGGAAGAGTTGCGCGCGGCGGCACCGCGACCGCTGACGGTCGCCGTGCTCGCCACGCGGTTCGAGGTCAGCACCCGCACCGTCCAGCGTGACCTGCAGGCGCTGATGGAGTCCGGCGTTCCGGTGCGCACCACACCCGGGCGCGGCGGAGGCTGGACGATCGACCCGGCGACGACGCTGCCCCCGATGCACTTCACCGCCGACGAGGCAGCGGCGTTGGCCGCCGCGCTCGCCGCGGCCGACGCCTGCGCCCCCTACGCCGGGGCGGCCCGCACGGCGTACCAGAAGATCGTTGCCTCGATGACCGGTCCCGGCTCGGCGGCGGCCCGGGAACTCTCCGCACGGATCGTCGCGCTGCCGGCGCGGACCGACCCCGGGGTCCGCGCAGCAGTGGAACAGGCCCTCACCGACGCCGAGGTGCTGCGCCTGTCCTACGTCGACGCGGCCGGACGCGAGAGCGAGCGCGAGGTGGAACCGGCCGGACTGCTCACCGCCGAAGGCCGCTGGTACCTCATCGCCTGGTGCCGCACCCGGCGGGCCGGCCGGGGCTTCCGGCTGGACCGGATCGCGGCAGCGGCCACCACCGGCGAGCAGGCAGGCCCCCATGACCTGGCGGACCTGCTGCACGGCTCGGCAGCCGCCGACGCGGTGCCGCCTGCCGCGCTGGCCCCGCTGACCTAGCCAGGAAGACGATCTGTCAGACCAGCTCCTTTCCGGAGGCGACGACCACGCCGTACGCGTCGGCGATGGCCGCCAGCGCGCTGCGGTGCAGCTCGTCCGCGGACACGTCCACGATCGACCGGGTGGCGCAGGTGTCGGCCGGGACGGTGGGCTTGTTGCCGCGCAGGGCAGCGGACGCCGTCGTGTACGCGACGCACATGTGGGTCATGAACCCGGCGACGATCACGGTCTCGTTCCCGGCCTCGTCCACGAGCCTGCCGAGGTCGGTGCCGTGGAAGGCGTCGGGGGCGTGCTTGACGACCACGGGCTCCCCTTCGACCGGCGCCACACCTGGGTGGATGCCGCCGATCTCCGTGCGGATGTCGTAGAGCGAACCCTCGCCGTCGTCGTGCTGGACGTGGATGATGCCGGCTCCGGCCCTGCGGGCGCGGGCGAGCAGGTCCGACGCGGCGTCCAGGGCGGGCTTCCAGCCGTCGAGCTCCATCGCCCCACGGGTGTAGGTGTTCTGGTAGTCGACGAGGATGAGCGTCGAGGACGCGAGGGCGGCGGGGGTCTGGTCGGCGTTGTCGAGTTCGCGCAGCGTCTTGCTTGCCACAGGTCTTCTCCAGGGTCTTGCCGGGGGCTCGGGCGGGTTGTTCAACGACCTGTTGAACACACGTGCGACGCTATGGCGTGTACGGGCGTGTCGGCAATGACGCACTCCTTGCAGAAAACGACACCCGCGGCCGGGTGTGAAAGCGGGGGTGCAGGGTGGGGACCGTGAATCGACTGATCGTGATCGTTCTGTTCGAAGGCGTCGACCTTCTCGATGTCACCGGCCCGCCGGAGGTGTTCTCCCTCGTCCGGCACGAGACCACGGACGGAGCCGGCTACGAGGTCGTCCTGGCCGCCGAGACCCTGGAACCGGTGACCACGGCGGCCGGCGTGCGGATCCTGCCCGACGCCACCTTCCACGACGTCGGCGCACGGTCGATCGACACCCTGCTGGTGCCCGGCTCCGTGGAGTCCGTCGAGGTCGACGGAGAGCCTATGATCCAGCCCGTCGTCGAGCCCGGCACGGTGGCCCGGGTGAAGGCGCTGGCCCATCGCACCCGGCGCGTGGCCTCGGTGTGCGTCGGCGCGCACATCCTCGCCGCCGCGGGTCTCCTCGACGGCAAGCGCGCCACGACCCACTGGTCGACCGCGCAGCGGCTCGCCGCCGACCATCCGGCGGTGCGGGTCGACCCGGACCCGATCTTCATCCGCGAGGAGGGCGAGGTCTGGACCGGCGCGGGGATCAGCGCCTGCCTGGACCTGTCCCTCGCGCTGGTCGCGGAGGACTTCGGCGAGCCGGTCGCGCTGCGCGTCGCCCGCGAACTCGTGATGTATCTGAAGCGGCCCGGCGGACAGTCCCAGTTCAGCGTGCCGTTGGAGCAGGTCTCCACGACGCGGCGCGTCGAGGAGCTCCGGCATCACATCCTGACCCACCTCGACCGGCGCCTCACCGTCCCGGACCTGGCCGCGTACGCGCATGTCAGCGACCGCCAGCTCACCCGGATCTTCAAGAGTGAACTCGGCACGACACCGCACGCCTACATCGAGTCGGCCCGGGTCGAGAAGGCCCGCAACCTGCTGGAGACCACCGACGACACCCTGGAACGCGTCGCCTCCGCCTGCGGGTTCGGCACCGTCGACACGCTCATCCGGGCCTTCCGCCGCCGCCTCGCCATGACGCCGAGCGAGTACCGTGCCAGATTCCGCGCCGGCCCGGTACGCAGGACGTCAGAAACCCTGTGAGCACGGGTGCCTGGGTCCGACGAGACCCGGTCCCGCCGCCCGTCGGCTACGGAACGACCGTCACCGGCCACCGCCCCGCCTTCACCAGCCGCACGGCCACCGAACCGACGATCCGGTGCCCGGCCTGCTCGGAGGCGCCCACTACGACCGCGTCCGCCTTCAGCTCGTCCGCCGCCTTGACCAGGCCACTGTAGGGGTCGCCGCGGAAGGTGTGGAACTCCCAGCGGACGTCGAATATCCCCTTGAGCCGCTCGGTGGCGTCCCGGATATAGGTCTTGAGGTCCTCGGCGATCTCGTCCGTCGTCTCGGCGACCGGCGCGCCCATCGCCGCGCCCGCGGCCATCACCGGCTGTACATAGACCACGGCGAGCAGCGCATGCTGGCGCCTGGCCAGGCCGGCGGCATATGCCGCGGCGCGCATCGAGCTGTCCGAGCCGTCCACCCCGACCACGATGACCTTGGGCCCGTCCGTGCCCCGCTCGAACTGGTGCGAGTGCTGTTCCGTCACGGCTGTGAGGCTATCGGAAACCGCAGGTCCCGCCGCCGTGCGGGGCCCCTCGACGGGCGAGGCGGCCGAGCCCTTCCTACAGTCGGAACCATGAGTGCCACAGCGGAGGCCTCCCCGGCCAAGGACACCCCGGGCCCGATACGGCCGCCGGGCAGCGGTCGGACGAGCAAGGTGCCCGGGGCCTTCGCGGCCTTCTTCGGCGCCCTCGGCCTGCTGTGCGGCCTGCTGGCCCTCATCCCTCCGCTGCGCATCCTGCTGCGCCCGGTGGTCCGCTTCCTCGACGTGCTCATCATCCCGGTCAGCGCCAATCTCGCCTACGCCGTCTTCCTCTTCCTGCTCGCCGCCGCGACCGCCGCCCGCAAGAAGATCGCCTGGTGGCTGGTGGTCGTCTACCTCGGCCTGCTGGCCCTGGACGACATCCTCGGCGTGGCGCTCGGCCTGTATGTCGAGTCCGTCCCGTCCCTCGTCCTCTGCGGTCTCGCACTGACCGTGCTGATCGTTGCCCGCAAGGAGTTCTACGCCGCCTCCCGCCGTGCCGCCGTACGCCGGGCCCTGGTGGTGCTGCTGGCCGGGATCGCCGTCGCCATCCTCGTGGGCTGGGGCCTGGTCGCCCTCTTCCCCGGCACCCTGCCCGAGAGCCAGCACCTGCTGTGGGCCGCCAACCGGGTCTGCGGCGGCCTGGTCTCCGGCAGTTCCTTCGACGGCCGCCCGCCCCCCGCCCTGCACTTCCTGCTGGGCCTGTTCGGCGCGCTCGCCCTGCTCAACGCCGCCGCCACCCTGTTCCGTTCGCAACGCCTGGAAGGCGCCCTGCACGGCGACGAGGAACCCCGTATCCGCGCCCTGCTGAAGGCCTACGGCGAGCAGGACTCCCTCGGCTACTTCGCCACCCGCCGCGACAAGGCCGTCGTCTTCTCGCCCAGCGGCAAGGCCGCCGTCACCTACCGTGTCGAGGCCGGTGTCTGCCTCGCCAGCGGCGACCCCGTCGGCGACCGGGAGGCCTGGCCGCACGCCATCGCCGCCTGGCTGGACGTGGCCCGCCGGCACGCCTGGGCGCCCGCCGTGATGGGTGCCTCCGAGGACGGGGCCAAGGCCTTCGCCCGCGCGGGCCTCGGCGCGCTCCAGCTCGGCGACGAGGCGATCCTGCACGTGTCCGACTTCGACCTCGACGGCCGCGACATGCGGGTCACCCGGCAGGCCGTGCACCGGGTGCGCCGCACCGGCGCCCGCTGCCGCATCCGCCGCCACGCCGGCCTCACCGACGAGGAGATGGAGGAGGTGATCGACAAGGCGGACGCCTGGCGTGACACCGAGACCGAGCGCGGCTTCTCCATGGCCCTGGACCGCCTCGGCGACCCGGCCGACGGCGACTGCCTCCTCGTGGAGGCCCTCAGCGAGGACGGCCGTCTCCTCGCGCTGCTCTCCTTCGTGCCCTGGGGCCGCGACGGCGTCTCCCTCGACCTGATGCGCCGTGACCGCAGCGCCCCCAACGGCGTCATGGAGTTCATGGTCGCCGAACTGTGCGAGGCGGCACCCAAGCTGGGGATCCACAGAATCTCGCTGAACTTCGCGGTGTTCCGCTCGGCCTTCGAGGAGGGGGCCCGCATCGGCGCCGGACCGGTGCTGCGCCTGTGGCGCCGACTGCTGCTCTTCTTCTCCAGGTGGTGGCAGCTGGAGGCGCTGTACCGCTCCAACGCCAAGTACCAGCCGGAGTGGTATCCGCGTTTCATCTGCTACGGCGACGCAGGCTCCCTCGCCCGTATCGGGCTGGCCTCCGGCATCGCCGAAGGTTTCGTTTCGGTACCGTCCTTGCGCAAACTCTGGGGAAAGGGGCACCCGAAGGGCGCGTCCAGGCCCGCGACCACCGAGGGCCTGCCGTCGCTGTCGGCGCTCGGCCTCGACGGAGGGGGCGAGGCCGGGCCCGGCGAGCCTCATGCCGGCCTGCCCGAACAGGTCTGTATCCGGTACCGCACCCTCGACCGGCTGCGGGCCGACGGCGTCGACCCCTACCCGGTCGGCATCCCGCAGCGCACCCACGCCCTCGGGGACGTCCGCGAGGGCGAGCAGGTCACCGTCGCCGGCCGCGTCATGCTGGTGCGCGACTTCGGCGGCATCGTCTTCGTCACCCTGCGCGACTGGTCGGGCGACCGCCAACTCGCCCTCACCCGCGAGGACTCCGGGCCCGCCCTGGACCGCTTCACCGCCGACTCCGACATCGGCGACCACATCACCGCCACCGGCCGGGCCGGCGTGAGCGACAAGGGTGAACCGACCGTCTTCGTCACCTCCTGGCAGCTGATCGGCAAGTGCCTGCGCCCGCTGCCCGACAAGCGCCGCGGCCTGGCCGACCCCGAGGCCAAGGTCCGCATGCGCTACCTCGACCTGGTCTCGAGCCCCGACGCCCGCCAGGTGATCCGCGCCCGCTCCACCGCCGTACAGGCCCTGCGCCAGGGCCTGTTGGAGCGCGGCTACCTGGAGGTCGAGACCCCGATGCTGCAGCAGATCCACGGCGGCGCCAACGCCCGTCCCTTCACCACCCACATCAACGCCTACGACCTCGACCTCTACCTGCGCATCGCGCCCGAGCTGTACCTCAAGCGGCTGTGCGTCGGGGGCCTGGAGAAGGTCTTCGAGATGGGCCGCACCTTCCGCAACGAGGGCGTCTCCTACAAGCACAACCCCGAGTTCACGATGCTGGAGGCCTACCAGGCCTTCGCGGACTACGACGTGATGCTCGACCTCACCCGCGAACTGATCCAGGGCGCGGCCCGTGCCGCCTTCGGCGCGCCGATCGCCCGCAAGGACGGCCAGGAGTACGACATCTCGGGCGCCTGGCCGGTCAAGACGGTGCACGGTGCGCTCTCGGAGGCGCTGGGGGAGGAGGTCGACGCGGACACGGAGCTGCCGGTGCTGCACCGGCTGTGCGACCGCGCCGGCGTGCCGTACACGCCGGACGACGGCCGCGGCGAGGTCGTACTCGAAATGTACGAACGCCTGGTGGAGGAGAAGACCCGGCTGCCCACCTTCTACAAGGACTTCCCGACCGACGTCTCCCCGCTGACCCGCCAGCATCGCCGCGACCCGCGGCTGGCCGAGCGCTGGGACCTCGTCGCCTTCGGCACCGAACTGGGCACCGCCTACTCCGAGTTGACCGACCCGGTCGAACAGCGCCGCCGTCTGACCGCCCAGTCATTGCTGGCCGCCGGAGGAGACCCCGAGGCGATGGAACTGGACGAGGACTTCCTGGACGCCCTCGAATACGCCATGCCGCCCACCGGGGGCCTCGGCATCGGCGTCGACCGGCTGGTCATGTTCCTCACCGGCCTGACGATCCGTGAGACGCTGCCGTTCCCGCTGGTGCGCCGCCGCTGACCGCTCAGGGCCGCGGCAGCAGCAGCCGCAGGTCGTCTCCCCAGGAGTCGAGGACCTCACCGTGCCCGGCGGCCCGCGCGGCCGGTGCGAGGTCGCCGAACAAGGCCCGCTGGGTGCGCGGATCGCCGTCGGCCAGGATGCGGCGCAGCACCGGCAGCAGCCGCCCGGCGCTCCACCGGTCGTCGCCGAGGGGCTGCCGCTCGAGCTCCCACTGCAGGTACTTGTTGTACGGCCGTACCCGCCGGTGCAGGGCGAAGAGCACCTCCAGCGCGTACGGCACGCTCTCGGCGGCGTCCAGGTGCCCCATAGCGCCGCGGCCGTCGCGGTAGCTCTTCAGGGAGCGGTAGGTCTGGTTGACGTAGGCGTCCAGGTAGCCGGCCGTGGCGGTGCGCGCCTCGTCCGGGTCCAGGGTCCGCTTGCGGTCGAGGACGGCGGCGATCTCGCCGTCCAGCCGGTCGAGGAGCACCCGGGCGTGCACGTACGCGTACCGGCTGAAGGCCGCCGGGTCGCCGGGCAGTCCGCGCCGGCGGAACTCGGCGAGCGTGAGGACCACCAGGTCCAGATGGGCCGAGCGGAAGCGGTCGAGTTCCCTGAGCGGCGAGGCGTCGCCATCGTGCAGCACGACGTGCAGGTCGTGGTCGGAGCGGACGGTCGGCATCCCGTCGTGCACCTGGGAGCCGCTGAGGACCAGTCCGGCGACTGCGGGGTCGGCGGCGGCCCGGGCGACGAAGGCCGCCAAGGTGGCCGCGGGGGTGTCGCCGGGGGCAGGAGGAAGCGCAGGCATGTCGGTGATCTCTCCGAGCGGAAACAGTGGACGGCCGACGGCCGACGGCCGCGGACACGAAGACGGACCGGTTCGCTTCTGCGGCGTCCGGGACGCCGCGCGGGAGATCACTGCACGGACCCGACGGTAGCCGCAATGCCCGTAAGGAGGAAAGCGAATTCGGCCGCACGGCCGTGCCCTACCCCGCCCGTCCAAGACACGCCAGGCGGCTTGGGCCGGGCGTGTGTTTTCCTGCCGCCGCTGCGGTGTCGTGGGGGACCGTCGGTGCCGGTTCGGGCGACTGATGAGTCATGAAGAAGGATCAGTTGCTCACGAGGCGCCGGGCGTTGATCGCGGGTGCCGCCGCTCTGGGCGCGGTCGGCGCCGCCGGGGTGCTCGCGTCGGGCGGGGACGACGAGACGGTTCGGCCCGTCGCTCCCGCGCCCGGCCCCGATCCCGCCCCGCAGGAGAGCCATGCGCTAGAGCCGTCCGACTACCGCCTGCAGCCGCTGACCGGATACCAGCAGGTGCGCCGGGCACCCCGCAGGACCCGGGTACGGCACCAGCCGTTCGTGCGTGTGTACGGACGCGGTCGCACCATGGTGCTGACCTTCGACGACGGGCCCGACCCCCGCTACACCCCGCACATCCTGGACACCCTGGCCGAGTACGACGTCCGCGCCATGTTCTTCGTGTGCGGCGAGATGGCCGTCGACAACCAGGACCTGCTGGCCCGGATGGCCGACGACGGTCACATCGTCGGCAACCACACCTGGACCCACCCGCTGCTGACCCAGCTGACGCGGTCCGAGATCCGCTCCGAGATGAAACGCACCAGCGACGTCATCGAGGACGCCTACGGCGAGCGGCCCCTGTGGTTCCGCGCACCCTACGGCGCCTGGAACCGCGCGACCTTCCAACTCGGCGCCGAAATGGGCATGGAGCCCCTGGCCTGGACGGTCGACACCCTCGACTGGTCCACCCCCGGCACCCGCACCATCGTCGACCGGGTCGAGGACGGCGCAGCCCCCGGCGTCGTGGTGCTCTCGCACGACGCCGGGGGCGACCGCTCCCAGAGCGTCCGGGCGCTGCGCCGCTATCTGCCGCACCTGCTGGAATCCGGCTACCACATCACTGTGCCGAGACGGCGGCACGCATAGCGGGATTCCGCCCGCCCGGCCGGGGCACGCTCAGCGGACCTCGACCAGGCGGGCGAAGACGACGACGTTCCCGTCGTAACCGTGCTTCTTGGAGAAACCGCCGCCGCAGGTGATGACCCGCAATTCAGGGCCGCCCTTGGAGGCGTAGACGCGGTCGCCCGGGAAGTTGTTCTTCTCGAAGACCTCGATGCCGTAGATCTCGAACACCGCCGTCTTTCCGTCCTTGCGGGCGATCTCGACTCGATTTCCCTTCTTCAGTGCCCCGAGGTTGTAGAACACCGCGGGGCCCTGTTTGTTGTCGACGTGGCCGACCACCACGGCGGTGCCCTTCTCGCCGGGGGTGACGGCGCCGGTGAACCAGCCGGCCAGGTTCGGATCCTCGGGGGGCGGGGCGCCGACCCAGCCGTCCGTGGCCAGGCCGACCGGCAGCACCGGTGCGTCGACCCGGATCGTGGGGATCCTGACCCGGTCGGGCGGGGAGGCCGGCAGCGGCTGGACGGCGCCGGCGGCGACGGCGGCGGGGGCGTGGGTGTCCGCCGCCGCCGCGGTGGCGGGCTGCGGCGGACCCACGTCGAACTCCCCCGAACCGTTCCGAATGAGGGCGATGCCGGTCAGCAGCACAAGCGCTATGACACCCCAGGGGGCGCGCTTCTTCCGTCGCTCCTCCTCTTCGGCCAGTTCCGCCAGTTCGGACGCAGACATTCGTTTCCCCTCTCGACGAGGCAGTCGCCGCGTCAATCGCGCATGACGCAAAGCTAAATGGCCTGTGCGAAACCGGCGACGGGGCGGATGCGAACGGGTGGCACGCCCGAGTGTGGTGCGCCATCCGAGTTGCCGCGGACAGGAATTTTCTGACGGTCCGTGACCTGCGGATATATGTGATTATCTGCTTATTGCTCGGCGTGTCCTCTCACCAGGACGGACCATCCCCGAAATGCGGGCGCGGGCAGCGCATCTGACTGTCTTTCTGGGAGGCGCTTTCTCGCCGACATTGCCGGGGACGGGACCCGGGGCGCCTTCCGCGGAGGATCACATGAGTAGTCATCGTGCCCTGGCGGTCTCGGCCGCCGCGGTCGCCGTTCTCGGCCTCGCCGCACCGGCGGCCGTCGCCCGGGACGGCATGAACTTCAACCCGAGCAACATCGTCGCACTGCCCAGTGTCATCGCCCGCGGCGGGCAGTTGACCATCACGGTCGACGGCTGCCCGGGCGGAGCCACTGCCACCTCGGACGCGTTTCCGAGCACGCAACTGATGACGGTCGCAGGCAGCAACACGGCGAGGGGCACCGCGACGGTGAACCGGGACGCGAGAAACGGTACGCACCCCATCACCGTCACCTGTGGCGGAAAGTCCCTGACCAACCCCGCGGCTTTCACCGTCATCGGCGGTGTCCAGGGCGGCCTCGGCGGCGGCAGCTCCACCGGGGCGACGCCGACCGACGTGGCCATCGGCGGCGGGCTCGTGGCCGCGGCCGTCCTCGCCGGCGGAGCCTTCTGGCTGCGCCGGAGGTCCGAGAAGCGGATCTGACGCTTCCCCCTTCGGAGAGCAGGCCGCACATCGGCTTCGCGACGCGGATCGCACGTCAAGTCCGCCGAGAAGACCGCACGTTGAAGGGCCTTCGCCCCGATTCCCCCAAAGGAGCCGGGGCGATGGCCCTTTGTCAGGCACCTTTCTCGCCGCTGCGGCGGCGCGAGAGGTGGTACGCCGCGCCGACCGAGCCCGTGATGAGGGCGAGACCCATGCCGATCTCCCTGAGGTCGAACCCGGCGATGCTGCCGCCCACACCGGCGTGCACACCCCGGTGGGGATGGTCCGGGACCGGGACGGGGTCGACCGGCACGGGTCTCGGGTGGTGCGGGCGGCCGCCCACGATGGTCAGATCCGTGGATCCGCTCGCGCCGTCGCAGGAGAACCTCACCTGATACACCGCACCCGGCTTGGCGTCCCGGTCCACCACCGCCGTCGCCCAGGACCGTCCCACCGGAATGACGACCGCGTCGAACACCACCGAGGTGACCCTCACTGGGCCCCTGCAGTCGCCGTCCCGGTTCACATGCAGCTTGACCTCGCTGCCTGCCGCGACGGTGGACGGCAGCACACTGAAGCCGAACGGCGTGATGTTGTGCCCGTCGTCCCGTGCGAGGGCGGCGGGTGCGGAGAGGGCGAGGGCGCTGATGCCCAGCAGAGCGGCCGAAGCAATGCGTATCGCGCGCATGGTGGTTCCTCCGGTCCCCGAGGAGCAGTTGCGGACCCGTTCCGCTGTGGGGCTTGAATGCACCTCGATAACCGAAACGCTAGGAACGGGTGTCCGATCCCGCGATCGCTGTAGGGCGAATGGGGCAAACGTATGGGCCACCCAGGGGACGGCAGCGGCGTGGCGCGCTGTCCCCTGGGCGGCCCGTCGTGTGGGGGGCCTGCCCGTCAGCCCCTGAGATGCGGGAAGAGGTTGAGGAAGGGTGCCGCCGACGCCGTGATCCCCCGGGTGTAGGGCGCGTCGAAGTCCCAGATGAGGAAGAGCAGGAACGCGATCAGGGCGGAGAACAGTCCTGCCAGGATCAGTTCGCGCGTGGTGCGCCGGATCTGCAGCGCGAAGACCATGCCGATGGTGATCACGGCTCCGGCGAGCAGCCCGAACCACACCACGCCCGGCATGGTCGCCCCCATGGAGTCGGCCCGGGCGCTGCGCGCCTGGTCCGCCGCGGTGACCTGGTCGAGCAGCGGCTGGTAGGCCTGGGCCTCGAAGTCGGACTTCGGCTGGTAGTCGGTGACGTCCTGGCGGATGCGCGCGAAGAGTTCGTCGCCGCGCGGGGTGACATGCCCGTCCTTGTCCATCACCTTCCACTCGGTGTTCACGACGTGTCCGACATAGGCGTTGACATCGTCCCGAATACGGTCGCGGATCTCGGTCGGGTAGACCCGCACCCGCTCCGAGATCTCGTGCAGCGCGACCGCCTCCGACTGCACATGGTCCTGGGCGGCGCTGCGCCCCTCCCACACCCCGGCGATGGCCAGGCCCAGGACGATGGCGTACACCACGCCGATCCACATCGTCATGTACTCGATGACGTCCGGGGTCTCGCTGGGGTCCTCGTCCGCGGGCGCGGCCCGGTGCCGTACGAAGGTGACGATGATCACCACGGCACAGGCGGCCAGCATCGCGAGGGTGAGAACAAGCCATTCCGACAAGAGATTCCTCCAGGAATCAGCGCGGCCGCAGCGCGGCGACGGCGATCAGGGCCGGGACCGTGATGAGCAGAACGAAGGTGACGGGTGACGGACCGCCCTGCGGCGACCGTTTGGGTGCCGGCGCCCGGTAGTGCGGATAGGTCACCGGTGCCAGGGCCGGACGGGGGGCGGGCTTGGCCGACCGCCCCGGGGGGCCGGGGGCCGGGGGTGGCGCGGCCGGGGGAGTGATACGCGGCAGCGGTGCTGCGGGCTTCGGAGCAGGCGGGGAAGGCAACGGCGGTGCCGGCTTCGGCGTCGGCTTGGGTGCAGGGGCGGGTGGAGGAGGCGGCGGCTTCGGTGCGGGCGGCGCGGGCTTGGGTGGCGGAGGCGGCGGAGGCGGAGGTGGCGGAGGCGGCGGCGGAGGCGTCGGCGTCGGCGTGGGTACAGGGCAGACGGGCGGAGTCGGCCAGGCGAGGTCTCCGGCAACCGCCACGGCCTGAATGCCGTCCGGCCCGACGGAGGCATACGCACAGGCATCGGCCGATGCCACACCCGCCGGCGTCCCCACCAGGATCCAGGTCAACGCAACAAGACAGCTCAGACGCGCCCCGTAGGGGCGCGGGGAACGGCGCGAACAGCCACGATGGTGCTGCAGACGATCAACGACCGATCGAGCCCCGTCCCCCGGAGCGTCACGCACCAACGCCCGTGCAGTGAAGGCATTTTGAGTCGGTTCGGGTCCATACACGCCGAAGATCATGAGGTCTGGTGCGCCGGGGCGTGCCGTATCGCGCCTCAATTGGCTCGATCGGGGGACGCGCCCCGCACGACGGTTTGATCGCCGCGCCCCCGGCGCACAAAGAGGCGCACACACGTGCGAAGCCACCGCACCGGTGCCCCAGGTCCAAAAAAGAAATTTGTGAGGCGGTTGAACACAACCGCGGGTCCCATTCGTACCCATGCTCGTGCGGCGACGCAGCAGGGCGCTGCAACACCTTTGCGATATTGGGGAGTTGACGATGAAGACCTCCTGGCGGAGCGCCTCACTCGTGGCAAGCGCCGCGGCCGTACTGGCGCTGACGACGGCGTGCGGTCAGGAAAGCGGCACGTCGTCGGTGGGCAGCCAGAACGTGGGCGCCACCGCCCCGGCGGGCGGTTACGGCAGCGTCGGCGCGGCAGGTACCGGTGCGAGCGCCAGTCCCAGCAATGGCTACGGCGCCGACGGCCAGAACTCCGGAGCCCAGTCCTCGGCCGCGGGCAAGCTCGCCGTCGCCCAGAACGCCGAGCTCGGCAAGGTGCTGACGGACGGCAACGGCATGACCCTGTACCGCTTCGACGAGGACACCGCCGAGCCGCCCAAGTCCAACTGCGACGGCGACTGCGCCAAGGCCTGGCCGCCGGTCGCCGCGAACGACGCCGCGGCCGGCGCCGGCATCGACAAGGCGCTGCTCGGCGAGGTCACCCGGGCCGACGGCACCAAGCAGCTGACCATCGGCGGCTGGCCGGCGTACCGCTATGCGAAGGACACCAAGGCCGGGGACATCACTGGTCAGGGTGTGGGGGGCAAGTGGTTCGCGCTGGCCCCCGACGGCAAGAAGGCCACCCTGGCGAGCCTGCCCGGCCTGTCCGTGCGCAAGGATCCCAAGCTCGGTGACATCGTCGTCGACAAGAACGGCATGACGGTCTACCGCTTCCTGAAGGACGTGGCCTGGCCGAAGCCGATCTCCAACTGCACCGGTTCCTGCCTGGAGAAGTGGCCGGCGGTCGGGATCGTCTCGAAGGACGACACCAAGGGCATCGAGAAGAAGGGCCTGATGGGCTTCACCCGGCCTGACGGCGTCAAGCAGATGACCGTCGACTGCTGGCCGGCGTACACCTTCTCCGGCGACACCAAGCCCGGGGACATCAACGGTCAGGGCGTGGGCGGCACCTGGTACGCCATGGCGCCCGACGGAAAGCCGGTCGGCGCGCCGAAGAAGTAGCCATCACCTCCCCAGGGTTGATTGCACCGGACAGCGCGCTCGGCCCCCGTCCGCCCCCTCCGCACCGCACGGAGGGGGCGGACCCTTTGGCGTTTTGCCGCTTTTCTGTGGGCGAATGCGGCAAGTGCCGCAGGCAGTGACCGGGAACGGACGGTCAATTTCCGTTTGGGCTCGCCCCGTTGGCAGGCGATCAGTAGCCTCAGCTCGAACACCGGATCGCCTACGCCTTGGAGAGATAGATGGAGCGTCCCGCCTGGGCCCCCCGGAGCATCGACATCTCGGTGCCCAGTGTCTCGCGGATCTACGACTACTACCTGGGCGGTTCGCACAACTTCGAGGTCGACCGGGAGGCGGCCCGCAAGGCGATGCAGTTCATGCCGGGACTCCCGAAGATCATGCAGGCGAACCGGGCGTTCATGCGGCGCGCGGTGCGCTACGCGGTCGGCGAGGGCATCGACCAGTTCCTGGACATCGGCTCCGGCATCCCCACCTTCGGCAACGTCCACGAGGTGGCGCAGGCGGCCGACCCCGGCGCGCGCGTGGTCTACGTCGACCACGACCCGGTGGCCGTCGCGCACAGCCAGGCGGTCCTCGCGGGCAACGACGGCACGGGAGTCGTCGCCGCCGACCTCCGCAAGCCCCAGGAGATCCTCGCGAGCCCCGAAGTGGAGCGCCTGATCGACCAGAACCGGCCAGTGGCGCTGCTTCTCGTTGCCATACTGCACTTCGTGGAAGACGCGGACGACCCTTATGAGGCGGTGGCTCAGTTGCGCGACGCGCTCGCGCCGGGCAGCCTGCTCGTCCTCACGCACGCCTCGTACGAGGGCATCCCGCTGCCGGCTGAGCGGGCCGAGGGCGCGGTGGACGTGTACAAGGACATCCGCAACCCGCTGATCATGCGCTCGCGCGACGAGATCGCGCGGTTCTTCGAGGGGTACGACATGGTGGAACCGGGACTGGTGGCGCCGCCGCTGTGGCGGCCGCAGGAGGCGCCGGAGGACGAGGATCCGTATGCCTTCTCCGGGTTCGCCGGCGTGGGGCGTACGGCGTGACCGCGGAGCCGGACGGGCAGCCGGACAGACTGCGCAGGTTCGCGACGATCTGGAGCCGGGCGGTGTTCCCGGTGACCTCGACGTCGCTGACCAGGCCGGAGTTCGAGGAGCAACTCCTGCCGCTGGCCCGTCGGTTGAGCGAGGCGCTGCACACCCGCACCCTCGACGCGGACACGGGCCGCGAGGTCGGTGCCGCCCTGGTCGCCGCGCACTGCACCGACCCTGACGCGCTGACCCGCACCCTGGACTGCGTGGACGCCTATCTGGTGCTCTACTGCGGTGAGGACGGCGACCAGGAGGAACTGCGGGCGCGCTCCTCGCGGTTGCAGCACGCCATGGCCGCCGGGTTCGCCGGTGCGCTGCGCGAGCGGACGCTGGCCGAGCAGGAGGCCATCTCCGCGGCCGCCCTCCAGGCGCAGGGCGTCGTCGCGCAGGCCCTGCACGACACCGAGGCCCGCTTCCGCGCGGTCTTCGAGGGCGCGGCCATAGGAATCGGCATCGCCGACCTGGAGGGCCACATCCTCCAGGTCAACGGCGCGCTGCTGCGCATGTTCGGCATCACGGACGCGATGGCCTACGGCCGCAGGGTTCAGGAGTGGACCCACCCCGAGGACGCGCCGCAGACCTGGAAGCTCTACGACGAGCTCGTCCGCGGCGAGCGCGAGCACTACCACGTCGAAAAGGCGTTCTATCGCCCTGACGGAACGGTCCTGTGGACCAACCTGACGGTCTCCCTGCTGCGCGACGCGGACGGCAACCCGCAGTACCAGCTCGCCCTCATGGAGGACACCACCGAGCGGCGGCTGCTCAACCTGCGGCTGCGCTACGAGGCCACGCACGACGCGCTCACCGGCCTGCCCAACCGCACCTTCTTCTTCGAACGCCTGGAGAAGGCGCTGGGCGCCGGCCGGGGCCAGCGCTACGGCCTGTGCTACCTCGACCTGGACGGCTTCAAGACCATCAACGACAGCCTCGGTCACGCGGCCGGCGACCGGCTGCTCGTCGAGGTCGCCGACCGGCTGCAGGGGTGTGCGACCGCGCCCGGCGAGATGGTCGCCCGGCTCGGCGGCGACGAGTTCGTGGCGCTGACCACCGGCACCGACACCGAGCGCGAGGTCGACGAGCTCGCCGCCCGCATCATGAACGCCCTCATCGCCCCGATCAGCATCGACGGCCGGGAGCTGACCGTGCGCGGCAGCATCGGCATCGTCGAGGGCCCGGCGGGCGAGCGCAGCCCGGCGGAGGTGCTGCGCAGCGCCGACATCACCATGTACCGGGCCAAGTCGGCGGGCGGCAACCGCTTCGAGCTCGCCGACGAGGAGGCCGACGCCCGCGCCATCACCCGGCACGGCCTGACCACCGCGCTGCCGGCGGCCCTGGACCGGGGCGAGTTCTTCATCGAGTACCAGCCGCTGGTCCACCTCGGCGACGGCAGTGTGCGCGGCGCCGAGGCCCTGGTGCGCTGGCTGCACCCGCAGCACGGCATCCTCGGCCCGGACCGCTTCATCCCGCTCGCCGAACACACCGGCCTGATCGTGCCGCTCGGCCGCTGGGTCCTGGAACAGTCCGTCCGTCAGGCCCGCGAATGGCGAGAACGTTACGACGATGCGGGCCCCCTGCGCATCAACGTCAACCTCTCGCCGTGCCAGCTCACCCACCCCGGCCTGGTCCAGGACACCGTCGACATCCTGGAACGCACGGGCGTCGACCCGGACGCGCTCTGCCTGGAGGTCACCGAGTCGGCGTTGATCGGCGCCGACGACGACCTGCTCAAGCCGCTGCGCCGGCTCGCCGAGATGGGCGTCGACATCGCCCTCGACGACTTCGGCACCGGCTACTCGAACCTGGCGAACCTGCGCCGCCTCCCGGTCAGCATCCTCAAGCTGGACCGCTCCTTCACCCAGAGCATGCAGCAGTTCCCGGCGGACCCCGTGGATCTCAAGATCGTCGAGGGGATCGTCTCCCTGGCCCACAGCCTCGACCTGGCGGTCACGGTCGAGGGCGTGGAAACGGGCGCGCAGGCCGAGCAGCTCCGGATACTGGGCTGCGACACCGCCCAGGGCTGGTACTACGCCCGCCCGGGCCCACCGGACCGGCTGCACGAGCTGGCGCTGGTGGACGCGACGGGCTGAGTCCCGCCCCGGTCCTAGGGCAGCGGCAGCGAGCGCAGGGAACCGTGGGTACGGGCCATGACGACGACGTGGCCCGTGTCCCCGCCCGGCGCGAGGACCACGGGGTGTTCGCCGCCTCTGGTCTGCAAGTACGCGGCGGACATGCGGGGTGCGGCGGTTCCGGTCCCGTGCGGACCGGCGTGCAGATCGATCGTGATCACGCGGCCCCGCGTGGTGCGGTCGTTGACGGGGGTGAAAGTCACGAACCGGCCGCCGGCCACGGTGGCGTCCGCCTCGGTGGCGTACGTGCTCCACAGTTTGCGGCCGTTCTCGAGGTCGTACGCGTTCCAGTCGCCCGCGCTCGTGTCCTCGGCGCCGGCCTCGTACAGCACCAGGACCCCGTCGTCGGAGATCACCCCCCGTACGGGGTTGTCGGCCGTGTTCCTCGGGGTCGGCAACGGCCTCAGCGTCGCCGGGTCCAGGCGCCGCATGGGCGGGAAGGTGTCCCCGGCGTAGAACGGGCTGCCGGTGCAGACCAGGTAGTGGCCGCCGGTGACCAGGTGCGGGCACTCGACGCCCGTGGGGCCGGCCGCCACGGTGTCGCCGGTGCGGGCGTCGCGGGCGGTGACCCGGGTGCCGTCGGCCGTGTAGACGCGGCCCCGGAAGGCGGCCAGGGGTTCGCCCGTGCTCCAGGCGACGGTCCGGTGCCAGAGGGGCGTGCCGTCGGCCGCGCGAACGGCGTCGAGGACGGGGCTGTGGGTGAGGGGATCCGATGCCTCGAGAGCGTAGACGACTCCCTCCGCGGCCCCGAGAGCCAAGTAGGTCCGGCCGGTGGGCAGTTGCTGGGTCCACGCCTGCGCACCCGTCCGCAGGTCCGCCGCGCGGAGCACCCCCGCGACCCCCGTCACGGCCCGTTCGTCGGCCGCGTCGACGACCAGTCCGGCGCTCTTGCCGTGGCCGCCCGCGGGCACGGTCCAGGTGATACGGCCGTCGGCCCGCGAACGCCCCACGAATCCGCCGGAGTCGGTAGCGCACACCACCTGGTGCGCCGTCGTGCCGCAACTGCCGTGGGCCTCCTGGCTGGAGAGGGTCGCCGCCCATGCGCGCCACGGGCCCGAGACGGACCTCGAGGTCGTCTCCACCGTCGGCCCCGAGCCGCCGGACGGCGACGAGACCGCCGGGCTCCTCGGTCCCCCTGACGCGGTGGTCCCCGCGCACCCCACCAGCACCAGCAGTGCCGCGCCGACCGCAACGATCCGCCGCTTCATCCCCGCCCACCCCCGTGTGAGAGAACCCCATGGTACGACCGCTCATTGCTTCAGCAGCATCCGCTGCACCTCCCGTGCCGCCCGCACGGTGCCCTGGTGGGTCGCGCTCGTCCTGACGGCCGGCCGTGCGGTCCGCGCAACCCGGTTGCGGACGCGCCGGGTTCGGGCGCGAGGCGGGCAGCGGCCCGTTCAGTGCGTCAGCACCTCCGCGATGCGCCCCCTCACCGCTCCAGCAGCATCCGCTGCAACTCCCGAGCCGCCCGCGGCGGAGCCACATCGCTGCGGTGGGCCAGGGCGATCGTGCGGTGGAGGCCGGGGCGGGCCAGGGGGGTGACCCGTAGGCCCCGGCCGGAGCGTGTCGCGACCATGCGGGGGACGACGGCCACGCCGAGCCCCGCCCGGACGAAACCCAGCACCGCGTCCATCTCCCCGCCCTCCACCGCGAAGTCCGGCTCGAAGCCTTCGGCGCGGCAGGCGGCCACGGTCAGTTCGCGCAGGTCGTAGCCGTGCCGGAACATGACAAGGGGTTCGCTCTCCAGGTCGGCGATGCGGACCGTGCGCCGGCCCGGGCCGGCGGGCGCGGGCGACTCGGGGGACGACACCACCACCAGGTCCTCGCGCAGCAGCTCCACTGTCGTCAGCGCCGGGGACGGCGTCGGCAGCGGCAGCACGACCAGGGCGAGGTCGAGGGCGCCGCGGGCGAGTTCCCGTACGAGATCGTGGGAGCCGCCTTCCTCGATCAGCAGCCGGATGCCGGGATAGCGGTCGTGGAAGGTGCGCAGGACGTCGGGCAGCAGGCCCGTGCACAGGCTCGGGGTCGCGCCCAGCCGGACCCGGCCGCTGCGCAGCTGCACCAGTTCCTGCACCTCGTGCCGGGCCGTGTCCGCGTCGGCCAGGATGCGGCGGGCCAGCGGCAGCAGCGCCTCGCCCGCGTCGGTGAGCGTGATGTTGCCGCGCGCCCGCAGGAACAGATCGGCCCCGAGCTCCCGCTCCAGCGCCTTGATCTGCTGGGACAGGGACGGCTGCGCGACATGGACGAGGTCCGCGGCCCGGGTGAAGTGCCGCGTCTCCGCGACCGCCACGAAGTACTGGAGCTGCTGGAACTGCATCCTCGTACGATAGCTGCTTCCTATGGAATCAAGCCGGACCATGTCTTGGACCGATCGGGACCTTCGGCTCTAGCGTCTTGAGCCATGGCTCTGGCAACGCGGACGGACCGACGGCCGTCGATGGCGCGCACGGTGTGGGACAGCTCCGTCGGCAAGAAGACGGTGATGGCCGTCAGCGGCATGATCATGCTGCTGTACCTGGTCGCCCATGTGATCGGCAACCTGAAGATCTTCTTCGGAGCCGGCGAGTTCAACCACTACGCGCACTGGCTGCGCACCGTGGGCGAGCCGTTCATGCACTACGAGTGGACCCTGTGGCTGATCCGCGTCGTGCTGATCGTCGCGGTCGTCGCACACGCCGTCTCCGCGTACCAGCTCAGCCGCCGCGACATCAAGGCACGGCCCAGCAAGTACGTCCACAAGAAGGCCAAGGCCAGCTACGCGACGCGCACGATGCGGTGGGGCGGGATCATCCTCGGCCTGTTCATCGTGTGGCACATCCTCGACCTGACCACCGGCACCGTGCACCCGGGCGGCTTCCAGGAGGGCCACCCGTACCAGAACGTCGTGGACACCTTCTCCACCTGGTACGGCAACGTCATCTACATCGTCGCGATGCTCGCCCTGGGCCTGCACATCCGGCACGGCTTCTGGAGCGCCGCCCAGACCCTGGGCGTCGGCAGCCGCAGCCGCGACCGCGCCCTCAAGACCGTGGCCAACGTCCTCGCACTGCTGCTCACGGCCGGATTCATCGCCGTACCCGTGGGCGTCATGACCGGAGTGGTGAGCTGAACATGACCGACTTCGCGAACTACAAAACCGGCGAGCCCATCGTCGACGGCAAGGCTCCCGCAGGCCCCGTCCACGAGCGCTGGGACAAGCGCCGCTTCGAGGCCAAGCTGGTCAACCCGGCCAACCGGCGCAAGCACACGGTGATCGTGGTGGGCACCGGCCTGGCGGGCGGCTCCGCAGGCGCCACGCTCGCCGAACAGGGCTACCACGTCGTCCAGTTCTGCTACCAGGACTCCCCGCGCCGCGCCCACTCCATCGCCGCGCAGGGCGGCATCAACGCCGCCAAGAACTACCGCAACGACGGCGATTCCGTCCACCGGCTGTTCTACGACACCGTGAAGGGCGGCGACTTCCGCGCCCGGGAGTCGAACGTGCACCGGCTCGCGCAGATCTCGGTGGAGATCATCGACCAGTGCGTGGCACAGGGCGTGCCCTTCGCCCGGGAGTACGGCGGCCTGCTCGACACCCGCTCCTTCGGCGGCGTACAGGTCTCGCGGACCTTCTACGCCCGCGGACAGACGGGCCAGCAGCTGCTGCTCGGCGCCTACCAGGCCCTGAGCAGGCAGATCGCCGCCGGCAACATCGAGATGCATCCGCGTACCGAGATGCTCGACCTGATCGTCGTCGACGGCAAGGCGCGCGGCATCGTGGCGCGCGACCTCATCACCGGCCGTATCGACACCTACTTCGCGGACGCCGTCGTCCTGGCGAGCGGCGGCTACGGCAACGTCTTCTACCTGTCGACGAACGCCATGAACTCCAACGCCACCGCCATCTGGCGGGCCCACCGGCGCGGCGCCTACTTCGCCAACCCCTGTTTCACCCAGATCCACCCCACCTGCATCCCGCGCACCGGCGACCACCAGTCGAAGCTCACCCTGATGAGCGAGTCGCTGCGCAACGACGGCCGGATCTGGGTGCCCAGGGCCAAGGGCGACGACCGACCGCCGAACGAGATCCCCGAGGAAGAGCGCGACTACTACCTGGAGCGCATCTACCCGTCCTTCGGCAACCTGGTGCCGCGCGACATCGCCTCCCGAGCCGCCAAGAACGTCTGCGACGAGGGCAGGGGAGTGGGCCCCGGCGGGCAGGGCGTCTACCTTGACTTCGCCGACGCCATCAAGCGGATGGGGCGGGGGGCGGTCGAGGAGAAGTACGGCAACCTCTTCGACATGTACGCGCGGATCACCGCCGAGGACCCGTACACCGTCCCGATGCGGATCTACCCCGCCGTCCACTACACGATGGGCGGACTGTGGGTCGACTACGACCTGCAGACCACCGTCCCGGGCCTGTTCGCGATCGGCGAGGCCAACTTCTCCGACCACGGCGCCAACCGCCTGGGCGCCTCCGCGCTCATGCAGGGCCTCGCCGACGGCTACTTCGTGCTGCCGGCGACCATCAACGACTACCTCGCCCGCAACCCGCACCACGAGCCGGTCACCGTCCAGCACCCCGTCGTCCAGGAGGTGTTGGCCGAGACCCAGGACCGCCTCAACCTCCTGCTGTCCGTGGACGGCGACCGCACCCCCGACTCCTTCCACCGCGAAGTCGGCGAACTCATGTGGGAGTTCTGCGGCATGGCCCGTACGGACGCCGGACTGCGCAAGGCGCTGGAGCGCATCCCGCAGATCCGTGAGGAGTTCTGGCGGCGCATCAAGGTGCCCGGCACCGGCGAGGAGTTCAACCAGTCGCTGGAGAAGGCCAACCGCATCGTGGACTACCTCGAGCTCGCCGAGCTGATGTGCCTGGACGCACTGCACCGGGCGGAGTCCTGCGGCGGCCACTTCCGCGAGGAGTCCCAGACGCCGGACGGTGAAGCCGCCCGCCGGGACGACGAGTTCGCGTACGCGGCCGCCTGGGAGTTCGCCGGCACAGGCGAGGCCCCGACCCTGCACAAGGAAGACCTGGTCTTCGAGTACGTCCACCCCACTCAGCGGAGCTACGCATGAAGCTCACCCTGCGCGTCTGGCGGCAGCAGAACGCCGACGCCGAAGGCGCCATGTCCACATACGAGGTGGACGGCATCTCGTCCGACATGTCGTTCCTGGAGATGCTCGACACCCTCAACGAGGAGCTCATCCTCAAGGGCGAGGACCCGGTCGCCTTCGACCACGACTGCCGTGAGGGCATCTGCGGCGCGTGCTCGCTCGTCATCAACGGCGACGCGCACGGGCCGGAGCGCACCACCACCTGCCAGCTGCACATGCGGTCCTTCCAGGACGGCGACACGATCGACATCGAGCCCTGGCGGGCCTCCGCCTTCCCGGTGATCAAGGACCTGGTGGTGGACCGCTCGGCGTTCGACCGGATCATCCAGTCCGGCGGCTACATCACCGCCCCGACCGGCTCCGCACCCGAGGCCCACGCCACCCCCGTACCCAAGCCGGACGCCGACTTCGCCTTCGAGCACGCCGAGTGCATCGGCTGCGGGGCGTGCGTGGCGGCCTGCCCGAACGGGGCGGCGATGCTCTTCACCTCCGCCAAGATCAACCATCTGAACGTGCTGCCGCAGGGCGCGCCCGAGCGCGAGACGCGGGTGCTGGACATGGTGGCGCAGATGGACGAGGAGGGCTTCGGCGGCTGCACGCTGACCGGGGAGTGCGCCACCGCCTGCCCGAAGGGCATTCCGCTGGTGTCCATCACGAGCATGAACAAGGAGTGGCTGCGGGCGACTCGAAAGGCCGCCAAGCGGTAGCGCCGTTGGGGAGTTGTTGTTTTCGGGCTGCGGGTTCGTCGTGGCTTGTCGCGCCCCGCGGCGGAGCCGCATGTCGATGCAGCCCCGCGCCCCTATCGGGGCGCTGTAGTGAACGTTCGCCGAAGATGTGCGGACGGGCGGGGTCGGGAGGGTGCTCCTCGGCCCCGTCTCGCTTGTGTGGGGCGAGCCGTTCAACAAGCCCACACCCGCTCTCTCTGCGCCTGTCACGCGAAGGTCAGCCGGCATCGGAAGAACAGGGGCGGCAGATCACGCGCCAACGGTCTGCTCCCGCTCCGCCGTCCCCGGCAGCCGACTTGGAGAGAGCCATGACCGGCGTCACCACTCTGGACCGTCCCCCGAAGCCCGCCGCACCCACCCGCTACACCGTGTCCCTCGCCCGCGACGAGGCCGACGTGCGTGCCGCGCAGCGGCTGCGGTACGAGGTCTTCGCCGGCGAGATGGGGGCCCTGCTGGCCACCCCGCAGCCCGGCCACGACATCGACGCCTTCGACGCGTACTGCGACCACCTGCTGGTACGCGAGGAGACGACCGGCCAGGTCGTCGGCACCTACCGGCTGCTGCCGCCGGAGCGTGCCTCGGTCGCCGGACGGCTGTACTCCGAGGGCGAGTTCGACCTGACGGCCCTCGACCCGATCCGTCCCGGACTGGTCGAGGTCGGCCGCTCCTGCGTGCACCCCGACCACCGCGACGGCGCCGTCATCAGCCTCATCTGGGCCGGCATCGCCCGCTACATGGTCGACCGCGGCCACGAATGGCTGGCCGGCTGCTGCTCCGTCCCGCTCGCCGACGGCGGCGCGCTCGCCTCCGCCACCTGGGAGAAGGTGCGGGGCAAGTACCTGGCTCCGGAGGAGCACCGGGTACGGCCGCTGCTGCCCTGGGTCCCGGCCGCCGCGACCCCGGCCGCCGCCTCCGCCGAACTGCCCGCCCTGCTGCGCGGCTACCTCCGCCTCGGTGCCTGGGTGTGCGGGCAGCCCGCGCACGACCCGGACTTCGGGGTCGCCGACCTGTATGTGCTGCTGTCGATGCGCCGGGTCAACCCGCGCTATCTGCGGCACTTCCTCTCCCTCGTGCCGGCCTGATGAGCGTCTGGCAGCCCAGCGCGCCCTGCACCCCGGGGGCGTGCATAGAGGCGACGGGGTCCGCCACGGCCGTACCGCGCGCCGTGCTGCGGATGGCGGCAGTCGTGGCCCTGGTGCTCGCCGGGGTCGTGCTGTCGCCGCTCGGCGGGAGGATCCCCGCCGAGCTGGTGAAGCGGTGGTGCCGGTGGATCGTGCGGGCCGCAGGGGTCCAGGTCCGTATCACCGGCACCGCCGCGCCCACCGGTGGCCTGCTCCTGGTCGCCAACCACATCTCCTGGCTGGACATCCCGCTGCTCGCCGCCGTCCGCCCGGCCCGCATGCTCGCCAAGTCCGACATCAGGGACTGGCCCGTGGCCGGCCCCCTGGCGGCCCGCGGCGGCGCCCTGTTCATCGACCGCAACCGGCTGCGCGCCCTGCCGGAAACCGTCGCCCGCATCGCGGACGCCCTGCGCGACGGGCAGGCCGTCGGGGTCTTCCCCGAGGGCAGCACCTGGTGCGGACGCGCCCAGGGGACCTTCCGCCGCGCCGTCTTCCAGGCCGCCCTCGACGCGGACGTTCCCGTACAGCCGGTACGCCTGCACTACCGGCTCGCCGGGGGTACGGCCAGCACGGCGCCCGCCTTCATCGGCGACGACTCGCTCGTGGCCTCGGTCTGGCGGGTGGTGTCGGCGCGGGGCCTGGTGGCCGAGGTCGACGTACGGGACGCCATCGCCCCCGGCAGCCATCCGGACCGCCGCTCACTGGCCCGCGCGGCCCAGCCGCGGGCGACGGCTCAGGCGGACTGGATCCACACGGCGTTGGTCGCCTAGCAGCGGTGCACGGGCGCGTTCACTGCTGTACCGCGAGCCGGGGGCAGTGGCGCCGCATCGCGTCCAGGACCGCCTCGGGCGGCACCGGAAGGGTGTTCGTGGCCATGACGGCCGGACCGAAGCCAAGTCGTGCGTTCATGGACGCGGTGCTGCGGACGAGCTTGGATGCCCGGGCCAGATAGGCGTCCGGGTCGTGCAGGACCAGCTCGACGAACAGCTGCGAGGTGTTGCGTACCCGCTGCTCGCGTATCCGCACGGCGGCTATCTCGTCCCAGCCGAACCGGCCGAGCCGCACATGGTCCACACCCGCGTCGTCCAGCACCAGCTCCGGGCGGTTGCGGAGCAGGCGCTGGAGGATGAGTACCGAGCACAACCCGAAGAAGGGCACGGCCAGTACCCCCGCCACCGTCATCTTCAGGGTGCTGTGGGCGACGAGGAAAACAATGCCCAGAGCGACGAAGACGAGAGAGCCGGCCAGCATGGCCCACCCGCGCCCCTTGGCGAGTGGGTAGACCGTCGGGGGCAGCGGAACGCTGTTTCTGATCACGAGCTCAGACGATAGGACCACCGCCCTCGCCTGCGGAAGCCTCGAAGAGACGCGCTCCTGCCGCCCGGCCCCTCCCGCAGCGCCCGGATCACGAGCCCGCCCCGGTGATCTCGGTGACGAGGTCCGGGGTGGCGATGCCGGCCGACTGCTCGAAGTACTCCGCGGCCGCCTCCCGCGCGGCCGTGGGATCCGTGCCCGGCCACAGATGGGTGAGCAGGAGCCGGGCGGCGCCCGCCTGGCGGGCGTACTGACCGGCCAGTCGTGCGGTCAGCAGATAGGGCGCATCGGCGGCTTGTCGAGGGCCAGCACCGTGTCGAGTGCTCCGTGCGGGGCGTACACCGGCAGGGGCGGCGGAGGGTCGTCGCTCAGCCCGCGGGCCCGGAGCAGGGGGTTGAGGTCGGCGCAGTGGTCGGGGTGCCCGTGGCTGACCAGCACGGCGTCGACCGCGTCGACGGTGTGGTGGTGCAGCAGGCGGGGCAAGGTGGCGTAGCCGGGATCGACCAGCAGGCGGAACCCGTCGTACTCGACGAGATAGCCGCTGCACGGCTGCACCGCAGTGAGCCACGCGTCGCAGCCGCCGAGAACCGTCAGTCGCATGTCACAAGGCCTTAACCAATGGCAGGACATGTGCCCCCGGGGGCCGGAAACTCGGAAGACGGGCTGCACCGCCCCCTGTTAGCGTGCCTTCCATGAAGGTCAGGACCTGTTGTCCCCACACCGCAGCCGCGCGAGCGACCAGCTCCCCGGCTGCCGACGCCTGACCTCTCCACCTTTCCCCGGCGGCCGGAAACGGACCGCCGGGATGTGGTGCCACCCCTCCGCGCAGCCCCGCAGGGCTCAGCAGGCTGCTCCCGCGGTCCCTTCCGGTCCCCACGACCCGAAGGAACACGCCATGAGCACCACCATGAACACCGAGCAGACCGTCCGTACCTTCACCGACTTCTACCGCGAACGCGGCCACCACCTCATCACCGGAAGCTCCCTCCTGCCGCCGCCCTCGGACCCGGTGCTGTTCACCACCTCCGGCATGCACCCCCTCACGCCCTACCTCCTGGGCCGTCCCCATCCCCAGGGACGGCGCCTGACCAACGTCCAGCGCTGCCTGCGCACCACCGACCTCGACGAGGTCGGCGACCCCACCCACCTGACGGTCTTCGAGATGCTCGGCTCGTGGTCGCTCGGCGACTACGGCCACTCACAGAGCCTGCGCTGGGGGTACGAGCTGCTGCGCGACGGATTCGGCATTCCGCGGGAGCGGCTGCACGTCACGGTCTTCGGCGGCGACGACCAGGTCGGCCCCGACACCGAATCACTGTGCACCTGGAGGGAGTTGGGACTGCCCGTGGAGCTCACCGAGGACGAGAACTGGTGGTCCAACGGCCCCGTCGGCCCCTGCGGCCCGGACTCGGAGATCTTCGTCTGGACCGGCGAAGTCGGCACTCCGCCCCAGGGCACCCCCACCACCGACCCCCGCTGGGTGGAGATCTGGAACCACGTCAACATGCGCTACCGACGCAAGGAGGACGGCACCCTCGAACCCCTGCCCCAGCCCGGCATCGACACGGGGATGGGCCTGGAACGCCTGACGACCGTCCTGCAAGGACGCCGTTCGGTCTACGACACGGACCTGTTCGAACCGTGGATGCGGCTGCTCCCGCCGCTGTGGGACCTGGACGAGCCCTCGACCCGTCTCGTCTGCGACCACCTGCGCTCGAGCATCGTCGTACTCGGCGACGGAGTACGCCCGTCCAACACCGGCCGCGGCTATGTACTGCGCCGCCTCGTCCGCCGCCTCCTGACCACACTGCGCCGCGACGAGCCCTCGCGCACCCTGACGGACCTGCCCCTGGAACTCGTGGACCACACCCTGAACCACTTCCACCAGCCCTGCGGGACCGACACCGTCCGCACACTGCTCCTGGACGAGGAGCACCGCTTCACCAAGCTCCTCGAACGCGGCCAACGCATCCTCTCCCGCCCGCAGTTCAAGGTTCCGCTGAGCGAGGAGGACTACCACTACCTCCACGACACCCACGGCCTGCCGCGCGATCTGGTGGCCGGCCTGCTCACCGAGGACTGACGTCAGTCACCCGCGCGGGCGCTCTCGACCGTCCGGTACGAGTTCAGCTGCCGCAATGGCCCGCTGCAGGGCCTGGCGGGCTTGTGCCAGCTCGTTCGCGCGCCGGTCGAGGCGGGCGAGCTGGGTGTGAAGCTTGTCCAGTACGCCCGGGCACGGACGCAGCGAGCCGTCGGCGAGAGCGCACGGCAGGACCTGCCGGATGAGGTTGGTGGACAGCCCGGCCGCCAGCAGGGCGCGGATCTGCCTGACCGTCTGCTCGGCGGTGTCGTCGTAATCGCGGTATCCGTTGGCCTGACGGCTTGGGGTGAGAAGGCCGACGCGTTCGTAGTACCGGAGCAGGCGCTCACTGGTCTCGGTTCTCCTGGCCAACTGCCCAATCAGCATCGTCTCTCCACGGAGCTTGACCTTGCCACGGTGTCAGCCTTCAACCATGGGGTCGGCGGCGGCATTCCGTCGCCGTCACGCCCTGACCAGGAGAATCCGTTGATCATCGACGCCCACAGCCATGTCCACGATCCCGTGCACAGCCACATCGCCCTGCTGGACGAAGCAGGAGTCGACCGCGCCGTGCTCTTCGGCACCCGCCCGCATCCCGAGCGGGCCACCGATCTGGCCTCTTTCCGGCGCGAGATGAGCGCGCTGGACGAGACGCTCAGTGGACGGTCCAGCGGCCCGGACCACCATCGGGCCGCAACACAGGAACTGGACTCGGCGTGCGCGGCACACCCGGACCGTTTCATCGGCTTCGGCAAGGTCCGCCTGGACCTGCCCGCCCAGGAGATCGCGGCGGAAGTCGAGGGGGAGATAGTCGGCCGGGGCTTTCGGGGCATCGGTGAGCTGACCCCGCCACCGGACGGGGCCGGTCGGATCGAGCCGGTACTTCGGGCAGCCGCCGATCACGGCGGGCTACCCGTCGTCGTGCACGGTTTCGCCCCGACCACGGCGGGAGACCTGGCGACGCTGGCCCGCCTCGCGCGCCGCCACCCGACCGTCCCGCTGGTGATCAGCCAGCTCGGTGGAGTGAACTGGCTGACGGCAATCGAGCTGGCCCGGGACACCCCGAACCTGTACCTGGAGCTGTCGACGGCGAACATCATCTTCGCGGTGCGCCTGGCCGTCAACGAGGTGCCGGACCGCACCCTGTTCGGCTCGGACGCGCCCTACGGCGACCCGTTCCTGGCCCGCACCACCGTCGAACGCGTCACCGCGCCAGGCGCACTGCGCGATCGCGTCCTGGGCGGCACCCTCGCGGAGCTGATCGGTCTGTGACCGTCCGTGGGCAGGTCGGGTTCCGGGCCGCTGTGTGGGGCGTACGGCGCGATCGTCGAGGTTCCGGTCGCCTCGCGGTCAAGTCCGCGGGCCCGGACGGAAGTTCGGCCTGCGGTCTCGCCGCCGCTGTACAGTGCCCGCATGGAGCGGATCTTGGTGGTGGGTGTCACGGGCGCGGGCAAGTCCACGCTCGCGCGGGCCGTGAGTGAGCGTCTGGACGTCCCTTACCACGAGATGGACGCGCTGTACTTCGTCGGCCCCGACTGGGCTGTCAACGACAAGCTGGACGAGGCGGTGTCCCGCGTCCTGGCCGAACCCCGCTGGATCATCGACAGCATCGGCTACCCGGAGGTCCGTGACCTGCTCTGGGAGCAGGCGGACACCGTGCTCTGGCTGGACTACGGCAAGCGTGTCGTGATGCCGCGCGTCCTGCGCCGCTCCCTGCGGCGCACGGTCACCCGTGAGCGGGTCTTCGGCGGCAACAGGGAGACCTGGGCGGGCTGGCTCAGCAGGGAACACCCGGTGTGGTGGGCCTGGTCCCAGCATGCGGGCCGCCGCAGCGAGATCGCACGGCGTACGAGCGATGCCCGCTTCGCGCCCCTCACCACCGTCCGGTTCCCGCACCCCGACGACACCGCCGCCTGGTTCGCATCCCTGTGACGCCGGCGGGGGCCTTGGCGTCTGTGCTCACGCCTGCCGCGGTGGCAGCGCCCGTCGCAGATACGGCGCCGTAGCGCTTCCCGCAACACTCGCCACCTGCGTCGGCGTGCCCGCCGCCACGATCCGCCCGCCCGCGTCCCCGCCGCCCGGTCCCAGGTCGATCACCCAGTCCGCGCCGGCGACGACCGACATGTCGTGCTCGACGACGATCACCGTGTGGCCGGCGTCGACGAGACCGTGCAGCTGCCGCATCAGGACCTCTACGTCCGCCGGGTGCAGACCGGTGGTCGGCTCGTCGAGCAGGTAGAGGGTGTGGCCGCGGCGGCCGCGCTGCAACTCGCCGGCCAGCTTGATGCGCTGGGCCTCGCCGCCGGAGAGTTCGGTGGCGGGCTGCCCCAGGCGCAGATAGCCCAGGCCCACGTCGAGCAGGGTGGTGAGACTGCGCGCCACCGCCGGGGTGTCCGCGAAGAACTCCGCCGCGCTCTCCACCGTCAGGTCCAGCACCTGAGCGATGTTCCGGCCCCGGTACGTCACTTGGAGCGTCTCGGGGTTGTAGCGGTCCCCGCCGCAGTCCGGACACGGCGCATACGTGCTCGGCAGGAACAGCAGCTCGACGCTGACGAACCCCTCGCCCTGACAGGTCTCGCAGCGCCCGCCGGCGACGTTGAACGAGAAGCGGCCGACGCCGTAACCGCGGTCCTGCGCCTCCTCGGTGGCCGCGAACACCTTGCGTACGACGTCGAAGAGGCCCGTGTAGGTGGCGAGGTTGGAGCGTGGGGTGCGGCCGATGGGCTTCTGATCGACGGAGACCAGGCGTTCCACGCCCGTCAGGTCCTCGGTGATCTCGCCGATGAGCGTCGACTTGCCGGACCCGGAGACGCCGGTGACGGCGGTGAACACACCGAGCGGGAACTCGGCGGTCACCCCGCGCAGGTTGTGCCGGGTGACGGGCCCGACCTCCAACTGGCCGCGGGCGGTGCGCACTTGGCGTACGGGGGCGGGGGAGCGGTCGAAGAGGAAGCGGGCCGTCGCGGACTGCGGGACCCGGGCCAGGTCCGCCACCGGGCCGCTGTACAGCACCTCTCCGCCGTGCTCGCCGGCACGCGGGCCGACGTCCACCAGCCAGTCGGCGCCGCGCATGACGTCGAGGTGGTGCTCCACCACGAACACCGAGTTGCCCGACGACTTCAGCCGCTCCAGGACCGTGAGCAGGGCCTCGGTGTCCGCCGGGTGCAGTCCTGCGGACGGCTCGTCGAGGACGTAGACGACACCGAACAGTCCCGAGCGCAACTGCGTGGCCAGGCGCAGCCGTTGCAGCTCGCCCGCCGAGAGAGTGGGGGTGGAGCGGTCCAGGCTGAGATAGCCGAGGCCGAGTTCGAGGACCGGCGCGATACGGGAGGTGAGGTCCTCGGTGAGGACCCGGGCGGTCTCGTCGCGCGCCACCAGACAGCCCGCGAGGTCGGTCAGCGGCAGCGCGGCCAGCTCGGCGATCGTACGGCCCGCGAAGGTGACCGCCAGTGCCTCGGGGCGCAGCCTGCTGCCGCCGCACGCCGGGCAGGGCGCGCTGGTCAGGAAGCGTTCGGCCTTGGCCCGCAGCGTGGGGCTCTTGGAGTCGGAGAAGGTCTTCATGACATAGCGGCGGGCGCTCATGTACGTGCCCTGGTAAGGCCGTTGGATGCGGTCGGCGTCCCGTACCGGGTGCACCGTGACGACCGGCTGCTCGTCGGTGAAGAGGATCCACTCCCGCTGGTCGGCGGGGAGTTCGCGCCACGGCCGGTCCACGTCGTGGCCGAGCGCGTCGAGGATGTCCCGGAGGTTCTTGCCCTGCCAGGCGCCCGGCCAGGCGGCGATCGCGCCCTCGCGGATCGACAGCGACGGGTCGGGGACCAGCAGCTCCTCGGTCGTACGGTGGACCTGGCCCAGCCCGTGGCATTCCGGGCAGGCACCGGCGGCCGTGTTGGGGGAGAAGGCGTCGGAGTCGAGACGCTCGGCCCCGGGCGGGTAGTCGCCGGCTCGGGAGAACAGCATCCGCAGCGAGTTCGACAGATTGGTGACCGTGCCGACGGACGAGCGGGACGTCGGGGCCGAGCGGCGCTGCTGGAGGGAGACCGCGGGCGGCAGTCCCGTGATCTCGCCGACCTTCGGCGCGCCGACCTGATGGATCAGGCGGCGCGCGTACGGGGCGACGGACTCGAAGTAGCGGCGCTGGGCCTCGGCGTAGATGGTGCCGAAGGCGAGCGAGGACTTCCCCGACCCGGAGACCCCTGTGAACACGGTCAACACGTCCCGCGGGATGTCGACGTCCACGCCCTTGAGGTTGTGCTCGCGGGCGCCGCGGACGCGGACACAGGGGTCGTGTGGGTCGTGCATGAACGGGAACTCCGTACGGGTCTTCGACTGAGGCGGGACAAACGCCGCGATTCTAAGCCGACGGCGTCGCCCGTGAGGCGTCGTCCCAGGTCACCCCGGGTAGGGCGCGGCCGCGCGAGCCGAGCGGAGCGCACCGGCCCACCAGGCCAGCTGCTCCAGCAGCGTCTTGGCGTACCCGGCGGCGTCGGGGTCGCGGGGACGGCCGTCCTGCCAGGCGGTGAAGTAGTTCGGAAACGCGAGACCGTCGCGGATGGTCACCGCGTGCAGCTCGGTCAGCACGTTCTCCAGGTGCAGTACGGCATGCCGGCCGCCTGCCGCGCCGCCGTAGCTGACGAAGGCGACGGGCTTGGCCGTCCACTGGGTGAAGTGCCAGTCGATGGCCGCCTTCAGGGAGGCGGGATAGCTGTGGTTGTACTCCGGAGTGACCACGACGAACGCGTCCGCGCCCTCCAGAGCCGACGTCAGTGCCGCCATCCCGGCCGGGCGCGGGTAGGCGTCACCGGCGTACTTCGGCGACTCGGCGGGCAGCGCCAACGGGATGTCGACCTCGGCCAGGTCGACGACCTCCACATCGAAACCACCGTGCGCGCCCGCCTGTTCGGCCACCCACGAGGCCACCGCCGGGCCGAACCGTCCGTCCCGGACGCTTCCGACGATGATCACCAGCTTGTGCTTGTTCTGCTCGTTGTTGTCCATGCCCACCACGATCACGCCGCGCCCCGAGGCCGGCCAGACCCTGCTCAGGCTGGCCCCCACAGGGCCAGGCTGAGCCCTCCGCGAGCAGTGGACAGCGGCCTATGCTCGGCCCATGGGCACGCCGCTGGGGGACTTCATCCGGGCCAAGCGCGACAGCATCCAGCCCGAGTCGCTGGGACTGCCGGTTCACGGCCGCCGCCGCTCACCGGGCCTGCGGCGGCTGGATCTCGCCGCGCGGGCCGGCATCAGCGTCGAGTACCTCACCCGCATGGAGCAGGGCCGTGACCGCAACCCCTCGGTGGCGGTGGTCAACGCGCTCGCCGATGCGCTCAGCCTCGATGCGGCCGAGCGCAACCACCTGCGCTACCTGGCGAAGATCAGCGGCGGTGAGTGTGTCGCTCATACCCAGCCCGCGCCTCCCCGCCGAGAGGTCCGTCCCTCGGTCCTGGAGACCCTCCGCCTCCTGGAGCCGGGCATCGCCATGGTCACCAACCGGCTGGGCGACGTCCTCGCCCACACCGGCGGCTACGAGGCGGTGATGAGCGGCACCGGACTGCTCGACGCGGACGCCCCGAACCTCACCCGCTACGTCTTCACCGACCCGCGGGCCCGGACGTTCTTCGCCGACTGGGACGACATCGCCGACCAGCAGGCCTTCGACCTGTGGCTCGCACCGTCCGTCGAGAGCTCCGAGTGGTTCAGCACGGAACTCGCCCCCGTCGCCGGCCCCGACTTCACGAGCCGCCTGCACCGTCACGTGGTCCCGCAACGTCAAGACCTCCGCCTCGACCACCCGTCCGGGTACGCACTCCGGCTGGTCCGCGAGGTGCTCGAACTCCCTGCGGATGCCCAGCAGCTGGTCGTCCTCCTGCCCGCGGACGAGCCGACGGTCCAGGCCGTCGACCAACTCCGCCGCCGGTCGCGCGGTGGGCTGCGGGCCATTTCGTGAAGCCGGGCCGTCGTTCTTGATCGTTTCGCCTGTTTCGCGCGCGGGATCGGCTTCGAGCTGATGTGCTGGACTGTGGGGCTTTCGCCCCTTTCCCGCCATTCAGGAGGGAGACTTCCCCTCGACTTGGCGGGAGATTCCCGTCCACCTCGGGGGGACGGACGACATCCCGGAGGGACAGATGAGCAGTACCTATCGAGTCGCGCAGGCGATCGAGGCCGGCGGCCCGTTCCAGATCGTCGAGCGCGAGGTGCCGCAGCCGGGCCCCGGCCATGTACGGGTGGCGGTGGAGGCCTGCGGGGTCTGCCACAGCGACACCCTCTTCGTGAACGGCGGAGTGCCGGGCATCAGCTTCCCGGTGGTCCCCGGACACGAGATCGCCGGACGGATCGACGCGCTCGGTGAGGGGGCCGAGGACCGGGGCTGGCAGGTGGGCGACCGGGTGACGGTCGGCTGGTTCGGCGGCAGCTGCGGCCACTGCACGCCCTGCCGACAGGGCGACTTCGTCGTCTGCGTGAACCTCAAGGTGCCCGGCTGGGCGTACGACGGCGGCTTCGCCGAGATGCTGATCGCGCCGGCCGACGCCCTGGCCCGGATCCCCGACGCCCTGTCCGCGACCGACGCCGGGCCCATGGCCTGCGCGGGCGTGACCACCTACAACGGTCTGCGGCGCAGTTCGGCCCGCCCGGGCGATCTGGTCGCCGTGCTCGGTCTCGGCGGCTTGGGCCACCTGGGCGTGCAGTACGCGGTCGCGATGGGCTTCGAGACCGTGGCGATCGCCCGCGGGGCCGAGAAGGCCGACTTCGCCAAACAGCTCGGCGCCCACCACTACGTCGACAGCACGGCGGCCACCCCCGTCGCACAGGCGCTGCAGTCTCTCGGCGGCGCCAGGGTCGTGCTGGCCACGGCGGGCAATTCCCAGGCCATCACGGCCACCGTGGACGGCCTGGCACCCCGCGGCGAACTGGTCGCCATCGGGGCGGACCCCGACCCCCTGGGCATCAGCCCGCTCCAGCTGCTCATGAGCGGCAGGATCGTCCGCGGCCACCCCTCCGGCACCGCACAGGACGTGCAGGACACCATGGCCTTCAGTGCCCTGCAGGGCATCCGCCCGATGACCGAGACCGTGCCCCTGGACCAGGCCGGCGAGGCCTACCGGAAGATGCTCTCCGGCACCGCCCGCTTCCGGATGGTGATCACTGCCGGGACGTGATCCGGGCGAGGCGCCGGTACGAGTCGACCAGCGCCGCGCGGTCGTGCGTACTGGTGGTGACCAGTACCTCCTGCGCGCCGGTCTCCTTCAGCACCGTCTCCAGCTCGTGCGTGACCTGCTCCTCGGTGCCCGCGAGGTGGCCGGCGAGCCCGGACTCGTAGAACCCGCGCTCCTTGTCGGTCATGGCCAGACCCTCGACGCGCTCGGCGAGCGGCAGCGGTGGGAACGTGCCGTGCGTGCGGGAGTACGCCATCGACCACGCCTCCGGGACCAGCAGCCGCCGCGCCTCCTCGGGCGTGGCGGCCACCGCGACCGTGCCGGAGATGACGACGTACGGTTCGCTGGCCCATGGGGAGGGCCGGAAGTGGGCGCGGTAGTGGTCGATGCCGCGCTGCATCTTCTCGCGGTTCCGCAGGTCGCCGATGACCATCGGCAGGCCCGCGCGGGCGGCGACCGCGGCGCCCTCGCCCATGGCCAGCACGAACGGCGGCACGGTCAGGCCCTCCGCGGGGCGTGCGCGCACACCCGTCGGGGACGTCCCGCGGAACCAGCCGAGCAGCTCCTCCAGCTGCGCCCCGAAGTCCTCGGCGTCGCCCTTGTCCCGCCCCAGCGCCCTGCGCACCCCGCTCGTGAAGCCGACGGACCGCCCCAGCCCCATGTCGATCCGCCCGGGGAAGAGCGACTCCAGCACCCCGAACTGCTCGGCCACGACCAGGGGTTGATGGTTGGGCAGCATCACACCGCCCGTGCCGACCCGGATGGTGCGCGTGGCACCCGCGACGGCGGCGGCCAGCACGGTGGGCGCGGAACCGGCCACGCCCGGCACCCCGTGGTGCTCGGACACCCAGAAGCGGTGAAAGCCGAGATCCTCCAGTTCCTGGGCCAGCCGCACGGTGTCGCGCAGCGCCTCCGCGTCCGTGTGGCCCTCGCGGATGCGGGAGCGGTCGAGGACGGAGAAGCGGGTGGCGGCGATCAGGGAACTCACACGCAGTTCAACGCGTGACGGACCACGGCATTCCCGCTCCTGCCGACGCTGCCCGTCACATGAGGTCCTGGTGCTCCTCCGGCGCCTTCTCCAGCTGCTTCACCTCGTCCGGGGCGGGCTCGGCCGCCAGGAGCTTCTCGGCGCGCTGGTCGATGGTGCGGGTCAGGGCCAGCTGCGCCACCCCGAACACCACGGCGTAGGCCATGACGCCACGCCACGAATCGGGTGCCCGGATCACGGGCAGGGCGGCGGTGTCCACCAGCACCAGCCCGGTCACCGCGGTCAGGGCGCCGGTGGGCAGTTTGATCAGCTCCTGGAACAGCGGCAGCCCGTACGGGTTCCAGCTGCCGCCCATCTGCTGGAGCCGCGCCGCCACGTGCAGGGCGGCGCCGAGCACGCCGAGCAGCATGACCACACCGACCTCGCGTACGCCGGGCGCCAGGGCATCCGGGCAGTTGCGGCCCGTTTCGCAGACGGGGACGGCGCCGTCGACCCACAGGGGCGCGCAGAGCACGGCGGTGAGGAGGAGGCAGAGGACCAGGCCGGCCCGGATGAGCCGGTTGCGGAAGTTGCGGCTGCGCACCGCGCGCTCCTCCTGGAGGGCGTAGGCGGCCTGCAGCAGCGCGGCCAGGGCCCACGGCAGGCATACGTCGTCCGGGTTCTGCTGGTCCTTGAGCGTCTTGATGCGGGCGAGCCGCGGGTCACTGCGGGGCAGCGGACGCGCGGTGACCAGGATCGTGTCGAGGCGCTGCCAGGCACGGCGGGGCCGCGACATGGCGAGGATGGCGACGTCGGCGGCGTGCAGGCAGGCCAGTGTGCCCTCGTAGGCATACCCGGACCACCAGCTGCGCAGCCGCCACCGCCACGCCTGGCGCTCGCCCGCCTTCCTGATCAGGTTCTGTGCCGTTTCGAGCAGGCACCCGGCCCCGTGCTGCAGCTGCGCATACCGCACTCCGTCGCGGGTGGGCCGGTCCGGCGGGAGGTAGGTGGCGTCCAGTTCCACTTGCAGAACGCACAGGCGGGCCTGGGCGCGGTGCAACCAGGTGTTGGGCCGCTCGGCCACGGGATACGGGTGCGTCGGCGGCCGGACGGGCCGGGCGCGGAGCCCGGACGGCCTGCGCGCAACCGGCCTGGTGACACGGCGAGTCGGCACGCGCAGCGGTCTGTGCGGGCGGGCGAGAGAGCGCATGCTTGCTCCGCCGCCGGGTCAGCCGGCCGCGGCGGCCGTGTCGGGCCGCGGATGCCGGCGCTCCAGCCACCGGTTGAAGTCCCACGTGGCACGGAACCTGCCGGCCGCGTCCTGCCCCTGCGCCAAGAGGTAGTCGGACTGCTCACGGGTGAGATGGAAGTCGGTGGAGCGCACACCCTCGGTGTCGATGAAGACGGTGCGTTCCTGCACGGACGGCTCATCGATGTGGAGCCGGTCGTGCGCGTCGGTCATCGTCGAGACCAGCCGCTGGACCAGCGTGACCGGGTTGCCCGCCGGACGCCAGTCCTGTTGGGGCGTGGTCCGCATGGACAGTTTGAGCCCCCAGGTGGGCCAGCGGGGCGGGCGGTCGTCGTGGCGGTCGAAGAGGGCCACGGGGAAGTTGGACAGCATCCCGCCGTCGACCAGTACGAGCTTTTCGGAGCCCTGGTCGGGTCCGCACGTGAGGGGGAAGGGCCGGAAGAAGAACGGGATGGACGCGGAGGCCCGCACCGCGTCCGCCACCTTCATCGAGTCCGGGTCCACACCGCACAACTCCCTGCAGTCCCAGGGGAGATGCAGCTCCCGGCCCCGGCTGATGTCGCTGACGGTGACGACCAGCCGGTAGGGCGGCGTGCCGGGATCGTCCCCCGGCTCCTCCTGCCGCAGGTCCTTGAAGGTCACGACGTTCTTGCGGGCCAGGCGCTCCTCGATCCACGCGTGCAGCGCGTCGCCCTTGAAGACGCCGTTGTGCAGCAGGAAGGCCAGCGCCGCCCCGGGCTTGCCGAAGTGGCGTGCCCAGCCGTCCTCGAAGGACGCGAACTGCATCTCCCTGAGGGTCTCTTCGAGCTCGGGCACCGTGTAGCCGGCTGCCAGCAGCGCCCCGACGACCGCGCCCGCCGAGGTGCCCGCCACCCGCCGTACGGTGTGCTGCGCGCACAGCTTCTGCAACGCGCCGACGAAGGCGATCCCCTTGACCCCTCCGCCTTCCAGAACCAGGTCCACCCGGGACTTCGTCTCCGAGCCGGCAGCCGCGTGCGGTTCCACCGTCCTCACCCCCGTCGCGGTGGCGGGCGCGCCCACGGTGGCGTGCCGCGCTGTCACACCGCTTGCACTCGAGCATCCTCACAAGTGCGGACCGTGTCCAGGATGTCGACAGGAGTCGGCACATGACCGGTTCGCTGTTCGTGTTCGCAGCTGTCGTCGACGCCGTACGTGTCCCAGGCGGGGAACGGGTCGACGTCCGGGAGGAGTTCGCCGGGCCGCATGAGGCAGTCCGCCAGGGCGTCTTGCATCCTGTCCGCGTTCAACTGAACGCCGATCAGAACCAGTTCCTGCGCATACGGCGCCTCGGGGTCCCGCGCGGCCGACGGCTCGAAGCGGGCCACGGAACCGGCCTGCGACCACAGCCCCGTCACGTGGGAGCGGCCCGCCAGGGTGAAGAAGCCCTTCGAGCGCAGCACTCGGCCGAACGCGCCGCCGTCCAGCTCCTCGGTCACGAACGTCCACAACCGGCCCGGATGGAAGGGGAGTTCGGAGCGGAAGACGGTCGACGAGATGCCGTACTCCTCCGTCTCCGGCACATGGTCGCCGTTGAGCTCCCGCACCCAGCCCGGTGCCTGCTGGGCGCGTTCGAGGTCGAACAGGCGGGTGCCGAGGACCTGGTGGAGGTCCACCTTTCCGTGGGTGGCCGGGACGATGCGGGCGAGGGGGTTGAGGCGGGCGAGCGTCGCCCGCAGCCGGTCGGCGGCGCGGGAGTCGACCAGGTCCAGCTTGTTGAGGACGATGACGTCCGCGAACTCGACCTGGTCGACGAGGAGATCGCTGACGGTGCGTTCGTCGTCCTCGTAGGGGGCGAGGCCGCGTTCGGCGAGTTCGTCGCCGCCCGCCAGCTCCGGCAGGAAGTTCGCCGCGTCCACGACCGTGACCATGGTGTCCAGCTCGGCGACATCGCCGAGGGTGGCGCCGTCGTCGCGGGCGAAGGCGAAGGTGGCCGCGACCGGCATCGGCTCGGAGATGCCGGACGACTCGATCAGGAGGTGGTCGAAGCGGCCCTCGCGGGCCAGCCGGTCGACCTCCTCCAGCAGGTCGTCGCGGAGGGTGCAGCAGATGCAGCCGTTCGTCATCTCGACGAGGCGTTCCTCGGTCCGTGACAGCGCGGCCTCGCCGCCGCGCACCAGCGCGGCGTCGATGTTGACCTCGCTCATGTCGTTGACGATGACGGCCACCCGCAGGCCCTGCCGATTGGCGAGGACATGGTTGAGGAGCGTGGTCTTGCCCGCCCCCAGGAAGCCGGACAGAACGGTGACGGGCAGGCGGGCATGCGGCTTCTCGTACGGCATCCGGCGCTCAGCCTTCGGGGCGCAGCAGCCCGCGCTCGTATGCCTTGACCAGGTGCTGCGGTACGAGGTGGCGCACGCCGTCGAGGGTGAGCGGGACGAGTTGCGGGGTGGCCGCCTTCCACTGGGCGCGGCGGTGGCGGGTGTTGCTGCGGGACATCTTCCGCTTGGGGACAGCCATGGGAAACCTCCTCGGTGGGCAAGCACCGAGGACGCTACATGAAAATGGATCCCATTAACAATTGGATGGTCGGTGGTTCACCGGCGGCTGCGCACGCGTGCGTCCCGCGGCGGCTGGATGAACTGCAGCTCCAGCGTCACGGGCGGCTCGGCGATGCCGGGACCGCCCGCCGCCGCCCAGCCGGCGAGCTCCTCCGTGCAGTCGTCGTCCATGGCGAAGCCGACCCAGGTGGCCCGCCCGCCGGCCCGGCGCCCCGCCGCCGACGGCTGCACGACGATGACGTTCGCCTGGTCGCAGGGGCCCAGACAGTCGGTCGTACGGACCTGGAAGCCGTGCTCGGCGGCCGCGGCGCGCAGCCGCTCCAACTGCCAGGCGTGGTCGGTATCGGGGTGCTTGCGCGGGTCGCCGCAGCAGCAGCCCCGGCACACGACGAGGGTGCAGGGGCGCTGCTGGGCCGCGCCGATCAGAGTGCGGCGGGGGGAGGGAAACGCGGATGGCATGGGAGAAGCATGATCCATCCGCTCTGCGTCCCGCCGCACCGGGGGCGGACGGATCAGAACCGGGCGCCGATGTTCGCCTCGCTCCCCGGCACCAGGAACTGCGGTGTCGGGTCCGTGCTGATGACGCCCGGCTGCCGGGGCCGGAGCACCGCCGCCGAGTGTGAAGCCGTTGCCGTCGCCCGCGGAGTCGGCCCCGTTCGGCGCCACGACCAGGGTCCTCGGGGCGGCCGCCTCCGCCTGTCTGTGGTGTCGCCCAGCAGTGGCCGCCGGTGACGGGAAGGTTGCCCGCCACCGGCGGCGGGACAGGGAGCCGGCGAGCCTGGACCGGTCGCGTCAGTCGCGGGCGTGGTCGCGGTTGTTGCAGGCGTCGTCCACCGACTGGTCGGTTCCGGGTGCGAACACCGGGACGAGGGCGAGTGCCTCCTTGCAGAGCCCGGTGGCGAGAGGGCTTCGGTGGCTGACGTGCATCTGGCCGCGGGGGTTGTTGTCGTTGTCTGCGTGGGCTGGGGTGGCGAGCGCAAGTCCGGTCATGGTGAGCACGGCAAGCACGCTGATCTTCTTCATAGCCCAGTCAACGACCTCGGATCGGCCCAGGTCACGCGGCTGTTCGAGGCCAATGTGCCGGCCGCGGGGACGAGGTCGGCACCGCAGCCGTCGACCACGGCGAAGGTGTCCTCCGTCTTGGGACGGGCTGGTCCTGCCCGGCCGCGTTCGCCAGATGGCCTCCTTTTCGGTATGACGGCTACCGCGACGATCAACAGCCGACGTGCAGGAGCTGCCCCGTGAGTGACTGGCCGCTGACCAAGACCTTCCGCACTACGTCCGGCGACGTCCGCTGGGACATCCTCGGGCAGGCCGGACGGGACCCGGTCGTCCTCTGCCACGGCACGCCCTTCTCCTCGTACGTCTGGCGGGCCGTGGCCCGTTCGCTCGCGCGCCGGCACCAGGTGTTCGTGTGGGACATGCCCGGTTACGGCGCATCGCAGATGTCCGCCGGGCAGGACGTCTCCCTGGCCGCCCAGGGCAGGGTGTTCACCGAACTCCTGGCGCACTGGGGACTTGCCGAACCGCTGGTGGTGGCCCACGACTTCGGCGGTGCCGTCTCCCTGCGGGCGCATCTGCTGCATGGAGCCCGCTACCGGGCGCTCGCCCTGGTGGACCCGGTCGCGCTGGCACCCTGGGGATCGCCGTTCTTCCGGCTGGTCGGCGGGCACTGCGAGGTCTTCGAGCAACTACCGCCCGCACTGCACCGCGCCCTGGTACGCGAGTACATCGGCTCGGCCAGCAGCCCCGGCCTGCACCCCGCCGTGCTGGACCGGCTCGCTCAGCCCTGGCTCGGGGAGGTGGGCCAGGCGGCGTTCTACCGGCAGATCGCCCAGGCCGACCAGCGCCACACCGACGAGATACAGGACCGATACGGCGAGATCGGCATCCCGACCCTGGTGTGCTGGGGCGAGGAGGACACCTGGATCCCACCGGCCAAGGGCCACGAGCTCGTCGCCCGCATCCCGGGCGCGCGCCTCGAACCCATCACGGGCGCGGGCCATCTGGTCCAGGAGGACGCCCCCGCCGAACTCGCCGGGGCCCTCATCGACTTCCTGCGGAGCGCCTCCTGATGCTCTGACCGGGGCTTGTCCGACGCGACGATCACTCCGCTGATCCGGGGTTGCGCTGTTTGGCATGGAAGCGCGCCTTCTTCTGACGATTCCCGCACGTGTTCATGTCGCACCATCTGCGGGTGCGGCTCTGGCTGGTGTCGAAGAAGGCCGCTCGGCAGGTCGGTGAGGCGCACAAGGCCAGTTTTCCGTCGCGTTCGCCCGCGATGATGCTGATCGCGTCGGCGGCGATCACGCCGAGGGCGTCTTCCACGCGGGAGGCCGAGCTGAGCCGCCACTGCCGCTTGCCCTCGGGCGTCAGGATCGCCGCGGCCCGGCCTTGGGCGCTGCGGTCGTTGATGACCTGGACGGCCGATGAGGGGAGCGGGTCATGGATCGCGGCCGCGGTGGCGGCGGCGTGAATCGACTCCCTCAGTTCCCGGGCGAGGTCGAGCTGGGCAGGGGTGCAGGAGTCCACGGCGAGGCCGTTCACCGTCAGCCAGTCGACGAGTCGCTGCGGCGTGGGAATGCGCTCCACAGCGTTGCCATGACGCTCCGACAGAGTCCCCGTGAAGCTGGTCGCCAGCACGCTGCCGAGGCGGAAGTCAGGGAACCCATCACGCATGGAACCACCTTAGCCGGTTGCGGGGCGCCTCTGAGGACTGTTAGAACCGTCTTAGACGGTTCCACGATGGCCAGGAGGTCTCATGTCCCGTCCAGCCGACGAGGTACAAGCATGTGAAGCCCACGCGACCGACGCCGAACTCGGAGATCTGCGCGCGCGATTGGCCGCGGCGCGACTACCCGAGGCCGAGACGGTCTCCTGCGCCGCGCCCGGCCCTCGCCGCTGGGAACAGGGCGTCCCTCTCGCCGACCTCGTCGACGTCGTGAACTACTGGCGCACCGGGTACGACTGGCGGTCGTTCGAAGAGCGCCTCAACCGGATCGGCCAGTTCCGTACGACCGTCGACGATCTGGGAATCCACTTCCTGCACCGCCGATCCGCGCGCGCGGACGCCACTCCTCTGATCTTGACGCACGGCTGGCCGGACAGCATCGCCCGGTTCATCGATGTGGTGGACGAACTGGCGGATCCGAAAGACGCGGAGACTCCGGCGTTCCACGTCGTGGTCCCGTCGCTGCCGGGCTTCGGCTACAGCGACAAGCCGGTCGGCACCGGGTGGGGAACCGAAAAGATCGCGGCCGCGTGGGTGGAGCTGATGGGGAGGCTCGGCTACGGCGAGTTCCTGGCCCACGGCGGCGACTGGGGAGGCAATGTCACCACGGTTCTCGCCGGCAGGTTCCCGGCGCATGTTCTCGGTATCCACACGACGTTCGCGGAGGGGCCGCCCGGGCTGTCGACGGACGGGCTGACGGCGGTCGAGCGCAGGTGGGTCGAGGAGACCCGCCATTTCTGGCGTCACCGGGCGGCCTATGCGAAGCAGCAGGCGACCCGGCCGCAGACCATCGGCTACTCGCTCGTCGACTCACCGGTCGGTCTTCTCGCCTGGATCCTCGACAAGTTCGCCGAGTGGTCGGACACCGAGGACAGCCCGTTCGAGACGATTTCCAGAGACCGCGTCCTCGACGACGTCACCCTGTACTGGCTGACGCGGACGGGTGCGTCGGCGGCCCGCATCTACTACGAGAGCCACAACTCGCTCGACCCCGGGCTTCGGGTCGACGTGCCGTCGGCACTCACCATGTATCCCCGCGACGTCGAGAAGTGCCCGCGCCCCTGGGCGCAGGAGCGGTACCGGCAGATCGTCCGATGGAGTTCGCCCGAAACCGGGGGGCATTTCCCTTCACTGGAAGTACCTGAGTATTTCGTCAAGGACCTTCAAGAAGGCCTCGCGGCAGTGCTGGCCGCCCATCGCTGATCGTCGACGAACATCGCTCGCTCCCACCTATGGAGTCACGCCCTGAACCGGGAGAGCGGGACAGATCCTTAGGGTGGGCTTGTGACCGACAGCAGCAAGCGCCCGATCGCCGTGTTCGACCTGGACAACACCCTCGCCGACACGGCCCACCGCCAGCGGTTCCTGGAAGGCAAGCCCCGCGACTGGGACGCGTTCTTCGCCGCCGCACCGGACGACCCGCCGATCCCGGAGGGCATCGCGCTGGTGCTGGAGAGCGCGAAGGAGTGCGAGATCGTCTATCTCACCGGCCGGCCCGAGCGCTGCCGGCGCGACACGCTGGACTGGCTCGCCGCGCAGGGCCTGCCCGACGGGCGCGTCCACATGCGCCGCAACGACGACCGCAGGCCCGCCCGCCGCACCAAGCTGGAGATCCTGCGGCGCCTGGCTCGCACCCGGGACGTCCGCGTGCTCGTGGACGACGACGAACTGGTCTGCGGGGACGCCGAACGGGCCGGCTTCCCGGTCGTACGGGCCCACTGGACGGCCCCGTCGGCCGCCCTGGAGACGGCACAGGAGGTGGAGGGGCGGACCTGAGGGGTCCGGTCCGCCGGGCGCAGGTTCTGCGACGGCCGGTCTGCCCCGCGCGTCAGGCGCCGTGCGGCGGCCCGGACCGCTCGGGTGTCCGGCTGGTCGAAGCCTGGCGTGGTGGCAGCATCGATTGCCCGGCTGTCAGGTACCGGTCTGGAGGCAGGCCGATCCTCCCGGGCCGGCGGGCGCCGGCTCTGGCTCGGCGCGTCAGGCGCCAGTACGACGACCGGCGGGCACCGGGGGTGCTCGGTGGCCGCCGCGTCCGCCCGGCGTGTAGGGCGCCTGTCTGCGGCCCGTCGGGCTTGGCGGCCCGGCAGTGCGGTCGGTGCTGGCAGGTCGACCTCTCCGGACTGCGCGGCATGTTGATCCGCAAGCGGGCGTGCGGGCCGGCTCATCCACCTGGTCCAGCGGGTGTTGGTTCGGGGGGTCGGCGTGTTTGCGCGGCTTGTTGGGGTCATCCGCGGGTTGGCCTTTGTCGCCGTCCCGTCGGGTGCGAGTGAGGCGTCCGTTGCGTCGGACGCAGCCCGCCGGCGACGTCTTCTGTTCGCCCTGCGGGCCCCCACGGGCTGTCCTGCCTGCCCGGCTAGTGGGCTCCGAACCAGAGGAGGCGCCCCTTTGGCCGGTTCGCCACTGTCCTGGCCGCAGGCCGCCCCGTCCGCCTGGCCCGTCTGGCGCTCGCGCGGAACCTGGTCCGTCTGCCTGGTGTGTCTGGCGCCCGCGCGAACCCTGCTCTGTCTGCCCGGTCCGTCCGGTACCCGCCGAAACGCGCTCTGTCTGCCCGGCCCGTCCGTTGGTCGCACGGAATCTGCTCCGTCTGCTCGGCCGTTTGGCGCCGTCCGGAACCTGCTCCGTATGCCCGCCCGTCCGGCGCCCGCGCGAATGCTGGCCCGTCTGCCTGGCGCGTCCCTCGGCCGCCGATCCTCCCCGTCAGGCCGACTCGTCCAGGCGGAAGCCCACCTTAAGGCCGACCTGCCAGTGGGCGATCTGGCCCTCCTCGATCTGGCCCCTGACCTGGGTGACTTCGAACCAGTCCAGGTTGTGGAGGGTCTGCGAGGCGCGGGTGATGCCGTTGCGGATGGCCTGGTCGACTCCGTCGGGTGAGGTGCCGACGATCTCAGTGACCCGATAGGTGTGGTTCGTCATGCGGGTGCTCCTCTCCGTGACACCTGCGTCACGCGTCACTCCACCGTGCCCCAAGGCGGGGCGGAGCGCGACACGTCCGGGCTGCTTTCCTGCTTGGGCGCGCGGCGCGCGCGCCGTCGCGAGCGGGCGCCCTTGGCCCGCGGTGTGCGGGCGTCCTGGTCGCGGCTGGGCGGCGGCGTGTCGGCCGGGCGGTCGTTCCAGGCCTCGTATCCCCGGAAGCCGTCGAGCGCGGCCGGTGCTTCCTGCGGGGTGAAGGATGCCGCCGAGATGCCGCGCCGTGAAGAGGAGGCCTCCTTCACGGCGGCCAGGGCCAGAGTTTCGGTGTCGGGTTCCTCTGCCGCCGTCCGGTAGGTGATCGTGTCCGGCAGCATGACGAGCGACGTCGTGCCGGACTGTTCGCCGCCGGGGCGCAACTGGACGCGGATGCCGTGCCGGCCGGCCAGTCTGCCGACCACGAACAGCCCCATGTGCTGGGAGATGTCGGCGTCGACGGTCGGCGGATTGGCCAGCTTGCGGTTGATCATCGCGAAGTCCTCCGCCGGCAGGCCGATGCCCTGGTCGTGGATCTCGAGCATGATGCGGCCGTCCGGCAGATGGACGGCGGTCACGCGTACCTCCGAGTGCGGGGAGGAGAACGAGGTGGCGTTCTCCAGCAGCTCGGCGAGCAGATGGACGAGGTCGGTCACGGCCCGGCCGTGGATCTCGGCCTCCGGAATGCCGGAGAAGGTGATGCGCTCGTACTGCTCCACCTCGGAGGAGGCGGCGCGGATGACGTCGATCAGCGGCAGGGGCCTGTCCCACTGGTGGGCGGGTTTCTCGCCGCCGAGCACGAGGAGGTTCTCGCCGTTGCGGCGGACCCGGGTGGCGAGATGATCCAGCCGGAACAGGTTCTCCAGCTGGTCCGGGTCGGTCTCGTGGTCCTCCAGGTGGGTGATCAGGGCCAGCTGACGCTCAATCAGGGACTGGTTGCGCCGGGACAGGTTGGTGAAGATCGTGTTGATGTTGCCGCGCAGCAGGGCCTGTTCGGCGGCGAGCCGCACGGCCTCGCGGTGGACGTGGTCGAAGGCGCGGGCGACCTCGCCGATCTCGTCGGTGCTGGTGATCGGGATGGGGGCGACCCGGGAGTCGACCTGGACGGGGGTGGCCCGCGACAGCCGGGTGATCAGTGCGGGCAGCCGCTGTCCGGCGATCTCGATGGCGGAGGCACTCAGCCGACGCATACGGCGGCTCATGGTGCGCGCCACCCAGTCGGCGAGAAGGAAGGCGACGAGCACGGACGCGATGACGAGCACCGCGTTGATGATCGCGTCACGGCGGGCGTCGCCGGCGATGTCGCGGGCGCCCGCGAGGGCCGTGTCGGTGAGGTGGACCTCGATGCCGCGGTAGGCGTCGAAGCCCAGCGTGGACGCTGCGAAGAACGACTCGGGCGTGATGCCCTCGGCGTCGAGCTGCGCGGTCGTCCGGCCGGCGGCGATCTCGCTGACCATCTTGTTCAGATCGGGCGGGGCGACGTAATTCCGGCCCACCGCCCTGGCCTTGGCCACCGCGTCGGCCCGCTGCCGCTGCCCCTGCGCCTCCGCGGCCGCCAGTGCCTTCCGCAGCCGTGCCATGTCGTCGGCGGTGCCGGCACCCGCGTACTCCTGGAGCGCGACCTTTTCGAGGTAGGCGTACGAGCGGAAAGAGGCGAGCTGGGTGTCCAGTTCGCCCGGGGCGAGGGTGCCGCGGTCCTCGGCCAGCAGATGGGTGCCGATGGAGCGGATCAGGGACTCGGCCGCCTGGGTCAGGGAGATGGCGTAGAGGGTGCGGCCGAAGCTGGCCTGGTTGTTGCTGCCGAAGCCCAGCTCGTTCGAGATCTCCATCAGGGGGTGCTGGACGAGGTGGTAGCTCTCCTCCGTCTGCACGCCGGTCAGGCGGGAGGTGAACGCGTTCGCGCGCACCGTCGGCAGCTGCCTCTCACCGGCGCGGACCAGTCCGACGCGCCGCAGGAGGCCGGCGTTCTGCGGCATGCGGTCGACGGCCCGGTCGAATGCCTTCGCATCCTCGTCGGTGGTCGTGCGGGCCTGCACCACCGCGGCGGCGGTCCGCTCGCCCTTCAGCAGCGGGATGACCGACACGTCGCGTTCGTTGATCGCGTCGCTGGCGTACTTGTTCGCCGCCTGCACCAACTCGGCCACCCGGACCGCGTCGTCGGCTGCCTGCCAGGTGTCCACGGAGTGCTTGACCCGTATGCCGCCGAGGACGAGGGCGACGATGACCGGAATCAGCAGCACGGCCCTCAGACGCCTGGCCACGGGCCAGTTGCCGGTCAGGGACTTCCGTGGTCGGTCTTCGGATGTCGGGGAAACCGTGTTCGGCAAGGTCGTCCTATCGCTGCGGGATCGCCTGACGTTCGACGCAGGCCCGGCATATCTCTTTACGTCCCGCCTACCGCCCACCGTTCACCCGGCGCCCCTATAACGACGTTTTTCATGGGGTGAGTTGTGGCTTGTGCGCTGTGGGCGGACGGCCGAGGAGCCTTTTGAACGCGGCCGTGTAGGCGGCGGGGTTGTCGTAACCGAGCAGGGCCGCCACGCGTGTGACCGGCATGCCCGCGGTGAGGTGCTGCAGGGAGTGCAGGATGCAGGCGCGCCCGCGCCACTGCGAGAAGCTCAGGCCGGTGCCGCTGCGGAACAGCCGGGCGAGGGTGCGTTCGCTGATGTTCAGGGCCGCGCACCAGCGCGCGGGCGGGTCATGGATGTCCGGTTTCTGGAGGAACGCCTCGCACAGGGCGCGCAGCCGCGGCTCGGACGGCAGCGGCACATCGAGGGGCAGCGGGGTGAGGTTCCTGAGCTCGTGAAGGACGAGGGCGGCGAGTGCCGCGTCGCGGCTGTGCTCGGCGTAGCACGGTTCCATGTCGACGGCGGCCAGGATCAGCGCCCGCAGCAGGTCGGAGACGTCGACGGCCTGGCAGCGGGCGGGAAACCACGGCACGGCGGCGGGTTCGATGTAGAGACTGCGGGTGCTGACACCCGCCATCGTGACCTGATGCCTGGTCAGGGGCGGGATCAGTACCGCGCGGGCCGTGGGGATCGTCCAGTTGCCGTCGTCCGTCTCGACCCGCATGACGCCGGTGGCCGCGTACAGGACCTGGGCGCGGCGGTGCTCGTGCCAGACGAGCAGATGGTCGTGGGGGTAGTCGGTGCCGATGGCCAGCACGGCACGTTCGAGGTCGTCCACCTCCGCCACCGGGATGTTGCGCATGCCGCGAGATTACGCGCGGACACGAGGTGTGTCTGCTGCGCGTAAGGGGTTGGCGATTCATCGATTGCCCGCCATGCTGCCTGATCCCTAGCGTCTGACCAGTGCTGATCTCCTTCTCCACCCTGCTGTTCTTCGGCTGCCTGACCGGCCTGACGACGGTCCTCTTCGGTTTCGGCGGCGGCTTCATCACCGTGCCCGTCGTCTACGGCGTCCTGAGCGTGACGGCGTGTTCCGCGAACGACGCGATGCACGTCGCGGTGGCGACCTCGGCGGCGGTCATGGTCGTCAACGCCTTGGCGGCGGCGCTGGCCCAGTGGCGTCAGGGCCGACTGCGCCGCGCGTATGTGTGGCCGCTGGCGGCGTTCATCGCCGTCGGCGCGGGCGCCGGATCCTTCGCGGCCACTCTGATCGGCGGTACGGCTCTGCGCCTGCTGTTCGCCGCCTATCTGCTGGTGACGATCGCCGACAGTCTGCTGCGCAAGGGCTTCCTCGCGGTGGCGCACCGGACGGGCCCGAAGCCGCTGGGCCGGGCCACGACCACCCTCGGTGGAACCGGGATCGGCCTCGTGGCCGCCGGCCTCGGCGTGGGCGGCAGCGTCATGACGGTCCCGCTCCTGCGCCGCAGGGGCCTTCCCATGGCCGAGGCGACCGCCATGGCCAACCCGCTCAGCGTTCCCGTCGCCGTGGCCGCGACCCTCGTCTACGCCCTCGCCCCGACCGCACCGTCCTGTACGGGCCAACTGGGCTACGTCGACCTCACCGCGGCCGCCGCCCTGCTCCTCGGCTCGCTCCCCACCATCGCCGTGGCGAGGTGGCTCGCCGCCCGGGTCCCGGACCGCGCCCACTCCATCGCCTATGTCGTGCTGCTCCTGGTGGTACTGGCCGTGATGGTGGCAGTGGAGGGCCGCCACCCCGTCGGATCCTGACCGGGGTGGCGGCCGGTGTTCGTGCGGTGCTCCCGGTCAGGACGGAGCCACGGCGCGGCCGGTCTGCGGGGAGATCATGCCTGCGCACAGATTGCGGGCTGCCAGGCCCTGCGCGATACGGGGGATCGCGGCGACCGTGTTGGCGGGCCAGTCGTGCATGAGGATGACCTGGCCGTTGGTGAGCCGGCCGGCGGCGGCCACGATCGCATCCGTACTGGCGCCGTTCCAGTCCTGCGAATCGACCTGCCAGAGGATCTCGGTCAGGCCGTACTTGGCCTCCACGGACTTCACGGTCCCGTTGGTCTCGCCGTACGGCGGCCGGAACAGTCTCGGCGTGCCGCCGCCCGCGGCCGCGATCGCCTGCTGGGTGCGGGAGATCTCCGAGTCGATCTGCGCCTGGCCGAGCTGGGTCAGGTGCGGGTGGGTGTAGCTGTGGTTGCCGACCCACATGCCCGCGGCGACCTGGGCCTTCACCTGCGCCGGGTAGGCGGCGGCATACTGGCCCTCGTTGAACATCGTGGCCCGCAGCCCGTTCTGCTTCAGGGCACCCAGCAGGGCCGGTGTGTTGCCGGACGGGCCGTCGTCGAAGGTGAGCCCGACGTAGCCGTTGCAGGTGGCGGCCTGCGCTGGGGCGGCGTGGAGGGTGAGGGCGCCCGTGGCGGCCAGGGCGACGGCGGCCAGTGCCGTCGTCCAGGGACGTAACGGGAGACCTCGTCCGGTGCTCATCCCGACACCGTGATGTTGGAGCTGCCGCTGCTCTGGTAACCCTCGGTCGCGAGGATCATGTAGTACTTGAAGCTGCCGAGGGGCATCCCGGCGCGGCCCCAGGCGTCGAAGTGGTTGCCGGTGGTGATGGTGCCGCCGGTCCGCTTCGACTGCCGCACGCTCCAGTACTGGTTGAAGGTCCTGGTGCCTTCGACGGACGGGGCGTTGTACCGCGTCGTCTGGTAGATGTCGTACGTGCCGCCGTCGCTGGAGACCGTGCCCTTGTACGTCCCTGTGGGCCGGTAGGTGCCCCAGTTGTCGACGATGTAGTACTCGACGAGCGGGTTCGACGTCCAGCCGTACAGCGACAGATAGCCGTTGCCGGACGGGTTGAAGCTGCCCGAGTAGCTCACGTTCCTGCGTCCGCCGGTGCTCCAGCCCTTGCCGGCGACGAAGTTGCCGGTGTTCCTCCAGCTGGTGCTGTAGTTGCCGCCGGAGTTCAGGGTCATGGAGACCGTGCCCTGGGCGTCGGTCCAGAACGAGTAGTAGAAGCCGTTGTCGGTGCCGGTCTGGTTCGTGGTGATGACCGTGGCGGCGCGCGCGGTGCCGGGCAGTGCCAGCGCCGCGGTGGTGCCCAGCAGCAGCGCGCAGGCGCCCCTGCGGCTCATCGGGTGTGCGGGTGCGATGTCCATGTGCGGGGTTCCTCCTTGTCGTCCGAGGCCGGATTGAGGCCGGGTTTTGGTCCAAGAGTGTTGGCCTGTCCCCGTCAAGCGTCAATAGTTTCGGCATTGATCGCGAAACATTCGTAGTGTTGGGCAGCAGTTATCCGCCATGAGAGGGGATATCCGGACCGCGAACGGGCGCTGCATCTCGAATGTTTCGAAGATTTTCCGGATCACCGAATTCGGTGAGTGTGCTTACGTTGCGTCCAGGTCGGCGAAGAGCAGGTGATGGTCCGAGTACGAGGTGGGCTGCACGCGGTGCCCGAGCGGGGTGATGCCTCGTAGGAAGACGTAGTCGAACCTGCTGTGCCAGTCGGTGGTCGGCTCGCAGGCGCCGGCGGGCGACGGACGGCACCTGGGGTCCGCATCCGCGGCCAGTGCCCACATCCGGGCGAGTTCGGCGGCGTCCGGTGTGGCGTTGAAGTCGCCGAGGACGATGGCGCGGTCGTGCCGGGCGACCTCAGTGGCGAGTACGGCGGTCTGGTCCGCGCGGACTGCCTCTTGACGCCGTTGGGCGAGATGGGTGTCGAAGACCCGGACCGGCCGGCCGTCCACCGTGGTGGTGACGGCCAGGTAGCCACGGTCCTCGGAGCCGCCGTCGGGGTATTCCACGCTGACGCGGTCTGTCATCGGGGCCGCCGACAGGAGGGCCTGGCCGAAGCCTCCCGGACTCCACGGCGCCCCACCGCAGCGACCCCAACTCCGAAGAACCGGCCCGTACTCGACGTGGTAGACCAGCCCGTAGAGGCGCTTCAGGTGGTCCCGGATCCCCTCGACGTCACTCACGCACGCTTCCTGCAGGCCGATGACCTGGGGCGCATACGTGGCGATCTCCGCCGCCCGGTCGACGTCGCCCGCCTCGCAGGGGTTGCAGAGGTTCCACGTCATGACCCGGTTCGGTACGACATCCCTGGCGGCATCGGCGGGCAGCGACCTGGCGAAGAGGGCACCGCCCGGGACACTGGGGCCGACGAGCACCATGCAGGCCACGACCATGGCGCCCGCGAGCAACCGCGTGCCCCTTACGAGCACCATGGCCTCCTCGCAGCATCCGGAGTATCCCCGCAGGAGGCTACGGGACTCGGATGTCGGCGAGGGCTGTGGTGTCACTCGCAGCTGACGGGCCCGACCGCCGTTCCCGGCGGTCGGGCCCAGGGCGCGCAGGTCAGCGCGCCACGCTCAGCGACAGCGCGAAGCGGCCCTGCTCGTCCGTCCACCAGTGGGCCAACTCCAGACCCGCCGTGGACAGTTCGGTCCGTACGCCCTCCTTGCGGAACTTCGCCGACACCTCGGTGCGCAACTCCTCGCCCGCGTCGAAGTCGACGGCGAGGTCGAGTGCGGGGATCTTCACCGACTGCGCGGCGCGTGAGCGCAGGCGCATCTCGATCCACTCGTTGGCGGTGTCCCACAGGGCGATGTGGTCGAAGGCGTCGGGATCGAAGTCGGCGCCCAGCTCGCGGTTGACCACGGCCAGGACGTTCTTGTTGAAGGCCGCCGTCACTCCGGCCGCGTCGTCGTATGCCCGGACCAGCACCTTTTCGTCCTTGACCAGGTCCGTGCCGAGCAGCAGCGCGTCTCCGGGGGAGAGAAGGGAGCGGATCGAGGCGAGGAAGGCGGCCCGTTCGACCGGCAGCAGGTTGCCGATCGTGCCGCCGAGGAAGGCGATCAGCCGGGGGCCCGGCGTGTCCGGCAGGGTCACGCTCGCCGTGAAGTCGGCGATCAGCGCATGGACCTGGAGGCCGGGACGCTCGGCGACGAGCGCCTGCCCGGCCTGGGTGAGCGCGCTCTCGCTGACGTCGACGGGCACGTAGGTGTGCAGGTCGGTCAGCGCGTCCAGCAGATAGCGCGTCTTCTCCGACGACCCCGAGCCGAGTTCGATCAGGGTGCGGGCGCGTGTCGCCGCGGCGATCTCGGCCGAGCGGGCGATGAGGATCTCCCGCTCGGCGCGCGTGGGGTAGTACTCGGGCAGCTCGGTGATCTGCTCGAACAGCTCGCTGCCGTGGGCGTCGTAGAACCACTTCGGCGGCAGCGTCTTGGGTGTGCCGGTGAGGCCGTGCAGGACGTCGGCGCGCAGGGCGGCGTCCGTGGCGTCCTCGGGCAGGGTGCGGGTGAGAAGGAACGGACTCACGTACGGGGCTCCTTCGGCAGTGCGGGGGCCGAGGCGTCGCTCGGTTCCTTGAGGGGGGTGAGCAGCACGTCGGTGCGGCTCGCCGCGAGCAGGGTGCGGTCGGGGACCTCCTGCCAGCGCGGGTCGTCGTCGTAGGGCTCGGAGGCCACGACGGTGCCGCGGCCGGGCCGGGACAGATACCAGAGGGTGTCGCCCCAGGTGGTCGCGGTGATGGTTTCGCCGTTGGTGAGCAGTAGGTTGAGCCGGGAGCCGGGGGCCGCCTCGGCGACCTCCACGACCGTGTCGGCCAGCGCCTGCCCTTCGTCGTCCCCGGCCCGCAGCCGCGCCAGGACCAGCGCCCACACGAGCGCCGAGTCGTTGCGGGCCTCCATCGACAGCACGTCGATCGCGGGCAGGCCCGCCACCAGGGGCGCCAGCGAACCCGGCCACCCCTTCACCGCACCGTTGTGGCTGAACAGCCAGGTCCCGGCCGCGTACGGCGCCGCCGCGGCCTCCGCGTCGGCGCCCGACAGGGTCGCATCCCGTACGGCGGCCAGGACCGCCCTCGAGCGCACGACGCGGGCCAGGTCGGCGAAGGACAGGTCGGCCCAGATGGGGCCTGCCCTGCGGTAGCGGGCAGGCACCGGGTCGCCCTCGGCGTACCAACCCACCCCGAAACCATCGGCGTTGACCGTCCCGTACCGCTGCCGTCGGGGCGCCCACGACTGGCGGTAGAGGCCGTGCGCGGGCTCCACGAGGACGCTGCCGAGCGGTTCCTCGGGACCCAGGTACGCCAGATGACGGCACATCAGACGTCTCCCGCGGAGCGCGCGGTGCGGAACCCGGAGAAGATCTGCCGCCGGATCGGGTAGTCCCAGTTGCGGAACGTCCCCCGGCAGGCCACCGGGTCCACGGCGAACGAACCGCCGCGCAGCACCTTGTACTCGGGCCCGAAGAACACCTCCGAGTACTCCTTGTACGGGAAGGCCTCGAAGCCCGGGTACGGCGCGAGGTCGCTCGACGTCCACTCCCACACGTCGCCGATCAACTGGCGTACGCCGAGCGGTGATTCGCCCGCGGGGTAGCTGCCGGCCGGAGCCGGGCGCAGATGCCGCTGCCCGAGGTTGGCGTGCTCGGGTGCCGGGTCGGCGTCGCCCCACGGGTAGCGCATCGAGCGGCCGGTCGCGGGGTCGTGGCGGGCGGCCTTCTCCCATTCGGCCTCGGTGGGCAGCCGCCGTCCGGCCCAGCGGGCGTAGGCGTCGGCCTCGTACCAGCACACGTGCAGCACCGGCTCGTCGGGCGGGACCACCTCGGTGATGCCGAAGCGGCGCCGCAGCCACTGCCTGCCGTCACGGCGCCAGAACAGCGGGGCGTTGATCGAGTGCTCACGGATGTGCGCCCAGCCCGCCGCCGTCCACCAGCGCTCGTTGTGGTAGCCGCCGTCGTCGATGAACGCCTGGTAGGCGGCGTTCGTCACCGGTGTGGTGTCGATGTGGAACGGCGCCACCTCGCGCCGGTGGGCCGGGCGTTCGTTGTCCAGCGCCCACGCCTCGGTGGAGGTGCCCATGGTGAACGGGCCGCCGGGGACGAGGACTTCGGCCGGTCCGGTGAACAGCGGCACGGGTTCCGGGTCCGGGGCGGTCAGGGCCTGCGGGCCCTTGCGGAGCTGATGGGTGATCAGCATCGTCTCGTCGTGCTGCTGCTCGTGCTGCGCGATCATCCCGAAGGCGAAGCCCGCCTCCGTGAGCCGGGTGCCGTGGAAGTCGGCGCTCTCCAGCAGGTCCATCACCCGCCCGCGCACCTCGGCCGCATAGGTGCGGGCCTCGGCGGGCGGCAGCAGCGGCAGCGAGGGCCGTTCGGAGCGCGGGTGCTCGAAGGCGTCGTAGAGGCCGTCGATCTCGGGGCGCATCGCCTCCCGGCCGGCGACGGCCCGCAGCAGCCACAGCTCCTCCTGGTTGCCGATGTGCGCCAGGTCCCACACCAGCGGCGACATCAGAGGCGAGTGCTGCGCGGTCAGGTCGGGCTCCTCGACACAGCTGGTCAGGAGCGTGGTGCGGTCGCGAGCGGTGGTCAGGGTGGTGAGGGCCCGCTCGCGCAGGGTCTCTGCGTCGATCGAGGGTTCGTCGAGGGCGGGGTCGGTCATGATGTGCGGAGGTCCTTCCCGTGCGGGCGCCGGTCGGTGCCGCGCACCCGGTCCAGCAGGTCGTCGGCGGGGCTGCGGCCCTTGATGACATAGCGGTCCAGATACGCCGCCACGGCGTCCGTGACCTGGGTGGTGGCGCCGAGCCTGGGCAGGGCGTCGAGCGCTGCCGTGAAGCAGGTGACGGCCGCCTCCCGCAGCTCGGGGTCGGCCAGGCCGCCTCGGGCCGCGTCGATCCACAGCGGATTGTGCGGCGCGGGCAGCGACATCGCCCGTTCGGCCAGGGGCTTCACGGTGCGGTACGCGGTCTCGGCGGCCTCCGGGTCGTCGAAGAGCGCCTTCGTCACGGCGAGCGGGACGATCCACCCGTCCTCGCCGGGCTGGGCGTCGATCATGCGCAGTTCGAGGAAGCCACGCGGTCTGACCGGCGGGAACAGCGTCGTGATGTGGTAGTCGAGGTCCTCGCGGGTGGGCGGCCGCGGCGCCCCCGACCCGGCCCACTCCCGGAAGGTCAGCCCCTCCGGAACGCCCCAGGGCCCCTCGTCCTCCCGTATGCACATCACCGGCGCGTCCAGGACGTGCCGCGCCCAGGCCCGGCGGGGATCCTCGTCCAGCGGGGGCGCGCCCGCCCGGCCGGGACCGATCTCCAGCCACAGCAGCTGCCGGGTGGAGCGCCAGCCGGTGGGTTCACGCCGGGCCAGCGGGGAGTTGGCGAAGGCGGCCACCAGGACCGCGCCCAACTGGTGCGCCAGCAACCAGCGGCGGCCGTGGCCGAGGGGGCCTGGCTCCTCGTATCCGGCGTCCAGGCAGACCTGGACGGAGGCCGAGGTGCACATCATGCGGCGCCCGGCCGGGCCGGTGCGGTCCAGGCAGGTCTCCATGGCGTCGTAGCGCCGCTCGTGCAGGAAGCGGCGGGGCGGATGCCAGGGGTCGTGGCCGATGCCGACGAGGCCGAGATCCTGCCCGGCGAGGACCGAGCGGACGGCGTCGAGGTCGGCGGAGACGGTACCGATGCACTCCATCAGGGAGGTGGCGGGCGGCGAGCTCAGCTCCAGCTGGCCGCCGGGCTCAATGGTGAGCGCCGACCTCAGGGGCACGGTCCGCAGTGCGGCGTAGGCCGCTTCGAGTCGTTCGGGTGTGACGGGGAGCTGCGGTGTGCGCAGCTCGTGGACCAGCCATTCCACTTCGACCCCGACAGTGCGGGGCGGGCCGGTCTTGAAACAGATGCCCCGGACCAGTGCCTCCACCTCGGGTGGGGTGAGGGCGGTGCGGGGCTCCGTACAGTCGCTCGCCGGAGCGGCGCTCGGCGTATCTGACATGTCGGGAACCTCCTGAGATTCGACTGTGCCGTCGGCCCGGCCCGTCAGGTGCCCGGCCGGCAGCACTCGTCCACCCAAGACCCTCCCGCCGCATCGCACAAGGGTGCGTATCGGCATGTTCCGGCTCGGTAATCTCCTCGTTCCGGGCGTTTCCTGTGGCTTTCCTGGGCGTTCGCGGACGTGGAAACTCTGTTGCACCGCACGTCCAGCATCGCTCACGATCGGTCCATGAGCACGACGGGGGAGCGCGCACGGCGCGCGAGCATGGCGCACACGGGGGTGGCGCCATGAGCGCGCGCCTGCGCGGCATCGCGCAGCAGACGGAGCAGATCGTGGCGGCGGGCGCGTATCGGACGTCCGACGGGCGCGAGGTGTCCATTGCCGCGGCAGTGGAGGCGGCGCGGGCCGGTACGCGGATGTACGGGCCGGACCCCGTGCAGGTGCCACCGACCGCCACCGCCGACACGTTCTTCGAGGTCACGGGCGAGAGCAGCCTGGAGGCGGCGCGCCGGCTCGGCGGGAGGGTCGCGGTGCTGAACTTCGCCTCGGCCCGCAACCCGGGCGGCGGTTTCCTCAACGGCGCCCAAGCCCAGGAAGAGGCCCTGTGCCGCGCCTCCGCGCTGTACACGTGCCTGCTGCGGGCCCCGGAGTTCTACGACCACCACCGCGGCCACCGCGACACCTTCTACACCGACCGGGTCATCCACTCCCCGGCGGTACCCGTCTTCCGCGACGACCGCGGCCGCCTGCTGGACGAGCCGTACACCGCGGGCTTCCTGACCGCCGCCGCCCCGAACGCGGGAGTGATCAGGCGTACGGCGCCTGAGCGCGTAGCCGAACTGCCGCAGGCGCTGGCCGCCCGCGCCGAGCGGGTGCTGGAGACGGCCGCCGTCCACGGCTACCGGCGACTGGTGCTGGGCGCCTGGGGCTGCGGGGTCTTCCAGAACGATCCGGCGCAGGTGGCGGGCGCCTTCCGGGCGCTGCTCGGCCCCGACGGCCGATTCTCCCGGACCTTCGAGCGCGTGACGTTCGGGATCCTGGACCGCACGACGGTCCATACGGTCCGAGGCGCGTTCGCACGGGCGTTTCCGGTGGCGCAGCCGCAGTCGAGTCGGTGAGCCCCCCGCAGACGGGGGATGCTGCGGGGGACTCACACAGGAAGACGGACGAAAGACGGCCCGAGTTCCCCGCTCCGGTACTTTGCTTCTCGTTGCTTTCGCACAGGACTCACAGCCTCCCGCGGGCCCCGTTCGGTGGCGGTCTCAGGGCGCCTGGCCGATCTGCAGGCCGGTCCGGCGGCGGTGGACCGTCAGATAGGCGAGACCGTCGTCTCCCGCGGTGATGCTGCGGGTGGAGCCGTGGGGGAGCCAGAGCAGGGTGCCGGTCGTCAGGGACTGCGGTTCGTCCTGCGGGCCGGCCCCGAGGACTCCGTCGCCTGCCACGACGAGCACCAGGACGTCCAGGTTGGGCTCCGCGTGCGGGGCGATATGGCGGCCCGGAGTCAAGCGGACCACATTGGCGTCGAGTTGGCGTCCGCTCTCGGTGAGCTTCCACAGCACCGCGCCCTCGCTCGAAGCCGTGGCGGTCAAGGCGTCGGTGTCGCACAGGATGCGCGGCATCGCCGCCTCCGCCTTCCGGCCGCCCCGCCTCTCGGCCTTGCTCATCGGCTCCCCTCCATCCGTCCGCCCTCGCCGGCCCTGCCCCATGCCCTCAATTATTACAAGTATTATTTGGAGAAAATGGTCGCAGGTGGGAGGGGAGTGAGGGGCATGCCCGGGGCGCACAGAAGCCCGCGCCGGCGCGAGGTACTCGACGTGCTGCGCACCGCCGCGGCCCCGCTCGGTGTCGCGGAGACGGCCGAGCGCATCGGCGTCCACCCCAACACCGTCCGCTTCCATCTGGAGGCGCTGGCCGGTGAAGGCCTCGTCGAGCGCCGTGTACTGGAGCCTTCCGGGCCCGGGCGGCCGCGCACGGTCTACGCCCCGAGTCCGGGCATGGACCGCGGCGGAACCCGCAGCTATCGGCTGCTCGCTCAGATGCTGCTCGGCCGGATCGCCGCCACGGGTCCCGACGCGCGGTCCACCGCCATGGAGGCCGGCCGGGCCTGGGGCCGTTCCCTGGTCGAGCCGCCGCCCCCGTCCCGGCGGCCCACCCCCGAGGAGTCGGCGGGCCGGCTCGTCGAGCTGCTGGACGGCCTCGGCTTCGCCCCGTACCCGGAAGGCGGGAAGGTCCCCGCACGGATCCGGCTGCGGCACTGCCCCTTCCTCGAACTCGCCGAGGAATACGGCCAGTTGGTCTGCCCGCTGCATCTGGCCCTGATGCAGGGCGCATTGACCGAGCTGCGCGCCCCGCTGGCCGCGACCGATCTGGAACCGTTCGCCGAACCCGATGCGTGCCTGGCCCACCTGGCGCCCGCGCCGCAGCAGACAGCAGAGAGGCACGCTTGATGTACCCCACGTGGGCCGCAGTGGCGGCCGCGGTCACCTTCGTCTGGCTCGGCATGGTGCTGGCGATCTCCTTCCTGGAGGCACCGCTGAAATTCCGCGCGCCGGGCGTGACCATTCCCATCGGGTTGGGGATCGGGCGGCTGGTCTTCCGGGCGCTGAACCTCACCGAGGCCGTGCTCGCCGTCGTGGTCGTGGCCGCCGTCGCGGCGGGCGATCCGCCCGGCCGGGTCGTGGGGTCGGTCGCCGCCGCGGCGGCCTTGCTCCTCGCGCAACTGCTCGCGGTACGCCCGCGCCTCAACCGCAGGTCGGACCGGGTCCTGGCGGGCGAGGACCTGCCCCGCTCGCGAGACCACCTGTACTACGTCGCCCTCGAGGCCGCCAAGGTCACGGCCCTGATCGCCCTGGGAATCGGTCTGCTGACTGCCGGGTGAGTCAACCTTGACCGGCCCGAACGGGTCTTCCCATTCGGTGCGGGCGTCGCGGACCGCCCGTGACCAGCGAAACCCACTTGCGCCGCCCCGATAGCATGTTCGAGCCCGTGGCGATCGCCGCCATAGTCCGCCCTCTACCGAAAAACCATGCCATCCAGCACAAAAGCGACCTGACTAACCAACACCTGAAAAATCGGCCAGCCAATTGATACCCAGAGAATCGCGGTTGTTCCCGCGAACGAGATCCAGTTCTTCCTTCGCCACCTGGTGGCGGCCGCGGACGCTGCTGTGGACCGCGGCGGGTGTAGTGGTGCTCGGATTCCTCCTCGCCTTGGAGGTCGCCGCGCGCCACTACGGCCTGCCGGGGCCACTCACGACCCAGGTGCAAGAGGTGATACTGCCCCCGAAGTCGGGCTTTCTGCTGTACGCCAGCATGGGCTTGATGATGGTGGTGCTCACCCGGCGGCAGCGGTTCATCGCGGCGGGTACCGCGATCGGCATCGACATCGTCTTCGTGGTGGTGCGCTGGGCGTGCGACGTCAAGGTGACCGAGGGCCATCATCCGTTCGGGAACGGCGCGTTGTGGGTGATTCTGGGCTGCGCGGTCCTCGCCGTCACGCGCCGCACCGGTCAGGAACGTCTTCTGCTGCTGAAGGGCGTCGGGCTGGCCCTGCTGCTGGTGGCCGGCCGCAAGACCGGTGACACCTGGCTGCTCATCACGTCGAAGACGCGCACGATGGTGCTCGATCAGTACGTGGCGACCGCCGACCACGCGCTGGGCAATCCGTCGTGGCTGGTGGGCCGCGTCGTCAAGGCCACCGGCCCGGTCGGCTTCCACCTGCTCGACCTCGTCTACGGCCAGCTCGCGGTGGCCGCCGTCGTCGTGACGCTGTACCAACTGCGCAACGTGGCCGCCGAGCGCCGCTTCCCCAGCCACCATCTGGTGCGCACGTTTCTGTTGATCGGCCTGCTCGGACCGGCCATCTACATGATCTTCCCGGTGGTCGGACCGATCTTCGCGTACGGCGCCGGCACCGACCACTGGCCGAGCCCCGACACGGGGGTGGTCACACCGCCCACCGTGCACTGGGCGGTGGCCGACATATGGCCGCGCACGCTACCGTCGCTCAACGCCCCGCACCCGATGCCGTTCGACGCGTTCACCCCCCGCAACTGCATGCCCAGCCTCCACACGGCATGGGCCACCGCGATCTTCATCCATTCCCGCAAGGGCCCACGGGCCCTGCGCTTCGCCGGCACGTTCTGGCTGATCGCGACGCTCTGCGCCACCCTGGGATTCGGCTACCACTACGGCGCGGACCTCATCGCCGGCGCGGTGTTCACGCTCACCATCGAGGCAGCTCTGCGCGCCCACACCCGCGGCTGGGACCGGTCGGGGATCCAGCTGGTCACCCACGGCGCAACGGTCTTCGCCGCGCTGTTGGTGTCGTACCGCTATCTGCCGATGGACATGGCCAAGCACGCGTGGCTGTTCGGGCCGTTGCTGCTGCTGGCGATGATCTCGGTGATCTACGACTATGTACGGACCACCAGAGCGTGGGAACCGGCGGTCGCACCGGCACCGCAACTGAAGCCGCAACCCGAACCGGCGTGACAGACGTGTGAGGCCCCGGCCGGTCGGGCCGGGGCCCGCGTTCAGCTCCAGCCGTAGCGCTCCGCCAGCCGCTGCCGCACCAGGTTGAACCGCCCCCGGTCCAGGGCGCAGGCCTCGCGGCGCATGCCGTCCTCGTGCAGCCGCAGCACCCGGTCCACGTCGATCCAGGAGTCACGCCCCGACCGGTCCCAGGGCCCGCTGCCGATCGCCACCCACTCCCGGTCGTCGTCGTGCCGCTTGCTGGACAGCTGTACGGCCAGCAGCGTGCCGGCGCTCTCGCGGGCGACGACGAGCACCGGGCGGTCCTTGCCGCGGCCGTCGTTCTCCTCGAAGGGCACCCAGGTCCACACGATCTCGCCGGGGTCGGGGTCCCCGTCGTGCGCGGGGGAGTACTCGGTGCGCACCCTGCCGACCTGGCGGGGGTCGGCCTCGGTGGTGGCGGTGGGGCCGAAGCGGCCCGGGACGTTCTCATCGGTAAACGCAGTCACGCAGGCACCTTAGAGGGGCGGGGCAGCTCAGCAGGCCGGGGGCCCTCGAAACCGAGGGCTCCCGGGAGCTGTTGTCGTACCTGCGCGGGTACGGCTATCCCTCCTTCTCCACCGGCACCTTCTGCGACGGCGGTGCCGCTATCCCGTTCAGGGACGGCGAAGTGCCGTGCGGGGTCTGCCCGTTCTGGTTCATCGAGGCCAGCAGCTGGCGGGCCAGGCCGAGGCCGGTGCCGCCCATGGTGAGTGCCTTGGCGAGCATGTCGGCCATGCCGTCCGCGCCGTTGAGCACCACCATGTTGTCGACGCTGCCGAACGCGGACGCGCCCGCCTTGACGATCTCCGGCCAGTTCTCGGCGAGCTGCTGGGCGACGACCGCCTCCTGGTTCTCGGCGAGGGCCGCGGCCCTCGCCTTGATGGCCTCCGCCTCGGCGAGACCCTTGGCCCTGGTCGCCTCGGCGTCCGCCAGACCCTTGGCCTGCGCGGCGGCGGCCTCGGCCTCGCCGGTGGCCTTGGTCGCCGTGGCGGCCGCGGCACCGCGTGCCTTGGTCGCCTCGGCCTCGGCACTCGCGGCCGTCTTGACCCGGGTCGCTTCGGCGGCGGCCGCCAGCTCGGTCTCCTTCGCCTTGGCCTGCGCCGCCGAGATCCGTGCGTCGCGCTCGGCCTCGGCCAGCGTGCGCTTCTCGTACGCCTTGGCGTCCGCTGGCTTGCGGACGTCCGCCTGGAGCTGCTGCTCCCGCCGGTGCGCCTCGAGTTCGGCGACCCGGGTCTCCTGGACGACGACCTCCTGCCGGGCCGCGGCGTCGGCGAGCGGACCCGCCTGCCGCGCCTGTGCGGCCGCCTTGTCCCGCTCGGCCTGGTAACCGGCCTGCAGGATCTCGCTGTCCCGGGTGGCCTCCGCCATCCGCGCGAACGACTGCTGCTCGGCCTCGGTGGCCAGCCGGTTCGACTCCGCCTGCGCGATCCGCGCGTCCCGCTGGACGGCGGAGGCGTGCGGCGCGGCCAGGTTCTGGATGTACCCCGTCGGGTCCTCGATCTCATGGATCTGCAGGGAGTCCACGATGAGCCCCAGCTTCTCCATCTCCGTGCCGCAGGCGGCCCGGGTCTGCGCGGTGAGCTTCTCCCGGTCGCGGATCATGTCCTCGACGGTCAAGCCGCCGACGATGGAGCGCAGATGACCGGCGAACACGTTGTGCACCCGCTCCGCCATCAGCTTCTGCTGGTCGAGGAAGCGGCGGGACGCGTTCGCGATCGACACGTAGTCGTCGCCCACCTTGAAGATGACCACGCCCCGCACCTTGAGCGGAATGCCCTGGTGGGTCACGCAGTCCACATGCAGTTCGGTCTCGTTCAGGTCGAGCGAGAGCTTGCGCACCGCCTGTACACCGGGCAGCACCAGCGTGCCGCGCCCGGTGACGATGCGAAATCCCATGCCCTCGCCGAGCCCCTCCGTCTTGTGCTTGGAGCCGGAGATGACGAGCGCCTCGTTGGGCTCGGCGACGCGCCACATGAGCTTGAAAAGACCGATCAGAACGAGAATGGAGGCAACCACCACTCCCGCAACGACGCCGACAACCATCGGCATACGCCCCCTTTGCATGGTGCCCTTTCGGCACCGAACGAAGGGAGTGTGCTCCTGCGCGAGGCCGGTGAGAAGACGCCTGTGAATCCTTGTCGTTTTCTTGACGCCCACCCCTTGCCAAGGCTCTCACCTGGGGCGGAGCATGCTCAACTGTCGTACGCGGAGGTGACGTAGACGGTCCTGGGCGGCAGGTACTCGACCACCATCACGACCGTGCCCCGCTCGATCCGGTCGCTTCCGGTGGCGGCGTACGCGAGGAAGTGCTCGGCCCCGCCCCGCACCCGGACGATCACCTCGCCGACGAGCCCGGGCCCGACCGTACCGGTGACCCGCCCCATGAGCCCGACCATCGACGCATCGTCCATGGTCACAGGGTACGGGCCGAACCCGCCTACGCAGCCGGGGAGTCCGTGACGGCCCGCTGCGGCGGCCACGCCTCGTGCCAGCGCAGCTCCGCCTCCAACTGCGCGGCGAGCGAGATCAGCAGGGGCTCGCTGCCGGCCGGACCGAGCAGCTGCGCCCCCACGGGCAGGCCGCCGTTCACGAACCCGGCGGGCACGTTGACCCCGGGCCAGCCCAGCACGTTCCACGGCCAGGCGTACGGACAGGCGGCGATCATCGCCCGGTCGGTGGCGAAACCGCTGAGCCGCAGCATCGCGCCGATGCGCGGCGGGGGAGCGGCGGTCGTGGGCGCGAGGACGACGTCGTAGGACTCGAAGAAGGTGCCGATACGGCGCTGCAGCACCGCCTCCGCACGCCGGGCCGCCTTCAGCGGTACCCCGCCGAGCAGCCGGCCCAGCCGGGCGGCCTCGCGGGTGCGCCGGTCCAGGAGGGCGGGGAACGGTGTCTCGGCCACGCGCTCCGCGATGCCGGCGGTGGCGCGGGGGACGAAGGTGAGCCCGATCTGGCCGTACGGCGGGTCGGCCTCCTCCACGGCATGCCCCAACGTGCTGAGCCGCTCGGCGAGTTGGAGCACCCGGGCGCGTACCTCCGGCTGCAGGCGGGCGGGCACGGCTGTGAACGGCGGCTTGAGGGAGAGCGCGATGCGCAGCCGCCCGGGCTCGCGGCCCACCGCCTCCAGGGCGTTGATGGCGGCCGGCCGGTGCGGATCGCGCTCGTGGTTGCCGCTCGCGGCGTCGAGCAGCAGGGCCGCGTCCGCGACCGTACGGGCGAGGGTGCCGTTGACGGTGATGCCCTGGAACGATTCGCCGCGCGGCCAGGTGGAGATACGGCCGCGCTGCGGCTTGATGCCGACGAGGTGGGTCCAGGAGGCGGGGATGCGCACGGATCCGGCGCCGTCGGAGCCGAGCGCGGCGGGCACCAGACCGGCGGCGACGGCCGCGGCCGACCCGCCCGACGAGCCGCCGGGCGTGTGCTCCGGATCCCACGGATTGCGTGTCGCGCCGAAGGCCGGTCCCTCGGTGAAGGGCCACTGCCCGAACTCGCAGGTGTTGGTCTTGCCGACGACGACGGCTCCGGCCGCGCGCAACCGCCGTACGGCCTCGCCGTCCTCGGCGACCGGCGGGAACTCCCCGTCGCAGCCGAAGGCGGTCGGCTCCCCGGCCACGTCCATGTCGTCCTTGACGGCGACGGGCACGCCCAGCAGCGGTTTGCGCACCCCGGCGGCCAGCTGTTCGTCCGCCGCGTCGGCCTCGGCGAGTGCGGCCTCGGCACGCACGATCCGGAAGGCGTTGAGGGTGGACTGCGTCGCCTCGATCCGTGCGAGGGCCTGCTCGACGAGCGCCCGGGAGGTGATGTCCCCCTCGGCGAGAGCTCGGGCGGACTCCGCCAGGCCTGCGGCACGGTCGAGCGTCATACGGGACACCTCTCCGGGACGGCTTCGTCTACTGAACGGTAACGTCCTTCGGGCCGAAGCGGTACGGCATCTCGAACATCCCTTCCTTTGGTGGCGATTCTGCTGGAGGGGGTTCCCGCAGCCCGCGGTGGACTGCGTTGCCGGGTTGGTGAAGGTGCCGGCGGTCGAGTTCGCGAAGTACGACCTGACCAGCCGGTCGGCGACGAACCACCGCAAGCAGATCCGCGAGGCGCTGAAGTTCCGGCCCGCCACCCGGGCCGACGGGGAGAAGCCGATGGCATGGCTGGCCGCGGAGGTGTGCCCGGTTGAGCTGGTGGAGGACCGGCTGCGCGAGGCCCTGCTGGTGCAGTGCCGGGCCAGGACGATCGAGCCGCCGGGCCGAATCGACCGCATCGTCAGGGCGGCCCAGACCCGGGCGGAGAAGACGTTTTGTGCACGGACCAGCGAGCGTCTGGGCTGCTCTGTGGCAGGCCTGCCGGCCGCCACTTGGCGGGGAAACCTCCGCCGGTCGGGGGATGGGGCTGGACGGCCGGCAGCAGCAAGACTGGCGGAAGGCGGGTGCTGGAGACTGACCCGGCCCCGAGGGGACGTGGGGACGTGGGGACGTCCCCAGGGTGGCCGAGTCATCCCCCGCGCATTGGCCGCCCCGGCCCCGGGGCGTGGCGTGGACCAGGTGGTCCGTCTTGGAGTTTTTACTCCCCATTCAGCATTTGCGCCCAGAGAGGAATAGTTTGTTGACCGCACGCTCGACCGCGAGTCGATCACGCATCGCCCGCCTCGGAGTTCTCGCTGCCGGGGCCGCTCTCCTGTTTTCCTGCCTTCCAGGTCGCGTGAGTGCAAAACCGAACTCGGCGGCTAGCGGGCCAAACTCGGCGGCTACTGGAAAGCCACTTCCGACTACCGAAAAGCAGGCGGCTGGCATGGTTTCCGGCGCTGCGCTGGTGGAACCGCCCGAACTCAACAGGGCAACCCCCGAGGATTTGACGGTTGAACTGACGGCGGTTGAGAGAGAGGTGATGATCTCGGGCAAGAAGGTGCTCGCGGAGACCTACAACGGAAGCCTCGTCGGGCCGACCCTTCATGTGGTTCCCGGCCAGCGTGTCACCTTGAAACTGACCAACAAACTTGGCACGGCAACCAACTTGCACTTCCACGGGATGCACCTGTCCCCGAAGGGAAGCGCGGACAACATCATGCTGTCCGCTCAGCCTGGTCAGACTCTGACCTACCATCTCGACATTCCCGCAAACCAGGCACCCGGGACGTACTGGTACCACGACCATGAAATGTGTTCCAGGGACGGCGAGTCGATGCCGGGGACGGAGATGTCCTCTGCCTCAGCGAAGGCTCGCTGCAATGGAACCGAGAGCCAGATCGGGGCGGGGCTGTCGGGAACAATCATCGTCGGGGACAGTCGCCAGTCGTTGCCGCCGGCCTACCGCGGGATCACCGCTCACACCCTGGCACTCAAGGACGCCCAGATCAGCGGATCCAGCTCGATCGTCTACCCGGACGGGGTCCTGGAGCCCGCATCGCCGACGGTCCGCCTGGTCAACGGTCAGTACCGGCCCACGCTGAACGTGAAAGCCGGCGAAACCCAGTTGTGGCGTATCGCCAATGAAGGCTACGCCATCGTCTACGACCTCCGAATCGACGGCGGCAGCTTCACCGTCATCAACCAGGACGGGATCCCCTCCGCGGCGCCGACCCGGGCGACCCACCTTCTGGTTCCGCCCGGCAGACGCTTCGACGTCCTGGTGACCGCCGGAGCCCGCGGATCAACCTGGCTCAGAACCCTCGCCCACGAGACCGGGACGGAAGGCGACGGCGACTCCTACCCCGACACCACCCTCATGAAGGTCAATGTCCAACAGGGCAGCGGGAGCGCGGGGCCGGCTACCACCGGAGGACCGTCGGGCATGGCCACCTCGCCCCGGATCGCCGGACCACTTCCCGGATCCGAACCCGATCTGTCCGGAGAACCCATCGCCCAATCCCGAAGCGTGGCCCTGAGTGACGACGGCGGCAACAACTTCTGGATCAACGGCAAGTTGTTCGACATGAAGAAGCCGACCTTCAAGAAACCGGCCACACTCGGAACGGTCGAAGAATGGACGCTCACCAACACGAGTGGCCACGATCATCCGTTCCATCTCCATATCGCACCGTTCCAGGTCCTCAGTGTGAACGGCGTCGCCCAGCCTCCCGCCGACTACACGGACACCGTGAGCGTTCCCCACGCAGTCAATGGAAAAGCCGGCAAAGTAGTGATCCGAATTCGTTTTACGGACTTCACCGGGATATGGATGTTTCACTGCCACATCACTGGACACGAGGACAACGGAATGATGGGCTACGTGAACGTCATTGCTGCCGGCAGCACTGGATGAGCCTGCGTGTTTGATCCAGCCTCGAACTTTCGTGACGGTCCGTCGGTTCTTTCGGCGGGCCGTTTCGGTTGTCCGGGTTGGTGGTGGGCACGCTGGTGTCCCGCACCATCACCCCCAGCCACTGACCGGACACGGCGACGTTGACATCGGCTGGGGTCGCCGTGCCGGGCAGCTCCACCCGGATCGATGCCCCGCGCTGCCGGTGGCCGACCGCGACGGGAAGCAGCCCCCGCAGTGGACCAGCACGAACGGGGCCCGGGAATCGTTCACACAAGGCGCGGTCACAGGCCGGCCCGCTCGCCGCTTGAGGCTGCAGGCGACTGCTGCGTGTCTGTCACAGCCGGCCCGGCTTCGGCCGTTGGCGTGCCGGGATCCGGAGGGTGAATCGGGCGCCGCCGAGGGGGCTGGGGCCGGAGGTCAGGGTGCCGCCGTGGGCGTGGGCGATCCAGGAGGCTATGGACAGGCCGAGACCGGTGGAGCCACTGCCGCTGTGGTAACGCTTGAAGAGCGAGTCTGCAAGTCCGGGCGGGATGCCGGGGCCTGCGTCGTCGAGGGTGAGTGTGCCGTCGGCAGTGACGGTGATCTCGACCTCGGCGGGTCGGCTGGGGACGTGTCCGTGGGTGAGCGCGTTGCCGAGCAAGTTGACGACGGCCCGCTGCAGGAGCTCGGGGTCGCCGACCACCACCGTCTCTTCGGCCCGGACCGTGATCTGGTGCCCGTCGGCAGGGGTGTCGTCGACGACGGCCTCGACCAGTTGGTCGAGGCGCAAGGGTTCGCGGCACACTTGGGCGACGCCGGCCTCGAGCCGGGCGCGGGTGAGGAGGGCGTCGAGGAGGTCGCCCATGCGGGTCGCCAGCCGGACAGTTCGGCGCAGGGCGACGTCGCGGTCCTCGCCGTCCTGATGAAGGGCGATCTCGGCGAGGGTGCGCAGGGAGGCGGCCGGGGTACGCAGGTCGTGGGCGGCCTCGGCGAGGAAGGCCTCCTGCTGCTGGAGAGCGGTGAGTGCGGGCCGGGTGGCCCGGCCGGACAGCAGGTGGCCGATGGGTGCGGACAGAAGAACGAGCAGGGCGCAGCCGACGCTGAGCAGGAATGAGAACCTGCGGTGTTCGGCTTCGTCGGTGGTGGTGTCGGCTGCGGCCACGACCGTGCCGACGGGCTCGTCACCGTCGAGGCCGGGGAAGGCCTCGGCGCGCAGGCGTACATGATGGCCGTCTTCGGTCTGCCCGTCAGCCTGTGCGGAGTCACCGTCCTTGATTGCGGCGACGGCGACGGCCCGCAGGTCCGCCTCCCGCACACGGGAGCAGTGGACGCCCGCGGCGCGCGTGACGGCGAGTTTGGCGCCTGCCCGGGAGAACACCGTCACCTGTGGGCAGGAGGCGTCGAACCCGTCGACCAGGTCGCCGAGGTCGGGCCGGGTGGGGTCGCGGAACCCGATCACGGAGATGACCTCGGCCGTCTGCACGCTGAGGTCGTCGTCGGTGCCGGCGCGCCAGGCGGTGTCGGTGTTGTGGATCGCGAAGAGGGTCAGGCTGACCAGGCCGATCGCGCTGGTGAGGGCGAAGACGGTGGTGAGCCACCACCGCAGCCTGCGGATCCGGGTGGTGGCGGTCATCCGGCCGGGTCTGCTGCCTCGAGCCGGTAGCCCACGCCGCGGACGGTGTGGATCAGCGGTGGATCGCCCAGTTTGCGGCGCAGTTGGGAGACCAGGACCTCGACGACGTTGGAGTTCGGTTCGGCCATCTCGTCCCAGCATTTCTCGATCAGGACGGTCCGCTGCACGGCCTGGTCGGCGTGGGCCGCGAGGATTTCCAGGACGGCGAACTCCTTGCCGGTGAGCATGAGCCGCACGCCGGCGCGACGGACCTGACGCCGCGCGGTGTCGATCTCGAGGTCGCCCAGCACATGCACGGGAGGCCGGAGTTGTCCGGTGCGGCGGCACAGGGCGTGAACGCGGGCCACGAGTTCGGGCAGTGCGAAAGGTTTGACGAGGTAGTCGTCGCCGCCCCCGGCAAAGCCGTCGACCCGGTCTGTGACGGAGTCCCTGCCGGTGAGAAACAGTATCGGCACCGTCTGTCCGCTGCGGCGCAGGTCGCCGACAAATCCGAGGGCATCGCCGGCGGGCAGCATCCGGTCGAAGATCACGCAGTCGTACCGGGTCACGAAGAGCGCCTCGTCAGCGGCGGGAAGGTCCGCAGCGACGTCGACCGCCAATCCGGCGCCGCGCAGTGCCGCGGCGATGGCGAATCGCAGATCAGGGTCGTCCTCAACTACCAGTAGTCGCACGCGGCCAGGATAGCCACGCCGCGAATGGCCGGAAGTCTCTCATCAAATCCTCATCATCACTCAGCAAGTCTCCAGCATCGCCGGAGAGTTGAGGAGAGGCGGTGAAGAGTTGAGGCGGGCGTTTCTGTCCGGGGGAGCACCGGACCGTACCGACCGCGTCGTCGGAGAGCAGGCAACAGGCGTCGTGGACGCGGAAGCAGTGCGTGCGCCGCCCGCTGCGGCCGACGGGCTGTCGCTCGCTGACGACTTCGCGAGCCGCCGACGTCGGCCGAAGGATTCCGCGAGCAGTACGGGCGGTACCGCAACGTCCATCTCCTGACCTCCGGCCGGAACGGCCTGACCGAGGCGGGATATGACGCTCATTCCGAGCAGACATGTGTCTTCGTCTTCGCAACACAGCACAGGAGTCCACTTCATATGGCACGTATCTTCATCGTCGGTTCTGGTGTCGTGGGGACCGCTACGGGAAAAGGGTTCCTCCACGCCGGTCACAAGGTGACGTTCATCGACGTCGACGAGCAGCGGCTGGAGGCATTGCGCTCGCAGGGCCTTGACGCGCACAGTGACCTCGACCTGATGGCCGAGCCGAGCTCCTTCATCTTCCTCACGCTGCCGACGCCCAACGTGGGTCACACCTATGACATGTCGGCCTTCGAATCGGGTGCGGCTTCTGTCGGCAGGGCGCTGCGAAAGGCCATCGAGTCCCATGTAGTGGTGGTGCGGTCGACGGTTCCGCCGGGCACGGCGGAGGGGTTCGTGGAGCCGACGCTGCAGGAGTACTCGGGCAAGAACCCGGGTGAGGGGTTCACGGTCGCGAGCAACCCGGAGTTCCTGCGTGCCGCCTCGGCAGTGGAGGACTTCCGGCATCCCTGGATGACGGTGGTGGCGTCCCGCAGCGCCCGGACCCGGGAACGGCTCGGTGAGCTGCTCCGGCCGTTCGGCGGTGACATCCGCCTCTTCGCCAATCCGGCAGAGGCCGAACTGATCAAGTGCGCCCACAACATCTACAACGCCACGAAGATCAGTTTCTGGAACGAGATGTGGCGGGTGAGCAGGGAACTGGGCCTGGAGCTGGACCCCATCGCCCAGACCGTGGCCCGCTCCGCGGAAGGCTCCATCAACCCTCTGTACGGAATCCGCGGCGGTGCCCCGTACGGCGGGGTGTGTCTGCCCAAGGACACCCAGGGCTTCCTGGGCGTGGCCGAGTCCGTCGGTCTGCGCATGCCGCTGCTCAGGGCAGTGATCGAGGTCAATGACCAGATGGCCCGGGAGGCCGGCGGACAGGCCGGTGCGCTGAGCCCGAACGCCGCGTAGCTCGCCGCCTTCCCAAGACTGCCGGGGCCCGGGTGTGGTCCCCCCAGGCCCCCCTCGCCTGCCCATTCGGGCCCCGGCTTCCCGCCCGTCCCGCTGAGCGCTCGCTGCGGCCCCATACCCGTGGCCGGCGCTGCCCGTCATCTGTACGGAACCCACGAGAACAGGCCCCATGAACGGACTTTTCGACGGCACCCTGGTGAATCTCCGGTACTACCTCGTCTACCTGCCGCTGGGCGTCCTCGGCCTGGTGCGCTGGAGCTGCTGGCTGGTACGTCGAGCACCGGCCGCGCTGTACAAGCCGGTCCAGAACGACTTCCGGCTTCCGATGAGCGTCGTCGTCCCGGTCTACCAGGAAGATCCGGTGATCTTCGCCCGGGCGATCGAGTCCTGGCTGGCCAACGATGTGGAGGAGGTCATCCTCGTCATCGATGCGACCGACCGGGCGTGCCAGGACATCGCCTTCCGGTACCCGGTGAGCGTCGTCATCACCGACGTGCCCGGAAAGCGGGACGCACTGGTGCGCGGCTGGGAGGCGGCCCGTACGGACCTGGTCGCCCTTGTCGACTCCGACACCATCTGGGCGGATGACGTGGCGGCCGAGGCATGCAAGCCCTTCGCCGACCCGAGGATCGGCGGGGTGGGCACCCGCCAGAACGTCTACAACCCCAAGGGTTTCCTCCAGCGGGTCAACGACATGTACCTGGACTACCGGTACTTCGACGAGAACGCCGCGCAGAGCGTGATGGGCCGGGCCGTGTCCTGCCTGTCGGGGCGCACGGCCGTCTACCGCCGGGAGTTGCTGCTGGAGATATCCGACGACTTCATGGCCGAGACCTTCATGGGCGTGCCGTGTATGTCCGGTGACGACAAGCGGCTGACCACGCTGATCCTGGAGCGGGGGCACCTGGCCTTCATGCAGCGCTCCGCGCGGGTCTGGTCGACGTTCCCGGGCACCCTGCGGATCTTCCTCAAGCAGCGTTTGCGCTGGGCGCGCAACACCTGGCGGTCGGATCTGCGGGCGCTGTCGCGGCGCTGGGTCTGGCGCCACCCGTTCCTCGCTTTCACCCTGATCGACAAAGCGGTCAGCAGTTTCACGCTGCTGTTCGCCCCGGTGTTCATGACGCTCGCGGTGGTCCGCCAGGACTGGTTCTTCGTCGCCTGCCTGGCCGCGTGGTGGTGGATCAGCCGGGCCATGAAGATCCTTCCCCATCTGGTCCGCAAGCCGTCCTCGTTCTTCCTGGTCCCCGGCTTCGTCCTCCTGTCGTTCGTGATGGCCGTGGTCAAGCTGTGTGCCCTGGCCACGATCCGCAAGCAGCGCTGGCTCACCCGTCAGGTCTCCGTGGAGAACGGCGTCGTCGTACGCACCGGAAACAGTCGGCCCCTGGCCATGGAGAGCGAGGCAGGCGCGTGAGCCGCGTGTTCAGCAGCGGGTACACGGCCGTGACGGTGTTCACCGCCTTGGCGGCGGTCTTCGGTGCGGCGTCCCCGGCACAGGCGTCCGATCCCGCGGCGTCGGATCTCGCCGCCTGGCAGCGAACCGGGCAACCTGACCGGCTCCTGGTGATCCGCCCGGGGATGGTGGATCTGGTGCGCCACGGCGTGCTGGAGTCCCGCCGTATTTCCGGGGCCGGCGCTGTCCCCCTGAGCTGGCTGGTCACCAACACGGGGTCGGAGTGGATCGACCGGCATGGCGACGACCTCTCCGTTGTACAGATCAGGGCCGCCGTTCTGCTCAGCCCGGGGTCCGGCCTGCGGATCGGAGCGGTGACCAAGAAGGTGCTGTTCACCACTGGCGACTCCACGGCCTCGGCGACATGGATACGGGGCAGCAGGGCGACGCTCGACATCCGCGACACCACCCTGGCCGCCACCGGCCCCTCCGGCGGCACCATGGTGCGGCCGTACATCTCCATGGGATCCGGAGGCCGGCTCGACATCACCGACAGCACCATTTCCGGTTTCGGGCTCACTGGTCGGGCCTCATCGCGCTTCTCCGGTGTCACCTGGGGGAAGGGCAGTGCTGGATCCGCCGTCGGCGCCAGGTTCGAAGGCAACCGCACCGGCCTGCGGCTGGAGGGTTCCACCGGTGTCCGTCTGAACAACGTCACGGTCGAACACTCCCTGCAGGACGGGGTCGTGCTGAGCGGCGACACCGGCACCTCCGTTGCCGGGCTCACCTCGCGGTCCAGCGGCCGCAACGGCGTCGTCGTCGGCGGCACCGCGAACCGAACCCTGTCCGGCATCACCACCCAGGACAGCTCGGGCATCGGAATCCGGGCGACCCCGCAGAACGGCCTCGTCCTCAACGGCATCCAGTCCCGTTCCGACCGAGGAGGTGGCATACGGCTGCAGTCCTGCGCGGAGTGCACCATCACCGGCGCGGCCGTGCAAGGCACGCAGGTCGCGGTGGCCGTCACCGGCCCCGGCAGCAGGGCGGTCGTCAAGGCGCCCCGCCTGACCGGCAGCCGCACCGGGATCTCGTTGGACGAGGACATCGAATCGGCCACCGTCACCGGCGGCACGGTGAGCGGCTTCCAGCGCGGCATTGCGATCTCCGGGCCCAAGGCGACCGTCACCGGGACGCGGATCGAGAACGGCCTCACCGGAATCTCCTTGAACGGCAAGGCCCGGCATGCGGTCGTGCACGACGTGAGGATCGACGACTGCAGGACCGGGATGACGGCCGGCTCCACCACCACCGATGTGTCACTGACCGGGGTGCGGGTGACCAACGCCTCCGGGAAGGGTCTGACGTCCGCCTCACCGGGGCTGCGGGTCACAGATGGCCATGTGTCGGGGGCGAGCACGGCCATCGACCTGGCAGCGCCGGCCCTCCTCGACAAAGTGACCGTCACCGGAGCCCACCGGGGCATACACCTCACCCCAGGAGTCCGGGCGACCGGGACAGCGTTGGACGTCCTGGCCGAGCGCAAGGGCATCGAAGCCGACCGGGGTGCCGTCATCGACATCACCGACTCCCGAATACGCGCTCCGCTCGCCCTGGGTGGCGCAGGCCGAATCCTGAGCCACGGCCGCACGGTGGTCACTCTGCCGCCGTTCCCCTGGCTCGGCGGCGCGGCCATTCTCGCCCTCCTCACGGCGATCGCGCTGCAGACCGTCCACCAGGTGCGCCATCGCCACACTCCCCGGCCTCAAGTCCCGCGCCACGTACGCAATACCGCGTGACGGCAAGAAAAGAAAAGGAGCGCGTTCATGCATGCGAGGCGGCTCATCGTCTCCGGCGGGGCAGCGGCGCTCGCCCTGCTCGTCACCTTCCTGGTTTCGTTCGCCGCCGGTGACGACACCCCCGAGCACCGCGGGCGCAACGTACCGCCGAGCCCTCCGGCCGACATCAGGCTCAGCGACGACATGGCCGGCGTGCGGCAGTTCTTCGGGTCCCAGGTGCGGCCCGCGGAGCGGGGTTCGTTCGGGCTGTCGCGAGCGGTGTTCCTGCCACGGCCTGACAGCCGCCTGGGACGCGTGGTACGGGTGGAGTACCCGGCCGGGTCGGCCAGTCCCACCGTGTCCCGAGAGTTCGACCGGCCGGAGGGCGGGGCACAGCTGTACCTGCCTTTGACAGCCGGGCCCACCGACATGCTGTATCTGCGCTACTACGTGCGGTTCCCGCGCGGGTTCGACTTCGTCAAGGGCGGCAAACTGCCCGGTCTGTACGGCGGCACCGTCACCAGCGGCCGACGTATCCCCAACGGCGAGGACGGGCTGTCCACCCGGTACATGTGGCGCCGCGGCGGTGACGCCGAGGTGTACGCCTACCTGCCCACCTCGGTGGAACACGGTACGTCGCTGGGCCGAGGCGCGTGGCGCTGGCCCACAGGCCGCTGGGCGTGTGTGGAGCAGGCCGTCCGGCTCAACACCCCGAGCCGCTCCGACGGCACGATCGACGTGAGCATCGACGGCAGGAAGGCGCTGCACTCCGGCGGCCTGGAGTTCCGCAGCGCAGGCCGGCTCGGCATCGACGGGATCTTCTTCTCCACCTTCTTCGGTGGCTCCGACCCCAGTTGGGCCACCCCCCGCGGTCAGTACGTCGACTTCGCCGGCTTCGCCGTCTCCACCCGTCCCATCGGCCCGCTGCGCGGAGCCTGATCCACCCCGTTCACCCTGTTCAGGAGGACGTTCACCATGTCCAGCAGCCCCGAATCCGTCGCGGCCGACTCCGGGACCGTACTGGTCCGTCAGGCCGTGATCCTCGCCGGCGGCCAGGCCAGCCGTCTGCGGCCGTACACCGACCGCCTCCCCAAGGTACTCGTCGAGGTCGCCGGCCGGCCCATCCTCCAACACCAGGCACACTGGCTGGCGGCTGAAGGCATAGAGGAAGTCGTCATCTCCTGCGGCTATCTCGCCGAGGTCCTCAAGGCGTATGTCGCTGCCAACCGGCTGCCGTTGCGCGTCTGCATCGCCGTGGAGGACGAACCCCTCGGACGCGGCGGCGGCCTCAAGCACGCGGCGCGTCAGCTGCCCTACCCTGAAGAGCGCTGGGTGGGCCTGAACGGTGACATCCTGACCCGTTTCTCACTGCGCGACCTGGCGGGCAGCCACGTGGTGCGCTGCGCATCGGCCACGGTGGCGGTCACCCCACTCAAGTCGCCCTACGGCGTCGTGGAGTTGAGCGGCGACCGGGTCACCCGGTTCGCCGAGGCGCCGGTGCTGCCGCACTGGATCAACGCCGGTGTCTATCTCTTCGAGCCCGAGATCACCGACCTGCTGCCGGATCTCGGAGACCACGAGGACACCACCTTCCCCGCCCTGGCACAGCAGGACCGGCTGACGGCCTACCGCATCAACGGCTACTGGCGCGGCGTGGACAATGCCAAGGACCTCAGGACCGCGTCCGCGGAGATCACCGCGTTCGGCTGGCTCTCCACGACCGAAGCGGCATGACCGGCGGACAGCCGACACCCTGCGGACCGACTCCCGGGCCCGAGACCGGTCACGCTACGCGGAGTCGAAGACGCAGATCAGCCGCGTCCACACGGACAGATTCGACGTCTACCGAGTGCGGAAGGTCTCGCGACAGCGGTATCGCGAAGGCGTATCGGTGGCCCGCTGCACGGTCGCCCAGCTGATGCATGACCTCGGCCGTGAGGACGCGCGACGAGGGAGGAAGATCCGCTTCCTCCGGAGCGCGGCTGCTTGTCCGTCACCGCGCCGCGGTCGGTCCGTCGATGTCGCGCCGTAAGCCACTCCGCGGTCCGAATTCAGGGGAGGCGTGTGCGGGGCGCGAAATAGTCCTCAGCGGCCGCTACGAGCTGGTCGAGAAGCTCGGGCAGGGTGGCATGGGAACGGTCCATCGTGGGGTGGACCGGCAGCTGCGTCGCATCGTGGCCGTCAAGCTGCTCTCCTCACAGGCCGAGGCCGTGGCGGTCAACTCCCAACTGCGGCGCGCCGAGTTCGGCTGGAGTCACTCGTACGTCGCCGTCTTTGCCCTGCTGGCGTTGACCGCTCTCTGATGCCTCGTCAGCGCGGTACGCAGCCGGCAGAGCGGCGCCGGCTCACTGGTCGCGTTCTGGTTCAGTGCCACCGCGTCGATCTGGTACTTCCTCGACGACCTCCGCAAGCTCTTCGTCTTCTACCTGCTCCTGCCGTTGGTGGCCCTTGCGACCGTCTCGCGGGAGACCGTCGCAGTCGTGCGGCGCCGAACCCCGTGAAGGGCAGGCAGCACGGGAAGAGCCGCCCGGCCTTTCTGCCGGGACTCCTGTATGCCGTTGGGCAGCCGGTGCAATCGAGTTCATAGTTGCGGAGGTTCGGCGGCTCCTGGCAGCTTGTCGTCCCCGGCCGCCTCACCTTCGTGGCTGCCGAGGACGACACCACGCCCTGAGCTGGTCAACCGGCGCCGACCACACCAAGCGGTCGCATGCCGCTGTCACTCCTGCGACGCTGTGGCCCGATCGAGGGGCGGCCTGCAGAAGGCCGCCCCTGACCGCTTCGCGGCCCTTAGCCCTGACGACTGAGAAACCCGCAGGTCAGACGGAGAATTCCTGCTGGAGTATCAGCCGGTCCTGGATCAACCGGTGGCCAGGGTCAGGCCGTAGGCCTGGAGGATCGGGTTGACGGGCTGGAAGTAGGTGGTTCCGCCGACGGTGCAGTTGCCGGAGCCGCCGGAGGTGACGCCCTGGGCCTGGTTGCCGGAGATGAACGAGCCGCCGGAGTCGCCGGGCTCGGCGCACACGCTGGTACGGGTGAGGCCGAACACGCTGCCCTGCGCGTAGTTGACGGTGGCGTTGAACTCCCGGACCCTGCCGCAGTGCCAGCCTGTGGTGGAACCGGAACGGCAGACCGAGGAGCCGATGGGGGCGACGGCGGAGCCGGAGACCGTCACCGTGCCGCCGGCGTAGTTGTTGACCTGGGGCTGGGCCGTCCAGCTCGAATCGGCCTGCACCCACGAGTAGTCGTTGCCGGGGAAGGTCGAGCCCTGGAAGGTTCCTATGGAGGTGCCGTCCGGAGCCGCGGCGCTGGAGCCCGCTTGTCCGCAGTGGCCGGCGCTGACGAAGCCGGGCTGGCCGTTCTGGGTGACCGGGAAGCCGATCGAGCAGCGGGCGGCGCTGTTGATGAAGTAGGCGTCACCGCCGCGGAGGTCGGCCAGCGGCCGGGGGGCGTCCGACGCGCGGACGACCCGGACGAGGACGTGGTCCACTCCGGACCTGGCGAGGAAGTCCTTGGTGCGTTCGGTGTCGGTGGACTGGACGACGACGGTGTTGGCCGCTTGGTCGACGTACCACAGCGGCGTGTTCTTCGGGGTGGCGGTGCGGGCCGCCCTGTCGAGCGTGGCCTTGGCCCGGTCGAGCGCGGCGAGGGAGTTCCGGACGACCCGGGCTCGGCCACCGCCCGCGACTATGGTCCGGGCGGCGGCGGGGTCGGTGGTGGCGACCGTCAGGGTGGTGTCGGAGTCGCTGAGCCAGGCGCCGGCCCAGCGGTCGCCGAGCGTCCGCTTGAGTGCTTCCTGCGTCGCGGCGGCCCGGGCTTCACCGGCCAGGCGGGTCGCGGCGGCCTGCGGAGTGAGGCCGAGGTCGCGCCGGAGCGCCGGGAGCAGGGCGGCGGGTACCGGGGCCGCACCCTCTTGATGGGCCGTCATGGCCCTGGCGACCGCGGTCTCGTTCGTGCTGGCGCCCGCCGGTGCGACCGTGGCGACCAGCGCGGCGATGGCCAGGGAGCCGGCGGCAACCGCCGTGTGACGTCGGAACATCGGGATCTCCTTCGAGTGGGGGTTGCCGGAACCGTAGCCAGGATGGAAAGCGTCCGGGACATGTCAAAAGACCCCTCTGTCGGCGCTATGGACCTGGCTGTAACACGGGAGGAGGAGGGCCGGTCAGGGTGTCGCGTCCGCGGGTGCTGAGCGGGTCGGGGTCGGCCGGGCCCGGACGGGGTCAGCGGTCCGCCGAGAGCGGAGCGCCGCGTACCCCGAGCCGTACAGCTGTTTCCTCCTGTCGTCGCAGCCATGCCGCGTACACCGGATTGCGGGCCGCCGCCTCCGCGTGTGCCGCTCTGGCGTAGCAGACCAACTCGTCCGCCAGGTGCGCCGGCGTAGGCGGACGCCAGCAGATCAGCTGACGCCAGCTCAACAGCGGTGGTGCCAGCGGAACGGCCACGGTGCCGGCGGGCGGCGAGAACGTCGCCCGGCACAGGGCGGCGGCCCGGTTCGAGAGGACGAGGTGAAGGCAGGAGGCAGCATCGGCCTCGTACACCGACCGGGGCAGGAAGCCCGCGCGGACGCAGGCGGCCGCGAAACACTCTCCGAAGCAGCTCTCGCCGGGCGGCAGTGCCCAGCGCTCGTCAGCGAGCTCTTCGAGCCTCAACTCCCGCTCACCTGCCAGCGGATGCTCCTCGTTGAGCAGCGCGAACACCGGGTCGACGGCGATCTCCCGCCATTCCAGCCGTTCGTCGCCCGTCGCATTGCGGTGCCCGCAGTACCCGGTCAGGGCGACGTCCAACCGACCGTCGACCACCCGGGTCACCAGCTCTGAGGCTGACATGGACGATTGAGTGCTCACCGCCAGCTCGGGCCGAGCTGTCGCCAGTCGGTCGACCAGCGCGCCCAGCAATGGGCCCTGGGTCGCCCCCACATGCAGTTCGCTGTCCTCGCGCGCCGCGGTCGCGAATCGCAGGGCATCCTCCTGCAGTTGACGCATCGCAGGCAGCAGAACTCGGCTCCGCTCCAGCACCAGAACGCCCAGCGGGGTCGGCTGTACGCCTTCCCGGCCCCGCTCGAAGAGCTTCCCGCCCACGGCGGCTTCGATCCGTTTCAGCTGGCTGGAGAGCGCCGATTGCGCGAGTCCCAGACGGTCCGCCGCTTTGGTCACGCTTCCGGCATCACCGATGGCCCGGATCATCCTCAGATGACGAAACTCCAGCTCCATGGCAAACCCATACGGTAGAAAGTCGGCGAATACATCGTGGGGCGAAGATTCGACGAGAGTCCGGTTCGTGAACCAAGTCCCGCAGGACCGCCGAAGCAGCGACCAGACATCCCCGGAAAGGCTGGTCTACGTCGGAGCGGTAGGAACGGAACCGGGGAATGACCATGCGGGAACACGCATGGAACGGCCGGGAGACGCCATCCGCGAACAGCCGCGCTTCCGGCGACGGTCGGCAACGACAGCAGCCCTGCCGTCGAGGGAAGCCACACCGAGGAGGCCATCCGGCGGGCGCGTGCCGCACGTCGCCCCCGGCCACCGGCCTTCACCACGGCCGCTCCCCACCGTATGTGCTCCATTCGTACACAAACGAATGCACGATCCGTGCCCCTCCACAGGTCGACTCCACGTCGGCCCTGGAGACTTCCCGAGGAACCCTGAGGATTTGATGAGGGCGGACTGTGCGCCCGTACGCGGCGGGGTTGTGACTCACAGCCGCGTGCGAGCCGTGGCGGCCGGGGATGATCCGGTGCGGCTCCACCAGGACCTGATCCGGCCGGGCCGCGGAGCCATGTTTGGTGCTGTCCTCAGGTCGGGCGCGGCTCCTGCTGCGCGAGGAAGCCGCTCGACGTGGGTGCGACGGACGGCAGCGTCCATCTGACCAACGTGTTCGCGGCAAACGACCCCTCAAGCCGCTCGGCGGAACACATGCTCGACGCAACACTGCATGGACGACATCGACCGGGCCATCCTGCGGGAGCTGCAGGTCCACGGCCGGATCCCGTACGCCGACCTGGGTCCGAAGGTGGGGTTGTCACCCTCGGCCGCGAGGCTCCGGCTGCAGCGGCTGATCGACGCCAAGGCGGTCCAGGTCGTCGGAGTGACCGACCCCATGACCATGGGCCGGCAGACGATGGCACTCCTGGGCCTGCGCATCGACGGCGATTCCCGGAAGGTCGCCGACGAACGGTCCCGGCACGACGAAGTCGTGTACACGGTCCTGACGGCCGGCGGCTTCGACCTGTTCGCGGAGGTGGTGTGCCTCAGCCTCAAGATCTTCTGGGCTTCATCAACGACGTCGTGCGGCCCGTCGAGGGTGTCGCATCCGTGGAGAACTTCCCCTGGCGACCGTACGCGCGAGAGGGACCTGCTCGACCGGCGGGACGCCGCGACGACGGGACGCGCGCGGCGATCCTGAAGATCGCCGACCCTTCGGCGCGGTGGAGATCTAAGCCCAGGACGCGGTAGCCGACCTGATCGCCTCGGCACGCCCGGAACTGCGCATCGCCACGGCCCTGCGCCACCCTGACGGCTCCCCGCGGCGCACTCAACCGGGCAACAGCCAGGGCACGTGCCAGAGGAGCGTCAGGACGTTCCCGGCAGGACAGTTCGTTCGTGCCGGTGACGACTTGGGGGTGAGCCGGAGCCGGCGTCGCCGCCGGCTCCGACCGGTCTACATCATGTTCAGCCGGTGAACGCGGCCGTCCCGTTCGGGACGCCGAGTCCGGACGGGCCGTCGTACCCGGTGGTGCCGGTGCACAGGTAGGAGCCGCCGCAGCTGCCGTTGGAGCCGCTCGTGACGTCGTACAGCGCCGAGGTGTGCGCGTACGGGAAGGAGGCGGGGTACGAACCGGCGGACGGGGCGCCGCCCAGCGCGTAGGTCGCGGCGATCAGCGGGGAGGAGGCGCTGGTGCCGCCGAAGACCATCCAGCCGGTGGCCGAGCGGTAGCTGTCGTAGACCGCGACACCGGTGTTCGGGTCGGCGACCGCGGACACGTCCGCAACCGTGCGGTTGGCGCAGCCGGTGTCCTTCTGCCAGGTGGGCTTGGCGTCGTACGTGGAGCAGCCGGAGCCCGCACCGCTCCACACCGTGTCGGTCCAGCCGCGGGAGTTCGACGCGGTCTTCAGGGACGTACCGCCCACCGCCGTCACGTACTTGGACGCGGCCGGGTACTCCACCCCGTAGCCGTTGTCGCCGGAGGAGACGGTGATGGCTACACCTGGGTGGTTGAAGTAGCTGGAGTCGTACGTCGAGTCACTGGAGGACTCGGAGCCGCCGTAGCTGTTGGAGACGAACTTCGCGCCCAGCCGCACGGCGGTGTTGACGGCCGTGCCGAGGTTGGTCATGGACGCCGAACTGGCCTCCACCAGCAGGATCTTGCAGTTCGGGCAGGCCGCGCTGACCATGTCGAGGTCGAGGGATATCTCCTCGGCCCAGCCGGAGTCGCCGCGCGGGTAGCTGGTGCCGCCGCTCTGGCCGACCTTCGTGAAGCAGCCGTTGGCGGCGGTGCAGGCGGACAGGCCGTACTGGGAGCGGTAGGTGGCGAGGTCGGACTCGGCGTTGGGGTCGTCGTAGGCGTCGACGATGGCCACCGTCTGCCCCGAACCTCCGCTCGCGGAGGGCAGGTTGTACGCCGACTGCAGCGAGGCGGGGCCGTAGCCGGAGGGTGCGGCGGCGGCCGTCAGGTCACTTTCGGCGTGCGCCGATTTCGGGGTGCCGGCGGTGACCTGAAGGGCGTTACAGGCCATCTCGCCCTTCTTCGTCGGGTTGGCGCAGGCGTGGGCGACGGTGACGCCGTGGGACGGGGAGGTGGTGGCCTGGGCTGCCTGACCGAGCGGGGCGGCCAGGGCGAGGGCGGCCGTGGCGAGCGTGGCCACGGCGGTGAGAGAAACGGTTCTGCGCAACGTGCGTCCTTCGCATAATGGGTGACCGGGAAGGGCTGTGGGGGGTGCGCGGTACGACCTCGGTGCGGGGTGTGCACCGTGATCGCGCAGACCGTATGGATGTCGGGGTCACGACAACAAGGCGGCGATGGAATCAGGGATGTTCCTTTGCTTTTCCTGAAGCTTTCATGTGCCGTTGCCGGATGAATCTTGTCTGAAATTCGGCCCTACCATGGCTTGACCCGGCTCTTTCCAGTGCGCGACGACGCCACGGATGGCGCGTTCGGCCGGTGTCGACCTGGGGGGTGATGAACTCGGTCGTCTCGATCCAAGAGATCCTATGTCTAGGGCTTCACTTGGCGGGGGGTTGGGCGCTTCGGGACTCATGTGCGACCCAAACTCCCTGTACATGCCCGATTTGAGTCAATCTCACCCCTGCTATGAACGCAGTCATCGTCGGTCTCCTGTAAATCCATCCGATGTCTCCTCCCTGCGTGCTCGCCCTGTCAAACCCTCTCGACCCATGGAGCCGCACCATGTCCCCTGCCTCCCTCAGCAGACGCTCTCTGATGAAGGGCGCCGCCCTTGCCGGGGGTGTGGCGGCCTTCGGTCTGCCGCAGATCCTGTGGCCCTCCACCGCCGAGGCGTACGCCGTCCCCTCGAAGATGGACTGGTGGTACCAGGCCAGGTTCGGGATGTTCATCCACTTCGGGTCCTACTCGCAGCTCGGGCAGGGCGAGTGGGCTTTCGACAGCCAGCAGTGGAGCAAGGCGGACTACCAGAGCCAGGTCACCAAGAAGTTCAACCCGACCCAGTTCAACGCCGCCGCCATCGCCGAACTGGCCAAGAACGCCGGCATGAAGTACCTCGTGATCACCTCCAAGCACCACGAGGGCTTCGCGATGTGGGACTCCGACGTCGCGGGCTTCACCGACACCACCGGTACGAGGCAGTACAACCTGCACGACTACAACGGCGTCCAGACCGACCTCCTCATGGACCTCAAGAGGGAGTGCGAGAGCCGTGGGATCAAGTTCTGCCTGTACTACTCGATACTCGACTGGAACCACCCGTCCCAGACCGACCGTCACCAAAGCGGTCTCACCACGATGGCCTCGCAGGCCGCCCGCACCGCCTACATAGCCGACTTGAAGGCGCAGCTTCAGGAACTGCTGGACTGCTACGACCCGGCGCTGCTGTGGTTCGACGGCGACTGGTTCGGCGAGCCTTCCAGCCCCACCCTGCAGGACTGGTGGCTGGAAGCGGACGGCGTCGACCTCTACCACTGGCTGAGCGCCTGCAAGCCCGGTCTCATCGTCAACGAACGCGTCAAGCGGGACCACGGTCTCGGCGACTACGCGGTCGCGGAGTCCGGGATCCCCTCCGCGCCGATGAACCGGCCCCCACGAACGGCCAACTGCGGATCCCGGCGATCGACAACACGATCAGCCGCGTCTACCTGCTGAACAACCCCTCGGTCCCGCTCCCGTACACCGTCACCGACCAGATCGACGTCACCGTGCCGGCCACCGCGCCGAACGCCGATGTCTCCGTGCTGTGCGTTGGGGTCCAGGTCCAGGGCATGCCCGTGAGCGTTTCCGCGGCGGTGACCTCGGACGTCGACTACGAAGGTGCCCGCGCCGTCCTGCCGTTGGGTGGCTACACGTCCTCCCAGCTGTCCGCCGCCGGCCTGGCGCCCGCCACGGCTTCGTCCGTCCTGGTGCCCGACGGTTACCAGGTGACGGGCTACTCCGGCGACAACTTCACCGGCACCGCCTGAACGTTCACCTCGAACACCCCCGACCTCCGGGTGACCGGCAACAATGACGTCGTCAGATCCCTGAAGGTGACGTTCAGGCCCGACAAGTACTTCCGCCTGACCAATGTCACCAACCACCTGGTGCTGGACAGCGGTGGCCATGTCGCCGGCGGCTCGGACCTGAAGCAGTGGGAGGCGGTGGACAGCACCAATCTCCAGTGGCAGGCAGTCGAACTCGGAAACGGCTGCTACCGGCTCGTCAACCGCAGCAACGGCATGGTCGTCGGCGGCTGGGGCGCCACCGGCAACGGCGACCCGGCCCGGCAGATGGCCTGGGACGGCGGTGACACCCAGCAGTGGCAGATCGTCCACCGCGGCCAGGGGCGGTACTCGATCGCCAACCGCAGCACGGGACTGGTCCTCGACGGCGGAGGCTTGGTCGCCGAAGGGTCCGTGACCAAGCAGTGGACGTGGCAGCAGAGCACCAACCTGCTGTGGACGTTCAGCCCGGTCGGCTGACCGGCACCGCCCCGGTGGCATCCCTGGCATCCAGCCCCGCGCGGGCTTGCGCACGTACGTCACGTGGGCTCGCGCCGAGTTCACGGCGGCAGGCCTTGTTGAACGCCTGGAGGTCGGCGATGCCCACGGCCGCGGCGATGGCGGTGATGGAAAGGGTGGACGACAACAGGAGATGGCGGGCGCGTTGAAGGCGTCGGTGCCGGATGTACGACACGACCGTGAGGCCGGTTTCGGCACGGAACACGCGCGTCAGGTGTGTGTGGGAGATTCCGACGGTGTGAGCGACGTCCGGCACGGACAGCGGTCCGGCCAGGTGTTCCTCGACGTAGGCCTGTGCGGCGGCCACGAAGGGGTGGCGGCGCCCGGCCCCCTCGCCCCTCGGCAACTCGGCGATGCGCCACAGGGCTGTCCAGACCTCGGCCGTGGCTCGCGGGGGAGAGGTCGGCATGGCCGTGACGGCGTGTCGCAGCAGATCGGCCAGGCGTGTGCTCTCGGCCGCCGCGTCCTGCATCACCGGCACCACTCGCGCGGTTCCGCCGTCGTACAGCCGCAGATGGACGTAGAAGTGCTCCGACCTGCCCCGGTAGTGAAAGTGCACCTCGGTGTTCGGCGGCACCAGGCTGACGTGGCCGGGGCGTATGGGGTGGACCGACTGCCCGAGGGACAGAGCACCCTCGTAGTGGTAGAGGTGCAGCTGCCACAGGTCGGGCAGCCGGAAGACGTCGTGGGAGGTGGAGACACCGTGTACCCCGATGCCGGCGGCGACCACGGTGGGCGCCTCGTCGAGTCGTAGCGTCACGTGCTTCACGAGGATGGAAAACTACCAGCACTGGACGATTTCAGCCCACGACGGAGCTGGACCGGGCGCGTACGTTCGTCGCATGTCAACCAGCAAGCGACTCCTGACATCGGTTCAGGTGGCGCGCTTCGTCGCGCAGGGATTCCTGCGCCTGGACGGGGTGGTGCCGCAGGAGATCAATGAACGGGCCATCGCGGCCTTGACCGAGGGCCTGCCGGAAGTGTCCTACGGCACTCCGCTGGGCGGGGCGTTCGCGCCCGGCACCTTCGTCCACCAGCTGCTCGCCCTGCCGGTCGTCGCAGGCGCCGTCGAGAGCCTGGTCGGGCCCGAGCCCACCGTCGACCACCAAGCGGTTCACGTGCGCGAGCCGCACGAGGGACAGGCGCAGCCGCTCCACGCAGACGCGATCATCGACGTGCGGCCGGACGCCTTCGACATCCAGCTCATGTACTATCCGCACGAGGTGACCGCCGAGATGGGCGGCACCCTCAGCGTGCCCGGAAGCCATCTGCGCAGGGTCAACGAGACGGATGTCGGCCGCGTCCAGAACCTCAGGGGACAGACCCGTCTCACCTGCCCGGCGGGCACGGTGGTTCTCGTGCACCACGGCATCTGGCACGGCGGCCGCCGCAACGACACCGCGCGCCGCCGTTACATGTACAAGCTCCGCCTGAACCCGACGGTCCCACAGGTGCGTCTGTGGGATGTCTCCGACCTGCACGACCCTGCGGTGACCGCGGAACTCAACACGTACTTCCCCTGGTACGAGCAGGCCACGGCCCGACTGGAGATCTACAACCGCGTCCTGCTGTGGCGGGCCCTGACCGGTGACGACTCGTTCGACGTCGAGTACTGGGTCACGCGCGTCAGCAACCGGCCGGACCGGGAGAGGAGTCACGCATGAGGCAGCACGTTCTGGTCCTCTATCTCGCGACGTCGGCGCTCGACTCCCATGTGGTGGGCTGGTCCCGGTACGACGGGACCGGCCGGACCCGTCCGACGACCGGTGACAGCGACGAGCCGCCCTACGCGACAGGTCTTGCCGCACTGCACGACGGGTGGCGTCTGTTCCAGGCCTCCCAATTGCTGCCGCCGCAGCCCGGTCACGAGTACGACGTCTCCTTCCTCAAGCACGAGTTCTTCTTCGAGAAGGTGGAGGACGGCTCCGGCCCTTGACCGGGCGCGATGCCGTTGCCGTGACGCCTTCTGCCGCGCGGCCGGTGACTGCCCGTGCGCTCGGGTCTCAGTGCGGCCCGGTCTCGGGAAGGGTCTGCGCGCACCAGATGGTCTTGCCGTTGGTCGTGTGCCGGGTACCCCAGCCCTGAGTGAGCTGGGCGACGAGCAACAGACCTCGGCCGCCCTCGTCGAAGTCGCGGGCCCGGCGCAGGTGCGGAGCGGTGTTGCTGGCGTCGGAGACCTCGCAGATCAGGGAGGTATCGCGAATCAGCCGCAGCTTGATCGGTGGCTCGCCGTATCGGATGGCGTTGGTGACCAGCTCGCTGACGACCAGTTCGGTGACGAAGGCGGCCTCCTCCAGGCCCCAGGCGTCCACCTGGTCGACGGCGAACTTCCTGACGCGCGGCACCTGGGCGGTGTCGGGCTCGACGTCCCAGTCGGCGACGTGGTGGGGATCCAGCGCGCGAGTGCGAGCGAGGAGCAGGGCGGCGTCGTCCGTACGGCGTTCGGGGAGCATCGCGTCGATCACCGTGTCGCACAGGGCCTCCAGTGAGGTGGTCGGCCGGTTCAGGACCCGAAGCAGTTCGGCGATCCCTTCGTCGACGTTGCGCTCACGGCTTTCCAGCAGTCCGTCGGTATAGAGGGTCAGCAGGCTGCCCTCGGGCAGCTCCAGCTCGGTGGCCTCGAAGGGCAGCCCACCGATGCCGAGCGGTGGTCCCGCATGGGCGGGTACCGGGCTCCTGGTGCCGTCCCGGGAGATGATCAGCGGCAGGGGATGGCCGGCGCTGGCCAGTGTGAGGCGGCGGGAGACGGGGTCGTAGACGGTGTACAGGCAGGTGGCCCCCGACTCTCCCGTCGGCTGGAAGTCGCCAGTGGCCTGGAGGTCGCTGGCGAGGTGCAGGACCAGGTCGTCCAGGTGGGTCAGCAGCTCGTCCGGCGGCAGGTCCACGTCGGCGAGGGTACGGACCGCCGTGCGCAGCCGGCCCATGCTGGCCGAGGCGTGCAGTCCGTGACCGACGACATCGCCCACGACCAGGGCGACCCGGGCACCGGACAGCGGAATGACGTCGAACCAGTCACCGCCCACTTCCGCGCCGGTCCCGGCGGGCAGGTAGCGGGACGCCACCTCGACCGCCTCCTGTTTGGGCAAGCCCTGCGGCAGGAGGCTGCGCTGCAGGGTCAGTGCCGTCGTGCGCTCACGCGAGTACCGGCGGGCGTTGTCGATGGCGACGGCTGCCTTGGCGGTCAGCTCCTCGGCGAGGATCAGGTCGTCGGCGGTGAAGGCCTCGGGCCGGTCGAGGCGGGAGAACGCGACGACGCCGAGCAGCGCGCCGCGGGCCCGCAGCGGCACGGTGATCCGGCCGGTCAGCCCGTCCGCGGCAAGGGACTCGTCGATCACCGGGTTGTCCGGCGGCCAGTGGGCCGGGTCGGCGGCGAGCCCGGGCCCGAAGGCCCATTCGCCGCCCTCGCCGGGCTCGGCGGCGAGTTCGACCGTGGACCTGCCCGTGGCCATGCAGCGGGCGGCGACAGAACCGGAAGTGTGGACCACCGGCGTCGTGGGGCCGGGAGCGCGGTCGGTGTCCTCGTTCGCGCTGCGCTGACCGGCACGGCTGAGCACGATCGTCTCGCCGGGGCCGAACGCGGGCACGGAAGGTGGCTCCTCCCCGCGCAGCACCTCGTCGAAGAGATCCACGGTGACGAGGTCGGTGAATCCCGGCACGGAAGTGTCGGCCAGTTCCTGGGCGGTGCCGATCACGTCGAGTGTCCGGCCGATGCCGCCGCTGGCCTTGTTGAGGAGGAGCAGGCGCTGCCGAGCCCAGTACTCGGCGCTCATGTCGAATCCCCAGTTGGCGATCGCGCGGACCCTGCCCCGGGCATCCCGGACGGGCCAGATGCTGGTGGCCCAGGCGTTGGCGTAGTTGCTGCCGAGAGGGCGGAAGACGGTGATCAGGCGCGCGGGCTCACCCGTCCTCGCCACTTCGGCCAGCTTGTCGGTGTAGGGCTTGTCGTCCCGTTCGGGAAACAGCGTGCGGTCGAATTCGGGAAACAGCTCGCGGTACTTCTTGCCGAGCACTTGCTCCTCGGAGTGCGCGATCACCCGGCCTGAGGAGGCGTTGATCCACAGGAACCGCAGCTCAGGGTCGTAGACGCCGAGAGCGAAAGGGCACTGCTCGAAGGCCCGATCGGCGATCACGGGGCGGCGTCCCCAGCGCTGGGCGGTCACCACGTGACCCAGCACCCGGCCTTCGCTGCCGAACAGCGGGTGAGCAGCCACCACGGCGTCCACGGTGGAACCGTCCCGGTGGCGCAAGGGGATCAACTCTGTGGCGTCGGGGTCCGCGCCCCACCCCTCGGGGAAGCCGGCCGGTGGGCGATCGACCAGCAGATCGGTCACGGGGCGGCCGACGGTGTCCTGCGCCGTCCAGCCCAGCAGCAGCCGGGCCCCCTCGCTCCAGCCGCTCACCACGCCGTCGGGGCCCACGACGGCAACGGCAGTGGGGGCGTCCTGACTGCCGGCCATCTCCACGCGCCATGCCTCCGTGCGGACATCCGTGCCCATGAGGGCTGGTTTCCAGCGGCTGCTTCCAGCCTAGATCGTCCGCCGCTCCACGGCGCTCCGGCCGGTGCGCTCGGGTTGACAGGAGCGTCCTTCCAGGCCGTGGCCCGGCTCCGACGCCGTCTGCTGCTTCCAGCGGCGGAGGTCCCGGCAGCGCGCCGAGAAGTTCCACTCCGGCATGGTCACCCACGCCGGGGGAGGGCCGCGCGTACCAGGAGGTGACACCGCTCGGCGCGCACCTGGACCGGATCGCCGCCGAGGCGACCGGTCGGCACAGCACCGCGGACATGGGGTCCCGCACGACTGGCATGCCTGGTGGGTCGGCCACCATGGACGGCTGCCTGCCCACCAGGGCGGACCACCCGAACGTAGCGCGCTCCGGGCACCGGGCCCTCAGGCAGGCGGACCTCATCACCGTCGCGCAGCCTGAGCACGACCTGACGCCGTACCGGGTCGTCGTGCTTCAGCTGTACGCGCTCATGGCCGCGGCGGTGCTCGCCGAGGACGACGTGCCCGGTGCGGGCGAGTCCCGGTCTCGCGGTCGTGGCGGCCGGCGCCGCGGCGGTCTGCTTCGCGTCCAAGTACCGTACGGGCGACGTGGGCTGACGGGTAGTCAGTAGAATTTGAGGGGTAGGCCGGTGTCGCGGGCGGCCCGTTCGGCTTCGCCGCGGAGGCCTTGAACAGGTGCGCGGTGACCGGGTGGGGCCGAGCCGCCGTCCGGGCCGCGGAGCCGGAGCGGGCGAATGGCTGGTGGGTCCTCAGCCCCGGCGGGGCCGCAGACCGTGGCGGCTGCGGCCCCGCTCGGGCGTCGGGGTCAGGACGGGTCGCCGTACAGGAGGCCGCGTCCGTTGGTGCCGATGTAGACGCGTCCGTAGGTGTCGGGGTCGCCGGTGATGACGCCGAGGCTGCCGATGGCGCCCCACTGGTGGGCATCGTCGTTGATGCGGGTCCAGGTGGTGCCCTTGTCGGTGGAGCGGAAGACTCCGGTGACGTTGTCGACGGTGCCGATCAGGTAGAGGGCCTGGTAGTCGGTGCCGGTCTTGGCCTTGCCGAAGCCGAGGGCGGAGGCGGACTTCACCGTGGTGAGGGTGGTGAAGGTGCGGCCGCCGTCGGTGGAGTGGAGCAGTCCTCTGTCGCCGCCGGAGATCCAGAGGTCGCCGCTGATGCCGGGGACGGCGGTGAGGTGGCCGGAGGGGAGGTTGGTGGTGCGGGTGGTGAAGGTCGCGCCGCCGTCGGTGCTGGCGCTGAGGGTGCCGTTGGTGAGGGAGTAGAAGGTGTTGGCGGTGGAGCGGTCGGCGACGATGACGGCGTCGGTACCCAGGCCGTTGACCTTGGTCCAGTGGGCTCCCTTGTCGGTGGAGCGGTAGGGGGCCTGGCCGTCCTCGGCCCAGATGATGGTGGAGCCGTCCGCGGAGAGGGCGACGTGGCCCATGTTCGCGCTGGGGACGGGTTCGGCGGTGAAGCCGTTCCAGTGGAGGCCGCCGTCGGTGGAGTAGGCGCCGTCCTGGTCGCCGCCACGGCCGACGCGGACCATCACCGAGGGGTTGGACTGGGCGAAGTCGATGTCGCTGCTGCTGCTCATCAGCGGGTTCGCGATCCGGCCGGACGGCACCTGGGTGAGGGAGTCGTCGGAGTCGTAGCGGAAGCCGCCCTGGTCGCCCATGGAGGTGATGAGGGTGGCGCCGCCGGGCGGGGCGATCGCGTCGGCCAGCGAGGTCTCCTCCAGCCCGCGGGCCCCGGAGATCCAGTGGCTGGTGCCACCGCTGTCGGAGGCGTTGGCGTCCTTGCTGCTCCAGATGCCGTTGCCGGTGCCGTACAGCACGTGCCCGGAGTCGAACGGGTCGATGGCCAGCGCGGTCATCCAGTGCCCGGTGTGGGTGCCGACGTACGGAGCGCCGGAGGCATCGCGCTGCGACTTGTCCGCCAGCGCCTTCCAGGTCGTGCCGCCGTCGGTGGTCCGGTAGATCTCGTCCTCGGGCCACCACCGGTCCAGGGTGGTGACCATCACCGTGGACGGCTTCTGCGCGTCGACGGCGAGACCGGAGAACCCGTAGGAGCCCTGCGGCGGAGAGATGTTCTTCCACGCGCCGCCGGCCGGGGTGTACTTCCACACCGAGCCCGTCGTCGCGTCCATGGGGCCGATGCTGTTGCTGTAGGACAGGTACAGCGACCCGTCACTGGTGACCACACCGTGCTGCGGCATCTGGCCGGTGGGCTGCCCGGAAACGGCCTGCCAGCTGCTGCCGCCGTCGGTGGAGCGGTACAGGGGCGTGGACGTGTCGTTGACGCCGACGTACACCGTGTTGCTACCGGCCGGGCCGTACGTCACGAAGGAGATGCCCGCACCGCTGCTCGCCCCGCCCTTGACGGGGAACGAGGAGACCTGACTCCATGTCGCGCCGTAGTCGGTGCTGCGCCACAGGCCGTTCTTGCGGGTGCCCAGCAGCAGGTTGGCGTGGTTCGCGGGGTCGATCACGAGCCGTTCGCCCGCCCCGCGGCCGGGTTCGTTGCCGCCCAGCTTGAACGGCAGATCGGTGCGCTTGAAGGTGCGGCCCCGGTCGGTGGACCGCAGGATCGCGCCGTTGCCGGCCCACTCGTTGGTGTAGGTGCCCGTCGCGAGGTAGAGCCGGGCGGGGTCGACGGGGTCGGTGGCCAGCGAGTCGATGCCGAGCAGGTTCCAGTCCTTCTCGCCGAGCCAGTCGGTCAGCGGGATCCACTGCTCGGCAGCGGTGTCCCAGCGGTAGGCGCCGCCCATGTCGGTGCGCGCGTACAGCAGGCCCTTCTCCTTCGGGTTGAACACCAACCCGGTGACGTAACCCCCGCCCACCACCTGGGCGTTCTTCCATACGTACGGTCCGGCCGCCGCCGTGGTCTGCGCACCGCCGGTCCCGGTCGTCTGGGTCTCGGCCGTCTTCACCAGCTTCCACTGCTGGTTGGTGCTGCCCCTGCTGGGATACTGGATGACCGGCGCGCCCTGGGCCGTGGAGCCTCCAAAGACGTCCAGGACCTGGCCGCTCCTGCGGGAGGTGAGGGTGACGGCGTCGGAACCGCTCACCTCCTTGATCTGCCACTCCTGGGAGGTGGAGGAACGGTCGGTCTGCTGCTCGGCGGCGGCCCCCTGCGCGGTGGAATTGCCTGCTATGCCGAGCACTTTGCCGCTGTTGCGGTTCACCAGCTCGTAGTAGCCGTCCCCGGTGGACTTCAGCTTCCACTGCTGGTTGGCGGTGTTCTGGTCGGCCCACTGCTGGATGCGCGTGCCATCGGCGGTGGAGAAGGCGTTGACGTCCAGCACCTTGTTGCTGCGCACCGAGACCAGCCGGTAGTAGGCGTCGCCGTCGACCGTCGCGGCCTGCGAGTCCTCCTGCGCGTACAGGAGATACGGCACGAGGACGGCGGGCACGCCGAGCAGCAGACCGGTAGCGGTCCAGCGGCGGCGGTGACGCCCGCGGCGCCCGCCGTTCGTGGGGTTGTTCATGGAGGACTGTTCTCCTTGCATGCCGTTCATGAGCGGAAAATCGGATACCGGGGCATCGGAACTGGCCGGATCTGCTTCCTTGTTGTCACAGGCCTTGCCCAGGGTTGCCGTGAGTCGGGATTTTTTTCGGATCACTTCGTGGAGCGGATCCGGTAGGCGGAGGCGCTGAGAGGGACGACCCCGGCCGCGGCGAAGGGGCCGCCGGCATCAACGGGGGTCGGTTCGGTCGGGCCCGGAGCCGAGCGCAGGTGATCACTCCGTGCGGTGCGGCATCGAGGCTCGTTTCCTCACCTTCCTGGCCAGACGGGTTGGGAACCCGGGATCGCGGTCCTACGCTCTGAACCATGCACCCGGCACCCGCAGCGACGCCCCGCCCGGCGCAGGCGTTCTCGACGGCACGCCTCGCGCCTGCGGAGCGGCTGCGGGCCTGGGAGGAACACAACGCCGACGCCCTGATCGCCGTGATGTGCCGCACACAGGACGGCACGGACTTCCGGGCGCGTGAGGACAACCTCGACCTGGGGCGGGTGCATCTGGCGCGGGTGCGCACCACGGCGCACGTGGTCGAGCGTCCCGCCGACCTCATCGAACGGCGGCCCACGGGGTCCGTCGCGATCTACGTCTCCCTGCGCGGGGAGGCCCTGTTCCAGCAGGGCGGCCGGCGGCAGGTCGTCCGCCCCGGCGACGTCCTGGTCTGCGACGCGGACGGCAGCTTCGTCCGCGGGTTCGCGCAGGGCCTGGACGAACTGGCGGTGCGCGTGGACCGCGGTGCGCTGCCGGACGGTGTACACGTCGGGGAACCGCTCATCGTCCGGCGTGACGAGAGCAACCCGTACGGCCGCGCCCTCGCCCGCCTCGTCGGACGCGCCGTCCGTGTCGAGGGCGCGACCCGGCCCGACGAGCAGGCACTCGTCGACCTCGCGTCCGTGCTCGTGAGCGACGGGGCCACGCGCCCGCCCGTCGTCCATCGCGCGCTAGCCTGCGCCCTCGTCGAGGACCGACTGCACGATCCTCGCCTGTCGGCCCCCGAGGTCGCAGACGCGGTCGGCATCAGCGTCCGTCAGCTCACCCGCGTCTTCGCCGACGCGGGCACGACGTTCCCGCGCTATGTGCTCGGCCGGCGTCTCGAAGCCGCCCACGGCCTGCTGACCGGGCCGGACGCCACCGAGCTGCGCACGGCGACCGTGGCGACCAGCTGCGGATTCAGCTCGCTCGCCCACTTCTCGCAGACCTTCCACGCCCGCTTCGGCATCACCGCGGGCGAGTTGCGCCGTACGGCTGCACAGCGGGAGTGAGGAGGTGTTTTTGATCGCTGACCGTGACGTGGGCACAGATGGATGATCTGGGTTGTGGGGGTCGGAGGGACGGGTCGGCGGTATTGCCGAGAGCGGGGAGCGCAGGCGGAGTGCCCGGTGTGCGGGCACTCGTGGACGGTGAGGGCGGAGCGGTCGAAGGCTGCGGTGTACTGCTCGGACCGTTGCCGGGTGCGCGCCTGCCGCCGGCGGTGGGTGAGGGCCGTGCACTTCGAGCGGCCCTGGCTCACGCCCTGCCCCAGTGTGTCGCGCGCGCGTCACGGTGGACGGTGACCGGGGCCGGCGCCCCTTGACCGGTCACGTCGTGGTGGCCGGGCCGGAGGAGCTGATCGTGCAAGTCGCCCGTGCGCCAGTGGTGGTGACGGTGCATCTCCGAGCAGAGCGCTGCCCCGAGCCGAGTACATCCGGGATCACGAACCATGCGCCCGGACGCCTGGCACCTCACCCAAGACGTCGACGGACATCGACGACTTCCTCGCCCGCGCCGGAGACCTTCTCCGCTCGCGCCCCGCACTGCACAACACGCCGCTCACCACGCTGGAGAAGTGGCGAACCCGACCGGGCGCCTTCATCCCAGGAGCCGTCCTCTTCGGCCTACCGGAGCCGGCGGGGGAGACCCAAGCGATCTTCTACCGCCCGCCGACCCGCCGGCTGACCCTCATCCCACTCTCCGCCGAGCGGTCGAGGCCCTCGCCGTCCATCCGACCGGCCGCGGCCACACCCTCGCCCGCGTCACCGCGGACCACGACACCGCCACCGCAAGAGCAGTCCGTCGCTCGCCCGCCGGCGCCCTCGAAACGCCGCGGCATACGGATTTCGGCCGTCCTCCACCCCGTCCCGGCCGTTGCGGTCGCGGCCGGGGGCAGGCTGCCTTCAAAGCACCGCGAGAAGAAGGCGAGAGGGCCCATGCCCGAGTTCAACGACGGTCAGCGAGAGACCGAACTCCCGACATCGGCGCACGTCGAGACCGATGTGCTGATCGTCGGCTCCGGCCCGGCCGGTGCCTCGGCGGCGCTGTTCCTGTCGACCCTGGGGATCGACAACATCGTGATCACCAAATACCGGTGGACCGCTAACACGCCCCGGGCGCACATCACCAACCAGCGGGCGATGGAGATCTTCCGCGACATGGGGATCGAGGACCAGGTGCTGGCCGACGCCACCGCCCATGACCTCGTCGGCGACACCGTCTTCTGCACCTCCATCGCGGGCGAGGAGATCGGCCGTATCCACACCTGGGGCACCCGGCCCGACCGGGAGGCGGACTACCGGCTGGCCTCGCCCTGCCTCACCGTCGACATCCCGCAGACCTATCTCGAACCGATCCTCGTCAAGAACGCCACCGTCCGCGGCACCCAGACCCGCTTCTCCACGGAGTACCTCTCGCACACGCAGGACGGCACGGGCGTCACCGTCCGGGTCCGTGACCGGCTCACCGGCCAGGAGTACGGCATCCGGGCGAAGTACCTCATCGGCGCCGACGGTGCCCGCTCCCGGGTCGCCGAGGACATCGGCCTGCCCTACGAGGGCGCGATGGACATCGCCGGTTCGATGAACATCACCTTCAAGGCCGACATCGCGTCCTACGTCGGCCACCGGCCCTCGGTCCTGTACTGGGTGATCCAGCCGGGCGCCAACGTCGGCGGCATCGGCGCCGGCCTGGTCCGGATGGTCCGCCCGTGGAACGAGTGGCTCATCGTGTGGGGCTACGACATCGACTCCGAGCCCCCCGTGGTCGACGAGACCGAGGCGATCCGCATCGTGCGCCAGCTGCTCGGCATCCCGGACCTGGAGGTCGAGATCACCGGCACCAGCCTCTGGGGCAACAACGAGATGTACGCCACCCACCTGCACAAGGGCCGTGTCTTCTGCGCGGGCGACGCCATCCACCGCCACCCGCCGAGCAACGGCCTGGGCTCGAACACCAGCGTCCAGGACTCCTACAACCTGGCCTGGAAGCTCGCGGCCGTGCTGCGCGGACAGGCCGACCCGTCGCTGCTGGAGACGTACTCGGCGGAGCGTGCGCCCGTCGCGAAGCGGATCGTCACCCGCGCCAACAAGTCCAGCCGCGAGTTCGTCGACCTCTTCCAGGCCCTCGGCGTCCTCGAAGCCAAGGACGAGGACGAGATGCGGGCCCTGATCGAGGAGCGCAAGGCCAACACCCCCGAGGGCGCGGCCAAGCGGGCCGCACTGGTGGCGGCGATGGAGACCAAGAACTACGAGTTCAACGCGCACGGCGTCGAACTCGGCCAGTTCTACGAGTCCGCCGCCGTCGTCTCCGACGGCACCCGCCCCGCCCCGAGCAGGGACGAGGACCTGTACCACGTCATGTCGACCAGCCCCGGTGCGCACCTCCCGCACGCCTGGGTCGGCGACAACGTCACCAAGCTCGCCCTGATGGACCTGGCGCCGTACACCCGCTGGACCCTGCTCACGGGCATCGCCGGTGAGGACTGGGCCCCTGCCGCCGAGAAGGTCGCGCAGGACCTCGGCATCCCGCTCGACACCGTGGTGATCGGCCCCGGCCGCGAGGTGACGGACCTCTACTACGACTGGGCCAAGCTGCGCGAGGTCGAGGAGTCCGGCGCGATTCTGGTGCGCCCCGACAAACACGTCGCCTGGCGCTCGATGAGCCTCGCCGACGACCCCGAGGCGACCCTGCGCGGCGCCCTCGCCCAGCTCCTCGGAAAGGCGTGACCGTGCGGTTCATCCACGAGACCCTGCCGCAGCGGGTCGTCTTCGCCCCCGGCGCGGCGCCGGCCGCCGTGGCCGCCGAGGTGGCCGCGCTGAAGGCGACGAGGGTGATGCTCGTCGCCGCACCGGCGGAGGCGGCCCTCGCCGACCGCCTCGCCGCGGACCTGCCGGTGGCGGTGCGCCACGACGAGGTCGTCATGCATGTCCCGGTCGACGTCGCCGAGCGCGCCCGCAAGGCCGCCACGGAGGGTGCCGTGGACGCGCTGGTGTGTGTCGGCGGCGGCTCGACGACCGGCCTGGCCAAGGCGGTGGCACTGACGACCGGCCTGCCGATCGTGGCCGTCCCCACCACGTACGCCGGTTCCGAGGCGACGAACGTCTGGGGCCTGACCGAGGGCGAGGTGAAGACGACCGGGGTCGACCCGCGGGTCCTGCCGCGCTCGATCGTCTACGACGCCTCGCTGCTGTCGAGCCTGCCGGTGGAGATGTCCGTGGCCAGCGGACTCAACGCCCTGGCCCACTGCGTCGACTCCATGTGGGGGCCGCGCGCCGACCCGATCGACCGGGCCCTGGCCGCCGAGGGCATCCACGCGCTGGCCCAGGGTCTGCCCGCCGTGACCGCCGACCCCACCGGTCTGGAAGGGCGCGAACAGACCTTGTACGGCGCCTATTTGGCCGCCGTCGCCTTCGCCTCGGCCGGCTCGGGTCTGCACCACAAGATCTGCCATGTGCTGGGCGGCATGTTCAACCTCCCGCACGCCCAGACCCATGCGGTGGTGCTGCCGCATGTGCTCGCCTTCAACGCCCCGGCCGTACCGGAGACCGAGCGGCGCGTCGCCGAGGCCTTCGGCAGCCCGACGGCGGTGGCGGGACTCGCCGCACTGCGCGAGACGCTCCACGCCCCGCGCGCACTGCGCGACTACGGCATGCCCGAGGACGGCATCGCCCGCGCGGTCGCCCCCGTCCTGGCCGCCGTCCCGGCCGGCAACCCCACTGCTGTCACCGAGGAGAACCTCACCGCGCTGTTGCGCGCGGCCTGGGAAGGAAGTGACCCCGTATGACGCTCCACGATGTGTCTTCCGAGCAGGCGGCCCGGGAGGAAGACCTGATCGCGCGCGTCCAACGCTCCTTCGACGCCTGCCAGGACCCCCGTCTGAAGGAGCTGATGCAGGCCATCGTCAAGCATTTGCACGCCTTCCTGCGCGACGTCCGCCTCACCGAGGAGGAGTGGAACAAGGGCATCGAGTTCCTCACCGCCGTCGGCCATCTGACCGACGACAAGCGCCAGGAGTTCATCCTGCTCTCCGACACGCTCGGGGCGTCGATGCAGACGATCGCCATCAACAACGAGGCCTACGGCGACGCCACCGAGGCCACCGTCTTCGGCCCCTTCTTCGTCGAGGGCTCTCCGGGGATCGAGCCGGGCGGGGACATGTCCTTCGGGGCCGCCGGCGAGCCCTGCTGGGTCGAGGGGACCGTCTCCGACGCCGACGGCAACCCGATCGCCGGGGCGAAGATCGAGGTGTGGGAGGCGGACGAGGACGGGTTCTACGACGTCCAGTACGACGACGACCGGGTGGCCGCCCGCGCGCACCTGTTCACGGAGGCCGACGGGAGCTACCGCTTCTGGGGCGTCACACCGACGCCGTACCCGATCCCGCACGACGGACCCGTGGGCGCGATGCTGGCGGCGACCGGCCGCTCGCCGATGCGGGCCTCGCATCTGCACTTCATGGTCGAGGCGCCCGAGTGCCGAACCCTCGTCACACACATCTTCGTCCGGGGCGACGAACTGCTCGACTCCGACACGGTCTTCGGCGTCAAGGAGTCCCTGGTCAAGGACTTCGACCGGCGTCCGGCGGGCACGCCGACACCGGACGGACGGGTCGTCGACGGCACCTGGACACAGGTCCGCTTCGACATCGTCCTCGCCCCTGCCGACGGGCGCGGATGACCCGGGTCCGCGACGACCTCCTCGCCGCCTGGCCACGACGACCCCGCCGCCGCCAGGCTGCGGGGTCGTTCAAGAGCCATGACCGGGGTCGCGGCGCAGCACAGGGCGCAGGTCCTCGATGACGTTGGGGTCGTCCACCGTGGAGGGGATGGGCTCGTCCAGGCCGTCGGCGATGCCACGCATGGTCTTGCGCAGGATCTTTCCGGAGCGGGTCTTGGGCAGGGCCGGTACGACGGCGACGTCCTTGAGGGAGGCGACGGCGCCGATCTGTTCGCGCACGAGCTGCACGAGTTCGGCCTCGACCTCGGCCGGTTCGCGGACGGCGCCCGCCTTCAGGACGACGAGGCCGCGCGGGATCTGACCCTTGAGGGGGTCGGCGACACCGATGACGGCGCATTCGGCGACGTCGGGATGGGTGGCCAGGACCTCTTCCATGCTGCCGGTGGACAGCCGGTGTCCGGCGACGTTGATGACGTCGTCGGTGCGGCCCATGACGAACACATAGCCGTCGGCGTCGATGTGCCCGCTGTCGCCGGTGAGGTAGTAGCCGTCGAAGGCGGAGAGATAGGAGCCGATGAAGCGCTCGTCGTCGTTCCAGAGGGTGGGCAACGCTCCGGGCGGCAGGGGCAGTTTGACGACGATCGCGCCGTCGACGCCGGGCGGCGCGGGCTGCCCCGAGGGGTCCAGGACGCGGACGTCCCAGCCCGGCAGCGGACGGGTGGGCGAGCCGGGTTTGACCGGGGCGGCCTCGATGCCGACCGGGTTGGCGACGATGGGCCAGCCGGTCTCCGTCTGCCACCAGTGGTCGATCACCGGGATGCCGAGGAGGGCGCTCGCCCAGTGGTAGGTCTCGGGGTCGAGCCGCTCGCCGGCGAGGAAGAGGCAGCGCAGGCGGGAGAGGTCGTACTCCGCGGCGAGGGCCCCCTTGGGGTCCTCCTTCCTGATCGCCCGGAAGGCAGTCGGCGCGGTGAACATCGTCTTGACGCCGTACTCGGCGGCGACGCGCCAGAACTGGCCCGCGTCCGGAGTGCCGACCGGCTTGCCCTCGTACAGCACGGTCGTGGCGCCGGCCAGCAGCGGCCCGTAGACGATGTACGAGTGCCCGACCACCCAGCCCACGTCTGAGCCGGTGAACATGGTCTCGCCCCGCCCGATGTCGTACACGGCGCCCATCGACCAGTGCAGGGCCACCGCGTAGCCGCCGCAGTCGCGGACAACTCCCTTCGGCTTCCCGGTCGTTCCGGACGTGTAGAGGATGTAGAGCGGGTCCGTCGCGGCCACCGGTACGCAGCCGGCAGGCGTCGCGGTGGCGACCACGTCGGCCCAGTCGAGATCGTCCGGCCCCAACTCGGCCCGCTCCTGAGGCCGTTGCACGATCACACACTTCTCCGGCCGGTGTCCGGCGAGTTCGATCGCGCGGTCCAGCAGCGGCTTGTACGGGATGACCCGCTTGCCCTCGATGCCGCAGGAGGCGGTGACGACCACCTTCGGGGCGGCGTCGTCGATGCGGACGGCGAGTTCGGGCGGCGCGAACCCGCCGAAGACGACCGAGTGAATGGCACCGATGCGGGCGCAGGCCAGCATCGCGATGGCCGCCTCCGGGATCATCGGCATATAGATGACCACCCGGTCGCCGTGCCCCACGCCGAGCCGCGAGAGCCCTCCGGCGAAGGCCGCCACCTCGTCCCTCAACTGCGCGTACGTGTAGGTGCGCCGCGTGCCGGTCACGGGGGAGTCGTGGACGAGCGCGGGCTGATCGCCCAGGCCGGCCTCGACGTGCCGGTCGAGCGCGTTGAAGCAGACATTGAGCCGCCCGTCGGGAAACCACCGGTGGAAGGGTGCACCGGAGGAGTCCAGGGCGCGTTGCGGAGCGACATCCCAGTCGATGCCCTCCGCGGCCCTCAGCCAGAAGCCCTCCGGGTCTTCGGTACTGGAGCGGAAGAGATCCTCGTACGTTCCCATTGCGCACTCCTTGGTGGCATCGGGGGCAGGTGGGCAACGGCGTGCGGAACTGCTGTCGGCGCAGGTTTTTTCTATCGTCAGCATGTCCCGCGCGGCCAGCAGAACCCGCCTTGCCTCCACATTCGGTTCGGCCCACGCGCCGAGGTGGGCACGGACCCTGAGAACTCTCAGGTACTGCCCTGCGAACGCCGCACCTACGGTCCTGGTACTGCCGAGAAGTGAGGGGGATGGGCTGATGGCACTGCACGGTGACGGTGTGGACGGGACCTCCGCGGTACGGGACGGGTTCACGCTCGCGCGACTGATCGATCCGGTGGATGAGGAGACCTTCCGGCAGGAGTACTGGGCCCGGCAGCCGCTCCTCGTCAGCCGGGGTGCGCCGGGCTACTTCGCGGAGTTGCTGACTCTGGCCGACATGGACCGGGTCCTGTCGCTCTCCAATGTCCGCGACGGCGACTTCCGGGTCGTACGGGACGGCAAGGAGACGCCCGTCAACCAGCTCAACTCCCGCCGGGGTGAGGGCGGCGCGCACGGCCTGGAGGTCCTCTACCAGCATTACCGGGAGGGCTCCACCGTGGTCGTCAATGCGCTCGAGCGGCGCTTCGCGCCACTGCGTCAGCTGGCCTACGCACTGGGCACCGAGATCACCGCGCGCATCCAGGCCAACATCTATGTGACGCCCGCGGGGAACCGCGGCTTCAAGCCGCACTACGACACGCACGACGTCTTCATCTGTCAGGTGCACGGCAGCAAGCGGTGGCAGCTCTTCGGGGCCCCGCTGGACCTGCCGCTGGGCAGCCAGCCGCACAACAAGTCGCTGCCCGAGCCGACGGAGCCGCTCCAGGAGTTCGACCTGTGCGACGGCGACGTGCTCTATCTGCCGCGGGGCACCCTGCACGCGGGCACCTCGAACGACCGGACCTCTGTCCACATGACGCTGGGCGTGCACCCGATCCTGTGGCACGACGTGTTGGAGGAGGCGATGCGCGGCGCGGCCCACGCCGATGTCCGCTTCCGCCACGGGCTGCCGCTCGGCTTCGGCTGGGACGAGGAGGCACAGCGCACGGCGCAGGAGACCGCGGCCCACCTGGTCGCGGCGCTGGCCGAGCGGCTGCGGCCTCAGGAGCTGGTGGAGGCGTCCCTGGCGCGTTCGCTGGTGCTGAGCCCGCCGGACCTGCTCGGTCATCTGGCCGACCTGGAGCACCAGGCCGAGGTGGAGACCGACACGAAGGTGCGCCGGCGGGCCGGGCTGCCGTTCCGGCTGGGCGTCGACGGCGAGCTGGTCAACCTGGACTTCCACGGCAAGACCGTGCAGCTGCCCGCGCATGTGGAGCCCGAAGTGCGCTACGTGGCGCAGAGCGGCGGAGCGGGGTTCACCGCGGCCGACATCCGCGGTGAGTTGGACGGACCGGGGCGCCTTCTGCTGGTGCGGACCCTGGTCCGCGAGGGATTCCTCACCCTCGCCTAAGACAGTGACGCACTGTCATGGCCTTGTGAGAGGAGGTGAAAAACCATGGCGACATCGCTCGATCCCGAAGACATCCGGGTGCTGCACGCGGGCACGGTCGTCCGGCCGTTCAACGACGGAGGGTCAGGGACCCCCGGCAACAGTGACCACCCCGACGGGAACTTCGACGGCGACATAGGGGACGACGACGACTGGGACCTGTGGGACCACAAGAAGTGACCTGGTCGTACGGGTGAGGGCCGGGGCCGCGCAACCCGCGCGGCCCCGGCTCCGCGCACGCCGGACAGGAAGGGGGACCATGCAGACTCGGACACCGCCGGCAGAGCCGGCGCCGCGCGTCTCGGCGCGCCGCGTTGCCGGGCTCTTCCGCCCGTACACCGGGCGGCTCACCGTGGTCCTGCTGATCGTCACCGGGTCCTCGGTGCTGGCGCTGGCACCACCGCTGATGCTCCGCGAGTTGCTGGACGTGGCCCTGCCGCAGGGGCGGACGGGGCTTCTGACGGCTCTGGCGGGCGGGATGCTCGTCCTCGCCGCCCTCGGATCCGCGGCAGGCGTCGTCCAGTCCTATCTGACGCTGACGGTCGGCCAGCGCTTGATGAACGACCTGCGCGGGGCCGTCTACACCCACCTGCAACGCATGTCCCTGGCCTTCTACACCCGCACCCGCACCGGTGAGATCCAGTCCCGGATCGCCAACGACGTGGGTGGCATGAGCCAGACCGTGACCACCGTGGCCGTGAGCACCGTCGGCTCGGTCACCACTCTGGTCTCGGCGCTCGTGGCGATGGTCGTCCTTGACTGGCGTCTGAGCTGCGCATCGCTGGCCATGCTGCCCGTCTTCGTCTGGATCAGCCGATCGGTCGGTGCGGAACGGCGGGCGATCACCCGCCGCCGCCAGGGGCAGCTCGCCACGCTCTCCTCGCTGGTCCAGGAGTCGCTCTCGGTCGACGGCTTCCTGCTCGGCCGGGTGCTGGGCCGCCGGGCAGCACTCACCGAGCAGTTCTCGCTCGAGTCGGAGCGCCTCACCGATCTGACCATCCGCTCCAGCATGGCTGGGCGGTGGCGGCAGTCGGTGATCCAACTGATCATGTTCGCCATGCCGATCACCATCTACTGGCTGGCCGGTCTCACCGCGTCACACGGGGTGCCCGCGCTCTCCGTCGGCACACTGGTGGCCTTCACCTCCCTGCAGCAGTCGCTCTTCGCGCCCTCGGTGCAGCTGCTCCAGACCGGAGTTGCCGTGCAGAGCTCCCTCTCCCTCTTCGAGCGCGTCTTCGAATACCTGGACCTGCCGGTGGACGTCCCGGAGCCCGCGCGGCCGGTGCCGCTGCCTCGCCCGCTCGGTCATGTCCGCCTTGAGGGCGTCCGCTTCGCCTACGGGGAGCGCACGGTGCTGCGCGACATCGATCTGGATCTCCCGCCCGGCACCCACCTGGGGGTCGTGGGCGCCACGGGCGCCGGAAAGACCACTCTCGGCCACCTCGTGCCGCGCCTGTACGACGCGGTCGCCGGCCGGGTCAGCATCGACGGCGTCGACGTCCGCGAGCTGAGCCTGGCCACCCTCACCGCCACCGTCGGCGTGGTCACCCAGCACACCTTCCTCTACCACGCGAGCATCGCGGACAATCTGCGCGCCGCACGCCCGGGCGCCACCGACGGGGAACTGGCCGCCGCGGCGCGCGCGGCGCAGCTCCACGACCTGGTGGAAAGCCTGCCGGAGGGCTACGACACCGTCGTGGGCGAGCAGGGGTACCGATTCTCCGGCGGCGAGAAGCAGCGGCTGGCCATCGCCCGCGTGCTGCTGCGCGACCCCCGGGTGCTGGTGCTCGACGAGGCCACCAGCGCGCTGGACACCCGCACCGAGCGGGCGGTCCAGGAGGCGCTGGACCGCCTGGCCGCCGGACGCACGACCATCACCATCGCGCACCGCCTCTCGACCGTGCGCCACGCCGACCAGATCGTCGTCCTCGACCAGGGCCGCATCGTCGAACGCGGCACCCACCCCGAACTCCTCGCCCTCGGCGGACGTTACGCCGCACTGGCTCGGTCCGCACGCGATCAAGACGCCGCGTCGGACACCTTGGTGTAGGACGCAACGAGCCGCAGAACTCCGGTTCGCGAACGGTGTGCCGTGACGTGACTAGGAGCCCATGTCGGAGAAGGACGTCAGCCGAAGCGGCCCGACACATAGTCCGCCGTGCGCTGGTCCTGTGGGGTGCCGAAGATGTCCTCCGTGGGGCCCGCCTCCACGATTCCGCCGGGGGTGCCCTGTTCGGCGAGGAAGAAGGCGCACTGCTGGGAGACGCGGGCGGCCTGCTGCATGTTGTGGGTGACGATGACGACCGTCACCTCGCCGGCGAGTTCCTGGATCGTCTCCTCGACGCGGCGGGTGGAGGTGGGGTCGAGGGCCGAGCACGGCTCGTCCATCAGAAGGACTCGGGGGCGTACCGCCAATGCCCTTGCGATGCACAGGCGTTGCTGCTGGCCGCCGGAGAGCGCGCCGCCGGGCTTGCGGAGCCGGTCGTGGACCTCCTTCCACAGGCCGGCCCGGGACAGGGACTCCTCGACCAGCTCGTCCTTCTCGCGGCGCCCCGCACGGCGGCCGGTCAGGCGCAGGCCCGCCACCACGTTGTCGTAGATCGACATGGCGGGGAAGGGGTTGGGCTTCTGGAAGACCATGCCGATGCGGCGGCGGGCGTCCGTCAGGCGCCAGGACGGGTCGTAGATGTCCTCGCCCTCGAAGAGCACCTCGCCGCCGAACTGCGCCGCCGGGATCAGCTCGTGCATGCGGTTGAGCGTGCGCAGGAAGGTCGACTTGCCGCAGCCGGACGGGCCGATCAGCGCGGTCACCCGGCCCGCGGGCATGGTCAGCGACACCCGGCTGAGCACCTGGTGGCTGCCGAACCAGGCCGAGACGGCCCGGGCTTCGAGAGTGGCGGGGGCGGCGGTCTGCACCGCCGGCAGGACGATCGTGTCGGTCACGTCGGTCACCTCACAACAGGTTGGGCAGGAGTTCGGTCATACGTGTGGCGACCTGGAGGCCCAGCACCGCGACGACCGGGGTGAAGACGATCCATGTCTGGTGGCGGCCCCAGCGGTGCCAGGCCCATACGGCGGCCACCGCGGCGAGCAGCAGCGCCTGAAGCCACATCACCAGCGGCCACGGCACCCCGGAGGGACGGGCCAGCGGCTCCTCGGAGTCGGGGAGGGTGCCGGAGCGGATCACCGCCGGCGGGGTCTGGAAGGGCGCGGAGACCAGGTCGGCGTCGATGCGCAGGACGCCGGCCGGCACGAAGCGGGCACCGGTGGCGGTGACCAGGACCAGGCGGCCCTTGCCGGCGGGCGCGGCGGCGGGCGCCGGGTCACCGGCCCGTCGTACGTCGAGGACCTGGTACGTCGCCCTGCCCTGCCCGGTGATCACCGTGACCCTGTCGCCCGCGGTGAGCGAGCCGAGCCTCCCGAAGGGGCCGCCGTAGGCCGCGGCACGGCCCATCAGGACACTGGTGCCGGACTGGCCGGGCATCGGGGTGTCCCGGCGGTGGCCCGGGCCGTCGGTCAGGACCGAGGAGTCGGTGCCTTCGAGGACGACCTGGGTCATCCCCAGCCGGGGGACGTCGACGATCGCCACGGGAGTGCCGGGGGCGAGCAGTCTGCCCTGCTGGTCGGTCTGGGCCACCGGGGCGGTGCCCAGGGCGAGTTGACCGCGCAGCTCGTCGAACGCGGCGTGCTGCGCGGAGTGTTCCTGGATGCCGCTGACCAGCAGCAGCTGTGCGGTGATGCCGAGCAGCAGGGCGGCCAGGCTGAGCAGGCTGCCCCGGGCGAGGTGGCGGACCACGGTGACGCTCCGGACGCGCGTGAGCGTGAGGGGTACGGCGACCGTCACGGCGGCCCGCCTCCTTTGCGAGGTTGGAAGGGGGCTGCCGGGGAGGAGGGGCCCTCCCCGGCAGCCCGGTGGGAGGTGGATCAGGTGGACTTGATGGTGAAGGTGGCGCCGGACTTGGCGGCGACCGTCGAGGAGCCCGCGTAGAAGGCGTGCAGGGTGTGCGTGCCGCGGCTCAGCTTCGGCAGGGTGAGGGTCACCTTGCCGCCGCTCAGGGTGCCGGTGGCGATCACCTTGGTGCCCTCGTAGATCTTCACGGTGCCGCCCGGCGTGGTGCCGGTCGCGGTGACCTTGACGGTGACCTTGGCCTGCGAGGTGTGGCTCACCGAGGTGGGCGCCGTGGTGGTGATGGACGCGGTCGCCTTGGTGACCTTCAGGGTGGCCGTCGCCGAGGACGAGTACAGCTTGCCGTTGCCCGCGTAGGAGACGGTCAGCGTGTGCGTGGCGACCTTGAGGTGGTTCGACAGGGCGATGGTGACCTTGCCGGAGGTGTTCAGGGTGCCGGTGCCGAGGACCGTGGTGCCCTCCTTCACGGTCACCGTTCCGCTGGGGACGACCCCGTGGCTGTCGGTGACGGTGACGGCGACCTTCGGGGCCTTGCCGTACGGGGTCGTGGCGACGGCGGCGCTCGTGGTGCTGGTGTACTTGACCGAGCCGGTCCACGTGGCGTCCGTGCCCAGGCCGTTGACGTTCGCGGCGGTCACGGTGGCGGTGTAGTTGCCGAGTGCCAGCCCCGTGAAGCTGTACGTCGTCGTGGCCGCCGGGACGTCCTTGGTGGCGACGACGGCGCCGTCCGCGTCCTTCAGCGTGACGCGGTAGTCGGTGACCGGGTTGGCCGGGGCCGGGTTCGGTGCGGTCCAGCTGAGCTTGAGGCTCGTGTCGCCCGGGGTCGCCTTCAGGGTGGGCGCGCCCGGAGTGGCCAGGTTGGCGCCCGCGTTCTCCAGGCCGCCCTGCTTGGCGTGCTTGGCCAGGTTGACCGAGCCGTTGTACGACTCGTTCAGGAAGCCGAAGTCCGAGATGACCTGCTCGGCGCTGTCGGAGGCCACGTCCGCGGTGTGGCCGCCGCTGGTGACGAAGACGTCGTAGAGGTCCTTGTCGAAGAAGACGCTGGTGGTGTCGATGGCCCGGGTCGGGACGACGTTGTAGACGTCGCGGCCGAAGGTGGCGTTCTCGTAGTAGCCGGAGACCGGGACCAGCTTGCCGTTCACCGTGGTGACCGGGCTGGTGGCGCCCGTGTCGCCCGGCAGCTGGATACTGGCCAGGTGGGCGCCGGCGGCGACCGCGTCCTTGCTGTAGTCCGGGGCGATGCCGTTGATCTGCGCGATCCAGCTGCCCACGGAGAACGGGACGAGGGTGCCGTCCTGGGTGAGGGCGGCGTTCGCCTGGTTCTCCTGGACGGTCGGCAGGGACGTGTCGACGGTGTTGCTGTCCAGGCCGATCGCCGCGAGGAAGAACTTGCGGGTACCGGAGTTGGCCTGCGGGAGGACCGGGTGCAGGGTCTGGCCGTTCAGCGTGCGCACGCCGCCGGCCTTGTAGATGTCGTGCAGCTGGTCGGCGGACAGGGTGTCCAGGCCCGAGCCGCGCACGGCGACACCGACCGCGTCCCGCGCGAAGGGGATGTAGGTCAGTGCGGTGCCGGAGTTGGTCGGGCCGCTGGAGGAGCGGGCGAAGTCGACCTGGCCGGTGATGGCGACACCGTCGCCGTTGGGGAACTTGTCACCGTCCAGCGACGCGCTGAGCGCCTGCCGGCCCGCGCCGGAGCCGTTGGGCCGGGTGAAGGACGGCCCGGCCGTGCGGGTCTGGATCGTGGCGGAGCCGATCGCGTCGTAGGAGGCGACGCCCGCGCCGGACGCCGATTTCACGGCGGTCGCGGCGTAGCCCTTGCCGTTGACCGTGTCGCCGGCGAGGGCGTTGAGCACGTCCTGGGTGGTGTCGGAGCCCACGCCGACGAGCTGGCGGAAGGTCCCGGCGGGGGTCGGGTCGGCGTACGCCGGGCTCGCGAGAGCCAGGCCGCCGGCCACCACCGCGGCGGCGACCAGCGTCGCCGTGGAGCGCGTTCTGCGCATCGAGAGTCTCCGTGACTGTGCGAAGGGGAGGATCTGGCAAGGTGGTACCGGCCGTCCGCCCCGACTGCCTTTCGGGGCGGACGGCCGTCTGTGGGGGCGCACTTCGGCGCCCGTTCTCAAGGCCGCAGCAGCCTGCGCAGCCGCTCCGGCAGGGCGAGCCCGGGTACGACGGTCACCGTGCGGCCGCCCGGGAGCGGCACCCGCAGCGGCAGCCGCAGCCGGCTTCCGCCGGCGAAGGGGGCGCCCGCGCCGGCCACGGCGCCGAGGGCGGCACCGACGGGAACGGCGTAGCGCAGGGGGTTGGCCGGGTCGGCGGGCGTCTGGCCTGCGGCCGTGGTCTGTACGGCCTTCCCGCCGCCGTACGACGCCTGCGCGCTCGGCGTGGCACTCGCGCCGCCCGAACCGGCGCCCGTACCGCCTGCCGCCGTACCGGCGGAGCCGCTTCCGCTCGCGCCCGTGCCGATGGTGCCGGAGCCGCCGGTCCCGCCGTGCCCGGCGGCTCCCCCGGCGCCGGCGGAGGGACCGGTGTAGTGCAGCAGCGCGGCGGCCGCGTGGGCCGTGCGGGTGCGCAGGGCCTTGGACAGCGGGGCGTACCCGGCGGGCAGGCGGCCAGGGTCGGCGCCGCTGATCTGTCCGCTGCCGGCCGCGTAGGTGAGCAGGGCCGCGTAGTCCTTGCGGGCGTCGGCCTCGAGCTTGGCCGGACGGAGGGCCGCGTAGACCAGCTGGGCCAGCGGGTAGGCGCCCTTCGCCTTGGTGTTCGACGGGGTGATCTCGGCGACGTCCTTGCCGGAGGCGCTCTTCGCGGCGGTGGTCAGGGAGGCGGTCGTCGGCGCCACGAACCTGCCCGCCGCGTTGAGCAGTCGTGCGGTCTGCAGGCCGTACCGGGCGGCCGAGGCCGCGTCCGTGATCGTGATCATGAACCGGGAGCCCACGGTCTGCGGGCCGGGGGTCTTGAACGCGGGCGGGCTCGACAGCGGGTCCCAGTTCGCCTTCCACAGGCTGTCGGCGCGCAGGGTGTGCAGTGCGCCGGCGTGCATGTCCGGCACGTACGGATGGAAGTCGATCATGCACTGCTTCTCGGTGGCCCCCGTGCCCGGCGGGATCGTGCACCAGGGGTCGCTCTTCGGGTAGGTGTCGGTGCCGGCCGGGGTGAAGGCGAAACCGGTCGGGTTCAGGTCCGCGTTGGTGGAGAAGTACGGGTTGACCCGCATGCCCCAGTCGTCGGACACCCCCGCGAGGAAGTTGCGGGCGTCCTTGTCGGCGACGATCCACTGCCAGACGGCGCGGGCCGAGTCGCTGTGGCCGAGCGAGGTGAGCAGGTCGGTGTCGGTGGCCGGGGTCTCGGCGACCGACAGCTCGGCGAACTCGGGGTTGAGCGCGATGAACTCGGGGTCGCTCGCCAGGCCCGCCGGGTTGTTCTTCGCCCAGCCGTAGCCCTTGGCGGCGGTGGAGCCGACGACCGCTCCCCAGGGGGAGTTCCGGTAGGACTCGGTGAGCAGTTTGGCGACCAGCCGGGGGTTGAGGTCGAGGGAGGTGACCTTGCTTCCGGCGAGCCGCTGCGTCGCCGCGGAGGCGCCGGCCCTGGGCCGGCGTTCGATGGTGAAGCCGATGACGGTGCCCGAGAGTGCGGTGGGCGCGTACACGGTGCTGTCACTTGGGGCGGTCGTGCCCGCGTCGGCGCCCAACGCCCGGGTGGTGAAGGCCAGTCCGGAGGAGCCGTCGTTGCCCAGCCGGGCGCGGGTGTCGGGCTCGCCCAGCTCGGTGTAGCCGTACACCCGTCCGGTCGGGCACAGGGCCGTCTGCCAGCTGGTCATCGCGTCGGCGGCCAGCTCGCTGCCCGCGGTGGGGCGTTCCTTCGCGCCGAGGGCGCAGTTGGTGCCGACCGAGTTGAAGTCCAGGGGGATGGCGACGCGGTTCTTCCAGTTGGTGGAGGAGACCGGGGAGCCCGCGTTGACCTGGCTGTGGTCGGCGTACGGCTTGCCGTCCAGGTCGAGGTGGCCCTGCGGCACGATCACCAGCCAGCAGGAGCGGGGCCTGGTGACGCCGTTCGTCTTCACCGGCTCGCCGCAGCCGAGATGGGGGGCCTCGTTGGCGGTCTGCACCTCGAAGTTCTCCGTGCCGCTGCCGTCGGCGCCGGTGCGGGCGAAGTCGACCTCGTTGGTGGTGTTGCGGCTGAAGTAGGGGTTGTTCTGGGTGTTGCTGGTGACGGTGGCGCCGCTGACCGGCTTGAAGGGGACCTCGCCCGGAGCGTTGGGGTTGGTCGCCCCGTACCGGTCGTCCTGGCCGTAGTTGGTGGGTTCGGCGCTGTAGAAGACCTGGCGGGTGTCGTCGTAGTCGTTGCCGGGCCAGCTGCCCCGGCCGGTGGTCGGGGAGGCACCGTACTGGCACTGGGTGCGGGGCGGCCCGGGGTTGGACGGGACCGTGCCGTCGTCGTCTCCCCAGCACTGCATGATCTGCACGAAGTCGGTGTTGAACAGCGTGCCCGCGAACGTGGTCGGGGTGCCGCCCGTCCAGGAGACCGTGACGGCCTGGCTGGTGAGGTGCCTGGTCTGGCCGACGGTGAACTTCATGTCCTTGAACTCGCCGCGCCCCGACACGGTGACGGCGGATCCGGCGTCCGCGGCCGTCGCGGGCGGCGCGGACTGGGCGACCGCGAACCCGGCGAGCGCGCCGACGGCGGTGCCGGCGACGACACGCAGGAGCAGACGTCGTAGGCGGTTCATCGGGAGCCCCCGTCCGAGGCGCGCCGGATCATCCGGGAGACCACCGAGGGCAGCAGGACCAGGCCGAGGACCAGGAACGCGGCGAGCACCATCAGCGTCTGTGTGCTTGTCCAGCCGCTGCGTCCGGCGACCGCGACGGGCTGGGCCAGGGCGACGGTGCCGCCCGCGGTGGCGGAGCCGCCCCCGGTGCCGTCGGCCGTGAGGGTCTGGCCGGTGTCGGGGTCGACGGACGGCTGCCCGCCCGCGCCGGAACCGCCGCCCGCTGCCGTACCACCCGCGGCGGAGCCGCCGCCCGCCGCACTGCCGCCGGAGGACCCGCCCGCGCCGCCGCCCGAACCTCCGCTGCCACTACCGGACTTGGCGCCCCCGCTGCCCGTCGTGCAGGGCGCGGCGCCCTGCTTGTCGCAGGCCGCCGGGTAGGGGGCGGTCTCGGCGAGCTTGTTGCGGCCGTCGGCGGTGAAGGTCGGGTTGTTGCAGCCCTTGATGTTGATGTTCTGCGTCCGCACACCCGGGATACGGCGGATCTGGTCGAAGCCGGCCCGCACCAGGTTGATCGGCAGCGGCGAGTAGCCGAGGTCGGGCGCCTGCTGCTGGCCCTGGCACATGAAGTAGTAGGAGAACGCGCCGAGCGTCTTGCCCTTGGCCTGGGTGAAGGTGCCCTGCACCTTCAGCGGCAGGATCATGTACGAGTAGCTGGACAGCGGGTAGTTGCGCCGGTCGCTGTCGTTGTAGACGCCGTCGAGCTGCTGGGTGAGGTAGTCCGGGGAGCTCTTGTCGGTGTTGATCTTCGCCTTGAGCAGCGAGACGGCCACGTTCTGCGGGGTCGGCTCGGTGTAGTAGCCGGCGTGGTTGAGGACCTTGGCGACCGGATAGTGCGCGTTGAGGGCGTAGGAGTAGTTGACGTAACCGATCGCGCCCTCGCCGTAGTTCTGTGCGACATAACCGGCCACACCCAGGTCGCCGGACTGGGCGATCATGCCGGAGACGGTCGGGTAGTACGAGGTCTGCCCGCACGCCCCCGAACGGCCGACCCGCCCGCAGTACGCCTGCCACAGCGCCTTGTGCTGGTTGGCCATCCACATCGTGAACTGGGCGGTGGAGCCCGAGCCGTCCGAGCGGACGACGGGCACGATCTGGCGATGGGGCAGCTGGAGGCCGGGGTTGTCGGCCTTGACGGCCGGGTCGTCCCAGGTCTTGATGACCCCCGTGAAGATCTTTGTGACGACGTCTCCGGACAGACGCAGGTTGGTGACCCGCTGGCCGTTGACCGTCAGGTGGTACATGAAGACGGTGCCGCCCGCCACGATGGGCATGTAGGCGTACGAGCCCGCGCCGGGGCGCTCTGCCGCGCTGCCGTCGGTGGGGTGGGTCTGGAACGGGATGTCCGAGACCGCGAAGTCGACGGTGCCGCTGAGGAACTGGCGGCGGCCGTCGGAGGAGCCCGTACCGGCGTACGAGATGCGCATGCCGTACTGGTTGACGGCCCGGCGCCACTCGTCGACGGCGTTCTCCGCCCAGGTGGAGCCGGCTCCCGCGATGGGGGTGTAGCTGTCGGCGGCGGCGGGGGTGACGAGGATGCCGGTGAGGGTGCTCAGGAGCACGGCCAGGATGCCCAGCCGGCGCAGGGCGTTGATGACGGGGCTGGACATCAGTGGCTGTCTCCGGGGTCGTCGGTCTGCTCGGTGGCGAACAACTGCGGGGCCGGAGCGTGCAGTTCGGCGAACCGCTCCAGGTCCCGGCGTGAGGCGCGGGCCGTTCGGCGGGCCTGGCGCCTGCTCTGGTGGCCCGGTCCGCGGCCGCCGATCACCCGGGCGATCACGAAGAGGACCAGGACCAGGGCCATCAGCACCGCCGCCGCGCCGAAGCCGCGCGCGATCATCGTGGGCTGCGGGGACTTGACGAAGTTGAAGACGGCCAGGGGGAGCGAGATCATCGGGCCGCTCGTCGGGTCGGCGTTGAGCGCGGCGGTGAAGCCGGCGGTGAGCAGCACCGGTGACGTCTCGCCGATACCGCGTGCGGTGCCGAGGATGACGGCGGTCGCGAGGCCGGAGCGGGCGGTCGGCAGGACCACGTGCCACACCGTCCGCCAGCGCGGGGCGCCCAGCGCCTCGGCGGCCTCCGTCAGCGTGCCGGGTACCAGGCGCAGCACCACGTCTGCCGCCCGGATCACGATCGGCAGCATCATCACGCTGATCGCGAACCCGGCCGCGAGCCCCGACTTCTGCATGCCGAGTCCGAGGATCCAGATCGCGTACACCATCAGACCCGCGACGATCGACGGCAGCGCGGTCATCGCCTCGACGATCGTCCGGACGAACCGGGAGAAGCGACCCGGTATCTGGGTGAGGTAGACCGCGCAGGCCAGCCCGAGCGGCACCGTGATCGCCAGCGCGATCGTGATCATGATGAGGGTGCCGAGCATCGCGTGGGCGATGCCGCCGTCGGTGAGCGGGTCCAGCGGGCCCGCCGCCTGCATGTCCTGGGTGAAGAAGTTGCCGTGCGGCAGCGCCTCGCGCCCCCGCCAGGCCGTGAAGCCGACGACCAGGGCGAGGCCCGAGAACAGCAGCACGGCCGCCGTCCACAGCACGACCGTCATCACCCGGTCCCGTACCGCCTGAGCATCCTCCTCCAGGCCGGTGAGTACGGCGTAGACGGCGAGGAAGGCGACGTAGGCGGTGACGACGAAGCCCAACGCGCCGGAGAACGGGGCGAGTCGGCCGAAGAGGAGCAGGGTGATGCAGAGGCCGGAGGCGGCGGCTCCGCAGAGGGAGAGGACGCCGGAACGGGTGGCGCCGCCGATGCGGCGAGGGCGGTCGATGAGGTCCGCGGAAGTCGCCTCGACGGCGGGCGCGGTCTCTTCCACGACGGTGTCGACGGTCATCTCATGCCTCGCTCTGCGCGCCGGACCGGGAGCGGGCCGCGATGGAGGAAGCGGTGAAGTTGACCGCCAGGGTGAGCAGGAACAGCGCAAGGCCCGCCGCCATGAGCGCCGACATGCCGAAGGCGGAGGCGTCGCCGTAGTGCAGGGCGATGAGCGAGGAGACCGAGTTCGAACCGGTCTGCAGGATGTGCGGCTGGATCACGAAGACCGGCGAGATGATCAGGTACACGGCGATGGTCTCGCCCAGCGCCCGCCCGAGCCCGAGCATCGTGCCGCCGATCATGCCGCCCTTGGCGTACGGCAGGACGACCGCGCGGATCATGCCCCAACGGGTCGCGCCCAGCGCGTACGCCCCCTCGCGCTCGCCCGCGGGCGCCTGCGCGAACACCTCGCGCATCACCGAGCACTGGATCGGCGCCACCATCAGCGCGACGACGATTCCGGCGACGAAGGCCGACGCGGTGTACACGCTCTCGGAGGCGAGCGGTTCTCCCGGCTGAGTGCCGTCCACCGTGAACAGCGGTATCCAGCCAAACCAGTCCGACAGCCACCGCGACAGGCCGATGACGTGCTGCTGGAGGAAGAACAGCCCCCACAGCCCGTACACCACCGAGGGCACCGCCGCCATCAGGTCGACCAACGTGACCAACGTGCGACGCAGGCTGCGCGGTGCCACATCGGAGATGAAGAGAGCGGTCCCGACGGCCAGTGGCACCGAGATCGTGACGGCGACGGCGGCGATCAGCACGGTACCGGTCAGCACGGCCGCGATGCCGAAGTGGTGCACGTCCGGCTGCCATTGGGCGGTGGTGAGAAAGGAGGGCCCGGTGGCACGCAGCGCCTGGGCGGCCCTCAACAGGAGGAAGAGTCCGACGGCCGCCATGATGCCGAGGACGACGACCCCGGTGGCCGTCAACTGGAAGCGGAAGACCCGGTCTCCGAACCCGCGGGCCGTGTGCGGCCTGCGCGGTACGGGTCTGTCGGACTCCGGTCTACCGGACTCCGATCCGTCGGACCCCGTTCTGCCGGAGTCCTCCTGAGCGGACAGCACGTGCGCCTCCAGAGGGAAACGAATGGCCCCGCACGGCTCCGAGCGGGCGCCGTGCGGTGAGAGTCAATGGCCGAATCCTGTCGCTGCGAGGCGTGAAATGTGGATGATCAGTGAACGGTTCATGTCACTTCGGTGGGGCTGCTGTGGAAATCGCCGCACGGAGGACGCGATATGCGTCGCGAAAGGGTCAGTCGCGCGAGTTGCCGAACAGGATCCGGTAGGCGATGAGTAGGACCAGGGAGCCGCCGATGGCCGCGCCCCAGGTGTAGAGGTCGAAGAAGTTCTTCTCCACCGGGCGGTGGAGGAAGCGCGCCGAGAGCCAGCCGCCGACGAAGGCACCCGCGATGCCGATGAGGGTGGTGCCGATCAGGCCGCCCGGGTCGCGGCCGGGCAGCAGGATCTTCGCGATCGCTCCGGCGAGCAGGCCGAGGATGATCCAGCTGATGATGCCCAAGGTGTTGTCCTCCAGTCGGGTCGGGCCGGGCGGGGTCCGCCGAGTGCCCGATGCTGTGCGTTGCTTGGTTGCGCAAGACTAGGAACAGTCGCGGTGCGTTGACGAGACTCTGCCGGCCGGTGCAGATGAGCCGTTGAGGTTCTGTCACCTGATCAAGACATTTGCGCAAGCCGGCAAGTGAAGGGCTAGAGTCGAGCTGACCAGGAAAACCGCGGAAAGCGGAAGAGGCAACTGCGGAGGACGTGCATGAGTGTGTCCCTGACCAAGGGCGGCAACGTGTCGCTGGGCAAGCAGGCCCCGGGCCTGACTGCGGTCACGGTCGGGCTGGGCTGGCAGGCGAACACCGGCTACGACCTGGATGCCAGCGCACTGCTGTGCGACCAGTCCGGGAAGGTGCTCTCCGACCGGCACTTCGTCTTCTTCAACAATCTGACCAGCCCCGACGGTTCGGTCCGCCACTCCGGTGGCGGCAGCCCGGCCGGCGGGGACGACCAGCAGATCCAGGTCGACCTCGCCCTGGTCCCGGACCACGTCACGAAGATCGTGTTCCTTGTCTCCCTCTATGAGGCCGCCTCCCGAGGCCAGAGCTTCGGACAGGTGCACCGTGCCCACGTCCGTGTCCTCGACCGGGAAGCGGGCACCGAACTGGCCCGCTACGACCTCGCCTCCGGCAGCCTGTCGAAGGAAACCGCCCTGGTTTTCGGCGAGTTGTACCGGCACGGGGCGGAGTGGAAGTTCCGCGCGGTGGGCCAGGGGTACGCCTCGGGACTGGCCGGCATTGCTACCGACTACGGCGTGGACGTCCTGCGCGACACGCCTCCGAGCCCGGCCCCGAGTGCCTCGGCCCCGAGTGCCTCGGCGCCGGCCAGCACTCCTGCGTACGTGCCGCCCGCGCCCCCCACTCCGACCGTAGTCTCCCCGCCGCCACCGGCGTTCGCCCCCACCCCGCAACCCACCGGGAGTTCCCCCGTGACGTGTTTCTTCGACCCCAACCACGGCCCCGGCACGACGACCGTGACCTGGTCCCCGCAGTGGGGCGTGCCCCGGCCGATCCAGACGTGCGGCGGCTGCGCGCAGCGCGTACAGAGCGCGCCGCCGCCGTTCTACACGCCGCCCCAGCAGGGCTACCCGCAGCCCGCGCCGCAGGGCTATCCCCAGCAGGGATACGGGCAGCCGTACGGGGACCACCACGACCACCAGCAGCAGGGCGGCGGCCGCCGCTTCGGCGCCGGAGCGCTCATCGGCGCCGGTGCGGCCGGTCTGGTCGGCGGAGCGCTGCTGAACGAGGCGTTCGACGACGACGAACCGGACGTGATCGTCAACAACTACTACGAGGAATGACCGGCGGACTGCGGCCTGCCCGGCCTCCGACGGGAACGGCCGGGCCTCCGGTGCCGCCGGCACACCGGGGCCGTACGCCTACACTGGGTGCGCGCGTGTGCGGGCGCTGTGACGAGAGTGGGGCGGGAGACGACTGTGGCGCAGAACGTCGGTGGCTATGAGGATCCGTCCGCCGAGCTCCTGGCGGAGGCGGCCGCGGCGTTCGGACTGCTCGCCTCCTCGGCCCGGCTGCACATCATGTGGGCGCTGTCCCAGGGCGAGAGCGACGTCACGCATCTCGCCGACCGGGTCGGCGGCGCGCTGCCCGCGGTCAGCCAGCACCTGGCGAAGCTGAAGCTCGCCGGGCTCGTCCGCGCCCGACGTGACGGCCGTCGGCAGGTCTACTACGTCGACGACCCCGACGTCGTGACCGTGGTCCGCGTGATGGTCCGGCAGCTGACCGCCCGTACGCGCGAGCCCGCCGCACCGGTGCGCCGACTGCACGCGGCAGGTGCCTGAGACCGCCGCGGCCGTTACGGCGGCGCTGAGCCGGACCTTGCTGCGGAACGGACACGGCGGCGCCTCACGCAGTACTTGATGCGCCTGTTGTTGAAGGGTGCCGGCCGACGGGGCGGGGCGCGAGAGGGGGCGAGACATGTCCGAGTCACAGGCGCCGAAGCGCTGGCGGTGGCTCCCCGTGGTGGTCTTCGCCGTGGCGCTGTACGTCATTGTGCGCGTGGCCGGCACCCCACAGGGCGACCCGCAACCCCGGACACGAGCATCCGTCTCGGCTCCGGCCGCGCCAGCGGCTCCCTCGACGTCGGCGGCGACGGCCTCCTCGTACGACCCGGCCGACTACGCCTCCCAGGTTCGCACCCGGGCTCGACAGACGGGCGTCAGCGCCCAGTTGCTGATGGCGATCCTCTACAACGAGTCGTACAAGCCCCACGACCCGTCCCTCGAGCGGGCCTGGCAGAAGTACAAGCCGGACGCCGCCTTCGGGATCGCGAACATGCACCGCGCCACCTTCGACGAGGTCAGGAAGGGCCGGGACTTCGCCGACCGACGGTGGGAGGAACTGCCCGACGACCGGGACCTCGCGATCGAGGCCGAAGCCTGGTACCTGCACGACCTGGCGGCCCGACTGCCCGCTACCTGGCACGGCGCGTACACCAGGAACGAGCTGCTGGCCCTCGGCTACAACACGGGCGCGGGCAACATGCTCGCCTTCGCACGCGGCGCGACCCCGGGGAGTCAGGCGCAGTGCTACCTGGACAAGTTGAACGCCAACTGGGCCAAGGCGGGAAGCGCTGTCGGAGCCGGCTGAAGCCGCGAGGGACACCGGTGCAGACGGCGGCCGTCGCCCGATCTTCCCGATATGAGCCGGGTTAATTGCAGCATTGCGCAATAATAGAAGTGATCGGGGTCGAGCCCGGTGTCGGGGGAGGAGTGCGTGCATGCCGCGCGGGGAGATTCAGCGAGTGCGGGCTGCGCATCTGCGGCCGGCCGCCGCCCTGGCCGAGGTCGAAGGGCTCTGTGCGGCTTTGTTGAGGGCGAGTTCTTCCCGGCGGCGCCGACGGCTGCGGGCGGAACTGGCGCATGCTGCCGGCCGTCTCGCCGCACTGGCCGCCGGCGCCGCGTGGATCAACCGGTATCAGGGCGGCAAGAGCTGAGGGCACGGGTCTGCCGTACCCCGCCGTGCACGTCCGTCCGTAGCCCGATGGCCCCGCCTGCCGGGCCCGACTGTTCATGGGAGTGGAAGATGAGTGACCGGTGGGACGGCCAGGGCGGTCGGGCCACGCGCAGCCGCACCGGCCCGGTGCCCGGGCAGCGCAGGTCCGGTCCGGACGGGGTGCGCCCACCGGGCGAACCGGAGGCCTCCCGCGCGCCCGGCCGTACGGACTCGCGGCGCCGGGTCCGGCTGACGGGCCGCGGCAGGCGGGTGCTGAAGATCGCCACGATCTGCCTGTCCGTCCTCATCCTGGCCACCGCGGGCGCCGGCTGGTGGTTCTACCAGCATCTGAACGGCAACATCAACAGCGTCTCGCTCGACGGCAAGGGCGGCACCGAGAAGGCGGACGCCTTCGGCCGCACCCCGATCAACATCCTGGTGATGGGCTCCGACGGCCGCACCAGCGCGGTGGACTGCAGGCTCGGCGGCGGCTGTTCGAAGACCGGGGTGCAGACCGGCCACGGGAACGCGGACGTGCAGATGGTGGTGCACGTCTCCGCGGACCGCTCCAACGCCACCGTGATGAGCATCCCCCGGGACACCATGACCCACGTCCCGGCCTGCAGGGACAGCGCGACCGGCCAGTCCACGGTCGGCTACTACGGCCAGATCAACAGTGCGCTCCAGTACGGCCCCGCGTGTCAGGTGGCCACCGTGCACCAGCTCACCGGCATCCCCATCGACCACTTCGTCGAGCTCGACTTCTCCGGCGTGGTCAAGATGTCCGACGCGGTCGGCGGTGTCGACGTCTGCGTCAGCGACAACGTCTACGACACCTACTCGCACCTGAAGCTGTCCAGGGGCACCCACACCCTGAAGGGCGTCGCGGCCCTGGAGTTCGTCCGCTCCCGGCACGGCTTCGGGGACGGCAGCGACCTCGGCCGTACCGTTTCCCAGCACATCTTCCTGAGTGCGCTGATCCGCAACTTCAAGAGCGCGGGCACACTCACCGACCCCACCAAGGTCTACGACCTCGCGGACGCCGCCACCAAGGCGCTGACTGTCGACGACGGCCTCGGCAGCGTCAAGAAGCTGATCTCGCTCGCGGCCGACGTGGACAAGGTCCCCGCCAAGCGGATGACCTTCACCACCATGCAGACCGCTCCCGACCCGGCCAACAGCGACCATGTAGTGGTGGGCGCGGGCGCCAGGAGCCTGTTCTCCACCATCGCGGGCGACCAGTCGCTGACCACCGGCGCCGGCAGGAAGTCCGCGGCGGCCTCCGCGACGGCGAAAGCCACCGCGACCGCCTCGGCCGTGCCCGCGTCGCAGATCGCCGTGACGGTGGAGAACGGGACAACGATCACCGGCCGAGCCTCGACGATCGCTACGGCCCTGACCGACCAGGGCTTCAGCTCCGACACGACCACGGCGAACGCGCCGAGTGCCGCGACCACCACCACGCTGACCTACGGCACGGGCCAGAAGGCCGAGGCCCAGACGGTCGCGAAGGCGCTGGGGCTGGCCTCCTCCCGCCTGCAGCAGGGCAACGGCACGCGCCTGACCCTGGTCATCGGCAGCGACTGGCCGAGCGGTCACAGCTACCCGGGCGGCACCTCCTCGACCACGCCCGCCGACACCCAGGCCGCGGTCTCCCACGCGCACGCCTCCACCGCCGACCAGGCCAAGACCTGTGCCGAGGTCAGCCCCTACAAGACCGTGCAGATCAACGGCGTGCCGATGACCCCGGCGCAGGCGTACGCGGCTGCCGCCGCCAAGCCCGACTCCGACGCGTGAAGCAGGCGGGCGCCGTTGCGCCCGCCGCCACGCGCGAGAGTTGACATCGGCCGCCGGCTACTGGCGTGTGCCGCAACCCGGGCAGAAGGCCGCCCCGTTCGGTACGACGCCGGAGCAGGAGGCGCACTGGTTGGCCTGGGCGAGGTGGTAGCCGCAGCCGGAGCAGAAGGCGGCTCCATGGGCCTCGGTACGGCACTGAGGACAGACCAACTGCCGGGGCGCGGACGGGTCGTAGGTCTGCCCCGCCACCTGCCCCGCGGCGTAGGACCGCTGCGAGGCCATGTCGTTCAGACCACGCTGCTGGGCCGCCATGGCCTCGGCCGCGGTGTCGGGGGCACAATTCAGGCACAGTCCCTGCGCGGCGTTCCAGCAGCGTCCGCAGACGTAATGGGTGCAGCGGGCGCAGCGGTTGAAGTGCCCCTGCGCATTGCTGATCGCCCGCTGGAAGGCGTGGTCGCGGGCCTGTCCCCAGCCGGCCCCCGCAAGCCCGTCGGCCGCCGACGTCACGCCCCTGCCCGTGTTGCCGAGCAGGCTCCAGGCGACGTCGGCCCCTTTCTGGAGCCAGCTGGCGGCCCGCTCGCCGACGTATGCCTCGAAGGGCGACCGCCAGGTGTCGTAGCAGCGGGAGCAGGAGAACTCGAACTGGAAGCCGGCCCCGGTGCCGTTGCGTTCACACAGGTCACGGTAGTTGTTGCTGAAGTAGATCTCGCTGCTCATGTGGTCCCCCCACAGGTCGGGCCGTCGGCACACTGCCGTACGACGCAGGCGGAAGAGTACTGGTTCTCGATGGCCGGAAAGTCACCCCGTCGCCCCTGCGCCCGGCATGAGTACGCCAAGGGCATCGACTGCCTTGTCGCTGGGGCAAGTTGGAGCACGGGGCCTGCGAGAGCACCGCTGCGGAGCCCGCCGCGCCGATCTCCGCGAGCCCGGTCCATCAGGGGCTGGCTATGTCGAAGCCGTACCGCAGAGGTTCGCTCGTGACGCCGTAGTCGCGGCGGTAGAGGTACACCGCTTCCGCGCGCAGGCCCTGCGGTCCGGCTTCCACCTGGCACGGATACGTCACTTGGATCACACGCGGCCGGTCGGAGACCTTCATCCGCAGTCCGTCCGCAGGCCCTCCGCTGAGCACCGCGGTCTCCCATCCCGTTACGCCGATCGTTTCCACAGCCGTCAGTTTAAGGCTTGCGCAAGTCGACATATGTCGCCGCGCCCCCTGGTGCCGCATCCTCCCGCGGCATCTCGTCGGCCGCTTCGCGCACCGCTTCGGCGACCTGCGTCAGTTCCGCCCTCGGGTCGAGGGCGCCGCGGATCTCGTCGAGCCCGAAGCCGTCGCCCAGGCCTTCGCCGTCGCCGTGGAGGACGTGCTTGCGTACGAACGTCCTCGGGTGCAGGTCCTCGAACTCGAAGTCCTTGAACTCCGGCCCCAGTTCGGAGCGGATCTCGTCCTTGGCGCTCTCGGAGAGCTCCCGCACCTTGCGCAGGAACCCGGTCACGTTCTGGATGATCTCCGGGAGTCTGTCCGGACCGAACAGCAGGACGGCGAGGACAGCCAGCGTGACCAGTTCCATCGGGCCCACATCGGAGAACATCAGGCACCCTTCGCCTTCGCCGGGCCGGCCCGCCCGGCGCGGGACCCTGTGGCGTCGATACTTTAGTGCTTGCGCAAGCATGGGAACCGTCGCGGTGGTGTCGGCGTTGAAGCCCAGTGACGGGGAAAACAGTCCGCAGTCGGGAGGAAGAGCCGTGGGAGTAAGCCTGGGCAAGGGCGGCAACGTGTCGCTGAGCAAGGAGGCGCCGGGCCTGAGCGCGGTGCTGGTCGGTCTGGGCTGGGACGTACGGACGACGACGGGCGCCGACTACGACCTGGACGCCTCCGCGCTGCTGCTCGACGCGTCGGGCAAGGTCGCCTCCGACCAGCACTTCGTCTTCTACAACAACCTCACCAGCCCCGACCGTTCGGTCGAGCACACCGGCGACAACCTCACCGGTGAGGGCGAGGGCGACGACGAGTCCATCAAGGTCGACCTCGCCGCCGTACCGTCCGAGATCGAACGGATCGTCTTCCCGGTCTCCATCCACGAAGCGGAGTCGCGCGGCCAGAGCTTCGGGCAGGTGCGCAACGCTTTCATCCGCGTGGTCAACCAGGCGGGCGGCCAGGAGATCGCCCGCTACGACCTCTCCGAGGACGCCTCGTCGGAGACGGCCATGGTCTTCGGGGAGCTGTACCGGTACGGCGGCGAGTGGAAGTTCCGCGCGGTGGGCCAGGGCTACGCGTCGGGCCTGCGAGGCATCGCGGCCGACTTCGGGGTCAACGTCTGACCGCCGCCCTCGGTCGCCGAGGCAGGTCAGGGCTGCCGATGGCTCCTGGACAGACCGGGCTGCCGTTGGCGCGTCTTCGCCGTCACCGGCCGCTCGGCGGGATCACCGTCACCGTGGTCGCGGCCGTGGTGTGCGTGCCGCCGGTGCAGAGTGCGACAGAGGGCCGGCGGGCGGGTGGTCAGGGCCCGGGCCATCCGGTCTCACCGGCCTCGCGGGCTTCGGACAGCGTCGTGCTCGGCCTCGGCGACGGTGTCCGCCGGCGACGAGACCGGTGCGCAGCACACGTACTCGGGAACGCGAGAAGCGGCTGCCGCCGACGGCGCTGCGGCGCTTGCAGAGCCGGAAAGCCTCTGGCCCTGGCCGTATGTGCTCTGAGGTGGCGCTCGCGGGTGCGGGATCGCGCCGCGGTCGACCGCGGTTGACCGGTCTTGAGGGCACGCCATGGGCACGCTGTCGGGCGGTAGCCGGGGTCAGGGCACGGCGATGCCGTCGAGCTTGCCGGCCTTGGCGTCGGAGACCAGGTGGGAGAACTGGTCAGCGCTCATCTGCACACGCTGGCCGAAGTCGTCGGTCAGGATGATTCGCTGTTCGGCGGGGGCGCTCGGGTCGACGAACAGTTGGGGACAGCCGCAGTCGCAGTTGCCGCAGAAGGTCGCCACGGGCTCCAGTCCGTTGGTCTCGGGCATGCTGCTCCACCTCCGTGAATATGGGGTCGCGGCGCGTCGGTGTCCGAAACCGCCGGCCGCAGGGACTGTCCGAGGGATACCCGGCGCGACGTGGCCGGACGCGCGTCCCCAGCCCGGGCGGGTGCGCGGTCGATGGCCGGTGCGTGCTCGTGCTTCTCCCGCGCTTCCGTTGCCCCGATATCGCCGGGATGGCCGGGAACTGAACGACACGCGGCTCCGACTGGTAGGGAGGAGGCTGGTTTTCCTGGCAGTTCTGCGTTCACCGTGCTGTGCGCGCTGCTCGCCGCGGCGGGACATGTGCCGGCCGACATCGGCTCCGGCCCGTGTCGAAGGACGCGGGCCGGAGCCGATGACACAGGGATGTGAGGTGGGTGGTCAGTCCGCGGATCGGACGGTGGGCATGGCGAGTGCGACTGGTCCGGTGCCGGCGCCGCTCTTGCAGGAGTCGTGGCAGTCCTTCTCCAGGCTGCAGCACAGGGAGCAGATGGCCCCGGAGTGGAAGGAGCAGTTGGCCACGTCGGGCCGCTCGAAGTCGGTGGTGCACACGGCGCAGGTGAGAGTGACCGCCGACGGCAGGCCGTCGGCGCCGAGCAGTGGCTCCTCCAGGTCGTCGACACGGGCGATGTAGTACTTGCCCTTGGTCAGCACCGCGAAGAGCGGCGAGAGCACCATGGCCAGGAACAGCGCGATGAACGGGGAGTACGCCTTGCCGTAGTCGCCGAAGGCGTTGAAGTACGCGGCGATGGAGACGGCCGAGGCGATGAGCATCGAACCGAAGCCGACAGGGTTGAAGTTGTAGAGGTGGGCGCGCTTGAACTCGATGTACGAGGGGCTGAGCTTCAGCGGCTTGTTGATGACGAGGTCGGCGACGACCGCGCCGATCCAGGCGATGGCGACGTTGGAGTAGAAGCCGAGCACCGTGTTGAGGAAGCCGAACACGCCGCCCTCCATCAGGGCCAGGGCGATTCCGACGTTGAGGAAGATGTAGACGACGCGGCCGGGGTGACGGTGGGTCAGCCGGGAGAAGAAGTTCGACCAGGACAGCGAACCCGAGTACGCGTTCGTCGAGTTGATCTTTATCTGGGAGAGGATCACGAAGAACGTGGCCAGGCCCAGAGCCACGGGCGCGGCGAAGGTCTTGAAGCCGTGCACGTACTGCTGGATGGGCTCGTTGGCCTTGGACAGGCCCACACTGCCGGCGATGTAGAAGGCGAGGAAGGCGCCGCCGATCTGCTTGGCCGCGCCGAGCACCACCCAGCCCGGCCCGGCCGAGAGCACCGCGCCCCACCACTTCTTGCTGTTCTCGGGCGTCTTGTCGGGCATGAACCGCAGGTAGTCGACCTGCTCACCGATCTGCGCGATCAGGGACAGGGCCACGCCGGCGCCCGCGCCGACGCCGAGCATGCTGATGCTGGAGCCGGTGGGGGAGTTGCCGGCGAAGTGCGTGAACTGCGAGAACCTGCCCGGCTCCTGGATCGCGATGGACACGAACGGCGCGACCATCAGCACCAGCCAGACCGGCTGCGTCCACACCTGCATCTTGGACAGCGCCGTCATGCCGTAGATGACCAGCGGCAGGATGATGAGGGAGCAGATCAAGTAGCCGACAGCGAGCGGGATGTGCAGCCCCAACTCCAGCGCCTGCGCCATGATCGAGCCTTCGAGGGCGAAGAAGATGAAGGTGAAGCTGGCGTAGATGACCGAGGTGAGCGTGGACCCGAGGTAGCCGAAGCCCGCGCCCCGGGTCAACAGGTCCATGTCGATGGAGTACTTGGCCGAGTAGTACGAGATCGGGATGCCGGTCAGGAAGATGACCACTGCCGCGGCGAGGATGGCCACCATGGCGCTGGAGAAGCCGTTGGAGATGGCGATGGAGCCGCCGATGGCGAAGTCGGCGAGGTAAGCGATGCCGCCCAGGGCCGTGGTTGCCACCACGTAGGGGGTCCAACGGCGGAAGGACTTCGGCGCGTAGCGCAGCGAGTAGTCCTCCAACGTGTCGTTCTGTGCCCAGTTGTTGTACGTCCGTCCGCCCGCACTCGCCGGTGGCGCTTCTTTGTCGACGATCTCCGTCACAACTCTTCCCTCTTCTGGACGCAGGGCCACGACCCGGATGACCCGGGTGTTTTCAGGGAAGAGTCAGGTCCTTCTGTTTCCCAGGTGTTTCACGTCCTTTAAAAGGGAGTTCTTTAACGAGCCCTTTATGTGACGCGCGTAGAAGATAGGGCATCCGGAATGGGGGAAGGCTGGTCAGGGTGTCTGGATGTGCCCTCTGAGCTGGTCACTTTCCTGCTTTCCAGGGCTACTGGTGAGCGTTCTGTGAGGATTCCGGGTGCAATTCTCTGTCGGGCGGCCGCGTGGGTGGCGGCTGTTTACGGAGGCAGGGCGAATTGCGCGATTGCGTACGATCCGGCGGGGGCATGGATGGCAACCTGCCTCGCTTGATACTTCCCGTAGAAAGTATTTCTGCGGCAGGGTATTGTCAACGGCCACACGGGACAGCGGCCTGAGAGGTGCGCTGACCAGCCCCAACCGGAGGGCAAGGGGTCAGAGTTGGGCGACGATGTGGAAGTCGAAGGCGTCCGCCCGTGCCAGATACAACCGTTGGGCGAGATGGTTGCCGTCCAGCCGCAGTACGCCCCGCGGGCCCTCGTAGGACACGGTGTCCGCGACGGCGCACATCGCCCCGACATCCAGCGACCGCGTCCGCTCCGCCAGCGCCGCCAGCAGCCGTACCCCTTCGAAGCAGGACTCGCCGAGGCTCCCCACGACGGGTGCCTGCACCCCGAACCGGGCCGCGTAACGGGCGCTGAAGTCCAGGCTCTCCGCGGTCGCGAGCGTCTCGAAGAACCCGGCCGCCGCCCAGAGCCCGTCGGTGGCCTCGGCACCGGTGGCCAGCAGGATGTTCTCGTCCATGTGGGTGCTCAGGCGCAGACTCCGCTGGTGAAGACCGTATGCGGCGAACGCCCGGTTGAAGCGGGCCGCGTCGTCCCCGATCAGCAGCATCAGCACCGCGTCGGCCTCGCTCCGCTCGATCCGGCGCAGCACCGGCCCGAACTCGTGCGTCCCCAGCGGCACGAAGACCTCGTCCCGCACCCGGCCACCACAGGCTCGGGCATACCGGCGCGCGGCACGAGCGGTCACCCGCGGCCACACATAGTCGTTGCCCACCGTGCACCAACGTCGCGCCCCGGTCGCCTCGGCCAACAGCCGCATCGCCGGGAGCAGTTGGGCGGCGTCGGTCTCGCCGGTCAGGAAGACTCCGGGGGTGCGCTCGCCGCCCTCGTACTGGGCGGTGTAGACGTACGGCACCCGGCCCGCGATCCGCGGCAGCAGTGCCTGGCGGACCGCCGAGGTGTGCCAGCCCAGCACTCCGTCGACGGCGCCCAGCGACACCAGTGCCTCGACCTCGGCAGCCACCTGCTCGGGCGATCCGCCGCCGTCCACCGTGACGAGCCGGACCTCCCGGGCCAGCACGCCGCCCGCGGCGTTGAGCTCTTCCACGGCCAGTTGCGCGGCCAGTTCGCACGACGGGCCGAAGACCCCCGCCGGCCCTTGCAACGGCACGACCAGAGCCACAACCAGCGCCGTGCTCGAGTCGCCGCTCCCTGTGGACGGCACCGGATGCACAGATCACCTCCGTGAGGGCATGGGGCGCGCGGATCCCGGTCCGGGCCCCGGCGCCCTCGCAGAGGCTCGTAATCTGCCCAGACAGTAGACCTAGTGGAAGGACACCGGCAATGCCGTCCGAATCCTCCTCGCCGGACCTTGCCCACCTGCTCAGCCATGCCGAGCGACGCCTCGTGCAGCGCTTGGCGGGGGTGCTGGCGCAGGAGGGCTGCTCGGTGGAGGAGTGGCGTGTCCTGGCGGCCGTCGCCGACGGGCAAGGCCATCCGATGACCGGGATCGCCGAGCAGGTCCTGATGCCGGCGCCCAGTCTGACCAAGCTGGTCGACCGCATGGTCGCCGGCAACCTGGTCTACCGTCGCCCCGACCCCGAGGACCGCCGCCGCGTCCTGCTCCATCTGACCGCGCGAGGCCGCATCCTCCACGACCGTGCCGCCCGTCGCGTCCACTCCGACCAGACCCGGCTCCTCGACGCCGTGGGCGACCAGGGAGAACTCGCCCGACTGCTGTCTGTCCTCACGGCGACGGTGGACGGGCTGCCCGCGGCAGTGTCAAGTCACCCGCAGGGTTGAGTGTTCTCCCCCGCCGGCGCGGAAACTCGCGTGCGCAGAGGGGGAGTGCAGCCGGCGTACGGGCGGGATGACGGGGGCCCAGGAAGGCAGCGATGCCTCTGCCTTCGGGCGTGGACCCGACGAGCTCGACCGCCTTCTCCTCGTCCTCGTCCCAGCGCGGGCGCAGAAAACGTCGCCGTACACGGAGAGCAGGGCGGAGGCGTAGGTCCGCCCATGAAGATGCGGATTCCCATCAGGCGGCCACCGCCCAGGCCACCGCTGCGAAGGTGGCTGTGCCTGCTGGTGGTACCAGTCCTGCCGGTCTCGTCGTCGGCCCCGCCATCACCAGCCGCCCCACGCCAGCAACGGGCCGAGTGTGCGGCTGATCGACTTGCAGAACCCGTAACTGCCGTACGCCCGCTGGCGGCCCGCTCGACATCGCCATGGGACTGCTCGGTCTGCTGGTCTCGATCGCTCGCCTGCCCGACCCGCCCTTCCTCGCCCCGACCGGCGCGCCGGCCGCGGCCCTCGCGGTCGGCGTGGTGCTCCTCCCGGTTTGGGGCCGGGTGGCCGGGCTCGGCACCGCCGCAACCGGTGCCGTCGTGTCGGTGCTCGCCGTCGGCGCCGCCATGGATCAGCAGGGCAGGTCGAGCGTGACGGTGGCTCCCTGCCCGGTGTTCTCGGCGTGTGCGGTTCCGCCGTGGGCGGTGGCCACCGCCTGTACGAAGGCGAGGCCCAGGCCGGAGCCCTCGCCGGTGCGGCTCGCTTCGGCTCGTGCGAAGCGGTCGAAGGCCCGGGGGAGGAAATCGGGTGCGAAGCCGGGGCCCCCGTCTGTGACACACAGTCGAAGCCTGCCGTCCTCGACGGCAGCTGTGACACGGGCGGCCCCGTGACCGTGGCGCAGGGCATTGTCGACGAGGTTGCCGATGGCCGGCCGCAGCCAGCGGGCGTCCACGTCGACGGTCACGCGGGCAGCGTCGACGATCAGGGCGCGTCCGGCCCGCTCGGCGGTGCGCCGGTGCGCGGCGACAGCGGTGTCGAGCAGGTCGGCGAGGCATACGGGCAGTGGGGCGATGTGCCCGGTGCTGCCGAGTTCCTCCAGGTCGAGGAGGGCGTTGGAGAGGTCGATCAGCCGTTGGACCTCGGTGTCCACGGAGCGCAGGGTGTCGGTGAGTTCCCCGGCCGAGCGGGGGCGGTGCAGGGCGACGTCGAGTTCGGCGCGCATCAAGGTCAGCGGGGTGCGCAGTTCGTGGCTGGCGTCCGCGACGAACCGGCGTTGGCGTTCCGCGGAGGCATCGAGGCGGTCGAGCATGTGGTTGAGGGTGTGGCCGAGGCGGGTGATCTCGTCGTCGTGGTCCGCGGGCACCTCCAGGCGCGTGTTCTGGACGCCGTCGGCGAGGGTGGCTGCCGCGGTGCGGTAGCGCTCGACGGGGCGCAGAGCGGCGCGGGCGGTGCGGTAGCCGACGTACGAGGCCGCTATCAGCGTCAGGCCGGACGCGATCGCCAGCTGGGCGAGGAGTTCACGCAGCGCCTCGTCGCGGTGGCCGCGCCGCACGGCGGCGACCACGATCCGGGTCTGTCCGCCCGCCGTGACGTGCCTGGCCTGCAGCCGCAGGGTGTCCGAGGTGATCGGGAGCAGGGAGCCGACATCCCGCCGGACGGTGGCGCCGTGTGTGACGGCGTCCATCTCGGCGGCGGTGAGCAGCAGTTCGTGGCGGAGGGCGTCGCTGGAGCGCAGGACGCGGCCTTGTCCGTCGAGGACCTGTTGGAGGCTGCCGCTGGGTCCGGGCGGGAGCTTGGTTCCGGCGCGCACCGCCTGGTCCAGGCTGCGCTGGTAGGTGGTGAGGTCGTCGTTCAGCTGCCGGTCCAGGGCGGTCTCGACCCGCCAGTAGACCAGTCCGGCAGCCCCGGTGAGCACCAGGGACATGGTGACGGCGACGGCCAGCACGAGTCGCGTGACCACGGGCAGCCGCCGGAACCAGGATCCGAGCCGGTGACGCAGCTTCACGGGGCGGTCTCCAGGCGGTAGCCACGTCCGCGCAGGGTCGTGATCGTCGTACGGTCGAAGGCGCGGTCGACCTTGGCGCGCACCTTGGAGACGTGGACGTCGATGGCGTTGCTGCGCAGGTCGGCCTCGCCGTCCCAGACCTCGTCGAGCAGCTGGAGGCGGGTCACCACCCGGCCGGCGTTCTCCATGAGCACTCTCAGGACATCGAACTCGCGCCGGGAGAGTTCGAGTTCGGTCTCCGCCCGCCAGGCCCGCTGCTGCTCGGGGTCCAGGGCGAGGTCGCCGACCTGAAGGCGGGCGGAGCACTCGGGGCGGCGTCGGGAGATGGCCCGCAGCCGGGCCAGCAGCTCCTCCATGGCGAACGGCTTGACCAGGTAGTCGTCGGCGCCGGCGTCGAGACCGGCGACCCGCTCGCTGATCGCGCCGCGGGCGGTCAGCAGGACGACGGGGACGTCGATGCCCTCGGTGCGCAGCGCCCGGCACACCTCGACGCCGTCCATCCCCGGCAGCATGACGTCGAGAACCACGGCGTCCACGCGCGGGTCACGGGCGGCGGCCAGGCCGGAGGGGCCGTCGTAGTGCCCCTCCGCGGTGTGACCGGACTCGGTGAGGTAGCGGACGACCAGGTCCGTGAGGCGCGTCTCGTCGTCGACGACCAGGCAGTGCATGCCGGTCAGGCTAGCCGCCCGGGGCACCGGCTCCGGGCGCCGGAAGGCTTCATGGTCTGTTCATGTGACATCCCTACCGTCGTTCAGGTCGCGGTGCACCGCGGACCGCGACCGGTCCGCCGTCCGACGTGCCGGGACGGAAGGGACAGTCATGCACGCACTGATGCTCGCCGCCAAGGGCATCACCAGCCACATCGCGCCCATGGACCTGATGACCCGCGGCGGTCTCGACGTCATCGCGCTGCTGATCCTGGTCGGCCGGCTCTACCGGCGCCGGCCCAGCGTACCGGCGATGCCCCTGGTGCTGGCCGCGCTCAACACCGGCCTGTTCGCGGCGATGAGCACGATCAGCGCCGGCAAGTTCCCGGCCGGGGTCGGCTTCGGCCTCTTCGGCATCCTCTCCCTGGTCCGTCTGCGCAGCGCGGCCTTCACCCTGCGCGACGTCGCCTACACCTTCGTCACCCTGGTCATCGCCCTGTGCACAGGGCTTCCGCACCGGCAGATGTGGCTGGTGGCCGTACTGGACGCCGTGGTGCTGCTGGCGGTGCTGCTGGTGGACGCCCCGAAGGCCTACGAGCCGCCGACCCGTACGGTCAGGCTCACCCTCGACCGGATCTACCCGGAGCCCGCGCTCATCGCCCACGACGTGGCGCTCCGCTTCGGTCGGGCCCCGCTGTCCGTGGACGTCGACGAGGTCGACTATGTCCGTGAGACCACCCGGGTCTCCGCCCGTTATCCCGTTCAGCCCGGTGAGGCCGTCGCGGCCCCGGACGCCGATCCGCGCGAGCAGGTGACGGCGTCATGACTTCCGCGCCCTCCGTCGCCGCCGGTCTGGGCCTTTCCGCGTTGCGCGGCGCGACGCTGGCCGAGGTCGACGCGGTTGCGGCCCTGCAGCATCGCATCGACCGCAAGTACCTCGTCCCGCTCGACCGGGCACGCGACCTCGTCGCCCGGCTCGCCGGCACTCACCACGTTCTCGACCTGGCCGGCCGTCGTACGACGAACTACCTCAGCGCCTACTTCGACACCGAGCAGCTCGGTGCCTGGCGCGCGCATGTCCAGGGCCGGCGCAGGCGCTGGAAGGTCCGCACCCGCCTGTACGCGGAGGACGGGCTGTGCCGGGTCGAGGTGAAGACCAAGGACGGCCGCGGCGCCACGGTCAAGCACGCCCTCACCATCCCGGCCGCCGCGTACGGCCATCTCGGCGCCCAGGCGGCCGAGTTCGTCGACGAGACGCTGGCCGGGGCCGGCATCCCGGTCGCGGCCAAGGAGCTGGCACCCGCCGCCGAGATCCGCTACGTCCGCGCCGCCCTCGCCGACCTGGACCGCGGCACCCGCGTCACCCTCGACGGCGCCCTCACCTGCCATCACGGCGACCGCGCCGTCGCGCTCGACTCCGGCCACGTGCTCGTCGAGACCAAGGGCGGGGTCCGGCCGGCCCCGGCCGACCGCCTGCTGCTGGCCCTGGGCGGCAGGCCCGTCTCCCTCAGCAAGTACGTCGTCGCACAGTCCCTGCTCACCCCCGGCCTCCCCGACAACGACGTACGCCGCCTCGCCCGTGCCCACTTCACCAGCGCGGCCGGCACGGTACCGCTCTACGAAAGGACCTCCGCCGCATGAACGTCCTGCGCGGCATCACATGGCCGTACGCCCTGATCGCAGTGCTTGCCGTCGCGGCGGTCGCGGTCGGCGTGGTGCGACCGCAGCTGGTCTCGGCCGCCACCGGCGGCTCAGCGAAGAAGCCCGGCGCCACGGCACTGATCAAGCAGAACCCGCCGCCCCCACTCTTCACCGACGCCGACATCGCCACGATCGGCAAGCAGGCGACGGACCAGCGCAAGAAGGCCGACGCCCTCTTTGCGCACTGGAAGGCCGCACACGGCACCACCCGCGACGACAAGGCGTTCGCCGCCTGGGCCGCGCAACAGGTGCCCGCCCCGCCGTCGGCGAAGGAGCGCACCGCCGAACTCCGTCAGGACCAGCAGCTCGCGAAGACCCGCACGGCAGCGGGGAAGAAGGCCGCGACCTGGCTGGAGCTGTACGGCAAGAAGGACATCTGGAAGCTCTACCTCCACGACCAGCGCGAACTGATCCCCGCCGGGCAGGGCGCGGCGGAGAAGGCCGGGCTCAAGGCCGCGCTGAAACTGGCCAAGACCATCAGCGACCAGGTGGCGGCCAAGGACAAGCAGCCGGCCCCGTTCGTGGTGGACCCCACCCTGCGCCCCGAGAAGCACATCAAGCCCGGCGCCAAGGGCCCCTACTCCTACCCCTCCCGCCACGCCACCCGCTCCGCCGCGGCGGTCACCTTCCTCAGCGCCCTCTCCCCGCATCGCGCCCAGGAATACGAGTGGATGCGGGCCGAAGTCCTCTACTCCCGCCTGTACATGGCCGGCCACGTCGCCGGCGACCTGACCGCCGGCACGCTGCTCGGCGACCTGATCGGCGACTACGAGCTCACCGTCAGCGGACACTGACATCCGCGACACCTCGGCGCTCCGCCCGCCCCGCGACTCACCTGGGGCGGGCAGCAGCGGTTACGTGCTCAAGGTGCTCGCGCCTATTCGTCGGTGGCCGCGGTCATCTCGACGTCGATCACGCCGTCGTTCTGGAACAGTTCGGCGGTGAGTGGGCCGGCGTCGGTGGTGCCCTCCAGTTCGAGCAGGACGCGTGCGGCGGGGTCGGTTCGGCCGGGCAGGCGGTCGACCTTGACCTGGAGGATGCGGAAGCCGCGCCGGGTGCAGGTCTCCATGAGCTGGGGCAGCAGGGCGGTGCCCGTGCGGTAGGTCATGCGCAGTTCGAAGGTCGACGCGGTCGCGCCGGGTATCAGACGGTCGGCCAGCAGGGGATAGCCCCGTACGACGAGGAAGTGCAGGGCGGTGACGGCGCAGGCGAGGATGGGCAGGCCCCCGCCGCAGGCCATGCCGACCGCGCAGGTGAGCCAGATCGTTGCGGCGGTGGTCAGACCGCGGACGGCGTCCCGTCGTACGAAGATGAGGCCGCCGCCGATGAAGCCGATACCGGAGACGATCTGGGCCGCCACCCGGGAGGGGTCGAAGGAGACGTTGTCGAGGCCGAGGACGTTGGTGAAGCCGTGCTGGGAGACCTCCATCATCAGGGCGCTGGCGATGCCGACCAGAGTGTGGGTGCGCAGGCCCGCGCTTTTCTGCTGGGCCGCCCGTTCCCAGCCGATGAGGCTGGACAGCAGCAGGGCGAGGCCCAGTTCGGCCAGCTGACGCAGGCCCTGTCCGTTGTCCACGTCCCACAGCGGGACCGCCAGTCCGGTCACACGCACCTCCGTCCATCAAGGGCGTCTACCCCGAGGACGGAGACCAAGGCTGTGACCAGTCCGACAGGTCGGGGTCACGGGGCCGGAAGGCAGCACGTCGGCATGCTGCACCGGACATGTCTGATGATTCACACGGATGTGTCTCCGGCCTTGGTCCGAGCGGCCACCCACAGGGCGATCCGTGTGCGTGACCGCAAGCCCAGCTTGTCGCGCACCTTGTCCAGGTGAGTGGCGACCGTATGGACCGAAAGACCGAGACGCTCAGCGATCTGACGGTTGGTCAGGCCGTCGGCGACGAGCTCGGCCACCATGAACTCCCTTCCGGTGAGTGCCGATCGGCCGTCGACGACTTCCGTGGCGTGCGTCGCCGCTCGGTGATCGGTGCTCCTTGTCCGCAGGGCGTACGCGACAAGTCGATCCGGGGGCAGCCGGCGGCCGCCGCTGACGGCCGCGTCCCGAGCGGATGCCCGCAGCCGGGTGCTGATACGGGTCACCGTTCGTTCCACCTGGCGTCGCCAGGGAGCCTCGGAGACGGTGTCGAGTCGGCGGCGTGCCTGTGCGCTCGCCTCGTACAGCAGGAGGGCCCGTCGCGTGTCTCCGCTCTCGGCGGCCACGAGCGCCAGGCCCTCCACCGGGTAGAGGGCGTGAAAACTCGCTTCGGGGACGATCCGCAGCACCTCGCCGAACAGCGCCTCGGCGCTTTCCAGTTGCCCCAGGGCCAGCCGCACGGCGCCCGCCGTGTGCAGAGCGGCGGCGACCTGGTTCCACGGGGCGGTGCTTTTGAGCACGGGCAAGCAGCGGGACATGAGGGTGTCGGCCTCCGGCGCCCCGCCTGCTTGGAGCAGAGCCCAGGCCAGATGATGGGTGCACCACGCGGTGTCCCCGGGTCTGTCCAGCGTGCCGACGACCTCCAGACACTCCCGCAGATCGTCTACGGCCGCGTCGAATTCCCCGCGGCACAGCCGCGCCGCGGCCCGCGCGTCCAGGGCGTTGGCAAGTCCGGCGGGGTGAGCGCGCGTGCGCTCCACGGCCACCGCCTGCTCGCCGAGGCGCAGCGCCTGCGCCGGATCGGCCCGCTGGCAGGCCACGCGCGCGGCGAGTGCCGCTGGCGCCCCGCCGAGCTTCGGGACGCCGGTTTCCCGCAGCGGTCCGGTCAGTAACGCGCGGGCGGCGGACGGCTGTTCCTGCTCGTAGTGCACGCGCGCCAGTTCCAGCTCCAGCCGCAGGCGCGAGACACCGTCGTGACCGGTGGTGTCGGCCAGAGCCGCCGCGAGGTTGTCCCGTTCCTCGGCCAGCGGGCTGCCGGCCTGGTCGGGGAACACCTCGTCGCCGGCCCGGTCCGTCAGTCCGTTCAGCCACCCGAGGACCCGGTGCCTGGTGCCGTGCGACTCGCCGGATGCGAGCAGGCGCTCCAGAGCGTAGGCGCGGATGGTGCTCAGCTGTCTGAAACGTGCGGTCTCCGCATCCCCCGCCGCGTCTCCCGGGAGAGGTGCGATCAGGGACTTGGCCTCGAGGGCGCAGAGGACGCCGAGTATCCGCGACGGTGGGATGCCGTCGTCGGCGCAGACGGCCCGCGCCGCAGCCGTGTCGAAGCCGCCGACGAGGACCGCGAGGCGCCGGAAGACGGCCTGTTCGGCCGGGTCGAGCAGGCGGTGGCTCCAGTCGATCGCGGCGGCCAGCTCGCTGTGGCGCCCGGGGCCGGTCCTGTGTCCGCCCGACAGAAGGGACAGCTGGGACATCTGGTCGCCCAGTCCTGCCAGGATGTCGCGCGGCGGAAGCGTCCCGGCCCTGCGGGCCGCCAGTTCGACGGCGAGCGTGAGGCCGTCCAGTCTGCGGCAGATCTCGGCAACCGTCCGGCCGATTCCGCGATGCAGCGTGAACCCTGGTGAGCAGCTGGAGGCACGCTCGACGAACAGCCGGACGGCGTCGGCTCGTAGAAGCACGTCCGGGTCGTCTGAGGCGTCGGCCGGCGGCAGCGACAGCTCGCCGACGCGCAGCACGGTCTCCCCGGGCACCCGCAGGGCCTCCCGGCTGGTGGCGAGGATCCGTAACCGAGGGCAGTGACTCAGCAGGGTCGCGATCAGCCGGGCACACGCCTCGGCCAGGTGCTCGCAGTTGTCCAGGATCAGCAGCCGACGGGCGTCGCCGATCGCGTGGACCAGGACGTCGACACCGGATCGTCCGGCCCGTTCACCCACGGCCAGCGCGGCGGCGACGGACGGTGCGAGCGCGGCGCCGTCACGCAGCACGTCGAGTTCGACCAGGTCGACCCGACCGTGGCGGCCGGGCAGGCCTCTGGCGAACTCCAGCGCCAACCGTGTCTTGCCGACGCCGCCGGCACCGGTCAGCGTCAGGAGCCGCGACGTCCTCAGCAGTGCGCGCAGCCGTGACAGCTCGGCGCGCCGGCCCACGAAGGAGTCGAGGGCCCGGGGCAGGCCGCGGTCCTGAGCGGTGGCTGAGGAGGCAGCGCTCTGCGCGGGCGGTGACGCGGCTGTCCGCGCCCCGCTCGAATCCGGGCGCGCCGAGCGTTGCCGGAACGCCCGTTGTCTGCATGCGCCGGAGCAGTAGCGAGCCGGTCGACCACTGCGGGGGCGACCGGTCAGCGGCGCACCGCACGACTCGCATGTCATGCTCCGGTCATCCCCGCATTGCGGCCGCCCATGCCCGGATGCGAGGCTCACGTTCGTCGTCGACGTACTGGGATGTCCGACTGCGAGCGGCAGGCATGGGCGGTCGGTGGCACGGTCAGGGCACGGCGTCGGGATCGATGCCGAGCACAACGGTGCCGGTCACTCCCTTGCCGAGGTCGCTGCCGACCTGCGTGAGCGTCAGCAGAGTGGAGGACCCGCCGTTGCGGTAGATGCCGTCCCTGGCGTTGAGCGTCCGCGTGGCCGTGTTGTTCCGGTAGGGAGCCAAAGCGGCGACCCTGCTGTTGTACGTCTCCGGGAAGTAGAGCTGCCCGGTGTGGGAGACGTGGCCTCCCTGGTACTCACCGTTGGCGACGGTGCCGCCGACATGCGTCTTGACGTGGATGTGGAGGGCACGGCCGACGTACCAGCCGGGATAGATGGTGGTGAATTCGGCGACACCACCGGCGTCGGTCAGTTGCACACCGCGCAGGAACGTCGTGTCCGGGGTGGAGCCGCCGGCCACGTAGCCGGAGTAGACGCCGAGGGCGTCGCAGTGCCAGATGTCGACCGCCGTGCCGGGCAGCGCGGAGCAGGTCGCGGTGTCGATCACCTTGACGCGGAGGGTGAGGGGCACGCCGGACTTGCCCTCGGTGATGTTTTTGCGGACCGTCTCCAGGTCCAGGTAGTACGGCCCCTCGGTCTGCTCGGGCGTGAGAACGCAGTCGGCGGCCTGCCGGGCCGGGGCAGCGTCGTTCCGGGCTGCGGCCGAGGCCGCCTGCCCGGACGTGAGCCCCAGGGCGGCCGCTGAGAGGGTCGCACCGCCCAGCGCGGCGATGACGGTTCTGCGGCTCGCACCACCCGAGCCGCCGGTCGGCTCGGGTGCGCGCTCGCGTTCTGTGGAATGGGGGCGGGGGGTGTCAGTCATGCAGTGAGAATGGCGCGCGCGGAGGTGCGTGGGATCGATCGGATGACCGGTGAATCGGGCGTGTTACGAAACGCACGGCGCCCGCGTCCGCTCGGTGCCCGGCCGGATGCCGGACGTGGCTCTCGACGGCATTCGGGCTTGGAGCCGCATGCCCGGGGGTTGCCGAAGCGATCCACAGGCTGGTCGTCAGCGGGAAGGCAGCCGCCTCCCCGACTCCGCTGCGGCGCCGAAGTAGTCGCCGCCCTTGCGCTTGACGTCGTCCGTGCCCCAGGCCTGCTCACCGCCCGCGGCCGTATCGCCGTTTCCGTTCTGCCGCAGCGGTGCCTTGACCAGGCGCGGTATGTGCTTCGAGCAGTGGATGTAGGCCTCCTCGACCTCCACCTCCACCCATATCTGGGGGCGGCGGCCCGGCACCGGGTCGACCGGCAGCTGCGGATACCTCCGGCGCATCGCCTCGTCCGTGACCAACTGCGCCCGGCCGTTGACGTGCAGGCCGATACGGTCCTGAGAGAAGTCGATCATCAGGATGCCGACGTGCGGGTTCTCCCGGATGTTGCCGAGCGAGGCCATCACTCCGTTCCCGCGGTACTCCGGGTACGCCAGGGTCGTCTCGTCAAGTACCCGGAGAAAACCGGGCGGTCCGGCCCGGAACGTGTTGTCGCACTCGCCGTGGCGGTCCGCCGTGGCGAGGAAGAACATCTCCTGGCGGGCCACGAACTCCTGCATCCGCGGGTTCAGCCGGTCCAGTACCTGCTCGTCGTAGAACCGGTCCGCGCGGTCGAGGGTGCCCAACTCACGCTGCATCCGGTGTTCGCCGTGGCTTCCGGGCCGGTCGACCCGCTCGTCGTGATCCAACGGTCCTCCTGACAGCGATTCCTTCAGGGCACCAGCCGAGGAGCGCCACGGCCGCGTAGGAGAGACTAGAGCAGGTCGCTCGCAGGGCTCTTCGAGGGGCGGCCGCGGGCTTGTGCGCCTGATGGTTCCGACACCGCCACCATGACCCGGACGGTCCGCGGCCTGGAACAGGCCGGCTTTGTCCGCCCACGGCTGCCGGCCGTGCCCCGCGTCGGGAGGGCGAGCGGGTCTGGAGCGAACTCGAAGACCTCACGACCGAGAGCCTCTCCGACGCCGAGTGTGCCCAGGCCCTGCTCGCCCTGGAACGCCTGGAAGGAAACCTCGTGCGAGCTGCCGAGGAACCCTCGGGGCCAGACGCAGAGGACCAGAAAGAGGGAAGGTACGGGGCGTTCCCTCAAGCGACGTCCGGCTCCGGGGACTGGGCGGACCGTGTAGGACGTAGCGACGGAAGTGAAACGTCGAGGCGCGCCGCGAGATCGGCATAGGCGATGCCGAAGGTTTCCACCACGGTGGCGCCTTCGGGGCCCACGCGGAACGTCGCGAGGTCGGTGTAGACGCGGTCGACGCAGCCCAGCCCGGTCAGCGGGTACGTGCACTCCGGCACCAGCTTGGGCGAGCCGTCCTTCGCGAACAGCGTCATCATCACGAAGACCTTCTTGGCGCCGATCGCGAGGTCCATCGCGCCGCCGACGGCGGGGATCGCGTCGGGCGCGCCGGTGTGCCAGTTGGCCAGATCACCGACGGCCGAGACCTGGAACGCCCCCAGCACACAGATGTCCAGGTGGCCGCCGCGCATCATCGCGAAGGAGTCGGCGTGGTGGAAGTAGGCCGCTCCGGGCAGTTCGGTGACCGGGATCTTCCCCGCGTTGGTGAGATCGGGGTCCACCTGGCCCGGGCCGGCCGCGGGGCCCATGTGGAGCATGCCGTTCTCGGTGTGCAGGACCACACCCGACCCTTGGGGGAGGTGGTCGGCGACCAGCGTCGGCTGGCCGATGCCCAGATTGACGTAGGAGCCGTGCGGGATGTCGCGCGCGACCCTGGCGGCCATCTCGCCCCTGTCCAGCGGCCCGCGGTCGAGGTGCTCCACCGGTGCAGTGGTCGTGTTCACGCTGCCGGCCCTCCCGTTCGTACGATGCGGTCGACGTAGATGCTCGGTGTCACCACGGCCTCCGGGTCGATCGCACCGACCTCGACGATCTCGCCGACCTGCGCCACGACCGTGGTGGCGGCGGTGGCCATGACCGGCCCGAAGTTGCGGGCGGTCTTCCGGTACACGAGGTTGCCCATGCGGTCCGCCCGGTGCGCGCCGATCAACGCGACGTCGCCCCTGATCGGGTACTCCAGGACATAGGTACGGCCGGCTATCTCCCGGGTCTCCCGGCCCTCGGCGAGCGGCGTACCGACGCCCGTGGGGGAGAAGAACGCCCCGATGCCGGCCCCGGCCGCGCGCATCCGTTCGGCGAGAGTGCCCTGCGGTACGACCTCCAACTCGATCCGCCCTTCCCGGTAGAGCCGGTCGAAGACCCACGAGTCCGACTGGCGGGGGAAGGAGCACACGATTCTGCGCACCCGGCCCTTGGCCAGCAGTGCGGCCAGCCCGGTGTCGCCGTTGCCCGCGTTGTTCGACACCACCGTCAGCTCGCTCGCGCCCTGCCGGATGAGGGCGTCGATCAGCTCGACCGGCATCCCGGCCATGCCGAACCCTCCGACCAGCACGGTCGCCCCGTCCTCGATGCCCGACACGGCCTCGTCGGCGTCCGCGCACACCTGAACGCTCATCGGCTCGTCTCCGACACGTTCTCCAGGACGACCGCGAGGGCCTGTCCGACGCCGATACAGATCGCGGCGACGCCCCACCGCTGCCCCGACTCGCGCAGCCGCGCGGCGAGGGTGCCGAGGATCCGGCCACCCGAGGCGCCCAGCGGATGGCCGATCGCGATGGCGCCGCCCTTGGTGTTCACGAGGGCCGGATCGATGTTCCAGGCGTCCACGCAGGCCAACGACTGCACGGCGAACGCCTCGTTGAGTTCGACCGCCGACACGTCCGACCAGGAGATCCCGGCCCGCTTCAGGGCCCGCTCGGCCGCCTCGACCGGCGCGAACCCGAACATCTGCGGGTCCAGCGCCGACACCCCGCGCCCGGCGATCCGGGCCAGAGGCGCAAGACCGATGTGCCGCGAGGCCCTCGCCGAGGCGATCAGCACGGCGGACGCGCCGTCGTTGAGCGGCGAGGCATTGCCGGCGGTGATGACGCCGTCGGGGCGGAACGACGGCTTGAGCCCGGCCAGCTTCTCCGGGGTGGAACCGGGCCGGATGCCCTCGTCGGCGTGGAGACGGACCTCCCCGTCCTGTACGACCGGAACGACCAGGTCGTCGTAGAAACCCGCGTTCCAGGCGTCGTTCGCGAGCTGGTGCGAGCGGGCGGCGAACTCGTCCTGCCGCTCCCGCCCGATGGCGAACCGGTCGGCCAGCTGCTCGTTCGCCTCGCCCAGTGAGACGGTCCACTCCTTGGGCATGCGGTCGTTGACCAGCCGCCAGCCCAGGGTCGTGGACACGGCGGTCACATGGCCGGCCGGGAAGGCGCGTGACGGCTTGGGCAGCACCCAGGGCGCACGGGTCATCGACTCCACACCGCCGGTGAGGACGATGTCGGCGTCGCCGCTCTCGACGGCACGAGAGGCGATGATCGCCGCGTCGAGCGAGGAGCCGCAGAGCCGGTTGACGGTCGTGGCCGGCACCGAGGTGGGCAGGCCCGCCAGGAGGACGGCCATCCGCCCGACGTTGCGGTTGTCCTCGCCCGCACCGTTGGCGTTGCCCCACACCACGTCGTCGATCAGGGCCGGGTCGAGAGACGGTGCCTTGGCCAGGGCTCCTGAGACGGCGATGGCGGCGAGGTCGTCGGGCCGGACGTCGGCGAGCGCCCCACCGAATCGTCCGAACGGCGTCCTGACTGCGGCGTAAATGAAGCTGGCAACCATGGATGCACCGTAGGTCTGCCGGATTGATCTCGTCCAATACTCAGTTTCGCTCAATCCATCACCCACACAGATAAGCTGTGGTCATGGAGCTTCGGCACGTTCGCTACTTCCTCGCCCTCGTCGAGGAGTGCCACTTCGGCCGCGCCGCCCAACGCCTGCACGTGGCGCAGTCGGCCCTCTCCCAGCAGATCAAGCAGTTGGAGCGGGAACTCGGCACCCCGCTCTTCCACCGGTCGACGCGGCGGGTCGAAGTCACCGATGCCGGTCGCCACCTGGCCGGCTATGCCCGGTCGATCCTCGCCGAGGTGGAACGGGCGGAGGAACAGATGGCCCTGCTCGCCACCGGCCGCGCCGGACGCGTGTCCATCGGGTTCGTCGGAACCGCCACCTACGACATCCTGCCGAGGATCGCGCGTACGGTACGGTCACAACTGCCAGGCGTATCCCTGGAGCTGCGCGGCGAGTTGCTCAACCCTGAACTGGTGGAAGGCCTGCTCGACGGCACCTACGACCTCGCCCTGCTGCGCACCGACACACCGGTGGACGCCGCCGTCGCCCTCACCCCGCTGCGGTCCGAACGGCTCGTGGCCGTCCTGCCCACCGGCCATCCACTGGCGGATCACGCCGAGATCCCGCTCGCGGCACTTGCCGCCGAGCCCTTCGTCGTCCACCCCTCCCGCGACCGCTCCTCCATGCACGGCCGGGTTCTCGCGGCATGCGCCCGGGCCGGCTTCGAACCCGCCACGCTGATCGAGGTCGGCGAGACCGCGACCCTTGTGGTGTTCGTAGCCGCCGGCAACGCCGTTGCCCTGGTCCCGGAGTCGGTGCAGAGCCTCCGCCTCGACGGCGTGACGTACCTGCCGCTCGTCGAGAACGAGACGGTTGATCTCGCACTGGCACGGCGCGCCGGGCACAACGCACCGGCGACGGAACGGGTGGCGGCGGTGATCCAGGGGTGCGTCGGGCACTGAGGGCTGTGCCGCGCCGATGGCCGCGATGACCGTGGTGGCCGTGGCGGATGTAGGCGCGGGGCCGGGGGCGGGATTTCTGCCACTGGTCGCGCTCGGACCGGCGTTCTCCGCGACGGCGGTCATGCGCGCGCAGGGAGGCGGAACTCGCCGATGTCCGCTCGACGGCGGAGCTGGCACAGCGGGTGTTGCTGCGACCGGTGCCGCGGAACGCGGGTGCGCTGCAGGCGGTGGTGTCGTACACGTCGGCGGTCGCCACGGCGCGGATCGGCGGTGACCTGTACGAGGTGGTGGCCTCGCCGCACGGGATCCGGGTGATGGTGGGGGATGTGCAGGGCCAGGGGCCGAGCGCGGTGGAGACGGCGGCCGTGGTGCTCGGGCCCTCCGGGATGCGGCCCACGACGAGACCGACTGGTGGGGCTGGGCGATCGGCCGGAGCGCACTTGCTGTCCCTGGTGGCTGGACTTCCGGCCTAGTGTGCGCCGGGGCGTGTGCCTCGGGGCGTGGCCAGGATTTCGCGGCCGCGGTCCGGGGTGATCAGCTGGGCCAGGACCGGGTCGGCGAACAGGGATATCGGGGCAATATGGTCCTCGCACACCGGGTGCCACAGGCGCAGCGCTGCACGGAGTTCGGGCCAGGCTTCGGCACACAGGTCCGCGCGGGCCTCGCGGACCTGGGCGGGGCCGGACAGCAGGTCGGGTTCGGGCCGCGGGTCGCCGCCCGCGTACAGGGTGACGACGAGCGGCCCCGTACGGATCGGCGGTCCGTCGGGAGCCTGGAAGGCCGGGTGTCCGGCCAGGCGGTCGGCGACGGCGTGCACGGCCGCGTCGAAGTCGGGTCCGCCGAAGGTGAGCCGGAAGCCCGGCTCGGCCGCCCGGGCCTCGTAGTCGGCGACGAGCGCCCGCACAGGTTCGGGCGCGTACTCCTTGAGCCGTGGCAGGGGCCGCAGGTCGTGGCGGTGCGCGAGCTGGTCGTGCCGGATCAGGAGCGGCAGGAGTTCCGCGGCGAACAACGGGCTGAGCAGGAGGTCGTCGTACCCCACGCGGTACCACATCAGGTTCGCGATCTGCCCGCGCCAGTCGCCGAGCATCGCCTTCATCTGCATGCTCAGCACGTCTGACCGCTCCCGCCCGTACTCGTGCGCCTCGGCGAACACTGACAGAGGTCCGTCGACCGCCCCGGCCAGCGCCTCGCAGCGGGCCCGCTCGACCTCCGCGTCCCAGTGGTCCCGGGTGGCGCCCGGCGGCTTGCGCAGGGCGTGGAAGGACACCCACTGTCGGCGCATGAGGTCGTGGAAGGAGCCGTAGCGCTCCGGTCCCTCGCCGGACCAGGAGGCGAGCCAGTACGCCGCCCACTCGCCGTCCTCGTCCACGTCGTCCGGGTCGAGCAGCATGACCGCCGCGTCACCCTCGAGGGACAGGCGCAAGGAGCGGGCGAGGACCTTCGCCTCCTGAACACCGAACGCCTCCTCACCGTCCTCGTCCTCCTCGACGTCGTCCTCCGCGAGGTCTTCCCAGACCTCGATCCAGGTGCGGTCGTCGGTGTCCCGCAGCCATGCCAGCTCCGCGGTGCCCGCCAGGCGGTAGATGAAGTTGCCCGCGTCCCGCCACCCGTTGGTGACCAGCAGAAACTCCCGGAGCGAAGGCGGCAGCCGGCGCCCCAGCCGGGCCTCGGCCGCGGCGACCTCGGCCTCACTCGCCGGCGCGAACCCGAGCCAGGCGTCCCGCAGGACCTCCTGCGCGAGCGGCGCGTCCTTGTCCGGGTCGTGCCCGGCGATCCACTCCGCGCTCCACTGCTCCAGGAACGGCCGCCACGCCGTACGCTCACCCATTGTCCCCCGCCTCTCGTTCTCCCCGTCGCCTGACTTCACTTCACCACAGGGGTACGACAACGGGTTCGCGGCCCGCTCGGCTACGCGCGCCTGCCGCGGGAAGAGATCGAGAACGTGGCCGCGCCGCGACCCCGGGCTTCGAGAGAGCCAGAGGTCCCGACCGCCGGCGATCAGCACGAGCTCGTCCTTGAGGGCGGCCGCCGTTTTCGGGGACAGGGCTGTGCACCAGCGACCACCTGTGAAACAGCCGCGGGTCGAAAGCCTGCGTCGACACGCTGCCGGGTTCGGACGGCGGGGCACTGCTGATCGGCGAGCGGGGCCGAACAGACCTCACGTGCCGGGATGCGTGGTCAGCGGTCGCGTCTTTGCGGCCGTTCGTTCTCTCTGCCGCCAGGTTCCGGGTGGTTCTCCGTGGTGGCGGCGGAAGGCGGCGGCGAAGGCGAAGGGGGAGCCGTAGCCGACGGCGTCGGCGATCTGGGCCAGGGTGAGGTCGTCGGCGCGCAGGTGGTCGCGGGCGATGGTCATGCGCCATTCGGTCAGGTACTGCATGGGGGCCTTACCGAGTGCCTCTCGGAACCCGCGCGCGAAGGCGGCCCGGGACAGGCCGCTGATGTCGGCGAGTTCGGGCACCGTCCACGGGTGGGCCGCGTTCTCGTGCATGGCTTGCAGCGCGGCTCCCAGCCGTGGGTCCGCGGCTGCCCGGTACCAGCGTGGTGCGGTCGCACTGCGGCGGAAGTCGCTGCGGATGGCCAGGACGAGGAGCAGGTCCAGAAGGCGGTCCAGGACGATCTGCTGGGCGAGTTCGCTGCGGACGAGTTCGCGGGACAGCAAGGTGATCACGTCCCGCAGGGGATCGTCGTCGGCCGCCGAGAGGGTCATGACCTGGGGCAGTGCGTCCAGGAGCCCGCTGCCGACGTCGCCGGAGAACTGGTAGGCGCCGCACAGGAACACGGTGGCTCGCGGGTTGTCGCTGGGGCCCATCCGGGCGTGGCGTGCCCGGAATTCCTCCGGCTCCAGGCAGGCGGCGCCCGGCTCATGTCCGATGTAGTGGTCCGGACCGCCGCGTACCAGCGTGACGCTTCCTGGTAGGAGCTCCACGGTGCTGTCGGGGGTGTTCAGCCAGAGGTAGCCGCGGCCGCGGACGACGGTGTGCACGGACAGCTGTATCGAACCGCCCAGCCGCAGTCCCCACGGCGGTTCGGCGACGGTCCGCGCGAAGACCGCGCCGGTGGCGCGTGCCCGCACCAGGTGGTCGGTCAGCAAGTCCATGGAATGAGCTTGACCAGCCCCGGCATCCAAGGTCAAGGCGTGAGAGCCTCACGTAAAAGACCGAGCGAATCACACATGGACCAGCTCGATCGCCGCTCCGAGCATGGAGTCATGAACAACGAAGCCTCCACCGCACTCATCCTCGGCGGCACCGGCCGGTCCGGCACACTGGTGGCCGAGGCGCTCGTCCTGCGAGGAATCGCCACCCGCACCGCGGCGCGCAGCGGGGCGGAGGTCCGGTTCGACTGGGACGACCCCGCCACCCACGCGCCCGCTCTGGCCGGCGTCGACCGCCTCTATCTGGTGACGCCCACCATGCGGGTCGGCTACGCCGACCAGGTCGGCGCCTTCCTGGACCTCGCCGAGGCGGCCGGCGTGCGCCACGTCACCTACCTGAGCGCGTACAACGCCGACCAGGCGCCGCCAGAGATCGACATCGCCGACGTCGAGGCCGATCTCGCCTCCCGGAACGGCATCACGCGCGCGGTCCTGCGTCCGTCGTGGGTGATGCAGAACTTCGCCGACGACCACCTCCCGGTCATCGACGGAGTGATCACGGTCCCGAGCGCCGGCAACAGGGAAGCCTTCGTCGACGCGGCCGACATCGCGGCGGTCGCGGCCGAGACGCTGCTGGACCCCGAGGCCCACGCCGGCGTCACCTACTCGCTCACCGGCCCGCAGGCCCTCACCTTCCAGGACGCCGCGGACACCATTGCCGCCGTGAGCGGCCGCCCCGTCGCCCATCACGACCTCGACCAGGAGACATGGATCAACGGCGCGCTCGCCGCGGGACTCCCCGCCGACTACGCGGTGGTACTACGCTGGCTCACCGGCGCCGTCATCACCGGCAACGGCTCCGTGCCCACCGGCGACGTCGAGAAGGTCACCGGCCGGCCGGCCACCACCTTCCGCGAGTTCGCCGAGCGCAGCGCCCACGCCTGGATCTCGGGGGCGAAGTGAGCAAGACCGTCGACGACAACGCTCCCTTCGGGGCGAACAGCCCGTTCTTCCACATCATCAAGGAGGGGCTGGACGGCCTGGTCGACGGGGAGGACTACTACGACCTGCTGGCCGAGGACGTGGTCTTCGAGTACGTGATCACCGTGCCGGGCTACCCCCGGCGGGTCGAGGGACGACAGGGAATCATCGACCTGTACAGCGACTACGACGACTACATCAAGCTGCACAGCGCGGACAACCTCCGCGCCCACCGGGACCGTGAGACCTCGACGATCGTCCTGGAGTACGAGGTCCACGGCACATCGGTCAGGACGGGAAGGCCCTACGACAACCGCTTCGTCTCCGTCGTGACGATCAAGGACCGCAAGGTGACGCACTGGCGCGACTACCTGGACCCCACCGCCGTATTCGACGCGCAGGGATGGCCACAGGGCGGCCGCTCGTAAGAGCCGGTGCAGCCCACCGAGGCCGCAGTCACCCAGGCGATCGGCCTGCGAAGGCACCCCACCGCGGGCCGGCGGCGGTCTTCCGGAGGTACAACGACCTGCCCCGGACGGCGGATGCGCCGGGCACTCCCCGTCCTCGACCGCCTCCGGGTCCCGCAGGGGGCGCAGGCCCCGGCCGGGGCCGCCGGCCTTGATGTGAACAGGTGGCTGACCCTCCTGGCCCTCGCGGTACGCCTGTCGGATCTGGTCCCGGCCGCCGTGGCAGATCGCGCGGGCCCGCTTGTCCGGTCCGACGAGCAGTGTGATCATGATTGCCGGGGTGAGCAGGTTCACGGGCTCGCGTCGAAGAACGTCAGTGGGTGCGTCCTTGTGCCGAAGCCGATGGCGGGCTCACGGCCCGTACGAATTGGGTCTCGGCGGCACTGACGGCGGCGGCCGGGACCGGCACAGGCCGGCGGGCCGTGTCGCTGACCTTGATCAGGACGGCGACCAGCAGCCAGTTGGCGACCATGGAGGAGCCGCCCTGGGCGAGGAAGGGCAGCGCCTTGCCGGTGAGCGGGATCAGGCCGGTGACACCGCCGCACACGACGAACACCTGCAGCATGACCGCCGTGGACAGGCCGGCGGCGAGCAGCTTGCCGAACGGGTCGGTGACGGTCAGGGCCGTGCGCAGCCCGCGTTCGGCGAGCAGCGCGTAGAGCAGGATGACGAGTGTCACCCCGACCAGGCCGAGTTCCTCGCCGACGGTGGTGAGGATGAAGTCGCTGCGCCCGGCGAAGCCGATGAGTTCCGGATGGCCCTGGCCGAGGCCGGTGCCGAGAATGCCGCCGGAGCCGAAGCTGAACAGGGCCTGGGCGGCCTGGTCGGAGACCAGCCCCGCCGGGCGCTGGTCGGGTGGCAGAAAGATGTCCATGGGGTGCAGCCAGGCGACGACACGCCCGTGGACGTGCGGTTCGAAGGAGCCGACGACGAAGGCCCCGATGGCGAACATGACGATGCCGAACACCACCCAGCTGGTCCGCTCGGTGGCGACGTACAGCATGATCACGAACAGGCCGAAGAAGATCAGCGAAGTGCCGAGGTCCCGTTCGAAGACCAGGACGAGCAGGCTCAGGATCCACACGGCCGCGACCGGCCCCAACTGCCGCCCGCGCGGCAGATACATGCCCATCAGGCGCCGTCCGGCGATCGCGAGGGCGTCCCTGCGCAGCGTCAGATACCCGGCGAAGAACACCACGATGACGATCTTCACGAACTCGCCGGGCTGGAAGGACAATGGCCCGATGAAGATCCACCGCTTGGCGCCGTAGACGTCCCCGGGGTAGAACGCCGGCGCCATGAGCAGGATCATGCCCACGGCGATCGTGACGTACGGATAGCGCTGGAGCCTGCGGTGGTCCTTGAGCAGCACCACTGCCCCACCGAAGACCACCACCGCGATGCCGCACCACATCAACTGCCCGGGCGCCGCAGCCGTCGCGTGCCGGTAGAGGGTCTGGTACGCGATGTCGAGACGGTGGATGAGGACGAGCCCCAGGCCGCTGAGCAGGGTGGCCAGCGGCAGGATCAGCGGATCGGCGTGCCGCGCGAACCGGCGTACGGCGACGTGGCACACCAGCGGCAGCGCGGCGGCGGCCGGGCACGTCAGCGCCATGCCGGACGGCAGCTTCCCGGTGAGCGCGAGGGCCGTCTCGGCGTAGCCGCAGCAACAGATGAGGATGGCGCCGAGCAGCAGGACCAGCTCCAGTCCCCGGTCACTCAGGCGCCCCGACCGGCCCAGCCCCACGGCCACTCTCGCCGGTCCACGCCGACCCGTCATGACTTCCCCCTCGGTCCTGGTTCAGGCTCGCTGCGCGACCCGCCCAGGGAGACAGCCGACAGGGATATATGGTTGCGTAACAAAACAAATGAAATGCCCCGTCCACCGGGACCGTTCGGGCCCGTACCCCGACACGGAGAAGCTCTGCACGCCGGTCGTGTCAGCCGACGAGCCCAGGCACAGAACTCCGAGCGGTACGGCCACCAGGGGGTGCCGACCGCGGGCGATGCGCCAGGTGAGCAGCAGGAGCAGCGGCCACACCAGGTAGAACTGCTCCTCCACGGCGAGCGACCAGAAGTGCTGGAACGGTGACGGCGGGCTGCTCTGGGCGAGATAGTCCGTACCGGTCGCCGCCAGCCGGACGTTCACCACGTACAGGGCGCTGGCGAGGGCGTCGCCCGCGTACTCGGCGAACCGCGCCTGCGACAGAAACAGCCACGCCCCGCCCAGCGTGACAGCAGTGACCAGACACGACACGGGAAGCAATCGCAGTGCCCGGCGGGCGTAGAAGGAACGCACCGACACCCGGCCGACGGTGGCGAGTTCGCGCAGCAGGAGCGCCTGGCATATCGGTATGGGGCACGTGCCTTCTCGATCCGGCCCAGGTGTCGCCGCAGCTCGCTCCTGGTCGTGTGCAGGATCCGGAGGCCCGCCGTACACCGCCGCGAGCAGCGTCAGCTGCCCCAGCCCCGGGCCCAGCCCAGGCCCAGGAAACCCGCCCGGGAACCGCAGGCTGGTGCAAAGGTGATGCCAAGCGACCACCATCTGCGCAATGGGCCCGGTCGGCACTCATGGGCCGCACGTGGTCCGTGCGGGTGTTCGGCGTCAGGTAGCTTCTTTATGTCGGTTTATTCATTTTTGAGGTGTTCGGTGTGGTGGGATGGTTCCACTCGCTTCGAAGACTGGCGGCGGAGGAGCCTGTCGCGCCCCGGGGTCTGCCCGCCCAGGACCTCGGCGTGTCGTCCCAGCTGTCCGCGCTGCGTACGGCGGCGGCCCGGATCGGCACCACACTGGACGAGGACACCACGTGCGGGGAGCTGACTCGTGAGGCCGCCAGGCAGGCGGGCGGAACGGCGGCGCTACTGCGGCTCACGACACAGTCCGGCGTCGAGTACGAAGCCGTCAGCGGGAACCCGGCCGTGCTGCCCGATGCCCGGTGGGCCGCATCCGTGACACAGGAGCCGCCGGCACCGGGAGACAACAGGGCTGCTCGCCCGGCACCCGGCGGGCCCCGCCAGGCCCTGTGCGTACCACTGGCCACCAACGGGCACGACTACGGCACGCTTGTGTGCGCCCGGGACGGCGCACCGTTCACCCGCCTGGAGACGGCATTCCTCGCCTTTCTCGCCGAGCACGCCGCCTCCCACATCCGGCACGCCCGGGAGCACGACCAGGTCAGCGGCATCGTCGGCAAGCTGCAGCGCGCCCTTCTCACGGAACCCGCACCCCAACCTTGACGTCGCCATCCGCTACCTGCCGGTCGGGCAGAGCGCCGTGGTCGGCGGCGACTGGTGCGAGACCGTCCGGCTGCACTTCGGCCGGACCCTGCTCATCGTCGGCGACGTCATGGGACACGGCTTGGAGGCAGCCGTCGACATGACCGCCTACCGCTCCTCGCTGCGCTACATCGCCTCCGCCGACCTGCCACCGCACCGCGTACTACGCCAGCTCGACGACATCGCCTCCAGGGAGCCGGACCGCCGACCGGCTACCTGCCTGATCGCGCGCCTCGATCCCAACCGCGGCCAGGTGACCCTGGCCAGCGCCGGGCACCTGCCCCCAGCCGTCATCGACGGACAGGGCCGTACCGACCTGTTGCCGATTCCTGTCGGCCCGCCCCTGGGCACCGGCCTCGGCGGCTACGAATCAGCCACTTACCAGCTCGAATCGTCCCAGACACTGATGCTCTTCACAGACGGGCTCGTCGAGCGTCGAGGCGAGGACATCGATCAGTCCTTGGCCCGGCTGTCCGGCGTCGGCATCGAAGGCGACGCGGGTGTCGAGAACGTCCTCGACACCGTGCTCACCCGCCTCGACGCCGGCCACGCCGAGGACGACGTGGCAGTCCTGGCCGCCCGGCTGCACCATCGCCCCGGCCTCACCTACGACGCCCGACGCTGAACGGCCTGCTCTTGTGCTGTCGATGGAGGTGCCGACCCGACCCGGACTCGCCTGGACGGCGCCGACCCGAGCGAGGCCGACCTGACCGGCGCCCACACCAAACCCGCTCAGCGCCGCCCACGCCGCACGGGACATCACAAGGGTGAACGGACGCGTTCTCTGCTGATCGTTTCAAAACGACGTTGCCGTCCCATTTCCCTGGTCACAAGTCGCAGGCATCCTGCCAGCCGCAGGCGCCGCAGAGGACCAGACGCAGAGCACGGTCGTGGAGGTGATCGACGGTGAGGTACGGGCGCAATCGCTCACTGCTCGCACCGCACCTCGGGCAGGACGCGAACAGGCCCAGGCGGCTGAAGTCGCTGATGACCACGGTGTGTTCGGAGTAGTGACCGCGAACCGCCGGTGCGGGACCGGTTGCTCGGCCCATGTGCACGATCATGGCCGCCGTCCCCTCTGTCACGGGTTCCTTGCTGCTCGCGAGGCGTATATGGCGCAGGTCACTGAGGGAGCGCGGCAGCGGTGTGGCGTCGAGGCGCACGGGTACGAGGCGGGCAGCCCCGGTGTCAGTGAGTCCAGCGGGCAGGCCTGTATCCCCCAGGCGTCCGCCCCACGCGGCCAGTGCGGCGACGGACCACAGGAGGACGACCGTGTCGTCATCGGACGAATCAGAGCAGAAGTTGTCAGCGTCGCATACGACATCGGCCCCACCATGCCTCAGCAGGGTTGCGAGGGAAGAAGCGACATTCTCGTCCTGAGGCCGGTACGAGAGTCGGATGCGCATGATTCATGCTGCGACAGCGCGGCATGCCACCACTCACGCTTTACGAACACCGGACCAACGGCGGCCGGTCACGCATCCATGATGCGATGCGGAGCGCTGATGAGCCATGAGCCGTGTGCATCGTGAAGGCCGGCGATGACCGGCCAGCCGTTCGCGAAGGTCCCTTGCCGGATGTCGAGTTGGCCCCGGAGTTGCAGTTGCCGGACCGGCCCTGGGCCGGTTGACCTGCGACGTCGGCGCCAACCAGCAGTGGATGGTCGTCCGACCGCCACCGGCAACTCACCGACGGCTGTGGCCAGTTCAGCGGATCAGAGACCGCCGCCTGTTGTGGCTCCGGCTGAGGGCCGGCGGCGATTCACGAGGCGAGGATGCGCAGCCCGTCGTACGAAGGGCTGGCAGGTTCCGCCGCCCAGACCACGAGTTCCTGCTCGGAACGTTCCCCGACCAGCCTGGCCGGCTGCGCGTCGTCGGGGTGCCGGGCGGTCGGTACGCGCGTCGGTGAAGAGAATACGGACGTGCGCAGGCCTGCCACCCGCTGCGGGCCACGGTGTCGGGTAGGCCGACGCATTCCACGGTTCACGGCCGAGAACCGTGCGGCGAACCAGGCTCTTGTCGAGCACATCGCACAGCTCGCACAGGCCGAGGACGCCACGCCCGGAGAGGTCGCCCTCGCCTGGCTCCTCGCCCAGCATCCGTCGATCGTTCCCATTCCCGGAACGCGGCGTATCGCCCGCGTCGGGGAGAACACCGGCGCCCCCCGCCTACCGCTCTCCGCGGACGAACTCGCCGACCTGAACGAGGTCGCCGCCGCGTCGGGGTACGCGGAGACCGCTACAACGAGCACCACATGTCGCTGGTCGGCAAGTAGCGGACGACCGGCGGGGCTTGATGGCACCTCGGCAGGTCAGCCATGCCGGTGGCTCCGCAGACGTCCTGGGAGATCTGTACTGAGAGGGGTGTGTCAGAGTCTGCGCATGCTCGAGATCGTTGTGAAAACCGAGAACCGGGAGCGGCACGTCCGTGTGTCCGCCGATGAACTGGCCGGGTTGGTCCGGAGAATCGGTGGTGACGGTGACCGGTTCCTGGTGGTCCAGCGGATACCCGACCTGCCTGACGTCTTCGCCCAGGTCTGGCACGAGACCGGTGCCGACTACACGCTGGAACACCGAGACGGTGCCGCCGACCGACACTTCCAGGCGCTGGTCGGCGGGCCCGAAGCCGTGATCGCGGCGATGACCGGCTGGGCCCGCCAGGAGGCCGGTTGGGACGGTGGTCCGGCCTGGTCGCTGCTGGACATGGGCCCCACCCGCGAAGTGCCGCTGCTCGACCTCGCCGAAAACGAGCGCATGGAGTGGGAGAAGCGCGTCCGCGAGGTGCTGGTCGGCGGGTACGCCTCCCGCGCCGAACTGGCCGAGATCGCTGAGGAGTACCTGGTCACCGAGGACCGTCGGCCGGTCTCGCGCGAGCAGTCGGAGGCGCTGGCCGACCGGTTGTGGCTGGAGCGGGTCGCGGAGCAAGCCGCATGGCAGGGCGAGACCGACCCTGAGCGACTCACCCGCGCGTTCACCGCCCTGCAGGAAGCCGGGATCACAGCCCGCGAGAACTTCACCTGCTGCCGCAGCTGCGGCCAGTCCGAGATCGGCGGCGAAGGCGGGCCCGACGCCCGTGGTTTCGTCTACTTCCACGCCCAGTGCACGGACTCCGCCGCAGCGGGCCACGGACTGATGCTCCTCTACGGCGGCTTCGACGGCTCGGCCGAGACCACCGCAGCCATCGGCCGCGAGGTCGTGGTGGCCCTCGAAGCAGTCGGCCTCCACACCGAGTGGGGCGGTGACCCCGGCCGGGCCATCACTGTCACCCCTGTGGACTGGCGCCGCCGCCTGGTCGGTTAGGGCCAGGCCCTCCCTCCCGTATCACCGATCGATGTGCGGGGGTGCTCAGCGAAGGCGTACCGGGAGGGAGCGGTGACCGTTGGAGATGAAGGAATCCACCGGTTCCAACTCGTCCTGAGGCACCGCGAGTTGCAGATCCGGAAAACGCTCGAACAGCGCCGGCAGCGCGGTCCGCGCCTCCAGCCGCCCCAGCGGGGCGCCCAGGCAGAAGTGCACGCCGTAGCCGAAGGCCAGGTGCTCCTTGTCGACGCGGGTGGCATCGAAGCGGTCCGCGTCGTCGCCGTACTTGCCGGGGTGGCGTCCGGCTGCGGCGTACGCGGCCAGGATGGCCTCACCCTTGCCGATCACGACTCCTTCGGGACCGCCGAACTCGCTCATCGCCAGATCCTCCACGGCGTATCGCAGCGGCAGACTGGCGACCGGCGCCTCGACGCGCAGCGTCTCCTCGATCACGTCGTTCCACGAGGCGTGGCCGCTGCGGACGAGCGCGAGTTGGCCGGGGTGGGTGAGCAGTGCGTGAATGGCGTTGTCGATGAGGTTGACCGTGGTTTCGTGGCCCGCGCTGACCATGAGCACCAGGGTGTCGAGGAGTTCCTGCTCGCTGAGGCGGCTGCCACCCTCGTCGTGCCGCGACGCGATGAGGGCGGACGTCAGGTCGTCGCCGGGTGACTCCCTTTTGGAAGCGACGAGTTCGGCGAGCGCCGCGTAGAACCGTGTGTAGATGTCGGTGACCTCCTCCGGTGTGGCGGAGGTGTGGAAGATGCCGTCCACAACGGCCCGAAGCTCCGCACCCTGGTCCTCGGGCAGGCCGAACAGTTCGCTGATGACCTGGATCGGCAACGGGTAGCAGAACGCCTCGCGCAGATCGACGACCCGTCCGTCCTGTCCGGTCTGCTCGACCCGGTCCAGCAGGTTCTTGGTGATCTCTTCGACACGAGGCTGGAGTGCGGCGGTACGACGTGCGGTGAACGCCTTGGAGACCAGGGCCCGCAGGCGTTTGTGCTCGCCGCCGTACGCGGTGAACATGTTCTGCACCGCGACCCAGGTGAACAGCGGCCATTCCGGGGCGATTTCGCCGTTGATCCAGCGGGTCCAGTGGCGGCGGGGGTCCTTGGAGACGCGCGGGTCGGTCAGCAGGCGCTTGAGCAGATCGGGGGAGCTGACGGCCCATGCCGCAACCCCGTGGGGGAGTTCGACCAAGGTCACCGGTCCACGCTCGCGGATACGGGCGGCTTCACCGTGAATGTCGCGTCCGGTGGGGTCGATCACTAAGGGGTCGGGATGTCCCATCGCAGCCTCACAGAGTCTCGAACGTCGATACGAAGCGTTACGCTACTTCGCCGTAGCGTCGCCGGGCGAGCCCTCCTGGGGGACTGCTGCAGGCCCCAGCCTGGCCCCGGTGACGGGGTCGATGTACTGCTGGCGTGAATGGTGCCGCCTGCCGCGAGGGCGGCGACGACCGCCGGCCGGACACCGATGCGCGTGGCCGCCTCGATGGGGACCTGGAAGGGGACGCGTCATGAAGTCCGCTGTGGATCGCTACCGCGGGCCACATCAGGTCTACGCCCCGGCGCGCGCTGAATCCCCTGGCTAGGCTGGGGCTGATCACGGTTACCGACGAGGGGGGCCCGAGGTATGAGCGGGAGAGTGACGGCGGTCAGCAGCAACGGGGATTACTCGTTCACCAAGCCGAACCGGGACAGCGTCAGACTGCTCGCCGGGCTCGGTGTGGAGGGAGACGTGCACGCCGGTGTGACGGTCAAGCACCGCTCGCGCGTCGCGCAGGATCCCACCCAGCCGAATCTGCGCCAGGTCCACCTCATTCATGAAGAGCTCTTCGCCGAGGTCGGTGAAGCAGGGTTCAAGGTGGCGCCCGGCGAACTCGGCGAGAACATCACCACGCGCGGCATCGATCTGCTCGGTCTGCCGGTCGGCACCTTGCTGCGCATCGGTGCCTCCGCGGTCCTGGAAGTCACCGGCCTGCGCAATCCCTGCCTGCAGATCGACAACTTCCAGGATGGGCTGCTCAAGCAGGTCGTCGGCCGTGACGATGCGGGGAACATCGTGCGCAAAGCCGGAATCATGAGCATCGTGAGGGAAGGCGGCGTGGTGTCCCCCGGAGACACGATCGAATGGGAACTTCCCAGCGGTCCGCACCGCCCCCTGGACCGGGTCTGACCATCGGTCGGGCGGCCGGGCGTACCCCCTTCCGATCCGCCGAGAGGGCACACGCCTGGCGTCGGCGCTGCGGCGGACATCGCAGCTCGCACCCTGGCGGTCACTCCTTCGGTGCGTTCCACAGCTCCCTTAGTTCTGCCCAGCTCGGTGCCGGACTCGTCAGGGCGGTGGGCTCGGCGCTGGGCGCGGTGCGCAGCCCGGCGAGGACCAGGTCGAGGTAGCGCAGGTGCAGCGCGCCGGCACGCTCACCGGCGACGGGGATGCGCGCGGTGAGGTGTTCGAGCAGCAACGGGACATCGGCGGAGGTGAAGTCGGTGCGCAGCACGCCTGCCCGGTGCGCGTCGCCCACCAGGTCGTCGAGTGCGGCCCGGAGCCGGTCGGCGGCGTTCACGATGTCGTCGGTGGCCGGTAGCCGGCCACCGATCAGAGGGAGAAGTGCACCGCCCGGCTCCTGCGCCGACAGTACGTCCCGCAGGAAGCGAGCGAACGCGGACCAGGGGTCGGGCTCCTCGGAGATGGCCGCACGTGCCTGCGCGACCAGGTGTTCCATCGCTGCGATGCGCATCCGCTGGGCCAGCAGTTCCTTGCTGGGGTAGCGGCGGTAGAGACTGCCCATCCCGATGCCGGCCCGACGGGCGATCTCGGAGACGGGAGCGTCCCAGCCGCGCTCGGCGAAGACCTCGCGCGCGGCCTGGAAGAGGCGGGCGTCGTTGCGGTCCGCCTCCCGCTGTCGGCCTCGCGGTTTGCCTGCGTACGTGTCACCCATGGCGCGGATTCTCCCTCAGGGGCGTCCCACGCCGTGTCCGCCGTCGACGGTGACGACCGAGCCGGTGACGAAACCGGCCTCCGCGCCCACGAGCATCGCGATCACCGCGGCCACGTCCTCCGGCTCCGCGACCCGCCCGAGCGGGGTGCGGTCGGCCAAGCGCTGCTGGAACTCCACCGGTTGCCCGGCGCTGGCCTCGGTGCTCACGAAGCCGGGCGCCACGACGTTGACGTTGATGCCGTGCGGGCCGGCCTCATAGGCGACGAACCGCGCGAAGGTGTTCAGCGCGGCCTTGGCGGTGCCGTGTGCCGCCATGCCCACGGTGGGCGGGCCGTCGGCCACGGCGCTGGAGACGTACACGATCCGGCCCCCGCCCTGGGCGCCCATGACGGCCAGTGCCCGCTGGGTGAGGGTGTAGACGGACGCGAGTTCGTTCGTCACCTTGGCCTTGAAGTCGTCCCAGGACAGGCTGGGCAGCGGGGTCGGGGTGAAGCGGGCACCGGCGTTGCAGACGAGGACGTCCAGGCGCCCGTCCACGGCCGAGCGCTCCAGCAGGTCGGCCGCCTGACCCGGGTCGTACACATCGGCCTGCACCGCGAAGGCCTCGCCGCCGTGGGCCTCGATCTGCTTGACCACCCGGTCGGCCGCTTCGCGGTTCGAGAAGTAGTTGACTGCCACGCGGTAGCCGCGGTCCGCCAGCGCACGCGAGGTGGCCGCGCCGATTCCCCGGCTGCCACCGGTGACCAGGGCCGTCGGCTTGCTCGTCGTCTTCAATGTGTCCTCCGAGTCGGCGGAACGGTGTGTTCTGCATTCAACCTATCGGAGCGGAGCGCTCCGCTCAAAAGGTGAGTGACGTCGACCGCCTGCGGCTACGGACGTCTGTCCACGTCGCAGGCGGTTAGAGGGGCGGCAGCTCAGTCGACGTCTGTCGGCGTGTGCAGCACTCTGGCGTGTCCGACCCGGCGGGTCGGGCCGGTCAGCTGGATGGTGCCGGTGAGCCGGATGTCGGTGCTGGAGGAGCCGAGCTGGACCGTGATCTCGCCGGGTTCGACGATGCGGTGCAGTGCGGGGCCGGTGTAGGCGAGGCGGTCGGCATGCAGGCGGAAGGTGACCCTGCGCTCCTCGCCGGGTGCCAGGCGGACCCGGGCGAATCCCGTCAACTGCGTTATCGGGCGCGGCAGTTGCGCGACGGGGTCCGCGGTGTAGAGCTGGACGACCTCGGAGCCGGGGAGGCCGCCGGTGTTGCGGACCCGGCAGCTGATGTCTACCTCGCCGGCGGTGGTGATCTGCTCGGCGCTCAGCTCGAACCCGTCGTAGGCGAAGGTCGTGTACGAGCGGCCGTGCCCGAAGGGGTAGGCCGGGGTGGGGTCGAGGTTGCTCACGCCCTGGGTGTTGCCGCCGAGCGGGGCATGCAGATAGGTGCCGGGCTGGCCGCCCGCCGTCCGTGGGACCTGCACCGGCAGCTTGCCCGAGGGGTTGACCCGTCCGGAGAGCACACCGGCGAGGGCGGGACCGCCCTCCTCGCCGGGGAAGAAGGCCTGGACGACGGCGGCCGCACGGTCGGCGTACGCACCGAGCGCGTACGGGCGGCCGGAGACGACGAGCAGGACGACCGGCGTGCCCGTGGCCAGCAGGGCCTCGACCAACTCGCCCTGGACACCCGGCAGCGAGAGGTCCTCCGCGTCGCAGCCCTCGCCGGAGGTGCCGAGTCCGAAGAGGGCGGCGCGGTCGCCGACCACCGCGACACAGACGTCCGCCTGCCGGGCAGCTTCGGCCGCCGCGGCGATTCCGCCGCGGTCGATGTCCTTTACGGGGCAGCCCTGTTCGTAGGTGATACGGGTGCCGGGCAGCTCCGTGGCCAGCGCGTCCAGCAGGGTGCGGGCCTCGATGCCGTTGTCGTGCCCGGGGTGGTGGGGCAGGACGTGGTTGGGGAAGGAGTAGCAGCCGAAGAAGGCGTTGGCGTCGTCGGCGCACGGGCCGACGAGGGCGATGGATCCGGTGTCCGCGGCCAGGGGGAGTCGTCCTGTGCGGTTGTCCAGTAGCACGATGCTCTGCTCGGCCAGTTCGCGGGCGATGGCCCGGTGCGCGGGCGGGTCGAGGTCGACGGGCCCCTCGCCGGTCGCCGCCGGGTCGAAGTCGGCGTCCAGCAGCCCCAGTTCGACCTTCTGGCGCAGTACGCGCCGTACCGCCCGGTCGACGAGGTCCTCGGAGACGGTTCCCTCGCGGACGAGTGCGGCGAGGGGTTCGCCGTAGCAGAGGGTGTCGGGCAGTTCCACGTCGATGCCCGCGGTGAGCGCGCGGGCACCGGCCCCGCCCTCGGTCGCGGCGATGCGGTGCATGGTGCGCAGGAAGGCGATGGACCAGTAGTCGGAGACGACCGTGCCCTCGAATTGCCAGTCCTCGCGCAGCAGTCGGGTGAGCAGGGAGGGGTCGGCGCCGGCCGGCATGCCGTCCACGTCGGCGTAGGAGTTCATGACCGAGCGGGCGCCGCCCTCCCGGATCGCCGTCTCGAACGGCGGCAGGATCACGTCGGCGAACTCGCGCGGGCCCATGGAGACGGGGGCGTGGTTGCGCGCGGCCTTCGAGGCCGCGTAGCCGGCGAAGTGCTTGAGGGTGGCGATGATGCCCGCGCTCTCCAGGCCGCGCACATACGCCGTGCCGGTCGTGGCGACCAGGTACGGGTCCTCGCCGAGGGTCTCCTCGACGCGGCCCCAGCGGTAGTCGCGTACGACGTCGAGGACGGGGGAGAGGCCCTGGTGGACGCCGACGCGGCGCATGCTCGCGCCGATGGCGTGGGCCATGCGCTCGACGAGGCCGGGGTCGAACGCGGCGGCCCAGGCCAGGGGGGTGGGGAAGACGCTGGCGTGGTGGGTGGTGAAACCCGTCAGGCACTCTTCGTGGGCGATGGCGGGGATGCCGAGCCGGGTGCTGTCGATCAACTCGCGCTGCAGGGCAGCGAGTTGCCGCGCCCCTTCGGCCGGTTCGACCGGCTTGGTGCCGAACGGGCGGGTGAGATGGCCGAGTCCGTCCTTGCTGGCCTGTCCGAAGTCGGTGTGGCGGGCGAAGACGTCCTGCATGGGGGCGACGTTGCCGCTGACCCGCTCGACGCCGGGCCAGGCGCTGCCGAGCTGGGCGAGCTTCTCCTCCAGGGTCATTTCCGCGAGCAGGGCCTCGACCCTGTCGTCACGAGGGCAGGCCGGATCGGCCCAAGGTGTCGTCATGGTGCGTTCCTCGGGGTGGTGGTGAGGCGCGGAAGCGTCAGATGTGGGTGGGTGGCGGAGCGGTGGAGCCCCGGACCACCAGCTGGGTGGCCAGCTCCACGCGGTGGCTGTCCAGGGGTTCGCCGGCGGCGAGGCGGAGCAGCGTGCGCAGGGCGGCCCGGCCGATCTCGGCGAACGGCTGCCGCACGGTGGTCAGGGGAGGGGCCGAGGTGCCTGCGGCGGCGGTGTCGTCGAAGCCGACGACACTCACGTCGTCCGGCACCCGCAGGCCGTTGACCCGGGCGGCCTCGATGACGCCGAAGGCCTCCAGATCGTTGCCGGCGAAGACCGCGGTGGGCGGCTCGTCGAGGGCGAAGAGTTCCAGGGCGGCCTGGTAGGCGGGTTCGAACCGGAACGCCCCCCGCTTGATGAGCCCGGGGTCGGGCGTGACGCCGGCACCGCTGAGCGCGGCCTGATAGCCGTGCAGACGGGCCGTGTTGCAGACGGCGTCGTGCCGGCCCTCGATCATCGCGATCCGGCGGTGGCCGAGCTTCAGCAGGTGCTCGGTGGCCGCCATGCCGCCGCTGAAGTTCGTCGCACCGATGCTCGGCACGCTCTCGTCCGGCACGTTCATCGGGTCGATGAGCACGAGCGGGATGCCGTGCTGGGCGAACTGCGCCCGCTGCTGGGCGGTCAGTTCGGACGTCACCAGGATCACGCCCTCCCGGCCCGCGCCCGCGATCTTCCGGGCCCAGGCCGCACCGAGCGGATCCTGCGGCGCCGTACCGATGACGACGTCGACCCCGGCCTCGGCCGCGGCCTCCGTGACACCCTGTGTGATCACCAGGTTGTTGGGGTTGACCAGCTCGTCGAAGGTCAGGTCGACGGTGCGCACCGGTGACTGCGCGCCGCCGGGACCGCGCGCCACGTAGTCGTGCTCCACCAGCAGCCGCTCGATGCGCGCCCGGGTCTCGGGCGAGACGTCGCTGCGGCCGTTGACCACCTTGGAGACGGTGGCCACGGAGACCCCGGCCGCCTCGGCGATACCGGTCAGTGTCGTCCGCTCGACGGCTCTCTTCGCCATGCTGGTCCTTTCGCTGGTTTACGGGGACGGTAGCGCAAGCTTTCGCAAGGTTCCAGGGGTATCAGCCACGTAAATTATTCGCGCGCGACCCCTTGACCCGTAGCAATGGCGGACCTAATTTGTCGGCCAGAAAACGCAGAGGTTTCGAAAACTTTCGAGCCGGGTCGCACTTCATCGCATCCGACGCAGCCGACGAGCCGTCCAGCGCGATCGAACCTCTGAAGAGCCGAAGGAGCTCACGATGACCTCGAGAATGCCCTCCCGCGCCCTCATCACCGCCTCGGCGGCCGCGCTCAGCCTCGCCCTCGCCGCCTGCGGCAGCAGCGGGCGCACCGCCGGCGGTGCCGGCGGAGACGGAACGCCGGCCTGGGCGCTCACCCAGGGCTCGGAGGCCACCTTCCGGGCCTCGGCCACCCAGTGGAACAAGGACCGGCCGGACAGCAGGATCGCCTACCAGTTCTTCCAGAACGACCCCTACAAGCAGAAGCTGCGCACCGCCGTGGGCGCCGGCAACGGACCCGTCCTGTTCGAGAACTGGGGCGGCGGCGGGCTGAAGAGCTACGTCGACGCGGGGAAGGTCGCCGACCTCACCGCCGATCTCGACGCCAGCCCCGCCTGGAAGAACCGCATCTTCCCCTCGGTGCTCAAGTCCGCGACCTTCGGCGGCAAGGTCTACGGGGTTCCCGTCAACGGCGTACAGCCCGTGGTCCTTTACTACAACAAGGAGTTGCTCCAGAAGGCGGGCGCCCAGCCGCCGAAGACCTGGGACGACCTGCTCGCCCTCGTGAGGAAGCTCAAGGCCCAGGGCATCGCCCCGATATCCATGGGCGGCGCGTCCAAGTGGCCGGACCTGATGTGGCTGGAGTACCTCGTCGACCGCGTCGGCGGGCCCGACACCTTCGCGAACATCGCCGCCGGAAAGAAGGGCGCCTGGTCCGACCCGGCCGTCCTCCAGGCCACCCGGATGATCAAGCAGCTGGTCGACGCGGGCGGCTTCGCCAAGGGCTTCACCTCGGTCTCCGCCGACACCGGCCAGGCCGAGGCCCAGCTGTACACCGGCAAGGCCGCGATGCTCCTGCAGGGCAGCTGGGGCTACGGCTCCATCAACACCGGCTCGCCGAAGTTCGTCTCCGAGGGCCATCTGGGCTGGGCCGACTTCCCGTCCGTCACCGGCGGCAAGGGCGACGCGAGCAACATCGTCGGCAACCCGGCCAACTTCTTCTCCCTGTCCGCGCAGGCGAGCGCGAAGGAGCGGAAGGCTGCGGTGTCGTACCTCAAGGACGGCGTCTACAACGACGCCTACGTCGACAGCCTGCTCAAGAACGGTGACGTGCCGCCGGTGAAGGACCTCGACGCCAAGATCAAGGCATCGGCCAACGCGGACTGGTCCTCGTACGTCTACAACCTCACCCGCGACGCAAAGAGCTTCCAGCTCTCCTGGGACCAGGCGCTCAGCCCGGGACTCGGCGACGCCCTGCTCACCCACCTCGACCAGCTCTTCCTCGGTCAGCTCAGCCCCGAGCAGTTCTGCGCACAGATGGACAAGGCGGCGGCGAAGTGAGCACCGCCAAGGTCTCCGCCTCCGCCCGGCAGGGCGGCCCGCCCTTTCTCATGGCCCTGCCCGCCCTGCTGCTCTTCGCCCTCTTCGCGCTCGTACCGATGGCGATCGTCGTCTACCTCAGCTTCACCCGCTGGGACGGACTGGGCAGCCCGGCCTGGGCGGGCACCGACAACTGGCGTGAGGCGCTGACCAGTTCCGTGACCCGCCATGCACTGTGGCTCACCGCCAAGCTGATGGTCCTGTCCTGGGTGGTGCAGACGCCGCTCAGCCTCCTGCTGGGCGTCTTCGTCGCGGGCAAACAGCGCTACCGCGCCCTGTTCGCCGTCTTCTACTTCGTCCCGCTGCTGATCTCCACGGCCGCCATCGCCGTCATCTTCAAGGACCTGCTCGACCCCAACTTCGGCCTGGGCGCGGCCCTGAACCTGCCCCTGTTGAACCAGGACTGGCTGGGCGATCCCCAACTCGCCTTCTACACCGTGGTGTTCGTCATCGCCTGGCAGTTCGTGCCCTTCCACACGCTGCTCTACCAGGCCGGAGCCCGGCAGATCCCGGCCTCCCTGTACGAGGCGGCGTCGATCGACGGCGCGGGCCGGCTCGCCCAGTTCTGGCACATCACCCTGCCCCAACTGCGCTACACCGTCGTCACCTCGTCCACGCTGATGGTCGTCGGCTCCCTCACCTACTTCGACCTCGTCTTCGTCCTCACCGGCGGTGGCCCCGGCTACGCCACCCGCATCCTCCCGCTCGACATGTACATCACCGGCTTCCAGAGCAACGAGATGGGCCTCGCCAGCGCCATCTCCGTCGTACTCGTGGTGGCCGGCCTCCTCCTCTCCCTCGCCCTTCTCCGCTTCTCCGGCTTCAACCGGATGCGCAGCCAGCAGGCAGGTATGTGATGTCCGCGCTCTCCCAAGCCCCGACCACCGACTCCCCGGCCCGCCCGGCACCCATGACGGCGGGGACGCCCGGCCGCCTGTCCCGTCTGCGCCGCACCAACCCCCTCGGCGCGCTGGGCGGCCTGCTCTGGCTGGTGATCGTCCTCGTCCCGGTCTACTGGGTGCTCGTCACCAGCCTGCGCACCCGCGAGGGCTTCTTCGACGCCAACCCGCTCGCCCTGCCGACGAGCCCCACGCTGGCCAACTACCGCCTGGTCTGGGACAACGGCTTCGCCCACTACCTCCTCAACAGCGCCGTGGTCACCGTCGGCGCGACGCTGCTGACCCTCGCGGTGTCCTTCCTGGCCGCGTACGCCATCGTCCGTGGCACCGGCCGGGCCCTGCGCTGGGCGTTCAACGTCTTCCTGCTGGGCCTGGCCATCCCGCTGCAGGCCACGATCATCCCCGTGTACTACCTGATCGCCAAGGCGCAGATGTACGACACCCTGCTCGCGATCGTGCTGCCCTCGGCGGCGTTCGCCATCCCGCTCACGGTGATCATCCTGGTCAACTTCCTCCGGGACATCCCCGACGAGTTGTACGAGTCGATGCGCGCGGACGGCGCCGGGCACTGGCGCATGCTGCTGAACCTGGCACTCCCGCTGTCGCGCCCCGCCCTGATCACGGTCACGATCTACGACGCCCTGAACGTCTGGAACGGCTTCCTCTTCCCGCTGATCCTCACCCAGAGCCCCGACAAGCGGGTCCTGCCGCTGTTCGTGTGGAGCTTCCAGGGCGAGTTCACGATCAACATCCCCGCGATCCTGGCCGCCGTGGTCCTCTCCACACTGCCGATCCTCGCCCTCTACGTCCTCGGCCGCCGCCAGCTCATCGGCGGACTCACCGCGGGCTTCGGAAAATGAGAAACGAGAGGACGGCGGAATGATCGCCACCAGCAGCGTGTTGTCCACGGGCATGAGCGAAGCAGTGGTGGCGGGTGCGTACGGCGGCCCCGAGGTCTTGTCGGTGATCGAAGTGGCCGTTCCCGAGCCCGGGCCCGGCCAGGTGCGGGTCGCGGTCCGTGCCGCGGGTGTCAACCCCTTCGACCACAAGGTGTACAGCGGTGCCTTCGGAACCGATCCGGCAGCGCTGCCGATGCGGCTGGGCACCGAGGCCGCCGGTGTCGTGACCGCGGTGGGCGCCGAGGCGATCGGCCCGGCGGGCCCCGTACAGACCGGCGATGAGGTGATCGTCTATCGCGCGCCGGGCGCGTACGCCTCCGAACTCGTCGTCCCGGCGTCGTCAGTGCTACCGAAGCCGGCAGGACTGTCCTGGGAGCAGGCCGGTGGGCTGATGACCGCCGGAGTCACCGCCGTGCACACTCTTGAAGCGATCGGCGTGGGCAAGGGCGACACCGTGCTGATCCACGGCGCTGCCGGGGGAGTCGGCCTGGTGGCCGTGCAGATGGCGGTCGCGCGAGGCGCCACGGTTCTCGGAACGGCGAGCGAGGCCAAGCACGAGCTGCTGCGCGACCTGGGCGCGATCCCCCTCGCGTACGGGCCCGGTCTGGCCGACCGGGTACGTGCGGCGGCGTCCGACGGCGTCGACGCGGCGGCCGACCTGGTGGGCACCGACGAGGCGGTGGACGTCTCGGTGGACCTCGTGCCGAGCCTCTCCCGCATCGCCACCATCGCCGGCTTCGAGCGCGGCGCCCGCGCCGGCATCAAACTCCTCGGCGGCGTGCCCGGCGCGGACCCCGGTACGGAGGTCCGGGCCGCTGCCCGTCTGGAGCTCACCGCAGCGGCCGAAGCCGGGCGGCTGCGCATCCTGATCGCCGGCAGCCACCCGCTGCGCGAAGCCGCTGATGCCCATCGTCAGATCATGACCGGCCACGTCACCGGGAAGATCGTTCTGGTGCCGTAACGCCACGCGGAATGCATCCCCGTCGCGTCGGTTGCTGCCGGTGTGATGGGTTCGAGTTCGGTGATCAGTTCGTCGAGTTCGGTGGGGAGAGGGCTTCGAAGGGCGGGGTGGCGAGTTCGTCAGTGAGGGCTTCGATGCGGTGTTTGACCTCGCGGCCGGCTCGGTGAAGTGGTCCTCGGCCTTGGTGGTCAGGTCGGCGGCGCGCACCAGGCCGGGGGAGTGGGTCAGCCTGTCGCCGAGGACGCGTCGTAGGGAGGCCGCGGCGGAGACCCTCCATCCCTGGAGGTGACCGGACAGGTCAGTTGACCCCCTCCCAGTTGAAGCAGGGGGCTTCCTGGCTCAGGCAGCCCCCTCGGCTGACGTGACGCGATGCCGTCGGCTCAACCGGCCGTCAGAGCGCGACGATCTGCCAGTCCTGGTTGGCTCCGCCGGCGGTCGGCCACTGGATGACGTCGGCGCCGTCCGACGTGGACGCGTTGGCGACGTCGGCGCACCAGCCGGTGCGGACGTTCACGAGTCGGTAGTAGCCGCTGGTGGTGGAGGGGACCAGCTTCCACCACTGGTTGTCGCTGCCGGAGTCGGTCCACTGGTCGAGGTTGGCGCCCCGGGCGGAGCCGCCGGGGCTGTCGAGGACCTTGCCGCTCTTGACGTTGGACAGCCGGTAGGAGCCGTCGGTGTCGGGCAGCAGTTTCCACTGCTGGTTGGCGCCGCCGGTCCAGGGCCACTGGATGACCAGGGCGCCGTCGGCGGTCGAGGCGTCCTTGACGTCCATCACCTTGCCGCTGTTGCGGTTGATGAGCTTGACGGTGCCCAGGTCCGCGGTGAACGGCCGGTCGTAGACCTCCAGGCTGCGGATGGACGCCCACACAGCGGTGGGCAGGCCGGTGACCTTGACCCGGACGTAGCGCGCCTGGGCGCGGAAGAGGGCGACCTGGACCTGGCTGGTGCTGGTGGTGGCGGTGAGGTCGGCCAGCGTGGTCCAGGTGGCGTTGTCGGTGGAACCCTCGACCCGGTAGCGGTAGTTGGCGCCGTCCTTCTCCCAGGCGATGCGGGTTCCGGTCAGGGAGCGGGTGGAGCCGAGGTCGACCTTGAGCCAGTGGCCGGTGCTGCCGTCGTTGGCACACCAGCGGGTGGAGGTGGACCCGTCGACGGCGTTCGACGCGGTGTTGCCCTTGGACGTCTCCTCGCTGTCGGCGGTGGCGGTCCTGCCGGAGGCGATGTCGGCCGGTTGCACGGAGCGGTCCAGCGTGACGCCGACGACGCTGTCCTCGGGGTGGGTGGTGCGGTCGATGCCGGTGATGGCGACCCGGCCGTCACCGCCGACGGAGAAGGACAGACTGGTGCCGGAGCGTACGTCGAACACGCGGGTGAACTGGGCGTCCCCGATCGACTGGGAGGTGAAGGAAGTGCCGCTGTAGCCGGGCAGCAGGTGGACGTAGAAGGTGTTGTCCTTGTACGTGTAGCCGTACTGGCCGTCCACGGGGTCCCACGGGCCGCCGCGGGTGGAGTAGACGGACTGGCCGCAGGCGCTCAGGAACGCCCCGATCCGGCGCAGCAGGTCCGCCTGGCCGGAGGGGACGGTGCCGTGCCGGTCCGGGCCCACGTTGACCATGACCGTCATGTTGCGGACCCAGGCGTTCACCAGGATGTTCATGGCGGTGCCATAACTCATCACCTGGCCGTCGGAGTTGTAGCCCCAGCTGCTGCCCACGCTGAAGACCTTCTCGCTGACCTTGCCGGTGCGGATCGCCCCGGACGGCACGGAGGAGCCCTCCTCGCTGGTGTAGTCGCCGATCCAGCCGGAGCGTGAGGTGGCGACGATGTTCGGCTGGTGCTTGCGGACCATGCCCATCAGGCCCAGCGGGTTGCCGGCCGGGTCGGTCTCACCGTAGGTGGAGTCCACCGGCCACTGGTTGGCCGGATCGCGTAACTGGCCGGGCTCCCAGAAGAACGCGCCGTCCGCGTCGGTGCCCTGCTCCGCGATCCAGCCGCCGTCCCACCACAGGTCGTCGATCACGCCGTACTGGGTGACCAGCTCCTTGACCGACTCGTACACCTCGGTCTTCATGATCCGCGCGTTCTCCTTGTGCGCCGGATCGGTGGTGTAACCCCACGGGTTCGTCGCGCAGTCGGTGCCGGTGACGTCGTAGTAGCCCGGGTAGCGCCAGTCGATGGGGGAGTAGTACAGGCCCACCTTCAGTCCCGCCGCCCGCACCGCCGCCACATAGTCCTTGACGAAGTCACGGCTCAGCGGCGCCTGTCCGGAGCTCCAGGCGTTGGGGTGGTTCAGCGGCCACAGCGCGAAACCGTCGTGGTGACGGGTCGTCAGGGTCACGTACTTCGCCCCGAAGTCCTTGGCCAACTGCGCCCAGGCCGTGGGGTCGTAGGCGTCCGCCGTGAACTGCTCACTCGTCGCGTCGGTGACGTACTTCCGGTAGTTCGCCGGTGTGATCGGGGCGTTGTGCATCCACCACTCGCCCTTGGCGGGCCCCGAGTAGACACCCCAGTGGATGAACATCCCCAGCTTGGCGTCCTGCAGCCACTGCACCTTGGAATCCGGCTGCTGCTCGAGGCCCATGTCGGTCTTCGGGATCCGCAGGGGAGGCAGCGGCAGCGGGTTGGCGGCCGCGGCGAACGCGGGGGGCGCCATCACGGTCGGGCCCACGACGGCGGCCACGGTCGCCGCCGCCGTTCCGGCGAGTACCGAACGACGTGAGAGAGCTCTGGGCACGGTTGTTTCCTCCTGCTCGCTGGTGTTCGGAGCGCTTCGGCGTCGGGGACCTGGGCAGCCAACGGTGCCCACGGAAGACATCGGATGCATTAAGGGTGATCGGCGAGGCCGTTGTCCAGAGGTGGGAAGAAGTTTCCTTATCGCGAATGGAGTTGTGGGGGGCGATCCGGAAAGCGCGGACGCAGTCATTGGATGACTAGTGGTGTTCCGCCCAGGCGCCTCCGCCGTCGTTCACCGCGTGGCGGTCACCGATGGCAGGGCGGAGTGCCCGGTGAGGTTCTCGGGCCGCAGGATCACGTCCAGTTGCTCGGCGGTGAGCAGACCGGCCTCGGCGGCGAGGTCCTTGACCAGGCGGCCGGTGGCCAGGGCCCGGCGGGCCAGCGTCGTGCTCGCGGCGTAGCCGATGTGCGGGGCGAGTGCGGTGACCAGGCCGACCGAGCGGTGGACCGTGTCGTGGAGGTGGGCGCGGTTGGCGGTGATGCCGGGGATGCAGCGGGTGGCCAGTGTGTCGCCGGCCGCGCGCAGGTGGGTCAGGGAGCGCATCAGACTGTAGGCGATGACGGGTTCGAAGGCGTTGAGCTGGAGCTGTCCTGCCTCGGCAGCCATGGTGACGGTCAGATCGTTGCCGATGACCTCGAAGGCGACCTGGTTGACGACTTCGGGAATCACCGGATTGACCTTGCCGGGCATGATCGACGAACCCGCCTGCACCGGCGGCAGGTTGATCTCGCCGAGTCCGGCCGTGGGGCCGGAGGAGATCAGGCGCAGGTCGTTGCAGGTCTTGGAGAGCTTCACGGCCACGCGCTTGAGGACGCCGGACAGCTGGACGAAGGCACCGCAGTCCTGGGTGGCTTCGATGAAGTCGCCTGCGGGCCGGACGGGTTCACCACTGATCTCGGCGAGGTACGCGCAGGCGAGTTCGGCGTAGCGGGGGTGGCCGTTGATTCCGGTGCCGATGGCGGTACCGCCGAGGTTGGACTCCAGCAGCAGGGTGGCGGCCTCGCTCAGGCGCCGGCGATCCTCCTCGATCATGACGGCGTACGTGGTGAACTCCTGGCCCAGCGTCATGGGCACGGCGTCCTGGAGTTGCGTACGACCGATCTTCAGTACGTCGCTGAACTCCGCCGCCTTCTCGGCGAACGCCGTGGCCAGTGCTCCCAGCGAATCGCCGAGCCGGCGCAGTGAGGTGACCAGGGCCAGCCGTACGGCGGTGGGGTAGACGTCGTTGGTGCTCTGGCCGAGGTTGACGTGGTCGAGCGGATGGACCATCTCGTAGAACCCCCGGGGATGTCCCAGGTGCTCCAGGGCCCGGTTGGCGATGACCTCGTTGGCGTTCATGTTCGTGGAGGTGCCGGCCCCTCCCTGGATCGGGTCGACGACGAACTGCTCGTGCAGGTGCCCGGCGCGGATCTCCTCGCAGGCGTCGACGATTGCCTCGGCGATGTCCGGCGGCAGCAGACCCAGGTCGCGGTTGGCCCGGGCGGCCGCCTGCTTGACCGCGGCCAGTGCGGTGATCAGGTCCGGGAACTGGGCGATGGTCGCTCCAGTGATCGCGAAGTTTTCCACGGCCCGCACGGTGTGCACGCCGTAGTAGGCGTCGGCAGGAATCTTCTTGTCTCCGACCAGGTCGTGCTCGATGCGTACGGCCATCCGCTGCTCCTCGTGTTGCGGGCCCCTTGACAGGCGGCCATGTCCGGCCTCAGTGTTGCCGACCAACACGCAGAACGCAATATATTGCATATGACAGGAGTGGCCCATGGACACCGCACCCCGCCGTCCCGCCGATGCGGACACCCCACCAACCCGGCCCTCGGGATTCCTGCGGCGACGCATGAACGTGCCGATCGGCATCCAGTCGCTCATCGCCGTCGGTCTCGGCGCCCTGATCGGATCCCTCGCCCCGGCCGCCGGCGAGCAGATGAAGATTCTCGGAGACGTGTTTCTGAACCTGGTGCAGGTCGTCGTCCTGCCCCTGGTCTTCCCGCTCATCGTGCTGGGCATCGCCCGCATGAAGTCGGTCAAGAAGGTCGGCAGGATCGCCGGAAAGGCCATCCTCTACTTCGAGCTCGTCACCACCGTGATCCTGCTGATCGCGGTGGGTCTGGCCAAGGTCACGGGCATCGGCGAGGGCGCCCCCGTCCACGGCGCCGACGCCAAGGACCTGGACGGTCTGAGCCAGGGCATCGACTTCCACGAGCTGGTCCTGCACGCCGTACCGAAGAACATCTTCGCCGCGTTCGGCGAGGGCAATCTGCTCGGCGCGATCGTCTTCGCTGTCCTCGTCGGCATCGCCATGGCCGCGATCGGGGAGAAGTCCGAGCCCTTCGCCGCCGTCCTGGAGTCGGTCGCCGCGGTGATGTTCAAGGTCGTCGGCTATGTCATCCGCATCGCGCCGCTGGGCGTGCTCGGCTTCATCTCCTACGACGTCGCGTACTACGGTTTCGGTAACCTGCGCAGCCTGCTGGGCTTCATCGCGGTGGTCTACGCGGGCCTGGCCATCGTCATCGGCGCGCTCTTCCCGCTCATTGCCGCGATCTACCGCATCCGCTACGTCGAACTGCTCAAGTCCATCGCGGGACTGGTCGGGATCGCCTTCGTCACGCGCAGTTCGGAGGCCGTACTGGCGCCCCTCATGGGCAAGTTGGAGGAGTTCGGCGTCAGCCGCTCCACGACCTCCTTCGTCGTCCCCCTCGGCTACTCCTTCAACACCGACGGCTCCGTCCTCTACCAGGCCGCCGCGCTGGTCTTCCTGGCCAACGCCTACGGTGCCGACACCTCCCTGCCTGCCCTGCTGCTCATGGTCGGCGTGTTGGTGATCCTCTCCAAGGGCATGGCGGGCGTCGCCTCCGCCTCCATCGTGGTCCTCATCGCCGCCGGCAACTCCATCGGCCTGCCCCCCGAAGGCATCGCCCTGCTCCTCGGCGTCGACTTCATCGTCGACATGGCCCGCACAGGCGTGAACGTCGTCGGCAACTCCCTTGCCGCCGCCGTCGTCGACAGCTCCGAGAAGCGGCGCGCAGCCAAACGGGCCAGTGGTGAAACCGTCCACACCCCGGCCGAGCCCGAGACCCCGTCCCTGCACAAGGAACCCGCACAGTGAGCGCCCCCACCACGGAGATCATCGGCATCCTCGGCGGCATGGGCCCGGCCGCCACCGCCGACTTCTACGCCAAGCTCGTCGCGACGACCCCTGGCGCCGACGACCAGGACCATCTGCGCACGGTCATCTGGTCCGACCCCACCATCCCGGACCGCACCCAGGCCCTGCTCGGTGACGGACCCGACCCCACCCCGTGGCTGCTCGACGGCAGCCGCGTGCTGCGCGAGGCGGGAGCCACGGTCATCGCCATCCCCTGCAACACCGCGCACGCCTTCGTCCCCCGCATCGCCGACCACGTCGGCCTGCCCATCGTCCACATGATCGGTGAAGTCGCCCGGTACCTCGGTGCCATGGTCCCGCGCCTCCGCACCGCCGGACTGCTCGCCACCACCGGCACCGTCCGCGCGGGCCTGTACCAGGACTGGCTGGACCGCTTCGGCATCCGCCTCGTCCTGCCCGACGACGCCGGCCAGGACGAAGAGGTCATGACCGCCATCCGAGCCGTGAAATCCGGCGTCTGCGACGACGCGACGACCGCTCTGCTGGCCCGCGCCGCACAGCGCCTGGTCGAACAGGGCGCGCAGGCGGTGATCGCCGGCTGCACGGAGATTCCGCTGGGGCTTCCCCAGGACGCAGTGGACGTCCCGCTCATCGACCCGGCGGTGATCCTGGCCCGGGCCCTAGTCCGCCGGGCCGGGATGGCCGCCACCGGAGAGGCCCTCTAAGGCGATGTACTGTACGCAATATGTCACTCGACAGCCCCGTTTCCCGCCGCCTCCTCAGCGACGAGGTCTTCCATCGCCTGCGCGACTCCATCGTGCGCGGCGAACTCGCCCCCGGAGAGAAGGTCAAGGACGGTGAACTCGCCGAGCGCCTCGGCCTCAGCCGCACTCCCGTGCGCGAGGCGCTCGCCCGGCTCGCCGACATCGGCCTCGTCGAGGCCAAGCCCGGCGTCTATACGCGCATCACCACGCTCAACCGCCGTGACGTCGAAAAGACCCTCGCGGTCCTGCGCTCCCTCGACCAGCTCGCCGTCGAGACGGCCGTGCCCGTCTTGACGAAGCAGGACCTCGACACCATGCGCGAGGCCAACCGGGACTTCGAACGAGCCGTCACCGCCAATGACACCGCCGCCGCGCTCGCGGCCGACGACCGCTTCCACGCCGTACCGATCGGGGCGGCCGACAACCCCGTACTGAGCCGGATCGTCGAACAGCTGCACCCGCAGATCCACCGCATCCTGTACCGCAAGTTCTCCACACTGCTGGGCGGCCGCAACACCATCGAGCACCACGACCAGCTCGTCGAGATCTGCGCCACCGGCGACGCCCGTTCCGCCGCCGAACTCTCCGCACAGCACTGGTCCGAACTCGGCGGACACATCAACGAACTCTTCGACACCAATCAGTTGGTCGAGCCGACTGAGGGATGAGGGGACATCCCCAGCGGCTGGGGGACAGGCCGACTCCGGCAGTCGGTCACCTCGCGGAGGGGGCTCGAGGCGATTGCGGCAAGATCAAGGCCGGCCGATCCCCTGGAGGCGACGTGACATGGTCTGAACACGTGGTGGTGCGAGACGGCGTCCGGCTTGTCTGCCGGGACTGGGGCGGGCCCGGACAGCCCATCGTGTTGCTGCACGGCCTGGCCGGTCACGCGGGTGAATGGGACGTGCCGGCACGGAAGTTGAGCCCCGGACATCGGGTCGTCGCGGTCGACCAGCGCGGGCACGGCGCCAGCGAGCGCCACCCGCTGGACGTCTCCCGCGCCGCCTCCATCGACGACGTCGTCGCCGTTGTCGATCAGCTGGCGCTGCACCGGCCCGTCCTCGTCGGCCAGTCGCTGGGCGGGCACACCGCCATGCTCACCGCCGCGGCGCATCCCGCACTTGTCCGCGCGCTCGTGCTCGTCGAGGCCGGCTCCGGCGGCCCGAACCCGGACGGACCCGGAGACATCGGCGGATGGCTCGACTCGTGGCCGACACCGTTTCCCTCGCGCGAAGCGGCAGCCGCATTCTTCGGCGGCGGACCGCTGGGCGCAGGCTGGGCGGCCGGGCTGGAAGAACGCGACGGCGGATGGTGGCCTCGCTTCGACCGGGACGTGATGGTCCGCTCGCTGGCGGAGAACGCCCAGCGTCCCTTCTGGCACGAGTGGGGGCAGGTCGCGTGCCCCACCCTGGTCGTCCTGGCCCAATCAAGCTTCGTCCCCGCAGGGGAACTCGACGAAATGCTCCGGCAGCGACCCGCCACCATGGCCATGAGCATCCCCGGCACCGGCCACGACCTGCACCTGGAACAGCCTGGAATCCTGCACACCGTGCTCTCGGGCTTCCTCGAGGGTCTCGCCTGAAACCCCTACGCGGCCACGGCGAAGCGGGCTTTGTCGGTGTCCGCCGTCACGGCGCTCGGACGTGCCGATCGTGCTCGCGGTCGAGGACCTGTGCTCTTCGGCGTTGGTCGGCTGCGGTTGCTTCTGGGTTTCGGCCCAGGTCGCGATCAGGGTGCGGCTGTCAGCGCCGGGTGTACCGGGATGCGCGGTGCAGGTGGTGATGGAGACGTGCGGGTCGCCAGCCGCCAGTGACAAAGCGGTGCACAGGAGCTGCGTCTTTGTGAGCACTGCCCGAAGCCGCGGCCTGCGCCGTCCTACGGTCCGGCCATGGACACGAGCCGCAGCAGAGGAAGAACCGCGAAGGCCCTGCGCAGCACCGTGCTGGCGGTGCTGCTGACCAGCGGGGCGATCACCGTGGCCGCCCCTGACGCCCGGGGGGACGGCGCGCGGACCGAGACGCCCGTGGCGTCGACGAGTGCGGTCGCCGGAGTGAGTGAGTCGGTGGTGCGGGTGAAGATCCCAGGCCGATCACCGACAAGAACTTCCCGGCCACCAAGGGCAGTTCGCTGCGCCCGGGGCTGTTCGGCGTCGAGTACAAGGCCATCCCCGAGAGGCCGTACGGCCCGCTCTACACATGGCGCAATGACGACCGTGTCGGCGCCGCCGACGACCCGGGCCACCGGTCGGCCGACGGCACGCCGTTCACCAACGCGGGCAAGGAGGTCACCGACATCGGGGAGCCGGCCCGCAGCCTGGCCCAGCAGCCCCTGGACTTCACCGAGCAGTACATCTCGATGTGCCCACCGCGGCGCCGGTGCAGAACAACGGGCGGCCCGAGGTCGTCTCCAGCAACCTCGCCCGGTTTGCCGGGGAGACCAAGTAGCCGTTCCGGAACGTGAGTTGGGCCCGGGAGAGGGGCCTCCCGGGCCAGTCCTGCGTGGGCCGTCCGCTCAGATCTTGGTCGTGGCGAAGGCGGCCGCCGCGTCGGCGTCCGAGCTGTAGCCGAGGTGTGCGAGAACGTCGGTGCCGCCGTTCTCGCAGATGGGGTCGCCCTTGGCGCAGAAGTCGATGGTGCGGCTCTGGTAGGTGCCGGTGACGCTCTTGCCGAGGGCCCGGATCGGATTGCCGAACAGCAGCACCGCGGCGACCCTCGGTTCGAGTGTGGCCGGGATGGTGGCCACGATGGGGCTGCCGACCACCGCGCCGTCGCTGCTGATGCCGATGGAGTTGTCGACGACGTTCGCGCCCTGCGAATAGCCGACGAGAACGAAACGCTGATTCGGGCAGGCCGCCGCCTGGCTGTTGACGTGATTCACCAGGTCGGCATTTCCCTGCGCGGCCGAGGTGAGCGAAAGGTCCGCGGGGTAATTCACCCTGTAGCTGGTGAGGTTCTTGCCCGTCAGTTTCTTCTGCAGGGCGGAATACACCGGGTCGCCGACGATCGCGCCCAGCGTGCCCGGCTCGAACGTGCCGCGAGCCGCGACGACGTCGATGTCCGAGCAGGTGGCGGCCGATGCGGCAGGTGCCGAGACGGTGGCCACTCCGGCCGCCCCGCCGACCAATGAGAGCGCGGCGAGGCACAAGCGAATACGCATGGGGATCCTTTGGGGGTCGGGCGCGTTGCGCGCCTGCGGAAAAGGACGCCCCGAACGTATTCGCTTTTTCTGACTACGTGTTATGCATGGAAATTCAGAAATTCTATGGATTCTTGAGCTGAGGTGAGTCGGCGGAAATTGCCTGCACTGAGGTTTTCTCGACAATGCGCTGGTCGGCCCCGGACGGCACCCCGCTGTGGCTCTCCGACGCCGAACCCGGATCCACCCCCGACATCACCGCCGCCCGCATCCACGCCCTACCAACCCTCGGAGGGCGTTTCCTGCTCCCGCAGTTCCTCGGCGCGCAGAGCCAGGATGAGGTCCAGCCGTGTGCCGGGGTCGTGCAGGGCGTCCCCGAAGAGCTTCTCCAGCTGGCGCAGGCGGTAGCGGACCGTCTGCGGGTGGATGTGCAGGCGGGCCGCGACGTCGGGCACGTTGCTGCCGCTGAGCAGCCACGCCAACAGCGTCTCCGCGAGCCGGGGCCGCTGTCCCTCGGTGGCCGTGTCCAGCGGGGCGAGGACACGCGTCTCCAACCGGGCCAGCAGCGGCTCGTCCCCGTGCAGCAGCAGCGTCGAGAGGTGGTCGGCGCACCGCACCACGCCCTGCCGGGGCAGGATCCCGCGCCCCATCAGCCGCAGCGCCCGGGCGGCCCAACGCAGCGACTGCGCCGCCTCGGTGAGCGGCACCGTCGGGCCGATGGCCGCCGGGCGCCCGCGCAGCGCGAGAGTGAACGCGCGGCCGCCGAAGCGGCCCGAACCGTCCGGATCGGGCAGCAGCATCCGCGGCGGCCGCGAGCCCATGTCCACCAGCGCCCCGGCGGCCGCCAGCGGCCGCTCCTCCTCGCTCTGGTCAGCGGGGGCCGCGAGCACGACGACCGCGACCTGCCGGGGCACCGACCAGCGGGCGCCGTGCGCGAGATCCTGCACGGCCTCCAACGACACCGGCCCCTCCCCGAGCAGCAGCTCGAGCAGGCGCCTGCGCCGCCGCTCCAACTCGTCGGTGCTGCGCAGCCGGCCCTCCGCATAACCGGCGGCGGCCGCCTCGGCCACCTCGTGCACGGTCCGGAACGCCAGCTCGCCCAGCGCCGCCACCACCGCCGAATCGAGCCCCAGCTCCTCCGCCGTACGGCCCATCAGCCGCCAGGCGTGCATCCCCCCGATCCGCAGCGCGGACTGCAGGGCGTCCAGGCTGCGGTCCTCCAGAGCCACGCCGCGCCCGAGTTCGTAGTACGTCGAGGCGATCGCGTCGCTGCGGCCGCGCGGGTCGGCGATGTGGTCGACGAACAGGGTCAGCGCCTGCACCACCCCGGCCCGCAGGTTCCGGGCGTACATACCGTCCGGGGGCCCCGCGTACTCGGGAACCTGTCTGCGCACCTCGTCCTCGACCTGGTCGGCGACCGCCTCCAGCCGGGCACGCAGCAGCCCGGCGAGGTCGGACGGCACCGAGGGGAACGCCGGACCGGCCGGTTCGCCGTGCGGGGCGGGGACGGCCATCGCGGACCCTCCTTTCCACCGGAACCGGCTCACCCGCGGAGTGTCTCCCGTGGGGCGAGGGGCAAGTCCTGTGTTGGACGGGCGTCCCCTGCGCTCCGTTCCGTGCCCCGTCGGCACCGACATCACTCCGGCAGCCCGAGAGCACCGGCGAGCATCGGCCATGACGCGGCGAACTCCGGTTTCCAGTACGCCCAGCTGTGTCCTCCTCCTGCGTAGAAGTGGGTGGTGACCGCGATGCCCAGGCGGGCGAGGGTGTCGGTGAAGCTGTGCGCGCAGGGCCACAGGGCGCTCTCCAGCGCCTCGGGCAGCCAGTCGCCGGTCCCGCCGACCACTCCGCTGCCGTTGGAGACGAACAGGGGAGTGCCGCGCAAGCCCGAGGCGCGGGCCCGCGGGTTGAAGTCGCGCCAGGTCAGAAGGTTCAGGACCGGATTGCCCCACAGGGAGGAGGGAGCCAGGTTCTCACGGGCCACGATGGCGTCGACGAGGGTGGGCACGCCGGGCGCCATGGTGTCGAGGATGCCGCTGTAGGAGGCCGCGGCGGCGAACGCGCCGGGATGGCGGGCCGCGTGCGCCATGGCGCCGTAGCCGCCGGTGGAGACCCCGGCGACCGCCCGCACCCCCGAGGCCCGGTAGTCGCGACTCAGCATCGCCGGGACCTCGGTGAGCTGGAACGTCTCGTAGTCGGGGCCGCTGAGCCAGTGGGTGGGAATGCCGGTGGGGCCGCCGTCCGGCATCGCCACGATCAGATCCCGGCCCTCGGTGAAGGCCTCGATGTCGGTCTCCCGGGTCCAGGACGTGTAGTCGTCATGGGCGCCGTGCAGCAGATACAGCACGGGATACGTCCGGCCGGGCCGGGTGTCGAAACCGGACGGCAGGATCAGCCGCACCGGGGCGCTGCGGCCCAGGGCGGCGGAGGCCACCGACACGTCGAAGGTGCGCGGCCCCAGCTGGGTCGCGGCCCGCGCGGCGCCCGCGGCGGCATCGAACAGGGCGGCCAGACCGGCGCTCGCCGCGGCCTTGGTGATGGTGCGCCGGGACACTCCGGTGACGCGGTGGGGCTGGGGCATGGCGGCTCCTCGGGATCCTGGTTCAGCGGGTCTGCTCGGCGAGCTCCCGCCGCAGCTGGGCGGCGATCTCGTCGACGTGCGGAGGGTCGAGGAGCGACAGATGGTGGCCCCCGACCCGTACGACCGACAGGCGCGGGCACACCTCGTCCCAGCCGAGCGACTCGTCGTCCCGCTCATAGGCCGCATCGCGCACGGTGTGCGGAGCGCGCTCGATGGCCCGGTAGAGGACCACACGCCCGTCGTAGCGTCCCGGCCGGTGGGCCTCGCCGATCCTCAGGTCCAGATAGGAGGAGCGCTGGTGCTCCAGGACGGCGGCGGGCACCTCGGCGGCCTCGCGCAGGGCCCGCAGCACGACGTCGATGCGCGCGCCGTCGTCGTCCATCGCCACCAGTTCGTCGTACGGCAGCTCCAGCCGGACCCCGTAGGTGTCGGCGACGTGCCGGGCGAAGCCCGTGAAGTGCGCGCGGGTCCGGTCCTCGGGTTTGTGCCCGGGCCGGAGCAGGGGCCGTACGGAGTCGATGAGCACGACCAGTTCCACCTCGCGCCCGGCGGTGGTGAGCTGCCGTGCGGTCTCCTGCGCGACGAAGCCGCCGAAGGACCAACCACCCAGCAGACAGGGCCCGTTGGGGTGGGCGGCGGTGACGGCCTCGGCGTAGCGGCTCGCCTTCTCGATCACCGTGGTGGCCTGCTCGACCCGCTCCAACCCGTACACCGGCCGGTCGTTCCCGAGCCGCTCCGCCAGAGCGCGGTAGACGTCGGTGGTGCCGCCGGCGGCGTGGACGAGGAACAGCGGCGGGCGGGAGCCGTGGGCCCGCAGGGTACGCAGCGGCGAGCCGTCCCCGGCCGGGAGCGCCTGGCGGATGTGTTCGGCGAGTTGCTCGACCGTGGGGGTGCCGAGCAGATCGCGCAGGTGCAGCTCGATGCCGAACTCGCGCTCCAGGGCGGTGCGGATACGGACGGCCATCAGGGAGTCCAGGCCGAGGTCGGTCAGGGCGGTGGCGGGGGTGACACGGCCCGGCGCGTGCCCCGTGACGGCGGCGATGTGATGGCACAGACGGGCGGGGACGGAAGTGTCCTGCCGCGCCGCCGCCTGCTCCTCCGGTACGGCGGCGGGGGTGGTCGTCGCCGCCCGCCCGTCCGTCCACCAGTGCCGGACGTGACGCCAGCGCGGCGCGGGCAGGTCGATGACGCGGCCGGGCGGCAACGGCAGGCGCAGCCCCGCCGCATACAGGGAGCCCAACTGGCCCAGGAACGCGGCACAGTCGTCGGCGTCGCGGTGCAGCGTGCCGAGGGCGAGCGCGCCCGGGGCCGTGTCGGTGACGGCCCGGGGCAGCACCGGGTGCGGGGAGATCTCCACGAAAGCGGTGTGACCGTCGGCCGCGGCAGCCGCTACGGCCCGGTCCAGACGTACCGGGCGCCGAAGGTTGGCGGCCCAGTGGCCGGCGTCGAAGGTGGAGTCGCCGCGGGGATCGTCGAGGACGGTCGAGTAGACGGGGATGCGTGGCCGTCTGCTCTCGATGCCGGCCAGGGAGTCGATCAACTCCGGTAACAGCCCGTCCACTTGGGGCGAGTGCCCGGCGCCGGCCACCCGCATGGCCCGGGCGGTCCGCCCTTCCTCCTCCAGCCGCCGCACGAGCCGCGCCACCGCAGCCTCCTCGCCGGTGACCACCTTCTGGCCGGGGGAGGAGTGGACGGCGACATGGACGCCGGGGAAGTCCTGTTGCAGGGCGTCGAGTTCACGGTCGTCGACGTCGACGACCGCCATGGCGCCGCCCCGCAGCCGACCGAGCAGCCGGGCCCGTACGGCGACGACCCGCGCCGCGTCGGGCACGTCCAAGGCACCCGCGCACACCGCGGCGGCGACCTCGCCCATGGAGTGACCGATCACGGCGGCGGGTTCCACACCGTAGGAGCGCCACAGCTCGGCGAGCGCGACCTGAAGGCCGAAGAGGACCGGCTGGGCCACCTCCAGCAACTCCAGGCCCTCGCCGGAGGCCAGATGCTCGTACAAGGACAGTCCGCACTCCGGGGCGAGCTGCGCGTCGATCTTCTCCACGGCGGAGACGAACGCGGGCTCCTCAGCGAGCAGCCGGCGTCCCATGCCGGCCCACTGGCTGCCGTACCCGGAGAACACCCACACCGGGCCGCGCCCGACAAGATCACCCTCGCCGGTCAGGACCCGTCCGTGAGGACGCCCCTGCGCCAACGCGCCCAGTGCGTCGGCGAGTTCACCGCGATCAGCGGCGACGACGGCGCTCCGCACCGGCCCACGGCCGGCCCGCCCGGCGAGCGTGCGGGCGATGTCGGCCGGTCGTGCGGCACCTGCCTCGGACGTGCGGAGCCAGTCCGCCAGCCGGGAGGCGGTGTCCCGCAGACGCTCGGAGTCGACGTCGGAGAGCAGATGAAGGCGGGCGGCCGGCTCCTCGGTGGCGGACGGTGACAGGTGGCGGGCCGCCATTCCTCCAGCACCGCATGGGCGTTGGTGCCGCCGAAACCGAACCCGGAGACCCCGGCGGTGGCCGTGCCGCCGTAGCGCGGCCACGGCTCGGGCTCGGTCACCACCCGCAGCGGTGCCTCGCCGGGCGAACTGCCCTGCGCGCAGTGCAAGGACGGCGGAAGAACGTCGTGGTGCAGCGCGAGCACCGTCTTGACCAGCCCGGCGATACCCGCGGCCGACTCCAGATGACCCAGGTTGCCCTTGACCGAGCCCAGCAGCAGCGGCTGGTCGGGGTCGCGGCCCGCACCGAGGACGGCGCCGAGCGCGCCCGCCTCGATGGGGTCGCCCAGCGGGGTGCCGGTGCCGTGCGCCTCGACGTGGTCGACTGCGGCCGGGTCGAGTCCGGCCCGTGCGTAGGAGGTCGCCAACAGGGCTTGCTGGCTTAGGGGGTTGGGCGCCAGGAGGCCGTTGGAGCGGCCGTCGGAGTTGACGGCCGTGGCGCGGATGACGGCGAGTACGCGGTCCCCGTCGCGTTCGGCGTCGGACAGCCGCTTCAACAGCACGGCCGCGCAGCCCTCGCCGCGTCCGATGCCGTCGGCCGCCGCGGAAAACGGCTTGCACCGCCCGTCCGGCGCCAGTGCTCCGGCCCGCGCGAACGCGACGCCGATGGTGGGGGAGAGCAGCACGTTGACGCCCGCGGCGATCGCCATACCGCTCTCGCCCGTGCGCAGACTGACGCACGCGTGGTGGACGGCCACCAGGGAGGAGGAGCACGCGGTGTCGACGGCCATGCTCGGCCCGCGGGTGTCCAGCACATACGCCACCCGGCCCGCGGTCACGCTCAGCGCCGCACCGGCGGGGGCCCACGGGTCGACGGCGCTCGCGTCGGCGCCCGTGAGCCGGCCGTACTCGGGGGCCGAGACACCGACGAAGACACCGGTGTCGCTGCCGGCGAGCGAGGCGGCCGGGACGGCGGCATGGTCGAGCGTCTCCTGTACGACCTCCAGGAGGATCCGCTGCTGCGGGTCCATCACCGCGGCCTCGCGCGGAGTGATCCGGAAGAAGTCGGCGTCGAAGCCCGCGATGTCGTCGAGGTAGCCGCCGTACGAGGGCGCGTCGGCGGGTGGGAAGTGGGTGAAGTCCCGCCACCGGTCCTCGGGCACGCGTCGGATCGCGTCGACGCCCTCGCTCAGCAGCCGCCAGTAGTCGCCCGGCCCGTGCACGCCCCCGGGCAACCGGCAACCGACCCCGATGACGGCGACGGACTCGCCCAAGTCGGCGTGGACAGGGGCCGGTTGGGCGGCGTCCTCCACCTCGGTGGCACACAGGCGGGCCACCAGCGCGTCACCGGTCGGCGCCTCCCACAGCAGCGTCGCCGACAGCTCCCGCCCCACAAGCCGGGACAACTCCCCGGCAAGGACCACCGCGTCCCGCGAGGCCATGGCCAGGTCGGCCAGCGGCCGGTCCATCGGGACGGCCTCGTGGGCGGATCCGCTCCAGGCGGCCACGCGTTCGGCGATGAGCCGACGTATCGCGTCTTCATCGGCGGCTCTCATCGCGCACGCTCCCCGGCGTCAATGCCGTCGAGACATCGCTGATGGCTCAGCGGCCGCGAGACCTCGTCGCTGGAGGTGTGGGGCATGATCGAGCCGGTCTTCGGAGTGGACCGGTTCCAGGCGGCCACGGGTTCCGTGACGAGTCGGCCCCTCGCGTCCTCGTCGGCTGCTCTCATCGCGCACGCTCCGCTGCGTAAGCGCTCGTCGAGATGGGGCTGATGGGTCGGCGGCTGCGAGATCGTGTCGCTGGAGGTGTGGGGCGGGTCGGTCTTCGGGGCGGAACCGGTGCACGCGGCCGACCGCTGTGTGGTGAGTCGGCGCATCGCGTCCTCGTCGGCTGGTCTCATCGCGCGCCCTGTGTCGCGTATGCACTCGTCGGGATACGGCTGATGGCTCAGCGGCCGCGAGACCTCGTTGCTGGAGGTGTGGGGCATGATCGGGTGGGTCTTCGGGGCGGACCCGTTGCAGGCGGCCACGGGTTCCGTGATGCGTCGGCCCGTCCCGGCCTCGTCAGCCGCTCTCATCGCTCACGCTCCGCCGCGTATGCGCCCTCCAGATACCGCTGACGGGTCAGCGCCCGCGACACTTTGCCGCTGGACGTGCGGGGCACCACGCCCGGCGCGACGAGGACGACCTCGGCCAGCCGCAGTCCGTGCCGGTCCGAGACGGCGGCGCGGACGGCGCGTGTGAGGGCCCGTACGTCGATCTCGGCGAGGCTCGTGGTCCGCACGTGCTCGGCCACGACGACCACCCGCTCACCCGCGCCGCCCGGCACGCCGAAGGCCGCCAGCCGGTCCCGCCGCACGGCCGGATGCGCTTCCTGGGCTGTGGCCTCCACGTCCTGCGGATAGTGGTTGCGGCCGTCGACGACGATGAGGTCCTTGAGCCGACCGGTGACGATCAACTGCCCGTCCAGCACCGTGCCCAGGTCGCCCGTGCGGAGCCAGCCGCCGGGCCCGGCGTCCGAATCGGCGCCGAAGACGAGCCGGGTCTGCCGCTCCTGGTTCCAGTAGCCGCGGCCGACGTTCGGGCCCTGCACCCAGATCTCGCCGACCTCTCCCTCGGCCATCACGGCCCCGGACGCGGGATCGACGATGCGAACCTGCTGGCCCGCCGGAGTGCCGCAGCCCGCCAGCAGTACCGCCCGCGGGTCCTCGGGCCGTGCGAGCAGCGCCTTCCCTGAGGCGAGGGCGTCACGGTCGAGCGCGAACCGGGACAGCGGCCGGCCGGGCCGGGCCGCGCTGACGAAGACCGTCGCCTCGGCCAGCCCGTACGACGGGCAGTGGACGTCGCGCGACAGCCCCTGCGCGGCGAACGCGGCGTGGAAGCGGTCGACCGTGCCCGGACGGACCGGCTCACTGCCGTTGATCAGCGCGGCGACCTGGTCCAGACGGAGATCCGCCTTCTGTACGTCGGTGACGGCGGAGGCACAGTAGTCGTACGCGAAGTTGGGCGCGGCGCTCAGCGCACGCGGATGCGCGGCGAGCAGCCGCAGCCAGCGCGTGGGCTCGTGCAGGAACGCGACCGGCTCCATCAGCACCGACAGCAGCCCGCGCACCACCGGGGCGGCGACACTCAGGACCAGGCCCATGTCGTGGTACAGCGGCAGCCAGCCCACACAGGTCACCGGATGGGCGTCCGCGCCGTAGGCGGTCAGCGCCTGACGGGCGTTGGCTACGACATTGGCATGGGTGATCTCCACGCCCGCCGGGGTGCGGGTCGAGCCGGAGGTGTACTGCAGGTAGGCGATCTCCGCGGCGCCCGGCACGACCGGCTGCCAGTCCCCGGCGTCGGCGTCGGGGATCTGGTCGGCGGCGACGATCCGCACCGGCGTGCCGTCGCACAAGTCCCGCACCGCGTCCAGGACGCGGCTCGTCGTCACGGCGACCGCCGGACGGGCGTCGGCGAACACGGCCGACAGCCGGTCGGCGTGCCCCGGCAGCCCGGGCGGATACAGCGGTACGGCGACCAGGCCGGCGGCGAGGGCCGCCAGGAAGGCGGTGACGTACTCCGTGCCCTGCGGGCACAGCAGCGCGACCCGCGCGCCCGGCTCGGCCTCCTCGGCGAGCCGGGCGGCCAGCGCCCGCACCCGCAGGTCAAGGCGCCGCCAGGTCAGGGTGCGGTGGACGCCGCGCGAGTCGGGGACGGGATGGTCGACGAAGGTGAACGCCCGGCGGTCGGGTGTGGTGTCGGCCCAGTGCCGCACATACTCCGGCAGAGTCCGGAACGCGGGCGCGAGCGGGGGGCGGCGGCTGTCCATGGGGCATGGCTCCAAACGTCGCGGGGTACGGCTTGCGGATCACAGCGGTCGCAGGGGGCAGGTGAACTGGCCTGTCAGAGCGGGATGTTGCCGTGCCGGCGCTCCGGCATCGGAGCCCTCTTGCCACGCAGCGCGCGCAGGGCACGGCAGACATGGGCGCGGGTGTCACGCGGGGCGATGACGTCGTCGACGTATCCGCGCTCGGCGGCGAGATACGGCGTCCCGTGGGTGCTCTCGTACGCGGCCACCAGACGGGCCCGCAGCGCCTCGGGGTCGGCGGCGGCAGCGAGTTCCCGCCGGTGCAGCACGCCCACCGCGCCCTCGGCGCCCATGACCGCGATGCGGGCGGTGGGCCAGGCGAGGTTGATGTCGGCGCCCAGGTGCTTGGAGCCCATGACCGCATACCCGCCGCCGTACGCCTTGCGCACCACCACGGTGACCTTCGGGACGGTCGCCTCGGCATACGCGTACAGCAGCTTCGCGCCGCGCCGGATGATCCCGGCCTGCTCCTGGCGGACCCCGGAGAGATAGCCCGGCACGTCGGCGAAGGTCAGCAGCGGCACGCCGAACGCGTCGCAGAACCGTACGAAACGTGCCGCCTTCTCGGAGGCGTCGATGTCGAGGACCCCGGCGGCATGCAGCGGCTGATTGGCCACGACTCCGACGGACCGGCCCTCGATCCGGGCCAGCGCGCAGATGATGTTGGGCGCGAACAGCTCCTGCACTTCGAGGAGTTCACCGTCGTCCACGACCGCGCGCAGGATGTCGCGCATGTCGTAGGCCTGCCCCAGTCGATCGGGCACCACCTCGTCCAGCCACGCCGCGCCGGGCACCTGCCCCGGCGCGTACCCCGGGGGCCGCTCCAGATTGTTGGCGGGCAGATACGACAGCAGATCCCGTACGGTGTCGAAGGCGTCCTGCTCGTCGGCGGCGAGGAAGTGTGCGTTGCCGTTGACCGTGTTGCTGGTGCGGGCGCCGCCCAGCTCCTCGGCGCTGGTGCGCTCGCCGGTGACCGCCTCGATGACGTCGGGCCCGGTCACGAACATGTGGGAGGCGCCGTCCACCATCACGGTGAAGTCGGTGATGGCGGGGGAGTAGGCGGCACCGCCGGCGCACGGCCCCAGGACGACCGAGATCTGCGGGATCACCCCGGACGCCCGCACATTGCGGCGCACCAGCTCGGCGTAGAGGGCGAGTGAGGCGACGCCCTCCTGGATGCGGGCGCCGCCGCCGTCGTTGAGCCCGACGACCGGGCAGCCGATCCGCAGGGCGAGATCCATCAGCGCGACGGTCTTCTCACCGAAGGCCTCCCCCATGCTGCCGCCGAAGACCGTGGAGTCCTGCGCGAACACGCACACCGCGCGGCCGTCGACCGTGCCGTGCCCGGTCACGACTCCGTCGCCGTACGGACGCGGGGCACCGCCCCCGGCGGGCCGCGCCCGTACGAACAGGCCGGTCTCGGTGAAGGACCCCGCGTCCAGCAGCCGTTCGATCCGCTCCCGGGCACCGAACTCCCCACGCCGCCTCGGCCCGCCCGAGGACACGGCCTGCACCCGACGGCCCTCCAGCTCGGTGATGCGCCCGGCGGTACGGTCGGGAATGCGCGTCGCCGTCTCCCCGGCACGGGATGTTGTCGCCTCTCGCGTCACAGCCACCTCCGAAGTGGCTTTCGAATATGGCAGCGACGCGGGGCCGGAATGGGGGAATCACTGTTCTATTTGCGGGAGATGAGTCCCGCGGGGCCGGTGTTGCTCCGAGCGTGACAACGCAGACGGCGAAACCGGGTGGCGGCACGGTATGGAGTGCGAGCCCCGGGCGCCCTCGGCGGAATCCTTCCCGACCGGATCAGGCGGACGGCGTCCAGCAGGGTCTTATGCGCGGCAACTGGCGGCTCGGCCACCTGCCGGTACTCGGCGCCCTTGGTCAGCACGCGGAGCCCGCCCGGCGGCAGCTGCCCCTCGGCGTCACGATCGCCCCGCATGCGCCCAGCCATCACACAGCGCACCCTGGTGCTATGGCAGACGCACCCCCCATCGTGATCTATCCGCCCGCCGAGGACGGCGGCCGGAGGGTTCGTGTGGGCGATCATTTCCGCGGTATGGCATACGGCCTGCTCGACATCGTCGAGTTCCTGCGGCTCGCGGGTCTGGAGGACGCCGAAGAGGCGTGGGTGCGGGAATCCGGGCTGGTCGAGTGGCGGGGCGGCGGCCCGGACGCATGGCAGCACTGAGCGCCGCATGGCCGCACGATGCGGCGATGCGCTTCGCGCCGGTCACCTGTTTGAGCGCCGGCTTCGAGCCCGTGCGGAAGGATGTCCGCGCATTCTCCCGCATCGCATCGCATCGGCTTGGCCAGGCGTCCGCCCCGATCGAGTGCGCGCCGATCGGCGGGCTCCTCGGCCACGGTCCTCAGACGACGTCGAATTCGTTGCCCTCGGGGTCCTGCATGGCGGCGGCGTAGAACCCCATGTCCGGCTCATCCTTGATCTGCAGCACAGTGGCACCAGCTTTGAGCAGCCGTTCCACCGTAGCCTTGACCCGCTGTGTGCGGACGTCCAGTGGGACATCACGGCCACCGCCGACCTTCAGGTCGAAGTGCCACCGGTTCTTGGCGACCTTCGACTCCGGAACCTGCTGGAACCACACCCTCGGCCCATGTCCCGCGGGATCGACGATCGATTCCGGAATGTCCCCGGCGCCGGGCGGCAACTCCGCCTCGGGCACCCCCATCGCCGCCCAGTGAGCACGCCACGTGGCGTGCCCGCCCGGTGGAGGCTCAGGCATATAGCCGAGGGCCTCGGCCCAGAAAGTCACCATTCTCTGCGGATCGGAGCAGTCGATCGTCAGTTGCACTGTCATCTCCATGCTCCGAGCATCCCAGGCGGGTCTGACAGTCGATCCACTTCGCAACAGCGCTACATGCCGATGGGTTTCACCTGCTCGCTGAAGCGCAGCCTGTGACCGTGCAGGTTCGCCGGGTTCGGCCTTGTCCTAGGATCCTCCGGCTATGGGGGGATCTTTTCGTGACCGATGGCGCCTGACTCGTGCCGTTGCTGTGACCTTGTCCGCACTGGCCGTGATCGTGTTGCTCGGCGTCGTGCTCCTTGTTCTTCCGGGGCTGGTAGTCGACCACGACCTCGCAGGTGGCCACCTCGCTGCGGCGGACCGGTTGAACGCGGTGAACAACGTGCGCACCACGCTTCTGCAGGCGGTCGGTGGTGCGGTCGTCCTGTTCGGTGCCTATGCCACATGGCGGCAGCTGCGCGTCAGTCAGGACGGGCTGAACGCAACCCGAGAGGGGAACATCACCGACCGCTTCAGCCGGGCCGTGGACCAGCTCGGCAGTGACAAGCTGGACGTGCGGATCGGAGGCATCCACGCACTGTGGCGGATCGCGGATCACTCCGACCGCGACCGCGAGGCGGTCGTCTCCATCATGGCGGCGTATCTGCGGACACACCTTCCCTGGCCGCCGCAGGAAGGTGCAGTTCCGGCGGCGGACGTGTCCATCAACGCGGTGCCCCCGCTGGAGACCCGCGCCGCCGACGCTCAGACGGCACTGACCTGTCTCGGGGTCCTGTACCAGGAACGCCGTCCGGAGTGGCTCAACGTCAGCTTGACCGACCTGCGCCGAGCCGACTGTGACGGATTGTGGTTGCACGGAGTCAACCTCGACGGCGCATGCCTGGAAGCTGCGAGCGTCTACCAGGTCAATCTGAGCAAGGCGTCGCTGATCGCCGCCAACCTGCGGCATGCCGAACTCGGCACTTCGATCCTCCGCCAGGTCCGCTGTCTGCAAGCCGATCTGCGCGGCGCACGCCTCGTCAAAGCCGACTTGAGGTCGGCGGACTTCTCCGGTGCGGACCTGCGGGAGGCGATCCTGCGCAAGGCCCGTGCCCAGCGTGCCGTGTTCGCCGGCGCGGACCTGCGGCTGGCCGACCTCCGGGGCTGCGACCTCACCGACACCGACCTGCGAGAGGCGAGGCTGGAAGGCGCGCTGGCGAGCGACCTCACGGCCTGGCCGACCGGCTTCGACGCTCAGACAGCCGGCGTCGTCGTCACCGCGGACCCTGGCATCGAGCCGGACCATCTGCTTCCGGCTGCCGCGCTCACGAGGCAAGTCCCGCTGCTGCAGTCGGAGCCGATGCGTGGCGGGTCAGCGTCGGCGCATTGAGCAATCGGTCAGCGCAGTCGCCGGGCCCGCCGGAACCGGTGTTTCCCCTTTGCTCAGCAGACCCCGTGCTCGTCCGGCCGCCACAACCAGCGGAGGGCGTCGGGGAGCAGGACGCCTCCGTGGTTGGGGCTGTGGCCGCCGTCGCCCAGGACGAGGCGGAAGTCGTAGCCGGCTTCTGCGAGCGCGGCGGCGACGCGCAGGTTGTTGGCGAGCCAGTTCGCCTCGGGCTCGTTCCAGCGCAGGTCACGATGGCCTGCCTGCATGAAGATCCGCAGCGGTTTGCGAGGCACGCGGGGGATGAGTTCGGGGTACGGATTGCCGCCCGGCATCTGTGTGAAGCTGGACAAGTACCCGATCACCCGGCGGAATGTGTCCGGGCGCAGCCAGGCCGCGGTAAAGGCGCAGTTGCCGCCGCTGCTGCCACCGCAGATGCCCCACCGGTCGGGGGCCTCGGCGATCGCGCAGCGCTTGGTGACCTCTGGGATGATCTCGGCAAGGAGGAAACGGACGTACCGGTCGTCGAATGCGTCGTACTCGGTGTTGCGGTTTTTCGGGTGCTCGGTGCCGGGGAACACTCCCGGGTCGACGAACACGCCGACCATGACCGGGATGTCGCCGCGCTGGACGAGGTTGTCCAGGACGATCGCGCCACGGACTTCCCCTTCGGGGTCCAGATACCACCATCCGTCCTGGAACACCATCAGTGAGGCGGGCTCTGCGGGGTCGTACCGGGCGGGCACATGGACCCAGAACTTCCGGGACGTGCCCGGGTAGATCGCGCTGTCGTTCCAGTCGAACTCGGTCGTCTCACCGACCGGCACACCGGGCCGGACTTCCGAGTCGGGGCCGTGAGCGTAGCGGACGTCCGACTGGTCGACCGGAAGCGGCTGGTAGGGCACCTCGAACGTCACGCAGGCCAACCTAGGAGGGATCGCGACCCCTCTCAAAGGGATTACCGCCCACGTCCTACGGCTTGACTTCACACGCGTAGCGGCGGCGCAGTGCGCGCAGCTGGGCCGCGACACGAAGATGGGTGTGGTGGAAGCGGTGGTCGGCGGCGGCCACCCGTACGTCCTCGAAGCGGACGATCTCCTCCCACTCCAGCCGGTGCCACCGCAGGACCGTGCGGAACCTCAGGCCTGTCGGCCCTGCCTCCACACGGCGGCCGAGCACCGCGAAAGCGCCGAGAACGCTCGCCACACCGAGGGTTCCGGAGAGGATCCTCCACTGGTCGGCGTACGCGACACCGAGTCCGGCCACGACCCCGCGATCGCCGTCAGTGCGCACGACGCGATCGCCACGCGTGCCGGCTTTCCTCCGGCTCACAGGGACAGCTCATCCTCATGAGTCACCTCGATGATCCTGCCATCTCGCCCACCGCCGCATCCAGTTGACGGCTTCGTCGGCGAAGCCCCCATGCCGATCAGCGGGTGGGGAAGGAAGCCACGACCGGCTCGGTGAACCATGTGTCCGGCGACACATAACCTTCGGCATCAGGTGCACTGACGGGTTACTGTTCCCGCGGCCACCGCGCGCAGCCAAGGAGCGACCTGGTGGGCTTCATGGGTCAGCAGAGACGGGTCGGCAAAGGACGGGCGGAGATCGACACTGCTCGCATGGTCGCTCAACAGCACTACGACAGGATGTCATGGGCCCTCCCCGGGGAGCGGATCTCCACCGCACAGGGACGCCTGAACCTGCTGGTCAACAATGGCCGCCGACGTCCGGCCGGCGCCGGATCGAGTCAGCAGCCGCCCGGCGGAAAGATTCGGCGCACCGGCCCTGTCCTTTTGGCGTCGCCTTGTTCGTCGTGAGGATGAAGTGACATCACCAGCGAGGAGGAAGCCATGAAGTATGTGCTGCTGCTGACCCGGGGCGCATGGCAGGAGGAAGGCTCCGAACAGGAGCGCGGCGAGGTGTACGGCGGCATCATGGAGTGGTTCACCAAGCACCGGGCCGACGGCACGATCGTGGAGGCGCAGCAGCTGCGCGAGCCGGACACCGCGACCACCGTGGTGCTGGAGAAGGGACACTCCACACTGATCGACCGTCCGCTGCTGGAGGCCAAGGAGGCGATCGGCGGCTACGCGGTCGTCGAGGTGCCCGATCTGGACGCCGCGCTGGAGCTGGCCGCGAGCTTCCCGATGCCCGACGGGAAGGTGGAGGTGCGTCCTGTCGTCGAGCGCTGACCCGGGCGGAGCTGCCACGCGGTCGCTGCTGGAGCGGGTCTTCCGCGAGGAGGCGGGCCGGCTGACCGCCAGCCTGGTCCGTCTCCTGGGCGACTTCGACCTCGCGGAGGAGATGGTCGCCGACGCGGTGGTCGAGGCCCTTGAGCGCTGGCCGAGCGCCGGACCGCCCAGGAGGCCCGGCGCCTGGCTGCTGACCTGCGCCCGCAACAAGGCGCTGGACCGCATCCGCCGCGAGGGCCGCTACCGCGACAAGCTGGAACAGATCGCCGCGCTGCCGGCCACGGCCGAACGGGAACCCGACGACCGCCTGCGGCTGATCTTCACCTGCTGCCACCCGGCCCTCGATGCCGACGCCCAGGTGGCACTCACCCTGCGCGCGGTCGCCGGGCTGACCACGGCCGAGATCGCCCGGGCCTTCCTGCTGCCCGAGGCCACCCTCGCCAAGCGCCTGACCCGCGCCAAACAGAAGATCGCCAAGGCCGGCATCCCCTACCGCAGCCCGGAGCCCGCGGAGCGCGCCGCCCGGCTGGAGCAGGTACTGCGCGTGGTCTACCTCGTCTTCAACGAGGGCTGCCTGACCACCGGGGGAGGCGTGGGCGTACGACGGGAACTGGTCGACGACGCCGAATGGCTCGCCGGGCTGCTCGTCCAGTGCCTGCCCCAGGAGCCGGAACCGCTCGGGCTGCTCGCCCTCATCCGCCTGCACGCCGCCCGGTGGCCCGCCCGCCTCGACCGTCACGGCCAGCTGGTGCCGCTCGCCGAGCAGGACCGCTCCCTGTGGAACACGGCCCGTATCCACAGTGCCGTCACCCTGATCGAACGGGCCGCCGCGCTGCGCCGCCCCGGTCCCTATCAGATCGAGGCCGCCATCGCCGCGGTCCACTGTGAAGCCCCCAGCTGGCAGGCGACCGACTGGTCCCAACTGCTCACGCTCTACGACATGCTGCTGGCCGTCGACCCGTCGCCCGTCGTGCGCCTGAACCGGGCCGTCATCGTCCGCCACACTCACGGACCGGCGAGCGCCCTCGCCCTGGTCGACGAACTCACCGAACCGCTGGGCCGCTACCACCTCTTCCACGCCACCCGGGCCGCCCTGCTGCGCGACCTCGGCCGCACCGACCAGGCCCATCAGGCCGATGAGCAGGCCCTGAAGCTCACCGCCAATCCGGCCGAACGCTCCCTGCTCTACACACGGTTGCACCCCATGCACGACATCCACTGAATGCGGAACTTCGGGTCAGAACCAGTGCAGGCAGTGCGGGGCGCGCTCGGCGCGGAAAAGGGCGTCGGCGAGGGCGGCCGCCCCCGGGCGGTGGGCCCGGATGTGCCCGGCACGCACGAGCGTGCTCGGGGCCGTACCGCCGAGGTAGATCGAACCGAGGTCGCTCACGTCCAGGGACAGGTCGGGCTCACGGTCGGTGGGTACGCATTCGGCCTTGCTGTCCCGCACGGTCAGCAGGTAGCGGTCGTGTTCGCCCAGGAACGGGTCGTCGACGTCGAGGACGAGCTCGCCGTCCATGAACCAGCCGCGCGCGGTCAGAGCACGCGGGACGTCCAGCAGCCGCACCCAGAGCCAGTCCGTGTCATCACTGACCTTGCCGGCGCGGAAGTCCGCGAGCTGCCAGCGCAGCGGACTGTCGGGCGGGATGTGCTTGAAGACCACCTGACGGACCAGGTCGTGTCCGAGCACGAACCGGGCCAGGGCCGTGGAGACGGCGTCGTCGGTGGCGATGGTCTCGTCGACCGTCAAGGCGTCGCCTTCGCCGATCGCATAGCTGGCGTACCCGTCCGGGACACCGTCGGCGTCACGGTGGACGGCCACATGGCGCGACGCCGGAGCGATGGGGGGCTGCCCCGCGCCCGAGCTCCACCAGCGGTGCGGCCTGGACAGCGCACCGGGCTGTGCGCGGCGGTAGCGGTCGTAGACCTCTTCCAGGATCTCGCCGCACTCGGCACGTCGCAGCAGCTCGACCGAGCCTGTGTCCCCAGCGGTCGCCGGGGCGCCGGCCGCTGTGTGCGCCCGGGGGAGGGCGAGGGCGGCCTGGTGGCGCGGCACCGTCAGCCGCTGCGTGTAGGTCGCCGGCCCGTAGCCGAACCTGCGGTAGATCACGGCCTCGGAGGCCAGCAGTACGGAGAGGAACTCCCCTCGGGCCCGCACTTCGCTGAGCTGATGCCGCATCATCGAGGTGAGCACGCCCTGGCGTCGGTGCGAGGGCAGGACACCGACGGCGGTCACCCCGGTGGCCGGGACGAGGATCTCACCGGGCAGCGTGAGCTCGAAGGAGTACGCACCGGCGGTGCCGACAGGCCGCCCGTCCGCCGTCACGGCAAGCAGGTTCCGGTCCATTTCCAGCGCCGCCCACCACACCCCGCCGCCGCCCTCGGCGGGAGTTTCCGGGAAGCGCCCGAACGCGGCATGCATGGTGTCGACGAAGACGTCGATGTCCTGGTCGGTCGTGGAACGGATCTCCATTGCTGCCGCTGCCTCCCCGGGATACCGGCACCACGACCTGCGGCGCCCCGCCACAGTGCAGCGTCGAGGCGTGTCCAGGTCAAACGAATTACGGCCCTGGATGTGGACCCGACCGCTGTCCGGTTTGCTGCCGGGCCGGACGGGAACTCCGGAGCGGGGACGATGCAGTCGACGGAGGAGTACCCATGTCCTCGCGCCGCGACGACCCGCACGGACGGGCCCTGCTCACCGACGCGCTGCGGAACAAGGGGGTCGCCTTCACACGGGAGGAACGGGAGCGGCACGGCCTGGTGGGGGCGCTCCCACCGGGGGTGCTCTCCCTCGAACAGCAGGCCCGCCGGGCCTGGGAGCAGGTGCAGGCCCAGCCGGACGACCTGGCCAAGAACGTCTGCCTCGAGCAGCTGCACGATCGCAACGAGGTGCTCTACCACCGCCTGCTCACCGAGAACCTGACGGCACTGCTGCCCATCGTCTACGACCCCACGGTGGGGCAGGCGATCAAGCGGTACAGCCACGAGTACCGGCGTCCTCGCGGGGTGTATCTGTCCATCGACCACCCGCAGGACGTACGGCCCGCGTTCGAGGCGCTCGGCCTCGGTCCGGACGATGTGGACCTGGTGGTGGCCACCGACGCCGAGCAGATCCTCGGCATCGGCGACTGGGGTGTGGGCGGCATGCAGATCTCGGTCGGCAAACTGGCCGTCTACACGGCCGCCGCCGGCCTCCACCCGGGCCGGGCGGTCCCCGTCATGCTCGACGTCGGCACCGACAACCAGGCGCTGCTCAACGACCCGCTGTACGTGGGCAACCGACACTCCCGCGCGCGCGGGAAGGACTACGACGCGTTCGTTGCCGCGTACGTGGAGACCGTACGGGACCTGTTCCCGCACGCGCTGCTGCACTGGGAGGACTTCGGCCCCGGCAACGGCCGCAGGCTGCTGGAGACGTACGGGGAGAAGTTCTGCACGTTCAACGACGACATGCAGGGCACCGGCGCCATCACCCTGGCCTGTGTGCTGAACGCGGCGCGCGTGTCCGGGACGCCGATGCGTGAGCAGCGGGTGGTCGTCTTCGGCGCGGGCACCGCAGGGGTGGGCATCGCCGACCAACTGCGCGACGCCATGGTCCGCGACGGCCTGGACGGCGAGGAGGCGGTGGCCCGCATCTGGTGCGTGGACCGGCAGGGGCTGCTGCTGCGGTCGACCGATGGGCTGCGCGACTACCAGCGGCTCTACGCCCGCCCCGACGAGGAATGGTCCGGCGGCCGCGAGCGGCCGATCGGACTGAAGGAGGTCGTGGACCGGGTCCCCCCGACCGTGCTGGTCGGCACCTCGACCGTGCACGGGGCCTTCAGCGAGGACATCGTCGGGTCCATGGCCGCGCATGTGGAACGACCGGTGGTGCTGCCCCTGTCCAACCCCACTGACAGGATCGAGGCGTTGCCACAGGATGTCCTGAGGTGGACCGACGGCAAAGCCCTCGTCGCGGCCGGCGTCCCGGTTGCTCCGGTGGAGCTGGACGGCACCACATACGTCATCGGCCAGGCCAACAACGCCCTGGTCTACCCGGGCCTCGGCCTCGGGGCCGTCGTGGCGCGGGCCTCCCGGATCACGGACGGCATGCTCCAGGCGGCCGCCGAGGCGGTGGCGGTCCTGGCCGACCTGTCCGGTCCGGGGGCCCCGCTGCTGCCGCAGGTGGAGAACCTGCGGGCCTCGTCGGCGACGGTGGCGGTGTCGGTCGCCCGCCGCGCCGCCGAGGAGGGGGTGGCGCGCGCCCCGCTCGACGATGTCGTCCAGCAGGTTCAGGACGCCATGTGGCAGCCGGAGTACGCATGACGGAGCCGCGGGTGACGGTGTTCTGTTCGCGATCCTCGGAGCGGTCGGCAGGATGCCGCCGGTGACCGGACGCACTGCACGGTCTTCGCAGCCCGTGCACGCGTCACGGTCACCGGCGTGCTGTGGCGCCGGAAAGGCGCGGCCCGCCTATGCGGCCTGGGTGAGTTCTGCGCGGCCGAACAGCAGCGCGTAGCCGGAGGGGAGCTGGCGCAGGATGCGGGTGACGAGGTCGGAGCCGGCGTAGGCGGCGACGGCGGAGAAGACGGATCCGGTGTCCCAGCGGGTGGTGGCGAGGGAAGCGCCGCTGCGGGCGGCGAGGTCCTTCACGAAGGCCCAGCCGGTCAGCGGCTGGGTGTCGGGGATCTGGGCGGTGAGGATGCGTGCGGCTTCGAGGGGGAGGCGGGCGGCGAGGTCGACGCGTTCGTCGCCCGTCAGCTGGCGTCCCAGCCCGGCGAGGACGAGGCGGACGGCCTGCTCGGCCTTCTCGCGGGTGGGGTAGGCGCCGTCGTAGCGGACCTTTTCCAGCATTTGTTCGTACGCCCTTCCATAGGGCTGCTGGAGCGGTGCGCTGTGGTCGGACATCACTGCGGTGGTTGCCTTTCTGTCACCGGGGTCGTGGCGACCGGTGCGCGGTCACCGGTGGATGGGTGGTCAGGTGGGCTGAAAGCGGCCGAAGAGCAGGTCGTAGCCCGTGGGGAGCTGGAGCAGGATCTCCTTGAGGAGGTCGTCGCCGGCGGCGTCGGCGGCCGTGGACAGGACGGCGCTGACGTCCCAGGCGGCGGTCTGCTCGGTCGCGCCGTCGATCCAGGCCGCGGTCGCGCGCACGAACCGCTCCGGGGACAGCGGTTCGGCGCTCTGCAGCGGGTTGAGCAGGATCAGGGCGAAGTCCTCCGGCAGACGCGCCGCCAGCCGGGCACGTACCTCGCCGACCAGGTGTGCGCCCAGCAGGGCGAGCACCACGCGGGCCGCGCGGTCGGCTTCCTGCGGGGTGGCGTACTCACCGCGTTCCTTCACATGGTTGAGGAACGCCTCGCGTCGCACAGTCACGTCAGCCGCCACCCTTCCTCGGTCCACGGGGAACGGAGGACAGGTCCCGGGGGGAGATCAGGTACCTGTCCTCCGCCGTTGCTCCGTCTTCGGCTGTCCGGCTCAGCCGGAGATCTCCTTGCGGTCGGATCCGACGCCGATGGTGATCTTGCGCGGCTTGGCGCGCTCGGCGATCGGGATGCGCAGGGTGAGCACGCCTGTCTCGTAGTCGGCCTTGATGTGCTCGGTGTCCAGGGTGTCGGCCAGCACGAGCTGGCGCGAGAAGACGCCGAGCGGCCGCTCCGACAGCTCCATCTGTACGTCGTCGGCCTTCGTCACGGGCCGGCGCTCGGCCTTGACGGTCAGCATGTTCCGTTCGACGTCGATGTCGATCGCGTCCGGGCTGACGCCGGGGAGGTCGAAGGCCACCACGTACTCGTCACCCTCGCGGTAGGCGTCCATCGGCATCGGGGACGGCCGGGACCACGTGCCCGGGCCCATCAGCTGCTGCGCCAGCCGGTCCAGCTCACGGAAGGGGTCAGTGCGCATCAACATCGAAAACACCTCCAGGAAGGTTCGGGCAGTTGCTGCCAATGCGCCTCACTGAAAACGTTGTACCATGTCATCCAATGGATGACAAGCGAGGCGTCGTCCAAAGGATGACAGACTGAGGAGGTGCTCATGACCCCGGCTGACCAGCCGACATCGTCCAGCATCGGCGCACCAGGGCCGACGTCGTTCCTCGCCGCCGCGGCGGCTCTGCACGCCATAGACGACGCCCTGCAGGCCGCCCGGCACGAGGACCGCGACACCGCTGACACCCAGGACGTCGCCCCGGAGAAGGCCCTGGCCTCCCTTCTGCTGCTGCGGCAGGTGCGCGAGCAGCTCGCCGAATGGGAAACCGGCCTGATCGAAACCGCCCGCCAGGCGGGTGCCAGCTGGGCCGACCTCGCCCACCCCCTCGGCGTCTCCAGCCGCCAGGCCGCCGAACGCCGCTACCTGCGAGGCCGGCCGGGCCCTGCGGGAACCACCGGCGAACAACGCGTCCAGGCCACCCGCGAACGCCGCGCCGCCGAACGCACCACCGCCGCCTGGGCCCGCCGCAACGCAGCCGACCTGCGCCGCATCGCCGGCCAGATCAGCGCCCTCACCGACCTGCCCACCGCGGCCCGCAACCCGCTCAGCGAGCTTCACGCGGCCCTCGCCCACGACGACCCCGCCGTCCTCATCCACCCCCTCAACGCCACCCGCCCCCACCTCACCCCGGGCCACCCCGAACTCGCCGCCCAGCTCGATGCCTTGACGAACTCCGCCACGAACCCGGCGGTCCCTTGGCGTTCGAAGCAGTAGCCGGCGACGAAGGGGCGGCCGTCGGCTCGGCCGCGCTTCTGGCGGACGGGCTCGAGCAGCATGAGCGCCACGTGCCCCAAGTACCGGGCAGCCACGCGGCAGACGGACGCTAGTTCCTGCTGAGCGTCCGCGTCACCCCGGCCACGATCGCGGTCGTCAGGACCCAGCCGATCGCGATCAGCGCGTACGCAAGGCCCTGTACGCCGCCCTGTGCCCAGTGCCAGTGGTCGCGCTGGCCCAGGCCGCCGATCGGGACCAGCAGATCGAGGGTGTAGACGACCGAATTGAACGGCGTGCCCTCGTCCTTCGTGTTCGCCACGGGGTGGTGCGCCGCGAACACGAGCGAGCCGATCAGCGTGAGCAGCGCCAGCCAGATCCCGGCGATCCACGGGCGGTAGCCGTATCCGACCGTGGAGTCGAGGAGCCAGCCCCAGGCCCGGCCCGCCGGGCCCAGAGTCGCCCGGCGGCGCCGCTCCCGGACGAGCAGCACGCGCCGTGCCTCGTCCTCGTGCCCGCATCTGCGGTAGTGGGAGGCGAGTTGCTCGTACGGCTGCGGAACGTAGACGGGCTGGTGGCGCAGCCACTCCAGCCGGTTCTCGACGTCCTCGCGCCGGGTGGGCGCCGTATCGCCGAGCCAGCCGTACGTCAGCCCGTCCAGGCCCAGTGTCTTCGGCCAGGTCGAGGGGTGGTCCTGGATGCGGTCCGCGTGCGCGGTGCGCAGGTTCACGCCGCCCGCGGGCCGGTACCGGAACCGGAGGTCGAGTGCCCCGGCCTGCATCCCCACGCACATCAACGACGTGCCGGAGCCGAGCAGTTCGGCATCGTCGAAGGTCAGCAGGTCCTCTATCCGCACGCTGCGCAGCCGTATCCTGCCGTCGGCCGTGAAACCCCGCGACAACCGTACGGTCGACGCCTTGAGCATGTCCCCGTGGAAGGCGAACGCGTCCGGCGAGCCCACCGTGATCCGCGCCCCGCGCATCCACAGCCCACCGGGCAACTCCGCCCCGGGGAAGCTGACTTCGCCTTCGGCGACGAATCCGTCCTCGCAGAACACCCCGCCCCGCATCACCAGGCCACCGGCATCCACCGCCATCCGGCCCGGCGCGATCAGCCGCGCCCCGTCGAGCCGCAGCGCTCCCGCGATGTCCGCGTGCACGAGTTCGAGAGCGTGCTGCCCGTCCCCGCCGATGGTGGAGCGGCGCAGGTCGAGTCGCCCGCCGAACCGTGCCGTCGGCGCCCGGAAGCCGGGCAGTGTGCAGTCGACGACGCTCACCCCGAGCGTCGTCGCGCCCTCCAGGCTGACGGCCTCGTCGAACCGGCACGCCTCGAACCGCAGGGACCGCCTGATCTCCGCCCCGTCCAGCAGCAACGCCCCGGTGATGCGGGCACCGCGCAGGATGTACGGCTCGGCTCCCGCGGCCTCGTCGAGGATCTCCCGCCGGACGCGTTCCGCGTCGACCGTCCGGTCGGGCTCAGACGACACGGGCGGTGCCGAACTCGGTCCAGGAGCCGGCCCCGTGCTCGAACCACGCGAGGGGGGCGGCGCCGTCGTGCGGTCGGCTTGCGGTGTTCATCACGCTCCAGGCGGTCCATCCGGCAGGGGTGCACTCTCTGCTGGAGACAGTGCCTGGGACCGCAGCATTCCACACCTCCGCGGAACCGGTCGGCGGTCACTGCCCCGGCGCGAGGATGTAGGTGTTGAGGCTGCCCACCGTGGTGAGCGGGCTCGGGGAGCCGAGGTCGTAGCGGTCCACGGCAAGGTAGTTGGGCTTCTTGCGGGCGGCGGGTGTGCAGAAGTTCTGTGCGCGGTTGAGGAGTTTGCCGTTGTCCGTCTGCGCGGTGGAGCCGATCGTGTAGTCGCGGAAGTGGTTCATCACGAACAGCGGGTGGAAGGCGGACGAGTCCGTGGTGAGGGGGCGGGTGTCCCAGCGGCTGTAGCACGACCAGTCCGAGGTGCCGATCCCGCCGCCCATGGACCAGTAGTTCTCCACGGTCCACTCGCGCTGGTACATCACCCCGAAGGTGTCGCGGGTGCTCCAGCCGCTCGCGGTGTCGCTCGCCCGGGTCCGGTCGCTGAAGATCAGCAGCTGCTTGCCGCGGGCGGCCAGGTCGGCCATCGTCGGCCAGCCCTTGGTGGCCACGCCCTCCTGGTCGGGCCGGTACAGCACGTCGGAGAGGCCGCTCACGGAGGCGAGGGAGGACTTCAGCACGTCGGAGGAGGCGTAGTCCTCCAGGAAGACGGTGGCGAACTGGCCCGGGTGGGCCTTGAGGAAGTCGACGATGCGCTGCAGGTCGGTGGCGAGCGGGACGGGGCTGCTGACGCCGTCGCAGCTGTTGTGGCAGAGGACGGCCTGCCCGCCCACGGTGTAGTCGTCGAGCATGAAGCCCCGCACGCCGTCGGACAGTTGCCTGCTGATGCCGTAGTTCTGGTTGGGGAACCAGCTGACCGGGAACGTGGCGAAGTTGCCGTCGACGCCGTTGGCGAAGGCGTTGTGCGCGGTCAGGAAGGTGACCTGGTCCAGGGTGCGGGTGTCAGCGGAGGGCATCGCCGTGGTGGCGTAGGTGACCGGGGTGAGGTACCAGCGGGCGAGGTCGCCCGCGGAGCCGAGTTGTACGGCGCCGGCGTCGGAGGCGGAGCCGGTGAGGTACTGCGAGGTGCCGGGGGCGGTGATCGCATACGTGCTGTCGGCACCGGCGGTGACCGTCCAGGTCGTGCCGTCCGCGCCGCAGGTGGCGGTGACCGCGGAGGTGCCGCTGCGGCCGAGGCAGGTGCCCGACTCGTCGGCGTTCTGCAGCTGGTAGCCACCGCCGACCGCGACCGGGGTCCACTGCTGGTGGTCCTCGTTGCCCTTGGGATTGTGCGCGGCGACCGTGCCGCCGGCGTCGGCGGCGTCGCGGCCGGTGGCGTAGTTCTGCAGGTAGACCGAGGAGGCGGGGACCGCCGCCGAGGCCGTGCCCGGCAGCAGAGCGGGCGTGGACAGGGCGAGGGCGGCGGAACAGCACAGGACGCGCAGGGGGCGCAGGCGCACGGGGGGTTCCCTTCACTCCGGCACGGGCGTGCCGACGATGACCGAGACATGACATATCCGGTGACACGTGCGCTACGCCAGATGCTGCGGGCAAGTTGCCGTGGGAATGCGGGCTTTTGACAACCTGTCCCTCATCTCGCCGCCTGCCATGTTTTACAGTGACTCTCACCTGACCTGGCACTTTAGGGACCTGCGAGGACACACGAGCCATGCCGACCGAAACGTTTGAGTTCCAAGTAGAGGCCCGTCAGCTGCTCCAGCTGATGATCCACTCGGTCTACTCGAACAAGGACGTCTTCCTGCGGGAACTCGTCTCCAACGCCTCCGACGCGCTCGACAAGCTGCGCCTGGCCGCGCTTAGGGACGACAGCCTCGACGTCGACACCTCCGACCTCCACATCGAGATCGAGCTCGATCCGGACGCCCGAACGCTCACCGTGCGGGACAACGGCATCGGGATGTCGTACGACGAGGTCGGCAACCTCATCGGCACCATCGCCAACTCCGGGACGGCCGCCTTCCTCAAGGAGCTGAAGGAGGCCCAGGACGCCGCCGGGGCCGAGGGGCTCATCGGACAGTTCGGCGTCGGCTTCTACTCCGGTTTCATGGTGGCCGACGAGATGACCCTGGTGACCCGGCGCGCCGGTGAGGCCGGCGGCACCCGCTGGTCCTCGCGCGGCGAGGGCACCTACACCCTGGAGGGCGTCGACGACGCACCGCAGGGAACCGCCGTCACCCTCCACCTCAAGCCGGCCGACTCCGAGAACCAGCTGCACGACTACACCTCCACCTGGAAGATCAAGGAGATCGTCAAGCGGTACTCGGACTTCATCACCTGGCCGATCCGGCTGGTCCCGCGGCCGGGCGGCGACGGCGAGGACACGCCCGAGCCCGAGACGCTGAACTCGATGAAGGCCCTGTGGGCCCGCTCGCGCGACGAGGTCTCCGACGACGAGTACCACGAGCTGTACAAGCACGTCAGCCACGACTGGCGCGACCCCCTGGAGACCATCCGCCTGCAGGCCGAGGGCACCTTCGAGTACCAGGCCCTGCTCTTCCTGCCGGCGCACGCCCCGCACGACCTGTTCACCCGGGACTTCCGGCGCGGCCTGCAGCTCTACGTCAAGCGTGTGCTGATCATGGACGACTGCGAGGCGCTGCTGCCGCCGTACCTCCGCTTCATCAAGGGCGTCGTCGACGCGCAGGACCTCTCGCTCAACGTCTCCCGCGAGATCCTCCAGCAGGACCGGCACATCCGGATGATCCAGCGCCGGCTGACCAAGAAGGTCCTGTCGTCGGTCAAGGAGATGAAGGCGGGCGACCCCGACAAGTACACGGCGTTCTGGCGGGAGTTCGGCGCCGTGCTCAAGGAGGGGCTGTTCGGCGACCCCGACAACCGCGACGCCCTGCTCGCGGTCGCGTCCTTCGCCAGCACGCACTCCGAGGACGGGGCGACCACCCTCCAGGAGTACGTGGAGCGGATGAAGGACGGCCAGAACGACATCTACTACATGACCGGCGAGTCCCGGCAGAGCCTCGAGAACTCCCCGCACATGGAGGCGTTCCGGGCGCGCGGCGTCGAGGTCCTGCTGCTCACCGACCCGGTCGACGAGGTGTGGGTCGACGCGGTGGGCGAGTTCGAGGGCAAGGCGCTGCGGTCCGTCGCCAAGGGTGAGATCGACCTCGACGTCCAGGGCGACGAACAGGCCGAGGCCGAGCGGGAGAAGCAGACCGAGGCCTACGCCGGTCTGCTGGGCTGGCTCAAGGAGCAGCTGGCCGAGGAGGTGAAGGACGTCCGCCTGTCGACGCGCCTGACCGTCTCCCCGGCCTGTGTCGTCTCCGACGCCCACGACCTGACTCCGGCGCTGGAGAACATGTACCGGGCCATGGGCCAGGAGGTCCCGCCCACCAAGCGGATCCTCGAGCTCAACGCCGAGCATCCGCTCGTGCAGGGCCTGAAGCAGGCGTACCAGGAGCGCGAGGACCACACCGAACTCGTGGAGACGGCCGAGCTGTTGCACGGGCTTGCCGTCCTCGCGGAGGGCGGCCAGCCCAAGGAACCCGCGCGTTTCGTGAAGCTGGTGGCGGAGCGGCTGGAGCGCGGCCTGCACTGACCGGGACCCCTCGCGCAGGCACTCGGCACGGCCGGTCCGTGCCGAGTGCCTGCCCAAAAGCAGGTACAGCTCGCGGGGGTCAGCCGGTCGTGCCGGTCACCGTGTTGCCCGTCTTGGTGAGGTGGTAGACCACCGTGGCTCCGCTCCAGAAGTGGGGGAGGTGAGCGTGACGCGGGCGTCGTCCTTGAGATGACGTCGATCCGCCACGGGACGCCTCGCGAAAACCTGGCCTGCAGTGTGGCGTTGGTCCCGTACGCGCGGTCGCCGGCGAGCTCGGTGAGTGCGGCGGCCGTCAGCGTGAGCCGGCTGCCGGCGAGCGTGTAGTCCTGGCCCTTGAGCAGGTTGCGGGAGCCGTACCGCAGTCCCTGGAAGTCGGTGCCGTTCGGGTTGAGGGTGAGGCTCCGGGCGCCGATGTGACCCGTCGCCCGAAGTGCCGCTGAACGTCGGCTCGTTGATGCTCTCGAACGCCGGCCGGGAGGGCGCGTCGCGGAACTCCGCCGCGATCTGGGTCCAGGTGGCGCTGTAGTGGGCGAGGACGGCGTCGTGGTCCGTGGCAAGGTTGCTGACCCACATCCACGAGTCGTGGTGCGTGTTGAGCAGCACGGAGCGGTTCTCGTCCAGCGCCCGGTCGACGATCTGCCGCACCTTCGCCAGCCAGGCCGGGTCGATCGTGTAGTCCGGGGCGGCGCCCTGGTGGATGCCCCAGGACGTCTCGTCGGGGATGGCGTCGTAGGTGTTGCCCAGGTTCCAGCCGGGCCGCATGGCCGCGACCGCGCTGCGGGCGGTGGCGGAGCCGGCCCGTGGCGGGTCGGCGGCCCGTGAGGTTGCGGGCATCTGATGGAAAGTTTCGCTATAAGCTGCGGAGAAATAAACATGAAGATGTGTCCGGGGCCACAGGTTCGCCAGTCAGAGATGTGAGAATGACGCGGCAACACCTGTACGACGCTCTTCAACCGGCTTTCGTGCCAGGCCCGCGTCGGGCGCGAACGGTTCCATGACCGGGAAGGCCACCTTGGCTGACAACGCAGCAGACGGGCCGGCGAATCGGCAGCACGAGGAGCGTGACGCCCCCAAGTCGGTCACGATCGCGTACATCGCCGAGTCGGCGGGGGTGTCCGTGCCGACCGTGTCCAAGGTGCTCAACGGAAAGTCGGGAGTGTCCGCCGGCACGCGCGCCCGGGTCGAGGAACTGATCAACCGCTACGGCTACCGCAAGCCCGCCGGTGCGGGCCGAAGCAAGGTCGTCGAGCTGGTGTTCCGCGAGCTCAGGGACATGTGGGCGGTCGAGATCATCCGGGGTGTGGAGCGGGTGGCGCGCCGGCACCGCGTCGGCGTCATGGTCTCCGAGTTCGGCCTGCACGACAGTGCGGCGCCCGCCTGGGACGACACGGTCGCCCGGCGCCCGAACTGCGTGCTGTCGGTGGCACAGCTCTCCGAGGCCGAACGCGAGCAACTGACCGCGAAGGGCATCCCGTTCGTCGTCTTCGACCCGATCGTGGAGCTGCCCGACGACGTCCCGTACGTGGGCGCCACCAACTGGTCCGGCGGCCGCGCCGCGACCCGCCACCTCGCCGAACTCGGCCACCGCCGCATCGCGATGATCAGCGGCCCCGAGGGACAGCTGTGCTGCTCCGCCCGGCTGGACGGGTACCGCTCGGCGATGCAGGCCGCGGGCCTGCCGGTCGATCCGGAGATCGTCGTCCATGCCGGCCTCACCCGCGACGACGGCTACGAGGCGGCGCGCACCCTGCTGGCCCTGCCCGAACGCCCGACGGCGATCTTCGCCGCCAACGACCTCCAGGCGCTCGGTGTCTACCAGGCGGCCCGCGAGGCCGGCCTGCGAATCCCGGACGACCTGAGCGTGGTCGGCTTCGACGATCTGCCGGTGGTGGCCTGGGTGGACCCGCCGCTGACCACCGTCCACCAGCCCCTGACCGAGATGGCGGTGGCGGCGACCGAGCTGGCGCTCACCCTCGGCCGCGGCGAGCCGGCACCCCAGGCGGGGCTGGAGATCGCGACGACCCTGACGGTCCGGGGGAGCACCGCTCCGTTGAAGTAGGACCATCCGAGGGTCGAAACTTTCGTATCTTTGCCACGACACTTGCCAAGTGCCTCCCGTCTCATGGACCGTGGTGCGCGTTTCCCGCCCGCTCGTCATCCTGCTGGAGGGCACATGCGCAGGCCGGTCCAAAGACACCGCGCCCGCCTGATCGGGCTTGTAGCAGCCGTACCGCTGGCCGCGGCGGGCTCCGTCACCGCCGCCACCCCGCCCGCGCAGGCCGCTGCAGCCGCGGTCACCGCCTCCGTGTCGGTGGACGCCGGCCGCACCCTGGCGAGCATCCCGGCCACCGGTGTCGGCATGAACGTCGCCGTCTACGACGGCAACATGAACCACCCCTCCGTTCCCGGGCTGCTCAAGGACGCCGGCGTCGGTATGGTCCGCTATCCGGGCGGCAGTTACGCCGACGGATACCACTGGCAGACGCACACCGTCGAGGGCGGATACGTCGCCCCGAACACCGACTTCGACACCTTCATGGGCACGGTGCGCGCCACCGGAGCACAGCCGATCATCACCGCCGACTACGGCTCGGGCAACCCCGAGGAGGCGGCCGGCTGGGTGCGGTACGCCAACGTGACCAAGGGCTACGGGGTGAAGTACTGGGAGATCGGCAACGAGGTCTACGGCAACGGCCTCTACGGCGCCACCTGGGAGACCGACCACCACGCCGGCAAGACCGCCACGACGTATGCGAACAACCTCGTGCAGTACGCCACCGCGATGAAGGCCGTGGACCCGACCATCAAGATCGGTGCCGTGCTGACCACCCCGGGATCCTGGCCCGACGGCATCACCGGACCCGGCGACACGATGGACTGGAACCACACGGTCCTCTCGATCGCCGGACCGAAGATCGACTTCGTGATCGTGCACCACTACCCGATCGGCAACAGCCAGGCCGACCTGCTGGGCAAACCCCAGGCGGAGATCCCCGGCATGGCAGCCGGCCTCCGGTCGCTGATCAACCAGTACGCCGGAAGCAACGCGCCCAACGTGGGCATCGCGGTGACCGAGGCCAACGCCGGCGCCTACAAGGACACTTCGCCGAACGGGCTGTTCGCGCCGGACGAGTATCTGACGTGGATGGAGAACGGCGCCTTCACCCTCGACTGGTGGAACCTGCACAACGGCACCGACTGCAGCCACGTGACCACCGTGGAGGGCGCCACCGACTACGACGACGGAGGGATCCTCTCCAGTGGCGCCTCCTGCGAACCGCCGCTGAACACGCCCTTCCCGCCCTACTACGGCGCCCGGATGATCACCATGCTGGGTGCGCCGGGCGACCGGCTGGTCCACGCCGCCAGCTCCACGGCGCTGCTGTCCGCGCACGCCGTGCGGCGCGCCAACGGTGACATGAGCGTCCTGCTCATCAACAAGGATCCCGCGAACGCCGCCACGGTGACGCTGTCCTACAGCGGGTTCACTCCGTCCTCGGCCACCCCGACCGTGTACTCGTACCTGAAGAACGCCACCTCGATCGGCTCCGCGGCCACCGGAAGCGCCACCCGCCAGACCGTGCCGGCCTACTCGATCGTGGTCGTACAACTCCACCGCAACGGCTGAGCCGGCGAATGCCGACCCAGTGAACACGGCCAGTGAACACGGCCAGTGAACCGCAGCCAGTGAACCAGTGAAAGGACTCGATCAGGGTGTCGAGCAGGCCCGAGACGGGCACCACCACCATCAACAACCCAGTCATCCCCGGCTTTCACCCCGATCCGAGCATCTGCCGGGTGGGCGAGGACTACTACCTCGCCTGTTCCAGCTTCGAGTACTTCCCCGGGGTACCCCTCTTCCACAGCCGGGACCTGGTGCACTGGACCCAGATCGGCAACGCGCTGGACCGGCCCGGCCAACTGCGCCTGCCGCCGGACTCGCGCTCCTCGGGCGGGATCTACGCACCCACCCTGCGCCACCACGACGGCCGCTTCTGGCTGATCGTCACCAACGTGAGCGCCGACGGCAACCTGCTGGTCACAGCCACCGACCCCGCCGGCCCCTGGTCCGATCCGGTCTTGCTGCCCGGGGTGCACGGCATCGACCCGGACCTCGCCTGGGACGAGGACGGCACCTGCTGGTGCACCGTAGCCGGGGTCTCTCAGATCCGCCTCGACCCGTACACCGGGGAGACCTTCGGACCCGCGCGCAAACTCTGGTCCGGGATGCCCGGCGCCAAGGCCCCCGAGGCGCCGCACCTGTACCGGATCGGCGACTACTGGTACCTGCTCATCGCCGAGGGCGGCACCGAGCGCTGCCACGGCGTCTCGATCGCCCGTGCCCGCACGCCCGACGGCCCCTTCGAGCCATGCCCGGCCAACCCGATCCTCACCCACCGCGGCACCGACCACCCCATCCAGAACACCGGCCACGCCGACCTGGTCCAGGCACCCGACGGCTCCTGGTGGATGGTGCTCCTCGGAGTACGGCCGGGCGGCGGCACCCCGGGTTGGCACGTGCTGGGCCGCGAGACGTTCCTGGCACCGGTGACCTGGGTGGACGACTGGCCGGTCGTCGGCGAACTGTCCCTCGACGCGCCGGTGCCCCCATGGCCGCTGCAGCCCGGTCCCGGCACGCCGGTCCGGGACGACTTCGACCTGAACGAACTGGCCCCGCACTGGGTGTCGTTGCGCCATCGCCCGGCGGAGGACTGCACCACCAAGGAACGGCCCGGTTGGCTGACCCTGCGCGCCCGCGGAGCCTCGCTCGACGCCACCGACGTGACGTTCGTCGGCCGGCGGCAGCAGCATCAGTCCTGCCGGGTGCGGACCCTTGTCGACGTGGGGGAGGGGCGCGGCGGCCTGGCCGTACGCCTCGACGAGCAGCACCACTACGACATCGAGGTGGCGTCCGGCGAGGTCCAAGTGCGCGCCCGCATCGGCCCGTTGAGCACGGTCGTGGCGTCCCGGCCGATACCGCCGGGGCCTGTGGTCCTCCGCGTCGAGGTGGCCGCCGTCGAGACGCTGAACGACGCGCGCACCGGCCCTGACACCGTCTCGATCGGCATCGAGGAACCGGACGGCAGCTTCGCCGAACTCGCCTCACTCGACGGCAAATACCTGTCCACGGAGGTCGCCGGCGGCTTCACCGGCCGCGTCCTCGGGATGTTCGCCTCAACCGGCTCCGTTCACTTCGACTGGTTCGATTACGAGCCGCTCGACCGCTGAAGGCAGCGTGCTGCGGCGCCCTTCATCCAGGACGCGGAGGTCAGCCGGCTGCGGCTTTCAACCCTGGGCACGCGCAACCGGGGGACGGATTCTCTCCCCCCCACGCGAGGGGTCAAAAAAGCAAAAGGCAAGGAGAGATCTCTCCTTGCCACTCTCAACTTATAGCGCACCAGGGGGCTTGCCGCAAGGCCCCGGTCACCGTGCAGAATCGTCGGCCGGTACCACAACCTGCGGAAACGGGGACAATCAGTGACCGAGCAGTACGTGCTGGACCTGCAAGACGTCGACGAGACACGGGTCGCGGTCGTCGGCGGCAAGGGCGCGCATCTGGGCGGGCTGTCGCGGATCGAAGGCATCCGCGTACCGGATGGATTCTGTGTGACGACCCACGCCTTCCGCCGGATCATGGCTCAGGCGCCGTCGATCGACGACCGGCTCGATGAGCTCGCGCGCACCGACCCGGACGACCGGGAGGCGATCCGCACGCTCAGCGCGCAGATCCGCCGCACCATCGAGGAGATCGCCGTCCCGGCCGATCTCGCGGCGGCGATCACCCGTGCGCTCGCCCGGCTCGGCGAGCGGGCCGCCTGCGCCGTCCGGTCCAGCGCGACGGCGGAGGACCTGCCGACGGCCTCGTTCGCCGGCCAGCAGGACACCTACCTCAACGTGGTGGGGCCGACGGCGATCCTGCAGCACGTCAGCCGGTGCTGGGCCTCGCTGTTCACCGAGCGGGCGGTGACCTACCGTCAGCGCAACGGCATCGACCACCGTACGGTCCTCATGGCCGTGGTGGTGCAGCGGATGGTCTTCCCGGATGCGGCCGGCATCCTGTTCACGGCCGACCCGGTCACGGGCAACCGGAAGGTCGCCACCGTGGACGCCGGCTTCGGGCTCGGCGAGGCCCTGGTCTCCGGCCTGGTGAACCCGGACGTCTTCAAGGTGCGAGGCGGCGAAGTCGTCGCCAGGACGATCGCCGCAAAGCAGCGCGCCGTCGAAGCCCTGCCCGCCGGCGGCACGCGGGAAGTGGCGGTCGACTCGCGTCGGCAGGAGCAGCCGGCGCTGACGGATGCGCAGGTCGTGCAACTGGTGCGGCTCGGGCGGCGGATCGAGGCGCACTTCGGCCGCCCGCAGGACATCGAATGGTGCCTGGTCGACGGCGACTTCCAGATCGTCCAGAGCCGGCCGATCACCACGCTGTTCCCCGTCCCCCGGCGAGACGACGAGGAGAACCACATCTATCTCTCCGTCGGCCATCAGCAGATGATGACCGACCCCATGAAGCCCCTGGGCATTTCGGTGTGGCAGCTGACGGCCATGGCGCCGATGCTCGAGGCCGGCGGGAGGCTGTTCGTCGACGCCACCCGGCGTTTGGCCTCGCCCGCGAGCCGTGAGGCCCTGCTGGAGCTTGTCGGCAGAGGCGATCCGCTGATCAGGGACGCCCTGGAAACCGTCCTGGACCGGGGCGATTTCCTCCCGTCGCTCCCCGACGCGAGTCCCGTCGTATCGCCTGCCGGCGGGGCGTCCGCCCCGACCGAGGCCGATCCGGCCATCGTCGCCGAACTGATCGAGCGCAGCCGGGCGTCCATCTCCGCCCTGGAGCGAGACATCCGTACCAGGAACGGACCGGCGCTGTTCGACTTCCTGCTGGAGGCCTTCGAGGAGCACAAGCGAGTCCTCAGCGAGCCGCTGAACATGCAGGCGATCATGGCGGGGATGGAGGCCACGTGGTGGCTCAACGACAGGCTGGAGGAATGGCTGGGCGAGAAGAACGCGGCCGACACGCTCACGCTGTCCGCCCCCGACAACGTCACCTCGGAGATGGGACTGGCACTGCTCGACGTCGCCGACGTGATCCGCCCGCACCCGGAGGTGGTTGCGTTCCTCCAGGGCGTCGAGGACGACGGCTTCCTGGACGAACTGGGGAAGCTCGCGGGCGGGGCCGAAGCGCGCGACGCCATCGAGGCCTATCTGGACCGGTACGGCATGCGCTGCGTCGGGGAGATCGACATCACGAGGCCGCGCTGGCGCGAGCGCCCCAGCACGCTCGTGCCCGTGATCCTCGACAACGTCAGGAACTTCGAACCGGGCGCCGCCGAGCGACGCTTCGAGCAGGGACGGCAGAAGGCGCGACAGAAGGAACAGGAGGTGCTGTCGCGCCTGCGGGCCCTGCCGGACGGGGAGCGGAAGGCCGACGAGACCAAGCGGATGATCGACCAGGTCCGAGCCTTCATCGGATACCGGGAGTACCCGAAGTACGGCATCATCAGCCGCTACTTCCTCTACAAGCAGGCCCTGCTGGCGGAGGCCGAGCGGCTCGTGCAGGCGGGCGTGCTCCCTGAGCAGGAGGACATCTTCTACCTCACGTTCCACGAACTCCACGACGTCGTGCGTTCGCACCAGGTGGATGACCGGCTCATCCAGCAGCGCAAGGACGCGTTCCGGTCCTACCAGGCGCTCACACCGCCGCGGGTGCTCACCTCGGACGGTGAGGCCGTCACCGGGGCCTACCGGCGCGACGACGTGCCGGCCGGCGCCCTGATCGGTCTGCCGGTGTCCGCCGGGACCGTCGAGGGAAGGGCCCGCGTCATCCTGGACATGGCGCAGGCCGAACTCCGAGCGGGCGACATCCTGGTCACACCCTTCACGGACCCCAGCTGGTCACCGCTGTTCGTCGGGATCGCGGGACTGGTGACGGAGGTGGGCGGCCTGATGACCCATGGTGCGGTGATCGCCCGCGAGTACGGCTTGCCGGCCGTCGTCGGCGTGGAGCAGGCCACGCGCCTGATCCGGGACGGACAGCGGATCCGCGTGCACGGAACCGACGGGTACATCGAGATCCTGTCTTGATGCTCCCTCAGCCGGTGTGAAGGATCCGGAAGCGATCGGGCTGCCCCGGATCCCGGTCGACGACCTGGATGGGGGGCTCGGCCCATTGCCATACGCCGATGCCCGGCGTGCGGGAGAAGCGGATCAGCCCGCGGGTGCCCTCGACCGCCACACGCGGCCAGGACTCGGCCGAGCACTTTCTGAGCGACTCCGCTGTGAGACCTGAGCGTGTTGCGTGCTGCCGCTCAGCGCCTCGTCTCGTACCTGGTCAGGACCACGCCGCCGGGAAACGTCCGTGTCTCCACCAGGTTCAGGTTCACCCAGCTGTCCAGCGCGGTGAAGAACGGCGTGCCGCCGCCCACCAGCACCGGATGGGTGGCGATCGCGTACTCGTCGATCAGCCCGGCGCGCATGGCCGCCCCGGCGAGTGTCGCGCCGCCGATGTCCATGGGGCCGCCGTCCTCGGCCTTGAGCCGGGTGATCTCGGCGATCGCGTCGCCGGTGACCAGGCGGGTGTTCCAGTCGACCTTGTCGATCGTCGAGGAGAACACCACTTTGGGCGTGTCCCGCCAGTTCCGCGCGAACTCGATCTCCGCCGGGGTGGCGCCCGGCTGCTGGTCGCCGGTCGGCCAGTAGGAGCTCATCGTCTCCCACAGCTTGCGCCCATACAGCGTCAGGCCACTCGCCTGCTCGTGGGCGAGCCACCACTGGAACAGCTCGTCGCTCGGCGGTCCGCTCCAGCCGATGTCGTCGCCGGCCGCGGCGATGTAGCCGTCCAGGGACAGGTTCATGCCGTAGATCAGTTTCCGCATGTCCCAGCCTTCCGTCTGTGGGTGTCCGGTGTATGGACCGGCGCGGCGCGGGAAACTCATCGGTGCGCCATCCGATCTCGCCGGTAGTCCTCGTGCCCGGGGCTCAGCGTGGTGCACTCGGCCGACACGGGCAACCGCCGTTGCGCCGACGCCGGCCCGGCGCCGATCGGACGGCAAGCGAGGACCACGGCGGCGCTACCCTGCCGTGTCATGCAGCAGACGCGCCTCGACATTGCTCGGATCAGGGCCGCCCGCCGGATGATCGACCCCGGTTTTCTCGACACTCCGCTGTACCGCTGCGAGGCGCTGGAGCCCGGCCTCGGCTGCGCGGTGAGCATCAAACTCGGAACGGCGAACCCGGTCCGCAGCTTCAAGGCCCGCGGCACCGAGGTGGTCGCGAGCCTGCTCGCCGGCAAGGGCTCGCGCGCCGTGGTGTGCGCAAGCGCGGGCAACCTCGGCCAGGCCCTCGCCTGGTCCGGTCGCGGCCGCGGGCTCGACGTCACCGTCGTGGCCTCCCGCTTCGCGACCGCGGCCAAGCTCGATCGCATCCGCGCCCTGGGTGCCACGCTGGAACTCGTGGACGGCGACCACGAGTTGGCCCGTGAACGGGCGGCGGCCATCGCGCGCCACGACGGCATCCGGCTGCTCGAGGACAGCCTGGATCTCGAGACCTGCGAGGGCGCGGCGACCATCGGCCTGGAACTGGTGGAGGCGATGCCGTCGTTCGACGCCGTCCTGATCGCTCTCGGCGGCGGGGCACTGGCCACCGGTGTGGGGCATGTGGTGAAGGCCCTGGCGCCCGCAGCCGAGGTGATCTGCGTTCAGCCGCTGGGCGCACCGGCGATGACACGTTCGTGGCGCAGCAGGCGCGTCGTCACCACGGAGTCGGCCGACACCATCGCCGACGGCGTCGCCGGCCGGTATCCCATCCCGGTCGTCCTGGACGACCTGCTGCTGGTCGCCGACGACGCCGTCCTGGTCCAGGAGGCGTCGATCATCGCCGGAATGCGGATGCTCTTCGACCACGCCGGCCTGGTCGTCGAACCGTCGGCCGCACTCGGCATCGCGGCCGTCCTCGAAGACCGTGACCGCTTCGCCGGCCGCCATGTGGTCACCATCGTGTGCGGCAGCAACGTCGACGTGGAGGCCTATCAGGGCTGGATCGGTACGGCGTCCCTGTCTCCCCGGCGTCACGCTCCCTGAGGGAGAAACGGGGCGGCCTCTGCCGGGCCGTACGACCCGGCAGACACCGCCCCCTCACAGCTCCGCGCCGCTAGCTGCGCCGTCCCGCAGGATCGTGCGCGACCGAGTTCCGGCCCTGTCCGGCGGCCGGGGCGGAACCGTTGGGTCCGGTGGCCGTGTCCGCCGCGGCCTCCGCCCGGTCCCCGTGGCCCGGCCACCACGCCGCGTGGCCGATGAGCGCGGTGAGACTCGGGGTGAAGAACATCGCCATCACGAAGGCGGCGACCGCGATGCCGAAGGACACCGCGAAACCCATCTCCGTGAGCAGCGCGTTGCCCGCCAGCATCATCGTGGCGAAGGTCGCGGCCAGGATGAAGCCAGCGGCGGCCACCGTCGGCCCGGCGTGCCGGAGCGCCATGCCGGCCGCCTCACGCGGGTCGCGGCCCTCCCTGGCCTCCTCGCGCAGCCGGGCGATCATGAGGATGTTGTAGTCGGTGCCGATGGCGACCACGAAGAGATACATGATCACCGGGAGCATGAACATCAGACCGGAGTGGCCCTGCCCCTCCTGGAAGATCCACACCGTGGCGCCGAGGGTCGCGCCGAAGCCCAGCCCCACGGAGGCGATCAGATACCAGGGGGCGACCACGCTGCGCAGCAGCAGCCCCAGGATGACCATGATCAGGGCGGCTGCGACGGGGAAGACCGTCCGGTAGTCGTGGTTGACCGCGGTGTTGATGTCCTTGAAGATCGAGGACATGCCGCCGACGAGGGCCTCGGTGCCGTCGGGAGCGTCGGCGTGCGCGACGTCGCGCACCTTGCCCACGGCGTCGATCGCCTTGTCCGTCGAGGCCTCGTACTTGAGCGTGACGGTGAAGTCGGCGGTCGTGCCGTCCTTGCTCACCTGGGACAACCGGGCGCTCGCCACACCGTCCACGGCCCCGAGCTTCGACGCGTACGCCGTGAAGCCGGCCTTGTCGAGCGGCTTGCCGTCGGTGCTGGACAGATAGACGTCGGTCGGAGCGGCGGCGCCCGCCGAGTACGCCTTCTGCATCTCGTCCTGGACGACCATGGACTCCTTGGTCTTGGGCATCGAGCCCGACGCCAGGTCGAACGTGGCCTTGTAACCGAACGTCCCGAGCGACAGCGCGATCAGGACCAGGCCGGATGCCACCGCGGTGAGCGCCGGGCGGCGCTGCACACCCCGGCCGAGGGCGGCGAACCGGGCGTTGTCCGGCTCGCGCTGCCAGGACTTCGAGGGCCAGAAGACCTTCGGCCCGATGAGCGACACCACGGCCGGGATCAGGGTCAGGCCCGCGACCAGGGTGGCGGCGACCGCGATGGCGAGCGCCGGGCCCATCTGCTTGAGGAAGCCCAGCGTCGACAGTGCCAGCGCGAGGAAGGCGATGACGACCGCCCCGGCCGCCGAGGCGATGGCCTCGCCGACCCGGGCGACCGCGTTGACCATGGCCTGCTTGGGTTCGTCGCCCGCGCGCAGGCGTTCCCGGTAGCGGAACATCAGGAACAGGAAGTAGTCCGTGCCCACGCCGAACAGGACGACGATCAGGATCGACGAGATCGAGCTGTTGGCCTGCAGGTCGAACAGTTTTGTGGCGTACGCGATCAGTCCGTTGGCGATCGCCGACACCAGGCCGATCAGGATCAGGGGGAGTACGGCCAGGATCGGCGCCCGGAAGATGATCAGCAGGGTCACCAGAATGATCACGAAGGTGCCGATGCCGATCAGGGCCCGACCGCGTTGGGATGAATCCTGCTGGTCGAGGGCCTGCGCGGCGGAGCCGCCGAGCTTGACGTCAAGATGCGTGCCCTCGGCCAGCGCCTTGACGTCCTCACGTAACACCTTGGCCGCGTCGGCCTGTTTGGGCTGACCGGCGTTCTTGCTGTCCATCTGCACCAGGGTCAGGTCATACCTGCCGTCCTTGGACGGCTGGCCGGGGACGACCTTCTGCACCTGGTCGATGTGCTTCCTGCCCAGTTCGGTGGTGATCCGGGCGACATCCTGCTTGTCCTGGGCGGTCAGTGTGCCGCCGTCGGTGCGCTGGTACAGCGCGATCGCGGACGGGGTGAAGGCGCTGGGGAACGCCCTCTCCTGGAGATCCGCCGCTTTGATCGACTCGTAACTCTTCGGCAGAAAGCTGCTCTCGTCACTGTTCGAGGGCAGGCTCGGTGCGGTGGCGACGATCGCCACCGCCGCGATCAGCCATGCCACGATCGTCCAGACGGGATGTCGGACGACCGTGGTGCCAATACGTCGGAACATGCGGAAGGTCCTCCTGGATAGGAAGATCACCGCAGCCCGGGGAGCGGTCCCTGGCATCGGCGACCCCGACCGGCCCGCGTCCAACGAGCCGGTCGAATGGTTGTCTTGGGCTCTTATGGTAGTGATCGGACCGCAGCGGCCCCTCAGGGGGCGATGGTCGCGAGTCGGCCAATGCCCCACGTTTCTCGGCCGGTTGTCCGTCCGAGCGCTTGTCCCCGCCGCTCAGACCTCCACGGACTCCAGCGGAAACGTCGGCTACAGCTCCGGTTCCTGGTCCGGCCGCGGACCGCTTCCCGCGCTGTGCGCCGACCTGCTGGGCCGGCACCCGGCCGTCCTCGCCTTCCTCGGCGAGCAATCACTTCCGCCCGGCGGCCGCGCTCACCTCACGGCCGCACCGAACCACTGGGGCAGCCGCCTGAGCAGCTCCCGCTGATCCTCACCGACCCACGCCACATGACCGTCCGGCCGCAGCAGGACCGCGGGCACCGCAGGCTCCGCGCCGAAGTCGACGACATGGTCGACCCGGTCCGCCCAGCCCGCCACCGAGAGCCGGCCGGTCCGGTCGAGCAGCAGTCCGCGGCCGCCGTGCATCAACTCGTAGAGGCGCCCCCGCCGCAGGCTCCGCGCCGAAGTCGACGACATGGTCGACCCGGTCCGCCCAGCCCGCCACGGAGAGCCGGCCGGTCCGGTCGAGCAGCAGTCCGCGGCCGCCGTGCATCAACTCGTAGAGGCGCCCCCGCCGCAGCTGTACGTCCCGCATGCGCCGGCCGAGCAGTTCGTGGCCCTCGCCGAAGTCGTAGCGGATCCCGATCGCGGTGATCTTCTCGATCAGGTACCGGTTCACCTCCTCGAAGTCCATCAGCTGCGACAGCAGCCGGCGCACCGCCTGCGGGCCGGGCTCGGTGGACATCAGCTCCATCTGTGCGCGGGTGCTGTCCAGTACGTCGGCGGCCACCGGGTGGCGTTCGGCGTGGTAGCTGTCCAGCAGTCCGTCCGGTGCCCAGCCGCCCACCTCGGCGGCCAGTTTCCAGCCGAGGTTGAAGGCGTCCTGGATGCCGAGGTTGAGCCCCTGGCCGCCGGTCGGCGGATGGATGTGCGCCGCGTCGCCCGCCAGCAGCACCTGGCCCACCCGGTAGCGCTCGGCCTGCCGGGTGGCGTCGCCGAAGAGGGAGAGCCGGCGCGGGGAATGCACCCCGAAGTCCGTGCCGGCGACCGCCCGCAGCCGTTGCTTGAACTCCTCGAAGGTCGGCGCGAGCCTCCGGTCCGCGGCCACCCCCTCGGCGGGCACGACGACGCGGAACACCCCCTCCCCGAAGGGCGCGACGCCGAACCGCTTCTGCGTCTTGCGGACTTCGGCCACCACGGCGGCCACTTCCTCCGCCGGAGCGCCCACCCCCATCTCACCCAGCAGCGTCTCGACCCTGCTGGGCTCGCCCGGGAAGCCGACACCGAGCAGCTTCCGCACCGTGCTGCGGCCGCCGTCGCAGCCGACGAGGTACCGCGAACGCAGCCGCGCGCCGTCGGCCAGCTCAGCGGTCACCCCGCCCTCGTCCTGGCTCAGCCCGACCAGCTCCCGGCCGCGCCGGATCTCGGCGCCGAGCTCGACCGCACGCTCAGCCAGCAGACGATCGGTGGTGGGCTGCGGAATGCCCAGGACGTAGGCGTGCGCGGAGTCCAGCCGCGCCGGCAAGGGCTTGTCGATGGCGGCGAAGAACCCGCCGACCTTGTCGTGCCGCCGACCGTGCGCGAGGAACCGCTCCAGCAGCCCGCGCTGGTCCAGCACCTCGATGCTGCGCACATGCAGACCGAGCGCCCGTACATACGGGGTCGGCTCCGGCTCCCTCTCCAGCACGACCACGTGCACGCCGTGCAGACGCAACTCGGCTGCCAGCATCAACCCGGTCGGCCCGCCCCCGGCAAGGATCACGTCGATCATGAATCCCCCTGTGCGCTGTCAATGGAAGGCGCAAGGAGTGAATCACCTCCTTGCCTCTGCCATGTGTTCCTACGGCAGCCCATCTCCACCGGCGGGTGCGGCCCACGCCAGGCGCCCACCCTGCGCTGAAGGCCCGCTCCGTGCTGGAGTACAACGGCAACCACGTACTCGCGCACTACGGAAGGGCACGAGCCCATGACCGGAACACGCCCCGTCCGCTGGGGTGTCCTCGCCACCGGTGGCATCGCCCACGCCTTCGCCGAGGATCTGCGGCTGATCCCCGACGACGCCGAACTCGTCGCCGTGGGCTCCCGCAGCGCTGACGCCGCCCACAGATTCGCCGACCGGCACGGCATAGCCCGGGCCCACGGCAGCTGGCAGGACCTGGCCGTGGATCCCGAGGTGGACGTCGTGTACGTCGCCACCCCGCACTCGGCCCATCGCGCGGCGGCCGCGCTCTGTCTGGAGGCGGGGAAGGCGGTGCTGTGCGAGAAGCCACTCACCCTCAACCTGGCCCAGGCGCAGGACCTGGTGACCATCGCCCGCAAGCGGAACGCCTTCCTGATGGAGGCGATGTGGACCTACGTCAACCCCGCCGTGCTGCGGATGCGGGAGCTGATCGCCGACGGTGCGATCGGTGAAGTCCGCTCCGTCCAGGCCGACTTCAGCATCGCCGTACCCTACGACGCCACACACCGCCTGCACGACCCGGCCCAGGGCGGCGGCGCCGTGCTCGACCTCGGCGTCTACCCCGTCTCCTTCGCGCACCTGCTGCTGGGCGCCCCCGACGCCGTCTCGGCCTGGGCGCATCTGAACCCGCAGGGAGTCGACGACAACACCGGCATCCTGCTCGGCTACGACAGCGGAGCCGTCGCGGTGCTCTCCTGCTCCCTGGGCACCCGGACGGCACAGCACGCCTCGGTCAACGGCACCCTGGGCCGTATCGAGTTCGCCCGCGACTTCTTCCACGCAGGCGGCTTCGCCCTGCACCGCCAGGGCCACGAGCCCGAGGAGATCCGCCTGCCGGCCTCCCCGGGCAACGGCTACACCCACGAGGCACGGGAGGTGGCCCGCTGCCTGCGCGCCGGCCTCACCGAGTCGCCGTACGTCCCGCTGGACGGCACGCTCGCGGTCATGGCGACCCTGGACGCCGTACGCGCGGGCATCGGAGTCCGCTACCCGGGCGAGTAAGTCAGCGCACGAAGCGGAATTGCGACAACCCACCGTTCCGGAGGCCGCGGTCGACGGCAGGAAAATGCGTTGAGCGGGGTGATCTTCGGCGGGTAGTGTCCGGGACACCGTGACGCCGCGCGAGAACGCGAGAAGCAGAGGAGGTGAGACCCATGAACGTGGTAGCTGTGTGGGTGCTCCCCCTCTTGGTCACGGGTGGGCGATCGATATAGGTGTCGCCGGGAGCGCCTCGACAACAAGGCACTCCCGAAAGGCAACACCTATGTCCTCTTTGCAGTTCACCGCCGAGTCGTCGTCGAACGACATGGTCCAGCGCGACTTCACTCTGGGCGAGGTCCCCGGCGTCCTCTGGTCGCCTGCCTCCGGCGCCGAGCGTGCGCCCCTGGTTCTGATGGGGCACGGCGGCGGCAATCACAAGAAGCACCAGGCGATGGCGGGCCGCGCGCAACTCCTGGTGACCAGCTGCGGCTTCCATGTCGCGGTCATCGACGCGCCCGGTCACGGCGACCGGCCGCGCACGGCGCACGACGAGCAGGAGATCGCCGTCATGCAGCGCGCGATGGCGGCGGGCGAGCCGGTCGGCCCGGTCGTCGTCCGCTACAACGCCCACCTGGCCGAGCGGGCCGTACCGGAGTGGCAGGCCACCCTGGACGCCCTCCAGGAACTGCCGGAGATCGGCACGGACGGGCCGGTCGGCTACTGGGGTCTGAACATGGGCACCGCGATCGGCGTGCCGCTGGCGGCGGCCGAACCCAGGATCACCGCCGCGGTCTTCGGCCTCCACTGGCCCGACGCCCTGGCCGAGAAGGCGAAGCAGATCACCATCCCGATCGAGTTCGACATGCAGTGGGACGACGAGCACATCCCGCGCGAGGCCGGTCTGGCGCTGTTCGACGCCTTCGCCTCCGCGGAGAAGACCCTGCACGTCAACGCGGGCAGGCACAAGCGACTGCCCCGGTTCGAGGCCGACAGCGGGGTCCGCTTCTTCGCCCGCCACCTGCGCCGGGTGGTCACGTCACCGGCCTGACCTGACCTGATCCAAGGGGTGACGGCGCCCGGCCACGCGCCGGGCGTCGATGGCGGCACACCCCTCGTACTCTGATCCCGTGCCCACCTCCCGCCTCCACCGCGTCGCCGTCCTGGTCCTCGAAGGCGCGAAGCCGCTCGATGTCGGCATTCCCGCGCAGGTGTTCACGACCCGCGCGAGCATGCCGTACGAGGTGCGGGTGTGCGGGGCGGCACCGGGTCTTGTGACCGGCGGGGACGGGCTGGCGTACCACGTCGCGGACGGGCTCGACGCGCTCGGCTGGGCCGACATCGTGTTCGTGCCGGGCTACCGGTTCCCGGACCGCGAGGACCCGCCGCGGGCCGTGGTCGACGCGCTGATCGCCGCCCATGAGCGGGGCGCGCGCCTCGCCGCCATCTCCACCGGCGCCTTCGCGCTCGCCGCCACCGGCCTGCTCGACGGCAAACGCGCCACGACGCACTGGCACTACACGCGGGCCCTCGCCGAGAAGCATCCGCTGGTCCGGGTCGACGAGAACGTCCTGTTCGTCGACGAGGGCAGCGTCCTCACGTCCGCCGGCGCCGCCTCCGGCATCGACCTGTGCCTGCACATCCTGCGCGGCGACCTCGGCGTGGCCGCCTCCAACCACGCGGCCCGGCGCCTGGTCGCGGCGCCCTACCGCAGCGGCGGCCAGGCGCAGTACGTGCCGCGCAGCGTGCCCGAACCGCTCGGCGAGCGATTCGCCGCCACCCGCGAATGGGCCCTGCACCGGCTCGACGAACCCCTCAGCCTCGACACCCTCGCCCAGCACGCCGCGGTCTCACCGCGCACCTTCTCGCGGCGCTTCGCCGAGGACACCGGATACACGCCGATGCAGTGGGTCATGCGCGCCCGCATCGACCTGGCCCGTGAGCTGCTCGAACGGTCCGAGCGCAGCGTCGAGCAGATCGCGAACGACGTGGGTCTGGGCACCGGCGCCAATCTGCGCCTGCACTTCCAGCGCATCCTCGGGACGACGCCGAGCGAGTACCGGCGCACCTTCACCCGCGGCGAATAGCCGAGCCCCCGGAGCCTGGCGCGATCCTTTCGAACCATGGCGCTCACGCCACGGCCGCCCACCCGCCCCGCACGCCAGGCTGGTGGTGAACCCAGACGAGCCGCAGAGACACCAAGGGGTATTCATGACTCGCGTCGCCATCAACGGATTCGGCCGCATCGGACGCAATGTGCTGCGCGCCCTGCTGGAGCGCGACAGCACCATCGAGATCGTCGCCGTCAACGACCTCACCGAGCCCGCCACCCTCGCCCGGCTCCTCGCCTACGACTCCACGGCCGGCCGGCTCGGACGACCGGTGACCGTCGACGGGGACACCCTGGTCGTCGACGGCCGGCGCATCAAGGTCCTCGCCGAACGCGACCCGGCACAGCTGCCCTGGGCCGAACTCGGCGTCGACGTCGCCCTGGAGTCCACCGGCCGCTTCACCTCGGCCAAGGCCGCCCGCGCCCACCTCGACGCCGGCGCGAAGAAGGTCCTCGTCAGCGCGCCCTCGGACGGCGCCGACGTCACCCTCGCCTACGGCGTCAACACCGACGCATACGACCCCGAGCTGCACACCATCGTCTCGAACGCCTCCTGCACGACCAACGCGCTCGCCCCGCTCGCCGCGGTCCTCGACGAACTCGCCGGCATCGAGCACGGCTTCATGACCACCGTGCACGCCTACACCCAGGAGCAGAACCTCCAGGACGGCCCGCACCGCGACGCCCGCCGCGCCCGCGCCGCCGGCGTCAACATCGTGCCCACCACCACGGGCGCAGCCAAGGCGATCGGCCTCGTGCTGCCCGGCCTCGACGGCAAGCTGTCGGGCGACTCGATCCGCGTACCCGTCCCGGTGGGCTCGATCGTCGAGCTGAACACCACGGTCGCCCGCGACGTCACCCGGGACGACGTACTGGCCGCCTACCGCGCCGCGGCCGAGGGCCCGTTGGCCGGCGTCCTCGAGTACTCCGAGGACCCGCTGGTGTCGTCCGACATCACCGGCAACCCGGCCTCCTCGATCTTCGACTCGGCCCTGACCCGCGTCGACGGCCGCCACATCAAGGTGGTCGCCTGGTACGACAACGAGTGGGGCTTCTCCAACCGGGTGATCGACACGCTGGAACTCCTCGCGGCCGGCTGAGCGGCGCCCGCCGTCCTCACCTCGGCCGCGGTGAGGGCGGCCAGCCGCGTCCGGGGCCGTATGCGCGAATCCACCCGGTCCGCCGTCCTCGGCCCCTGATGAGCCGGCCCCATGCGCTCAGCAGGCCCCTCTTACTGCTCCTGGCCTCGGCCCTGGCCCTCGCCGGGTGCGGGCAGCCGTCCGACTGGACGCTCGCCAAGCAGCGCATGGTCCGCCTCGGGTTCGCCGACCTCAAGAACCTGGACATCGACCCCCTGCCCGTTATGCGCACAGCGGGCTACGACTACGGCACGCCCAGATCGGCGAGGACCGTCAGCGCGAGGAGCTGGAGGCACGGCTGACCGCGCGGCCCCAGGACCCCGACGCCCCCTCGGCCCTGGAGAAGCAGCGCCGCTGGAACCGCGACGCCGTCCGCAAGGCCCACGACATCCTTGAGGGCCGGCCCTGACGACCGGCCCTCAGGGGCTGCCTCAGGGCTTGCGCGCCACCCCGCAGAACTGCGTCACGTCGACGATCTCGCCGACCTCGGGCTGCCGCGCACGCCAGCGCGAACACGACACCACGCCCGGCTCCAGCAGCTCCAGACCGTCGAAGAAGCGCAGCAACTGCTCGCGGCTGCGGAGCTTCATCGGCGCCGAGCCCTGCTCGTTCCAGCTGGCCACCGCCGCCGTCATGGCCTCGGTGTGGACCTCGGCGGTGGGATGGGCGAGCGCCAGATAGCTGCCCGAGGGCAGGGCGGCGACGAGCCGGTCGACGATCTCGTACGCCTGCTCGTCGTCGCTCACGAACTGCATGATGCCCAGCAGCATGAGCGCCACCGGCTGCTGGAAGTCCAGCGTCCGGGCGGCGCCTTCGAGGATCGGGCCGGGTTCGTGGACGTCGCCGTCCAGATAGTCCGTGACGCCCTCGGGGCTGCTGGTGAGCAGCGCCTGGGCATGCACCAGGACCAGCGGGTCGTTGTCGACGTAGACGATCCGCGTCTCCGGGGCCAGCCGCTGGGCGACCTCGTGCGTGTTGTCCGCGGTGGGCAGGCCGGTGCCCAGGTCGAGGAACTGGCGGATGCCCGCCTCGCCGACCAGATGGCGCACCGCACGGCCCAGGAACGCCCGGTCGGCCCTGGCGGAGTCGACGATCTCCGGGAAGTACTCCAGGACTTGGTCGCCCATGGCGCGGTCGGGGGCGTAGTTGTCCTTGCCGCCCAGCCAGTAGTTCCACACCCGTGCCGAGTGTGGGGTGGTCAGATCCAGCCGCGCCAGCACGGCCTCGCGGTCGGCGGCCGGTTCCTCGGTCATGACACGCTCCTCGTCCTGGACCGGCGGCCCCCTCGACCGCCGCCCTTCGCGCCTCTTGGCAAGCGACAACGTAGCGGGCAGTACAGGTTCAGGCCACCGATTCCCGGGATCTTGACAGCCGCGGCTCAGCTCTCAGAAGTACCGTGCTTCCGGACGGCAGCCGGCCGCCCCCTCCAACAGGCCGCCGTCGCCCCGCCCGCGCAGCCAGCGGTCGAAGAAGGCGGCGACGTAGGCCCGTTGGGCGGTGATCGCGTGCCGCGGGGCGATGGTGCCGATGTTCTCGACGACGGTCTTGCGGGGCAGGCCGAGCCGCCGGGCGATCTGCGGGATCATGGCTTCGGCGTCGGTGTACGTGGCGTGCTGTGCGCCCCGCAGGCTCAAGCCCCGGTGCCAGCCGCGGCTGTTGCGCCACAGGGCACTCCAGGACGGCACGGTGTCGAGGTCGTTGCCGTCCTTTCCGATCAGGAGGAAGGGGCGGTCGAGGCCCTCGGCGGCTACGGTGGACAGGTTGCCGGGGGTGCTGTCTTCCTGGACGTATGCGAGCACACCGTCCAGGTTGGCCGCTGCTGTGATGCGCGGGTCGTCGTGCATGGTCTGCAGGGCGGTGAAGCCGCCTGCCGACTGGCCGAACATGCCGATGCGGCCGAAGTCCAGCCTGCCGCACACGACTTGGGGCAGCGCGCTCGGAAGTGCGTCGAGGAGGAAGCGGGCGTCGGCCACGCGTACGTCCATGGTCTTGCGCAACAGGGCGGTGATGCGCCGCTGGTCCGGGTACGCCTTGGCGAACTCCGCGGGCAGGACGGAGCGTTCGACGCGGCCGCCGGGGAACTCGACGGCGCAGGCGTCATAGGTGTGGTCGAGGGTCACCACGGCGTAGCCGCGGGAGGCGAGGTCGTCGCAGAGTGTCGTGCCCAGGGAGCGCGGGTCCCCGGCACCGGGGGAGTAGCAGACCACCGGGAACGGACCACCGTCCCGAGCGACCGGGGCGCCTTCGTGAGCGTGCGTGCGGGTGGCGGCCCAGTCGACCCGGGTGCTGGGCACATCGGTGAAGCTGTTCAGGGCCGCGAACCCGGCTGCCTCGCCGGGAAGCATCTGGGGCGCGGCCGGATACCCGTCGGCGGTCCGGGCCGGATAGCGGATGCCGACCATGAGCTCCCGGAACGGCTGCGAAGCGACCCAGGGATCGGCACGCGAGGCATCGACGAGCCGCACCGAGACCGTCCCCACCGGGTACGGCCCGCTGGGCGCGGGCAAGGTCAGCCGTACCGGCCCGGCCGTGCGCGGCTCGGTGGCCGCCGCTCGTGCCGGGACGGCGGACACGGCGAGTGCTGCCATGGCCGACAGCATGGCGGCGCGACGGGTCTGCATGCCTGAACTCCCTTGTCTGTACGGGTGAAACGGTCACGTACAGACTTGTGGAGCGACCCGGTCGCCGACCATCCGGCAGGCCGGTCGATGCGCATGGGGGTTATCCCACAGACCCGTCGCACGCCGCACGCCGCACGTCGCACCTCGCACGTCTCACGCCTCATGCGGACTGTGGGTGTGCCCGTGCCCGTGCTCGTGTTCCCCGGCGTCGGGTGAGCCGCCCATCATCCGCAGCATGGCCGGTCCGCCGGTGCGCCAGAACCGTACGAGCAAGGTCGCGGCCAGCAGCAGAAAGACGAGGTTGAGCCAGGTCGTGTAGTTCCAGGTGATCCCTTCCTCGGGAATCGTGGCATCGGCCTGGTCGGGGATCAGACCGAGCCCGCCGAACGCGAACTCGACGACGTAGCCGGCGACGGCCATCGCGGCGAAGAAGGTGCCCAGGAGGAAGACGGCCGTGCGGGCGCCGTAGTACTTCCGGTAGATGTTCAGGATGGGGAGGATCAGCAGGTCGGCGTAGATGAAGGCGATCACCCCGCCGAAGCTGATGCCGCCCTTCCACAGCACCACGGCCAGCGGCACGTTGCCGATCGAGCAGACGAACGTGGCGACGGCCACCAGCGGCCCGACCAGCGGGCCGATCAGTTTGGCGGCGAGCGGATGGTCCGCGAGGAAGAACGTGCGCCAGAAGTCGTCCGGCACCCAGGCCGCGATCGCCCCCGCGATCAGCAGCCCCGCCACCAGGTCCCGCACGATCGCCGCCCACTCCATGACGAAGATGTGCGACACGGACGTGAAGCCGGCCCGGGAGAACAGGCGCCGGGCGAAGCCGCCCTCCGCCCGCACCGACATGTCCATGGCCGCGTGGCCCTCCATCGACCCCGCGATCCCACGCTCCGCCTGCTCCCGCGCCTGGCTCAGCAGCCGCTCGCGCAGGAACATGCGGAACAGCACGGCGAGTACGACGATCATGATCGGCCCGCCGACGAACTCGGCGGCCGTGAACTGCCAGCCCATGAGCAGCGCGAGAATGATGCCGAGCTCCACCACCAGATTGGTGGAGGCGATCTCGAACGCCATCGCCGCCGTGAAGTCGGCGCCCTTGCGGAACAGTGAACGGGCCAGGGCCACGGCCGCGTACGAGCAGGACGACGAGGCTGCCCCCAGCCCGGCCGCCAGGGTGAGCGTGCGCGGCCGGTCGTCACCCAGCAGCCGGACGACCGTCGACCGACGGACCACCGCCTGCACCACGGCCGACAAGGCGAAACCCAGGATCAGCGCCCAGGTGACCTCCCAGGTCATCGACCCGGCGATGGACAGCGCGTGGCCGATCGCTTCCACAGGGCACCTACTTCTGCTTCCGGCGGGTACGGATGGGTTCACCACGATGTGCCGGCGTGCCGCGTGGCACCCATGCCGTGGACGATATCCGGCGCACCTATGGGGCCGGTTGCCCTTGTGCGGTGTTGTGCGGCTGTGCCTACGACGGCCGGCAGAGAAGGGCGACACCCATGGCCCGCGCGAACAGCGGACCGCGGGACCACACGCCGACCCGCACAGGGACTACGTCGTCCCGGTCCACGCCCTCTTCGCGCGGCTGCTGTATCCGGCATGTCCGCCGGCATCGTCGACCGCGCCGTCGACGAGGACGCCGTACGGACGACGGCTCTCGCCCTCGCGCAGCCGCTGGTCGGCAAGGCGGGAGACACGCTCGCCACCATCAGGACCCGTATGTACGCACCGGCCCTCGCCGCCCTGCGTGACACGGCCGACCCCTGGGCCGACCGCACGGGCTCGGCCGCCTCCGCCCGTGGGTGGAGGCCTCTCCATCGACCCGTGGGTGGTGGTGATCCACTGGGTGCGCGGAGCACGCTTGAGGCATGGGTTCTCTCCACTCGGCGCTCGTGACTGTCAGCGGTGTCTGCGTCCTGGTCTTCGTCGTGGCCTGGATCGTGGGCGCCGTCTACTTCGGCGTGAAGAGCCGGGCCGCTCTGCGCGGCTGGGCGCGTGGGCTGCGACACACGCTGCCTCGCCGGCTTCTGCTGGCAGCGGGCGCTGTTGCCCTGTCCACGCTGGTCCGTCACTCGCGGGGTTTCTGGCGTCATCTGCAGTTCTGGCAGCCCGAACTCGCCCTCCTGGGCGCTCTGCTCGCCGTCGCCTCCACCGCGCTGCTGCTGTGGGCCCGCTGGGTTCTGGGCACGATGTGGTCCGGAGTCCCGATGGTGCGGGACCACCACGAACTGCGCACCGACGGCCCCTACCGGCTGGTCCGCCACCCCATCTACACCGGTCTGCTCGGCCTGGTCACCGGATCCATGCTCGCCTGCGGCTTCGGCGTCTGGATCGCCTTGATGGTGGTCTCCATACCGTGGCTGCTACGCCGGGTCCGGATCGAAGACGCCCTCATGGCCGGCCAGTTCGGTACTTCCTACGACGCCTACCGCGCTCAAGTCCCGGCGCTGATCCCTCATATACGCCGATGACGGTCCTCGTCAGCGGACGTCGTGCCGGCGGTGGGCCCGGCCGTACGCGTGCCGTGCCTCGGCGATGACGGCACGGTGCGCAACACTCCTGCGCAGCAGACCGCTTGGTCCGCGGATCGGATCGACCGGTGTCCCTCTCGTACGGGGAACACACCTGACCAGGCAGCGGTGGGGCACCGAGAGCCCCGGCCGCGGCTCGTCCGGACGACGGGTCAGATGATGGCGAGCCGGTCCACCAGCAGTTCCACCCGCTGCTCGGTGTCCCCCGGCGGTAGCCGTCCCTCCCGGGTCAGGGTGGCAAGGCCGTGCAGGGCCGCCCAGAACGTCTCCGTGTACAACCCCGGGTGGACGCCGTCCCCGGCGACCTCGCCCAGGGTCTCCAGCAGGGCGGCGAAGGCGTCTTTCAGCGGTTCGGGGGTGTCCTCCTGCGCGTACGGCAGGCCGCCGTCGAGCTGGAACAAGGCGTCGTAGACCGCCGGGTTGCGTTCGGCGAACTCCAGGTAGGCGCGGGCCAGTGCGGCCACCCGCCCGCGCGGGTCGTTCGCGGCGGAAGTCGCGGCCCGCACCGCCGCGGCCAGCTCGGCGGCGCCCTCGAGGGCGACGGCGCCGATGATCTCGCGCTTGCCGCGGAAGTGGCTGTAGAGGACGGGCTGGCTGTATTCGATGCGCTCGGCGAGCCGGCGGGTGGTGACCGCGTCCCAGCCCTGCTGCTCTGCGAGTTCGCGGGCTGTCGCCACGATGAGGCGCTCGCGCTCCGCCCGTTCGCGCTGCTTGCGTTCCTGTACCGACATGATTGGAATCCTAGCACCGCTAGACAATCGAGCGGCAGTAGTACTAGCGTTGCCTCATCCGCTAGCAACGCTAGATTTCAGGAGGGGGCATCATGCTCACCGCACTCGAGGTCTTCACCACCGTGGTCGTCGGCGTGATGGTGGGGTGGAGTTCTCCGTCGCCTTCGTCATCAACCCGATCCTCAACGCCCTTCCGGAGGACAGTGGCCAACTCGGCCACGCCCACGGGGGCCGGATGCTGGGCGCCGTCATGCCGTTCTGGTACATCGGTTCACTCGTCCTCGCCGCCATCTGGGCCGTCGCCAGGTGGCACCACCACGGCACCGGCCTCGTCGTCACCGCCGCCGCGCTGCTGATCCTCAGCGTGATCATGTCGATTCTGCTGCTCGTCCCGATCAACAACCGGAACAAGACGTGGACCCCTGGCAACCGGCCCGCCGACTGGAAGCAGCAGCTGAACCGCTGGAACCGCTACCACTATGTCCGCGTCGCCGTCCTCATCGCCGCCTTCGCCCTGCTCGTCGCCGCCCTCGCCTGAGGGACTTCGGATTTCAGACGCCACGCTGGTGGCGCGCAGTCCCAACAAAGGGGGAGAACAATGTCGCTGAAGAAGATCAACACCGTCCTGGCCGCCGCCTTCATCCTCTTCATCCTCTGGTTCGGAGGGGAGTTCATCCTGAGCCCGGAGGCGACGGCGCCGACCTTCGGCCTGCCGAGCTGGCCGTCCGGCGACGGCGGCGGCTTCCTGATCATCAAGGGAATCCGTGATGTCGTCATGGCCCTGGTCCTGGGCATCCTGCTGGTGACGGGCCAGCGTCGGGCGCTGGGCTGGGTCCTGATGGTGGAGGCCCTCGCCGCGTACGGGGACATGGCCACCGTGCTGGCCCACCACGGCTCGGTGGCCACCGCGCTCGGCGTCCACGGCCTGACCGCGACGCTGATGGTGGCCAACGGGCTGCTGATCATGCGCGAGACCCGCAAGGTGGCGGCCGCCCCGGCAACGACCGCTCCGCAGCCCGCCTGACACCCGCCACCTCGGCACTGGTTGGCATGCGCCTGTCAGTGCCGGGAAAGGTGAGGCGCACAGTCTCCTGCCAGTGGGCGGCGGCCTGGGCCCGTATCTGCGAAGCACCGCCTCGCAGATACGGGCCCAGGCCTTTCCCATTCCGGTCGGCGTCACACCGGAAGCGGCATGAGGGCGCAGCGCACCGGCTCGGCGTGCGCCGGGTCGAGGCGGACCGGGGAGCCGATCGTCCGGTCCTTGGCTGCCGGGCCCACTTCCCGGTGGGTGAGGCCCACACCGTCACGGCCCGAGAAGTACGACACATCAGGAGCCGGCATGCATCGGAGCGTGTCCCCGGCAGGCTGCGGTCGGTCCGGTGGCCGCGCGTGCGGGCCTGGCCGCCGCCGGCCGCAGGTACGGCCGCCTGGTCAGGAGGTGGTGGCAGGGGTGCGAAAATAGTGGCCCTTGTCGAGGTCGTCGAGGAGGCCGGGACCGGTGGGCTGCCAGTCCAGGAGTTCGCGGGTCAGAGTGCTGGACGCCGGGCCGTCGAGTGCCAGGAAGCGACCCAGCCAGGCGAAGTGTTCCGTCGCGGCGTCGGGGGCCACGGAGACCACCGGCACATCGAGGTGACGGCCGATCACCTCGGCGATGTCGCGGATCGGGACGCCTTCCTCGGCGACTCCGTGCAGCACCGTGCCCGCCGGTGCCTTCTCGACTGCCAGGCGGAACAGCCGTGCGGCATCGAGTCGGTGGACGGCCGGCCAGCGGTTGGCGCCGTCGCCGATATGGCCGGAGACACCCTTGTCCCGGGCGATGGCGACCAGGGCGGCCATGAACCCGTTGTCCCCTTCGCCGTGGCAGGTCGGAGACAGCCGCACCACGGAGGAGCGCACCCCGCGCGAGGCAAGTGCGAGCAGCTCCGCGGCGGTGGCGGAGCGTATGGACACCGGCGAGCCGTCGACCGCGGGCATGTCCCGCTCGCTCGACACCTGGCCCGGCTTGAGGCCGACCAGTCCGGAGGCGAGGACAAAGGGACGGTCGGTGCCGGCCAGCGCCTCGCCGAGGGTGTCGACGGCGCGTCGGTCGGCCTCGGCAGCGCCCTGGAAATCGCCGGTGAAGGCGAGGTCGTGCTTGAAGGCGAGGTGGACCACCCCGTCCGAAGCGGCGGCGGCGCCGGCCAGGACGTCGAGGTCGTCGACGGTGCCGCGGACCACGTCCGCACCGGCGGTGGTGAGGGCGGCGGCGGAGGCGTCGGAGCGGGCGAGCCCGACGACCTGATGCCCGGCGTCCAGGAGTTCGGGAACGAGGGCGGAGCCGATCCAGCCGGACGCGCCCGTTACGAAGATGCGCATAGGAGAGCCCCAAACTGTCGATGTCAGTGACTGTCATCAACGCTAACATGTGATGTCAGGAACTGTCATCACGTAGGATCTGCTCATGAGCAGATGGGAGCCGAACGCGCGCGAACGCCTGGCGAAAGCGGCGTTGGAGCTCTACGGCGAGCGCGGCTACGAACAGACCACGGTGGCGGAGATCGCCAAACGGGCCGGTCTCACCGAGCGGACCTTCTTCCGCCACTACGCGGACAAGCGCGAGGTGCTGTTCAGCGGTTCCAGCGAGTTGCAGGAGCTGTTTGTGAACGCGGTCGCCGAGGCCCCGCAGTCCGTGGCCCCGATCGACGCGGTCGCGGCCGGCCTCGAGGCGGTCTCCACCGTGTTCGTCGGCCGCCACGGGCACGCCCGGCGGCGACACGCCGTCATCGTGGCCAACGCCGTACTCCAGGAGCGCGAGCTGATCAAGCTCGCCTCGCTGTCGGCGGCGCTCGCCGACGCCCTGCGCCGACGCGGTGTGCCGGAGCCGGCCGCAAGTCTCACCGCCGAGGCGGGGGTCGCCGTCTTCAAGATCGGCTTCGAGCGCTGGGTCGAGGCGGCCGAGGAACGCACGATGGCGCAGTTGATGCGGGAGTCATTGGACGAACTCAAGGCCGTGACCGCGGGTGGCTGAAGCCTCGCGGTCCGGACGGGTCAGGACAAGCTGTTGATCTTGGTGCGGACCTGGTTCACGATGGCAGCCGGGAGCGTCGCGTAGCCCTCGAAGCTCAGGTCCTGCTGGCCCTTCACGCCGGCGATGTACGTCAGGAACGCCTTGGTGGCGGGCCATGTGGCCGGCTTGTTGCCCTTGTCGCAGACGATCTCGTACGTGACCATGCCGATCGGATACGCCCCCGGGGTCTTGGTCGCGTAGTCGAGCCTGAGCACGAGATCGTCACCGCTGCCGGCGATTTTGGCAGTGGAGATCGCCTTGGAGGCCGTGAAGACACTGGCGTCCACGGGAGCGGTGGCGCCGGTGTCGATCGAGACCGTGGGAATGTCCCGGGCGATCGCGTAGGACAGCTCGACGTAGCCGATCGCACCCAGGGTCTTCTTCACCTGGTCGACGAGGCCCGAGGACTTCTTGGCCGGATCGCCGCCCTTGGCCTTCCACTCCTTGCTGTGCCCGTGCGGCCAGGCGCTCGGTGCGGCGGCGCTCAGATAGGAGGTGAAGTTGTCCGTCGTGCCGGAGGAATCGGAACGGTGGGCCGCCCGGATGACCGTCGACGGCAGCTTGGTGCCGGGGTTGAGTTTCGCGATCGCCGGATCGTTCCACTTCGTGATCCGGGAGTCGAAGATCTTGGCGAGCGTGGACGCGTCCAGGACCAGCTTCCTGACGCCCGGCAGGTTGTAGCCGATGGCGATCGGGCCACCGACCGCCGGCAGGTGGATGGCCCGGCCGCCGTCGGAGCACACGCTCTTGGACTGGGTGATCTGGGTGGCGCTCAGTGCGGAGTCGGAACCCGCGAAGGCGGTTTTTCCCTGCAGGAAATCGGTCTGGCCGGCACCCGAGCCGTTGCCCTCGTAGCTGATCCGGGTGCCGGGGCAGGCTTGTGTGAAGTTCTTGATCCAGGACTTCATCGCGAACTCCTGCGCGGTCGAGCCGGAAGCCGGCACATGGGCCGCCTTGCCGCACTTGACGCCGCTGGCGGCCGTGGTGGTCGGCGCGGCGGCCGTGGACGATCCGTTGGACGACCCGGAACCGCCGCTCGAGCCGCAGGCCGTCAGAAGCAGGGTGCCGGAGACAACCGCCGAGCCGGCCGCCAAGGTACGCAGCCTGCTCTTCCGCTGAGGCTTCACTCTTCGGTGCTCCTTGCTCGTGGGCGGCCGGGGTCGGCGCAGCGGAAGGATTGATGACCGTGGATCAGGTGGCGGTCACAGCCCGCACCTTCGGGGAACTATACGCATCAAAGCGGACAATTCCGGTAATGGTCTCCTCGGTCTGGAGCCGTTTGCGGGGCGACGTCCGCCGTCGGGGCCCGCACCCGGTGGAGCCGCGGGCGTCGGCTTCTGAGCCGGCCGGCTCATGAACCCGTCCCTGCCCGAACCCTCGCCGCCAGCCGGGCCAACTGGCCTCCCGCGCTACACCATCCGGTGGCTTATGGCCGCCAGAGCGTTATTCGTGTCTCCGATTTTCTGATCATTCCACTATCCGGCTCTTGGTACTGACCGGCCGTCACGAAGCCCCGAACCGAGTCGAGGAGAGTGGAGAAGATGACGAAATCGCCGCGATGGCGATCCGTTCTGACGCCAGCCTTCATGGCTGCCGCCCTTGGCGCTGCCGCGCTGTCGAACGCGGGAAACGCCTACGCCCAGGACCTCACCACCCCGCACCCGCCGTCCCCGGCACCGCCCGCTTATCCGGAACATCCGGGGAAGCCTGCGCATCCAGCTCAGCCCGTGAAGCCCGCGCACCCGGAGAAGCCCGCTTATCCGGAGCATCCGGTGAAGCCTGCGTATCCGGAGCATCCGGAGCATCCGGTGAAGCCGGCTTATCCGCAGCAGCCGGTCAAGCCCTCGTATCCGGCCCAACCAGTGAAGCCTGCTTATCCGCAGCAGCCTGTGAAGCCTGCGTATCCGGCTCAGCCGGTCAAGCCTGCATATCCGGAGCATCCGGCGAAGCCTGCGTATCCGGTGAAGCCTGCGTATCCGGAGCATCCGGTGAAACCCGCGTATCCGGCTCAGCCTGCGAAGCCCGTGTATCCGCAACAGCCCGTGAAGCCTGCGTATCCGGCTCAGCCGGTCAAGCCTGCTTACCCTCAGCAGCCTGTGAAGCCTGCGTATCCGGCCCAGCCTGTGAAGCCCGCGTATCCGCAGCAGCCCGTGAAGCCTGCGTATCCGGCTCATCCGGTGAAGCCTGCGTTCCCGGTGAAGCCTGCGTATCCGCAGCAGCCGGTGAAGCCCGCGTTTCCGGAGCATCCGGTGAAGCCTGCGTTCCCGGTGAAGCCTGCGTATCCGCAGCAGCCGGTGAAGCCCGCGTTTCCGGAGCATCCGGTGAAGCCCGCGTTTCCGGAGCATCCGGTGAAGCCTGCGTTCCCGGTGAAGCCTGCGTATCCGCAGCAGCCGGTGAAGCCCGCGTTTCCGGAGCATCCGGTGAAGCCTGCGTTTCCGGAGAAGCCTGCGTATCCGCAGCAGCCGGTGAAGCCCGCGTATCCGGAGCACCCGGTGAAACCTGCGTTCCCGGAGCATCCGGTGAAGCCCGCGTTTCCGGAGAAACCTGCGTATCCGCAGCAGCCCGTCAAGCCTGCGTTCCCAGAGCACCCGGAGAAGCCTGCGTATCCGGAGCATCCGGCGAAGCCTGCCTTCCCGGAGCACCCGGTGAAGCCTGCGTATCCGGAGCACCCGGTGAAGCCCGCGTTCCCGGAGCACCCGGTGAAGCCCGCGTTCCCGGAGCACCCGGTGAAGCCCGCGTTCCCGGAGCACCCGGTGAAGCCCGCGTTCCCGGAGCACCCGGAGAAGCCCGCATTCCCGGAGCACCCGGCGAAGCCCTCGTATCCGGACCAGCCGTCGAAGCCGGATCACTCGAAGTAGCCGTCGAAAGGGCACCGTTCGACCCACTGGACGCGGAGCGCGGGCGGCTCGCCCCGCTCGCGAACCGCTTTGAACACGATGAGGAGAAGTCGATCCTGGGTGGTGCGGCGGTCAGGCCTCGTGCCTGCGCGGCACGGCCGCCGGCGTGACGGCGATGGGTGTCCTCGCCTTCGACCCGGCGGCCCGGGAAGGAACGTAGGGGCGTCGGATGGACGCTGACTGCCCCTCGGGGGCTGTCGCGCCGGGCCCGGATGATCGGGCCCGGCCACCGGCCGGCCGGGGCTACCAGCCGAATGCGCCGCCCTCGATGAGGATCAGCAGCCCGAGGGTGATCAGGACCGACGGGAGCAGGACGTGCCCCCAGCGGCTGAGTGCCCTGGCGACGACCGGCCGGGTGGCGAAGAAGCGGCCCGCGAGGCACCACACGGCCACCAGGGTCAGGAAGACCACGGCATACACGCTCATCCCACCCGGGCCGGCGGTGGCGAACACGGGGACGTAGACACCGATGTTGTCGCCGCCGTTGGCGAAGGTGACCGCTGCGACCTCCAGCGTTCTTGGGCCGCCGCCCTGGGGCGTCTCCTGCGTGTCGTTCTGGTCCTCGCCGTCACGGTGCTGCCACGCCTGCCAGGCCGTCTTCAGGCCCAGTGCGAAGGGGAGCAGTCCGAGATACGGGATGGCCGACTCGGGCAGCAAAGTGGCACCGAACGCCGCGGCGACGGCGACGGCGAGGATGGCGGCGAAACCGATGTACTGGCCGAACGTGATCCGGCGGGCGGAGCCGCGGTGGCCTGCGCCCTGCGCGAAGAACAGCGACAGCAGCAGGATGTCGTCGATGTTGGTGACGGCGAACAGCCCGGCCGCCTGCGCGACCATGCCCAGGTTCATGGATGGACGTCAGTTCGGTCGGCGTAGGCCTGCGACGAGGAGTTCGACCAGTCGGCGGGCGTCGTAGCGGGGGTCGCTTTCCGCGCCGATGCAGAGGTTGCCGACGCCCCGCATGAGCTCGTAGGCCTTCAGGTCGGACCGGATTTCGCCGGAGGCGGCTGCCGCGTCGAGCAGTTGGGTGCACACGGGCACGAGGCGGTCGAGGAAGTAGGCGTGCAGTGTGTCGAAGCCTGCGTCGTCGGACTGCAGTACGGCGGCGAGTCCGTGCTTGGTGACCAGGAACTCGACGAAGAGGCCGATCCACTGGCCCAGCGCTGCATAGGGGGTCGGGCTGCTCGCCAGCAGGGCCGGACCGGCCTCGGCGCAGGCCTCGACCTGGTGCCGGTAGACGGCGACGATGAGGTCCGCGCGCGTCGGGAAGTGGCGGTAGATCGTGCCCATCCCGACGCCGGCCCTCGCCGCGATGTCGCGCACCGGCGCTTCCACGCCCGAGGTGACGAAGACCGCGGCGGCCGCGTCGAGCAGGGTCTGCTCGTTGCGCCGGGCGTCCGTCCGCTTGGGCCGGGCTGCGCGCCCTGCGCCCCTGTCGCCGTCGTTCACCGTGCCATTCCCTCCGCCATCGGGCTTGCTGAAGCGGAGCAACGTTCCGTATCGTAATCGGAGCGACGTTCCGCTTTGCTCATGATGCCAGAGCCGGAGCCCCGCGACCAAGTCATGCCTGGTCGCAACGCACCGCCACCCACCCGCAATGGAGGAACACGGTCATGCAGTACCGCACCTTGGGCCGCACCGGTGTGCAGGTCAGCTCGCTCGCGCTCGGCGCGATGAACTTCGGCAGCATCGGGCGCACCACCCAGGACGAGGCCACCGCCATCGTCGACGCCGCGCTCGAAGGCGGGATCAACCTCATCGACACCGCCGACATGTACGGCGACGGTGAATCGGAGGAGATGGTCGGCAAGGCCATCGCGGGCCGCCGCGACGACATCGTGCTGGCCACGAAGGCGGGCTTGCCCATGGGCGAGGAGCGCAACCACCGGGGCAGCTCGCGCCGTTGGCTGGTCACCGCGCTGGACGACAGCCTGCGCCGGCTCGGCGTCGACCACGTCGATCTCTACCAGATCCACCGGTGGGACCCGAGCACCGGCGACGAGGAGACGCTGTCAGCTCTGACCGATCTGCAACGCGCGGGAAAAATACGCTACTTCGGGTCCTCCACCTTCCCTGCCCACCGCATCGTGCAGGCCCAGTGGGCCTCGCGTGAGCATCACCTGGGCCGTTACGTCACCGAGCAGCCCAGCTACTCGGTCCTGCAGCGCGGGATCGAGACGCACGTCCTGCCGGTGACCGAGGAGTACGGGCTCGGAGTGCTGGTGTGGAGTCCGCTGGCCTCGGGCTGGCTGTCGGGGGCCGTCCGTGCCGGACGCTCCATCACCACCAGCCGCTCGACGATCATGCCGCAGCGCTTCGACACCGGGCTTCCCGAGAACAGGGCGAGGCTCGACGCCGTCGAGCGGCTGGCCGAGCTCGCCGACCAGGCCGGACTGACGATGATCCAGCTCGCCCTCGGATTCGTGACCGCCCATCCGGCCGTGACCAGTGCGCTCATCGGCCCCCGCACGCTGGAGCACCTGCGCTCCCAGCTCGCCGCCGCCGACACCGTGCTCCCGGCCGACGTACTGGACGCGATCGATGCGATCGTGCCCCCCGGCACGGACCTGGCCCCGCACGAGAAGTACGACACCCCGCCCGCTCTGCTCGACCCGTCACTGCGACGCCGCTGACCGTCCGAGGAGGAACGGCAACACCATGACGACGACCGCACCGCGAGTCCGCTTCGGCATCATGACCGCCCCCATGCAGGTCGACTATCGCGACATCCTGCGGGTCTGGCGCGAGGCCGACACCATTCCGGAGATCGAGCACGCCTGGCTGTTCGACCACCTCATGCCCATCGCAGGCGACCCTGAGGGACCCATCTACGAGGGCTGGACGCTCCTCGCGGCCCTGGCCGCACAGACCCGCCGTCTTCGCCTCGGCCTCCTGGTCACCAGCAACCGGTTCCGCCCGCCGGCCGTGCTGGCCAAGATCGCCACGACCGTCGACGTCGTCTCCGGCGGCCGGCTCGACCTCGGCCTCGGGGTGGGGTCCCGGCCCGACCCGCCCGAGGCCCGGCGTGAGTATCCGGCGTACGGCCTGCCCTTCCAGGACACCGCCCACGCCGTGGAGAGTCTGGCCGAGGCGTGCACGGTGATCCGGCGCCTGTGGACCGAGGAGCAGCCCTTCGACTTCCACGGCACTCACCACCACCTCACCGGAGCCTTCGGCAACCCCAAGCCCGTCCAGCGCCCCCATCCGCCGATCCTCATCGGCGGACGTTCATCCGCGACCCTGCGCGTGGCCGCCGAGCACGCGGACCTGTGGAACATGCCGGGCGGGGACATCGACGACGCGGTCCGCCGCAGCGCCCTGCTGGACCGCCACTGCGCCGAGCTCGGTCGCGACCCCGCCTCGATCACGCGCTCGATCGTCCTGCACGTCTCCTACGACCGTCCGGCCGCCACGAGGGACGCGATCGCCGAGGCGGCCGACGCCGGCTTCCGGCACATCGTCCTGGGGCTGCCGTCGCCCTTCCCCGACGGTGTCGCGCGCCGGCTGGCCGACGAGATCATCGGCGCGTCGGCCCTCGTATGAACCGCTGAGAGGGCAGCAGGGAAGCGGGATGGCAGGGCAGGTCACCACCATCACGTCCTGGCACCTGACCGGCGACTGGTTGGACGTGTGCCAGTGCCGCATACCTCGGGCCGATGGCCGGCGCAGTTCGTGGGGATGTTACCCGCATGCGGAATTGCGTAATTTCGCAATTGGTTAGATGCTGGCTTGGTAGTGCTTGCAGGTAGTGCGGGCGCAACCTCCGCGCCTGACCACGAGCGCGGGGACCTGTACGGGAATTCGAGGGGTCGTGTCCGCGTGCTGGAACTGCTTCAGGACGGGCCGATGATGTTCGCCGGGCGGAGCGAGCCGCCGGCCGCACCGCGGGAAGCCGGGGCTGTCGCGTGATGGCCGGGGGAATCGGCCGGGCGTGGGCCCGGATCGCGGTGTTGCTGCCGGGGCGCGGAGACCTCGCAGA